>NZ_ACGK02000006.1 GCF_000159235.2 Fannyhessea vaginae DSM 15829
ACTGAAGCAGTTACCAAAGCATATGAGTTCACCACGGTTGTGAAACAAAATGTAATTGATGCGACAGGTGACCAAGCACCTGAAGGCTATGTACGTGTAACCTTCAAAGCGGGAGAACATGCACAAGTTGCAGGTGGTTCTTCTAAGGCATTTGATGTCTTGAGTGGTACTAAGTTCAGTGAAGTTAAGACAAAGCTTCCTTCTGTCACCACTGATGAGGGCTACACCTTCAAAGGCTGGACACCAGAGCTTCCAACAGATACTGAAGCAGTTACCAAAGCATATGAGTTCACCACGGTTGTGAAACAAAATGTAATTGATGCGACAGGTGACCAAGCACCTGAAGGCTATGTACGTGTAACCTTCAAAGCGGGAGAACATGCACAAGTTGCAGGTGGTTCTTCTAAGGCATTTGATGTCTTGAGTGGTACTAAGTTCAGTGAAGTTAAGACAAAGCTTCC
>NZ_ACGK02000005.1 GCF_000159235.2 Fannyhessea vaginae DSM 15829
GATGGTATGTAAGCGCTTTTTACTTGAGGAATCAATTTTGTGGAATGATAAGGTGGTGACATAGGTAAGCACGAGGGTAAACGCAACATAAACAATAGTATCTATATTGGTAACAAGTGCATAAAAGATAAGCGAAAAGATAAGGATAACTACCCATTGGAAGCGTTTGAAGATATATCCTACTGCGTAGTAGGTTATGCACAGAAGTGCACAAAAGCACACAAACATTAAAGAGTAGAATTCCACGAGCTAAAATCCATTCAATATTAGTTAAACAACACAGTTGACTATATTATAATAAGTGACTCAAGAGAAAAGAAATATACATATAAAGCAAATGTGACAGAAATCGAGCACACATGAATACGCCAACAAACGCCATTGTACCTACTACCACATCAACACCCCTAGATGAGCCAAACGATGACACCAACTCAGGCGAATCTTGTGCCCATACGGATGAACTTCCTTCGTTATATAAGCTCTTACCCCTTGATGAACAGGGAAATCTTGAACACCTTGACCCAGAAACAGCGCTTGAGCGTTTTATAAACTGGGCAGAAGATTCGGGCAAAGCACTATGGGATCATCAAGAAGAGGCACTTTTAGACCTTGCAAGCGGTAACCACGTTATTTTAGGGACGCCTACTGGCTCGGGAAAATCGATGGTTGCCCTTGGAATGTGTTATTTTACCTTAGTTCAAAATGGCGTCATGTACTATACCGCTCCTATAAAAGCGCTGGTAAGCGAAAAGTTTTTTGAACTTACTGCCTTATTTGGCAAAGATTTAGTAGGCATGATTACCGGTGACGTTGTTATCAATAGCGAAGCTCCTCTTATTTGTTGCACGGCAGAAATTCTTGCGTATGACGCTTTGCGTTTTGGATCAAACTCTGATATTTCGGCAGTGTGCATGGATGAGTTCCACTACTATGCCGATAAAGACCGTGGCTGGGCGTGGCAAGTACCTCTGCTTACGCTTCCACATACACAGTTTCTCCTTATGAGCGCCACACTAGGCAATATGAGTGCCTTGTCAGCACGTTTGGAGCGCATGACCAAAAGACACGTTGACGCGGTGCTCAATGCCCCTCGTCCTGTACCTCTGCGCTTTGCCTACGCTACTACATCCTTAGAAGCAAGTGTTAAGGTAGCTTTGCAAGCACAAGAAGCTCCTTTGTATATTGTGCATTTTGCGCAAAGCGAAGCCGAAAAAAGTGCGCGTGCGCTTGCCAATTTTGGTATTTCTACCAAAGAGGAGCGCGAAAAAATCAAAACATTTTTGCAAAACGTTCGTTTTACCACGTCATATGGTAAATCGCTTAAACACTTGCTAACATGTGGGGTTGGCATACACCATGCAGGAATGTTACCACGCTACAGGCTTTTGGTAGAAAAGCTTGCTCAACAAGGACTCTTGCCAGTTATCTGCGGAACAGATACTCTAGGCGTTGGGATCAATGTTCCGATCCATACCGTGATTTTTAACTCGCTCACTAAATTTGACGGACGGCACATGCGCCATCTGAATGCACGAGAATTCCATCAAATTGCAGGTAGAGCAGGCAGGTGCGGTTTTGATACCGAAGGCGTGGTACAAGCACAGGCAACGGTGTACGAAATCGAACGTCTTAAAGCACAGGCAAAGGCACAAGGCGATCCTAAAAAGCTTAAACGCATAAAAGCACCTTCGCAACCAGCAGGCTTTTTAGGGTGGAGCGAAAAAACGTTTCACAAGCTTATTGAAAGTTCTCCAGAAGAGCTGCGCGCTCATCTTAAAATATCGCATGCGCTTGTACTTGCAGAAGTTATGCAGCAAGGCCACGCTTTTCGACGCATTGTATTTCTCATTATGAATTCGTTTATTCCCGATGAAGAAAAAACTCAGCTTTTGGGAAGAACGCAGGAAATTTTTGCAACGCTACTCGATTCGGGCGTTATTGAACAGGTTTGTCAGGATTTTGATTCTAATGTAACAGAAGTGACAGATAAAGCAGACGCGACAGGCGTGACGGACGCAACAGACGTAACGGATGTGGCAGGCGCACTAAGCGCAACAGAAGCAGCATATAAAGAAGATGACCTTGACACAAACCCGCTTTTTGCGCGCGTAGCCGAGCCCAAACGCTGGATACAGGCTACCTATAAGCCCACCATTGAAATCCCCGAGGATTTTGCTCTTAATCAGCCACTTGCGCCATTTGTTCTTGCGGCGCTTGAATTATTAGATCCTCAAAGTCCAAGTTATGCACTTGATGTTGTTTCTCTTGCTGAGTCAGCGCTTGATAATCCACCGCAAATTATGAAAGCATTGCTTAAAAAGGCAAAAAACGAGGCTATGAGCCGTATGAAGGCAGAAGGTATCGAATACGAAGAGCGGCTGGAGCGCCTCGAAGACGTAAGCTACGAAAAGCCTTTAGAATCGCTTATCAAAACTGCCTATGAAAATTATAGTGCCCAAGTACCCTGGGCGCGGGATTTTGCGCCTATGCCAAAATCTATCGTAAGAAATATGCTTGAAACAGCATGCGATTTTAAAACCTATGTGCAAGTTGTAGGTATCATTAAAAATGAAGGAACGCTGCTTAGATACCTATCAGACGCATGGCGATTTTTGGCAAAAACAATTCCTGAGTCCAAGCTTGATGATAAACTCCACGATATTATTTCATGGCTTCACGTACTCATCAGTACAACCGACTCGTCATTACTTGATGAATGGCAAGGTAACAACCTTATACACGCAGCTGAGCCACCACGTATTTCGCAAACGCAAGATCTCGTCCCCGATAGACGCGGACTTATGATCTTTATTCACAATGCTTTGTTCCAGCGCGTTGTTAAAGCCGCTCAACATGATACTTCGGCTTTAGGCGAACTCGACGGTGCATGGGGCTGGCACGCGCGACAATGGACGCGTGTATTGGATGAATTTTATGAGGCTCACGACCAAATAGAGCTTACTGCAGACGCTCGATCAAACACCTTTTGCACCTTTGACACCACAGATGAGAAGCAGGGCATATGGCATGTGCGCCAAATGTTTTTGGATAGCGACGGCGATTGTGACTTTGGAATTTGTGCAGATATCGATATAGCACAAACGCTCGACACAGCAGATCTTGTGTGCACGCGCTATTGCGCAGGTACCATTGATGACCTTTTGGAAGACGAACAAAATACAAGTTCAGAGCATGCCTAAATTGCGCGTATCACACAAGAACACGTGTTTGTTATGACGCAGGCTCCCACATTTACGAATTTTTAATGTATGCGTATAGAAGAAGTGTATAGAACAATCAAATAGGGAAATAGAAATCATGTACCTAAGGAAAGGTAACGTAAGTCATGTTTTTAGGAGGAACACATGTCTCTTATCGGAAAAGAAATTGGCGATTTTTCAGTACAGGCTTATCAGAACGATACATTTTCGGTAGTTACCAAAAATGATGTTATCGGCAAAGACAAAGACGGCAATGAAAAATGGTCATTGTTCTTCTTCTATCCTGCAGACTTTTCATTTGTATGCCCTACCGAGCTTGAAGAGCTTGCCGAAGAATATGATAATTTCAAAAAAGCTCACTGCGAAATTTATTCCGTTTCGTGCGATTCTCACTTTGTGCACAAAGCATGGCACGATCACTCAGATCGTGTAAGCAAAGTGCAATATCCTATGCTTGCAGACCCTGCCTGTGTTCTTGCACGCGACTTTGACGTGTTAATTGAAGAAAGCGGTTTAGCAGAGCGTGGAGCATTTATTGTAGATCCTGACGGTAAAATTCAGGTATACGAAGTGACTTCGGGAAGCATTGGACGCGAGGCAAAAGAATTACTCCGCTTGCTGGAGGCTGCACAATTTGTACGCGCTCATGGTGACCAAGTATGTCCTGCAAAATGGCAACCCGGCGAAGATACACTTAAGCCAAGCCTTGACTTAGTTGGGCAGCTTTAATCGCGCGTAGAGAGCTTATATTCGCTCGATGCTCAGTAAAAGCCCGTTGCAGTTGCGCGGGCTTTTATCGTAGTTTTGAGAATAGCTTGATTTTCAACTGCCGAATTGCAAACCACTTGATATTAACCGTTTGATTTCAAACTGCACGATTTCAAACTACGCTTCCTCAAGTATTACCTCTTAACACGCGTAACGACCATATTTTGCACTGAAAGGATAGTCATGGATCAAAATAATCATGCTCCAAACGACGCTCTACCAACCAATACACCACAACCCCATACGCCACAGCTTGACTCACTCTACGACGCAATTATTGTAGGTGGAGGACCTGCTGGATTAACTGCAGGTATTTATCTCGCGCGTGCTCGTTATCGCGTCTTAATTGTTGAGAAAAAGCAATTTGGTGGGCAAATCACCATTACCAACGAAGTTGTTAATTATCCTGGCGTTGAGCGCATAAGCGGAAAGGCGCTCACCGATACTATGCGTCGTCAAGCAGAATCTTTTGGTGCCGAGCTTATGCTTGCAGAGGTAACTCGCATCGAATCAGATGGCGATATAAAAATTGTACATACCACCAAAGGAGATTTCTCAACCTTGAGCATTCTTTTGGCAATAGGTTCTGCACCTCGAAAAATTGGATTCCCTGGTGAAGAGAAGTTCCAAGGTCATGGCGTTGCATATTGTGCAACCTGCGATGGTGAATTCTTTACGGGCAAAGACGTCTTTGTTGTAGGCGGAGGCTTTGCTGCTGCCGAAGAAAGCGTATTTCTTACCAAATATGCAAAGCATGTACATATTCTTATTCGCGAGGACGATTTTACCTGCGCTGCAGCCTCTACCGATGCGGCACGGGCAAACGAAAAAATTACCATCCATACTAATACCGAAGTGGCCGAACTCACTGGTGATACCATGCCTTCTAAATTGGTAACTAAAAATAATAAAACTGGTGAGCTTCATACCTATGAAGCTGCGCCAAACGATACCTTTGGTGTTTTTGTTCTTGCAGGGTATGCGCCCGAAACACAGCTTGTGCGCGATATTGTGAACTTAGACGCACGAGGAAACATCATCACCAATGCCCAAAAGCAAACAAGCGCTGCAGGTATCTATGCTGCAGGTGATGTATGCGTTAAAGATTTGCGCCAAGTGGTAACCGCAACAGGTGAAGCCGCTATTGCGGCTACCGAAATGGAGCGCACCATTGTACACCAACAAAAGAAAACAGGGCTTATCCCTCGTCGTCCATCAACGCGTGTAAATGATACGCAACAACATGACACAGACGCCACCGATACATCTGCACCAAAAGCAAACGCTCTCTTTGACGCTGATATGGTTGAGCAGCTCAAAGGTTTGTGTGCGCGCATGGAGCGCTCGGTAATTCTGCGTCTTGCGCTTGATGAAACAAACCTCTCTCAAGAACTACGTGCTTATTGCACGCAATTGCATAAGATCTCGTCCAAAATACAAGTTGAAATTCTTGCTCAAGAGCAGGCAAGTAAAGAAGCATATCTTCCCTGTGTACGCGTATGCAATGATAAGGGCCAAGATAGCGGACTGGCGTTTCACGGAGTTCCTGGAGGTCACGAATTTACCTCATTTATGCTTGGCTTGTATAACGTTGCAGGCCCTGGTCAAAAACTTACTGACGAGCAAAAACGCTCTATTGCTGCATTAGGTGCCACCAACGTAAAAATTCTTGCAAGTCTTAGCTGCACCATGTGTCCAGATACCGTAGTTGCTGCCCAGCATATTGCTGCATGTAATTCTTCTGTTTCGGTTGACGTATACGACATTGCTCACTACCCTGAACTTAAAGCACGCTATAACGTTATGAGCGTACCGTGCATTGTAGTAAATGATCGTGATGATGTTGCGTTTGGTCGAAAAGATATCGATGCCATGCTTGAGCTTATGCGCTCCTAGCTAAGACATGTTACGCAAAACACCTTGTTCGCGGTATGTAATCAACAAGCGCTTTTTGCGCAGATTCGTTAATCAAGCGCGTTGATCAAACGCGTCTAGTTGAGCTGTCTTGAATTTTGAACTATCTACCACTGAAAGGTTGGGTAAAACAACAAGGCACGCTTTTGAGCATTACAGGCGCTCAAGAAAGGATTACCCATGAGTTCTACCATTAAGCTTGTAGCAAGTGATATGGACGGCACATTTTTACGAGATAACAAAGAGTTTGATGAGCCTCGTTTTAAGCGCATTCTTCATCGCATGACACAACAAGGTGCACGCTTTGTTTTGGCAAGTGGCAACCAGTATATTCAGCTTAAACAGTCTTTCCCTGGCTATGCAGATACACTTTCATATGTAGCCGAAAATGGCGGATATGTTGTTGATTCGGGCAAGCTTATTTATACCGCTCATTTGGACGAAAAAGATCTACGTGCCATTTACAATACCGTTATGCCCGACCCCAATTTGTACACTATTTTTTGTGGAGAACACGCGTCGTATATAGAAAAACGCCATGCAACGCCAGAATTTATAGGGTTGGTAAAATATTATTTTCCATCTCTAGAAATTGTTGATAATCTTTTAGAGATCAACGATAACATTCTTAAAGCGTGCGAAGTTATGCAACCCGATGATACCGACTCGTATTATCAGATGTTGCGCGCGCAACTCCCCTCGCACATTATTCCTACCACAAGTGGTCACGGCTCCATTGATCTTATTTTGACAGGCATCAATAAAGCGTTTGGAATAGATTTACTTGTCAAACGCTGGAATATTACACCCAAGGAATGTATTGCATTTGGTGATGCTGCAAACGATATAGAAATGCTTTCGTATGTAGGCTGCGGATATGCTATGGCAAACGCTATGGACGGAATAGCTGATTATGCTCAAAAACAAGCACCTTCAAATAATGATGATGGCGTTCTTGAGGTTCTAGACACGCTTTTTTAGGCAAGAAATACGCGTGCTCATTTTGTAACGCGCGTGCTTAAGCACCGCCTCATTTTACGAACTTTTTGCGCACATATGCAAAAAGTTCGTTTTTTGATATAAATGTGATATCATATTCATATCGGTTAGACAGCGCTATAAACGATATAACAACGTCATTGATAACTTTGCGAGAAAGGATCTGATATGACGCAAGAAAAAGAGATAAAAACGCTCAACGGATGGATAGTTGTACCTTTTGTAATTGCAGGTTATGCACTTGCAGCTTATGCCCTTATACAGTTTATATTGGAGGCCATACAGGCAGATAAGCTTCAACAAATACCTTCATTCACATCCTTGTGTATTGCACTTGTGCTTTTAGTTGCTACATTTATAGTAAACATGGGACTTTTTGCACTCCAACCTGGACAAGCCCGTATATGCATTCTTTTTGGAAACTATAAAGGAACGGTAAAAACGGATGGCTTGCATTTTGCAAATCCGTTCTTTGCGCGCACCTTAAACTCGTCAGTGGAATACAAAGCATACAATCTATCTGAATCAAATAGCAATTCCTCGTCATCTAACGAACAAGTAAAAGTTCGCAAAACAACTATTTCGCTCAGAGCACGCACGCTTACGGGCGATCGTCTTAAAGTAAATGACAAGATGGGAAACCCCATAGAAATTGCAACCGTTATTGTTTGGCGCGTTGTTGATACGGCTAAAGCCGTATTTGATGTGGATAACTACGAGGCATATGTAGACATGCAAACCGAAACAGCAGTCCGTCACGTTGCGAGTTTATATGCCTATGACCACATGGAAGATGATGATGCCACCAACACCGCTATTACGCTTCGCTCCAATATCGAAGACGTATCGCAAAGGCTTCGCCAAGAGCTAAGCGCTAAACTTGCTCCAGCAGGTGTAACGGTTGAAGACGCTCGACTCACACACCTTGCATACGCACCAGAAATTGCACAGGCAATGCTTCGTCGTCAGCAAGCAGAGGCTGTTATTGCCGCCCGCAAGAAAATTGTAGAAGGCGCGGTATCTATGGTTAACATGGCGCTTACCTCTCTTGCGCAAGAAGGTGTAGTAGCTTTTGACGATGATAAAAAAGCAGCTATGGCAAGCAATCTTATGGTGGTTCTTTGTGGCGAATCAGAAACTCAACCGGTGCTTAATACAGGGTCGCTGTATCAATAGTGAATCTGGTGTATACCGCTTAAAAAATTGATTGCTTGATACTATATGAGTAAAAACTAGTAATAAACGGATATGCACACGTGCACGTACAAGATTTCCTACTGTATTAACTGCTACAAACACGAAAGCTCAAGGCATATGGCAATAAGAAAGCAATATCCCTTACGCATACATCCAGATATCTGGAATGCGCTCGAAATTTGGTCGCGTGATGAAATGAGAAGTGTTAACGGACAAATTGAATGGATATTATGTGACAGCCTTAAACGTGCAAAACGATGGCCTCCTCACAGTCGTGAGTTAGACAACAGCCAGATAACGGACGAAGGCACGTCCACATAATAGACCGTTTGAAGCATGATGAAGCATAAACAAAATAAGGCTTTGGAGTAATCCAAAGCCTTATTATTACGTAGCCATATATTCTATAGCAACGTACTATAGAGCAACTCTAAAAAATGACTTATTGTGCGCTTGCGGCAGCAGCATTAGATATGCCACGTCCTTTAGTAGGATTAAACCTATTTTTAATCGAAGAAACAATAAGGAATATCACAATCCCAATAACAGCAGCTACAACAATTGCGCCACCAGGACGAACATCTTCAAAGTACGAGAAAATAAGTCCTACCATTGTGTAAATGATACCCAAAATTACGGACAACACACAAGTTTGGAAGTACGAACGGCTGATGATAAGCGCAGTTGCAACGGGAAGTGCAACAAGGGATACAACCAAAAGAGCGCCTACAACTTTACAAGCTAAACCAATCATGATAGCTGCAAGCAGCGTAAATACACCATTTACCAGCGCAACTTTTACACCAGCAAGACGAGCAAGCGTTACATCAATTGCCAAGTCTAAAAGACCTGCATAACAAATAATGCTCACCAAAAGCGTGGCTACAAAAACCACGGCGGTGCTTATAAGATCTACAACCGTTACCGCAGAAACCGAACCAAACAAATACGATTCAAACGTATTTCCACCAGGTGCAAAGTCGGCAAGTACAACTGCCATACCAAGGCCAGCGCTCATAATTACCGCAACCGACATATCGCCAAACTGAGGCATTTTTGCGCGAATCCCTTCTATAAAGAATCCTGCAACAATACACGTGCACACTGCACCAATAACGGGGTCAAATCCAAAAATCAAACCTAATCCAACACCCATAAGCGAAACATGCGACAGTGCGTCTGAAACCATTGACGTTTTGCGGTTAATCATCACGATACCTATAAGCGGCAATGCAATAGCAAGCATAAGACCCGCAGCAAGCGTTCGGCGCATAAATTCAAATTGAAAAATTGAAAGAAGATCAAACATGAGCTATCCTTCCTGAATTAATACGGTAGGTTGCATCAAAGTTAATATGACGTGATACAAGTTCAAGTTCGTGAGAAACCAAAACAGCAGTAATATTGCGCTCTTGCGTAACTGTTTCCAAAAGATCCAAAAAGCGAACTTTACTTTCGTTATCAACGCCTGCCGTTGGCTCGTCCAAAATCAAAAGACGTGGATCATTGATGAGCGCACGTGTAATCATAACGCGCTGCTGCAATCCACCAGAAAGCTCGTTAAATGGCGTGCGAACATATTTTTCCAAACCCATGTCAACTAAGGCCTTTTCCGCGCGCTCAAAATGCTTTTTTCCGGGGAATTTAACAGGACCAAACGAACGATATAAATTGATAGCTACCATTTCTCTACAGGTAGTAGGGAAAGCAACTTTATTCATAACGCTGTTTTGAGGAACGTAGCCAATATCCTTAAAGTCTTTAATTGAGTTAATTGGATTTCCAAATAATTTAATGCTGCCTTCAAAGTGCTTAAGTTCACCAAGCAAAACTTTCAAAAGCGTCGATTTACCCGAACCATTTTCTCCGGTTATACAAATAAATTGTCCCTCGTCAACACAAAGATTGACATCTTTGAGCACCAACTCGGATGTATATCCAAAATTGAGGTTCGAAACATCTATTATGTGCATGAACCCTCCTTAGGCTTCAAACAATTGTGTACCAAACGTGCAAATAAATACGTTAAACAAGTGATTGATATATCTTTTCAACGTTGTCTTTCATGATTTCAACGTAGCCGTTCATCTCGGCACCTTGCTCTTCGCTTACGTACTCCATCGAAGCCAGTGGCACCGCTTGACCGCCAATTTCTTCGGCAACAGTATCGGCACCTTTAGACGATGCTCCAAGCTCGTAAAATACAGTTGTGACATTATGTCGATGGCAAAAATCAACTGCCTTACGAACAGTTTTAAGCGCTGGTGCTTCAGTAGAGGTAAGTCCTTGCAACGGAAAATGCTTAATGCCAAGATCTCGGCACAGATACGAATATGCATTATGAGTTACCACAAATTCGCGTCGTGTTAAAGGCTTAAATTTCTCCTTATACTGCGCACCCAATTCGGTAAGACGAGAAACAACATCAAGCTTATTCTTACGGTATTCCTCTTTATTGGCAGGATACATATCACAGAGTTTGTCATGAATAGCTGCACAATACTGTTTAGCATTCATAAATGAAATCCATGAGTGAGGATCATAGGTAATTTTATCGGTACCCGATGAAGAACCTTCCATCAGCGGCGTTACTTTAATTTCGTCACCATTTTCTGATTCAACTAAACGATACGATAACAAATCGGCGCTCGCTCTATCAGAAAGCACAATCCAACTTGCGTCTTCGGGCAGGGTAAATCCAATATATCCACTCTCGTGACCCATCTCAAGTGCATACACTTTACCGTCTTCAACATCAATTGTTTTATGCTGGGCAATAACCTCACCTTTTTGCTGCATAATCTGGCGACCACGCTTTACCAAATCTGCAAGTGGTGTGGATTCGTCTGCCTTAAAGAACGCAACACGCATAATGTCTTGGTGCGTGTGGCCAAATTCAAAGCCGTACGTACCGCTTCTTACACCAAGACGCGCTATGTACTGAAATTCTCCCATTGCAGCCGCACCACGATAGGTAATTAAATCAATGCCATCCGAAAGCGTTAATACAGGTAGATTAGGCAAGTTGTCACGAACCTGATCAATCCAGTGTTCCATATTGGCACCATTTACCACTAAGAGATCGGCTTCGCTTAAATCGCGCAGACCCTTTGGCGTTGGCTCCCAAACATGGGGGTCTTTATTAGGTGGCATAAATGAATGTAGTTCAACCGTATCTTGAGCAACTTCGCGAACTAAGTCAAATACGGGATAAAAAGATGCATAAATAACGGGTTTAGCATGCGATCTTCTGCGACATGCGCCCAACATGCTTGCGCCAAGCGTAGCGGCACACCCACCAGCACAAAGGCCCAAAAATTCTCTTCTTGAATATCTCATACGATTTGATACTCCATATAGGTAAGCAAAAAGTCCCCGCACGTGCGAGGACTTTTAGAAATTATTAAATCAAATTTACTCTTTAACCTCGTCGGCAATTTGATCCATAGTGCTGTTTGGTTTAACAAATGTTGGGAACCAACCGTCTTTCTTAAAGAGTTCATCAGCATTCTTACCATAACGCATGTGGAAGTGAACAAGCTCTTCCTCACCGTGAACTGGCATCATGAGAAGTACAGGATATTTAGCATCTTTATCTTCTGCTTCAAAAACATCCCATTCAAGCTCTTTACCACCGTGTTGAACCTTCTTGGAGTCTTTATACTTATAGGTAACTTTACCGATTTCTTTTCCACCCTTATCTTTAAAGCCATCAAGGAAGGTAATGGTGTCGCCCTTGATCTCAAGACCACCAAAGTCTGAATGACGACGCTCTTTAAGCTCTTTCTTAATGTCCTCAGGTGACTTACCTGCTTCTTTTGCCTTCTCGGCATAAGCGGAATCAAGCTCTTTATCATCAAGATACTTGCTAAAGTCATTCCAAGTGCCTTCCCAGCCCTTGAGATCCTTTACTGCCTCTTTTTTATCAGCAGATGCGCTTTGAGATTGCTCGGCCTCAGCGTTTTGAGATTGTGATTTAGGAGCGCTTTGTTGTCCTGCGCAACCAAAAATAGAAAATGCTAAGCCCACGGAAAGAGCCGAAGCTGCAATAGTACCAAACTTGTTCATGCAAACCTCCAGACAACGAGTGGTTATAGAGAAAACGATTTCAAACACGCTTTGTAGCTCTGTAAATACGTGTTAACCACTGCTAACTTTTTGAATCGATGTTATTGTACAACAAAGTTATATTCAGTTAACTTTCAGCTTCTATATCATACAATTCGGGCTTATTTGTAAACCTACCAATAAGGTAATCCCCTCGTGTTTTGGCTGTTAGCTTAGCTGTTTCATACGCGCGCGGCTACCAGCCGCCTATTATGTAGGTATTGTGAGAGTGCTTTTGACTGTATGAGCTTATAAGGCGCTACGTTTTTGTGCACATATTATTGTTACAATACGTAATGCTTATGGTTCGCGTACACAGCACTTATCGCGTACACAGCGCATACTATATTGAACACACACAAGACAAAGAGTACAAACATGAAGCATATCTTGCTTATAGCTACAGGCGGCACAATAGCCTCGCAACCCATGGCAGAAGGCCTTACTCCCACACTTTCGGGAGAAGAACTTGCGCGCTATGTACCACAGCTTAAAGATATTTGCACGTTTAAGACTACGCAGCTTATGAATATTGATTCAACTAATATGCTGCCCAAGCACTGGTTACAAATTGCACGCTGCATTAAAGATGCCTACGATGATTTTGATGCGTTCATTGTGCTGCATGGCACCGATACCATGGCATATACCGCAGCCGCGCTATCCTACCTTATTCAAAACAGTCCCAAGCCTATTGTACTTACCGGTTCGCAGCAGCCTATGACAGGTGCTTTTACCGATGCAAAACTTAATCTTTATCAGGCGGCACTTTTTGCGTGCGATGATAATTCCTACGATGTTAATGTGGTATTTGGCGGATCTGTTATGTGCGGAACACGCGCGTATAAGCAAAAAACCATGAGCTATAATGCGTTTACCAGCATAAATTATCCCTTGATTGCTATGATTCGAGCAAATAAAATTGTACGACATGGCTGTTTCGATCAAAAACCTCAAGAACACAGAAGTGCTTTGCAATCAGGCTTATCTATACCGCATGCACCAATGGCGTCGGAATGTAACAATCACAAAACAGCACAAGAAAGTGAGCACTCATATGTACGCTTTTATGAGCGTCTTAACAATCGCGTTATGTGTCTAAGGCTTACTCCAGGGCTTAAACCCAACATTTTTGACGCACTCACTAAAGATTATGATGCACTTATTCTAGAAACGTTTGGTATAGGCGGCATTCCTAATTCTGCTCAGCATAATTTTGCATGCGCACTACAACGCTGGATACAACAGGGCAAAACGCTTGTACTTACCACACAAGTTGCCGAAGAAGGTTTAGATTTAGGCGTATACGAAGTTGGACAAGCATTTGCTCATAACGAAGGTGTTCTGCGTGGTGCCGATATGACCACTGAGGCGCTGCTTGCCAAAACCATGTGGGTATTAGGACAAGCTCACACGCAAGGCGAAATCAAACGCCTGTTTTATACACCTATTAATCACGATCGTGTGCAAGAATAAAAGCTCGTTTCTATAGTTTATGCGCAACAGAGCTTAAAATATATAAGCTTTCCAAAAGCTTACAACTAAAAAACGTGCACGCTCTTTCGAGACATGCACGTTTAATAACAATCTTTATGTACATCACATTCAGATACGCATTACCATTAACGTTTAAGTATACAAACGTTATCTATGCAACTTTGTATCCATCATGCGATTAGTACATTCCGCCACCTTGTTGACCTGAAGCAGCTGCGCGAGAGATAGCTTCTTCAATAGAAGTATCTTTTGGCTCGTCTGAGATAGTAGCCTCGGTAATAAGAATCAACGAAGCAACTGAAGATGCATTTTGTAAGGTAGTACGGGTAACCTTAACTGGGTCAAGAACGCCCATCTTAATCATGTCGCCCCACTCGCCATTAGCAGAGTTAAGACCTTCACCTGCAGGAAGATTAGAAATCTTCTCAACTACAACTGAGCCTTCATAACCAGCGTTGGTAGCAATCTTTTTAACAGGAGCCATCAAAGCTTTGCGGATGATGTCAACACCAAGTTGTTCATCGGCTTCTGAAGTTTTAACGTTATCAAGAGCTGCTGCAGCTTGCAAGAATGCAACACCACCACCAGCTACAATACCTTCTTCTACAGCTGCGCGAGTTGCTTGAAGAGCGTCTTCAATACGGCTCTTGATTTCTTTAAGCTCGGCTTCGGTAGCTGCACCAACTTTAATAACAGCTACACCACCTGCAAGTTTTGCCTTGCGCTCTTGGAGCTTTTCTTTGTCAAAGTCAGAAGTAGTATTTTCAAGCTCATTATTGATTTGTGCAACACGCTCATTGATAGCATCTTTAGAACCTGCGCCATCAACAATGGTTGTATTGTCTTTCGTGATCTTAACTGACTTAGCGCGACCAAGCATCTCAGCTGTTACATCGGTAAGCTCTACGCCAAGCTCTTTCATAGCTGCCTGACCACCAGTAAGAACAGCAATATCTTCGAGCATACGCTTACGACGGTCACCATAACCAGGAGCCTTAACAGCGCATACGGTAAGCGTACCACGGAGCTTGTTAAGAATGAGCGTTGCCAATGCTTCGCCATCTACATCTTCTGCAATGATAAGAAGAGGTGAACCGCTCTTTTGGATACCCTCAAGAACAGGAAGAATATCTTGAATGTTAGAGATCTTTTGATCGGTCATCAAGATGTAAGGATTCTTGAGCTCGGCAGTCATGGTGTCATTGTTGGTTGCAAAGTAAGGTGAAATGTATCCCTTGTCAAATTGCATACCCTCAACGGTATCAATATCAATACCAAAGGTTTGAGAATCTTCTACGGTAATAACGCCGTCTTTACCAACAACTTCCATGGCGTCAGCAATTTTGTTACCAATTTCGGCGTCTACTGCAGAAATTGTTCCAACGGAAGCAATTTGCTCTTTAGTAGAAACTGCCTTAGAAGCACTCTTCATTTCTTCTACCGCAGCATTAACAGCTTTTACAATACCGCGACGAATGGCAATGGGGTTTGCACCTGCGGCAACGTTGCGCAAGCCTTCGTTTACAATAACTTGAGCAAGAAGCGTTGCTGTGGTAGTACCGTCACCTACGGTATCATTGGTTTTTGTAGCAACTTCTTTAACAAGCTGTGCACCCATGTTCTCGATAGGATCTTTAAGTTCTACTTCTTTTGCAACGGTTACACCATCGTTGGTAATGGTAGGAGCACCGTAAGAACGTTGAAGTGCAACGTAGCGACCCTTAGGTCCAAGGGTGGTGGTTACAGCGTCAGCAAGTGTATTTACACCGTGAGCAAGTTTGGCACGAGCATCGGTACCAAAAACAATATCTTTAGCCATTGAGCTTTTCCTTTCAATTTAAGATACTACTTTGCGCAGGTACATCATGTGTTTTTGCTACTTGAGCAGATATGTGCCTGCATGTATTTATAGAGAATTTACTTACTCGCACAAAATTGCATAGATGTCATCACTGCGAAGCAACAGATATGTTTCACCATCGATCTTAACTTCATTACCGCCAAATTTGCCGTAATAAACTTGATCTCCCACTTTAACGTCTAAAGCAATGCGCTCGCCTTTGTCATTTAATTTTCCAGCGCCAACTGCAACAACTTCGCCACGTTGAGGCTTTTCTTGTGCACCGCTTGAAATATACAATCCCGAAGATGTTTTTTCTTCTTTTGGAGCGGGCTTAACTAAAACTCGGTCAGCCAAAGGCTTAAGTGTCATGATATGAACCTCCTTTTGTATGCACAACATACGTGCAAGGAACCTAATACAAATTTGAGGATGAACAAATGAAGTATTGCAACTTGCTCATCAACTATTAGAAAGCATACCCATATTTTTTTTCTTATACAAGAGGAATAACAAAATCTTAATAAGTACACTTAGATTTTCTTATTGTCTTCACAACAGTAAAACTCATAGTGGACTGTGCGAATTGTTGAGAGTAATCCTGTACATACTCCTGCGCACACCACGAACTAGTCTTTTAGGCACGCGAGATTTGCACGTTGATATAGCCCCGCGTCCATAAATCCTTGTGAGCGATAATACTTGCGTGTTCCAATAGAAGAAATAACATTTATCGAGGTATAGCCTGCTTCGCGTGCAATAGATTTTGCACGACTAATAAGTTGCTTACCCAAGCCATGATGCTGAGCTGTTCCTGCATGACCTTCAATTTGAGCCGTTGTGCCGTATACATGAACCTCTCTAATCATTGCTTCATGAGGCAAAATAGGAAAATGCTCGCATGCACAATATTTGTCGATCGCAGATCTATGCGGAAGAGAAAGCCTCAAAAAGCCTGCTATACGGTTATGGTCATCGACCCACTGCAAAAAATACTCCGTAGAAACGTTTGTGGCATACGGAACAACTTCCATATGAAGCGTGCGCGGATCAAGCATACTTGTTGCAATTTCGCGCATACGAATTTCGCGAGGAAGTATAGCGCTTTGTGCAATTTTTTGTTCTACTAACTGGCGCAAATTACCCTTTTTATTGCCCGAAATAATATCGGTAGACGAAATGTCTCTGATCATACGCGAAATACGCGTAAAACATGGCGTTGCCAGCACATCGCTCACAAGCACATCTACCAGCTCTTCTTCGGTGTATGCCTGCCAAAGGCCACGTTCATAACATGCTTTGAGCCGAGCAGAATCTACCAACACACACGGATAGAGTTTTACTTCATCGGGCAAATACAAACTGTCATGCACCAACATTTTGAAGTCTTTTTTATCGATATCCGGCGTTGAACCCAACAGATTAACCATGGCATGCACATGAATCTTAAATCCAAATAAACGCAGCAGCTCAAATGCTTGTTTTATATCATCAAGTGACCCTTTGCGTAAATTACGTTGACGAATTTCTTCGTTGAGCACCTGAATGCCCATTTGGACTTTCGTACAACCAAGCGCGCGCATAAGGTAGAGGTGCTCAACGCTTATGGTATCGGGTCGCGTTTCGATAACAAGGCCAACTACACGGTGATGTGCACTTTCGTTGATACGCTGCTGTTCGCGAACTTCATCCATAGAAGCGCGCTGAAATGCGGATGCTTTAACCCAAGTTGCGCGAGCTGTATACGCTGTAGTAAATGCCTCATTATAGGTAAGTTTTCCTGCGTCAATATCGTGTTGAGTTTGCTCATAATGAATTTCACGAGCGTGCGGATCAAAGCGCAAGCCACAGCGCTCGTACCGTGCAACAATGGCGTTTCTCTCTTGGTGTGAAGCGTAGCCCATATTGAGCGCGCGAAAAACTTCGCGAATAAACCAGCACTGATACGCCGTGGGATATTCGCTCCATGTTCCGCCCAAAATAATGATTTCTATTTTGTCGGTTGGATGACCCATATTCACCAGCGCTTGTAGGCGCAAGGTTGTTTGTAAAAATGGATCAAATAAACACTGCTCCGCGCGCTGGCAAGCCGGTTCTCGGCTCATATAACTTTTTGGCATACGAATATCGCTTGGACAAAAAATACAATTTGAGCTGCACGGCCATGGTTTGGTAAGAAGCGTAATGGTAGCCACGCCCGAAGCAGAGCGTCTAGGCTTTATGCGCAACGTTTGAATAAGTTTTTGTTCTGTTTCATCGGTTACGCCCCAAGATTTCCAGAGCTGATGTTCATAATGCTTAACTTCCATATACCGAGGAATAAGCTGCTTTTTTGAAGTTTGTTCTTCGTGAGTGGTAATTCCACGGTTGCATTCGTTAAGAAATGCATTGAGCTGAACAGACGTAAGCGCGCCTGTTTTCTCAATGCGCTTGATAAGCTTAAGAAGAACATCGTCAATTTGTGGCGTGTTATGATATATGTATTCTGGTGCAGTAGTCATAGTATTAGTGTAGCGCATATGCTTAGCATATGAGTGCAACAGATGTGCCTGCGAGAAAAAACACCAAGCACCAACAAGCTTGATAACGTGTAAGGTCATGTGCATACAAAAGATGGGACGAACAGAAAGAACGGAAAGAAAGAGCGTTGAACAAACAAACCATACAAACATTGGTCAGACTTACCAATGACTTTTACAACAAGGAAGCTCAGTCGTTTTCTGATACGCGCAACCGTCCATGGGATGGATGGGTATATGCAATGGATTACCTGCTCAAACACGGTTTGCTAACGTTTGGTAACAACAAGGTAGCGGCTGTGCCAACACTATTTGAACAAACACCGTTAACACAAACACATCTTTGTGACTGTATTGATGTGGCATGCGGAAACCTTAGATTTCTAGATTTTCTCATCAACTACCTGCACAACAATAAAGGTTACCCCAATGCAGGCACCAAGGGTGCGCTATCTTACATTGGCATTGACAAACAATCTACACTCACCCGTCTTGGTATGCAAAAACTTTCGCATACGCTTACGCAACATGCATGCGTAACTATTCATACCACAGATGTGTTATCTAAGCTCATGGACGAACATGACCCCTTAGCAGAGCTTACACATACCACAGGCCTCATGGTATGCTTTGGCTTTATGCATCATATTCCCAGCTTTAAGCTCAGACAAACATTCCTATCAGCACTTTGTGAACATGTATGTAGGGGTGGCATTATCGTGCTTTCGTTTTGGTGTTTTGGCAACACCGAGCAAGGACGCGCCAAAGCGCAAGCGCAAACAGAAGAGGCATTATGCGCGCTGGCGGCACAACAAAGATATATGCTTGACGCACGTGAGCTAGAAAACAACGATTACCTGCTTGGATGGAAGCATACGCAAGGCGTTATGCGCTATGCTCATAGCTTTTCTGAACAAGAGGTATTTGGCCTTATAGCCAGCACAAAGACACTTAAGCTTCTTACGCATTGGTATGCTGATGGAAAAGACAACCATTCAAATTTGTATGTAATTGCACAAAACGTTACAGCTACACATTAAGCGGCATGCATACAAGCGCGCGCAGCGCAGACAACACTAAAAAACGATATATGCCTATTCGCCTTACGCCTATTCATCTTTTTGATGATTGTTTATCCAAGCCCATGTAGGCAGCCATGCAGATGTTCGCGGATCAACTAAGTCCATATGATCGACATCTGCAACAATATGTGCATCTACATGTCCAAAAAACTCAGATGCCGAAATATAATCAAGCGTGTGCGTAAGAGATATTTCGGGATCTTGTGCACCATGAACAATAAGTGTAGGAACAGACGGACACAATTGATAACGAGGAGATGCACTTTTAAGCAACTCCTGCGTTGCATTTGAACCAAAATACTTCTCCGCAGCCCTATCCCCTTTTCCTTCTGCATAGATTCGTGCAGCATCGGTAACTGGTGCAAGTGCAACCACCACATCAAACAGATGAGACGCCAGAAGAACAAGCTCTCCGCCTACTGAATGGCCAAGCGCCACAAGCTGTGAGTGAGGGTAGCGTTTACGAAGTAAAGCAATGGCATGCTGTACATCTACAAGTGGCTGTGGCCAAGCTCCGCGCTCACCACGACGATATTCCACACATACAACTGTTTCTTGTCTATCTATAAGCCATTTAGCAACATCTAAGCGACGGTGACAATCTATATTTTGTCGCCAATAACCGCCATGCACAATAACAAGGACGCGTTGAGGCTTATTATCTGTATTCGCATCGGCTAAGCTTGGTGAATCATAGATGTCAACAAAGCAATCAGGATCATCATCGTAATAAACGGTATGTGCCTTATCAAGCAACTCTTTAATAATCGCAGGATCTGTTGGTGGATGGATTTTCATACTACCCTCTCCTTAAGTGACACAAATGTATAACACACCCTTGCAGCAAATTTGCCACAAGGGTGTATACGTGTTATAGATATCAAGTACAAACTAGCGCGCAAGCCATGCAAGCGCAGCTACAACTGCGGCTTCAAAACCGCGGTCAAGCGTTGGCTGCAAATCGGGTGCAAAATGTGGGCTATGGTTTGCAGGAGCATTATTCATATCCACAAAGCCTCCCAGCGTCCAAAATGTATAGGGACAACCCCATTCATCAGGGATATAAGAAAAGTCTTCCGATACACTTTGAGGCTCGCCTTGCAATGATTGCTTAGCAAAATACGAGGTAAAGGCTTCTTGAACGCGCTCGGTGGTGTCTTTGTCATTGCTTGTAAGAGGTCCTCTATCAAAATATTCAATATCGGGCGCAATCGTGCAACCTGCTGCGTCACATTCTGCACGAACAATGCGCTCAATTGCTGCAAAAAGGCGCTTTTCAAGCTCGGCATTATAGGTTCTGGTATTAAGCAATAACACGGCATCGTCAGGTATGATATTCGCTTTATTCCCTGCCGATACAGAGCCAATAGTGAGCACGACCCGCTCATCTGAGGGCATCTCGCGCGACACAATAGTTTGCAAACGCATAATCACACTTGCCGCTAAAACAATTGGATCGGTTCCTAGTTCGGGCATACTACCATGAGAGCCCTTACCATGTAAGGTAATGCGAATAGAATATGCTGCCGAGAAAAATGCACCTACTTTTGTTGCTACACAGCCTCCTGGGAGCGTGGGCATAACGTGCTGGCCTAAATACACATCGGGCTTGGTAAACTGTGTACATAAGCCCTCGCAAATCATAGACAGCGCACCTTGGCCCACTTCTTCGGCAGGTTGAAATATACCAAGATAGGTTCCCTTCCAAGCGTCTTTATGCACACTCAGCGCTTTAAGTGCAGAAAGCAGACTCATAATATGAAAGTCGTGACCGCACGCATGCATGGTGGGAACACTGGCGCCAGTTGTGCTGTCTTGCACAGTATACGTAGATGCATAAGGCTTTTGTGACGCTTCTTTAACAGGCAGACCATCAATATCGGCACGCATAGCAACACACGCACCATCACCATTTTGGATACGCGCTACAAGTCCTGTTTTACCAATACGAGTTACCTCTATATGCGAGGCTCGTAACTCGTCATATATTCGCTGTGATGTCCACACTTCTTGAAACGCTGGTTCGGGATGTTGATGAAACTCTTTATATAAGGCAACGCGCGCGTCCCTTGTTTGATCAAGCCCGCTTAATACTAGCGAAGCACTGGCTTTTATCTGCGATTTTGTAGGTAATACTGAGGTAGTTGTATAAGTGTTAGATGTCATAATAACTTCGATTCACACGAATTGTGTTAGTGACTAGCATGCACACGTCATGAAAAACATCTGACATGCCACCAAGAGCCTAGTACAGCTTTACGTAGCTTTATGTTCACACAAAGCACAGAACACAAAGCTACGTATCTGAGTTGTTTTTGTACTGCTCGTCTTTACGTTGTGACCTAGACTTTTATACTGCTCTAGTCTTCTTGATTGTCTTGACGAGAAGAAATTTGAGCTTGAAGCAGTGCAACAAAATCATCAAACGCATATTGCTTGGTGGTGTTGGTACGATCTCGTACCGAAATATTGCCTGCTTGAGCTTCTTGTTCGCCTACGATAAGCATATAGGGAACGCGGTCAATTGAGCGCGCCTCACGGATTTTATAGCCAATTTTTTCGTCGCGATCGTCCAGCTTTACTCTAATCTTAAGGTCGCGTAGTTTCTGCGTAAGTTCGCGTGCATATGCGCGTGTTTTTTCGGAAACTGGCAAAACCTTTACTTGCAAAGGTGCCAGCCATACAGGGAATTTGCCTTCGTACTGCTCAATAAGCATGCCAATAAAGCGCTCAAACGAACCAAAGCCTGCGCGGTGAATCATAATCGGGCGCTTCTTTTGACCGTCTTTGTCAACATATTCAAGGTTAAAGTTGTGTGGGAATTGGAAGTCAAGCTGAATAGTTCCACATTGCCACGTACGGCCTAAGCAGTCTTTAAGATGGAAGTCGATTTTTGGCCCATAAAAAGCGCCGTCGCCCTCGTTAATCGTATACTCAAGACCCATAGTTTCCAAAGCGTTGCGCAAGCCGTCTTCTGCAGTTTTCCAATCTTCGTCTGAGCCCATGGAATTTTCGGGGCGTGTAGACAGCTCAACTTTATACGGAAATCCAAATTGCTTGTAGTATGCGGTAATAAGGTGCGTAACCTCTGCAACTTCATCACAAATTTGATCGGGACGAATAAAGAGGTGCGCATCATCCTGCGTAAACTCACGAACGCGGAACAAGCCGTGAAGCGTACCTTTAAGCTCGTGACGGTGATCAAGACCTGCCTCTGCCAATTTAAGCGGCAAATCACGATACGAACGAGGTTTGTTCATATATACCAAACAAGCACCAGGACAGTTCATAGGCTTAATGGCAAAATCTTCTTCGTCAATTTTTGTGGTGTACATATTTTCTTTGTAGTGATCCCAATGACCAGATGTTTCCCACAATTTACGCGAAAGGATAACAGGCGTTTGAATTTGCTCGTAACCAAATTTTTCTTGCATTTCTTGCCAATAGTTCATGAGTGCATTGCGGATACGCATACCATTGGGCAACCAAAACGGAAAACCAGGGCCTGCTTCGTTGACCATAAACAGATCCATTTCGCGACCAATCTTTCTGTGGTCACGTTTTTCTGCTTCTGCCATAAGGCGTTCATGCTCGGCAAGCTCTTCTTTTGTTACAAATGCAACACCGGATATACGGGTAAGCATTTCGTTATCACTATTAGCTTTCCAATATGCACCCGAAACTCCCGTAAGCTTAAAAGCTTTTGCCATCTTGGTGTAGCACACATGCGGGCCGGTGCACATATCAACGTATTCACCTTGCTTATAGAAGGTAAGACGTGTGTCCTCAGGAAAATCGCCAATATGTTCTACCTTAAATTTCTCGCCACGCTCTTCAAGAAAAGCAATTGCTTGGGCGCGTGGCAATTCAAAAGTTTCAACTTTGAGATTCTCTTTTGAGATTTTTTTCATTTCTGCCTCAAGAGCAGGTAAATCATCTTCGCTGATTTTTACGCCCTCGGGGAATTCCATATCATAATAAAATCCTGTCTCGGTTGCAGGACCATATGCAAAGTGAGCCTGGGGATATAAACGTTTAACTGCCTGTGCCAACATATGTGCACATGAATGACGAATAACGTGCTCTTCCATGTCTTTAGGACATTCTTCCACGCGTCCATCGTTATAGAGAATCTTCATACTCTGCCTTTCCGCAGACAAGCATCCACAACATGCTTTTACTGCTTAAGCGAACTGTATAGGTATACATGCTGATTTACCGTTCAAACAATGAAATGTCCATTGGCTTGTACTATCAAAAAATTGCTACGTACGACAACTACGTAACAAACATTTTTGACACAACCCATTGCAATAAAAGGATTGTTGTACATGCAAACGGTAAGCAAACATGTATTCGTATTGCGAGTTTATCACAAGTCATGTGCTTTACGTCTTAAATATTCACTCGTATAAGGTACCTCCACATTGCATGATATGCTTACCTAACATGGCAGTGATTACTAACGCTGCGTACTTTAGGGAGGTTTTCATGAATTTTATGCACAGCATTTCTTCTGAAGATATTTTTCGCGCTCATCACAGCTTTGTTGATGAACGCGCAAATCAAGTTGCAAAAAATGCAGCAAGTTCTAACGGTGTACGAAAAGCAGCACGTGTACCCGAGGGCGTTGCGCAAAATACGCTTGATTTTGATATCGAAGTAACGCAAGGAAAGCGCTGCAATCAGCAGCGTTCTGGGCGTTGCTGGATGTTTGCGTCACTTAATACCATGCGCTACCGCATTATCAAAAAATATAATCTTGATACCTTTGAGCTTTCGCAAGCATATCCCCTCTTTTGGGACAAAATGGAAAAAAGTAACTGGTTTTTGGAGAACATCATCGACACCGTTGACGAAGATTTACACGGTCGCCTTGTTTCGTTTTTACTCACCGATCCTATTGGCGATGGTGGTCAATGGGATATGTTTAAGAGCCTGGTAAAAAAATATGGCGTGTGCCCCAAGGAAGCCATGCCCGAAACAGCAAATTCGTGCAACACATCAGACATGGATCGCTATTTAACTCGTTATTTGCGCGGTTGTGCGCATAATTTACGTGAAACGCACGAAGCAGGAGCGGCAGAGGAAGATCTCTACGAGATGAAAAAAGAGATGATGAACAACATTTATCATTTGCTTTCTATCTGTTTGGGCGAGCCTCCTGTATCCTTTGACGTTCGTATGCGCGATAAAGATCACAAGCTCGTACTTTCAGGAACATTTACACCGCAAGAATTTTTCAAGCGTGCTGTTGACATGAACCTTGATGATTATATTTCTCTTATTTCGGCACCAACTGCAGATAAACCGTTTGGTCATACCTACACGGTTTCTCGTTTGGGCAATGTTTGGGAAGATCACGGCGTGCGCTATCTCAATTTGGAGCCGTCCGAGCTTAAGCGCGTAGCTATTGCCCAGCTCAGCGATAACTTGCCTGTGTGGTTTGGTTGCGATGTAGCGCAATCGTACTTGCGCGATGAGGGTATGATGGATCTTGGTGCGCTTGATGTAGACGCGTTATTTGGCTTTGAGGTTGAAGGCTGCATGGATAAAGCTACACGCCTTGATTACGCAGAATCACTGATGACTCACGCTATGGTGCTTGAAGGTGTTCGTTTAGACGAAAACAAAAAGCCCGTTATGTGGAAAGTTGAAAACAGCTGGGGTAAAGACCACGGTCGTGACGGCTTTGATACCTTGTCGGATGCATGGTTTGATGAATATGTGTATCAGGTTGTTGTAGACATAAAGTATTTAACCGCCGAACAACGAGCTGTATTTGAGCAAGAAGAAGCGCGCGTACTTGAACCGTGGGATCCTATGGGTTCACTTGCACGATAGCTTGTATGATAGCTTGTGCGCGCCTACTTGCGCGATAGCTTGCACGATAGTTTGCGGTCCTATTCATGTATACGCAGCACTTGCATAAGCGTGACATCCTAACAGGATATCTTCATTCTTTTCTGATCTTTGTATATGGGCACATCGAGAACATGACGATGTGCCCATATTATTCACATGTTGAACACACACAAAAAATCCTTTAGGAAATATTTAGTTGCTCATGTAAACTATTTTTCCTAGTGTAAAGCAAACGATCCAGATAAGGATGAACATGAAAAATATACACCGCATTGGAGCAGTTATCGCAGGTTTAGCTCTTGCATATCCGGCACCGCTTGCTATGGCAGTTACTCAAAACACAGCAAGCAATCAAGCACAAACTATCGCTGCAACACAGCCAGCACGAGTTGTTACACAAGATGATGTTAACGAGGCACAAAAAAAGCTTGAAGACGCCAATAATAAAGTCCTGCAAACACAAAAAGAGCTTAAAGATGCACAAGGCAAACTTGATGGCGCTCAAAAAGATTTAGCAGAAAAGCAAAAGCTTGCTCAAACTGCCGAGGAAGAAAATAAACAACTTCCTGCGGTTGATGAAGCTGAGTTGAAAAAAGAACAAGGCGAATTAGACACGCTCAAAGCAGCACAAGAGCAGGCGAAAAATGACAAAGATGCCGCCGATAATGATGTGAAAACAAAAGAGGAAGCCCACACAGCACTCGCAGAGAAAAAAGATAAAACCCAAAAAGACCACGAGACAACCGTAGAAGCTGGTAAAAAGCTTGCAAGCGATAAGAACGACGCACAGGAAAAAGTAACTCAAGCTACAAAAGCCTTAGAAGCAAAAGTTAAAGAGCACGAAACTAAGCTGAATAACATTCAAAAAGAACTTGAACAAAAAACAAACGAGTTCAATGGTCTTGAACAAGACAAAACTTCTAAAGAAACCGAACTCAAAGCAAAAGAAGCTGAGCTGAAAAAACAAGAAGACATTTCAAAAGCAAAAGATACAGAAGCAAAACAAGCAGAAGCTCAACTGCAAACATTGAACGGTAAAACGGCTGGATTAGAAGCCAACAAAAAAAACAAAAGAACAAGATGTTAAAGATATCGAAAACGGTACAAAAGTTGGCAATTTACAAACAGCACAAACTGAAGCTGCGCGAGCTGCACAAGCTTTAACAGAAAATCAGAACGCCATTCAGGCACAAACACGAAAGAAAACAGCTGCTGAAGAGGCAAAGCGTCAGGCAGATGCACAAGTAGCCGCTCTTAAACAACCTATTGAAGATCTGAAAAAAGGACTTCATACCACTAATTTTAATTTCAACTTCAAAAAGGCAGTGAAACAACAAAAAGAGACCGAACTCACCCAAGCAAAAGAAAAAGCAAATCAAGAAAAGCAACCACTTGAAGCAGCAAAGAATCAAGCAGATGCTCAACTTGCAGACCTTACTCAAAAAGTAGAGGAAAATACGCGTCTTGCGGCTCAACAACTTGCAAGTGCAAATGAAGCAAGCACCCAAGAGGCAAACGCTGCACGCCAGCTCGAAGAAGCTAAAACAAATGCGCAGACTGCTCAAACAACGCTTGAGGAAAAAACGCAAGCATACAAAGATAAAAAGAGCACCGTTGATGAAATGCAGGAGAGGTTTAACACTAAAGCTGCTGCTCAAAAGAAAGAAGATTTTGCCAAAAAGGATGCTGTAGAAGCTCAAACAACACTTGATACGCTGAATCAAACAATAACAGCTAAAACTGCGGAACTCGAGACTGCAAAACAGGCTGCAACGCAAGCACAAACCGCTTTTGAGCAAATTAAACAACAAGCACAAGCTCAGCAAAACCAACAGCCCCAACCAGACCAGAACGACAAACAAGGTCAAGGCGCAGCAGATGGAAAGCATGATGGCAATAACGACAAACACACAACTAACAAGTCGTCTCAACCTAAACACATGAGCAGCTCTCCCAAAACAGCGGATTCAACTTCTATTTCGCTTGGTTTTGGCCTTCTTTCGCTCGGTATGAGTGCAATAAGCTTGGGTCTTATGAAAAAACGCAAAAAGTAATCAAATTGCTTGCGTACACACTATGCGCAACTTGTAACGCAACAATCGCGCACGTACAGCTTTTTGGTTAATGCGATATGTAAATTTTTATCCACCCTTTGATAGTCAAGGGGTGGATTTTTATACAAACGATATTCAAAGCGCAGGAATCTTCTCTATCATACCCATGTATCCATCACCGCAGAAACTCTATGCACCATAACTCTTAAGAACGTGTTTGTTCGTTCAATCATGCATACCACAAACAAAGATAACCGCGCATATTTTCTAGCATTTTTTTGTTATATCTATGATGTGCGCATTAAACCCGCCAAACTAGAGCATTCTTAACTATGCACCTTTACCGTGTAAAGGACTTGTTAACGAAAGGACACTCGCTTGTCACAAGAAATCTCTTCGAGTACGTTTCCGCATAGGCTCAATCAAGCTCACACACATGTACATGACACCACCGCAAACTCTCATCAAGAACCTGCAGAGGAACTGAACGAACACTCTAAGCAAGAACCCGCGGTGGCTATGAACGTAATATCTCGCCAAGAACCTACACAGCCTATAAACACAAACCATACTCATCAATCCATTTATACGCGCGATGTAATTTTGGTTATGGCAGCATCATTTTTCTTTATGTTTTCTACTATGCTGGTAACGCCGCTCATTAATGGCTACGCCCTTACGCTTGGCGTAAGCGCAGTTATTGCCGGAATCATTACCGGATCAATGAGCGTAGTTTCTCTTTTCTTGCGTCCTATAGCCGGAAACATTACCGACCGTTTTTCTAAATATCGGCTATCTTGTATTGCAGGCGTACTTATTTTTATAGGTGTTGTTGGCTATTGTATTGCTCCTAACGGATTTTGGCTTATTATCTTTAGACTTATTAACGGTACGGGCTTTGTGCTTGCAACAGTATGTATGACTACGTGGTTAGGTTTTCTTGTTCCGCGCAATCACGTGGGCGAGGCTATGGGCTTTTACGGGCTTATGAATGCTCTTGCTATGGCAATCGCTCCTGCAGTTGGAATTTATTTTTATAAAATTATCGGCTACCGAGAAGCCCTTATGTTAGCAGCTGGTGCCGCATTCATCATGCTAATTGTTATCCAATTTGTAAGCAATCACGCATACCCTGTTGCACAACACACAAGCTGCGCGACCTCTACAAACACATGTTCTATTGAATCAAAAGTGCCGTGGAGAAACGTTAAGATCCTTCAAAAAGACGCGTTTCCTATTACGTTATTTATGATTTGTTTTTCTATACCCTACTTTGCAACGCAAGCCGATTTGGTTGAATACGTGGCGGACGCGTCACTTGAAGTATCAAGCGGTCTATTCTTTATAATATACGCAATTGCGCTGCTCATCATACGTGTTGTCTTCAAAAAATACTTTGATTTAGTAAGGTTTGGCATATGGTTTTGGATAAGCACCATTGCTATGGCAGGATATTTGCTTATGATGTCGTTCATGTCTAACGACATTCTTATGAGTATTGCCGCGATTCTGTTATCAATTGGATACGGCGTTATTTATTCGGTAAACCAATCAACTGCCATGATGCTCGCTCCTCGAAGCGAACAAGGTCTTGCAAGTTCAACATTTTATATTGGTCTTGATATTGGCATGGCTACAGCACCAATGATTGGCGGTGTATTGGCAACGTGTGTTCCTCACGCACTATTTTTCCCTGCTATGCTTGTGTTATTGCCGCTTGCTTGTATGGTATATGGGTGCTATCGCACGAGTTTGAATAACGCTATCAATCACGATTAACACCGCCAGCTAAAACAGCAACAAGCAGCGCGCTCTAATCTTTAGCCACGCTTGGATAAGACGTAGCTGCAGGATCATCGTAACCATGTTCAAGGGTAAAACGATACAGTTGTTCTCGATATGCAAGAATTTCTTGGCGCGCAGTTTTCCACAACGGTTTTGCACAGCTGTGAACCAACGCTCTTTGTGCATTAAGAATTTGTAACGCATGAGCTGCAAGCGCAAATCTATCCATCTGGTTCATATGAAGCATGTCAAAAAACGTTGTTGTTGAACCTAGGTCTTGATAGCCGTGTACGTAAAAATTACTACTATGAGGACGACCCCATATGAGGCGATATATGGTGCCTACATACGCGTGAAACGCAAACAAAACGGGTTTATCAGCTGAAAAAAGCTCGGTGAATTCCTCATCGGTAAGCGCAGTGTCATTTTCTTCATGTCTTTGAAGTGCGCATAAATTAAGCACATTCACAAACTTAAAATGAACACCTTGACGGCGAAGTATATCTGCAGCTGCTAAAGTTTCGATAGTAGGAACATCACCGCAGGTTGCAAGTACCAAATCAAAGTTGCCATGCGCGTCTGTATGCGATGCCCACGTCCATTCAAGCACACCGCGTGCAAGTTCCAAACGCGCTTCGTCAAGCGTAAGCCAAACAGGAATTTGCTGCTTTCCTGCAAATATCACATTGACGCAATCGGTGGCAGTATAGGCTTGTTGCGCCACCGCCAACAAAAGATTGGCGTCACATGGGTAATATATATGTATAACATGCTCGTTATTACAAGATTTATTGAGAAGCGTGTCCACAATACCTGGATCTTGATGTGTAAAGCCGTTATGTTCCTGACGCCAAACGTGAGAGGTAAGCAAAATATTGAGCGAAGAAATGGGCTTTCGCCAAGAAACCTCACGCCTTAGTGCTTCAAGCCATTTAATATGTTGGCTGATCATAGAGGCTGTAATCTGCGCAAACGCCTCATAGCTCACCCAAATTCCATGACGACCTGTAAGCACATAGCCTTCCAATAAACCTTCGCACTGGTGCTCGGAAAGTTGCTCAATAACACTACCTGTTTGCGAAAGTTCTCCGTCGTTTTCGAGGTCTTTATCTATATCCACGTACCATTGTTTATGAGTTGCACGATAAATTGACTGAAAACGATTAGAAGCAATCTCATCGGGGCCAAATACGCGAAACATCTGTGGATTGTTTTGCAAAAGCTTGGCGGTATACAAACCAAGTACATACGTTGGCGAAGCGCAGAGCGCTCCACGCTGCGATGTATCAGGCGCTAGCTTATACAAATCAAGCGATGGCAGCGTAAGCGCACACCGAACACGTCCTGCGTCTGCGCAAGGGTTGGAACCTATCCGCAGGTCACCTTGTGGCAAAATACGAGTAACTTGCTTAGATAAGGTACCATCTTTTTCAAAAATCTCTTGTGGACGATACGAAGCCATCCATGCACAAAAATCATCAAAATGCGTAAGCGTTTCATCTGCCGCGGCAAAGGGCACTTGATGAGAACGCCAAGAATCTTCAAACTTTTGACCATCAATATATGTTGGACACGTCCATCCCTTTGGGGTTTTAAAAATAAGCACCGGATATGATGGTCTCTCGTGAAACCCCTGCTTTGCATGCTCTTTTATTGAACAGAGCTCAGCAAAAATTTCTTCAAATAACGCTACAAAGCGTTTATGAATTGACAGTGCGTCTTCTTCATCAAAACCCGCAACAAACGTATATGGGCGATACCCCATACCTTTAAAATAATCATCGCGTTCCTGCAGTGAAACACGCGCCAAAATGGACGGATTTGAAATTTTGTAACCATTGAGGTGCACAATTGGCAATACGAGGCCATCAGTTTGTGGATTTATAAATTTATTGGTTTGCCAACTTGCAGCTAAAGGGCCTGTTTCGCACTCTCCATCGCCAATAATAGGAATTGCCAACAGCGAAGGATTATCCAAAACGGCACCAAAGGCGTGGGAAAGAACATAGCCGAGCTCTCCCCCTTCGTGAATTGAACCTGGCGTATGCGGACCATGATTAGAAGGAAAGCCCAAAGGAAATGAATACGCGCGACAAAGCCGCTCCAAACCTTGCTCGTTTTGAGGGATATCGGGATACACTTCCGACAGGCTACCATCGATAAAAGCCTCTGCATTTCCTGCAGGTCCACCATGACCTGGTCCCATAAGTACAACCGTGTTTTGACCATGATCACGAATAAACCGATTGATGTGCGCATATAAGAAATTAAGCCCGGGAATGGTTCCCCAATGCCCCATAAGCCTATGCTTTATGTCGCGTGGGCTTAAGCCGCCCTTCATCAAAGGATTGCTGAAAAGATAGATTTGACCTGCGCTTATATAATTTGCACATCGCCAATACGCGTCAAGTGACGCTAAGGTTTGCGCCGACGAACACTCCTGTTTACGTATGCCGAGCGGCTTATACCAAGGTGTTCCAAGCACGGGCTGAGCCAAATCTTTCCCCTCCTTTTACAAAACATACACTTTTAAGTGCCATACACTTTTAAGCAAAAACTTACGATACTACCCACAAAAATAGACACCTTGCAACAAACGCCGCGTGTAAAGGCGCCGATACTCAGCATCAACGAGCGCTACCCATACACAAAACAGCAAATGTTAGACATCAAAACAGCAGCGCTGTGCAGCGTATGCACATATAAGAAATATTATACGTATTAGCAGACCAAGATGAGAAGTTCTCACATACGCCTCATAACAAGGGTGCCCGCTACAAATTTTGAACACTTGCCTTTTCTACCAACACGGGATTAAGCATAATATCAAAAGGAGCACGTGCGGGGTCCTCATCGCATGCGTCGGCTTCATCGCATGCGTTGCTCTTATCGTGTTTGTCAACACACACCCGTTTAAGCATGGTATCAAACGACGCTTGAGCTAGTTCAGAAACGTTTTGCTCAACAGAAGTTAAGGCAGGCTCAAACAGCGCGTCAGCTGCAGAGTTATCGTAGCTCACAACCGAATAATCGCGCGGAACTCGCAAGTTTGTTTGATATAAGTAACGAAGAAGCCCTAAAGCAATGTTATCACTACTTGCAAAAACAGCCGTTGCGCCAAGATGTGCCAGCGCATGAGAAGCATTGTACGCATCTTCAATATAATATCTACTTGGTAAAATCAAAGAATCATCAAAAGCAACGCCATATTCTTGCAGCGCGCGCTTATAGCCATTAAGACGCCTTTGACCCGTTAGGGAATCTGCGTTAATAAGCGCTGCAATGCGGCGGTGATTATGAGCAAGCAGGTAATGCGTGGCAAGATAGCCGCCTAATTCATTATTGAAATACACTTTATCGCACGCAAGACCAGCAATGGTACGGTCAACCATAACGTAAGGAACGCTTAAGTGCAAAAGCGTTTGCTTAAACTCTTCGGTAGCAGATAGCTCATCAGAAGAAATAATAAAAATGCCATCTACTCCGCGCTGAATCAAAAGCGAAACAAGCTCGCTATCATGCGTGGAACTTTCGTCTGAATTGGTGATAAATAAGGCATAGCCGTTTTCGCGGCACTTAAGTTCAAGATGTTTAGCAAACGACGAAAAAAATCGGCTTTCGATATTAGGAACGATCAAACCCAAAGTATGCGAACGTTGAGTAACCAAACTCCGTGCAATTTGATTGGGTTTGTAGTGATTTTGCCGCGCAATGTCTAAAATAAGACGACGTTTTTCGTCGCTTACTCGAACATCACGGCCGTTAAGGAGCAGTGAAACCACCGTAATAGAAACGCCTGCTTGCTCGGCAATATCTTTAAGACGCAATTTCTTTGCCATAGAGTTCCCACATTCTTGGTATGTCTACCTATTGGCTTTCATGCAGCCAATTAACTCGTTTGTATAGTATAGCTGTTATAGGATAGCTTGTATATCGTTTGGGAAAACACCTGCACGCTATACAATACGGATTGAGTGGTCAGCATGGATAAAGATTTGGTTTGCTGTTGATTCCAAAACTTAGCCGAACATTACAGGGCGGCGCGGACAAAAAGCAGGATAGTTTGGCACTCGGCACATATCTCGTATGTAGCACAAGAAATAGAAATTTCATCTGTTTATCGCTTGACAACGTATACCGTTCGTATCATAATCGTATTAAAAGGAGCTGATACTATGGCAACAAGTCCTACTCAAATTCGTATTGATAGTACTGTCAAAAAAGACGCAAATGAACTGTTTAGCGAACTCGGCATCGATATGTCAAGTGCCGTAAACATTTTCTTGCGCCAGTGCATTTTGCGCGGCGGCCTTCCATTTAAAGTAGAAGTCCCAAAGTATAATGCCGAAACACTGGCTGCTATGCAAGAAGCACGCGATATCATATCAGGTAAAATTCAAGCAACATCCTATAACACCACAGATGAGCTTTTGAAAGCTCTCAACGCAGAGGATTAGGTTATATGCTTAAACTTCAAGCAACTTCTAAGTTTCGCAAGGACTACAAGCGGATTAAAAAGCGAGGCCTTGATATATCTTCACTTCAAGAGGTGCTTGACAAACTCTGTGCTGGGGAAACACTAGACCTAAAGCACAAAGACCACGCTCTTACTGGATCTTACCAAGGGTTTAGAGAATGCCACATCCAACCAGACTGGCTTTTGATTTATGCCATTCACGAAGACGAGCTTATACTCGTTGCGTCTCGCACAGGCAGTCATGCTGATTTATTTAATATGTAGCAAGGATGGAAGCCTAACATGCACCAACCTAATCAGCTTTTGACATCAAGCAGGCGTTCTCAGCGCGGGTCGAGAGCGCGGGTAGTACATCTACTTCTATAGAGTAATCCAATACCTTCTTGTTGTAACATTTCCCCTTGATAAGCTATTTTTCACTTTGTTTTCCAAAATTCCACCATTATTTTCTATAACCTTTATTGACCCGATATTGTCATCATCGCATGTAATCAAAACCTTATGCAGATTCAAAGTCTCTTTGCAATATGTAAGTGCCATAGAAAGCATTTTTGTTCCATAGCCCTTCATACATTCAGATTGCCTAATTTCGTACCCTATGTGACCGCCATAGTTAATTAAAAAAGAATTTAATTCGTGCCTAATACCAATTTCACCAATAAATTTTTCATTATCTATCAGCCAAAATGTAGTAGCTCTCACATAATTTGCAGGTAAATTTATACCATGCTCAAAATTATAAGAACGCTCTATAATTGTTTCATAGTCTCTAAAACGTCTTTCAGCATGCGGTCTAAAGCGTTCATCTTCTTCATTTGCTTCTATATAACTTTGGATATATTTCTTATCTGGTCTAATTAATCTCATACGTGCTCCTTATTCCTAATATGCAAGTCTTTAAAATTAGAACCATACTAGTCTTTTGAGCTTTCATAATGTCATCGCGAAACTTAATCTACATAAGAGCAAAATCAGGCACCTTACGCGTCTTTCTCCAGTAGAAAATCTGGTAAATATTTGTGTATAATGCCTTCTTGCGAAAAATCTATTGTGTCCATCGACAAAACGAATTTAGGATAATTATCCTTAACCAATCGATAAACACCAAATTCTCTACTACGAGTCTCTTCATTACCCATTAAATAAGAGACTTGATAATACTCAGTTTTATCTTGCCTCGTAGCAATGAAGTCGATTTCTTGATTGTTAATACGACCAACTTGAACTTGAAAGCCACGAGACAAAAGCTCAATATAGACGATATTTTCCAGAATACGTTCAATTGATGCAACATTTGAAAAACCTACTGCTTGCCTAAAGCCATGATCCGTTACATAGTATTTTTCCTCAACCGTCAATAACTTTTTTCCGACACTGTCATAGCGTGGAGCTTTTTTTAGAAGATATGCGGCTTGGCAAAAATTCAAGTAATTCAAAATGGTGTCCACTGACACTTTACGACCTTCGCTCATAAAATATTTACGTAAGCTATTGGCCGAAAAACTTTGTCCAATATTATCTAAACAAAAAAGTAAAATGCGATTAAACACGTCGACATCTCGGATTGAATTGTATTCAAGTATATCCTTGACAACAACAGTATTGTAGATATCGGTTAAATACTTAAAACTCGGCTCTTCTTCTCCATTAAAATAATGAAGAGGGGGCATGCCGCCAATCTTGATATATAGCTGAAATAATTCCTGTATGCTTAAATTCAAAGTTTGATACAAATTTACAAATTCGCTAAAAGTAAAAGGCAACACCTCAAAACTCACGTAACGCCCTGCAAGCAAGGTAGCAAGCTCGCCGGACAATAATTTTGAGTTAGAGCCGGTCAAATAGATATCGCAATCATAATCAACTCTAAGTGCATTTATGACACGCTCCCAGTGAGTGACTAACTGAATTTCATCGAAGAAAAAATATATTTTACCTTCGATTTGTTGACTACGTGTTGCAATTAACTTTTGCAGGTCAAGATCGTTTTTGACCGATAAGTATTGAGCTGATTCTAAATTAATATAAATAATATGACTTGTGGGAACGTCTGTAAGTAACTCAGATTGAATCATGTTTAACAAAGTGGATTTTCCCACGCGCCTCATACCTGTAATCACCTTCACAATAGGCTTGTCAATAAAAGGTTTGATCTTATTAAGATATTTGTTACGTACTATGTATGACATAACATCGTACCTTTCGATTACAGTTTTTTGCTTACGCTATCGATTATAGTCGATAAACCTATTGATTCTTACATTTATTTCTATTATAAACGAAACAAGTCATTTATTTCTTTCCGAGCCTCCACGCTTTGAGCACCGCTTTTATTACTCTGTAAGTCAATGCGGCTAACGGCCAAACGATCCAGCCTTTTCTCCAATCGGACGTGATGAAACTATAGGCTAAATAAATGAAGATAATTATAATCCAGTAAGCTTCGAGCAATACCCTAATCTTTTCAGGATAGACAGTCTTTTTCTTTGGTTGCAGCAAACGGTAATAGGACGAGCGGACAATATTCGCCTGTACGAATAAATAAACAGCTGCTGCCACCAGAACAATAGCAATAACTACAAAAAAGCCGGATGAAAGTTGATAAAATTCCGGCGCTATATCCGAAATTATAAGAAAAATAAAGGCAACCATACATAAAACGACACCGCTGACCGTCCGCAGCACATACGACGGCATGAACCTCTCCAAGCGTTCTTTGAGCACACTGTCAACGCCGTAAGCTGTTTCAAAGTCCTCTTTTTCCAAATATTGATAACGCTTTCCGTGGAAACTCTGAATAATAAAAATAACTACAGCTACGGTAACAATCGCAACGCTAAAGGCTAAGCCCAAAGTTTTACCGACTTGCGCATGTACGGTGGGAGAAAGCAAAAGCTCGCTGCCGATCATGGGGATTGCCGCCAGAATACAAAGAAGAACACCTAGAGCAACATAGGCGGCAAATGATATTCTGTGAGTAATATAAGCGGTGGCTTCTTCCAGCTTAATTACCCGCATGCGAACACCGGCTTCTTCCTGGCAGGCATTTTCATCTGCGTCGACGTTGTTCCCCATAACATCAATTTCATCTTTTACCAGAAGATCAGTACTAACACCGAACAAACGGCTCAATGCAATTATCCGCTCCATATCCGGGATACTTTGTGCGCCTTCCCATTTGGAAACAGATTGGCGACTGACGCCCAATTTGTCCGCCAATTCCTCCTGCGACCAACCGTTTTGTTTACGCAGTTCCAATATTTTATCTGCTAAAATCATAAAAATATCTCCATTTCAAACTCGAATTCATCATGATGATTATGGCGAAATTATAGATGAAACAGCAGTTGCATACTAGCAAGTGCGGTTGGCAATTGCCGTTGAAAGCGCAATTTCTGCCGACAAATGAGCGCAACCGACCGCCAATTCAAATTTTCAGAACAGCTTCCAGACATAATTGCAAAGCGGGCGCAATCGAATCTTCACCCCAACTGCGTCCGTCATAACGTGAAATACGTGTTACCAAGGCACAAAGGACAACAAAATATTTAGTGTACGTGAAGCAATTTTTTGCTGTGTGCCTTTTCTGCGAAAAAGTGCCAGTTAACCATTTTGGGCGTAAATTCCAACTCCAACTTGAATTTAACGCCCAAACGAGGATACATACCGTGGCGTGTGTGAAACCACCTCGTAGCACGGTCGTTTTGATACTACGTTCGCTATTCTCTTGTGATGCTCACGTCGTGTTATTGTTCCCGTTTGCTGTGCGTAGGTTGTTAGAGATCTCTTCTCCAGTTATTCGCCACCAAATTCGCCAAATTAGCTTTATTGTCTTTGTTGACTCTTCCCCAGAAGTTAACTTCATATCCCATGTTTTTACCAAGATGCAAGAAACGAATAACTTTATGCGCCCACCATGGTTTAAGGCTCAATTCTTCAATTTCATGCCACGGCATTAGAACAAAATCGCTCTTTAGCGGTGTGCCCAGTTCTTTTTCGTAAATGCCTTTGGGGCTAAAATACACAATGAATTGGCGGCTGCTATCTGTTGCGTAGTACAGCGAATTGATGAAAAGTTTGATGATGTCGCTTTGCCAGTTGTTGTGCTTCACGACCACCAAATAATGTTCCGTGTCGCCAAAAGCCTCTTGTACCTGCGATCTAAGTTCGTCCATGTCATACATAAAAAGGCTCATGATTCACTCCAATCACTGAGTATGAATACTTCTTTGATGTCTTTTCCTAACACGAGAGAAATTTTGTACGCTGTTTCTAAGGTGGGGCTGATAATGTTGTTCTCGTACGCCATAATTGACCTGCGCTTTAGACCGACAGCTTTTGCCAGGCGGTGTTGCGACAGCCCTTTTTCTTTGCGGAATACCGCTATCCTATTTGTGATGACAACTTCCATATGAACGCCTTTTGGTTACATTTATAGTACTATGGTGCTATTTATAGTACCATCTTTAAGGCAACTGTCAACCGTTTTTTGCTTGCTACGGATAATTTGGCAACATTTTATTCCAGTATTTGTCCGGTTTGCATTCTTGTATTTGGACATTCACTATTCTATAGTTTGCATATTCGATACAAACCCCAGCAAGCAACTTATTAGACTCAGGAACCTTATTTTCCGGAATAACCAGCAAGCCCCCACCGTGAGAAAGCAAATAATGTAGGGAACTTTTTTAGCGTAGCATTTTATATGACTGCTATGTTATTTTTATGCAGCCAAGAGTCTAAGCCTGTATGGAACTGGACTTATCCATCCTAGTTTTCTTTATGTTCATTAGATTTTCCTAAAAATAAAACAATTCTGGAGCTTTATTCCATATCAGATTTGCGATACGGTGTAAACGTAATGAAGAAGCAGAGCGCTTCACCTACAAGAAACATTGCAAGCCGCGCAACCTTTTGAGGCATCGCACCGAGGTACTTCGCAAGGATCAACGCGCACACCGCACGCGCACAACGTGCACCATCGCAAGGCTGCAACTGTGCAACGTGCAACTCGCATACCGCAAGCTTGCAACCGCACATCGAGGCACACCGCTTCACGCGTACTTTAATTGTAAGGAGTTTACCATGAATGTACAACTGAAAGATACATATAACCTGTTTATCGGCGGAAAATTTGTTCCTGCGTCCGACGGAGCAACCTTTGAAACCACAAACCCCGCCACCGGCGAGCACCTGGCTTACGTTGCTGAAGCCACCAAAGAAGACGTTGACAGCGCTGTGAAAGCTGCGTGGTGTGCGTTCCCCGCGTGGAAAAACACTTCCGTTACCCAGCGCAGCGCCATCCTGAACAAAATTGCCGATGTTATTGACGCTAACAAGGAGCGTCTTGCAACCATCGAAACGCTCGACAACGGCAAGCCCATTCGCGAAACTATGAACATTGATATTCCGCTTTCGTCCGAGCATTTTCGCTTGTTTGCCAGCGCCGTTCAAACGCAGCAAGGCTCAAATAGGTTGCTCGATGGCAATTTATTGAGTATCGTCATGCGCGAACCAATCGGCGTTGTCGGCCAAATTGTGCCGTGGAACTTCCCGTTTTTGATGGCCGCGTGGAAACTGGCGCCCGTCCTGGCGGCAGGCGACTGCACCGTGTTCAAAACCTCGTCCAGCACGCCGCTGAGCGTGATTGTGCTGATGGAGCTTATCCAAGACATTGTTCCTGCTGGTGTTATCAACATCATTTCGGGGAAGGGCTCGAGCAGCGGTCAGTTCCTACTTGACCACCCTGGCCTGCGCAAACTTGCGTTCACGGGTTCAACCAGTGTTGGCTACAACGTAGCGCGCGCGGCAGCCGACAAGCTTATTCCGGCAACGCTTGAGCTGGGTGGCAAGAGCGCGAACATTTTCTTCGACGATTGCAATATGGACCAAGCCATCGACGGCTTAATGCTGGGAATTTTGTTCAACCAAGGGCAAGTGTGCTGTGCTGGCTCGCGTGTGTTTGTGCAGGAAGGTATCTACGACGAGTTCGTGAAACGCGCAACGGAGCAGTTCAACCGCGTAATACAGGGCAACCCGCTTGATCCGAAAACGCAAATTGGCGCGCAAATCAATGAAGCGCAAATGAAGAAAATTGCGTCGTACATGAACATCGCGCGCGAAGAGGGAGCTACGATTGCCGCAGGTGGCGAGCGTAATACCGAGGGCGATTTAGCGAAGGGCTGCTTCTTCAAGCCAACGCTGCTTACCAATGTAACGAACGATATGTGTGTCGCGCGTGAGGAGATTTTTGGCCCTGTAGCTGCGATTATGAAGTTCAAGACCGAGGACGAAGTGGTAAAGCTTGCCAACGATTCAGACTATGGCTTGGGCGGTGCGGTTTGGACGCGCGATATTACGCGCGCGCTGCGTGTGTCGCGTGTCATTGAAACCGGCCGCATGTGGGTAAACACCTACAACCAAGTGCCTGGCGGGGCGCCGTTTGGCGGCGTGAAGAAGTCGGGCATCGGCCGTGAAACCGACCTGTCGATTTTGGAAGCATATACGCAGGTGAAGAACATCATCATCAACCTGAACGATGCGCCCAGCGGGTTTTATCCCGAGCACTAAAGCTCGCCAGTCGCGCAAAACGCCCGCGTAAGCGCGCAACCGCGCACAACACGCAGGAAATCGAGGAGCGCCATGTGCCGCTGATGTGGGCATCTTGTGTAGGTGTGGGTATGCTATACCAGCACATGCATGATGAGAGGAAGCGGCGCGTGGTATTCATAAACAGAGAACGGCGAAGCGCAGCATGCACGAATCCGCAACACTATGCGGTGTGTGTGCTGCGTTTTTATAGAACGGTGTACGATCACGGGTACAGATTGTAACTGGACATACGGCTTCTTCTTTGAATTTTTCCTTGAAAATTTTACCAAATCGTACCTGGCAGTATATTTGTAATATGGCTTTTAACGGGTAGAACCAGCAGATAAAGTAGGCATCACAAGCGAGCTGTTCCCAATTGCCCGCACCCCCATTCAAGCTTTGTTAAAGAATTTTTTTAACTTTTATCAATTAGTGTGAGCTTTTCGCATTCATAAAATTTTTCTTTTCCATAAAGCACAACTTCTAGTAGAAAAATAATGTATGATACAACCAAATATACAAACAAAAAAAGAGGTGCACCTTTTAATGATAGAAAAAGCTATCGTTAAAAGGTTTAAGATTGGCTTGAAAGCTTGATTCTTGAGTGCAAAATATTACTAGTTTTCCTTATAGCCTATAGCAACATTACCTGTTTTATTAAGTCCTGGTACTTTAAGAACAACAGAACTTGACTTGTCTTTTAAATCAAATTTCCCAACCAAAAATAAAGCTTTAAGTCCTGCACCAGGTAAATTGAACGATGAGTCAACTAATTTAATGGGCTTATCTCCAAGAGTGACTTTAGACAAATCATAATGGGAATCAAGAATATCTCGTGATACAAAGAGATACAACTCATCTTTATTCATATAGTTTTCTGGTATACGAAACTCTTCCTGAGACACCGCTACTGTTTCCCAATGGTACGACGCAAGCTCCGCCTTCTCATTATCGTCAGCGCATCCAGCAAGAGAAAAGAGAGTACCTAGTAGCAAAAGCATAACAAGACAACATTGAAAAATGTTTTTACAAAAAATAGTTTTACTCCTCATAACACTACTAGCCTCCTTTTTTGTAACACTACTTTGTATCAAATACGTATAAAACAGAATATTTAAGTAAATAAGATCTACCATCGCTTTGATTACCATAATAATCTTTACATATTTCAATCACAATAGCAGAAAGCCTCACTCCGCGAGGAACTATCACGAAGTGAGACTTTTTACTATCCAGCATTTAATTATTCAATTATTAAACCTGATCAACATTAATTAGCACCTGAATTACTCGCCGTCACGTCGAGAATTATCACGATGTTTTTTTGCAAAGAATGCTCCGAAAGCAGCAAGCACCGCAATTATAAACACACCCAACGCGGACATAATAGCAACAAATCTGTTAGAAGCTGACGACTTGCTCGACTCGGTAGTCTTGCTGGAATTATTAGTAGATTCAGAAGACTTGGAGTTAGAGTTTGCCTTGGAGTTTGCCTTGGAGTTTGCCTTGGAGTTTGCCTTGGAGTTTTCCTTAGCATTAGCATTAGCATTAGCATTAGCACCATTCTTAGCGTGCGTTTTATGCGTTTGACCGTTCTTGCGCTGAGCTGATGGAGAGTTTTTGGAGCCTACGCCATTTTCAGTACCTCCTTGTTCACTTCCGCCTTGCCCAGGTTCAACAGCTCCACCATGTCCTGGCGTTTCAGTTCCTGGTGTTACAGTTTCAGTTCCCGGTGTTACAGGATTTGGAGTTGGAGTCGGTACCACAGGAGTCGGCGGTACCACAGGATCTGGAGTTGGAGGTACAGTTTCTGTAGTTGTAGAAGTCTTAGGATCAGTCAACTTACCAGTATCAGGATCAACAGTATACGTTGTAGTAATAGTCTTATTACCATCATGAGTAACCTGCTTATTACCGACTTTAGTTAAACCATTCTTGGCTGGTGTTATTTCAACTTTCGAATCACCGTTTATAACACTAGTAGTAACCTTCTTACCATCAACAGGATCACTAATCTTCTTCTGCGTATTATAATCAAGGCTTGAATCCGCCTCATACTTCATCTTGCCTTTAAGAATCTCAGTCTTAGTAGAACCAGTCAAATTACCAATAGGCATAGAAGTATGCTTCTGAGGATTACTCAACTTACCAGTATCAGGATCAACAGTATACGTTGTAGTAATAGTCTTATTACCATCATGAGTAACCTGCTTATTACCGACTTTAGTTAAACCATTCTTGGCTGGTGTTATTTCAACTTTCGAATCACCGTTTATAACACTAGTAGTAACCTTCTTACCATCAACAGGATTACTAATCTTCTTCTGCGTATTATAAGGAAGTTTTGAATCAGCCTCATACTTCATCGCACCATGAAGAATCTCAGTCTTAGTAGAACCAGTCAAGTTACCAATAGGCATAGAAGTATGCTTCTGAGGATTGCTTAACTTACCAGTATCAGGATCAACAGTATACGTTGTAGTAATAGTCTTATTACCATCATGAGTAACCTCAACATTACCAACCTTGGTTAAACCGTCTTGTGGTTGCGTTATCTCAACTTTCGGCTCACCGTTTATAACACTAGTAGTAACCTTCTTACCATCTTTGGCTGCTTTTTCTACCTTCTTTTCTTGATAATTAAGGCTTGAATCCGCCTCATACTTCATCTTGCCTTTAAGAATCTCAGTCTTAGTAGAACCAGTCAAATTACCAATAGGCATAGAAGTATGCTTCTGAGGATTACTCAACTCACCAGTATTAGGATCAACAGTATACGTTGTAGTAATAGTCTTATTACCGTCATGAGTAACCTCAACATTACCGACCTTAGTTAAACCGTCTTGAGCAGGAACTTCTACTGTATTGCGCCCATCTGCATACGTTGTACGCGTACCATCTATGGCTGCTTTTTCTACCTTCTTTTCTTGATAATTAAGGCTTGAATCCGCCTCATACTTCATCTTGGCTTTAATAGCCCAAGTCGTAACACCACCATCAATCTTAGGAACATTAAGGTTTAATGTTATAGTTCCAGTGTAGCTAGCGGTAACGCTGCCGATTTTAATATTGTCGTGCTTAAAATCAATAGATATAGTACCGGAATACGGTAGATCCTTGCTAAGAGTAAATACACCATTAGTAATGCTGCCAATACTGTTACCATCACCTTGAATAGTAAAAGTAACATCAGAAACAGGTAGCGTAGTTTCCTTATCATTAGAGTCAATAGCAATAGTTTGATTCCCTATTTCAAGTCTTTCTAGGCTCGTTAAATTCTCCAACGGAGTCAAATCAGAAACCTGATTACCAATGAAATTAAGTTCTTTTAGGCTCTTTAAATTCTCCAACGGACTCAAATCAGAAACCTGATTACCAATGAAAATAAGTTCTTTTAGGCTCGTCAAATTCTCCAACGGAGTCAAATCAGAAACCTTATTATCAGAGAAAAGAAGGTTTTCTAGGCTCGTCAAATTCTCCAACGGAGTCAAATCAGAAACCTTATTACCATCGAAAACAAGTTTTGTGAGGCTATCCAAACCCCCCAACGGAGTCAAATCAGAAACCTTATTTTTAGAGAAATCAAGGGTTTTTAGGCTATGCAAATACTGCAGCGTATCCAACTTAGAAACCTTATTATCAGTGAAAAAAAGGTCTTCTAGGCTATCCAAAACCCCCAACGGAGTCAAATCAGAAACCTGATTACCAGAGAAATCAAGGGATATTAGGAACAAATTCTCCAACGGAGTCAAATCAGAAACATTATTACCAGAGAAATAAAGTTCTTCTAGGCTCGTTAAATTCTCCAACGGAGTCAAATTAGAAACCTTATTATTAGAGAAATTAAGGTATACTAGGTTATTAAAGTGTTCAAGCCCTGTCAAATTATGAATAGTATTACTATCGTCCAGACTATCAACACTCCAATTGCGTAAGTTTGCACGAGTCAACTTCTCAGCATCAGCAATTGTAATATCTTTCGCATCATTAGCAATAATATTTTGTTCTTTCATAACTGCAAGCAGTTTGCTTTTTAAAACTGAATCTTTGAATGTAATAACTTGATTCTCTACATTCTCGGAACTGCTTCGATCTGTGTACGTAGCAGTAGAAGCAGAAGAAGCATTGCTACTCGCGTATGCTACCTCAGGCGCACTACTTGCAACAACACCCATTGAAGTTGCAATCCCAACGCTAACAATAATCGGCAAAACTGAATTACGTTTCTTCTTACTACTCTCCATGATCAACCTCTAATTATCAATCTCTACAATGAGTAAAATAACTGTCCAAAAAGTAGACTCTAATTTAGAAACTTATGATCAGAATTTCCACACATGTTTTATTTATTCTATTACATATTTCAGCAAAAGTCATCAAGTAAATTAAGGCCTAGCGTCAATTCAGGGCTACAAAAAGTGCGTAAATAAGTTATTCTGTTGTATAGAGATAGGAATCGCTGTGATGTAGCTCTGAGTACACCACAGCGTTTCCATATGTATCGGGATATATATACTTTCTCCTCTATGAGGTCTGAATGCATTTACTAGTGTTTGCAGGTCTTTATTCCTAGGCATGCTTCTAAGCATCTCTGCAGGCTCTAGAGGGGCTTCTGTATGCATATAGCACCACCAAAATACAGCTTTAATACGCCTTAGCTCACTCAATCCTCTATGGTTGCGAAGCATTTCCCTTACCGTTTTTACCATTTTACTCCTACAAATAGAACAAATATTTGCACTCATACTCCACAACCTAAAATTAGCAATTTTTTCTCTAATTTAGATGGTTTTACCTGCTGATATGTTGTAAATTTACACACTTTTTGTCCTATAGCTCTAAAAAGGGCGGCTCACCGCCGCCCTCATCGTTAATATTCTGTGCTCAATAGAAAATCTGCAATGTGCATACTCTTGATGCCTTGGTAATTGCCTCCGGCAAATTCATCGGTTCTCAAAACATACTTCGGATAGTTATCCCGGATTTCCAGCAGTCGTTCATATTCACGCTTTTCTGTTTTTTTGGATTTGATCTCCTGTGTTACCTGTACATACAACCGGTCATTCTGCTTCTTCGCCACAAAATCGACTTCACCATCCGGTGTTTTCCCAATCGTCACGGTATATCCTCGTCTGCAAAGCTCCAGATACACCACATTTTCCAGACTGGATGCGACGCTGTCCGGTGTATAGCCCAGCACGCTGTAACGCAAAGCGGTATCAGCAAGATAAAACTTCTCCTGCGTTTTCAGAATCTCCTTTCCGCGCAGGTCGTAGCGAGAGCAACGATGAAGAAGATACGCTTTCTCCAACTTTTCCAGATAACTGTACACCGTTTCATTGTCGATAGAACGATGCTCCGATTTCAGATAATCCGAAATTGATTTTGCTGAGAAAGAATTTCCCACATTCGCAAATGTGTACCGAACCACCCTTTCCAGCTGGTCGATCTTACGAATCTGATTTCTCTTTACGATATCCGAAAAAATCGTGGAATTATAGATGTCCCGGACAATCGTATAAACCTCATCCTGTGAATACTCTTGCAGGTGTGTTGCAGGGAAGCCACCCAAGCGGATATAGTCCGCCAGTTCAGCATGGATATCCTTTACCTGTGTATACTGCTTTTTGAATTCCAGATATTCCTGAAACGAAAGCGTATAGATACGGAAGGAAACATATCGTCCGGTCAGGTAAGTCGCAATTTCTGAAGACATCATTCTAGAATTGGAGCCTGTCACATAAAGGTCAACATCATAATCCGTTGCCAGGGAGTTTACTGCTTTCTCCCAGCCTTCAATCTCCTGAATCTCATCCAAAAAGAGATACGTTCTCCCAGTTGGATTTAGCTTTTCTTTGACAGCCTTGAACATCTCCTTCGCTGTCATATCCTCATAATCCATGGAATCGAAACGCATACTGACAATTCGCTCAGACGGAATGCCATACTCCTGTTGCAGCTTCTCCATAATCATTTTAAGAACTGTGGATTTTCCACAGCGGCGAACACCCGTCAACACTTTTACAAAAGGTGCGTCGGTGTATGCCACAATCTTATTGACGTAGAGCGGTCTGTTTATCATAAGAACCACCTCCATGGTGTTATGATACCGCAAGCGCATGAAAAATCAATAGGTTTTGCGATTATAAACCGCAGCTTCTATTGATTTCTACTGACTTTTTCGAATTGTGCCGAATGCCGTTTCCTTTCAGTTTCAGAGTGCTTCAGTTTAACCAAAAAGTCCAGAAAGCAGCGGCACCAAAGTCGTGCCGATCAGTGCCACGTATCGCCGCTGCGACAATAACAACAAATGGCAGCTACGGCTGGGTAGATGAGAAAAAGTATCGGTACTAGCCCCATCATATGTTTAGTACTTAGCCCCGTTCAAGATGTCCACTCCCAGAATCATGGAATTAATAAAATAAGTTTAGATCATCTAACTGTCAAGCTATTTGCCAGGATTGTTTGCCAGGCTTGTGGGAAACAGTTATACGTCAGAAATGATAATGTCCCGAAATGGTAGAATCATGCTACTGCCTTAGCTAAACGTGGGCACGCTTCAAAAACATGCGCAATTCTGGTACACGCGCCGCAAACGCGCCGCCAAAACACACCACCAATGCTGCAATACCACTAAGACAAATATAGGCAAATAGCTGCGCTAAACTAAGAGAAACGCCTGCGTCAAAAAAAAGAGCGCATGCATGTGCAAAGCAAAAAGAACACCATACGCTGCAGGAGAAATTTTTCTAACTCTATGATACACATTTGTGCGCACAATAGAAATACACTTGAGAATCACCCCCGCGCATGCGGGAATTTCCTTCGCGCAAGCACTCGGGCTCGCTTTTTTCGTGGATCACCCCAGTACATGCGGAAATCACGCATAGATACCTTTATATTATGCATCTTTTCAGCGTAAAGATCACTTTTGTACTCACTTTACTATAACACTTGTTCCCTGCCCAAAAGCCCATTCGCCCTTTCCATATCCAGAACATAATCACAAGTAACATTTAAAAATTCAAAATCATGCGAAGCGATAAAAATTATTCGCTGTTCATTTCTCAACCCTCTGATGCAGCCAGAAACGGCGAGCATATTTTTGTAATCCATGCCGCTTGTCGGCTCGTCGAAAAACATAAAATCAGCCTCATCGATAATGCCAACTGCAACCGCCACCCGCTGCTTTTGACCGCCGGATAAGCTCATCGGATGCACCGTCTTATATGGCAACAAGTTCAGACTGCTCAGCGCAGAATCGATTTCTGTCTCAGGTACGCGGGCATTTTTTAGCCGCAGTTCTGTTTCCACTGCCTCGGTAAACAATTGCGCATTGACATCCTGCATAACCAGATAAGAGCGGCGCAGTCTGGCCCGCTTGTTCAAAATCTGCCCTGCGTAATATACAGATTCCCGCGATTTTTTAAGCACCCCGATCAGAGCTTTCAAAAACGTTGTTTTGCCAGAGCCATTACGGCCGATAATGCCGTAAATACAATTATTTTTAAAATACAGATCTTCAAGCTCCAGCCCTGAAGTCGGAGTGAAGGCAATATTCATTTCTTTAATATATAGTTCGCCAGTTGCGGGGCAAGGCTGCAGCTTAATACTTTCCGGTTTTTTGTCGCGTAGCCCAGCCGCATGCAAGTCGTTTGAAGCAAGGCGGCTAAACTCCTCTTTAGTGTAGATTTTGGCAATCTCTCCCCCCTTAAGAAGGACTAAACGGTCGAAAAGTCCGTTCAAATAATAAAGACGATGTTCGGCAATTACTAACGCGATTTTTTCCGCGCGAAGAGTCTCGAGCATTTGCCGGAGCACGTCGATATATCGGTGATCCAAGTTGGAGGTTGGCTCATCAAGCAAAATGAATTTACAGCCAGAGATATAAGCGCTGGCCAGACACAGAACCTGTTTTTCCCCGCCGGATAGTTCAAAAATGCTGCGGTTGAGCAAAGCCTTAATCGGGAAAAGCTTGAGCAATTTGTCAAGACGGCGATCCATTTCTGCCCGCTCCAAGCCGATATTTTCCAAAAAGAACAGCAGCTCCTGGGTAGTATTAACATTAAAGAAATGGGTCTTAGGATTTTGAAAAACACAGGCCACCAGCTCAGAAATTTGATACGTCTCCAGGGTTCCTACATCAGCGTCATCAACGGTCACACAACCTTTTGTCCTTGTGTTGGCGTATTTCTCGCCCAAACCGTTAATGGCATTTAAAAGTGTCGATTTACCGCTCCCACTTTCACCGGTCAGCACGACGCACTCCCCGTCCTCAATTTGTAAATTAAGGTGTTTCAGCACCGGCGTGTCACTGTAGGAAACGGTTAAGTCTTCAATTTTGATCATAGAAGCACGCCTCCCGCAAGCAGAAGCAGGGCCAAGGCGGGATAGATAAAATCGATCAGCCGGAACTTAATTGCAAAATACCTAGTTTTTTTGCCCGGAGCCTCGATGGCTTTGCACTCTGCTGCTTTTGCAATATCATCGGCGATATTCGTCGACAAAATCAACAACGGAACGAAAACATATTCAGCATATTTCAGAAAATTTTTCCGAGAAACGCCCCTTATTTTCATCGCCATTTTTATGTTGGCCTTTTCTTCCTGGAAAGATGGAAAAAAGCGGAACATGACTGCTAGTGGAATTGACACCTGCTGAGGAATTTTTAACAAACCCAAAGAGCTGATAATCGAGCTCACATCTGATGTTTTAATCAGAAGATTCCCAGCCAAATAAGGCAAAAAGAAAATGCGGACGAGCAAGGCCAGACCAAGGCTCATTTTTAGCAGGGCGGGCAGCTTTTCCAAGTCGGGAAAGCTCGGCACAAGTGTCAGTACCGTATATATGAAAAAAACCTTTATGGCGTACATGCGATACCCGTTGATAAAGAAAAGCAAGCTCAAAAAAGCCGCCAGCAAAATCTCGGTATGAACCACATGAAAGACAGTGAAGCTCATGAGGATCAACACGAGAAATTTGCTGATAGGGTTAGGGTTAAGGGCTGATTCCCGATAAACGAACATTAGATAAGACCTGCCCGAATAAAGTGCTTTTTAAGAATTTTTTTGCCCAATAAAGCTCCTATCAGGCCACCGACAAAGGCGCCAAGAAAGACGAGAGCCAAGTTCGGATAGGTTATCAATTCTGCCAAGGCTGGCCCATAACTATCGCCCATCATTTTACACATTTGAAGATATTTTTCACGCGCCAAGACCATTTGACTTAGGCTACCGCCGATCCACATGGAAAAAACGGCGTAAGATAACATGTTGTATTTTAGGCTGCGGTAGTTTCCCAATTTGCGGATCAGTTCCGCAATCACAAGTATTATCGCCGCTACGACAATAACAACATACGTGTGCCCCCCAAGCAGCATAATTACGGGCATAATGAGGCCAAAAATAGCCAAAGCCATTGGTTTCGGCACTTTGGCCATGAAAAGGAGCACCAAGGGGCCGCAGATAATGGCAGCTACGGCAGGGTAGATGAGAAAGAGTATCGGTACTACCCCCATCATACCGACAGCAAACATCATGACAAGGTATATGACAGCATATACCCCGATCAGGACGAGATCTTTTAATTCCAGCTTATTGCTGATTTTTTGATTATTCATAATGCCTCCTATTACATATTTTTTCGAGTGCTAACGTTTAGTACACAAAATCTTCCGCAGCCTTCGTTTTTTCAATAAGTCGGGCATAGCTTGGGGACGTTTTTAAAAGTTCATGATGGCGACCGATTTGCTCTACCCTTCCGTTATGCAAAACCACAATCTCATCCGCATTTTCAATGGACTTCATGCGGTGGGAAATAATGATTACCGTCTTTTCGGCAATCAATTTATTCAATGAGCACTGAATCTTTCTTTCGTTGTCCACATCCAAACTTGAAGCGATTTCGTCGAGGATCAGAATGGGCGCATCCTTTAAAAAGGCCCTAGCAATGGATATTCTTTGCCTTTCTCCGCCGGAAAGCTGTTCACCGTTTTCGCCAATGGTCGTGGCAAATCCGTCCTTCAGCTCATTGATAAAGTCGCAGTTGGCGAGGCGAGCCGCTTCCTTAACCTCTTCATCCGTGGCGGTTTGGCGACCGATGCGGATGTTTTCCATAATCGTGGTATTGAACAGTTTTACATCCTGAAAAACGATTGATATATTGCGATAAAGACTTTCGGTCGATACTTGCTTTATGTTTTCCCCACCGATCAAAACCTCACCCTTATCAAAATCATACAAGCGTGAAATAAGGCGCAGCAGCGTCGTTTTTCCGCAGCCGGACTCACCAACCAGAGCCGTCACCTTGCCTTGCGGTGCCGAGAAACTTACCCCGTCCAAGACTTTCTTCCGTCCATCGTAGGAAAAATCCAAACTTTTCACATCAATGTCGAACCGCGAAAATTGTGTATCCCGGCCGGGCATCACCTTAGCTTGGCGAATTTCATTGATCCGTTTGACTGCTGAATCGACATAATATATTTCCATGAAAAAGTCCATATTCGCATCGACAACATCCTTTATTTTTATTGTGGCTAAAAGGTAGCCAAGCAGGTACAACAAAGAAATTTCCCCGCGCTGTAAAAGAAGCACGCCGACAAGAATAGTCAGAGCCAAAGAAAAGTAAGAAAATATGCTTGAAAACAACATTATCAGTCCATTACCACTTTCCGTTTGCCATCGAATCTTCTCTGAATCATCCAGACGGGTATAGAGCTTAGCCTTGATTTTTTCCGATATGTTGAAAGCCGTTATTTCTTTTGCTAGCTCGATACGCTCCTGAAAGGCCTCGGAATTGCGTCGCAGGCGGACATAGAACTTATCAAACAAACGTTTTGAGGTGTTTTTGGCCAATAGAATCAGCAAAAATGACAGCAAAGTCGGACCTACGGCTGCCAACGTCATCTTCCAGCTTCCCAGCAGCATCAAAATCGTCATCAACGGCATAAAAAAGGCAAAGCCGATGGCAGCTGGCACCGCATGGCTGCAAGCATGCTCGATAGCCGCCACATCAGCCATGATACTCTGCGACAGATCGGACAAATCATGGGTGGAGAAGTAAGACATATCCAATTCGGATAATTTCTTCGCTATACCTATCCGTAAATTGGCTGACTCTTTATAGGTTTCGTTATATTGCAAGTCGTACTCCCGGTTCAAAAGAAAGAACATGACGACCAAGGTCAGAGCTGCAGCACAAAGATAGAAACCAGTTGATCTAACATGATGCAAAAGCAGCTGATCCAGCCAAAGCATGAGTATAAATGCCGGGAAAAGGTTAATAACAAAAACAAAGAAGCTGGCTATCCCGGCTTTAAGAACCCCTTTTGCGCCTTGATCTGTAAGGGCAAAATTACGCATGAGAAATTGTTTCATCACTGACCCTCCATTCATTCGCCGCAGTATACATATTGTAAAGTTGCTTATATTTCCCTTCGCGTGCCATTAATTCGTCATGTGACCCTCTTCCGGCAATTTTGCCGTCTTCGACCAGTAAAATCTCGTCTACGCCTTTGATGGCAGACAGACGATGTGCAATCATAACCACCGTTTTGCCGTGCATCAAATGCTTAAAGGCCTTTTGCAACTCATGTTCATTATCCGGATCTACCGAGGCCGAAGCCTCATCCATAATGACAATCGGTGAATCTTTCAAAATTGCTCTGGCAATCGCCACCCGTTGCGACTCACCGCCGGAAAGCCGAATCCCGTCGCTGCCGACGCGGGTTTGTTCATGCTGTTCCAAACTAGCCAAAAGGCTGTCCAGTCCAGCCAATGACATGGCCCGCATGATTTCATCGTGTGTAGCATTTTCCCGCGCCATGGCGACATTATTATAAATAGTGTCGCTGAATAGCTTACTGTCTTGGAAAACAAAGGAAATTTCCCTGATTAAAGCTTCCTGTGTGTATTCTTCTACTCTTTTGCCGCCAATCAAAATTTCGCCATCTTTAATGTTGTAGTAGGCACAAATAAGCTTAGCGATAGTCGATTTACCGGAACCGGAAGCCCCAACCAAGGCATAAATTTTGCCTTGATCCAGTTTGAACGAAAGATTTTCCAGAACATTTTTGTCGGCATAAGCAAAGGTTACATTTTTAAATTCAATGGAATGGTCGGCAAAAGTCGTAACGTGCCCGAATGAAATTTCATCTTCGGCCATTTGCGCGTACAATTTTTCCAGGGTGTCGACGGCATAATTCCCCTGAAACATATCCATATTTACGTACATAACCTGCATCATGGCGGCGAACATCAGGCCGGACAAGAACAAGGTCATCACCAAATCCAGTGCAAGAAGCCGTGGGTCACCCAAGGCCGATAGACAAAAAACCGTCGGAATGGTCAATATGGCCAACAACCCGAAAAATATGCACTGATAAATCACATACGGCTTTTTGCATTTCTGCGAATATTTGTAAGCGTAGTCCGAGTATTCGTGTACCAGCTTAAAAAGTTTTTTCATTGAACTGACTGAAACGCCGAAAATTTTAATAACAGAAATGCCGCGGATGTATTCTACCGTTTCCCCGGATAATTTATCCAACGCTTCCTGATAAACTTTCATGAAATCGCTGCCGCCCATCATCGACATTAAAATTGCAACCGCCACCAGCGTCAAAACGAGGATACACACTCCCACACGAACGTTGATGCTAAAACCTAAAGCAAGTATAATGACAGGCGTTAACATAGCTTTGGTATTGTCCGGTATCATATGGGCCACAATTTTGTGTGTCAAAGCGGTGTTGTCATCAATAACTTTGCGAACCGTACCCGACGGGTGAGTGTCGAAAAAACGGAAACCAGCCTTACTCAAACCCTCTACCCCACGTTTCTTGAGAACGGTTTCCAAGCGAAATCCGACACGGTGGGCCAACAAAATGGCAAAGGAGTATAGTATGTTTCCAGCTAGAATAAATGCCGCAATCTTGACGGCAAACGTTGCTGCCGCAGCCATATTCGCTTCGAGTACCAATTCCCTGAGGAAGCCGTAAATTAAATAGTACCCGTAATTAATCAGTAAACAGGATAAGACCGATCCCAAAATAGCTATGTATACCAACGGCATCATCGCCGGCACATAAGCCAATAATTTTTTATAGACTTTCATATTGCCTCCTCTGTTCTTGCCCGTTATTACTCTTTTATGTTCAATGCTTTTTCTTCGACCTCTGACCTCGGCCGTTCTAAATCTCGGCAATTCTGAGTATCGACCGTTGTAAGTCCAGACAGTTATCCTACTGCAGCAGAATCATTCGAAACATAGTTCTAATCAAGTCATGATGTTCATGTACCGTTTTAGACCCGCTCAAGATGTTCACTCCCAGAATCATGGAATTAATAAAAAAGCCGAGGAATTCCGTCCGTTCCGCTGGTACTTTGAGTTCAGGCAGATTAACATCCATTGCCTCAAATGAATCTATGGTTATACGCTCCAATTGCCCATAAATTTCCTCCAGTTTGGCATTCCTTTTTTTGGCCAACAGGAATTCGACGTAAACACTTGACAAGATAGTGGTGTCGCTTACTTTCTTAGTAAGTTCTTCGGCAATAAAATCAGTTTCCGCTGTCTTGCCCAGAGGTAACGAGCTTTTTATCACAGTGTTACGATAAGCGATACCGTCGAGCATCATGTCGTAGATAACATCAGTCGTACTTTTGTAATAATGGTAAAAACCGCCCTTAGATAAGCCGCTTTCGCGGATCAAATCTTCCATAGTTGTATGCGCGAAGCCTTTGGCCACAAAAACTCGCGCGGCTGCTTCTTTGATAGATTTTTTTCTTTCTTCGGCTGATAATCTCTTATTCCTGCCCATAAACCCTCACTACCGACCGTTGCGTCTATAAGAGGATTATAAGTTAACTTATTCTAACTGTCAAGGTGTTTGCCAGACTTGTGGGAAACAGTTATAAGCCACAAATGATAATGTCTTGGTATAACACAAATGAAATGTCCCGATATGGTAGAATCATATTCCTGAATTTACTTTATCGGAGGACTTCCTTATCACAAAGGTAATATCATCAATGAACTAACAAAAGAAATAGTCTTTACATGTCAATTCTTAAAAGCACACACCCCCTAAATCAAAAACACACACCCTTGTCTAAATAGCACACACCCCTAAAAGCAAAAAGACACCCCTATAAAAGAAAAAATCCAGCGTCAGTTCACGCTGGATTTTCATTCACGTTTTTCTGTTTCGTCAGCCTACAATAAACCCTTATTTACAGTGTTCTTCTAAGCAACAACCGCCAAACTTCGTATCATTTCCTGTAGATACATCTCGGACAGCCTTGATAAGAACACGGTCTTTTAGGTTTTCTTGGCAAGACTTATCCTCCCTTTCCAAGTAAGATAAATTAACGTAAAATGAGTGAAAAATGGTCCGTCTACGACAGTAGTCATCTGCTTTGCTATATAAATTTAAGGAGGTTGTAATGAAGAAATCTATGTATCAAGCTATACGATTATTCCTTTTTTCATTATTATTACCTCTTTTAGGACTAATCCTTAACTCACTTAGATTGTTTAACCCAGAAATTGCTTATGACTCACCTGTTTTATTAGTTTTCATAGCTCACGTATTTGGTTTAACAAGACTTGTTCTTTACTCAATCGTTGTCAATCAAAAAACACTCGAAAACTTAGGAGTTTGTAAAACCATCGTTATCGCGCTCATCGCACCTGCTATTGATTTATTGATATTACAAGAGTCTCCTCGGCAATTGGGTAATAGCTGGACTTGCACATACATTACATTTTTTGTTACTCTTGAATGTATTCCAACTATAATTCCAATCATTGTTAAAGAGTTTTTACGAAGAAGAAATCAAAAGCACAAAGCTTAAATGCACCCACCTAATCAGTCTTTGGCATCAATACTATAGTTTCGACGTAGGTTGATAACACGAGTAGTGTTTCTACATTTTTGAGTGCACAGCATGGATTTTGAGCGCACCTTTTAAAGATAGGAAAAGCTATCATTCAAATGTTTAGCTATTATCGTTCCAGAAATTTTTCATCAAGAAGGAAATCAATAATATCTATAACCTGAATTCCATCTTCCGTCACCCAAGGTTTAGTACGATCTTTTACAATAATAATCTTCTTAAAATTGTCTGCTATATGCATAAAAGGACGCGTTTCCTGCAGCGTTTTCTCGTGGGTGGCCAAGTTAAGAGAAGATTGGATGTAGCATTTATTGTCGGCAAAGTTGCATACAAAATCTACTTCTGTTTGGATTTTTTTATTTCCGTTGCGAATTTCAACGATGCCAACATCAACGTTATAGCCTCTCATAATGAGCTCATTATAAATAGCGTTTTCCATGAGGTGCGATTCTTCTTGCTGTCTAAAATTTAGGCGTGCATTTCTAAGCCCTAAATCAGAAAAATAATATTTCTGAAGAGCACCGATATATTTTCTTCCTTTGATGTCATACCGCGATGCTTTTTTGACAATGAAAGCATCTTCTGCATAAGAAAGATAGGAAATAATGGTGTTTAATGACAGCTCCTTTTCGCCTTTACTTTTAAAAGTTTCAAATATTCTTTTAGGGTTTGTTAATGAACCGATAGAAGATGCAAGAATATTGATAAGGGTATCCATAACGTCCACGCGTTTGATGCCGTGGCGCTCTGTAATATCGCGAACGTAAGTCTGCTCGAACAAATTTTTTAAGTATGTAGCCTTCTCTTTATCACTCTTTTTAAACATATTAAGTGGCATGCCACCGTAAGTAATATATTCATTCCACGCTTCAGTTTTATCAAAATTCGAAGCTGCATAAAATTCAGAAAACGAAAGAGGGTGAACATGTATTTGTTCTCCGCGCCCTCTGAACTCAGTAATAATATCTGATGAAAGGAATTTTGAGTTGCTTCCCGTAATATAAATATCAAGATTTTGCTCATGTAAGAGCCCGTTTACAACTAACTCAAATCCTTCTACTAACTGGATTTCATCCAAAATAAGATAATAAGGGTCACTATCTTTAATCATAGTCAAAATATCTTGTTCCAATTGTTCTGGATTATTATGATATTTTCTGTTGATAGCGCGGTCTAATTCTATTTTGATTATGTGATTTGCAGGTACGCCTTCAGCCAATAGATGGTTGCGGTATAAAGGATCCAAGAGATATGATTTTCCGCATCTGCGGATACCGGTTATCACTTTAATCATTCCATCATCTTTTTTATTGATGAGCTGCTGTAAGTAGTGTTCTCTTTTAATGTCCATATTTAGTATCCTATTGAATTATTTTGACGCTTTGTACCATTTATTTCATAGCATGTATGACTCCTTACTTTATTACGGCATCCGAGAGAAGTCAATGAATTCTTCTGACACATGTGTCAGATATGAACTCTGCGTTAGAGCTCACATACAAAGACCACGCTCTTAGTGGATTCTACTAAGGATTTAGAGAATGTCACATTCAGCCAGACTGGCTTTTAATCTACACTGTCAGCGAAGATGAGCTTATTCTTATTGCTTCCCGCACAAGAAGCAACGCAGACCTGTTCAACCTGTAAATGACCATCTAACTTGAGGTGGTCATTTTTGTTATGCCAGCGATCTCCACGCTTAGCGTGAATTTTAGAGTGACAGGATTTGCATAGAGAAATAAGATTCTCTCTAGCGTGCGTTCCGCCTTCAGCAATCGGTTTAATATGATGAACCTGCTCAACAGGAACAAGCATATGGTTCTTAAAGCAAAGCTCACAGAAAGGATGCTCTCTCACATAAGAATCTCTGACTTTCTGCCATGCTCTGCCGTAACGCTTGTGAGCATCATAAGGACGCTCGTATTTTTCGTATCGTCTGTTCTCTTGTTTTAAATGTTCCTCGCAAAACCTGCCGTCAGTTAGGTTCGGACAGCCTTGATAAGAACACGGTCTTTTAGGTTTTCTTGGCAAGACTCATCCTCCTTTCAGCAAGCTTGCGCGTATTATATAATTAGTAGGACAAAACAGTTCATGGAGTAGATGTAATGAAAAAATGTAAAACCGTAGCAAATATCCTTTGGGCATTAGGTGTTTTCTCATTACTTTTAGTGATTTTAGAAGAAAGTAACATTACGCATTTTCTTCCCATATACTTAGTCCATAAGCCTACAACTACAGAGCAAATTAACCTATCCAATACGCTAACGTTATCCATTTGCTGTATAGGCTATCTTCTTTTAGGCATATCACTAGTTCTTAAAATCGTTACCGCTACATCAACAAAGAAACTGCCTCAAACTAACAAGCCAATATATATAAAGGTCATACTTATCTCATTAAAAGTAGTAGCAGTCATTTTCACACTGCTAATAATTGCCTTCTCCTTATTATTTGCTTTCTTTTCCTTCCTAATTTTAGTTGTTGATTTTAATACTCCGCAATAAGTAACTCGAAATAAGAAGGAGTTCACAGCATTAAAATGCTATGAACTCCTTCTGACTATAGAAATATGATAATTAGCTTGCCATAAACTCCGCATACATTTGACCTAATATCTTGGCTTCCGCCCTCGTAGGCAAAACATCAGTTTTAGCAGCTTGTTTCAAAAGGCCTTCCTTTACATTTTCTAACGGGGCAAAATCTATACGATCAGCTAATTTTGTGAAGGCACTAATGACATTATCTTTAGACGAATTAAATCGTTCTTGATAAAACATCTTAATTCGTTCACGCTTACTAAGCTGATATAGTTGTGATATAGATTTTGAAAACCTTGTATCACTATTATCTTTCTTCATGGAAGAAACAATGAGATAAGCATCTGCGTCTGCGAGTACATCGTCATAACCAAATCCTTGTCCATCAGTTTTACTACCCAAATGCTCCTTTAACCATTTCGATAAATCTTGATCTTTGGCAACCCTCCTATAATTTCCAAACATTTGTAGTAAATCTAACAACCATCCACCTAAATCACCTAAGCTATAATAACCTTTATTTTTTGGAATTCCCCAGTGAATATAGCCTAAGGCAGTAGCAGACATATGAGCAATATCTATATCTGTCACCTTATCTTTAATAGATGGCTGTTGCGAACATACAGCTGACATAAAGAACGTGCTTTAATATCATGTTTATCAACACTAAATTCTGGAGTATAAAATCTCCACAAAGCAAAGTATTTGTCGCCCCAATATTCTGGTTTCCGTAAGTACTCGAAAATATATTGGCCAACTGCAAACCGATATCCAGTTAATGGGTTGAAACCGCTTAGTAATAAAAATTTCCTAGGGTATCTTCAGCCATAAATTTAGCCTCTCTAAATAATTTGTATTGACGTGAATTACATATTATTTCATCGTTTTCTTGATATTTGCGGCCAAAATCATGTGCATACGTGATTACCTTAACATCATTTGGCTGAATAACTATAAGTTCATACTTTCCATCAAGATATTTTTGTATATCTAAGATAATGTTATTTCCTTTATTATACTTGCATCCATAATCGTTCAAAGCTATAGGTACGTTACCTACATTTTCAATTGTTACCAATAAATATATTTTTCCATTAGCGTATTCCTCAATAAACTGCTGCGAAATGTGTAATTTTCTCACTAGTCTCTTGGGTCTATTAGCAAGATATAAAGAAACAATAACTGCAGCACAAGTACTTATTGAAGTAAGCACATTCCATATTGAGGATGTACAAATATCATGAAGCATATAATCCACCTCTTAAGACTTCTTTTTGTTTAATAATAAAATATTCCTTCGCAATATAATGCTTCTAGGTGTTTAAATAAAATGTGTATTTACATAATCATCTGCATGCAGATGATTATATCCTTTACCGTTAACATCTTGTGTACTCAACCCTAGAGAGACGACATGTTTTTCATACAGCTAAAACACGCTCAAAAACCGCGAGAGTCTAGCCTAAAGGCACATCAAGCTAAACCTTTAACGATCGCCCTCGCTAAGCCCGCTACACAAAAACAAACTTGCACTCACCTAATCAGCCTTTGACATTGAGACTACGCTTCTGCATGAGTTGGTAGCGTGGGCAGTATATCTACACTTTTTTGCAAGCACAGGAAGGATATTGAGCGCGATTTTTAACGATAAGAGAAGTTATCGCAAAAAGGTTTAATTGCCATGTATAACCTTTTCAATATCTCTTTTCCCATAAAGCACACGAGAAACTATAACTTCGTGTTTTTCTTCAAAAACAAAATAAAAAATAAGAAAATTATCACACAACATGACGCGAAGACCTCGACTTTTCCAAGGCTCAAAGCTCACTAAACGATGTCGTGCGGGAAAGTCACCAAGGCTCAATATCACCTGTTCTAACCTGCTTATTTGTCCTTGAGCATTTTTCGGCGACAAGAGATTGAACGTAATATAGGCATAGATACCCCGTAGGTCTGCTTCGGCATCGTGTGAAATAGACACCGTGTAACTCATAGGTTAAATTCCTTATGCAAGGACTCAAAAACCTCGTCTGCAGGATTTACATTGCCCGATAGTATGGACTGATATCCTTTTTCCAATTCTGCGTTTAATGTGTCCTTGCTCATCGAGCTTATATCAAGCGGCTTACTGTAGCCTAGTTTTACATCAAAAGGAAGCCCCTGCTGCAAAACCACCTGCTTATAAAACATGGTAATAGCGCTCGAAGGAGGAAGACCCAAAGAATTTAATATATACTCTGCCTGCTCTTTTAGCTCCGGGTCTATCCGAGTATACAAGTTAGCTGTTTTTGCCATATAATCACCCCTTGTTTCTTACGATGATTATACAACATTGTATTGGCATTGCATGCGCATTAGTAAATACGGGCTATAAGAAAAACCCGACCTCATGCAAGATCGGGTTTTAGCGATAACACTAAGTAATGGCAAATACTAATCGTATAGCTACTACTATTCGTATGCCTACTCTGCCAATGCTTTTTTAGCAACTGCAGCCAAATCAGCAAAGCCTTGTTCGTCTTCGCAGGCAATTTGAGCCAAAACTTTACGGTCGAGCTCAACACCGGCAACTTTAAGACCATGCATAAAAGTGCTGTAAGAAAGATCATTCAAGCGAGCAGCAGCATTAATGCGCTGAATCCAAAGACCACGAATCTCGCGCTTTTTATTACGACGGTCGCGATATGCATACTGAAGAGAATGCTGAACTTGCTCTTTCATACCGCGGAAGGTACGAGAGCCTACTCCGTAATAACCCTTTGAGCGCTCTACGAGTGTTTGACGCTTTTTACGACCTGCAACTGCGCGTTTTACACGTGCCATATCTCATCAACTCCTTAAGAAATTTTCTTCAAAAGACGCATGTGCGTCAAACTAATTGCCCATACGTTGTGATACAACTTGAGCATCTGCACTGGAAACAAGAGTTTCTTTACGGAAACCGCGAATACGCTTTTGAGACTTCTTAGTTAAGATGTGGCTCTTGAATGCTTTAGCACGCATGATTTTTCCGGTTCCTGTACGGCGAAAACGTTTTGCCGAACCTTTGTGAGTTTTCATCTTAGGCATAACTAGCTCTCCTTTTACTACTCTTCGCTCTTCTCAACCTGCGCTTGATCTTGACGCGGAGCTTTCTCATCAAAAGCACCCTTAATGGGAGCAACAAGCATGTGCATATTGCGTCCCTCCATTTTTGGCTTTGCCTCTACCGTTGCATACGGTTTTAAATCGGCAGCCAAGCGGTCCAAAACGTTTTGTCCCTGTTCGGGATGCGCCATTTCACGGCCGCGGAACATGATAGTAATCTTGACACGCGCTCCTTTTTTCAAAAAGCGCATAACATGATTCTTCTTGGTGGTGTAGTCGCCCACATCAATTTTTGGACGAAACTTCATTTCTTTGACCTCAATTTTAACCTGCTTTTTACGAGCAAGCTTTGCTTTGCGGTCTTGATCGTACTTGAATTTGCGATAGTCCATCACCTTACATACAGGAGGCTCTGCTCCCGGTGCAATCTCTACTAAATCGAGATTTTGTTCATCGGCGATCCGCTGAGCATCACGAACACCAAACAAACCTAACTGAGAACCATCAACACCGATAAGACGACAAGTACGTGCTGTAATTTCGTCATTGATGCGAGTTGCGTCGTTCTTGGCTATCTTCTACACCTTCCTTTCACATAACCTAAACCTTAGGTAACGCCCCATATAGAGCATAACAACAAATGTCGGCATAAAAAAACCCGACACAAAAGGTCAGGCATAATTATCATACATAACGTGTATCATATTTGCTTGACCTGATAGCTACATTGAGCGCCATAAGGTGAGAGCCGTAACAGCTCCGCTTTATCTTTGCTTACAATACGCTTTTACATGCTTATTTTCAAGCTTTTTGCTAAAAACCAGGCGAAATCATAATCTAAACATACTGAAAAGCATACGTGGTGCCCGAGGTGAGACTCGAACTCACACTCTGTTGCCAGAAATGGATTTTGAATCCATCGCGTCTGCCAATTCCACCACTCGGGCACGTTTGCAACACCGCTTGATAGGTGCGTGTAAAAATATAGCACATCACAGGCTTTTGGCAAAGGTTATTTTTTGCTTATTATATGTGCAAGTTCGCATACAAGCTATTTACCAGCACTTATGCCTTGTATTGCTGCAAAAACGGATTATGTTCAAGTTCTTTATACATCCGCGATGGGTCACCGTGCCCAGGAAAAATATGTGAATTGGGGTCAAGCTCGCGAACAATGCGCTTTAAGCTTTGCTGCATTAAGCGGTCGTCACCGCCTAGCAAATCGGTACGTCCAATACTTCCCTTAAAAAGAGTATCTCCCGTAAACACCAAACCTTGAGCCTTACCTTGACCGATAATAATAACACTTCCGGGCGTATGACCTGGTACCGACATAATCTTAAACGACGCTGCACCCAAATCAAGCACCATTGAATCTTCGAGGTAAAAATCAGCGTGCGGTGCATTTGCTTCGTAGGTATATCCAAGCTCATCGGGTCCTTGTGCCGATAAAGCGCGATCTTCATCGGCAGCGGCAATGCCATAGCGTGCACCCGTAAGACGGTGGAGCTGTGCCACACCACCTACATGGTCGTTATGCCCATGAGTTGCAAGGATATAGCGAATGTGCAACTCTTGAGGTAAATGTTGGGCAATAGCTGTCCCCTGATCTCCAGCATCGATAATAAGTCCTACATGTTCACCATTGTCAATGGACTCGTATAAATAGCAGTTAGTGCATAAAGGACCAACGATAAAACCTTGAAGCTCTTCTAAAGGCTCGGGCATCTGAGCGGATGAATCAGACACGGACGCGTGGGAATTAAGCGTATCTTCCATCATAAAGTACCTCTTATCTTAAGGATGTGAGCACGCACAACAACACCTGTATGCGCGCACAGCTTACCAAACAACGACTTTTGCACGAAAATGTTGTAACCAAACGCTAGCTAGGGTAACGCACTGCAATAACGCAGCCCGCCAAAACAACACACCTCTTACAACATGCGCTTCATTTCGTTTCCTCCTTCACCCGGAAGAATACGACGTGCGTCAAAAACAGCTTGTACACGTTTTACACTTGCAAAGAGCGCAGGCAAACGTGAGGCGTCAGAAATTGCCAGCAAAAAGCGCATCCTCACCAATCCATGAGATGAGGTTTGCGTTGCTGCAGATAAAATATTACTTCCTGCATCGCATAAACTTGAAGTAATATCCTTGAGCAACCCCATACGATCGGTTGCTTCAACCACAATTTCAACTTGAAACTCTGTTGCGCCCGTTGTATCCCATGCAACTTCTATCATACGCTCGGGGTGAGCGTCCAGCCCTTTTTTATTAGGACACGAGCAACGATGAACAGAGACGCCACGTCCACGCGTTACAAAGCCCACGATCTCGTCACCAGCCACAGGATTGCAACAATGCGCAAGATGTACCAATAAATCGGGATCGCCCTTAACAACAACGCCGCAGTTTGCCTGTTTGCGTTTTTTACGATATTGCTCAAATTTTTGTACCGCAAGCGGCAAATCTTGTTCGATAGCAATTTTTTGTTCAGCATGTTTGGCAACAACTTGGGCATGAACAGCGTCAGTGCCTTCGATAGCAATTTCGATTTTATTAGCAACTTGTTTGGTAGAAATTTTTCCCGTTCCAAGTGCTGCTAACAAATCTTCTACGCGCACAAAATCAAACTGGCTCACCACGTCTTCAAGTGCTTTGGTAACACGCAATGTTGAAATGCCGTAGCCTTTTTTACGCAGCTCATGAGCCAAATCCACACGACCCGCTTCGGCATCATCGGTGCGTGACAATGCAGAAAAGTACTTTCGTACTTTAGCTTTTGCAGAAGGAGTTACTACAATATTGAGCCAGTCATGGCTAGGTTTTGCGTTTTTATTGGTAAGCACTTCAATGCGGTCGCCGTTGCGCAAACGATACGTAAGCGGCACAACTGATCCGTTAACTTTTGCACCTACGCAATGATTTCCCACTTCTGTATGTACCGAATAGGCAAAGTCCAGAGGCGTTGAATCTCGACGCAAGCTTACAACCTCGCCTTTTGGCGTAAATACAAAGATTTCGTCCTCAAAAAGATCAAGACGCAAGTTGTGCATAAATTCATGCGGATCTTCTAGGTCTTCATCAACTGCCCAGTCGAGGCTTCGGCGAATCCAGTTTATCTGCGAGTCAATTTCTTCTTCATCGCGCGACATTTTACCTGTACTGCTACCGTTTTTCTTGTACAGCCAATGTGCCGCGATACCATATTCTGCCTGGTCGTGCATTTCAAACGTTCTAATTTGGATCTCAATAGGACGCGCGTCTACACCTACAACTGTTGTATGAAGCGAACGGTAACCATTAGGCTTAGGCATAGCAATATAGTCTTTAAACCTACCAGGCAAAGGATGCCAAATCGTATGCACTGCACCAAGCGCTAAATAACAGTCGCCCACCGATTTGGTAAGCACACGAATGGCAACGAGGTCATAAATATCATTAAAGCTTTTATCTTTTCTCAGCATTTTTTGATAAATTGACCACAGATGTTTTGGACGACCTTGAATCTGAAAATCACTTATACCAACTTTGTGTAATTCTTGTTCAAGCATATGGATTGTACTGGTAATATTTTGTTCACGTTGCGCACGTGTTTCTTGCACCATAAGTGCAACATGCTCATATTCATCGTGTTCAAGATACAAAAATGCTAAATCTTCGAGCTCCCACTTAATAGAGCTGATACCGAGCCTATCCGCCAAAGGCGCATAAACATCCATGGTTTCGCGCGCTTTAAAGTTTCGACGATGGGGCGGAAGCGCAGCAAGCGTGCGCATATTGTGCAAACGATCGGCAAGTTTAATGATGATAACGCGAATGTCTTTAGACATTGCCAAAAACATTTTACGCAGGTTAAGAGCTTGTTTTTCATCCATTGAACTTACTTCAATGGAAGTGAGCTTAGTTACACCGTCTACCAGATCCATAACGGTCTCGCCAAAAAGATTGCGTATGTCATCGAGCGTTGCAGACGTATCCTCAACCGTGTCATGCAAAAGCGCAGCACAAATTGAGTCTTCGTCCATATGCAAATCTTTTGCCAAAATAAAGGCAACTTCTACGGGATGGTTAATGTAAGGCTCACCTGATTGGCGCATTTGCTTTTTATGGTAGGTAGATGCAAAATCATACGCTTCATCTAAACGTTTAACCGCGTCAAAGCCCAAATAGTGCGCACAAATCGAACGAAGCGGACGCCAATTGTCTGCTTGCGGAACACCAGCTTTTCTTACATACGGCTCTAGCTGCCCCTCATTTGACCCAGGCGCATCCGCATGACTTAGTTGCGCTGGATCCTGCTTGTTATTCTTAACATTATTCATGAGCAACTCTTTCGTCTACAATGTTCCCAAATGCAGGAAGGATAGGTTTTTGAACACGAGCGAGCATCTCGGCGCGCGTTGCCGCGTGTGCCCACGCACTCATTTGATCAAACTCTTCCCACATACGCAAGCCTTCAACATAGCGTATCGACTTCTCAAGCATAACAGGAATCGTGGGTAAAGTGTCTGATAAATCAAATATATCAGCATGATTAAAGGTAAGTGTTACACGCTGTAGGGCAACATCGGCTTGAGAAAGGGTATGCGCGTTGTAATCAATAAGCTTCAATTCTTTAAAAATCTGCAAAGCAGCTTCGATGGTAGACACACTATATGCAGGTGCATGCCCCTTTTCTTTTTGCGTGCGAGCGTGAAGTACTTCGTTTGTGCGCTCTGTACGAGCGCACTCAGAATCGGATTTTTCACATGCGACTGAACTACAAGATGCGCCATGTGAACGGGAAATATCACACCAAGTTGTGGCGTCTTGTACGTCTTTAAGCAAAACAGTTACGGTGGCTACGGTAGCGTCCTCATCGTGGGAGTCTTTGGGCAATACCTTGGAAGCCACCCCTTTTCGCGCGGTTTGCACAAGTGCTGTATAAATGCACTGCAAATCATCTGCACAAGGAGCAGTTGTAGACAAGATATATCGTGCAGAAGCAATATCGTGTTTGGTGTAGAGAGCATAAATTTCAGATGGTTTATGATCTCTTCCAGCGCGCCCACTCATCTGATTAAAATCGTGCGCAGTAAAGGGCATATTATACAGAACAACACGGCGAATATCAGAAATATTAACTCCCTCGCCAAAAGCACTGGTAGCTATAACTGCAATAAGATCACCTGCGCGAAAAGCCGTTTGCACTTGTACGCGCACATCTCGCGATAAACCAGCATGGTAAAACGCAATTTGTGGTGCAAATTCAGGTAGACGATGACGCAAAATATGCACAAGCTGCAAAGCTTTTATACGGGAATTAACATACACAACAGTTTTTTCGCCGTCGGCAATAAGGTTAACCAATATCTCGTCACGATTGCTGGCGTTGCGTCTATCAATAATATCTAAATTAGAGCGCTGGGAATCGTCCAAAATAACATGCTGTGCACGTATGTGTGCAAGTCGTAAAATCTCACGAGCACAATCGGTAGAAACCGTTGCGCTGACTGCCAAGGTAACGGGATTACCAAGCACGTCAAGTACCTGCGGCATACAACTATATGCGCTGCGTGTACCACGCTTTGCTTCGGCCATATGATGAGCTTCATCAAACACAACAAAAGCAGTAGTACCTGCAAACTCGTGCGCGTGAAGTGCCAAAAACTCGGGCGTGGTCATTACAATATCGCAGGTTCCATCTTTAATATGTTGATAGATCTCTAAACGCTTTGACTGGGGCGTTTCTCCGTTAAGTACGCAAACGCGCACGCCAAATTTTGAGCACACATCACTTATATGATAGCTTTGATCGTTTACAAGGGCGCGCAACGGATACACAAAAATGCTTAAACCCTTACGTTTAATTGCACACATACATGCAAACAGCTGAAAAATCAAAGATTTTCCTCGACCGGTTGCCATAACGCACAAACAGTTGTTGTTGTGCCTAAGCATGTTAAGCGCATATGCTTGAACAGGCAGGAGCGCATGGTCACCGATGAGTTGTGTCCGCAAAAAGTTTTCAAGCTCATCATCAGTTTTTTGCTCAAGTTCGCGTCTCAATGCCAGCGACTCATGATTAAGCTCACTATCAAGCTCTCTTTGAGGAAGGCTCAGCCGAGAAAACGCACAGGTATCGCAATGTGCATGTTTGGTATCCTGTTTGCGAACAATAATATCTTTAATCATGAGCTTAGGCTTAACGCGACCTTGCCAAACCTCATTAACAGGGTTAAAGACAATATCACAGGTGTCGTGTAACGACATAAGATTTTGAATATGAGATGCCTTAAAAACAATGGACGAGAGGCGCACTTTGTGCTGCTGTGCAACAAAGCGCATATGATTATTATGAGCGCCAACACGCATTTTATTGCGCATTTCAATGTTGTGAGCTGCAAAAATTGGACGCTCGTTGCCCGATCCAAAAGGTTGCAACATTTCTAAAGAATCAAGATCTGATACGGTAATTTCGGACAAATCAACTGGTATAACCAGTTCACGTGGTGCATACAACGCCGAGGCAGGCAAAGCGTCGATCGTGCGTTCAACGTGTTGGATTATGGTAGGAAGAATATCAGGCGAACACGTAAATCCTACTGCTGCAGCATGTCCACCAAAACGAATAAGCTGCGATCCAAACCTCTCAACAACGTCAAAAAGATTAACGTTGCCAACGCTTCTTCCCGAACATTTTGCACTACCTTGGGCAATTGAGCACGCAAACGCGGGCAATTCATAAGCACGCGCAAGACGAGAAGCCACAATGCCTATAACGCCTTCATTCCATTGCGAACTTGAAACAAATATTACATGTTTTTGCTGCTTAACCACATCTTTTGCCTGTTCAAATGCTTCATCGCAAGCCTTTTTCTCAAGATTTCTACGGCAAATATTTAATTCTTCAAGCTCATTTGCATACGTATATGCTTCACTTAAACTTTGTGCCTGCAACAAATTATATGCTGTTTGAACACGATCAAGCCTTCCTGCAGCGTTAAGGCGTGGAATCAAAGAACTTGCGAGCTCCTCGGGCATCGTGGCATGAATATCAATTCCGCACACACGAGCAAGAGCACTTAAGCCCAAACGGCTTGACGCACGAATACAACGAATACCTTCGGTAACTAAAGCGCGATTTTCTGGGGTAAGCTTTACACGATCGGAAATAGTTCCAAGCGTTGCCACATCAAGATAATCTTTCCATAGATAAGGCTTACCGTATGCAGCACCAAGCACATCAACAAGCTTAAGCGCAACACCTGCGCCAGCAAGTTCGAATGATGCGCACGATGGGTTAAGCTTTGGATTTGCGGTGGGAACCACGGGAAGCGTTTGCGAAGTGGGTTCGTGGTGGTCGGTAATAACCACATCTACACCATGCTGAATACTATATAAGCACTGCTCATGTGCATCAATACCGTTATCAACGGTAATAATAAGATTGGGGTTATACGCCGCTACAAGACGGTCAAACGCAGCCTTAGAAAGGCTATAGCCCTCATGAACGCGGCTTGGAATAAACGGATACACGCATGCGCCAAGCGTTTTAAGTGCATCGGTTAAGAGTGCTGTTGCACATATACCGTCTACATCAAAATCACCAAACACCACAATACGCTCATGTGAATCAAGCGCATGCTGAACGCGGTCTGCCACGGCTGCTAAACCTGGAATAAAGAGCGGATTTACCCAATCACGTTCAAGCGAAGCAATTAAAAAGCGTTCGATCTGTTCTTGTGTAGTATAGCCGCGCGATACCAAAACACGCGCAACAAGCCGAGGCAATCTGCACGTGTTTATAAGCTTATCTTCAAGCTCAAGATCTCTGGATAACAGTTGCCAGCGATTATGTTGCGTTGAACCAATCATAAGGCTCTCAACTAACGATTACGAGCTACACTGTTAAGTTCGTCGTGATTAAGCTGTTGCGTATGACTTGCATATTTTTGCTCGATACGAGCCCAACGCTTTTCGCGAGTTTTCCAAATAGCTAACAGCGGAGAAGCAACTCCAAAACTTGACCATGTACCCAAAATTTCTCCGATGAGCATAGCAAGCGCAAAGTCTTTAAGCGTTTGACCGCCAAGAACAAGCATAATTGCAACTGGTACCACAGAGGTGATCGTGGTGTTAATAGTACGAACAAATACTTCGTTAATTGAGAAATTACAAATTTCATAATAGGTATGATGAATGCCATCGTGGAGATGTTTGGCGTTTTCGTCCATACGGTTAAATTCAACAACCGTATCGTAGAGTGAATATCCCATAATGGTCAAAAGTGCAGCTACCACGTTAGGCGTAATAGGCGTTTGAGTCCATGCATAAATTCCCAAAGTAATTACAAGGTCGTGAATAAGCGCGATAACTGCGGTAATAGACATTTTGAATTCGTAACGAATTGAAACGTACACAATGATCAAAACAATTGCGATACAAAATGCAAAGGCAGACGCGCGCGTGATATCTTGACCCCAGTCAGGACCGATCGTAGTAACGGTATACGAATCGTCGGCAAGACCCAAGCTTTTTGCAGCAGCAGCAGCGTGAGCATTTGCAACTTCGGGGTTTGTGGTGTCAGAGCGCACCAAAAATCCTTGTGCTGCATCGGAAACACTGGTTTGAACAACGGGATCATTCTCCCCTGCTTGAAGCAGAGCGTCACGCATAGCAGCTATTGTTATAGAGCCCGTATCGTGAAAATCAATGGTAGTTCCGCCTTGAAATTCAATACCAAACACCAGGCCTTTAAGAACTAAGCCTACAACAGCTAACACTACCAACACGCTTGAAATGCTTAAGAACACACGACGGTGAGGGATAAAACTGATTTCTTTTCTAAAATGACTACGCATGCTCAACACCTCCTTTTTGAGCAAGCTCGTCTCGTTTGCGCTGCGCCTCGTCTACATCTTGTGAAACACCCCAAAAACGAGGATGTTTTTCAATGGCATGAAGCGCGAGTAAGCGTAAAGCCGGAGCTTTAAAGAAAAACATGGTGGCAATATCACACACAATACCTAAGGCAAGTGTGAGACCAAAACCTTTCACGGCACCAACTGCAACAAAGAAAAGCGAAAGTGCCGTAACCATGGTAACAGCATCGGCGTCCAATGACGTCATAATTCCGTGCTTTGAACCCGAAACAGCTGCGTCTTTAATACGTTTGCCCATACGAATTTCTTCGCGGAAACGTTCAAGAACCAAGATAGAAGAATCGGCAGCCGATCCTGTAGTTAATACAATACCTGCAAGACCAGGCAATGTAAGCGCAAACGCACCAAAATGAGAAAGCAGTGCTAAAAGGCCTAAATACAATACAGCAAAGACTGCTAAAGAACCCATCGTAAGCAAACCAAGTGCACGATAAAAGATAAACAGGTAAATAATAACAGCCACGGCTCCAACGGCAATTGCAAAAATGCCCTGATGCAGCGAATCTTGACCAAGCGTTGGACCAACAACTCTACTTTCTGAGTAGCTAAGCTTAACGGGTAGCGAACCACTATCAAGCACGGTCTTAAGATCTTTTGCCTGCTGAAGTGTAAAGTTACCCGTAATGGAAACCTGACCGCCCGTGATTTCATTTTGAACCGCAGGGGCTGAATACACCTTTCCATCCAAGGTGATTGCAATACGACCCTTGGTAGGCGCCAGTTCGCGCGTGACATCAGCAAATTGCTTTGAACCCTCATCATCTAAGGAGATGTTAACAGAGTAGCCACCTTTTGCATTTTGCGTGCTTTGTTCTACCGATGTTTTTACAATGTGAGAACCATCCAAAAATGAGGTATAGGTATTATCTTCAAGATCTACACCTTCGGTACCTGCTTGAAGCTTAAGTAATGCATCAGCGTCACCAATATCGTCTAAACGAACAAACTGCAGATTACCCGTTTGTCCAATCGTTTTAATAGCAGCTTTTGCATCGGTTGCGCCTGGAATTTGAACCAGAATAGAGGTTGCACCTTGTTGCTGCACCGTTGTTTCGGAAGCGCCTAACGCATTCACACGCTTTTGAATAATATTGGTAGCGATTTGCATTTCCTCGGCCGAAGGGGTTGATCCATCGGGGCGCGAAGCGGTCATAATAACCGATACACCGCCTTGAATATCAAGACCCTTTGTGATTTTCTCACCAAGCGGTGTAAAACCAATAATGGCAACTACCAGCACAATCACCAACAATACCAAGGAAGAGATCCAACGGCGTTGATGAGGTGTTATACGCGTTTTCCGCGAGAAATTTCTTCTACGCTGAGATGAGCCGCGCGAGATGTCCTGACCATTCCATCGTGCAAACCCCGAATGTTCTTGACGAGGTTTTATGTCTTTTATCATAGTAGTCTCTTTCGTAATCTTTGAGCACTCACACAAAATTATGTAAAGATATACAACGAAACTTAATTATAAACAAAAGTAGCTTAAATCTCATGGCAAACGAGTGCACAAATTATATTCAGACAACCGTAATTACTCTCGTTAAACCACAATCTTGATCGCTTTGTATTAGAGGACGTGATTGTATATAGAGAATATATTTTCCTTTTGTCTTAGGCTTCCAGGTAAAATCGGTCTCGCTGCTCCAGTCACGTATTACCTCGGTGGCAGTGGGATCATAATTTTTATATGCCCTGTACATAATATCGTAATTGGATAAGTTTTCTTTAACTTTGCGCGCGACAATCCTAAATTCAGGAGTGATCTTGTCGTTGTGACATGAGTCAATATGTATGTTTTGCTCGCCATCTTGAGCAGAAATTGTGCACGAAACATGCTGAACTCCAGGATAGCTATTGCGACAATCCTCCCATTGATCATAACGGTAAAGCAGTTCGTTCATACGAGCATCAGGATCTGTATTCGATAAAATATCAGCTACCAAAGCACTTACACGGTCAGCACCGCTGGAATTAAGGTGTTCCACATCGTAAAACTGTAGTAACGAAGGACGATACTGATTATCTTTAACTAAGTTAAGATCTATGTACCGTGAACCATATTTTTGTGCTAGAGCCTCAAGCGGTTTCATCATAGAAGGATACACACCCTTGTCATTTACAAACACAAAACTAGGATATGGCGTAATAACTGTGATGAGCTCAATATTGTGTTCCTTACAATACTTGCAAATTTCCTCATACGTTTTCATATGTTCGTCTGAAAGCTTGCCAAACTCAAAGGGCGTTAGCGTGCCTTTACCCAAATCAACACCATGGTCAAACCATTTAGTATTACTCGAGTAATTACCATATCCATTTGCGTAATAATGCCAGGTATGATAATGAATAACAGAATCTGCAATTCGATCAGTTGAAGATAATCTTTGTGATAAATTGTTCAACGGATCAGATTTACGATTGACATGATAACCCCACAGAACAGGGTAATTAAGGGAGTCACGCTTACCAAAATAATGAGGGTCAAAAACCGTTTGTGATACATCTTTTAGATAGTACGGCAATGATAAGTCGCTTAAATAACCCGTTGAAAAAATGGCATGCCTTTTAAGATCAGTTTCGTTTGGGTCATCCCAAAGACTTTCATGGCGAAGCCCTAAAATAACGCGAGAAATTCCTCGTGTTTCGTGAGTTTTTTTAATGGCATGAAAGCTATCGTGCAAGCTTTGAAGTGGCACTGCAACGGTATAGGTAGTTGTATGAAGCTTATCATCCAAAATAGTAGGATTGATTGTACGTTCAGCATAAGACGATCCCGTAATAATAGTGTCAACATGAGAGGCTTTATTAAAGGCTTCCCATGAAATGAGCGACCATGATGAGTACGGAACAAACGCACACATTAAAGCTACATTGATAAGACAAAACACAATCATAAAAATCAGCGCGGCTACGCAACGGCGAATAACACGCTGCTTAAACGAAAAAGAGGAAGTCTTTGATTGATCGTTTTTCAAGGAGGCACACGCAACCTGAGAAATGCTCGTATCAGTGTGGTGTGTGAGTTTAGTAATTGGCATACATAAACCCTCCGTGATTTGAACTTAAGTAGCTTGCAAATACCAGTACTAAAAACACGGCAATATAAAGTGCATAACGCGCTATGTGGTGTTGCTTATCAAAATATGCGAGAGTATTCCCACCGCGTTCGTTGATGAAGCTTACTACAAAGACCACTACACACATTACAAAGCTCAACGCAATGGCAAGGATCTGGTCCTCTTTAATGCCTATGCTATAAAGTGTTGGATAAAGCATATGTGCATGAAACGAGAACACCGTGTTGTAAAGACAGGTAAACGAGGTTTGTGCATCAAAGATACGGTCGAAGTACCAGCCAATGTTTACCACAATGAAGCAGCGAATAACCGAGAATACATGGTAGCTGCGAGTTTTTTGGTTAATGTGCAACAGATGTGCTAAGCCTTGGGTAAGAGGTTTTGCAATATCTGATGTGGCAATTACAAGACCGTTATAGAGTCCCCACCAGATAAAGT
>NZ_ACGK02000004.1 GCF_000159235.2 Fannyhessea vaginae DSM 15829
TCTTGCTCATATGATCGCTGATCTGGATTCGCTTGGTTCGAAAAAATTGACGTATAAATACTTATATAAATTCGAATTTGCTTAGCTATCTTTTATGATTTCTCAATCACAGTATCCAGTTTTCAAGGTTCAGTGTGCGCTCACGAGACAACGTAGCGTCTGTGCGGCGCGAGGAATTACTATACGCGAAACAATAGGCAATGTGTGCGAGAATTTAAGTCTTCACGCCATCGACACAATTAGGGAGGGAATCCATCAATTATTGGTGATGTATTATAGCTCTATAGATATTATAAGCTGGTCTTTTATAACTTTGAACGGTAGATGAGATGTGAAAGACTTAGAAAGCAAAAACAATTCTATATCAATATATCTAAACCTACGCCTTGTTTCTTCATAATCTGTACATATTTTAGAAACAATTCCTACGGTGCTGAGTTTGTAAGCCTTTATCTACCGTACCGCGGACAACATATTTCTAAAGCTTACTTTGGGCAAGCGCGTATGCTGCGCGTAAGAGCTCGTTTCTTTCGGCTAAATTAGGCGCTTCGGCATAAATACGAACTGTAGGCTGTGTACGAGAAGGACGCAGCATAATCCATGATCCATCGTCAAACGCAAGACGTAAACCATCGGCATGGCTTACTGCACAAGGAGTTTTTTGCGCAATACTTGCAGGGTTAACGCCAGGTAGCATGGTAGAAAATGTTTGCATTTTGGCTGGATCGAGGCGTAAATCTTTTCGGATATAGTCCATATTGCCTAGGTCAGAGCTCATCGTGGCAATAATTGTATGAAGTGCCTCGTTTCTCATTTGCAGATAGCGAATTACAAGCAGCGACCCTAATATACCATCGCGCCATATACCAAAACCAGGAACACATATACCTGCATATTCATCAGAGGCTAATAAGACATCGCGTTCGGTAAGTTCATCGGCAATGCGCGCGTAACCTACGGGCACAATGCTTGTTTCGCAGTTAAGCCGTTCGGCAAGACGGCAGATTCTTACTGAGCTAGCCTGTGTAGTTACCACGCGTCCACGCTCGCCACAAAAGCGTACGAGAAAATCAAGAATACATGGAGCAATAAGGTGAAGCGGCACTTGCTGGGCTTCGTTATCTATTAAGCTAAAACGCATCCCGTCACCATCATAAATAACTGCTACATCAGCATGCACTGAGCGTAAAACTTCATAGCTATGCTTAGTCCACGGTTTAATTGGACAGGGATGTACGCCGCCAAAATCATCGCGCGTGTCTTGGCGTGTAGTAATGACTTTACAACCAAGAGCCTCAAACAATTCGGCAGCAATGCCGCTTGTTGCTCCATGCATATAGTCGAGCACAACGGTAAGTGGACGGTACAAACCATGTGGTGCCATGTTTTTTACAAAGGTAAGAATCTCTTTTTTATAGAGCGAACGCACATCTTGACGCGGGGCATTGCTCGTGTGATCAAGGTCTTCTAAAGCAATTTCGTGATTGGTAAGTGCTGTGATAAGCTGTTGCGTTTCATCGGGAATTGCCTGTTCAACAAGGCCGTCAAGCTGAGACCATATGTTAGCAGCAACAAGGCCGCCTCCACGCGCGCGCAACACGACGCCGCCGTAAGTTCCCGCATAATCGGCACCAGAAAGCATAATACCCAGTGCATAAGAGGAATCGCTCATCATAAAACTTATCATGGGAGTTGTTACCGCATAATTCAAAACGCGAACATAAAATCCCTGATCGGCCATCGTCGCAGCTACAACATAGGCAAGCATGCGCGATTGACTTCTGGTGTCATAGCCTACAAGAATAGTTGAGCGAGTTTTTTCAGCCTCATATATACGAGCAAGCGTCAGAGCAACACTATAAAGAGCTTGAGGTGTGAAAGCTTCATCAAAACGAGCATGCCAGCCATTAGATCCAAAATGTACAATATTCATTTCGATTACCTAAAAACGTTCTGGCTCGATTGTTGCAAAATGCACCGATTATAGAATGTATTGACACATATAATGCCAAATCTATGATCACGTTCGTTGCTGTTTTCATTGCTGTCTTTATCGTACTATCCACTACAGTGCCGATTTTAAAACTGAGAGAGCGTCATCATTAAGAGCCTCAATGAACTTTGGACGAATCTCGGGATTAAGCAGAGCTATACGAGCGTTTGTTGCAGCCCAAGCGGCTGGAGTTCCCGTGTCGCAACCTTCGTTAATGTCGACAACCAGTGCGTACATTTCTTCTTCGGCAAGCACGCGCTCCATAGCATCGGTAAGCTGAATTTCTCCGCCAGCGCCCACGCCTTGAGTTGCAAGCAGCTCCATTACGCGTGGAGTCAGCAAATAACGGCCAACAATAAAAAGATGACTAGGCGCTTCTTCGGGCTTGGGCTTTTCGACCAAACCAGAAATCTTCCAAACAGCACCTTCTTCATCTGCGGCAGCACCTTCATAACCTTTAAGCGTGCCTACCTGTTTGCCTGCAATGATACCGTACCTACTTACCTGATCTTGGGGAACACAAGCAACCGCAATAACAGACGCTCCTGCGTGTTCGTCTGAAATTTGTTTCATGCGCACGCACATTTGACGATCGGGAACAAAATAATCGCCTAACAACACAAAAAAGCGTTCGTCGTTGGTATAAGGAGCTGCACAATGAACTGCATGACCTAGGCCTAACGGCTTATCTTGATATACAAAGTTTATAGGCAAAGATTCAGATTCTTGTACCATTTGAGCTTCTGCATTCTTTGCGCGATCGTTTAAATACCGCTCAAGAATTTCGTTATGCTGGAAATAAGAATCTATCTGAGGCTTTTCGTGAGAATTGATAATAACTACACCGTCAACGTCATCGGGCTCAAGCGCTTCTTCTACGACATATTGAATAACGGGTTTGTTAAGAACCGGCAATAATTCCTTTGGAGTTACTTTAGTAGCAGGTAAAAAGCGAGTACCAAGTCCTGCCGCAGGAATAATGGCCTTCATAGTGGTTCCTTTCTTACACGGTGATTGCACCGATACACAAATGCACGGATAATTTTTATGCCTTATTAGTTTGCATAAAAGAATATGTATGCATAAAAGTTTATACTAACCGTATATCTATTTGATACGGTAGCACAAAACAGACAAAAGTACTAAAGTCCCCGAAAGGCTTCTATACCAATAGTTTTCTACTATTCCTCAATAGTTATGCCTTGCTTATCCAAATAGGCAAGCCACCTGTTCTGTGTGTCAGTGGAAATAGCATGCTCCATAAGACAAGCTTCGTTATCGGCAATTTCGCTTGTTACACCTAAATCCTGCACCAAAAATGAACGAATCATACGATGGCAACGCCAAATATGAGCAGCATATTCTTTACCTGTAGTGGTTAGCTGAATGCGACCATAACGATTCTGTTCAACGTAGCCGTTTTCTTTGAGAACATTTAGTGCTTTATTAACGCTTGCTTTTGAAACTTCAAGCTGATCTGCAACGTCTTTTGATCGAATCCCATCAAAAGCATTTTCTTCCTGCATGATGCGGTATATAGTTTCTAAATAATCTTCGCTCGCCATGGTTAAGCGATGCCACGCGTTTTCTGTCGTGTTGGACATAGTCTCTCTCCCTATGCAATGAATCCCCATCCAATATTGCACACTGTAATACGTCTTTAGGACATGTACCACATATAGTTATTTTATTTCATTGTAATTAAAGATCTGCGTCAGCACACATTTTAATCGCTTAAGGCGTGAATTGTATACATAAAATGCCTACATTTCTTCGTCTGCTACCTGCAACCTTTGAATATGAGCGCCCAACTTCTGTAGTTTTGGAACAAAGTTTTCATATCCTCTATCAATATGCTGTATCGCAGAAACCGTAGTATAACCGTCTGCTACAAGACCCGCCATCACGAGCGCGGCACCTCCGCGCAAATCGGGCGATTTAACATCGGTACCAGAGAAATGAGAAATTCCGTGAATAACGGCATGGTGACCTTCAAGACGAATATCGGCACCCATACGCTGTAGCTCACTTGCAAACATGAAACGGTTTTCAAATACATTTTCGGTTACAACACAACTTGAGTTACCAAGAGCCAAAAGACAGACGGTTTGCGCCTGCATGTCAGTGGGAAAACCAGGATACGGTAATGTTTGGATATCAACAGAATTGATAGGCTGTTTGCGTTGAACACGTACAAAATCGTTTCCTTGTTCGATGGACAAACCCATCATCTCGTACTTTTTTAATACAAGTGATAAATGCTTAGGATTAAATCCTTTAACTTCAACGGGATCTCCGCATAAACCGCCAAGCGCAATAAATGTTCCTGCTTCAATACGATCGCCAACCACCTTATGGCATTCGACAGGATGAAGCTCCTCTGATACGCCCTCGATCTCGATAATGGGCGTACCTGCTCCTTTAATTTTTGCACCCATTTCTTGAAGAAAGTTAGCCAAGTCAACAATTTCGGGCTCACGAGCAGCATTTTCAATGGTGGTTACACCTTGCGCATGCACAGAAGCCATCATAAGATTTTCGGTTGCACCAACACTTGGAAATTCCAAAGAAACCAGGGTGCCGCGAAGTCCGTGCTCATCCTTGGCATGAATATTACCGTGGTTAATATCAAAGGTAACTCCCAAGGCTTCTAAACCTAAAATATGCATATCGATTTTTCGAGCACCAATATTGCAGCCGCCTGGCATAGCAACAACAACCTTATGGAAACGAGCAAGAAGAGGCCCTAAAACAGCAGTTGAAGCACGCATTTGAGCAACAAGATGATAAGGTGCATCCCAACGGTTAATATTGGTTGTATCAATTTCGAGTTCGTGTAAATTTTTTACCGTAATTTTAGCACCTAAATAGGTAAGTACTTTACCCATTACATGCACATCAGAAATATCAGGTACATTGGTAAGCGTGGTAACGCCAGGAGCCAATATAGTTGCAGCCATAAGCTTGAGCGCGGAATTTTTTGCTCCTTCAACAGCCACTTCTCCTGTTATAGGATAGCCGCCTTCAACACGTATGACTTCCATACTTCCTCCTTGAATATACTTATGTCTAAGGTTTAGTATCTATGCTTATTTTACTCCCAAAATGCAGCAGCTGCACATTTTCCCGCCCGCAAAAAGAAGCTTAAAATATGCGTGAAGAAGAATAACAAAAGAGCATTGCATATGCAATGCTCTTAAGCGTTATAAACGTAACTTACGCATATATAAAATGAATGCAACAACAATAAACTAAAGAAATATTAACCCTCTCTTAGTTTTTGTTCTTCCTTTAGAAGCATATTACACCATTTGATTTTTTGTTCGTAATAGGCACTACGGTTATCACTGTCATCCAAATTTTCAAGCGCATCAAGTGCTTTTTGTCTGGTTTCAGTAACCACATCGGGATCAATATCATTTGCAAGACGGGCATGATCGGCAAGAATAATAACACCATCAGGACCAATTTCGGCATAGCCTCCCGATACCACAACGTTATCAGTGCCGCCACCATCTTCATCAAGATGGTGCAGGCGTACAACACCATCACCAAGCGAACAAATTTCGTTTGCATGACCAGGCCACACGCCAAGCTCACCGTTTTTTGTAACCAAAATGAGACTCTTGACGAGACCTTCATATATGAGTTTGTCAGGTCGAACAAATTGGCATGTTAACTCGGCCATTGTGATTGTATCTCCCAATTCGTGTAGTAAAACTTACTTAGTGCGTACTATCTTTCATGGCTTCCGCGCGTCTGCGTACGTCTTCGATAGTTCCCGCGTAACGAAATGCCTGTTCTGGTAAGTCGTCACATTCACCATCAATAATTGCTGCAAACGAACGAACAGTATCCTTTACCGAAACATATTGTCCAGGATTACCAGTAAACTTCTCTGCAACATGGAAGGATTGCGAGAGGAACTGCTGGATTTTACGAGCACGAGCAACAACGAGCTGCTGTTCTTCGGACAACTCGTCCATACCCAAAATTGCAATAATATCTTGCAGATCTGAATACTGCTGCAAAATCTCTTGAACAGCCATAGCAACACGATAGTGTTCTTCGCCAACAATAGATGGATCTAGCGCCGAAGACGAGCTTGCAAGTGGATCTACAGCGGGATAAATACCAAGCTCGGTAATGGAACGCGACAAAACGGTTGTAGCATCGAGGTGCGTAAACGTTGTTGCAGGCGCAGGGTCTGTTAAGTCGTCAGCAGGAACATATACAGCCTGTACCGATGTAATGGAACCTTCTTTTGTAGAGGTAATACGCTCTTGAAGGTCTCCCATCTCGGTTGCAAGCGTAGGTTGATAACCTACTGCAGATGGCATACGTCCTAACAATGCAGAAACTTCTGATCCAGCTTGAGAAAAGCGGAAGATGTTATCAATAAAGAGCAGAACATCTTGACCTTGGTCGCGGAAATATTCTGCAGTTGTAAGACCTGCAAGACCGACGCGTAAACGTGCTCCAGGTGGCTCATTCATCTGTCCATAGACCAAACAAGTTTTATTAATAACGCCCGATTCGGTCATTTCTAGATAGAGATCGGTACCCTCACGAGTACGCTCGCCAACGCCCGTAAACACTGAAGTACCGCCGTGCTCTTGAGCAAGGTTATTGATCAATTCCTGAATTAAAACAGTTTTACCAACGCCTGCACCACCAAACAAACCAGTTTTTCCACCACGAACATAAGGCTCAAGTAAGTCGATGGACTTAATGCCTGTTTCAAAAATTTCGGTTTGAGTGGTTAACTCATCAAATGCAGGTGCTGGATGATGAATAGGATAATAATCAACGTCGGAAGGAATGCCCTTACCGTCAACTGGCTCGCCCATAACATTCCACACGCGACCCAACGTAGACTTACCTACGGGCATCATCATAGGATGACCCGTATCATGTACTTTAAGGCCACGTTGTAAACCATCGGTAGACGACATAGCAACGGTACGTACCACACCTCCAGGAAGCTGTGATTCTACTTCCAAGATGGTTTTGACACGACCTTGTGGCGTTTGAGCGTCAACTTTAAGCGCTGTATAAATGTTAGGGAGATCCTTTGAGAATTTAACATCTACAACAGGCCCTACAATACGAACAATAACACCTTCACCAACACTGCGGTTATGCTGATTGCGTGCAGCATTCTCTAAAAGCGTATGTTCAGCGTTCATAACTTGTTCCATTAGTTGTCCTCCAATGCGGAAGCACCACCGATAATTTCATTGAGCTCAGTTGTAATAGCTCCTTGGCGCTCACGATTATACGTGCGCGACAAACTGTTAAGCATGTCTTGAGCACTATCTGTAGCTGACTGCATGGCTCGACGTCTGGCACCATGTTCGGCAGCAGCGCTATCAAGCAATGCATGAAAGATAACCGTTTTAAGATAGGCTGGCATTAAATCATGAAGCACAACCTGTGCAGAAGGTTCAAAGTCATACAAAGTATACGGCTGTGGTTTTACCGTAGATACTGCCTTTTCAATGCGGGGCTGGTTAGGCATGCGCAAACGCTCACGGCTAACAGGTAAAAGTTCCTCGTACACTGGGACCTGATCAACACGGTTTTTAGCATGCCAATACATAAGCATAACACGGTCTATGCTTTGCTCGATATAGCCATTCATCACAAACGAAGCAATACGATCGGCCTCATCGCTTGTTGGTTCAGAAGAAATCCCCACAAATGAAACGTCGGGTTTGACGCCGCGAAACGTAAAGTACTCGGTTGGCTTTCTACCACAGGTAATAAGTGATGTGCCTATCCCCTTTGCATGAAGAGCCTTCATACGATGCTCAACTTCATGCTGAAGTTGTAAATTAAAACCTCCAGCCAAGCCACGATCCGATGCTATAAGGATAAAAAGAACGTTCTTTTCTTCTTCATGAGTAGCCAACAGTGGCTGCGCCGTGTCAAAATGAGCACATGCGACATGAGAGAGCATGTTGGTAATAGCGTCCTTATATGCAGCAGCAGCCTCGGCATTTGCAAGCGCATGCTGAATACGCGCCGTTGAAATCATCGACATCGTGCGCGTAATCTGCATGGTTGACGTAATTGAATTCATACGCCTTTGTAACTCGCGAAGATTTGCCATAAGACGTTACTCCTGCTCCGCGCTCTGCTCAGCTTCTTCGGCTTGAGCTGTATATTCCGCTTGCTCAATAACGTCTACCGAAACCTCTTTATTGGCATGCTTAAGCATAAACCGCTCTTTAAACTCTGTAAGTGCAGCTTTAATTTGTGCTGCAAGTTCATCGTCGATCTTTTGTGCGACAACTTTTTGACGAATGTCGTCGTGCTCAAGTTTCATAAATTCTGCCAGCTCATCTCTAAAGAGAGGAACATGAACAAGGTCAATATCATCGAGGAAATCTTCCTTGGCAGCATAAATGGTAAGAACCTGATCTGCTACGTCAAGCGCGTGATAGCGTGGTTGCTTAAGCATTTCGGTCATGTGTGCGCCATGAGTAAGCTGATACTGTGTGGTGGCGTCCAAATCGGAACCAAATTGCGAGAAAGCTTGCTTTTCACGATAACTTGCCAAATCAAGACGAAGCGTACCTGCAACTTGTTTCATAGATTTAATTTGTGCAGCACCACCTACACGAGAAACGGAAATTCCAACGTCTACAGCAGGACGCTGACCCTGGAAGAAGAGGTTAGATTGCAAATAAATCTGACCATCGGTAATAGAAATTACGTTGGTTGGAATATAAGCCGAAACATCGCCCTCTTGAGTTTCAATGATAGGAAGTGCCGTAAGCGAACCTGCACCACGTGCATCACTAAGTTTGCACGCGCGCTCAAGCAAACGAGAATGCAGATAGAAAATATCACCAGGATATGCCTCACGTCCAGGTGGACGATGCAATGTTAACGACATTTGTCTATATGCAACAGCTTGCTTTGAGAGGTCGTCATATACAACAAGCACATGACCACCAGGGTGGTTTTCATCTGCAGGATTACCGTTTACATCGTTATACATAAAGTACTCACCGATAGCAGCTCCCGACATAGGTGCAATGTATTGCAAAGGAGCCGAATCAGCTGCAGTAGCTGCAACAATAATTGTTTTATCAAGAACACCTTTTTGATGAAGCGTCTCTCGAATAGAAGCAACGGTTGATGCCTTTTGACCAATAGCAACATAAATACAAATCATATCGGTGTTGAGCTGGTTAACAATTGCATCAATAGCGATAGCTGTTTTACCTGTTTTTCTATCACCAATGATAAGCTCACGCTGCCCTCGACCAATTGGAACCATAGCATCAATTGCCAAAAGACCCGTTTGTACTGGTTCACATACAGGCTGGCGTTCCATAATTCCTGGTGCTTTAAATTCAATTGGACGTTCATGCGTAGTTGGAATTGCGCCCAAACCATCGATAGGAACACCAAGCGGGTTAACCACGCGACCAAGCATAGCATGACCAACGGGAATAGACATAACGTGTCCTGTAGTACGACACTCGTCGCCTTCACGAATTGAGTTAACATCGCCAAATAAAACGGCTCCAATTTCGTCTTCGTCTAGGTTTTGTGCAAGACCGTACACACTTTTGCCCGAGGATGAGCTGGTAAACTGCAACAGTTCGCCTGCCATAGCTGCTTTAAGGCCCGAGATATGGGCAATACCATCGCCGACCTCGGTAACAACTGATGCCTGTTGGCGATCTACAGTTGCATTAATTTGTGAGAGTTGACGACGAAGCCCGTCAATTATAAGGTCTGAACTTATTTTGTCAGTCATTACATCTCACTTCCCGTGTACGTTTGAGAAAGTTTCTTTCTAATTGTTGCAAGCTGAGAACGAACAGACGCATCATAGCGATTACCTTTTACCTCAACGATAAGACCACCAATAATGGATTTATCAACACGTTCTACGAGGAACACAGGCGCTTTTACAAGCTTTGACATGTAGTCACAAACTTTATTGCGAAGTTCGTCATCCATAGCAACAGCTGTGGTAACTGTCACGAAAACAGTATTGTCATGCGTATCTAAGATATGCTTATATGCATTTTCTACGTTAGTTACCAAACCAAGATCGTTTGCATCGTACATTGCACGAATAGTTTCAAAAACCTCAGAAGAAAACTTAGCTGCATGCTTCCACTGCACAAGGTCATCATTTAAGCGACCTTCTTTTTGCGCAGCGTCCATCAATGCACGCGCGTATTCCTCAGATTTGCGCTCGTCGCTATGCTTGCTCTTCGTCATGTTTTGCACCTACCTCGTGGAGGTAATGTTCTGCAAGATCTCGTTGTTGTGCTTCACTTAAACTATTTCCGATAATTTTGCCTGCAATTTCTACCGACAAATCAACAACAAAGCCAGAAAGCTCAATCATTGCCTTATGACGCTCTGTGGTAATTGCATCACGTGCTTTCTCGATAAGACCCGAAGCATTACGCTGCGCATCAGCAAGAATGTGCTCGCGTTCTTGTTCGGCTTCGCGTTTTGCTGTTGCAATAATTTCGGCAGCTTTAATTTGTGCATCGCCGATTGTTTTAGCGCTTTCTTTACGATCTTGTTCCGCTTTAAGCTTTGCCTCTTCAGCGCTGTCAAGATCGCCTTTAATTTTGAGCTCGCGCTTTTCCATCATTTTTACGATAGAGGGCCACGCAAAACGAGCCATAATAAACCAAACGACTAAGAAAGCTGCAAGTGCCGGCAAAAATTCTGCAGGCTTAGGCAGAAGGATATCTGCTCCACCAGGTGTGGTTGCAAACGCCGAAGTTGCGCCGCACACCGAAGCTCCAAGCATCATCGAAACAGTGACACCTGCAGTTTTGGTAATCAACGAGTGATTGTAAAATTTCATGCCTTTACCTGACATTCTTGGTACATCCTTATTTAACAATAAGAGTTACAACAAAGCCGATCAATGCCAATGCTTCAATAAATGCAGACGCAAGAATGAAGGTGGTAAACAGACGACCTTGTACTTCTGGTTGGCGAGCCATAGATTTCATAGCACTTGATGCTGCCAAACCGATTCCTCCTGCAGCGCCCAAAACACATACTGCATATCCTAAAACACCCACAGTTCCTCCTTTTTCATTCGTTCTTTTATGAACGAGTCCACATTAATTGGCGCGCGCATGGACACACCAATATGTAATGCTGTCTAATGCTCGGATTCTACCAATTGAATATAGACGGTAGAAAGCAGCGTAAATACATATGCTTGAATTACCGCAACAAGTATTTCAACCATATATATAGCTAACAATACTCCAACCCAAAAAATTGAAGTTGAAGCATTTGCCATTGTCTGAGCGGTAACATCTTGCAGCATGGGTTCGACAAACAATGCAGCAAGTACTGCAAACGTACCCATAACAACGTGTCCTGCAAACATATTACAAAATAAACGAACAGCCAAAGTAATAAGGCGTAAAAATGTAGAGAACGCTTCGATTATACCCAAGAGCAACTGTAAAGGAAGTGCAACGCCTTCGGGGGCTAGGCTTTTAATGTAACCCCACACTCCTTTAAGTTTACAACCAACTACTACAAAATAGCAAAATGAGCAGGTTGCAACAGCAATAGTTACACCCATAGTTCCTGTTCCAGGTTTACAGCCAGGAATAAGACCCATCAAATTATTAAATAACACAAAGAAAAAAACTGTCGCAAGAAAAGGAAAGTGTTTTTTCCACGTTGCACCTAACACACTTTTGCACATGTCATTTCTAACAAAGTCAATAGCGAGTTCAACAAGATTTACAAACCAACCGTGAGGAACAAAACTCTCCGCTTGACGTTTTTTAAACTGAAATATAACAACAACATAGACGATGATTGCAACAAACATCCAAAAAATGTACTGCGTCATACCCCATGAACTTGAACCAAAAACCGTCTGAGCCATAAAACTGTTAATAAGCTCATCCATAGCTTCCGATAAGTTAGACAGCGGATTCATTGTTCACCCCTTTTCCTTTTACCTGCGTATGCTTAAACCTACAACATATGTACATTGTCTCAATAAACCAACATGCTACAAATCCACATACAACTGCCACACCAAAATAAAGCACCGATGCTAACTCGTATATGTACACAACAAACATGCTTATAACAAGCAATACGAATGAAATTATAGTACTACCAAAAGCCCATGTGCTACGATTTTTTATATCGCGCGTAGACCGATAACATATTTCAACCACGATAAGGGACGAAAGAGTTACCACAACCGACCATATAAAGCCTGCTACAATTGTTGTAAACTCATTCATATTTGGTCTTTCCCTTATGCAATACGTACGCGTAACACACACCAGTATACAGCTACGCAAAGCACAAATACACACGGCAAGAACCAATTTCCTTAACCAAGTTTAGAAAGTCTAGTCTTATCTCTTAAGCTTGTCCATTACCTGAAGTCATCATCACGCATTTGATACAAAATGTGCACATATACACGTATACCTATAATGACATAGGCATTATAGGTATACGTCACATGTTAATCGTTTGAATTGAATGAACAGGTAATACGCATAGCAGTTTGTTTTGTTGAGCCAAACCACAACACGATAGATGTCAACAAAACAATATACAACCTGCGTTGTGCCTTTTATTTAGTTCCATAAATACGGTCGCCCGCATCACCTAAACCAGGAAGAATATAGGCGTGCTCGTTAAGTTGACGATCAAGAGCGCACGTAAACAGGCGGACGTCCTTATCAAAGTCAAGCGTTGCTTTAACACCTTCAGGTGCAGACACCAAGGTGAGTGCACGAATATCTTTTACGCCTGCCTCACGCAGAAAATGAATAGCAGCGGTAAGAGAACCTCCAGTTGCAAGCATAGGATCAACCACTAAGCAGGTACGATTTTCGATATCTTCGGGGAACTTGCAATAATACTGATGAGGCTCATGTGTATCGGGGTCTCTATACATACCAACATGCCCCACACGTGCAGACGGAGTAAGTTGCAAAATACCATCGACCATACCCAAACCAGCACGTAAAATTGGAATAATGGCAACTTTTTTGCCCGAAATCTTTTTACAGTGAGCAACTTCTAATGGAGTTTTAACGTCGACGTCTTCCAAAGGAAAATCGCGCATAGCTTCATAGCCTTCAAAAATAGCAAGCTCACTTACCAGCTCACGAAATTGTTTGGTTGACGTATTTTCATCGCGAAGAAGATGCAATTTATGCTGTACAAGTGGATGATCAATAATCGTAAAACGTTTGCTGTCAAATTCCATGATGCGTCCTTTCTGACGTGCTCTGTGCAAGTGGAAACAAAGCTCCACTTGTTATGATAACCAACTATCAAGCGCGTAAGCTGGCTTTGCAAACCTTGAGTTACGCGCACACACCGCAAAATGCATCGTCATCTTCGCGCATGATTTTATCAACACGGCCAGCATGACGACCACCTGCAAACTCGGTGGTAAGAAACTCTTTAACAATATCGCGATTTATTTCGTACGGGGTAAAACGACCCGATATGCAAACAACATTTCCGTTATTGTGCTCGCGGAACAAGTGGGCAAAATGAGGCGTTTGAATACAGCTTGCGCGAACACCTTTAACTTTATCTGCAGTTATAGCCATTCCAATACCAGTGCCGCATATTAAAATACCTCGATCTGCTTTTCCTTCTGCAACATAACGTGCAACTTTATCAGCAAAATCGGGGTAATCACAACGAGCATCTGTTGTAGGGCCTAAATCAATAACTTCGTAGCCAAGCGATGTAAGCCATTCAACAAGCGCAGGTTTTTGCTCGAAACCAGCATGATCTGAACCGATGGCAACTTTCATGATGCAGCCTTTCTATAAGTATGTACAATTTTTCTACGCTTATAGCGTACCACTATGCTTGGGCGCTAAGTGCCTCCATAATATCATGAGGATCAATTGCACCAATTCTTAAAATTTTAGGGGTCGATTGTGTGCAATCAACAATAGTTGAAGCAACTGCCAAAGGTGCAGATCCTGCGTCTAGCACTAAATCAACCTCATCTATCAGGCGATCTTCAAGCGTGGCTCCCGAAATAGCTGCATCAGCACCGTGTGTATTTGCGCTGGTAATAGCCAACGGACATGACAGCTTACGTGCAAGCGCGCGAACAACATTGGAGTCTGGCAAACGCAGAGCAATAGTTTTATTATCCGCGTGAACGTATTCTTGAGGAACGTCATCACATGCTTTTACCACCAAGGTCAAAGCGCCAGGCCAAAACGTATGCGCTAACTTTTGTGCCCATGCAGGGACATCTACTGCATAGCGCATGAGGTCGGACTCATCTCCTATAAGCCAGGGAAGCGTTTGTCGAAGATCTCGATGTTTAATTTCAAAAGTTCTCTTATGTGCAGCGTTATGAGGCAAAGCAACACAGCCGATACCATACACAGAATCGGTGGGAGTAATAATGACACCTTCGTGTGCAAGAACATCGACCGCCTTATCAATAATCTGTGGATCAGGATTATTCTGGTCAACCTTTACAATCTTGTTTTCACGTTGGGCTTTTAACTGGTGTTCCTGCGTGGTCATAGCTCCAAAATCTCCCTTTAACCGAGCAACCAAAAAACGCTTGCGATGTGTAAGGTCGCGTTCAATATAAACTTTTTGCCAAACGCCTGAAGCAACACAGAGCGCTTGGGCTTTGTCAACATTATCTTCAAAAAGCTCAACACATAACATACCACCAGGGCGCAGCATATGTGGCGCGGTTTCCAAAATTTTTTGAAAGATATCAAGACCGTCTTTGCCTCCATCTAAAGCAAGATGAGGCTCAAACAGAGCAACTTCGGCAGGTAAAGTTTTAACCGCCGAGGTTGGAACATAGGGAGGATTAGAAATAAGCAGGTCAAATTGGCCATAATAAGATGGATTAACACCTTGTGCAATGCTACAAGAAACAAACGTTACGCGATGCTCCAAATGAAGCGCCTGGCAATTACGTTGAGCTAACTCTAAAGCGTCTTGAGAAACATCGGTAGCAAGTACCGTACAACTGTCAACCTCGGACGCAAGCGATAAAGCAATACAGCCACTTCCTGTTCCTATTTCTAACACGCGTGGCTGACGATGGTATTCATGAGCCTCTTTAAGTGCAGCGATTCCAATATCTACCAAAACTTCTGTTTCGGGACGAGGAATCAAAACACCAGGCTTGCATTGCATAATAATATGTCTGAACGGCATTTCTCCTGTAATATACTGAAGAGGTTTTCCCTGAGAGCGCGCTTCTACACGTTGGTGCATAGCGTTAAGTTGGCTTGCATCTAACACTTGATCATAGTGTAAATAGAGTTCAACGCGAGAAAACCCCATAACAGAACTTAACAGTATTTCTGCTGATAAACGAGGGTGTTCATCGTGCTTTTTTGTTAAGTAGGCTGTTGTCCACAAAAGAATTGATTTGATAGTCCAGACAGTTTGATTCATACGTTTATTTACACGGCTTTTGCAAGTTTTTCGGCACGCTCAGCTGCAGCAAGGGCTTCGATGATAGAAATAAGCGTATCTCCAAGCAGAACACCGTTATACGTTGCATTAAAGCCAATACGATGGTCGGTTACACGATCTTGCGGCTGATTGTACGTCCTGATTTTCTCGGAACGATTGCCGTGTCCAATTTGAGAAAGACGCGCAGCACCCTGCTCTTCTTGCTGTTTTTCGAGTTCCATCTCATACAGGCGAGCGCGTAGCATTTGCATACAAACTTCTCGGTTTTGAATTTGAGAACGCTGATCTTGCGACTGTACAACTGTATTTGTTGGTAGGTGCGTTATACGAACAGCAGAATACGTAGTATTGACGCACTGACCACCAGGGCCTGACGCGCAATAGGTGTCTATGCGTAAATCGGTGGGATCAATTTGAATATCAATTTCATCGGCCTCAGGTAAAACGGCGACCGTTGCGGTTGAAGTTTGGATTCTACCTTGGCTTTCGGTTTTTGGAACGCGCTGAACACGATGTACACCTGACTCGTATTTCATAACAGAATATACTTTTTCGCCCAACATTTTAAATTCGATGGTCTTAAAGCCACCTACTTCCGATGGGCTCGACGAGAGAATTTCAACTTTCCAATTTTTACTTTCAGCAAAGCGCTCGTACATTTTGTACAGATCACCAGCAAAAATAGCTGCCTCATCTCCGCCAACACCTGCGCGAATTTCTACGATAGTATCTTTTTCATCGTTGGGATCGCCCGGAATAAGCATGATCTTAATTTCGTCTTCAAGCGCAGGAAGCTTCTCTTCATTTGCAGCAATATCTTCCTGCAACATTTCTCGCTCGTCTGCATCGGCATCGTGAAGCATTTCTTTAGCTGCTTCAATGTCATCAAGTGCTTGAAGATATTCGCGTGCACGCGCAACAAGATCGCCTTGGCGTGCGTGCTCTTTTGCTATACGAGCATATTCTTTTGGATCGGCAACAATTGCAGGATCGATCATTTTCTTTTCAAGCTCGGCATAAGCGGCAATGAGCTTTTCAAGTTTGTCACGCATATGAGCTCCTCAAAGCTGTAACGAAGAACATAAAGTTAGGTACAAAAGTAGGTACAAACTACTATATGCCCAATAACAGATGGATGCTTGCAATATCTACAAGTTCACGAAGAAAATTTCTCTGAAAAAAGAGCACCTTCTTATTCAGATAGGTGCTCCTGATACCGGCATATGTAAGTTCGGTAGGTTAACAGAGCGCAAAACTGCTGTTATTCAGCATCCTTTGCTGCGTCTTCTGTTTTATCGGCAGCTTGCTCAACTGCATCTTGAGCAGCAGCAGCGTCTGCCTGTTGCTTTGCAGCTTCTTTAGCTGCTTTAGCTGCAGCGCGCTTTTCAAACTCAGCAGCACGTTTTGCTTTTTTAGCAGCTTTTTCTTCGGCAGCAGCTTTTTGAGCAGCTGCTTCTTCTGCAGCTTTAGCAGCTTTTGCCTCTTTAGCTTCTTGAGCAGCCTTAAGTTGAGCTGCAGCAGCTCCACCGAATTTGTTAGAGAAGCGCTGAACACGTCCACCGGTGTCAACGAGCTTTTGTTGACCGGTATAGAACGGGTGGCACTTATCGCATAAATCGATAGTAAGCTCAGATTTAGTAGAGTGTGTTTGCCATGTATTGCCGCACGTGCAGCGTACTGTGCACTCTACATAATTTGGATGAATACCTTGCTTCATGACAGGACTCCTTCTTGTTTGCCTGGTTTCCGATCAGGCTTGGATGTCATCTTCATCTGCTTTAGCACATGAAGATAAAAAGCCTTATCAGTTTAGCAGAGTTTTGTATGTTTGTCGCCAAAATTAATTTTTAGCGCGATGAGCACGCTAAATCACATAGTTTCACCACGTTTTAGGCGCGCGTGTCGGTGCGAGAAGCACATCGATGATACCGATACCTGTATGAGGTTTCTTAAGACAGCCTCACATGGTAAAATGAGCTCGATTTTAGACAGTAGATCCTCTTACTGCAAATCATGAGTGTACGCGCATATAACGTGCGCAAGTTTTATTACAACACGATGTGTCGCATAAAGGAGTTCACATGAACGTTGTCAGCACAATTTGCGAAGTAAGAAAGATAATTGCTCAACAAAAAGCACAAGGCAAAACAATTGCACTTGTTCCTACCATGGGTTTTCTCCACGAAGGCCATGAAAGTCTTATAAAACGTGCCTCAGCTGAAAATGATTTTGTAGTTGTATCAGATTTTGTAAATCCTACACAATTTGGTGTGGGTGAGGATCTTGAAAGTTACCCTCGTGATCTAGAGCGCGACTGCGCCTGCTGTGAACGCGCAGGTGCAAGCCTTTTATTTAATCCCAAGCCAGAAGAAATGTATCTTCCTCACGCATGCTCGTATGTAAGTGTTGAAGGGCTTACGCAGGAATTATGTGGCCTTTCACGCCCCATTCATTTTAGAGGCGTATGTACGATAGTTTCAAAACTTTTTAACATCGTCCAACCAAATCGTGCGTATTTTGGACAAAAAGATGCGCAACAGTTATCTGTTATTAAGCGTATGGTCAAAGATCTTAATTTTGATATAAAAATTATTGGATGCCCTATTATTCGCGAGGCAGATGGCCTCGCAAAAAGTTCGCGCAATACGTATCTTTCTCCAGATGAACGCAAGGCTGCACTTTGCCTGTCAAAAGCTATTTTTGCAGGTCAAGATATGGCACAGCGAGGAATTCGTAATGCACAAGAAATTGTGGGCACTATGCGAAACATAATTGAAGCCGAGCCACTTGCACGTATTGATTACGTTAAAATGGTTGATTTTGACACGATTACCAAAATTACGGAAATTGAACAAGACAAAACAGCTTTGTGCGCGATTGCAGTATACATAGGGAAAACTCGTCTTATTGATAACTTTATCTTTCGGGCAAGCGATAACTAATACTCAACGCACAAAGTGCCACCTATAAGGGCTTACCTACATAAGATGTTGTTCCTTTAATGCTTGTATAAAATTATAAGCACGTCCCTTAGAGAAAGAACTTGCCTCATGCTGCTTGCAATTGATGTCGGAAATACACAAACAAATCTTGGTCTGTTTAATGAGCAAGGAACGCTTATTCATCTATGGCGTATGACTACAACTTCGAGTAATACCCCCGATGAGCTCCAAATGCATCTGGATGGGTTTTTTCGTATGTCAAACGTAGACCTAGGTCACATATGCCATGTTGCAATTGCAAGCGTGGTACCTTTACTTACGCAACAATGGTCACACGCGATGAAACGCATCTCTCAAAGCGCTGATGTCTACGTTATTGATGCAACACAAGACTGTGGCATACCAATCTGCGTTCCTCACCCCCATGAGGTAGGTGCCGATCGTGTTGCCAATGCGGTAAGTGCGTATAACACGTATGGGCCCTCATCTATTGTCGTCGATTTTGGAACTGCTACTAATATTGATATTGTTGATAAACAGGGCAGATTTTGCGGTGGCGTTATTATGCCCGGACTTTTGCTTTCGGCGCACGCTCTATTTGCACGTGCTGCAAAATTATCGAGCGTGCCGTTAGTAGTGCCATCGGCAACCATAGGGACTACTACCGAAACCAACATACAATCAGGAATTATTATTGGTGCTGCAGCACAGGTTGAAGGTATGGTAAGCAGAATAAAAGCTGAGCTTGACGAACCAGATGCCCATGTCATAGCTACGGGAGGCTGCGCAAACATGGTGGCTGGTGCAACCACCTTATTTGAAAACGTAGACCCTGATCTCACCGTTCGCGGTATCTACCAAATTAGGACATGGCGCGCAAAACATAGTGAGCATACGCGATAACACGTACACCATAATATATGCACGATAATGACCCCAACACAAAGAGGCATTATCGTGCATAAAAATACGTGCTAAACCTAGAGCAACTCACCATAATGGTGAATGTACAGTTTTTTGCAAAGCGTTGTGAGCACCATGTACAACAAGACACATATCGCTAAATACGCAAAGTAGATTAAAGGTAGAGGGCATAATCCCAAAACAGCTCCTAACGGCGAAAACGGTATCAGCGTTAAGAGAGCAATAGCGCACGAAGTGCACAAAGTAAGTTGCCACGATGCATTACTTTGAATAAACGGTATCTTTGACGTACGAATCATATGAATAACCAGCGTCTGGCTCCACATAGACTCAACAAACCAGCCCGTTTGGAAAAGCATGCAATATGCGGCTCTTACATTTGTAAGTTGCGCGCCGCTATATACGCTTGGTAAATCCCACCATACAATACCGCCTGATACGCAAAGCGGGCATATCACTAAAAACATAACGGCAAACGTAAGCACATCAAAGATTGAGCTTATAGGTCCAAAACAGATCATGAATTTACCGATGGATGACGCATTCCACGCACGTGGACGCTCGATCATCTCGCGATCTACCCCATCCCAAGGAATAGCTGTGCAGGAAAGATCATAAATAAGATTCAGCAAAATGAGCTGGATACTTTGCATAGGCAAAAACGGAAGCATTGCAGAAGAAATAAGTACCGAAAGCACATTACCAAAGTTAGAAGATGCCGTCATCTTTATATACTTCACCATATTGGCAAACGTTTTTCTACCGCCAATAATACCTTGCTCTAAAACGCCTAGATCCTTTTGTAGCAGAATGATATCAGCCGACTCTTTTGCCACGTCAACCGCACTATCAACCGATATTCCAATATCGGCTTGTTTCATAGCAGCCGCATCGTTAATGCCGTCACCCATATACCCAACAGTGTGACCACATTCGCGCAAAACACGCACGATACGAGCCTTTTGTTCGGGCGTAAGCTTTGCAAAAACAGTAGTTGTTTGTGCGCGTTCACAAAGCTGTGTATCGCTTAAATCTTCAATATCGCTGCCTTCAAGAATGGAGCTCACTTCCAAACCTACGGCTTTGCAAATAGTACGTGTAACCTGCGTGTTGTCGCCCGTCAAAATCTTGGTAGTTACACCATGGCTACGAAGAGCTGCAAGTGTAGAAGCAACGCTTTCTTTTGGTGGATCAAGAAATGCAAGGATTCCTAAAAAGCACATCGAACATTCGTCACTAACGTTAAACGCGCCAACAGGTGAAGGATTGTCTTTTACCGCAAGCGCAAGGACTCTAAATCCGCGGTCATTAAGGCAAGATACCATGTGTAAAATCTTGGTTTTTACTTCCGCTGTAAGATCTTTTACAGCGTCTTCGTCTCTAACCTGCGTGCAAATTGAAAGCATTTCTTCAACAGCACCTTTAGTAACCATTACCGTAGAGCCTTCGGAGCCCCTTACAACCACAGACAAGCGGCGACGCTTAAAGTCAAATGGTATCTCATCAAGCTTGGTGTACGCTTCTGACAGATCCTCAAGCTCTTTATCAGCGGATTCTACTTCCTCGGTTTTCTTAATAATGGCTGCATCCATAAGATTTTTGTATCCCGTTTGGAAATAGCTATTAAGATATGCACTTCTTAATACATGTAAGTCATCTTCGCCGTGAATGTTTAAGTGATATTCAAGTACAACATCGTTTTGAGTAAGCGTTCCTGTTTTATCGGTACAAAGAATATCCATAGCACCAAAATTTTGAATAGAATTAAGATTCTTTACAATGGTCTGCTTTTTACTCATTAAAACGGCGCCTTTGGCTAAGCACGTGGTAACAATCATAGGAAGCATTTCTGGCGTTAAACCTACCGCAACCGAAATTGCAAACAGCGATGCAGCCACCCAGTCGCCTTTGGTAAAACCGTTGATCATCAATACAATGGGCACCATAACCAGCATAAATCTAATAAGCACCCAACTTACCGCGTTAACTCCTTTTGCAAAGCTTGTCTGAGGATCTTTTTCGTCCAGCGCACGAGTCATGCTTCCAAAAAGCGTATGAATGCCGGTAGACACCACAATTGCCCAACCGCTTCCGGATATAACATTTGTCCCCATAAAAGCAATATTGACGTAATCGGTTACACTCGCTTGGTGCGCTTGTGTTGCAGCAATTTTTTCTGCAGGTTCGCTTTCACCCGTTAAAGATGCCTGATTAACAAACAAATCGTGAGTTTCGATGAGGCGAACATCAGCAGGTACCATATCACCCGTGCTTAAATAGATAAGATCTCCTACAACTAATTCGTCCAAAGGTATTTCACGCACAGCAGTCTCGCGGTGCACAAGTTGCTCGTTTGTAGGCTGGTCTGTATCGCCTTTACGAAGAACAGAACAGGTAGTTTTAATCATCACCATAAGCTGATGAACAGCATTATTGCTCTTAAGCTCTTGAATAAAGCGCAGTAATCCCGAAATGGTTACCATAACAACAATAATAACAACTGTTGTGTAGCTGCAATCATCGGGTGTTTGGTCAAACATTGAAAGCAGCGGGAATACAACATCGTTAAGTCCAGATATAATTGCCAGCACGAACAATATAGCGGTAAAGGGATTGATAAACGCTTCTATAAGTTGATGGACTGGGCTTTTTTCGCGTTTATGCATAATGTAATTGGTGCCGTAACGCGCACGATGATTGATGACCTCGCGCTCAGTTAAACCTTCTTGCGAGCTTTGTACATAGCCCAACACCGCAGTTTTACTGTGTGTAGCCGCAAATGTAAGACGCTCTTCGTGCGAAACGTCTACCGTATTTTTCTGAGATAATCCACTACCATCAAAACGCTTACGTTTTGAAATAATGGCACGAGTATCTTGAGATGAAAATGTTTGTGATGACGATAAGGTCTTACGGTTATTAATGCGTTTGACAGTGCTCCAGATGTTCTTCATAAGCATCAACTCCTGTGCCACATGTATATGTGACCATCAGGCAAAGATGAGATATATGCACTTCTTTGCAACTATTTATACGTCTACTTCGACCGCAAGAGCAACTATGACTTTTGCTCTTACTGTGACCTGTACTGTGTGCGTCCATACATCCCACCTCCTTATAGTTGATGTATAAATTAAGTTTGTTGCAGGCGCTAAACACCCACCAAAGCAAGGCTTGCACGGGTAAACATAAGCCGAACAACACGTGCAAAACAAACTCACACCCGTTATACCTTACTTAAAAATAATTTGCAAGGTTGAATTTTAATTTATAAAGCCACGCACAAAGATGCTTGCTCGGGGGCTAAGGTACGCTCTGTTGCATCGCTAAGCGTTACTACAGCTCTACCCCATACGTCTACTCCAGCAAGGGTAGCTGTATATGGAGCACTTCCGTCTTTGGGATGAACTGCAATTGCATGTCCCATATGATCAACATGATCAAAATATTCCGACGCTACAAAAGCAAGCGGGCCTGCAACAGCTGGTGTCTTTGAAAGCGCATGCTGCCATGCGGTAATACGATCCATAAGGCAAGATTGCAAAATGGTGTCAAAATTAACAGGAAGCGCCTGAACGGTGGGTGTATCACCTTGGCAAATAATGTCGATATCAACAAACACGCCACCTTCATCACATCCACCGTGATGCACAATATCAAAGGTTAAGCGCTCGTAATATAACTCAACTTCAACACGATATGGCCAACAAATGTGTGCCTGATGATTAAGCGTATTGGCGCATGCGTCATAAATGCCTAACGAACAAATCCAAGGCAAGCCACTTATGAGATGCTGTGGAACCTGTGGCCGTATACGTACGTGCGCAATACAAAACGGCTCATGAGAAGTCCTATCTTTAGTGTTATCCCAGCTCATACTACTCCCAGTCAACGGTGCCCAAGTCTGCTATAACATGGCCAACTCTTTGTTCGGAAGGCAAAACCTCAATTCCTGCGTGAGAAAGAAAGCGAGCTGGATCGTGCATTAAATCTTCCATAGGCACAAGCACAAAATCACGCTCGGCAAGGCGCGGATGAGGCAAAGTGAGCTTTTGCCCTGCGTGTGTTTCGCCTTCAACATAGCACAAGTCGCAATCAATAGTACGCGGCTGCGGCGTGCGCGACTTAGCTGAACGTGTGCGTTTAAGTTCTTTTTCAATTGCCATAAGCTCATCAAGCAAGCAAAGCGGTGCAAGCTCGGTGCGAACTTCAACCACCGCGTTTGCAACTTTTGTTGCAATGCCGTACGCTGGCTCGGTTTCGTAGACATGACTTACCTGCACAACGCCTGTAAGTGGGATCTCGTTGATTCGTTTTACCGCCAAGGTAAGATTTGCCATATAATCGCCCGTATTTGAACCAAGCGCAATAAATGCTTGACGCGCATCGGGTTGCGAACAAGACCAGTAACCGTTGATAACTTCTGCTGCCATTTTAACGTTGTGGACGCGCACGATTCGAGAACCAGCAGCAATTGCAGCAATGCATATACCCATCGTTGCACTATCGCGACGATTAGCAACTGCCACCGAAGATAGCGCTCCTACAAATCTTTTACGAGAAACGGCAGTTAAGACAGGGTATCCCATAGAAACAAGCTTGTGCATAGCGCGTTGAATAATTACATTTTCGTTGGCGTCTTTATCAAAGCCCGGTCCTGGATCTATGCAAATTCTGTTGTGATTAACACCTGCACGCATAAGAAGGCGCGCTTGATCTCCTAGAAATCCCATAATTGAGCGCATAATGGGGCCTTCGTCAGGAAGCGTAAAACGGCGCGAACTTTGAGGAACAATACGTTCACGTACGGGACGTGTGCTATCGAGTTGAACGGATTTTCGCATGGGCTGGTTGCTAAATTTTTCCCAATGCATAATAATGCAGCCGCAATCGGTTTGAGCAGCTACTTTAATCATTTCGGGATCCGAAAAGCCCGTAACATCGTTGATAATAGAAGCACCCAAACGAACGCACATTTTTGCTACGGACGCATGACGTGTATCAATAGAAATTACAGTTTGGGGCGCTTGCTCTAAGATTCCTCGAATAACCGGCACCACACGTTGTGCTTCTTCTTCGGCACTTACAGGCGTATGTCCAGGCCGCGTTGACTCTCCCCCAACGTCGATAATGTCTGCACCTTCGTCGAGCATGCGCAATGCGTGAGCAATGGCTTTTGTTGCGTCAAGATTTTCTCCACCGTCTGAAAAAGAATCAGGCGTGACGTTTAATACACCCATAATGCGAGGACGTGATAGTGAAATATCATGCTGTCCGCAATGCCAAACGGAATAATCTTGACGTAGCATAAATAAGCCCTCCAAATGCGCGAATTGTATCGGTTTCTTCTATTTTACCCGAATAATAACCGCATAACTTCCTGTTTTTTATCCATGTTGGTAAACACGCCAAGCGTGCTTTGTGTGCGCGTGGTGCTCTCGCGTTTACAGACGCCTCTAAGCGACATGCAGGTATGCGTTGCGTCCATGCATACATATACCCCTTGCGCGTGCGTACCATCCATAATTGCCTCGGCAATTTGCTGGGTTAGACCCTCCTGAATTTGCAGGCGATGAGCATATTTATCAACAATACGTGCGAGTTTAGATAAACCGCACACATGGCCATCGGCGCTTGGTAAATATGCAATATGAGCCACACCGTAAAACGGCAATAGATGATGCTCACACAACGAAGAAAATGCAATGTTTTTTACCACCACAATATCATTGCATTGCGCATTAAAAGATTTTTCAAAAATAGTTTGATTAGTTAGACGCGTTGGCTGCATAAACTCGTGCAACGCACGAGCAACACGAGTCGGCGTATCGAGCAGGCCGCTACGCGCGGTGTCTTCTCCTAAACCCTCTAAAATAAGGCGAACACCATCTTGGATTTTTTGCAACTGCTGCTCATCCATATCAGCAGATAAACCTGGAGCATAAACACTATTGGAGCATTTCTTGTTCATATGAATATCTTCTATCCTTTTAAGCAAACATGTAATATGGTACACAGTTGGGCAATACTTCCTCTTAAGAAATGTTACCCATGCAAGCGCACGTACCATGCAAGATCTAAATGTCGAGCGCGTGCGGCATGTAGGTATCTCTATACTACACAAAGTGCACGACGCAATATAAAGGAGATCGCATATGTCACAAAAACACCCGTATCGTTTTGTATCGTGGAATGTAAACGGGCTTCGAGCGACGCTTAAAAAAGAACCAAGTTTTTTAGAAATTTTTTCGACACTCAATGCCGATATTTTTGCCATCCAAGAAACAAAATTACAGGCAGGACAAGTAGATCTCGATTTGGATGGATATACGCAAACATGGAGCTATGCTGAGCGTAAAGGTTATTCGGGAACAGCTGTCTTTTCTCGTGAAAAGCCCCTATCAACCATTCATACCATAGGCTGCAAGGCAGCAGATAACGAAGGGCGTGTTTGTGCTTTGGAGTTTGAAAAGTTTTGGTTTGTAGACGTTTACACGCCCAACTCTAAAAACGAGCTTGCCCGCCTGGATGAGCGCATGGAATGGGATAAGGCGTATCGCGAATTTTTGGTAGGTTTAGATGCTCAAAAACCCGTTATAACCTGCGGTGACTTTAATGTTGCACACCAAGAAATAGACCTTAAAAACCCAGCGTCGAATCACGAAAATGCAGGCTTTTCTGATGAAGAGCGCGCAGGCTTTTCGAGCCTTTTAGGTGCAGGATTTACCGACACCTTTAGATCTGCACACCCCACGCTTGAAGGAGCATACAGCTGGTGGAGTTATCGCATGCGTTCGCGCGAAAGAAATGCAGGCTGGAGAATCGACTATTTTCTTGTTTCAAACAGAATAGCCAACACGGTTACCTCAAGTGCCATTTATAACGAGATATATGGAAGTGACCATTGTCCTGTAGGCCTTGAGCTTGAGCTGTAACAAGCGCATAGAACTCTAATTGTTTGTGGGTTCTTGTGTGCCGAGCGCATGATGCATAACGCGTAAAAATGTTGACGAATCGGTTGTTGCGATGAGCTTTTGGGGGAAATGAATTTCTTCCAGAAGCTTTTTAACGTGCGAAAATTGACCGATATGCATCGAAATGTGAGAATCAGAGCCCGTGGTAATCATAGTTTCAGTTTCTGCGCAACAAAGCGCAATTTCTTTGCAGGTATTGGTTGGATATCCAGCAAGCGTTGCCTCGTTTATCTCGATAAGTTTGCCTTTTTCCTTTGCATACGCGCAAAGCTCTTTAATATCAAAATCAACACCATAACGACCCGTATGGCCCAAAATTAACACGTATGGATTATCCAAGGTTTTCATATACATGCGCGTGACCTCAGACTTAGATGCCTGGCGAGCAAAATCTATATTATGCAGCGACGCGAGCGCATAATCACACTGCGAGCAAACCTTATCTGCCAAACTTTCAACATGATCGTAAAGCCGACCACCAATTTGATAGCGAACGGGAATATTTTCGCCAAAAATGTGGCCTTCCATGTCTACAATATCAACTTCGCAGCCATGCAATACACGAACACCTTCCCAGCTTGAAGGCCATGCAGAATAGTTAATAAAATGCTGAAAATCGCGCAAATCATACGTTTGCGCGCGCTCAAGGTCAACTTCTTTGGTGATCATCGAAGAAAAGTGATCCGTACAGCCCAATAACTCTAAGCGTGCTATAGCAGCTGCATGCACGTTTTCTTGAATGGTTGAAAAGGCATGACGTGATAAAAGCGTATGAGAATGAGTGTCACATGCAATCCGTATCATACATACACCTCTTTATGCATGGGGACGAATACGAAATAAAGTCTTATGCTAAGCATAACAAAATTTGAAAGCTCAAACGATGAATTTCGGTATGCGGTGTATGAAGCGCTTAAGCGGTACGCAATGCTTTATGCAGCTATGCAACCCTTTGAGACCCGTAGACTAAAGTGGCATGTGTCTGCACAGGCGCATGTCGTTAACCAGCATAAACACGCTTGTTAGTGCTCATTGTCATAGGCGTGCTTGAGAAGCTCAAAAGCTTTTCGTGAGCGCTTAATGGTGTCTAGATCAGCGCAATAACCAATACGAACCCATCCCTTGCAACCAAAACTATTTGAGGGAACAAGCATAAGCTCAAACGTGCGCGCCACAAGGGAAAAATGTTCGGCATCATCTTCGAGCGCACGCATCCACAGATAGAAAGCACCCTGCGGCTTAATATAGCAATAACCCAGATCATCTAGAATATGCATGAGCTCGCACCTATTGGTGTTATACGCCTCAACTGGTGCAGGTTCTTGCGCGCAATCGATAAGAACTCGCTGAAATAGTGCTGGAGCACACACAAAGCCCAAACGCCTACCTGCTCCAGCTACAGATGGGATAAGTTTGTCGTGATATGGGTTAGACGAAGGCACCAAAACCCATCCAATACGCTCACCAGGTAAAGATAGTGATTTTGAATACGAATAGCACACTATAGATGTTTGGATATAATCGGGAACCCAAGGAACACATGTCCCATAGCTCAGTTCGCGATAAGGTTCATCAGAAATGACATAAAGAGGATGACCAAACGTGTTCATAGCGTTTTTTATAAGCTCATTAAGACGAGCAAGCGTTTCTTTTGGATAAATAACGCCTACAGGATTGTTGGGCGAGTCGATAATAATTGCTTTAGTTTTAGGAGAAATCGCAGCAGAAAGTGCCTCAAAATCAATATCAAAGGTGTGCTGATTGGCTAAAACTATAACTTCACGAGCACCGCAAGCGTCAATCCATACACTATATTCAGGGAAAAAAGGAGCAATAACAATAACTTCATCACCTGAGCAAACAACCGCATGCAACGCAATAGATACTGATGCGGCAGCACCACAGGTAAGATAAAGATCGTCTGGATGGTAATCGGTATGATATTTTTGATTAAGCGCGCACGCAACGGCATGGCGAGCCTCATACAATCCCGAAGCTGGTGTATACCCATGCAGGTTTAATGAAGGCAGCTCAAGATTTTTAAGAATAGAAGCCTTGACCGATGCAGGAGCCGAAACACTTGGATTGCCAATTGAGAAATCAAAAACGTTCTCGTTTCCTATTTCTGCTTTTCTCTTTTGAGCAAATGCTGCAAGCTCGCGAATAGATGATTTTGAAGAGCCCGCTTGATAACATGTTTGGTTAATATCCATATGATTCCTCGCTCGTTGTTAATCTGCGGTATGTATGCGTTGCAGATATGGTAATCATACTACAAAAAACGCCGCAAGCAGCAAAGCATTACGGCGTCTCAAGCACATAGGCACAAAAGTGTTATGAACTACAAGTTATACGTACATAACATATAGCATGCGCGGTTAAGCACGTACACTTGTGTCCGCGTTTTGGTCTATGTCGTTCTCCATATATTCAGGGTGATTTTGAAGATAGTGTTCCCACTTACCATCGAGCAAAGCTTGAACGGCCTCACCTTCAACCGTTTCGCGCGCAAGCAGCACGTCAACCATCGTCCGTACCAATTCTTTACGCGAAGCTAAAACTTGTTCAGCGCGTTCGTGCGCACGACGCATCATGCGCTCAACTTCATCATCAATGCGCTTAGACGTTTCGGCAGAATAATTAGAACCATGGGCATAGTCGCGACCTAAAAATACCTCATGTTGTGCCTCGCCGTACACCTGAGCACCAAGCTCATCGCTCATGCCATAGCGCATAACCATCTTGCGCGCAAGTTTAGTAGCCTTTTCAAGATCGTTGCTTGCACCGGTGGTGATATCTCCGCAAAACAGCTCTTCGGAAGTTCTGCCACCCAGCATAACTGCTAACTGATCTAACATAGCATTTTTAGTTTCAAGCACTTTATCTTGCTCGGGCAATTGAAGCGTATAGCCAAGCGCAGAGCCACGACTAATAATTGAAATTTTATGTACAGGATCGGCGTGTTTAAGAATATGGCCCACAAGAGCATGTCCACTTTCGTGGTAGGCAATGGTGCGTCTTTCCTCTTCGGTCATAACGCGACCCTTCTTTTCTGGACCAGCTATCACGCGCTCCATAGCCTCTTCTATTTCGTTCATACCAATTATCTGCTTATGACGACGCGCTGTAAGAAGCGCTGCTTCATTCAAAAGATTGGCCAAATCGGCGCCCGTAAATCCAGGCGTTAGTTTTGCAAGTGCCCCAAGCCGCACATCGGGTGCAAGTGGTTTATTTTGAGCATGAACCTCAAGAATGGTTTTTCTGCCTTTGATATCGGGAGGATCAACTTGAACACGTCGATCAAAACGACCAGGGCGCAAAAGTGCTGGATCCAAAATATCGGGTCGATTGGTTGCGGCAATAAGAATAACTGCGTCACTCTCTGCAAAACCATCCATTTCTACCAGCAACTGATTAAGCGTTTGTTCGCGCTCATCATGACCACCGCCAACTCCAGCTCCACGCTGACGGCCAACTGCATCTATTTCGTCGATAAAAATAATGGAAGGAGCTGCATGTTTTGCCTGCTTAAAGAGGTCGCGAACACGAGAAGCGCCTACGCCAACAAACATTTCAACAAAATCTGAACCCGAAATAGAGAAGAACGGCACTCCTGCCTCTCCTGCTACTGCCTTTGCAAGCAACGTTTTGCCCGTTCCTGGCGCTCCCACTAACAACACGCCACGCGGTATTTTGGCACCTAATTTTTTATAGCGCTTAGGATCTTTAAGAAAGTCGCGCACTTCTTTAAGCTCTTCAACAGCTTCATCAATACCTGCAACATCTTTAAAAGTTGTTTTGGGGCGACTTTTTTCTCCAACACGAGCGCGAGCTTTACCAAACGACAGAGCGCGTCCGTTTTGATCGGAAATCGAATTCATAAGGAAGAACAGCGCGGCAACGATCAAAACCGTTGGCACAATTGCCGAGATCACTGTTTTAATCATGGAATCATCAGAAGTGTCAATGCTAAACGCAATTGTTGGATGGTCTTGCATGAGCTTTTGTAGGCTATCGTGCCCTATGTAATAGGTCTTAAAATGACGCGAAGTGTCATTGGAATTAGTATAAACGCCTGTAATGCTGCTATCTTGAGTTTTATAAACAACCTTGGTGATCTGTTCTTGATTAACCGCTTCAACAAACTGATTAGTTGTAAGGGTATCTTGAGGTGAAGCAAAAAAGGCATTATAGGCACAATACGCAAGCCACGCAGCTAAAAGCAACGCAAAGATGATCCATATACGCTTGCGTCGTGGTGACTTATTTTTAGAAAACGCGTCGATAATGTCGTTGAGCTCATCAACACTTAAATCATCTAAATTAAGGTTTTTGAAACGGCTTTGGTGAGATGTATCCTCTTGGTGAGATGCATTCTCGCGTTCAGGCGTTTGGACAGGCTCATTATGTTGCAAAGTGTTGTCATGAGCATCCGCACGTTTGATTGCCTGCTGTTGAGAAGGTTTTGTCTGCGAATTTTGCTCAGGCGCAGGTGTAGGCGATTCTTTCTGATCTGGTCTGTTTTCCAACACGAACAAACTCCTTATACGTTCTTATAGCGTTTAATGTGAATAAACTTGAGGCTTAAGTACACCAACATAGGGTAAGTTACGGTAACGCTCGGCATAATCTAAGCCATAGCCCACAATAAAGGAATCAGGAACATGTGTGCCTACGTAACGTGGTTCGATTGCCGGTTTATGATTGGGGATATCTTTTACTGAAAACGCCGCAACATGAATTGAAGCAGGTTTGCGAGCACGAAGCAGCTCGATGAGATATTTAAGTGTAAGACCTGAGTCTAGGATATCCTCAGCAATAATGATGTCACGACCTTCAATTTTGGTATCAAGGTCTTTAAGGATTTTCACAACACCTGAGCTTTTTACCCCATCTCCATAGCTTGACACTGCCATAAAGTCAATAGCACACGGTATGGTAACAGCGCGTAACAAATCGGATGCAAAGATAAATGCTCCACGCAAAACGGCAATAAACAGGGGATTTTTGCCCTCGTAATCTTTAGAAATTTCGGCACCTAAACGGCTTACGATTGCTTTAATATCGTTTTCACTTAAAATAACGCGCTCGATATCGGGGTGAAGCTCACTCATGATATATAGCTCCTAACTTTTTACACGTGAACATATTCACAGAGTATGAACACCTAAAACCAATACTCCTCCAATGTTATTTTGCAGGAGTAAAACTTAATTCTAGCATCACTGTAGTACGAGGTGTACAACGAAAACGCTCATCTGAGCGAATGCTTGCAACCCACACGATTTTTCCTTCGGGAGCTTGGCGAACAATAGGGATGAGAGGTCGCTCCTCAAGGGGAATGTGCGCCTCATTTAAGAGGTCACTAATTTTTTTGGATCTTCCGCTCATGCCAAAAGGACACATAACATCTGCAGGCTGTGCGCTGTCTACCCACAACATAGCTCCCTGTAAAGACGGGCGAGAATCCAGAGCAAATCCAAGTTTTTCGGCATCACATACTATATGGGTACCTTGTGTTCTTTGCGAAAGCTTTTGCGCAAAATCTTCGGGTTGCATATGAGCAGGACACGCGTACACGCGCGCAGCTAAAGTATAGGGCACGGCATTGCGCGTACACGAAAACGTACCTGGTACACGCATCCATGCAGGACGAAGCGCCTCCTTATGCGTGGTTAAGCGAATAAAAAGCATGCCATGTTCAACACGAACAGACAAAGAATTTGCAAGGCTTAAAGAGCCAATACCAGCAGCAACACAGCGCAAAATAGCTTCAATGTGTGCAGTATCAAGACGAATATCACACGCCATCTGCATAAGTGCAAGACGCACCATACGGCGCGCGAGAGCCACATCTTCTGAACTTAAACGAAGCGCATCAAGCACTAATACGCTTTCCGTTTTTCTTCTTATAAGCGACTCAAGATGACGACGCGCTACGTTATCCATATAGTTGTTTTCATCGCGCAAGATATCGCAAGTTGAGCAAATTCGCTCAATCAAATGCGGATTTTTTTGCTTGAGCTTGGGAACAATAACGTGGCGCATATATGCACGTGCATAATGCGTATCGTGATTGGTTTGATCTTCGCACCAGGTCATACCATGTTGGGTAAGCATATCGCAGAGCTCTTCATGCGTTGTGTCCAAAAGTGGACGAACAATAATTGATCGACGGCGAGGAATTGAACACAAACCAGACAGTGCCGACCCCTTAGTTGCATTCAAAAAGAATGTTTCTACCCGATCACTTGCTGTATGAGCAGTGAGAATACGGGCGTCCTGTACGCGCGTATGAGTTTGCTGGCACAGTTTTTTTATCAATTCAAAGGCCACTTTATATCGCACCATACGACCAACATTTTCTATATTTTTCTCGCCTGACAAGGTTTTTTGTGCAGCAAGACGGGCAACATCTACATGTGCGACATGAAAAACAATGCCAAAATGAGAGGCAAGCTCTAGTACAAATTCCTCATCAGCTTGAGCGGATGCGCCGCGCAGTCCGTGATTTACGTGAAGAATGTGCAGCCGCTCTTTTGCAATTGGTGCACAACCTCGACCATCCTCAAGATCAAGCTGCGATGTTGCAGCTAACAGGGTTAATGCCGACGAATCGGCTCCACCAGAGACCATCAAAAGCACCGGTGCAGATGAAGATCCTTCCACTTGAGACCTAGAAGATGTTGTATGAGCAAAACGAGCCTGAACGCTTGGCACGTATACCTCCTCAAAACTGCGCTTTGTATGTTTGCTTATAGGTGCAATGTCATGTGCAATGTCAACCTAAATACATAAGACGATAGTATGCAGAAAAATATTGTAACCGTATTATATGAACAACGCCTGTTCATCACAGTAAAACAAAAAGTGCCAAACAAAACGTGCGATATCACACAACGTGATACCGCACGTATAAGCATATGGTCGTCACTCATACACCTCTTGCCAAACGCGAATAAGCTAGTCGATTGAAACCTTAGTAACGTTTGCTTTTTCTTGCTGTTTAGGGACCGTAATGGTAAGCACGCCATTGGCTAAACGAGCACTTAATCCTTGTGTTGCTGCGTCTTTTAGATAAACACCACGCGTAGCACTCCATGAAGATGTCTCTTTGTACAGATAATTCTTGTGCTTATCCTCTTCGCTTTCTTGCTTAGTTACAGCTATCGACAGACGACCTTCATTAAGTTCGACATCTATATCCTCGCGCTTTACACCAGCAAGCTCAGCAGTAACTTCATAGGAAGTGTCTTTATCTTCAACATTCATCTTAAACGTATGAGCATCGGACAAATTTGAAAGTTCTACAGGCTCCTGGAAGAAGTCACCAAAAGGATCAAATGCACGACGAAGTGTCTCTAAACGATTGTAAGGAACCAAAGTAGCCATATGAATCACTCCTTAAAACGATGAGGTTATACAACCTCTTATGTTCATATAGGTACGTACCCGTACTAACAGATATTATACAACCTCATATATATTTTTATAATTGCTACACATATATAATCTAAGTCTACTATTGTTAGGTATTGAAATGTAAAATCCTAAAAGAGTTACGCGTTCAAGCGCGTATTATGGTATAAATAATGTGAGAAAACAAATGCTGTCGGAGGTGCTGTATGACAGAAGATTTACACGGTATATCAGGTAGTGACAATCGTGCGCAACAAAAACACATGTCTAGTACCCAAGACGTTTGTGAATCTAAGGAGCCTATGCAGCGCAGCGCCGCAACTGCAGATTATGTAGAAGATCCTTTTACCTATACCAACAATACCAAAGACGAGTGCCCTGCTCCTTATGTACGTCCTACCAAGCCACATCACACACAAGAAGCCATTAATGACTTGCAGGAAGATGAAGTTGATAATCTCGACGTTACTGGCATTGACTCTCGCACTATAAAATCTTCTTCTCTTAAGCGCCGTCAGCGCAGAATCTCAAGAAAGGATGCCGAGATCTTAAATAAATCTCAATACGGTCACTATCTTGAAATTCCACGCAACAAGCGTTCCATTTTCCAGCCACAACAGCGCATCCAACAACAACGAATGAATAAACTTTTGTTTTTATCTGCGCTTATCGTGGTGGCAATTATTATCGTTCTCTTTTACATCATCCACTAACGTCATTCGCTAAGAGTACTTCTCACTAATCCCAAGGATTTTTCTCAAAAAGTTTTTCTTGCGAAGGTGCGCGGTCAGAATACGGGTCATAGCCGTCGTCGTCTTCACGTTCGGCTCTGATAGTGCTGTCTCCTCTACGAGAAGATATATTCTGCGCAAGGCGAGAAGACCCTTTTTGTGTTGAAGCCTCACGCGCAGGGTCTGTATGAGCGTCAGACATTTTTGGATGAGCTATAAAATTGTGCTCTGCATCTACATCTACCACAAGCGTATCTCCCTCATGAACACGTCCATCAATAATAAGCGTAGAAATAGTATCTACCACTTGCGTTTGAATAAGACGCTTAAGGGGACGCGCGCCGTACGCAGGATCAAAGCCCTGAGTTGCCAGTTGCTTATGTGCCGCGTCAGTTAAGACAAGGCTCATGCGCTCGCGCGCAAGTCGCTCGCGGACTGATTTAAGCTGAAGATCAACAATTTTCTCGATAGCTGCAGCATTAAGAGAGTCAAACATAACAATATCGTCAATTCGGTTAAGGAACTCTGGCTTAAACGTGTCGCGCAATGCCTGCGTTACACGATTTTTAACATCTTCAGATGTAAGCGATGAACCTGCCTGCGTTGCTTGCGATATAATTTGACTTCCAACATTGCTAGTCATAATAATGATTGAGTTTTTAAAGCTCACCACACGACCTTGCCCATCTGTTAGACGCCCATCATCAAGCAACTGCAACAAAATGTTAAACACATCAGGATGCGCTTTTTCCATTTCGTCAAGCAAAATAACACAGTAGGGATGCCTGCGTACAGCCTCGGTGAGCTGCCCGCCCTCGTCGTAACCTACATATCCTGGAGGCGCGCCAATGAGGCGCTGGACGCTGAACTTCTCCATATATTCGCTCATATCAATACGAACTAAAGCACGTTCATCGTCAAAGAGCGTAGAGACAAGCGTTTTAGCAAGCTCGGTTTTTCCTACACCAGTAGGGCCGAGGAAGAAAAAGCTTCCCAATGGCTTATTGGGATCTGCAAGCCCTGCACGACTTCTGCGCACAGCCGCCGCAACAGCTGATACAGCCTTGTCTTGTCCGATAACACGCTTATGCAGTACAGCTTCTAAACCGCGCAATTTAGACATTTCACCTTGCATCATTTTTGCAACAGGAATACCTGTCCACGAAGAAACAACGGCGGCAATTTCCTCAGGTGTTACTTCTTCTTTAAGCAAGCCGCCATTTTCCTGCTTGTCATGCAAAGCGGCTTCGGCTTCTTGATAGCGCTTTTCAAGCTCGGGTATTGTTGCATAACGCAGCTCGGATGCGCGAGCCAAATCCGATGTCTGTGCGGCATATTCCATATCACGTTTTGCGTGTTCAATCTTTGATTTAAGATCTTGAACCTTATCAATTGCGTGTTTTTCGTTATACCATTTTGCACGTGCAGTTGTAAGAATTTCACGCGCATCTGCAATTTCTTTTTGAAGCGCACTCAAACGTTCCTTAGAAGCATCGTCATCCTCTTTTTTAAGCGCCTGCTCCTCAATTTGCATGCGAGTAAGCTCGCGTTGCTTTGCATCTATATCTGCTGGCATCGAATCAAGCTCCATACGAAGCCGAGACGCTGCCTCGTCAACAAGATCTATTGCTTTATCAGGTAAAAAGCGCTCACTAATATAGCGATTAGACAAATCTGCAGCACTTACCAGAGCAGCATCACAAATACGAACACGATGGTGTTGCTCATAAGCCTGTTTAAGACCTCTTAAAATAGATACCGTATCCTCAACAGAAGGCTCTTTTACCAGCACCGTTTGAAAACGCCGCGCCAAGGCTTGGTCTTTCTCGATATATTTACGGTATTCGTCCAGCGTTGTAGCTCCTATTGCATGGAGCGCGCCGCGCGCAAGTGCAGGCTTTAAAATATTGCCTGCATCCATTGCACCATCTGTTGCCCCTGCTCCTACAATCGTATGAAGCTCATCAATGAACAAAATAATTCGGCCTTGAGATTTTTCTACTTCTTTAAGCACTGCTTTAAGACGATCTTCAAATTCGCCGCGATACTTAGCTCCAGCAACAAGCGCGCTCATATCAAGCTCGATAAGCTCTTTATCTTTGATGCTTGACGGAACATCGCCTGCAACAATACGCTCGGCTAGCCCTTCTACAATTGCTGTTTTACCAACACCAGGCTCGCCAATAAGGACTGGATTATTTTTAGTACGACGACTAAGGACCTGAATTGTCCTACGGATCTCTTCAACACGGCCAATAACGGGGTCAAGCTTGTGAGCACGAGCAAGTGCACAAACGTTTCTGCCGTATTGTTCAAGCGCCTGAAATTGAGGCTTACTGTCGGCAGAGGTTACGCGATCATTTCCGCGCAATTCTTCGTAAACTTTTGCAATGCGCTGTGCAGTAATGCCAAAGTCTTGCAAGATTTTTTGTGCATCACCCGATGTAGACGCAAGCGCATAAAGAATATGCTCGGTTGTAACGTAATCATCAGTAAGTTTATGAGCATATGCCTCGGCTTTATTTGCCACATCAATGAGCTGATTGCTTAGCTCAGTTTGAACAGTTTGCCCTGTTATTGCTGGTAACTTAGCAAGCTTCTCTTTCACTGAGCGCTCGATAGCCCCGGCGTCACCGCCAATTTTTTCGATAATGGCAGATATATTTCTTTCACGCGATGAAAGAAGCGCATCCAAAACGTGCAGCGGCAACACCTGCGATGCATGTGCTGTTTGAGCTGCGGCGATTGCCTGTTGGAGCAACTCCTGAGCTGTAGTGGACCACATAGACAGCTGCATACATACCACCTCTTTCATGAAATTTACGAATATTTGTTTTATACGATTGAGCGCGTGGCTCAATCTCTGTTAAGAAGTATTACCTTTAAGTCTTACTTTATACATTATCTAAGTGTATTCATATTAGATTTATAGGTCTACACATATCCTACAAGTAAGAAATTACGCAAAAAATAAAAGGAAAAGGCGTGTTCTACCTGCGAATAGAACACAGTAAAGTCTAGCTTTAGCTTACGCGCACACCAAATGGTTTATATCACGCGTCTTGAGTATCTCCAGATAATAAACCACGCATAATTGTTTCGGGATTATTAGAATCATAGCGAGCAAGCGCGGTTATACGCTCGCGCATACGCAGCTCGTGGACTTCATCCTCAAGCGCGCGTATGCGTTTGCGCAATGCATCGTTTTCTTCATCACGAGCAACGGAGCGCTCACGCATATCCAAAATACGAACCACACCTGCAAGATTAATACCTTCATCGGTGAGTTTGCTGATAAGATTTAAGCGCTCTATGTCGTTAGCGGAATACAAACGCGTATTTCCGCGCGAACGACCAGGATTTACAAGACCTTTTTGTTCATAGACACGAAGTGTTTGCGGATGCATACCAGTAAGTTCGGCTGCAACACTGATCATGTATAACGGCTTATCTTTAGCGCTTTTTCCACGCGTCTCCATGCTCACGCACGTCCTTTCTGTAGTCTTGCATATCATTATCACGCAAACGCTCAAAAGTTTCACGCTCTTTTGCAGAAAGATACGTAGGAATTTTTACACGCACACTAACAAAAAGCGAGCCACGTGCACCTTTTTTCTTAGGCACACATGCGCCTAAGTCTTTGAATCTAAATGTCTTACCGTCTTGTGTACCTGCAGGAATCTTAAGACGAAGCTCGGCACCATCAGGGGTTGGAATGTCTATATGAGCGCCTAATATAGCTTCATATATACTAATAGGAAGCTCCATATGAACATCTGCGCCATCGCGATGGAAAAGCGGATCATCCGAAACAGAAGTGGTAATAACAAGATCTCCACGTTCGCCGGTACCGATGCCATATTCTCCCCGACCGCGATACCGCAGCTTGCCGCCATTTTGAGCACCAGCAGGAACTTTTACCTCTAACGTTTGAGTTTCTTTAGTGGATGGAATCGTAAAGCGCACACGCTGTGTACAACCGTTATATGCCTGTTGTGCACTCAAGGTAAGCGACAACGTTAAATCTCTACCCTTTGTGCTGCGTTGCGTATAGCCTTGCGAACCTGCGGCATTCCCAAAAATACTTGAAAAATCAAAATCTGAAAACGCACCATTACCATTACGAATGTTAGTAAAAACATCATTCCAGTTGCCCATATTGGCTGCATACGTATAGGATGAGCCACGCCCACCAGAAGCGTAGGACCCAAAACCCGAACCGCCAATACCACCAAATTGCAACATTTGATCATACTCACGACGCTTGTTTTTATCTGAAAGCGTTGTATAAGCCTCGCTGATCTCTTTAAATTTTTTTTCGTCACCGCCAGCATCGGGGTGATATTTTGCTGCTAATTTACGAAATGCCCGACGAATATCTTGATCGGTGGCGCTTTTTGATACGCCTAAAATATCGTAATAACTTCTTTGCGCCATTTTGACAAGCGCCTCCTTTCAACAATTCAAAGGTTGAGCACACTATGCTTGTTCAGAAGCACCGTCTGAGCTCGTTGCATCGTCTTGAGTATCTGCAGGACGAGCAGGGCCTCCAAACGTCACCGTAACCATAGCATTGCGGATTACTTTTCCACCCATGCGATAACCCTTTTGATATACATCGGCAACTGTATCGGCATAGACATCTTTATTTTCTTGTCTGCCCACTGCTTGATGAATCAAAGGATCAAAGGCTTTACCTGCAGGATCAATAACCTCAACGCCTTCTTTTGCCAAAATTGCAAGCATTTTATCGTGAACTTGAGAAATACCATCCAAAAACTGTGTAAAGTTATCATCCTTGTTATCCAAAGAAGCTGCATGATTAGCTGCGCGCTCCATGTCATCAATAACAGGTAAAAGGCTTAGAACCAGTTTTTCGGCTGCGCGCGCTTGCTCGTCCAGACGTTCCTGAGCCGTACGTCTTCTGTAATTATTCCAATCTGCTTGCAGGCGCATAAATTTTTGATTTGCCGCCGCTGCCTCTTTGGACTTTGCGTCAAGTGTGTCTTGTAAATCTTCTAATTGTCCAGATAGCTCGTCATGCTCTTTTTTAAGCTTGTCAAAGTCTGCCTTAATGTCTTCACGCGCGGCTTTTTCGCCTGCAGCAATAGCTGCAGCTACGGTAGCGTCCTCATCGGCACATGCATCTAAATGTTCTGTACCGTGCGCAGCAGTATCACACGAACTACAAGCTTGAGCAGGTGATTTATCATCCGACTTATGTGCAGATGGGATATCGTGATGACTGTGAGGCATCTGTTGAGATGCGTCCGCTGCACCTTCGTGCGAGAAATCTTGTTTTTCATCTTTAGGCATCATAGACGTTCTACCTCCTTATGGTATAGAGGGCAGTACAGAAATTGTGTACTGCCCCGGCTACTAGCTATGCGTGTAACGCTTAGTTCTTTTTGTCGTCGTCTACAACTTCATAATCTGCGTCAACAACATCATCTTGAGGCTTTTGTTGCGCGTCTGCAGCGCCACCTTGTGGCTGTTGTGCACTTGCTTGTTGTGCGTTTGAATACGCGATCTCAGCAAGTTTATGGCCAACTTCCTGCAGTTTTTCGCCAGCAGCCTTAATGGCTTCGATGTCTTGGCCTTCGAGTGCCTTCTTAGCTTCAGCTACCGCATCTTCAGCAGCTTTCTTCTGATCAGCAGGAACCTTGTCACCCAAATCCTTCAAAGTTTGCTCGGTTGAATATGCAAGCGAGTCTGTTTGATTGCGTACTTCAATTTCGTCTTTGTGCTTTTTATCTTCTTCAGCATGAGATTCAGCATCTTTAACCATGCGATCTACTTCATCATCAGAAAGTGCTGTTGAACCAGAAATGGTGATCTGCTGTTCTTTGCCTGTTCCCTTATCTTTTGCAGTAACCTTTACAATACCGTTTGCGTCGATATCAAAGGTAACCTCAATTTGAGGAACTCCACGACGAGCTGCAGGGATACCAGTCAGACTAAACTTACCTAAGCTCTTGTTGTCGCGCGCCAGCTCACGCTCGCCTTGTAAAACGTTGATTTCAACAGATGTTTGATTGTCAACAGCAGTTGAATAAATCTCGGTTTTGCTGGTAGGAATGGTTGTATTACGATCAATCATCTTGGTCATAACGCCACCCATAGTTTCAACACCTAAGCTTAAAGGAGTTACATCCAAAAGCAAAATGCCCGAAACATCACCGGTAAGAACACCAGCTTGAACCGCTGCACCATCAGCAACTACCTCATCGGGGTTAACGCTCATATTAGGTTGCTTGCCCGTAATGGTTTTAACAAGCTCTTGAACAGCAGGCATACGAGATGATCCACCAACGAGGATGACTTCATTTACATCGGAGATTGAAATATTTGCATCGTGAAGTGCCTTGGTAACAGGCTCTTTGCAACGCTCAAGCAAGTCGCGCGTAATGCGCTCAAACTCGGCACGGGTAAGTGTGTAATTGAGGTGCTTAGGACCAGTTGCATCAGCAGTAATAAAGGGCAGGTTAATGTCTGCTTGTTGAGCACTTGAAAGCTCTTTCTTTGCGTTTTCAGCAGCCTCTTTAAGACGCTGAAGAGCCATAGGATCTTTACGCAGATCAATATTGTTATCCGACTGGAATTTATCTGCCAGCCAGTCGATAACACGCTGATCCCAATCGTCACCACCCAGGTGGTTATCACCATTAGTAGCAAGAACTTCTACCACACCATCTGCCAAATCAAGCAGCGATACATCGAACGTACCGCCACCAAGGTCAAATACGAGAACTTTTTGGTCAATATCTTTTTTATCCAAACCGTATGCAAGTGCTGCAGCCGTAGGCTCGTTTACAATACGCTTAACGTCCAAACCTGCAATTTTACCTGCGTCTTTAGTTGCCTGACGTTGCGCGTCATTAAAGTAAGCAGGAACGGTAATAACAGCTTCGGTAACTTTTTCTCCCAAATATTTCTCAGCGTCAGCCTTCATCTTAGAAAGCACCATGGCCGAAATTTGCTCAGGGGTAAAGTCCTCTCCGTTAATGGTTACAACAGCACGATTGCCAGTACCGCCTTTAACGGTATAAGGAACAGTTTTAATCTCTGAGCTAACCTCGTCAAAACGACGACCCATAAAACGCTTAATAGAAAATACCGTGTTAGTAGGGTTGGTAACTGCTTGGTTTTTAGCAGCTTTTCCTACAATACGGTCGCCTTCGGCACGAAAACCCACGACTGAAGGTGTGGTGCGATCGCCTTCGGCATTTACAATAATAGTAGGTGCGCCACCCTCAAGCACTGCCATTGCCGAGTTTGTGGTACCAAGGTCGATTCCCAATACTTTACTCATAGCTGGTATCCTTTCATCATGACATGCACAAGCACACATACGCTTTGTATGGATATCGTGCATGTTTTACATTTCGTTAAAGGTGCGTTTCTCACGCACTATCAGAATTGTTCCCTCTATATATGAATACTATACATAATCTAAGTGTATTCATACTAGATTTTTTATATCTCCACATATCATAGATATTATACGCCGCACCTTCATATCTGAGCATAGGCGCAAGAGCGCGTCTTCTTGAATACGTTCTGTATTTGCACAGGTCACAATACAGTTGTAGTACACTTGATACAAGTTGCGCGCGTTAATGTGCGTGCGCGCACTCATCAAATTTATGGAGATGATTTTATGAAGCTCGTTATTGCATCGGATATTCATGGTGCTGCTCAATGGTGTCGCCGCTTAATTGATGAGCTTGACCAGCATCAACCTGATCGTGTTATATTGTTGGGCGATTTACTATATCACGGTCCGCGTAATAGTCTTCCTGCTGATTATAATCATAAAGAAGTTATCGCTATGCTCAATTCAATTAAAGAACAGCTTATTGTAGTGCGCGGTAACTGCGAAGCAGAAGTTGATCAATGGGTTTTGGAATTTCCTTGTTTAGCAGAATATAACATTTTATGGGATCAAACTCTTGATAGCGATATTGGCACCAAAATTCAGCGTACAGACGAGTATGGTAAGCTCATAGAAGGTCGCGCACTCTTTTGCACACACGGACATAAATGGGGAGCAGGTTTTCATAATTCTTGTGATCATATGCCGCCTCTTCCGCAAGGAAGTGCTTTGATATTTGGGCATACTCACAAAAAAATAAACGAGGAAAGCGCAGCATACCCAGGTATATGGTGCTTTAATCCAGGCAGCGTTGGTCTTCCTAAAGACGGCACGCATAGTTATGGTATCTATGAAGACGGTGTTTTTACACATCGAATTTGGGATAATGCATAACGTTTTGTCCTGATGGATAAACCGTTGATTATGAAGGTCTGTCTAAAACACACGGTAACAAGCGTATCCGAGGAGCGCCGATGAAGCAAAGTAGAACATATCCTATAGCCACTATTACCAAAAAGGCCACGCGAGCGCTTAAAGATGGATTTAGCTGGGTCTATGCTGACGAGGTTATAAAAATTGAAACACGTGATAAAGCTGCGCGAACAGTGGAAAATGCTTCACTCGTAGATGTTTGCGAAGAAAATGGAACGTATCGAGGTACGGCGTTTCTTTCTCAAAACAGCACCATTCGTCTACGTATGGTAAGCACAAACGCTAATGATCGTTTTGACGAAGCGTTCTGGAAACGTCGCATTATGTGGGCATGGCAACACCGTGTAAGCTGCATGAAAGAAAAAAGTCTTCCCCATACCGATGATACGCACTGTTGCCGCGTTATTTTTTCCGAAGCGGACGGCATTCCTGGGCTTATAGTCGATAGGTATGAAAGTGTTTTGGTATGTCAAATTACCACAGTTGGTGTTGAGCGCATAAAAGACCTACTTTATCGGCTTGTTGTTGAAGTTTTGCACGAGGCTGGCGAAGATATCCGCGCACTGTATGAACGCTGCGATTCGCCTGTGCGTACTAAAGAAGGTTTAACGCTTTATAAGGGCTGGTATACCAAATTGTCACCTGCGCTTAGCGTGCCCACGTCATCGCAGCTTATCATGCATGAAAATGGAATAGCTTTTTCTGTTGATGTAGAAAACAGCCAAAAAACGGGCTTTTTTCTGGATCAGAAATACAATAGACGAGCAATACGTAGCATATGTGCAGGTAAACGCGTATTAGACTGCTTCTCACACGTTGGGCCATTTGCCCTTAATGCAGCCGTCGCAGGAGCAAAAACTGTTCGAGCGGTTGATATTAGCGAGCTTGCACTCAAACTGGCTCAAGAAAATGCCCGTCTTAACCATGTTGAACATATTGTGCACTGTAGCTGTGCAGATGTTCTGGACTATCTGCGTAAATTGGAGCAGGATAAAAACTATGCACATGCCGAAGGCGGCCCTTTTGATGTAATAATTCTTGATCCTCCTGCATTTACTAAAAGTAGGAGCACCATTTCTTCGGCCATGCGAGGCTACAAAGAAATCAATTACCATGCCATGAAACTTCTGCCACGTGGCGGATATCTAGCCACTTGTAGTTGTAGTCACTTTATGTCAACAAAGCTTTTGCAAGACGTGCTTCGAAGCGCAGCACAACAAGCCCAGGTTACGCTCAAACAAATTGAAGCTCGGCAACAGGCATGCGATCATCCTATTATATGGGGTATGCCCGAAACCCATTATTTGGATTTTTTCATCTTTCAAATTATTTAGCGCGTCTAAACGGTTATATGCGCACGTAGGCGGATTATATGCCAAGGTATTATGCTCAAGTATTACGCCAAGGTGTCAGCATATGGCAAACCCATGGCTTGTAGGTATATTTGCACACATATATAACATGTAATGAGACTTGCTTTTATCGTACATGCGTTCTATACTAGAACACATGTTTTCCGAACTTTTGTTCTAAGGAGTCTCGGTGTTCACACTTGCAGGATACATTCCTTTTAATGCTACATCCCAAGCACATGCCAAAGCAACACAAGGTCTATACGCGCAAAAAGCCGCGTATGAGCATATAGATGCCCTACCGTATATGTGCATTGATCTTAAAACTTTTTACGCTTCAGTTGAATGTGCCGATCGAGGACTCAATCCATTTACAACCAACTTGGTAGTTGCCGATCCCGATCGCGGAGAAGGAACCATCTGCTTGGCCGTTACACCTGCGCTTAAAGCACAAGGTGTACGAAATCGTTGTAGAGTATACGAGATCCCTAAAGACATAACGTATTTAAAAGTAAAACCACGCATGCAGCACTATGTTGATGTTTCTGCACGTATACGCTCTATCTATGAACAATTTTGTGCACCGTGCGATATTTTTCCGTACTCAATAGACGAGTGTTTTATCTATATTGCACCGTATATCAAACGATATAACATGTCGTCACAACAAATTGCGCAAATGCTTATCGATGCCGTATATGAGCAAGAACATATTTGTGCAACAGCGGGTATTGGAAGCAATATGTTTCTTGCAAAAATTGCCATGGATATTATCGCAAAACACAATAACGCACACATGGGAATTCTTACCAAAACGCTCTTTTATCGTGATATATGGCATCATCGACCGCTGACAGATATATGGGGCATAGGATCAAGCACCGCACAAAAACTTGCACGTTATGGCGTGTTCGATCTGCATGGCGTATGTGGCATTCCCAATGAAATTATGTTGCGAGAATTTGGCATAGGCGCGCACACGCTTATTCATCATGCTTGGGGCCTTGATTTGTGCACCATAACTTCAATCAAGGCATACAAACCACAACATCAGTCGATATCAAATGGGCAGGTACTTATGCGCGATTATAGCGAAGCAGAAGCAAAAAGTATTTGTAAAGAAATGATTTATGACTCATGTCTTCGTCTTATTGAAGAAAGAAATACCTGCTCGTGCATTACGCTTGAGGTTATGTATACCAACACGCCCTTAGCGCAGATAAACAGTATTGATTCTGTTTATCTCAAAAATCGTCAGCACACACTTCACTGTTCTCATACGCTTTCATACCATACAGCATCACGCAGCATACTAGAACAAATTCTTGATACGCTGTGGGACACACGCGTTGATAAAGATCGTCTTATACGCAAAATTTGCATTACACTGGGAAATCTTAAGCCCCAAGCACAAGTTACTCCAACACTTTTTGAAGGAGATGAATCGCACACTAACGAATATAAACTTGCACATGCCACGCTTGCCGTCAAACATAAATATGGTAAAAACTCCCTGTTGCGAGGAACAAGCTTATTGCCACACGCAACAGGAAGGCAGAGAAACCAACAAATTGGAGGTCATCATGCATAAACACGTTATATACACACTGCTCATTTCGTATAAAGCGTGCCTGTTGTTGGATACACCGCATGCCATTGCTGAATAAAACGTTAGAAACACTTTATACATCAGATGGCAGAAAAGCTCCATGCATCAGATGGCAGAAAAGCTCCATGCATCAGATGTTAGAAACACTCTATACATTGTTGTTTTGAGCTTTAAGTGCAATATCTGAACGATAGAACATATGCGGAAGGTCTAACAAATCGAGGTAGTCATACACGTGCTTTCGGGCTTGTGCAATGCTAGAACCTTGCGAAAGCGCCATAAGAATACGACCACCTGCGGATACCAGATCACCTTGATTTACGTCTAACTTTTCACGTGGTGTTGCATCTGTTTGTGTATCTAACGTTGTGTCCGACTTTACTCCAGCATAAATCAATTCAATCGAAGAAGGAGGGTTGATAAAAGGTGTGAGTGGAATATTTTTTATATAAGATTTTGGATAACCATCAGCAGCAACAACAACTCCTACGCATGAACCATGTGCCTTGGCAAAGCGTTTGGTATCTGTGCCGCTAAGCAACTCGGTCACCATCGATGCAGTATCTTCATCCAAAACTGATGTGATAACCTGTGTTTCGGGGTCACCAAAACGGGCGTTAAATTCTATAACATAAGGACCAGAGCTTGTAAGCATAAGCCCCGTGTACAGTACTCCGTTAAATTGAGCGTCGCTTTGTTGCAGTGCCGACAAAGTAGGTTCAACGATAGTTGTAATAGTTTGCTGAACCAGTTCAGGCGTTACGAAGGGAACAGGCGTATACGCGCCCATGCCTCCTGTATTTAAGCCAGTATCTCCTGTACCTTGGCGCTTGAAATCTTGTGCGCAAGGTAAATAGATACGACTATTGCCATATACAAGAGTAAAGAACGAAAATTCAGGACCTTCAAGGAACTCTTCAAGAACAACTTTTGTTTGGCTCCCAAACTCATGAAGTGTAAATATTTCTTGAAGCGCTTGGTCTGCGTCGTGTAAAGTACGAGCAATAATAACACCTTTACCTGCCGCTGGACCGTCAGCTTTAATAACAATAGGAGCAAAATGAGACGAGGTGACACACTGTTTTTTTACAGCATCTAATGCACTTTCATAAGATGTATGAACTGAATATTTTGCCGTAGGAATGTGATGTGCTTCCATCAAGTCTTTAGCAAATGATTTTGATGATTCTATTTGTGCGGCTTTTTGAGTTGGACCAAAAATTTTGAGCCCACGTGCCTCAAAATAATCAACAATGCCAGAAAAGAGAGGTAACTCGGGTCCAACAAATGTCCAATCGATGTTATGTTGTACGCAAAAATCGGCTAATCCCTTAAAGTCATCTTGAGAAATTGGAACACATGATATCTTTTCAGCGCACATGCCTGGATTACCAGGTGCGCAAAAAACGCGTGTCACTTGAGGCGATTTCGCAAACGAGCGCGCTAAGGCGTGTTCGCGGCCGCCAGAACCTACAACCAATATGTCCATGAGACATCCTTTCGTGCTTTGTGTGCTTTGTGTGCTTTGTGTGCTTTGTGTGCTTTGTGTGCTTTGTGTGCTTCGTGTGCTTCGTGTGCGATATGTTACGCACTCACGAGTTCATCAGTATCAAACGTACTTTTACAGGCAATTTTTATCAAAACAGAAGGGTATAACAAATGCTCTGCTTCATGAATACGCGCTTCAAAACTATCAATGGTATCATCGTCAAAGCGAGGAACTTGCACTTGACTTATAACTGTTCCCGTGTCTATTCCCTCGTCAATGTAATGAACGGTTACCCCTGAAATCTTTACTTTTGCAGCAAAAGCATCTGCAATAGCTGTAGCTCCTGGGAAGGAAGGTAAAAGTGCAGGATGAATGTTGATGATTTTTTGGGGAAATGCGTCCAACATAGGCTTATGTAAAATACGCATATAGCCTGCCAATGCCACAAAATCTATTTTATAGCGCTTGCAAAGTGCAACAAGAGCTTGCTCGTAATCTGCACGCGTTGCAAAATCACAAGGAGAGAAAACCTCAAGCGGAACGCCTAATTTTTTAGCGCGCGTACACACATACGCATGTGGGTTGTCACAAAAAAGAAGCGCAATATCTAAAACATGCGTTTGACGACAACATATATCATAAATTGCTTCAAAATTTGTTCCAGAACCCGATGCAAAAACAGCAAGTCTCATAACTTAGTGCTCCTCGGAGGTCTTTGTGTCTATAACAATTTGTGGCCTATCTTGTAAATATGCAGACGAGCCATACTCCATAGAATCAGCTTCCTCTACCTCACCAATCACAAACACCTGTTCACCTGCGGTTTTTAGAGCGTCCATTACCTTTTGGGCATCGCTTTTACCAACAGAAAGGACAAGACCAATGCCCATATTAAAATATTCAAACATAGACGCATACTCAAGATTACCCTGCTCTTGAAGCATGCTAAAGACGGCTGGTTTTTCCCATGATCCATCGTATATATGTGCGCACAAATCACTTGGCAACATACGTGGAATGTTTTCAACAAATCCACCGCCTGTGATATGGGAGATCCCGTGAATAAGCCCTTGCTGTACAAGCGGAAGAACGCTTTTTACATAGATTTTAGTAGGCTCCAAAAGCTCAGGATGTTGCGATAGCGATTGACCTAAAATAGAACGAACAAGACTAAATCCATTTGAATGTACACCCGAAGAAGCTAATCCTACAAGTACATCACCCTCATGCACCAGCGATTTATGCAAAAGCGCACGACGCTCGGCAATGCCCACACAAAAACCTGCTAAATCAAACTCATCTGATTCATACAGACCAGGCATCTCTGCCATTTCGCCGCCAATAAGCGCAGCACCTGCTTGTTTACACCCCTCGCACACGCCTTTAACCAACGCTTCCATACGTTCAGGCGAATTTTTGCCCACGCTTATGTAATCGAGGAAAAACAGAGGCTCAGCACCTTGTGCAAGAACATCGTTTACGCACATAGCAACACAGTCTATGCCAACAGTATCGAGTCGATTAAGTTGCTTTGCTAACAGGATTTTAGTACCAACACCATCGGTTCCCGAAACTAAAACGGGATCGTCAAAGTGAAAGTCTTTAAGCGAAAATAAACCAGCAAAGCCACCCAGATCGCCCAAAACTTCTTTTCGATATGTTGCATGAACATGCTTTTTTATACGAGATACGGCTTCATATCCTGCTTCTACATCAACACCTGCTTGAGAATATGCATTTTGGCTCATAAGAATCCTTTCCATTTGGAATGCAAAACACATCGTACATGCATGCCTGTGTTATTGAACACGATCGGTAATATGCGAAGCATGTTTAAGCGGCACTTGATTTACCTCGGCAAGTGAGGCTTTGTAATCCTGCTCGTAATCAAACAAGCGTGTTGGATAATCACCGTTAAAGTACGCCATACACAAACCTTGATACGGAGCATCCACATGCAGATCAATCGCTTTAATAAGACCTTGCTCACTTAAATACGCAAGTGATGTTGCTCCAATAAAGGACCTAATGTATTCAAGGCTGTGACCTGCTGCAATAAGCTCACGCGTATCCGAAATATTAATTCCATAAAAACACGGATATTTAAGAGCAGGACTCGCAATGCGTACGTGCACTTCTCGCGCACCAGCTTCAAAGAGCAGCGCAACAATTAAACGCGAGGTAGTGCCACGCACAATTGAATCATCAACCATCACGATGCTTTTACCTTCAACGATCTTGCGCACCGCCGACAACTTCATGCGTACGCCTCGCCGGCGCTCGGCCTGAGTAGGTTGTATAAACGTTCTGCCAATATACTGATTTTTAACGAGCCCCATTTCGTTAGGCAAACCCGACGCTTCAGCATAGCCCATAGCTGCGGAAAGCGAAGAATTGGGTACACCTATCACCAAATCGGCCTGCGGACACGGAGTCTCGTGCGCAAGAATTTCACCAGAGCGTTTGCGCGCCGTGTGAACACATACATCGTGAATAACCGAATCGGGTCGCGCAAAGTAGATATACTCCATCGCGCAAATTGCCTGTTGATGGTGGCTGGTATAATATTCGCGTGTAACCTGGCCGTCTTTAATAAACACTACTTCACCAGGCTCAACATCAAATAAAAATGATGCACCAATTTGATTAAGCGCGCACGATTCGCTTGCCATACAATATGCACCGTCGCCCAGTTTTCCTACAACCAAAGGCCTAAAACCGCAGGGGTCACAGGCACCAATCAACTCATCGCCCGTTGCTAAAATATAGGTAAATCCACCTTTTACCTGAAAAAGTGCGTCTTTTATCTGCTCATGAAACGAGCTTTTTGAACTATGACGAATAAGATGCATTAAAATCTCTGAGTCACTGGTAGAGTTAAAAATAGCTCCTTGGTCTTCAAGACGTTTCCGCAGTGTTATGCTGTTTACAAGATTGCCGTTATGCGCAAGCGCTACATTTATATCCGAAAATCTGAATACAAATGGCTGAATATTATTAATTGACGCATCGCCACAAGTTGAATAACGAACATGTCCTAATGCAATATCGCCTGGAAGCTCAGAAAAATCCTTACGTTGGCAAAAAACTTCACTTACTAAACCAAGACCACGTTTTTGATAAACACGCGGCTGTGCCGCTCCATCTTTACCGAGGTGAGTAAAACTTACAATACCTGCGCCTTCCTGACCTCTATGCTGCAATGCAATAAGTCCAAAGAAACTCAAAAGGCTTGCATCACAGTGATGGTACACGCCAATGAGGCCACACTCTTCATGCGGCTCATCACGAGCAATGTCTTGATAATCGCAGCTTACAAGTTCGCCTGCCTGCGCGTCATATTCATGCATAAAAGTTGTTTCGGTCATATGATCTCCTGCTCCTACATGTGACGCGAAATAGTTGTTTCCCAGCAGCACTTAAGCTCGTCTATGCAAACACTCAACTGCTCATCCAATGTTGTAATACGTAGCTCTGCTTCTTCGGTTACATAGCCTACCTGCTTAAATTGAGCTCCATAAGCCTGCTCAAACGCAGGGCGCTTATCTGCAGGAACGCTTAAAACAAAACGCGATTGCGTTTCGGCAAATATGCACGGCGTATGCATATCAAGCGTGACCGTAGCTCCAACGCCATGCTCAAAGCAGCACTCGCTTAAAGCAACTGCCAGTCCACCTTCGCTCACGTCGGTACATGCAGAAACAAAGCCATCTTTAATTGCATGCAAAATGAGCTCTTGATTGTGCGTTTCCGCCTCAAGATCAAAGGCAAAAAGCTTTCCGCTTACACGTCCGCACTCAAGATTTTGCAGCTCAGATCCGTTAAAGTCGGCGTGTGTTGTACCAAGCGTATAAATTACATCACCAGCTTTTTTGAAATGAGAAGAAGTAATATGCGATAAATCTTCGATCAAGCCCACCATACCAATCATAGGAGTTGGCATAATAGCGTGGCCATTTGTCTCGTTATTAAGCGATACATTTCCCGAAACAACAGGCGTTTTAAGAGCAGAGCAAGCATCGCCAATACCACGCGCGCTTTCTTTAATCTCGTAGAATATCTCGGGGTCTTTTGGATTTCCAAAGTTTAGACAATCTGTAATTGCCAAAGGCTGAGCACCCGTTGCCACTAAATTGCGCGCAGCTTCGCAAACAGCAATTTGACCTCCCACAAAAGGATCAAGATAGATATAGCGCGCGTTACAATCGGTGGTAGCGGCAAGTGCTTTATTAGTCCCACGAACACGAATAACCGCAGCTGATGAGCCTGGCCCCACAACCGTAGACGTGCGTACCATGGTATCGTAGGTTTCGTATACACGCTTTTTAGAAGCGATGGTAGGAGTCGCCAACAGATTCTTAAGCGTCTGAACCGCATCGGTAAAGCAGGGCGTATACTGCTCTTGGAGCGCCTGCGCGATACGCTGAGGCTCACGCGACTCATTTTCATATACGGGTGCATTCTCACTTAATGCATCAACAGGAATATCAGCAACCAGCTTACCCTTGTGATATAGCTTATATTGGTGTCCTTCGCAAACTTCACCAATTTTTACCGCATCCAAGCTGTACTTTTTACAAATCTGAATAATTATATCTTCATGACCTTTTGCAACACATAAAAGCATGCGCTCCTGAGATTCGGAGAGCATCATTTCGTATGGTGTCATATGTGTTTCACGCTGTGGAACAAAATCAAGGTTGAGCTCCATACCCATATGCGCTTTTGAAGCCATTTCCGAACTAGAAGAAACAAGGCCGGCTGCGCCCATGTCTTGAATACCTACCAACTCATCAGGACAAGTTGTAATGATATCTAAGCACGCTTCCAAAAGGAGCTTTTCCATAAAAGGATCTCCTACTTGAACAGCAGAACGCTTAGACTTTTTAGTGGTATCAAATTCCTCACTTGCAAACGTTGCGCCGTGAATTCCGTCACGACCAGTTTTTGCGCCTACATAAATGATAGAATTTCCAGCTCCAGCTGCACGACCAAGCTTTAAGTCGCACGTTTTCATCAGACCAACGCACATAACGTTAACCAGCGGATTTCCCTGATATGATTCATCAAAAGCAATTTCGCCGCCAACGGTTGGTATACCAATGCAATTGCCATACCCCGAAATACCATGAATAATTTCTTTGAACAAATATTCTGTACGAGCGTTATCAAGCGAGGAAAACCTGAGCGAATCCAAAACGGCAATGGGGCGCGCACCCATACTAAAAATATCGCGTAAAATACCGCCTACGCCAGTAGCAGCTCCTTCATAAGGCTCAACTGCAGACGGGTGATTGTGACTCTCGGCCTTAAATACCACAGCCAATCCATCACCAATGTCAACAACACCTGCACCTTCACCTGGTCCTTGAATTACACGAGGGCCTTTTGTGGGAAACTTACGCAATACTGGTTTTGTATTCTTATATGAACAGTGTTCGCTCCACATAACGGCAAATAAACCGCATTCCGTATAATTAGGTAATCTACCTAAAATCTTGCACGCATGTTCGTATTCTTCTTCGGACATCGCCCAATCTTTATATATTTTTGTTTGACGAATTTCTTCACACGTAGGCTCTTTACCATAGGAACTCATGCATGTACCTCGTCTTTCTTAAATGCTGCAACCATTGATTTAAATACACAAAGACCGTCTTTGCCGCCTAAAAGCTCCTCAACAGCACGCTCGGGGTGAGGCATCATGCCAATTACGTTGCCACGCTCATTGGTGATACCTGCTATATTTGCAACGGAGCCATTAGGATTTTCGCCTTCGTAGGTAAAAATGATTTGATTGTGTGCACGCATAGATGCAAGCGTTTGTTCGTCGCAATAATAATTACCCTCACCATGAGCAATGGGAAGCGTGATAATTTGATCCTTCTTAAATGCCGAGGAAAATGCACTTGTATTATTGACAACCCTTAATTTTTGCCACTTACAAACAAAATGTAAGTTAGTGTTGCGCAAAAATGCACCAGGCAAAAAGCCTGCCTCAACAAGAATCTGAAAACCGTTGCAAGTTCCTAAAACAAGTTTTCCTTGTTCAACAAAGCGCTTAACTTCTGACATGATGGGTGCAAAACGAGCAATTGCGCCGCTTCGTAGATAGTCACCGTACGAAAAACCTCCTGGCAACATAACCGCATCAAATCCTTCAAGTGAAGTTTGTGAAGCAGGTACGTATTGTGCTTCTTCGCCCAAAACATCACGAAGCGCGCAAAGCATATCCATATCGCAGTTAGACCCTAAAAATTGAATAACGGCAAATTTCATACCCGCTCCTTTAGTGTGTATCCGCAGCTGAGGAATTGTTTTGCGTGCATTTTGTATCGGCAATTAACGTTGTTTCTCCAGTTGCGCTGTCATGATGCCAAATGGTATACACAAAGCTTTCGGTGTTAACGTTTGCAAGCAATTTGTCGGCAATTTCTTCAACAACATTCACAGGATGTTCTTCGGTATCGTCAAGCATCATCTCAAAATATTTGCCCTGACGCACGCTTTCCACCGAAGCATAATTCATCTGATGTACAGCCTTTTTAATTGCCTGACCTTGAGGGTCTAAAATGGACTCTTTATAACTTACATAAATTTCTACGTTATACATCAAACAACCTATCTCTTAGTTGGGTTTAAGACAAAGCAGAACAAAGACGCTCGTAAACTGCTTTATAGAAGGGAATCATATCTTCGTCGGAGTTTCTAAAAATATCTTTATCAAAGCTCTCGTGCGTGTGTACATCCCAAAGTCTGCAGTTATCGGGAGAAAACTCATCTCCTAATACAACTTCTCCATCGGCGTTTGTACCAAATTCAAGCTTAAAATCAACCAATATTAAACCAGCGCGCTTAAAAAGTTCTGTGAGCAGCGTATTTACTTCTAGGGTAAGACGTTTAATTTCTTGCAGCTGAGCAGGGGTTGCCAAGTGCATAAACATCAAATTATCGTCTGTTAACAGCGGGTCATGCAAATCGTCAGATTTATAGTAAAACTCAATCATGCCGCCCTTAAACTCGGTGCCTTTTTCAATACCAAGACGTCGAACGATGCTTCCAGCTGCGAGGTTTCTTAACACAACTTCAAGCTCAAACATATCAAGTTTTTCAACAAGCTCTTCTGTATCGGAAATAATCTTTTTGAGATGGGTTTTAATGCCGTGATCAGCTAAATATGCAAAAATAAGGCGTGTAATTTTTTGATTGAGCTCACCTTTACCAGCTATTTGCTCTTTTTTAGCACCATCACCTGCAGTTGCCTGATCTTTATAGACCATCCAAAGCAGACGAGGGTCATCGGTTTCGTACATATCTTTTGCTTTTCCCACATAAGACAGTTTCCCCTTTTGCATGTACAATCCTTTCTCGCTGTACGTTTTGTCTTACCTACTAACCATCTACATGTACCATCTTTACCAGCAGTAACCTATGGCTACACATTATCTTTTGTCCAAATACCGCATTCATCGAACGCTTTAAGCTGTAGCGTAGTGTCTTTGCACAATGCGGTAACGTGCCCCATTTTGCGTGCATAACGAGCCTCGCCCTTGCCATACAGGTGATAATGCCAGTCAGCGTGCTCATTCATACTGTTATAGGTGCCTTCAACGTGCTGACCAAGAACGTTCATCATAACAGCAGGTGAAAGCAGATGTGGCTGGGCTATATGCATGCCACAGATGGCTCGTATGTGTAGATCAAATTGCGAAAAATCGCAGGCTTCAATGGTGTAATGACCAGAATTATGCGGCCTGGGTGCAAGTTCGTTTATCATGATGGAGCCATCGTGTAATACAAACATCTCAACGCCTAAATCACCAACAAGATGCGCTGCATGGGCAATTTTGAGCGCTTCAGCACGTGCACGCTCACGAATAAACTCTGAAATACGCGCTGGTACCACAGAAGCATGCAGAATATTATGTTTATGAATATTCTCAGACGGCTCAAAAAGTGCCATGGTGCCAAATGTGTCGCCACACACCATAACCGAAATTTCGCACACAAAATCAATCCAGGCTTCTAACAAACATACCTGTTGCTCAATAAGCTTATGAGCTGCGTCTATATCATCTTTCGATCTAATGACTACCTGACCTTTACCGTCATATCCAAAACGAGATGTTTTAAGGACACACGGCATGCCCAAGCGCTCAATCCCCTCCTTCAAATCTTGCGGAGTAGCAACACGCGCATGAGGAGCAACTATGGTATGCGCGTCCAACAAAAAACGCCTCTCATCGAGGCGGTTCTGGCTTGCGCGTAGCAGTTTTGTTCCCTGAGGCAGATAGAGTGCTCCCTCGTGTTGCAAGGTGTCAAGCACACCAGTGTCAACATTTTCAAACTCATAGGTAATAACATCACATGCTTGGGAAAATGAACGCAGTGCTTCCACATCGCTATACTCATTTTGATAGTGAAAATCGCTTACCTGAGCTGCAGAGCAATTTTTTAGCGGATCAAGAATACCTACGCGATAGCCCATTTCTTTTGCAGATTGAGCAAGCATTTGACCAAGTTGACCGCCGCCTATGATTCCAATGGTTTGACCAGGTAGAATTTGTTTAGCAGGCGATGAGGCTATATCTATTGTATTAGTCAAGATTCTCACTCATTTCGCGCGCAGATAAATTAAGCTCGTGCCTATAGGCAGCGAGCTTTTCCGCAAGTTGATGATTTGTAATTGAAAGAATTTGTACGGCAAGAAGTCCTGCATTTTTTGCACCAGCCGCGCCAATTGCAAGCGTTGCAACCGGAATCCCTGCCGGCATTTGCACAATTGACAGCAATGAATCCATGCCGTGGAGTGCGTGAGTTTGCACAGGAACGCCCAAAACAGGAAGTGTAGTTTGAGCTGCAATTATCCCTGGTAAATGTGCGCTTCCTCCAGCGCCTGCAATAATAACCTTAATTCCATTTTTGCGGGCTGCAACTGCAAATTCACGCATTTCAAGCGGCATGCGATGTGCAGAAATTACTTGCTTGGAATAAGGAATATTAAAATCTTCCAGAATTTGGCAACTTAACTTCATGGTTTCCCAATCGGACTTACTGCCCATAACCACCGCAACGCAAGGCTGCGCGCCTGCGTTAGTTGCCGAAACAAACGATGCTTTAGTTTTGTCGCGAGACAAAACATGTACATCCGACATACCAGAACTTCCTTTCTGAACGTACCAAATGAAACGCTTTATAAAAGGTATAGCTCTGTAAAACATGATACCTACGTGCGCTTATGCACACAACGAGGCGTGAGGTGCGCCCGACTCATGTCCTACATTCACAATATAACGAGTTTTACGTGCGTTTAGAATGCATGAAACATACAGTTAATAGTTAGGATATCTATAACAATAAATCTACACATACGCGCTCTTGCAATATTTTGTACAATAGCGATAGACACAAATCGCACGAAGCTTTTGCGAACATCTAAATAGAAAAACGCAGAGTAGCTCAAGTACGCCACACCATAAAGCGAGAAAATCATGGTAGACAAACGACTTTTAACATTAGTTCCACAAGCAAAAAAAGAAATTGCAAAAACGGTAGCAGCACAATATATAGGTCTTATTGCCACCATATGCTTTTCGGCCACACTGGCATATGTCCTAGCAGCTATGCTTACGCACACAAGCATAGCTGTATATGCTTGCCTAGGTGTTTGTGCGACGGCGATCATATTAAAATGTGCCTCGTCATACGCAACAGAGCTTTATTCATTTGCGGCGGCTCGTGACATTAAACTTGTCTTACGGTCCAAGATTTATGAAAAGCTAGCGCGCTTAGATGCGGCATCAGCACAAAATATTTCAACAGCAGAACTGATACAGACTACCGTTGAAGGAACTGAGCAACTTGAGATATATTTTGGCAAATTTTTGCCGCAACTTGTATATGCGTGTTTAGCACCTCTTACGTTATTTGTGGTACTGGCGTTTGTAAACATAGTTGCAGCAGCGGCGCTTTTAGTATTTGTGCCTCTTATACCTGCAATTATTATGATTATTCAGTCTATTGCCAAACGCGTTATGGGTGCATACTGGAAATCCTATACAAATTTAGGCGATGTTTTTCTCGAAAATTTACAAGGTTTAGTAACACTTAAAATATACAATGCCGACAAAGCGCGTCATGAAGCCATGAACGAACAAGCACAGGATTTTCGGCGTGCAACCATGCGTCTGCTTAAAATGCAGCTCAATTCAATTATGGTGATGGACGTGGCAGCATTTGGAGGAGCGGTCGCTGGCATCAGCGTAGCGTTTTTCCAACTTTTGAACGGGTCGCTTGACGTGTTTGGATTTTTGCTTATCGTCCTATTATCTGCAGAGTTCTTTATACCCATGCGCACGCTTGGCTCATATTTTCATATTGCCATGAACGGTATGAGTGCAAGCAACAAAATATTTATGTTTTTGAATACGCCCGAAACAAAGCGCGGAATACACGATTTACCTGTGCTTGCGCAAAAATCACCTATGAGTGACACCTGTACCATTACATTTGATCACGTAAGCTTTGCATATCCTTTGCAAAACAATGTTAGCAATGAAGTGCCTGTAAACGTTTTACATGATGTATCATTTACGCTTCCAACTCATGGAATGAGCGCCTTTGTTGGTACAAGCGGAAGCGGAAAATCAACTATCGCACATCTTATTGCAGGTGCATACCCTCATTTTTCGGGTAGTATCATGCTCAACGGCCGCTCTATCAATGATATAAGCACAAACGCTATATCGCGTGCAATAACCACCGTTTCAGCCGAAAATTATATATTTAGCGGCACGATACGAGAAATGTTGTTGTTAGCAGATAGATATGCCTCTGACGAGCTACTCTGGCATGTACTCAAACAGGCGCGCATTGCTGATTTTGTCAAAGCACACGGCGGACTTGAAATGCATGTAGAAACGCAAGGAACTAACCTTTCTGGTGGTCAAAAGCAGCGTTTGTGCTTTGCACGTGCACTTTTGCATAACAGCGCATACTACATTTTTGATGAAGCAACCAATAGCATAGATGTTGAATCAGAAGAACACCTCAACCACGCGATCCTTGAACTTGCATCTAGCAAGGGCGTATTAGTTATCTCACATCGATTGGCAAATGTTGTACCTGCTGACTGCATTTATGTACTGGATAAAGGCAAACTTGTAGGAAAAGGTACTCATGCTGAATTGTTGGCTCATTGCTTGGCATATCAAACAATGTGGAAAACTCAACAAGAGCTTGAACAAATTAGACAAGGAGAGCTGGCATAATGAGCGCACAACAACATACAACAAATCCATCGCCGATACGCCAGCACAAGCGCACGGCACTTTCATGCATCCTTGCCATGTTAAAGCTTATACACTCATTTATAGGCGTAGTTGTAGCGGCAACCGTATGCGGTATTCTTGGATTTTTGTGCGCTATTTTTATTCCTGTAGGCGCCCTTATTGGTTTGGGGATGGCTCTGCATCTTCCAAGCTCTAGCTTTGGAGGGTACTCGGCGCAGACAACGCTTACATTGATTATTGGCATACTTATATGTCTTGCACTCATGCGCGGAGCGCTGCGCTATCTTGAACAACTGTGTAACCACTACATAGCTTTTAAGCTGCTTGCCGATATTCGTGACAAAGTTTTTGGCAAAATGAGAGAACTTACTCCTGCTAAATTAAGCTCATCTGATGCTGGCAATCTTATTTCACTTATTACCTCTGACGTTGAGTTGCTTGAGGTCTTTTACGCGCATACCATATCTCCGATTTTCATTGCCCTCATTGTGAGCACGATCATGACCATACTTTTAGCTGGTATTCATCCTCTTTGTGGATTGGTTGCGTTAATTTCCTACGCCGTAACTGGTATTTTGTTGCCTCTGTGGACATACACACGCATGGGCAGCCTTGGAAAGCAACTTCGTTCTAAAACTGCTACATTAAGCAACTGTGTGCTCGAAAATATACAGGGGGTTCGTGTTGCGCATCAGTTTTTAGCCACCGATATTAGAAAAGAGCACATGATACAAAAATCGCATGAGTTACTCCAAGTTCAAAAGATTACAGCTGCTCAAACGGGGTTTAGTACATCGGTGTCTCATGCAGTAGTTATGCTGTGTAGCCTGTCTCAACTTGCCTTAACGTACACGCTGGTAACTCATGAAATCATTCTGCCTCTTGACGGCATAATTGCCACAGGCATGTTATTTTCTTCTTTTGGACCCGTACTCGCATTGGCGAAGCTTGGTTCAACATTACAAGGCACCCTTGCTGCTGGAGAACGCGTGTTGTCGCTGCTGGACGAGGCGCCCTTAGTGCGCCAGGTTGTAGATGGATCTTGTGTTTCGTGCGACAATGCAGCCGCACGAAACGTAAGCTTTTTGTATGAGCACCATCAAAATCCAGTTTTAGAGAATGTATCCTGCGATATACCACAAGGATCTATTGTGGGTATTACAGGAGCAAGTGGTTCGGGGAAATCAACATTATACAGACTTTTAATGCGCTTTTGGGATGTATCAAAAGGTGTTATTACTATTTCTAAAACACCCATACAAGATATTACAACAACAAGCTTACGTTCTGGTCAAGCGCTTGTTGAACAAGATACGTATCTTTTTCGCGAAAGCATAAAAGACAACATTAGGCTTGCTCGTCCAACAGCAAGCTTTGATGAGATTGTTCATGCTTGTAAACAAGCTTCATTGCACGATTTTATTATGAGCTTGCCTCACGGATATGACACCGTATTAACCCAAGGCTCAAGCTCACTATCAGGTGGACAGCGTCAGCGCATAGGTGTTGCCCGCGCATTCTTACACCAAGGTTCAATGTTGCTGCTTGACGAACCTACGAGCAATTTGGACGCGCTTAATGAAGCACGCGTCCTTACAAGTATTAACCAAATTAAAAGAAAACGAACAATTGTGCTTATTTCGCACAGAACGTCTACGCTTAACTGCGCAGATAAGATCTATCATGTGGAGAGCGGAAAGCTTGTGTAACGAGCAACAAACAAACTATTGTGCGGGCACAAGCATAAAGCGTGTTCCTCGACCAATAAGATCAATAAGCTCTACATAATGCTCGTCTACGCGTCCAATAACATTCACGCGCGTATCAGCTGGAAAATCGTTACGTAAAAGTTCAATTTCACCCTGATAGCGCATAAAATGTTTGTTATCCATCGTGATACAACCACGCTTGCGAAAAGTTGTACAAAAGGGCTCAATACAGTGTGAGCCTTTTGATTGATCCGAAGCATACTGGCGCGATTCTTCAAAACGCACAAGCCAGGAAGGGCTATCCTTTCTGCAGGTAAAAATCTTACGATACAAATATTCATAACCTGGGTGCAGCTCAGCTGGTATCACAAGCATATCTTGTTGTATAAAGATATCTATCAGCGCTTGTTCATGAGAAGAAATTTCGGGATCGGCGCAAAAAACCTCATCAATCGCATAGCGTATATTCATTTGAGCAAAAGATACATACGGCGAAAGCGTGCGCTGATGTTCAAGCGTTGGTAATCCTTCTCGAAGTGGAATGCGCTTAACTTTATCCGCTGGGATAAACGCCATAATATGCATACCTAAACGTTTTAAGGTATCATTGCACTCATCAAAAAACGCACTATCCAAGCCAGTTAGTGGGCGCGGATAAAAATTATGCATTGCATATACCAAAGGATTTGACGAAGTTTGAGCAGATTGCACAATCAACTGCGCGTCATCAGGGCATATGGTAGAAGCATTTACAACAATAGGCATCGTTTTGGCCAAATCGGCAATTTCTTGTGGAGTTAAACCATCATCGATACGCAAGGCCCATAAGCCCAGTGTTTGCTTTAACTCAAAAAAAGAGCTCATCTTAAAAATTTCAAGCGTTTTTGGAGAAACATCTGCAAGGATGCGCGCGCGCTTTGAGCAGAGCAAAGCGCATAAATCTTTAACTTGCTGCGTATACGATGAGCAAAATTCTTCTTCTATATGAAGCGAGATAAACACACAAACACCACCTGCCGCACAAAGAGCGGCAGGCAGTTTTTTGGTTTTATTATATTCGGTTAAAGAAATCGCACATCCAAGTGGATTTTTATGCATTTGCGACTTCCTCATTCTTCACCATAATATTTGTAATTACAAATCCCATGATATAAGAAACAACCAAACCAGCACCATAAGTTAAGACCGAAGCAATAGCACCGCCTTCACCAGCAGTCATAACAAACAACGCCAGCAAGCCAGAAGGACCCCAAGTTGTAGCTGCAACGCCCAAAGCCATAACAAGCGCGCCACCAAAACCTGCACCAAGACCTGCAGAAATGAAAGGACGACCCATAGGTAAGGTAACACCATAGATTAAAGGCTCACCAATTCCTAAGAAACCAGCTGGTAAAGCACCCTTAATTACGTTGCAAATACGTTTATTGCCACCACGCTTTGCCTTAAGATAAATTGCAATTGCGGCACCAACCTGACCAGCACCAGCCATAGCAAGCGCAGGATACAAAGTAACATAGCCAAATTGTTCAAGCTGAATAGAGTAAATGGCAACAAGACCGTGATGCATACCCATAGCAACCAAAGGAAGGAACAAGGCAGTTGAAATATAACCAGCAATGATGCGTACAGCAATTGACGAGCTCATGCAAAGCTGTTGTAATCCCATGCAAATACCCGAAGAGATAAATCCGCATAAAGGCATAACAACAAAAATATAAGGAATCAAGGTAACAATCAGTGTTAAAACTGGAGTAAATACGATATCCAAAGAATCGGGCATTTTAGCGCGAATAGCTTTTTCGATTTTAACAAGCAGAAATACGCCCAAAACAGCAGCTAATACACCACCACGGCCAGAACGCAAAATAGCATCCAACGGCTGAGTCTTATTAAACAAACCAACAACAGCAGAAATATCGTTAATTGCTGGAAGACCAGTAATCATACCCAGCATACCACCCAAAATTGGAGTTCCTCCAAATTTTTCAGCAGCACGATAACCTACCCATGCCGTTAGATAAGCCAAAAATGACGTGTTAATAAGTCCTAAGAATGGAATCAACACCGAAAAGAACATGTCCGATTTCCATCCAGGATTAAGCTGCTGAATAAGAGACGAAAGACCAGCACACAAACCAGCGGCAATAACACCCGGAATAAGAGGAACAAAAATTTCGCCAAAAGTTTTAAGGATCAATCTTATGCGAGAGTCACTTTGCTGCGACTTAACAGCTTTTTTGTTGGCTTTCCAGTCGTTATCACAAGATAAGCCTTCTTCCGAAGTTGCAATACCCATAGCAGCACAGATATCAGCGCATTTACGGCATTTACCAGGTCCAACCACAATCTCAATATAATTTGTGCGGTCGTGAACAATGCCAAGCACGCCTTCAACATTTTTAAGTGCATCCTCATCTATTTTGGCATCATCTGCAACTTCAACACGTAAACGCGTCTGACAGTTTGTTGCCAAACGTACATTTTCTTTACCTCCCAAATGCACTAATACATTTTGTACCAGTTCCTCATTGGTCATGGTAGCCTCCCTTTCGTGAGCTTTACACTCTTTAATACCCTTATCACCCAATAATGCAAACACTCTATAGTAGGTATGCATAAGCGTTTGCAACTGATCAAGCTATGCTTGCGCAAGAGCTTCTCGAACATGTCCATGCGCACGTGAAAGTTTTTCTTCTGCTTGTGCGCGTGTAAATGAACCCAAAATCATCACGATCGCCAACTTACAGCTGCCTTGTGCTTCTTGAAGAGCGCGAGCAGCGGTCTGGCTATCAACACCAGTAGCTTCGGTAACAATGTGATTGGCTCTAACTTTAAGTTTTTCGTTACTTTGTAAAACATCTACCATAAGGTTTTGATATGCTTTTCCAGACAAAATCATAGCTGTGGTAGAAATCATATTGAGCACAAGCTTTTGAGCAGTTCCCGATTTTAGGCGCGTTGAGCCCGTAAGAACTTCTGGCCCTACAACTGCCTCAATTGCAACATCAACAAGACGCGAGATTTCACAATCTTTGTTGCAGGTAATTGAAGCTGTAAAACATCCCTGTTGGCGAGCGTACGTAAGACCGCCAATAACGTAGGGAGTACGTCCGCTTGCCGCAAGACCAACAACTATATCGTCCGAGGTAAGATTGCGATTTTTAAGATCTAAAGCACCCAACTCTCGTGAATCTTCGGCGCCTTCTACCGCATCGATAAGAGCCGATTCCCCACCTGCGATAAGGCCGATAACAACATCTTTTGTAACACCAAATGTTGGAGGGCACTCAGCTGCATCCAATACACCGAGCCTTCCGCTTGTTCCTGCTCCCATGTAAAAAATGCGATGATGTGAACTTATGGCCGTAGCACCACGTTGCGCAACTAAAGCGATTTTTTCAAGTTCAGGACGAATTGCCTGAGGAACGCGCGCATCTTCTTCGTTCATAATGGACGCAATCTGCAAAGCACTCATTTGATCAAGTTCCATTGTCCGAGGATTACGCGTTTCGGTTGTCATAGTGTCTAACTGTATGTCCACGTCATGCATCCTTTCAAAAAATTATGTGCTGACGTACTTGGCGTAATAAATGATTGTGCGTAATAAGTATTGCGCCCATAAATAGCACCGCACGCTTTCCTTGCTTTAAGTGTATTAAGACTTCACTTTATTTCAAGATTTGCGCGCAAGCGTGAAACTTTATTTCAACTTATGATTTTTCGGACTTTAAATTGTGCAGCACCAATAAGGCGTGATACGATTACGATTATAAGAAAGCGCAGGTAATATCCTATGAAAAATATTATAATTCGTTTACGAGAAAATATTGGATTCCTAAACCCTGCAGAAAAAGCTGTGGCTCGATACGTGTTGCAATGCCCTCATGAAAGTAATCGCTTGTCGGTAAAGGCACTTGCTGCACGCTCATTTGTATCTCCGGCTGCAGTGGTTAGAATGTGTAAGTCTATTGGCTTTGAGGGCTTTAAAGAATTTAAGACCGAACTTACTCGAGAACTTGCAACCGAAAAGCTTATTCTTCCCCTTGATACCAAAGACATCAAACAAAACGATACGCTCGAAAGCATTATCAAAAAAATTACGCTCAAAAATATTCACTCTCTGTATGATGCGCTGCGTTTAATTGATCCAGAAACTATTGAAAAAGCCGTTGAACTTTTGCAAGCGTGCGACCGCATTTTGTTGTTTGGACTTGGTGCTTCTCTTATTGCCGCCAAAGATGCTAATCTCAAATTTTTGCGCGTAAATAAAACTTGTTTAATTAACGATGACTGGCACCTTCAGCTTATAACAGCGCGTAATAGCACTTCTCAAGACGTAGGAATAGTAATTTCATATTCAGGACAAACAGCAGAAACACTAACATGCGCCGAAATATTAAAGCACAATAATACTCCTATTATTGCGATAACACGTTGTATCGAATCGCCCATTTCAAAACTGGCCGATGTTTTGCTCTATACCACCAGTAATGAATCACTTTTTAGAAGCGCTGCAATGAGTAGCAGAATTTCGCAGCTCAACATTATTGATATCTTATATACGGCATTTGCGGTAAGCGATTACGAGAAAAACTTTACCTATTTAAGTAAAACTCGTATTGTCAAACACATACCAAAGAACGAAAGGGAGGGAGAGCACCATGTTTAATATGTTTAAACATTTGATTAAAACCAGCTCGTGCAAAAATCCGCTGGAGCACTCATCTGAAGTATCGCCTTGCAATGAGCACGCGTGTACACAAGCAACACCAGATGTAACACATATCAGCACTTCTCATAACAATAGCGCCGATATTATTGCCTGCTGTTCAGGTAGTCTCATTGATGCTGCCACGCTTCCCGATCCCGTTTTTGCACAGAAAATGCTGGGTGAAACATGTGCAATTGCTCCGTGTGAAGACACTATTACGGTGTGCTCGCCTTCCGATGGGAGCGTATCTGCTTTATTCCCAACGGGACATGCTTTTGGCATTACGCGCCCCGATGGAGTTGAGATACTTGTCCATATAGGTATCAATACGGTTGAAGCTCATGGTGAGGGTTTGCGCGTGTTGGACGTGTGCCAAGGCGATACAGTCAAAGCAGGAAAACCAATGGTAGAAGTTGATGTTAAGAAACTTTCACAAACGTATAATATGAGCATTATGACTATTATTACCGACGCGCAACAGCAGACCATCAACTTCAAAAAGAGTGGCTCAGTAAATCAAGGAGACTCTATCGTTGCCTAGAGGGGCTGCCTTACACCGTATGGGTTGGAAGCTGATTGGGAGCTGGGCTGTAGGCTGGTTGAAAGCGGTCATTTCAGACTCTGAAACTCTTTTTCACAAGCTCGCATTTTTGTTGCGAGCCATGTCCTTCTTCATATAATGAAAATTGTACATAGCGACATGTCCAATATGTAAAAGTCCTCTCGGTCATCCGCGGGAGGACTTAACACATTTTTCATTTCATATCAAAGGAGGATATGTATGAATACCATGCACTATGTTTCTTTATCAACAATGTTCATTGCTACGATTGGTCTAGGCATTTGTGGCTGTTCTTTGAATGCTCCAGTCTCTCAAACACAACAAGCAGAACAGGCAAATGTCACTCAAGAAGAACTACCACAAGGAACATGGCAAGCCGACATTACATTTCCTGATTGGCAAAAATCAGTAGATGACACACTTGCGCTTAACAGCATGTATTCTTTTAAAGGTTTCAAAGATCAAGGAGTAATATATGTAGAGCCCTCTGAGGATATTGCGCATTTTGAACTTTTTGTAAACAATAAAAAAATAAGTACAGACAATATAAAAGCTGGCGAAACCAACAAAATTGATATTTCAGATAAAACGATCGACGGAATAAATACCTTACAAATAACTGGAATATCCCCTAATGATAAAAATAGCACCGTTAAAGTACACATACCCTATCCTACCGTTCTCACAGGTTATGCACCAGAAGACGTGGGAATTGAACCATCTGTTTTTGATACTATATCCGACATAGTTATATCTGATATTAACCATGGGTTTACTTCTGCTCAAATGGCAGTAATTAAAGACGGAAAACTCATTTATCAAAATGCATGGGGAAAAACAGACTCATACAACCAAGATGGCACAGCAAACACAACAGCACCAGATGTTACCAATGACACGCTTTATGACTTAGCGTCTAACACCAAAATGTATGCAGTAAATTATGCAATTCAATACTTAGTAACACACGATAAGTTTAACCTTGATTCAAAAATTGTTGATATCATAGGACAAAAGTTTGCCGATGATACAATCAACATCACCTACAAAAAAGGTGAAAATCCAAGCTTAGAGGATAACAAGAAGTGGAAACAAGAACTTACGGTTCGCGATATTTTAAGACACCAAGCCGGTTTTCCTGCAGATCCTCAATATCACAATGATGCTTTTGACCAAAGCGAACAGAAACCAAATCCAGCCGTCACTAACGTACTCTACTCTGGTTCTGACGGAACGTCTGAGACAAAACAAAAGACCCTTGAATCCATTTGCAAAACACCGCTCATGTATAAACCAGGAACAAAAACCGTTTATTCAGATGTTGACTACATGCTGTTAGGGCTTATCGTAGAAAAAACAACTGGTCAAAACCTAAATGATTTTCTCTCAACAATTTTTTGGAAACCAATGGATCTCACGCACATAACATATAATCCTCTTGAACACGGATTTTCACCCGATGATTGTGCAGCAACCGAGCTCAATGGAAATACGCGTGATGGAGCTATTAAATTTAGTGGTGTGCGTACCAAAACATTGCAAGGTCAAGTTCATGATGAAAAAGCATTTTACGCTATGGGTGGTATAAGCGGTCATGCAGGCTTATTTGCAAACGCAACTGATTTAGCAAAACTAGCAAATGTAATGCTCACAGGTGGTTGGGATACTCATAAATTCTTCTCACAAGACGCCATTGATACATTTACCGCACCCAAAAAAGAAGACGCTGCAAGTGCAAGGTGGGGTTTAGGTTGGTGGCGAGAAGCAAGCAATAGCCGTGCATGGTATTTTGGCACGCAGTCCAGCTCGAATACCATAGGTCATCAAGGTTGGACAGGAACACTAACCATGATTAATCCCGAACAAAATCTTGTAGTGGTCTTTCTAACTAATAAGATTAATTCACCAGTTACGAATAAAGAAAAGAATCCAAACAGCTTCAACGGTAATAATTATGTAAGCTCTACACTGGGTGTAGTTCCTGAATTATTACAAATGGGCTTTTCAACCAATAAGACAGATTTGCAAAAAACAATGGGCTCATTATTGCCTGAAATGGCGCAAGATAAAAGTAAATTGTTAGCAAAAGCTGAAGAAAAGGAAAGTCTCGATGCGTCACATCCACTTGTCCAAAGTACCTATGCCGTTTATGAAGCCATGGTTGCTCATGTAGAAAAAACAAAAGATAAGGAAGAGCTTGATTTATGCACCAAGACCCTAGAGAATTTAAACACTGATAGAGATTCGGATGAATATCAGGCTTTGAGCGATAGGTTGTCACACCTTAAATAAGCTTGATATATGCAGCAGAACCGCAAAATCGAGTCTATGCCCCGTCTTCTCTCATAAGGCACCGCAAAAACTGTGCCCCCTTACAAGATGATTTGTGTAAGGGGGCACATAAAACCATATAAGTTGTTTATAGCTTTTGTTCGCCCATAAACGCACAAGTTAACAATTACTTGGTATTTTTACAAGCTTTCTTTTTACGCTTAATGCCAAAAGCGCCGCTCACTACCGCACATGCACCTATTATCTTACGGGGAGAAAAAAATGGTCGGGTTGACTGGATTCGAACCAGCGACCTCTCGGTCCCGAACCGAGCGCTCTACCAAGCTGAGCCACAACCCGACAAAACAAAACACATGATACAACACGCTAAAGGGGCTGCACATGCGTGCTTACTGTATCAAAAAACGTGATTTAATCCAAGTGTCTTAGTAGAATATACCCACCAATTCCGCATTTTGGAAGCTTTTAGAGCAATTTCATCACAAATAGCAGAACTTTGAGCAAATGCAAAAACAGCACTTCCCGAACCCGTTACACAAGGATGAGAAATACCTTGCTGCGTGCGCAGCCATGCCAAAACTTCGCGAATATCCGCAACTTGCTGGATAACGGCCTCGGCCAAGTTATTGTATAAAAGTCCATTAAGTGCTAAAACATCGCCCACACGTAAAGCCTGAATGATCCTATCGGGCGATTGAGGCATAAACGATTGTATTCCTGCCTCTGGATTTAACCTTTGCTTTAACTCTGCCCCGAGCTCTGACCTTGGCTTTAACTCTGTCTCTACCCCAGTCTGAACATGTTCGTCAAAAAGACGATATGCAACAGGAGTACTCACTCCTGCCTGAGGGCGAACAATAACGCAGGGAATCGAAGGTACATGTTCAAAAGATTCTTGCAGCGTTGCTCCAACACCGTTTAAGTACGCAGGAATGGGATGTAAAAAGAAGGCAACATCTGCACCAATAGATTGAGCCACACGCACCACGCGCGCGTCAAGAGCATCTATCCCCCAAAATTTGCACAGCAACTTTATAGTGGTGGCTGCGTCTGAACTTGAGCCGCCCAACCCAGCTTGCGCTGGAATATGTTTTTGTATGGTTACGGTATATGCTGGCTGTTTATGAAATGTTTGGCACATAGCTTCAAGCGCGCGAAACGCCGTGTTATCCTTCATGGCAACATCGGGGCCTGCATCCATGACAACCGTATTTTGTTGAGCGCGCTCGTTATAGCTAAGCGTTACCGTATCCGCCAGCTCAAGCGCAGCCATAACCGAGTCGGCACGATGGTACCCACTTTCGCCAACGTTATGCGGATATATTCCTAAGTGAAGATTGATTTTTGCGTAAGCAGGCGCAGCGTCTTGATACGATGCGCAACAAGTCACCGAATTATTCATACAAAACGATTACAGCGCCTAAAATTCTTCTACAACGCAGTCAAACAGGCGCTCTCCCGTATCGGCGTCAAAAAGCTCAACCGCGCCCGTTAGTACATCAACATATTGAAACGATTGACGTTCAACGCGACCACGACGCTCTTCGGTTTCTACTACAAACAGTGACGGGTGAACTCCTACCAGCATGCCCATACGATCGACCACACGCGATCTACCCATATTAGCTCGAACTTTAATGCGCTGCTGTTCAAGTGTTTTTAATTTTTCGCGAATATCCTCAACACGTAGACTAGAAGGTGTTAAACTATCCATACATGCCTCCACTCAATACAGGTAGCGCTTTGGATGTGCTGTTGTCTTAAAGAGTCGCTGTAACAAGCTTGCGTTAAGAAAACATACACACGCTAACATTAGGTGCTGCGCGTGTCTAAATAAGTACCAGATAATGGAAATACACAAAGCTCAAAGCACCCAATCACTACATCAGGTTCTTTTTTCTTGCAACCACAATGCAAACTCGTACATAGCGACATAGCGCAAGTTAGTATTGTATTACAGTTTATGCATTTACGCAAAAAAACCGTAGTATTACCACATAGAGCCTGTATTAACGTTGCTGCTTAGATAGTGCGCGGACACTTACTCAGCGCGGCCTCATCGGCAATTACCACGCAATTATTGTGCAACTGCAAAATAGAGGCAGGACAATTTGGATTGATAGCGCCATAGCACATGTTATATACGGCGTCGGCTTTATCTTCACCGCTTGCAATAATCAAAATCATACGAGCATACATGATGGTTTGGATACCCATCGTATATGCTTGACGAGGAACATCTTCCTTATGCTCAAACAAACGGCTGTTTGCGTTAATGGTACTTTCGGTAAGGTCTACACAATGCGTACCACACGAAAAATGATCGTCGGGCTCATTAAAACCAATGTGACCATTGCGACCAATACCCAACAACTGTAAATCGGGATAGCCTGCCTTCTTGACCAGCTCGTCATAAGAGCGGCAGGCGCTTTCGGCGTCTAAATTAGAGCCGTCGGGAACATGCGTGTTGTTAATATCGATATTGATGTGGTCAAAGAAATTCTTACGCATAAAATAGTGGTAACTTTGCACATCACTATGAGAAAGACCACGATATTCATCCAAGTTATACGTAGAAACGCGCGAAAAATCGATGTCGTCCTTTTCATACCATTGTGCCAGCTGATTATAGGTGCCTATAGGAGTGGTGCCCGTTGCCAAGCCTAAAACACAATTAGGTTTAAGAATGACCTGGGCGGAAATAACATTAGCAGCTTTACGGCTCATATCATTGTAATTGAGCGTACGAATAATCTTCATGAGGTCCTCCATAACCAACGCGCAAATCTGACAAGCAACAAAGGTTTTAACAGCAAAGATTGCGAGCGCCAAAGGCTCAGCAAAACGCCTTGTATATTTTTATTGTCGCGCAAGTAGGCAAAAAATTTAGCAACAATGAGTAACTGGTATTAAATTATACAGAAAATCCTTTTTAACTGGTATTTTATTTAATACCAGTTGTGAACGAAAGGCACGTGAGCTGTGAAGATTTCCATAAACACACGCGCGCTTTGATTGCAAAGCACAGCGTGATTGCAGAACGCTCGCACTACAATTGCAAAAAGCACGCAGCAGCCGACATAAGCTACTGGAGCTTAAGCGCCAAATCTTCGAGCGCACGACGACGATGAGAAATTGCGTTTTTCTCGTCGGAAGAAAGTTGCGCCATAGACCTATGCGTTGCCTGGGCTGCATCGGGTAAAAAGAGCGGATCATATCCAAAACCTTGCGCGCCAATTTCTTCATGGGCAATATAGCCCAAGCAATTGCCTTCGCCTCTAAAAATTTGTTCAACCGAAGAGTCGCATTCGCGCTTTATGAGCACAATAGAACAGTGAAAATGCGCGCGTCTATGAGCATCGTCTACATCTTTTAAGGCTTCCAATAATTTTTTATTATTTGCTTTATCGTTGCCGTGCTCGCCCGCATAACGCGCAGAATAAATACCAGGTGCACCTGACAGAGCATCTACACATATGCCAGAATCATCGGCAAGCGCATACATACAGCCAACCGAATCAAGGGCATGACGTGCTTTAATAACCGCGTTATCATAAAAAGTAGCGCCGTCTTCAACAGGATCAGCAAAAGAGCCCAAGTCGTGAAGCGCCACAAAAGAAAACTGCGGAAGGACATGCTTAAGGATTGCTTCGATCTCGATAACTTTATGGGCATTGCCCGTTGCAACAACAATGGTAGATTTTGGATCAAAGTCAACAACGCTTGCCATACAAGCTCCTTTGCAACAAATTCACAAGGATATATCTTATCCTAACAAAGAATTAACACGGCAGTGAGCTCGCTAAAAATCAGCACAAGCGCTTAAAAATTGGTAACCGATTTTTGCAGTGCAAACAACTTAGTAAGCGCAGGCTCACTTGCGTCAAGCAGTGCATTAAGATCGTGGCGCGAAAGAGTTGCACGCTCACCAGTACCTTGAATTTCAACGAGTCCACCGTCGTCGCGCATAACAACGTTGAGATCAACATCTGCATTGCTATCTTCGGGATAATCAAGGTCAACCAGCAGTTCCCCATGCACAATGCCCATTGAAATTGCAGCAACTTGCCCCGTAAGTGGACAACGGGCAATCTTGTCGGCTTCAACCATCTTACGGCACGCGTCATGCAATGCCACCCACGCGCCCACAATTGACGCAGTGCGTGTACCGCCATCTGCCTGCAGCACGTCGCAATCAATAGTTATGGTGTGCTCGCCTAACTTAGAAAAATCAACAACCGAGCGAAGACTTCTACCAATCAAACGCTCAATCTCCATCGAACGGCCTTTTCTCCCCTTGTATTCGCGCGGTGTTCTTCGTTTTGCCGAAGCGGGCAACATAGCATATTCTGCACTCACCCATCCCAGGTGAGATAATTTTCGCCAAGTAGGAAGAGTGTCTTCCACCGTTGCACTACAAAGCACGCGCGTATCTCCGCAGGTAATAAGGCACGAACCATCGGCATACTTCATAACTTGGCGCTCAAGCGTACAGGGGCGCGCCTCAAAGGCAGATCTTCCATACGAACGCGCGTGTACGCTATTGGATTTTTGCGAAATGGTTTGCACGCGCGTTTGATCGCACACCGCCAAGGATTTACCCTCTGGCAATGGTGACGTTAAAGAATCCTTTGTATTCATATATACTCACTTTAAACTTGGCGTAGAACAGTAGCAACTTTGCATAAAAGCTTATTTTATTTGTATACAACCACTTTTCTATACATTATTTACTGGCTTTTTTGTATTCATCTAAGAAGTCGCCAAACATCGAGCGACTCTTTTTAATCTGACGGCCTACACTTTTTGCCGCATTGGTATATTCTTGTGAGCTGCTTACCTCATCAATTTTGTTATTAACTCGTTGGGCAAGCTTTTTACCTGCATATTTTGCTTCGGCGTATTTTTTACCTGCGTCAGCTGCCAACCCTTTAGAAAGCTCGGTTGATATTCCTTGCGTGTTTACCAGTACGCGCCCTTTTTCGCACGATTCATAACTGCTAAAAGGTATTTTAATGTGTCCAACTAAGCGCGAGGCAATTTTTCCATCATCGATAATAAACGCTAAAACAGCTCCCGAACTGGCGTTAAGCGCCACGTCGCTAACATGGCCAATCATCTGCTTGTCCTGCGATACAACATCCATCCCTTGCCAAATGATACAGCTGTCCCAATCAAGAGCTAAGCGTGAAAGAGCCGATTTTCCTAATTGGCGCATAGACGCATGAATGTGCAGCTCAGAGCCTTGTAAATGGCACACATCTAGGGGAACAAATATATCTTTACGCTTGAACATCCACAGCATATCTGGTCGTTTAATAAGAAAGCCAACAAGCCTATCACCTGCAGGCGTAAACAGGGTAAAATGAACTTTACCCAACGGCTTTTTATGTTCAACCGTTACGCCGTTAGATGTTTTTGTGCGTATAATATATGCTTTTTTATTCACACATTGCGAAATTCGTTCTATGCTCACGGCCTCTCACTTTCCCAAAGAAATCTAACAAAGATCATGCGACACAACACATTACATGGATATACAAAAAGCGTAGCACTATCCATGCTACGCTTTACCATGATATGTGCATATTACTAGGCGTTAGCAGGTTCGGCCGACTCCACAACCTCTATATGAGCGCCTTCACCCTCGTGATCCACAACCTGATGAACAGCCGCCGTTGAATTTGCAACAGCTTCAGAAAGCGAGTTGCGCAACAAATCCATGCGCTCGCGCGCACGATCTACCTTAGCGCGAAGCTCGTCGGTAGTTGCGCTAATGGTTGGGCGCATAGCATCAAATTTATCGTTTACTAATGCTGAATTACGCTCATAGGAATCTCTTGCATTATCCCATGCATCATTAATTGCATCGGCGGCAAGCGCGCGACTCTCTTTGCCCGAACGAGGAGCCACTAAAATACCTACGGCAACTCCGGCAGCAACACCAACAATGCTACCAGCAATAAAACCCAGAGTTCCTTTTGCGCTCATATTTCCTCCTTGAAAGCCGAATATACAGTTATATTCAGGTTCATATGTAACGTAATAATCTCTCGCGATATTAGTGTAGCGCACTCATGGCAAAGTTGAAACATAAAAGTGCTTTTTCGTGCGTAAAAACCATGAGTACCGCCACGTATTTAGTTATAAATTAGCTGATACGGTACTTGTCAGCGCATGTAAAACACTTTTGGCACTCTATGCCTATTCTAGCTCAAACGCACCAGTATACAGTTGATAATATACTCCCTTAGCTAAAAGTAACTCGTCATGAGATCCGCGCTCAACGATACGGCCGTGATCCAATACCACAATTTCATCCGCATTTCTCACGGTAGATAATCTATGTGCAATAACAAAGGTCGTACGACCCCGCATAAGTGCGTCCATACCCTTTTGAACCAATTCTTCGGTATGAGTATCAATAGAACTTGTTGCTTCATCCAAAATCATTACGGGAGGATTTGCTACTGCGGCGCGCGCGATAGCAAGCAACTGTCGCTGTCCTTGGCTTAAATTAGAACCGTTGTCAGTAATGCGTGTTTCATAGCCATCAGGCAGACGTTCTATAAAGGTATCAGCACCACTTAAATGAGCCGCCTGCATGCACTCTTCGTCGCTCGCGTCAAGACGCCCATACCTAATATTGTCTATAACTGTTCCTGTAAACAAATTTACATCTTGAAGTACGATGCCTAAAGATTTTCTAAGATCACGCTTTTTTATCTTGGTAAGGTTAATACCATCGTAATGTATTTTCCCATCTGCAACCTCATAAAACCTATTGAGCAGGTTGGTGATGGTTGTTTTGCCAGCACCCGTAGCACCCACCAAAGCAATTTTATACCCAGGTTGTGCATGAATGGAAATATCATGCAAAATGAGTCTATTGGGTTCATAAGCAAAATCGAGGTTTTTCAGCAAAACGTCGCCACGTAAAGGCGTATAGGTAACTTCTTGGCTTGCGGTATGAGGATGTTTCCATGCCCAAAGGTTTGTACACGTATCAACTTCGTGCACGCAAGATTGCCCCTTAGCGTCACACGCTTTTTCTACGTTAACCAATGTTACATAGCCTTCGTCTTGTTCGGGCAACTCATCAAGCAAGTGAAAAATACGAGATACTCCCGCAAAACCCATCACAATCGAATTGATTTGATGCGATATTTGCGCTATTTGCCCCACAAATTGCTTAGTGATGTTCAAAAACGGTATGACCACCGCCAGTGAGAGCGCCATGCCCGAAAGACTTACATTGGGTAGGTTATACAGCAGGCATATACCCCCTGCAAGCGCTACCATTACATACGCCAAATTTCCAATATTAAAAATAAGTGGTGGAAGCATATTTGCAGTTAAATTTGCTTTATGTGAAACTACAAATAACTTTTCGTTTGCTTGGTCAAACGCCTCAAGACTTTGTGCTTCATGGGTAAATACCTTGATTTCCTTAAGGCCGTTCATGTACTCTTGTGCAAAACCCTCTACATTACCTGTTTCGTTTTGTTGAGCAAGAAAATACCCCGCGCTCTTTTTGCCAACTATTTTTGTGACCGCAGCGGTGCAAGCGACGCCAAGAATTACCACTACCATCAATGACGCACTGTAATACAGCATAACCGCAGTTAAAGTTACCATAGTAACCAGCGTCATGGCAACGTTGGGCAGGCTTTGCGAAAGCATTTGTCTAAGCGCGTCCACATCATTGGTGTACATAGACATAATGTCACCATGAGAGCGTTTATCAAAATACGAAAGTGGCAAAGAGTCCATGTGCGAAAACATGAGCTTCCTAAGCTTATTGATGGTTGATTCGGTAAATACCGCGCAAAGTTGAGTACCAATAGTAGTAGACGCAAGAGCACACACATATACACATATCAACGCGATAATACTAGAACTTATATAAGGAATTGCCGCGTGCCAATCACCCGACTGCCAATATTTGGCTATGACAGCTAAAATTTGCTGCATAAAGATAGGAGGAAGCGCAGAAATAACCGCACTGGTAAGTATGGTTAGTAGTATGCCTATAAACATATAGGGATAAAAATGAAATATCATAGACATGAGGCGCATAAAATTTGTGGTAAAAAGCATTAAATCTTTTTTATCATCTTCTGAATTCTTACGCTCATTTGAGGACAATATGCCTTTGTGCGAAGTGCGTTCAAGCTGCTCGGCGTCGTGCTTTTCATATGTTTGGTTATGCATTATTGATCGCCTCCTCATAAGATTCATGCGTTTGTGATAGGTGCGTTTCGCGATAAAATTCGCATTCATGCATAAGGGTATTATGCGTACCAACTGCTAAAATCTCGCCCTTTTCCATTACAATAATTTTGTCAGCACCGCGCAAAGACGACGTGCGTTGTGCAATGATAATTTTTGTAGTAGCTGGCAACAAGCGCGCAAGCTCGGCTCGAATGTGTGCATCGGTTTTAGTATCAACAGCACTAGTTGAGTCATCAAAAATCAAGATTTTTGGACGTTTAATAAGAGCGCGCGCAATTGACAAACGCTGCTTTTGACCTCCAGAAAAATTAGAGCCGCCTTGTTCAACAAAAGATTCAAGACCGTGCGGAAGCGTTTGGATAAATTCATCAGCACAAGACGCTTTACAAGCCGACATAATTTCTTGGTCATCTGCCAAAGGATTACCCCAGCGCAAATTATCTTTAATAGTGCTTCTAAAAAGCAAACTTTTTTGCAAAACGTATCCAATGTTTTTACGCAAAGACGCTATATCGTATTCACGAACATTATGACCGCCTACCAGCACTTCTCCTTCGGTCGCGTCATACATACGCGCAATAAGTTGAATGAGCGTAGTTTTTGCAGATCCAGTCATGCCCAAAATGCCTACCGTTTCGCCTGAATGTATGTCTACCGAAACATTTTTGAGCGCCCTATGCTGCGAAGTAGGCGTATATCTAAATGAAACATTACGAAAAGAAATAGATCCATCAGGCACGTGCATTATTGGAGTAGGCGGATTTGTAATGTTATTCTGCTGTTGAAGAACCTCACAAATACGCAAAGCGCTTTCTTCGGATATTACGATTGCAATAAACACAAACGAAAGCATAAGAAAACCAATAAGAATTTGAAAGCCATAGGTAATAAGCGCTGAAAGCTGACCTATATCAAGGTTGGTGCCTCGTGTTGAAATAATTGCATAGCTACCAAAAAATAGCACAAGCGTAAACATTGTATAACTTGCCATGCTCATAAGAGGAGCATTTAGTGACATTAATCGCGCGCCTTGTGTATAATCACAAAAGAGATCATCAGCTGCAGAGGAGAATTTTTTTGCCTCGTGATCCTCGCGCGTAAAGCTCTTTACCACACGAATACCTAAAATATTTTCTTCGATAATTTGATTAAGGCGGTCATACTTAGGAAACACACGGCGAAAAATGCGCACGCCAAAGTATATAACTACAGCGAGCCCTACACACATAATAAGCGATGTTCCCAGGTAAACCCAAGCGCTCCAGCCAACCATTAAAACAGAGGCAACCAAAGCAGCGCAAATAACTATAGGTGCCCTAATTGCAATCGTTAAAATCTGAATACCTGCAAACTGCACATTCATAACATCTGTCGTAAGACGAGTTACTAAACTGGAAGACGAGAATTTATCAATAATAGAAAATGAAAAATGAAGCGTACTCTTAAAAATATCGTGGCGTAAATTTTTTGCCAAACCACACGCTGCATATGAGCTTGTGTAACCTGCTAACATGCCAAAAGCAAGTGACACCAGAGAAATACAGGCCAATATACCTCCCATATACATAATGGTTTGAAGATTTGTTCCCTGTTTAATAGTATCGATAAGAAATGCCGTATAAAACGGAATAGAACATTCAAAAGCCACCTGTGCTACTACAAAAAGCGGCGTTAACAACGCAGGGACCGTGTATTCTCGCATGCTTTTAGTTAAAATTGAAACAATTTGAGTATTTGAATAAGATAATTCAGTATTTTTTGCTGATGTAGTCATAAACCTCCCCTTTTTTATTTCAGAACATATTTGTTATGTGTTTGTAATTATTGAGAAAAATCTAAATATATTGGCTGAACGAATATGCACAGCTTCGCGCAAGTACGTCGATCCAATACGTATAATACAAATAAATGATTATAAAAAGTATTTCCCTCACACAATAATATGTGTGTAATTACGTATATAAATATCTTAACCAAAAATTTTAGTGAATAACACTAAACTATGCTTTTGCATAAAAAAGTCAGGATACAAAGAGCTCGGCGTCTATGGCGCGGCGTGTGCAAACACTAACTTGGCAGCCATAAACAAGAGTTTACCGCTACGTTATGCATTTTGCGCTACGCATACGCACTGCAGACGATGAACAAAATTGTGTGTATGTAAGCCGTGTTGCTATGTAACTGTTTAACGTATTCTTCTAGAACGAGGCAGCTTCATAGTACCGTCTAAGTCAGCGCGTTTTGAGTTGCTTTTATTTTGACGAGACGTTTTCTTATCTGCAGGTGCGTCTTCTGTGCTTGTAGTACGAGAAGTTTCTTGTGGCACAGGTGCTGGTTTTGGTTCTATAGGCAACTCATCAGAAGCTTCGGCATCAGAATTTGTAGCAGACGACGCTGTATCAACAGACTCTGTATCAACAGATTCTGTATCAGCAGGAGTTTTTGCAGCTGGTTCGGCGTCTGCACTCTCTGCACTTTCTACCTCATCATCAGCGTTTTCAACCACTGATACGTCGTGAGCATTCTCAGACTGAGTGTCCGCGACATCTGGGTTATCTTTGGTATCGCCGTTGTGATCTGCAACGTCGCTTATCTCGGCATTATCACAAGCTACGTCGTCGCTTGCCTCAGCATTGTCACAAGCCTCAGCGTCGCTCTTACCTTCTGCATTGTCACAAGCAGTAGCGCTGTCCTCAACAGATGTACGCGCTTCAGGTGGCAGTTCAAGTTCGGAAGGCAGAGAATCTATAAGTGCACACAGACCCGAAACGATAGCCTCAACATTTGGCTTAGTACCACGGGCACCACCAAAAGCCCAATTCATAATCCAAATCGCGCTCGAAAAGGCCGCAGTTACCAAAACATCATCATTGCATATAAATTCAAGCGTGTACGTGCGCGCATCCTCCCGAGCGATAAAGGTTTTACCTGCACTGATATCGCCCGCAAGATTGGTTTGTGCCAAAAGCTCAACGCACACATGTTCAAGAAGGTGCGCAAGCTCGGTATTTCCCATAACATCTTTGAACGTGTCAGACGCATCGCCCATGCAAACATGGTTAATAATAGCTGGGAACAGATTGTAAATGCGCGTAGTTGCTTCAAGATCATCGCACGTCATAAGAGGCGCTTTGGAGCTAAGCTCAATGGTAGCTACAAACTTTTTTGCGTCTATGGCTACTTTCTTAAGAGAAATAACAGATGACTGATAAGAGCTTTTCATGGTAGTCCTTTCACCAAAGCACAGCACCTATGCACAAACAAGACACGCGCAAACCAATGCATAATTGCATATAAGCATAACACACACACTTAAAAACGGCGCTGAATTTTATAAGTTCTGCGTGAGAGCGCAAAAGAGGTCTTAACAAAAACAAATTACTTAGACGCGTCAGTATCTGTTGGCAATTCAGGCGCAGGCGCTGGTTCTTGAGGTGCTATCACATGAAGTCGACAAATACGCTTGCGACGAACCGATTGTACACGAAATGTATAGCCCTCAACATGAAATACCGAACCTTGTTCGGGCAGACCATCGGCAATGTCGAGAATAAAGCCCGCGACCGTTTCAAAACCCTCGCCATCTTGTAGAGGCCAGCCTAGCTCGCGCGCATCATCAACCGAAAATCTTCCGTCTACGATCCATTCATGATCGTTGATTTTGGTTAAATACTTATTATCGGGGTCAAACTCGTCTTCAATTTCGCCCACAATCTCTTCGACAATGTCCTCAATGGTAATAACGCCTGCGGTACCACCATATTCATCTACCACGATTACCATTTGTTCGTGATTTTGGCGCATTTCCGAAAGAAGCGGAATAATGTCTTTGGTGTCGGGAACAAATTCGGCTTTGCGCAGATAACCAACTACAGGATTTCCCATGCAATGTTCACCAACACACGGCCCTATCAGGTCTTTGATGTGCGCAATACCTACAATTCTGTCAATATTTTCGTGATAAATGGGAATACGCGAATATCCCGTTTTTTGCATAACATCCAAAACCTCACCGAGCGTTGCGCTGTCCTCTAAAACCGTTAAATCAACACGAGGAATCATCACTTCGCGAGCAACGGTGTCTGCAAGATCAAAAATATCATGAATCATTGACTTTTCTTCTTCGGACAGCTCGCCAGAATCTTTAACTAAATAGCGAATTTCGTCTTCTGAAGCGTCTTGCCTGTTTTCACTTTTGTGTATGCCAAAAGCGGCACAAACTGCCTGCGCACTTAAGGATGTAAGCAAAACAAGAGGTTTACTGATAGTTAAAAATGCAGCTATTGAGGACGACACACGCTTTGCGATCTCTTCGGGACGCGACAGGGCAATGCGCTTGGGAACCAGCTCGCCTATAACGATAGAAAAATACGAAACAATAACCGTAATAAGCGCGGTGGCCAGCATGTGCGACAGGTGTGGGGGCATTTTTTGATCGATGAACAAAGTTGCAAGAGGTTCAGACAAACTCGTTGCCGCCAACGCAGAACTTAAAAACCCGAGCAGAGTAATTCCTACTTGAATAGCTGCTAAAAAATCAGCATCATTTTGTGTGATTAAAAGCACACGAGCAGCACGTTTGTCGCCCTCTTGCGCTTCGTGCTCAATAAGTATGCGTTTAGCAGTAGAAAGTGCCATCTCGGCCATAGAAAAGTAACCATTTGCAATGGTTAAAAGAACCGTAACAACAATAGGCAGGATCGTATCCATACGAGCAAGCGCACCTCTTAGACTTGAAAGGGCAGTGCAAAACAGAGCCACAAACAGTTGGTAATCAACTGTGCATGACTAATCATACCCAAAATCACAAAGTGTTTTCGATACATCTTTGTACATCATACCATGAAACATGACAAAACGGTTGCTCCTCTATGCGATAAGAGCAACCGTTGAAACGGGTACGCACTATTCATCGCGCACTATCGCTACATGCCGCTTGCTGCTAAACACAACGCAAACAGATGACACACGCGTACATGAACGCTGGGAAAGCTCTAACGACCTTCGCTCCTACGACGCGCATACTCGTCGGCAAGTTTTTGTTGAATATCATGGGGTACCTGCTCATAACCCGAAACGGATAACTCGTACTCGCCTGTACCACGGGAAAGCGAGCGCAAACGCGTTGCATAGTCTACAACTTCGGCATAAGGAACTGTTGCCTCTATAGTGGTACTACCTTGATATCCTTGCGCACGACAAGCGTCCATGCCTTCCACGCGCCCACGAGATGCGCTGATATCGCCCATCACCGAGCCTGCGTAACTATCGGGAACCGTGATGCGCATGTGTGCCATTGGCTCAAGCAAAACAGCCTCTGCCTGTGAAACCGCTTTTTGAAACGCCAAACGCGCTGCTGTTTTGAACGCCATTTCGTTTGAGTCTACCGGATGATATGAACCTTCATATACGGCAACTTTAAGATCAATCATCGGATAACCAGCTAAAACGCCTTCGTGCAAACACTCTTGCACTCCTTTGTCAATAGCCGGTATAAAGCCGCGCGGAATATGACCTCCTACTACCTCGTCTATAAACTCGTAGCCCTTATCTGGATTAGGCTCTACACGAAGCCAGCAATCACCATACTGACCAGCACCGCCCGTTTGCTTTTTGTACCTGCCCTGCGCAGATGCCACGCGGCGTATGGTTTCTCGATACGCAATACGCAACGCAACAACATGTGCATGCAAGCCCGTCCGCGCTTGCAAGCGATCCAGCAGAACGGCAACTTGAGCCTCGCCAATAGCCGACACAATGGTTTGACCTGTTTCTTCGTCGCGATCAACATGCAAGGTAGGATCTGCGGCTGCGCTTTTTTCAATAAACGCAAAAATCTTGCCCTCACTGCCGCGCTCATCCGGTTCGATAGCAACGCGGTACAGCGAATTGGGGAACCTAAACGAAGCCGCCTCTACTTTACCTGTAGCAGAGAGAGTATCTCCTGTTTGAACATCTAATTTAGGAACAACGCACACATCGCCTGCTGCCACTTCTTTTACTTCGAGAAGCTCTTTTCCGCACATATGATACAGATGACCAAGACGCTCTTTTTTACGCGTGCGCGCGCATATAAGCTCGCAAGATGGTGCAATCGTTCCTGCAAGAACCTTTACAAATGAAAGCCGGCCATTTTGTGCATCGTTGAGTGATTTAAAAACAAACGCAACAGGGCGTGTGTCATCAGGCGAAATATCAAGCTCTTCGCCGTTGATAAGCGGAATCCGACCAAAATCGCTCATGCTTGGGAACCACTCGTCAATTGCATTGAGAAGTGACGTAACGCCTTCTTCGCGAACACAAGCACCAGCAAATACAGGCACAAACGTACGCGCGACCAGAGCCTTACCCAAAAGATTTTCAAGCTCTTCTTGCGTAACGGCTTCGCCTTCAAGGTATTTCATCATAAGGTCGTCGTCGATTTCTACGACAAACTCTATGAGCTGCGCACGAGCGGCGTCAGCAGCAGCTTGATAGGCTTGTGGAATATCGTCTTCGTGGATAACGCCGTCTTTAAGTGAGCGTGCGCGCATGTGAATAACATCAATAATGCCCAAAAAGTTTTCGCCCGAACCCATAGGCATAGTTACGGGAACCAAACGATCGCCATAGAGCTCGCGGGCACGGTCAAGTGCTGTTTGCCAATCGGCATCCGAGCGATCCAAACGATTTATAAACAATGCCCGAGCAAGCGAGAGGTCTTGCGCAGCATACCACAAACGCGTGGTAATAGCACCAGGACCCGATGAGGCGTCAATAACAAACACTGCTGTTTCTGCAGCGGAAAGCGCGCCGTACGCGTCGCCTACAAAATCGGGGTAACACGGCGCGTCAAGGACGTTAATACAAGAGGAATGCCATGTAATGGGGGCAAGTGTGGTTGAAATCGAAAATCCGCGCGCGCCTTCTTCGCGGTCATAGTCAAGTGTTGGTTTTGTGCCAGCATGACCGCCCAAACGCGAAGTTTTTCCACTTAAATGGAGTGCTGCTTCGGCGAGCATGGTTTTACCGACTCCACCTTGTCCAACAAGTGCCAAGTTTTTTACCTGCGATATTTCTTGTACCATACTTCCTCCTAGCAACATCTATTGGCGTTTGTGGTTGTGCATAAAACGCGGAACAACACAGTTTTATCAAGCATGCGTAAGACCCAAACTTATATAAAACTGTCTTTTAGCATACGTAAATTGACAACAAGCAACAGCAACATATCGGGCAACGTCACAATATAGGGCATGAGCGTATAGAGCGTGATGAGCGGCTAAGAAAGAGCGTGCGTAAATGCTTGCGCAAAGATCGTTGTCCGCGGGTAAACTTGTGGTGAATTTGAGCGCCGTTATGTGTTGGGAGTAGCTGTTATGTGCTGCCTGCAGAACTGCCCTTAGCCGCTATGCACTGTCCAAAGGTTCAAGATGAATTTGGTGCAGACTTTTAAGCAACTCAAGCCGTCTTTTGAGCAAATTACGATACAATTTCATAGCAAGCGAGGTTTTTGATACTTCGTGGTACCTAATCTGAACAGGACGGCTTAAAAACCCATGCAAAAACGCGCAAAAGCACATAAGAAAACAGCTGCATCATACGCTATACATCAAGGTGCGCAAGGCAAGAGGCAAGCGCGCCCAAAGCGTCCAGGCGCTGCTCGCAAAAACGCAAATAAACAGGTTGAGACGCGCAAAAGGGCATCCGCTACTCGCGCTCGCGACTATTGCGGTTGTGAGTGGCTGAATATCCCCTATTCCGAACAGCTTATGCGTAAAAATAAATACATGCGCGAGCTTTTTGAACCGCTCGTGACCCAGCAGGGCAAAAGCTGTGCAGATCTCTTGCGCTCAATTGTGCCTATGAAGTGCACAAAAGACAGAGCGCCTCACAATATGCCGCGCTGTTTTAGGCACAAGGTAGCAACACCCTTTGCTCCGCTTCCTGAGTCTTTTGCTTCGCGTGCTCCAAAATCAAACAGCAAGGTGCAAACTAACGCGCGCATGTCAGGTATTGCCTGCGGCTTTTTTGAACCTGGAACTCACCATATTATCCCGTGTGATTTTTGCCCGTCAGAAGTACCGGGCGCACGCAAAATTCTCAATTTTATTGCAAAAGACGCAGCTCGTTTAAACATTAAAGCGTATAACGAAAATACACAAATTGGAATACTGCGCCACGCTATTTTGCGTTTTAGTAGAAGTTGCAACGAAATTATGCTTGTAATTGTTACACGTACGCGAAATTTTGCACAAAAGAAGTTGCTGGTACAAGACATTTTATCGGCATATCCGCACATTACAACCGTTGTGCAAAACGTAAATCCAAAAAATACTAATGCTATGCTTGGAAGCTACAATGTTGTGTTGTTTGGCTCGGGTAAAATACACGACAAGCTGCTGGGATGTACCTTTGAGATAGGTCCTGTAAGCTTTTTCCAAACCAATCCAGAACAAACCGAAATTTTGTATCAAACTGCAATTGACGGTATTAAACGCATCTGTAATACGGGCAAGAGCGACTGCGATACCTTGAGTTATGTGTCACACGGTGCGTCTATTGACAGCAAACGTTTAGATACATCTGGCTTAGAGCACGCACATGGAAAAGCGCAGCAGGTAACACCCGAACAAGCAGATAAACACACCATAAGGATTATGGACGCATATTGTGGATGCGGAACTATTGGCATTTGCGTGGCAAGCCAAATAAAAAACGCGGTCGTTATAGGATTTGACCAGGTAGAAGATTCAATCGAGCGCGCAAAAAAGAACAGACGTCTTAATCACTTAAAAACACGTTGTGTTTACTCATGCGAAGATGCGACACGTTTTATGCAGGACTTTGCATATGCGAGCAATGGTGTGTCGCGCTTTGAGGCAATTATTATGGATCCACCACGTGCGGGGTCTACACCTGAATTTATAAAAGCAGCTGCATCTCTTCGGCCTAAGTGCATAGCCTATATTTCGTGTAACCCTCAGACGCAGGTTCGCGATTTAGCCGAATTCTATAGGTGCGGATACAGTGTTGAAAGCATTACGCCAGTTGACATGTTTCCGCATACGCCACATACAGAATCGGTATGTCTCTTAACCCGGCAAAATGTCAAAGAACATTTATATGTGGATGTTGATATGAAAGACCTGAAGCGTGAGAAACTACCGCCAAAGCCGGTATACAAGCAGATTCAGGCATACGTGCTTGAAAAGTACGGTCTGAAGGTGTCGCCACTATATATCGCAACTTTGAAAAATGAACTAGGGCTTGAGAAACAATTCTCCTACGAAAAGGAAGGGATGGCTGCTAAAAATCGACCTCAATGCCCGAAGGAAAAGCACGATGTAATCATCAAGGCTTTTAAGCACTTCAAGTTGATTCCATAAATGACAGAACACAGCATGAGAAAGGAAACGGAGGAAAAGTAATGACTGATGAATCAGGTAAAAAGAAGCGAACGAAACTATGGGCGGTGATTGGCGTCATAGTGGCAATAGTGATTGGCGTCACAGCAGCAATAGCAGTCGGCTACGGAGGTGCATATCTGTACTTCAACGCGCAAGCGGCGAAGGCCTATGGCGTTCCGCTAGTCGTAAATGCCAAGGGGCTTGACACAGATAGGGGCACAAAAATCTCTGTCCACGCTACTGGAAAAGATTCCAAGGACAATGGTGTGGACAGCGTGTTCTACATAGGTTCAAGTTCTTCCAACATAGCGCTCAAGCCGGGCGACTACAGCCTTGCGATTGAGGCATCGCCCATCGCAGAGGACGGCACCATTTACGACACCAAGGACGCGGTTACAAAGGTAAGTATAGCCAAGGACGGCAAGACCGACGTTGAGAAGGAAATCACCATCGAGCCAATCCCTGCGGAAGAGGTGACAGACGAGCAAATTGAAGCTGCTTATAACGCAGCGAAGGACAGCGGAATCGATGCATCCAAGCTTGACGATTTGAAGGAAAAGGCACAGAAGCGCAGGAATGCTGCCGTAGCGGCCAAGAAGGTGGAGGAAGAGAAGAAGGCAGCCGAGGAGAAAGCCGCTGAAGAACAAAAAGCTGCTGAGACCAAAGCGAGCAACAGTGGGCACTCGTTCATGACGGACTACTTCTATGTTGACGTACCATCCAGCTGGAAGTCCAGCGAGTGGAGCGTGAGGCAGGAGGACGACCATACGTGGATATTTAACCACCAGCCTGCCAACGACTACGGCGGAGGGGCGACCGTTTCGGTTGCAAAGAGCGACCCGTGGCCGAACAGCAATTCCACCAAGACGCTAGGCACAACGGGGACGGGGCTGAACGTATACTACACGGAAGCTGGCGCAGGGTTTTTTAACAAGACTGGTGCGACAATCGAACTGACGAAGATGTGGAACCCAGATGACCCAAACTCTGTCCGCGCTGACGGATTTACGAATTCCGATTATCAGAAGATAATGCGTGCTCGCGAGAGACTCAGGCAGGAACAGACGGGCAAGAAGTAAGTTCTTTGAACCTAAGCTGGAACAGTCCATCAAGGAGACGACGTCTAAGCTCAAAAGTGTTCAGTTGGGGCAGGCATCGTCAGATGATGCCTTGGAGTATCTGGCTTATTTCGGGCAGGCACTGAAAGGCGTCCAGAACTACGCCAAAAAGCGCTTCTACGCCACGTTCATCGACCACATAGAAATTTACGAAAACGCCAATTGGAAGAACGGCGAGGACATTGTCAAGAAAATCCGCTTCAAAATTCCGCTGTCATACGAAGGACAGCGAACTTTCGAGTTAACGCATCTTGAAGATGAAAATGGTAAGCCAACCCAGAAAGTCGTCGAGGCGGAAGACTTCCGGGTTAAGGAAAATACCGACGAGAGCGTTGTGTTGATGTCTAGGGCTGATTAGGTGGGTGCAGATTTGCCCTTGTGTAGCAAGGCTTAGCGAGAGCTATCGTTAAAAGGTTTAATGCGAAGCGGCTTTAAGCTGGGTTCTCGCGGTTTTTGAGCGTGTTTTGGCTGTATGGGGAAAGATGTCAAAGCTCTAGGGTCGAGTGCACAGGATGTTAACGTTAAAAGGTGCACCCACTTTGCACCCATCTTGTGAAGTGGGAAAATATAGCTCAAAAGGTAAAATGAAACCTGATTATTAGTATGTGCACGAGGAGGTGTTTAAGGAAATGGACAAGCTCGTTCGTTTTTGCCGTGAAGTAGCGACATTCGGCTTGACGGTTGCCTTAATCGCGATGCTGGTTGCCTTAATATGGGATGGCACATTTGCTATTAGAATTGGTTTTACCTCTTTTGTTATTGGTGTCACAGTGATCTCGCTTAAGACTGTCCTTCGAAAGACTGATTGAATTTTGTTTGGTTCAAGTCAATAGTTGAATATCTCACGTTGGGTGACTATTACTGATTTCTGTCAGTAATAGTCACTTCTTTTTATGAATCTTAAAGTCAGGCTCAATGTCCGTCCTGTTTAGCCGGTGATTAGTTAGGGTAATCGGATGAAGTATTGGATACGTTGAAGAATAATATTAGAGAAATTATCGCGGGCAATAACTTAAACGAGATTGAAACGGTTGATAAAAGAATTGCAGTTAAACAAGCGATACTACTAACCTTGCTTAAAGCTAAAAAAGACTACACGAAAACTGCCAACGAGATTGATGAACTGAAAGGTAAGAAACAGCAGCTTCTTATAGAAAAAGCAGGTCAAGCAGATGCTAAAAGACGAATCAGAGAAATGGAAGATTTTCTTAAAAAGTGAGAGTCACGATATTAGTGAATATGACGAGAAGCTGGTAAGAAAGTACATCAAGAAAATAAAAGTTTACGAGGACAGGTTCAGCGTAACTTTTAAATCAGAGATTAGTGTTGATGTTGAAAGGGCATCGTAAAAGCCAAAAGACTGTGAGCGTTTGAAATGTTACAAAAGTCAGCCTAGGGGTAATCCTCTCTAGGCTGTTTTTATGCTCAAGAATCAAGCTATTAAGCCAATCTTAAACTTTTTCACGCTTATTCTTAGCTAAAATACCTGTTTTTAATATCATTCGTAAGCATGCACTGAACAAAAAAATACAAAACAATATATTGCATATAAAAGGTGAAATACTGGACGCAATTATTGCGCCTAATTTTACAGTAAATGTCGCAAAAATACCGATAATAATTCCTTCAGTAAAATGAGTATAATGGTAACGAGCATTAGCAATACTACCACTTATAGCTGTAGGAAGCGTGACAAGCAAAGCAGTTCCTCTTGCCATAAGGTCTCCCATGCCGAGCAAAAGTTGCACGCATGGCACTATAATTCCTCCGCCACCAACGCCTAAAATACCTGAAAAAATACCAGAAAAAACGCCTATAAATATAAGACATATAGCTTCTAAAAAACCAACATTAAAATCTACATTTCTTAACGGAATCCAAACTTGACTAGAACATATAACTAGTAATACAAAAAGTGTAAAACACCAAGGAAATATTTTTTTAGGCAAAATATGTGAAAAATATACCCCAATTTGTGATCCGAAAACTGAACCTATTATTAGAAAAAATGCTGATAAAAATGACACTTTGCCGTCTAAACCGTAAACAATGCTTCCACAAAGCGACGTTATAATTATGGCAACAAGAGAAGTAGCAGTAGCATGACGCTGATCAAATTTCATAAAAACAGTTAATGCAGGAACTATCACAATTCCCCCACCTACAGCGAACAATCCTGATAAAAAACCTGCTAATAGTCCAATGAAAACGATTAAAACAATATTATGGAAATTATATTTGGTTTTAAAAATATTTCTCAACATATATCTTTTCTTCACAAATTACCTCCTCGTACTTTATTCACTACTTTTACTATATTACATGAAAAATAGAATATTATTTCTATACTAATACTTTGTCTTAGGGGGGGGGTAATCCTCTCTAGGCTGTTTTTTATGCTCAAAAATCAAGCTATTAAGCCAATCTTAAACTTTTTAACGATAGCTTTTCCTATCGTTACAAAGTGCACCCAATATCTATAGTGTGCACTCAAAAAGTGTAGATATACTACCTGTTCTCTCAATCCACGTCGAGACTGTCGTATTGATGTCAAAGGCTGATTAGGTGGGTGCAAGTTTGCCCTTATGTAGCAGGGCTTAGCGAGGGCTATCGTTAAAAGGTTTAGCGTGCGACGGCTTTAGGCTGGCTTGGCGTGGTTTTTGAGCGCAGTTTGGCTGTATGAGGGAAGATATCAACGCTCTGGGGTCGAGTGCACAGGATGTTAACGTTAAAAGGCGCACCCACTTTGCACCCACCCTGTGAAGTGGGAAAATATAGCTCAAAAGGTAAAATAAAAGGTAGGCTTTGCAGGTCAGGCAGACTTTGACAAGTTCTAAAAAATGCTCTCGAATGTGGGGACATTATTCTTGGTGGTTTTCTATCCACTGATAAAGATCGCTTTCATTGGCTTGATTAGATGCGACTTTGAGGATGATATCGATCAAATCTTCATCATTGTAAGAAAGCGTGATGCCATTGAGAGCTAGAAAGATTAGCATGGCGTGGGTGCCAATACGCTTATTGCCATCAATAAAAGGGTGGTTTTTGATCAAACCAAAGGCTAGCCGCGTGGCTTTATCCAGTAGTGAAGGAAAAAGTTCACTTTTATCAAAAGTCTGTAGTGGAGTTTTTAGCGCAGAGTTGAGCATTCCCTCATCACGAATACCTAACGAGCCACCACTTGTTTCAATCAGAGCTTGATGAAGTCTGACTACTTGATCTTCGGTTAGATACTTCATTTAGCCAATTCCTCATAGACTTTTGTATTCTTTTTGATGAACATATCCGATAAAGCCATGACCTCATCATCAGCTGGAGCAGAAACCTCATCGGCTTTAGGAAACTCTAAAATCACATAGCGCGGAGAGTTGTTTTTTAGTATTACAGCCGAGCCGTATTTATCGACAAGACGAGCAACCTTTGAGAAGTTTTGATTGGCTTCAGAAATTGAAATCAGCGTATCTGTATTTACATTCATAACGATAGCCTCCTTTTAAGGAGATTGTACCCTATATTTTAGGATGTATCAATCCTAAGTATTTCAAATCTACGTCATAACTATTAACTAAGAAAAGATGTGACAGGTGTCAATCGAAACTCATGGTTTGCCGATTGAAGCTGTATAAATACAACAGTCTTAGGTTGAGCATTAGACGGCAATGCTAGCAAAAATACTTGACTATGACGTTGCGTAATACTTTATTCTAGCGATAAGGAAGGAGATGAGATAGTGATGAAAACAGTGAATGAAGTCAGTAAGATAGCAGGAATTAGTATTCGCGCTCTTCAGTATTACGACAAAATCGGTTTGTTAAAACCGTCCGCTTATTCGGAGTCAGGATATAGGTTGTATGGTGATGAGAATCTAAAAGTACTACAATCCATTTTGCTATTTAAAGCTCTGGAATTTCCGCTCAAAGAAATTAAAGAAATAATAACCAGTGAGCATTTCGACAAAGATTTAGTGCTGGAACAACAAATCAAATTATTAATCCTGAAAAAAGAGCATTTGGAAAATTTAATTCTTTTAGCAAAGGGATTAAAAGCATTAGGAGGTAACTATATGAACTTTACAGCATTTGACACAAGCAAAATTGATGAGTATGCCAAACAGGCAAAAGAGTATTGGGGAGATACACCGGAATTCAAGGAATTTGAAGCTAAAGAAAAAAGGAAAAACAGCGAGGAAACAAAAATGCTCCATCAACAACTCATGCCGATTTTTGCAGAATTTGGCAAGGTAAAATCACAACCCAGCGATTCAGTTGAAGTTCAGGCTTTGGTAAAGAAACTGCAGGACTTTATTACAGCTAATTTCTATAAGTGCTCGAATGAGATTTTATCCGGACTTGGCAAGATGTATGCTTCTGGTGGTGATTTTACGAAAAATATAGATGCGTTTGCAGGCGAAGGGACATCGGTATTTGTCAACAAGGCAATCGAATATTATTGCAAGTAAGTTTTATAATCGAATTATTGATTAAAAACACCTAATTAATTAATTAATGTAGTGCTCCCAAAAATTGGACCAAAAATCTAACTTTTGGGAGCACCACAAAAAGGTGCTTTAATTTTCTACCAGAATAAAAAATTGTTTTGTAGAAAATAGATTCTCAAACTTTTTAATGATAGCCCCCTCCTATCGTTAAAAGGTGCACCCACTTTGCAACCAGCTTTGTGAAATAAGTAAGACGATAGTTAAGTTGCTTGAGGTACTAAGTTATATATGAGTACATGGTATGATAGTGACAATTATTTTCGGAGGTATCAAAAAATGGTAATTAATAAATCCTGTTCTAAGTAATGTAGAGAGGTTAAATCCTCTCGGTATTTTCAAGGAGGATTTATGATGCGCATTGATGATTTAACAAAAGTTGTAGGTGCAAGAACTTTATTTGTGATTGATCATCTATCTATTGGTGCTTGTGACAAGGTTGGTTTAATTGGTGATAACGGCACAGACAAAACCACCTTTTTACGCATACTTTCAAGTCTTGATACTGACTATGCGGGGCGAGTTCAAATGAACGACGAGATTGGTTATTTGCTCAACAATTTAGAAGATGAACTCGGTTTTATATATCAGCGTCGTTTTCAGCAGAATTGTAGTAGTCCAGGCGAGCAGCAAAGATTGAAACTGGAGCACCTTTTAGTTGATAATAAAGCATTTTTGCTTATTGACGAGCCTACATCACATTTAGACATTAAGCAAAGAAAGCTATTAGCTAAGCGGCTCCATGCTCGCAATAAGGGTTTTATTCTTGTCTCCCATGATCGAGATTTTATTAATCAAACCTGTACGAAAATTTTCGAATTGGTCAATGGGAAAATTGAGGTTTATAGCGGTGATTATTCTTTTTACCTATGCGAAAGAGAAAAGAAGTATAAGTGTGCTGAGAGGGAATATGAGAGTTATGTAAAAGAAAAGAAGCGTCTTTTACAGGTTGCAAATGCAATAAAACAGCAGTCAGCAAAAGTAAAAACCACACCCAAAAGGATGGGTAACTCGGAAGCTAGGCTGCATAAAATGGGTGGGCAACAAAATAAGAAGAAGCTCGACAAACAGGTAAAAGCCACTTTAGAAAGAGTAAATCAACTAGAGGTGAAGAGTAAGCCGCATCAAAATGCAGCCATCAAGCTCAATATGGACGAGCGAGAAAAAATTCATTCCAAGGTACTCATCAGAGCAGAAAATCTCAATAAGAGCTTTGATAGCAAGGTGATTTTTAAGAATGTCAATTTTACGATAGACAATACAAATAAAGTTACCTTATTAGGTGACAACGGTTCAGGGAAAACCACTTTGCGCAACATGATTCTTAACGGTGAAACGTGGACACATCCGAATTTACGAATTGGTTACTATAGTCAGCTAGGAGAAACACTCGACTATACAAAAACGATTCTGGACAACGTATTACCTTATTCAATCTATGACCAGTCAATGACGAGAATCATTTTGGCTCGTCTAGGTTTCAAAACAAATGATGTGTTCAAGCAAGTGAATGTGCTTAGTGATGGTGAAAAAGCCAAGGTGAAATTGGCGAAGCTTCTAACAGGTAACTTTAATTATTTGGTGATGGATGAGCCAACTAACTTTTTAGATATTCGTGCCATAGAAGCCTTAGAAGAGCTGCTTCAAGGCTACGACAGACCCTTGCTTTTCGTGACGCATGATGCGTCCTTTATCAACAATGTAGCGGATTCTTTGTTACTTATCGAGAATGAAAAGATTACTGGTTTTGAAGGTAATTTGCAGCAATATAATGAGGAAAATGAGGTTTAGACGGTCAAGTCTTAACTTTGGTGTAAATTCATTTCCTTCCCTTTATCTGCTATTTTTATGTTCAAACTCAAAAAAAAATAGGCGGGGCTTCCCCACCATCATGGCGCTTGACCGTGCTATAGATGTGGGAACGCGAACACGGAAAGCGTGTATTGTGCTCGAGGAACCTTATTCATGTAAATTGTGTTGCAATATGCGATACAATAATTTATTATATGGGTACGGAGGTTGATTGATATGGCAGTTACTAAAACAGCGAATGTAAATGTGAGAATACAAGAAAATATTAAGCAGAAGGCTGAGCAGATTCTGGAAACGATTGGAATTCCTAGAGCTACTGCTATTGACATGTTTTATCGTCAAATCATTCTTAATAAGGGTATTCCGTTTTCGCTTACTATTCCAAAGTCACTCCCTGCGCGAGACGCTATGGATGAGAAAACATTTAATGCTTTGATGTCTAAAGGTTATGATCAGGCGGTTCGTGGCGATAGTTATCCGATAGATGATGTTTTTGAAGAGCTTGAGCAGGGTCTTTAATGGATGAGTATAAGGTAAAAGTTACTCGTCAGGCGAAAGAGCATCTTGCGATTATTCGAGAATATATCGCCACGGAGTTAAAAGGGCCGATAATAGCTAAAAGAATGCTCGAGCTGTTGAAGTCGGAAATGACATCTTTACAGACAATGCCTTATCGTGTGAAGTGTATAGATGAGCAGCCGTGGGGTGAGCTTGGTTTTAGAAAAATACGCGTAAAAAATTATTACGTTTACTTTTGGGTTGATGAGAATAAAAGAGAAGTCCAAATACTCGCGGTTATTTACGCGAGAAGAGATCAGGCTACGCAACTGGAACAATTGTAATGTAACGCGCTGTCAAGCGAGTCTTAAACCTTTTAACGATAGCTTTTTCTATCGTTAAAAAATGCACCCTATATCCATAGTGTGCACTCAAAATTTAGACAGACTTCCCAATAGATTACTCATCAGTAAATTCAAATAAATCTTCTACTTTTACTTTGAAAATTTTTGCGATATCCATGGCCAATTTCAAAGACGGGTTATACCTACCGTTTTCTAGATGAACAATAGTTTCTCTTCTGACATTAACCATTTCGGCCAACTCTGACTGTTTATAGTTTGCTTTTTCTCGGTAATCTTTTAGTTTTGTCATTAACGCCATAGCTATACCCCTTTTGAATTCAAGATAAGGAACAGCATGGTACGAAGCATTGCGATTGCGATAATGCTTCCGATGATTAGCCAGCCCATCATTGCAGTTGAAATTGCATTGACGTGCCCTAAAATCCCTCCCGCATACGCAACGATTATCATTAAAACAGTTAGAACTTTCAGGCATATTGCATCGCATTTGTGTAGCGTTTTTATCGCCAACTCGTCAAAACATTCTTTCTTGTACTTATGCACCCTAAGATAATGAGCTAGCAATATAAGGGATAAGAATCCGCCGAAGCAAGCTGAATATTGGCGATATTCGGGCACCCAATCGGATCTACTCCACATCCAATAGTAACCTGCAACTAATAAGGCAATGACAATTTTTGTTGCTACAATTTCTAGTATTGATACTTTTTTCTTCATATTAATCTCCTTCTAAGGTAAAATTATAAGGTGATATATTTCTAACATGTGTTATAAATATATCACTTTGAAAACAGCTTATCAATATCGAGCTTGCAAATTTCTTTTGGACACCAAAGAATGGAGAATCTCAGCTTAGGTCAAGCCCTAAAAGTGGTGTAAATTCATTTTGTAAATACAACTTCAAAATATGTCCGTTATGGAGTTATTCCTAAATAGAGTTGAATTACATGGGCTTATCCCTCCTAATGTAGTTAGATTAAATTCTGAAACGGAAATAATTCTAAATAGGGAGAGGCGTAAGTTTATGGAAATAAAGCGTGATTACTATCTAGACAAATTAATAAAAAAATAATATATATATGTAAAGATTATTACGGTAATCAAAGCGATGGTAGATCTTGTTTACTGAATAATCTGTTTTATAAGTATTTGATACAAAGTGGTGTTACAAAAAAGGAGGCTAGTAGTGTTATGAGAAGTAAAACTATTTTTTGTAAAACATTTTTCAAAGTTGTCTTGTTGTACTTTTGCTGCTAGGTTCTCTCTTTTCTCTTGCTGGGTGCGCTGCCGATGAGGAGAAGGCGGAGCTTGCTTCGTATCATTGGGAAACAGTAGCGGTGTCTCAGGAAGAGTTTCGTATACCAGAAAACTATATGAATAAAGATGAGTTGTATCTCTTTGTGTCGCGGGATATTCTTGATTCTCATTATGATTTGTCTAAAGTCACTCTTGGAGATAAGCGTATCAAGTTAGTTGACTCATCGTTCAATTTACCTGGTCCAGGACTTAAAGCTTTATTTTTGGTTGGGAAATTTGATTTAAAAGACAAGCCAGCCTCTGATGATCTTAAAGTACCAGGCATCGATAAAGCAGGTAATGTTGCTATAGGTTATAAGGAAAACTAGTAATATTTTTCACTCAAGAATCAAGCTATTAAGCCAATTTTAAACCTTTTAACGATAGCTTTTTCTATCGTTAAAAAGTGCACCCAATATCCATAGTGTACACTCAAAAAAGTGTAAACATACTAGGAGTTCTCTCAATCCATATGGAAACGCTGTGGTGTGGTCAGAACTACAACAAGCGATCCTTATCCCTATACAACAGAATAACTCATTTACACACTTTTTGTCCTATAACCCAAATATGACCAGTAAAACACCTGTCAGAGTTGCGGAAGATGTGGATGAAAGCTCCCTAAACTATGCAGAGCTTAAAGCACTTACCACAGGTAATCCGAAGATTAAGAAAAAGGTGGATTTGGATAATGAAGTTACAAAACTTAAAATGCTTCAAGCAAACTATAAGTCCAACCGTTACAGATTAGAGGAAAAGGTTGCTAAAAACTATCCGGAAGAAATCGCAAGAACAGAAAAACTCATTGAAGCTGTCAAGAAAGACATATCAGAGATTGAGTCGAAACCAGAAGGAGAGGAAAAGTTTACTTCCATTACTATCGGTGGTGAGAAGATATTAGATAAGAAATTAGCTGGAGAAAAGCTGCTTGAAACTATTTCTAAAGTAAAAATTAATGAAAGCAAAGTTATCGGTCAGTATCGACATATGGATTTAGAGGTCAGCTATAACTTCTTTGCTAATGAGCATAACTTCAGCTTAAACGATGCTGCAAAGCATTCCAGAGAGCTTGGAACAAATGCGGACAGAAATATCATAAGACTGGATAATGCTCTTGAGAAAATGCCTGAGCAATTAAAGAGGCTTGAAGAAAAACTCATCGGCATAAAAGAACAACTTGAAAATGCCGAAGAGGAATTAAAGCAAGCAATGGGACCTGAAATTGATGATGAAGGTAACTTCTATGATCCACTTTCTAAAGACCTTGATAATGATGGAATTGCTGACAGATATGACAATGACTTTAAGGACAGCGATTATTTTGAGTCAACCTATGATGTTGAAGATAATTTGCATACCAAAGAGGAAGCCGCACAGAAAATGGGTGATAAACCCTCTATCTTAGGACAGATAAAAGCCTATCAGGAAGAAAGTAAAACAGAAGAAAAACAAACTGCAAAAGAACAGGAATATGTAAGATAAAGGAGGGAAACCTCCCTTTTATCATGAAAGGAGATAAAACATGGATTACAAAACAATGAGAAATCAGATAGAAGATATGGTAAGTGATAATCACAAGGACTTTGTTAAGACGGTTATCAGCATGGAAAAAGGTATCAACGATGAAAGTGCTTTGGATAAGCTCTATGAGACTTATATGGACAATGACACCGTTAATTTGCTGCATGAGAAATTTGACTATATGATCGAGGATTTAAGGGAACAGGGACAGATAAAAGACTTACCTTATGTTCAGGAAGAAAAGAATAATCTCATCAATATTGTCGGAAATATCGTTGGAGAGGTCAATGTAGTTGAAAGGGAAAATAAGAACGGAGAAGCCTTAAAGATAGCGAATTTCTCTGTTGTATCTAAAGATGATGCGGGAAATAAGGTATATCACAACTGCTCCGCTTATGGAGAAAAGAGTGATATTCCAAAGGACTTTAAGCAGGAGATTTTGTAAAACTCTTTGGACAGATCAGAACTTCCGTTGACGATAATGGCAAGGAACATACTAACATCAGGATACTTTCTTCAAAGCTCTTAAAGGCAAAAGAACAGATGAAAGGTCGAGATGAAAAGAAAGAGTCTGTGCTTGGAGCTATCAAAAAATATCAGGCTGAAGATAAGGAGAAGCCTAAAGAAAAGAAAGACGCATCAAAAGAAGCTGAGAGATCAATTTATGGTCGGTGTGGTCTTAGGACTGCACCGGCTCTTTTTTTATTTTGCAAAAGTTCGAATAAAGAGAATATATTTATTCGATAAGGATATTTTATGATATAATAAAATAAAGAAAGTTTTATTGAGCGGAGGAATAGAATGAAAATTTTCAGTTATAAAAGATTGTTCAAAAAAATGATTGATTTAGATATGACAAATAATGAACTTATGAAAAAAGCAAAAGTCAGCAAAAGTACATTCTATAAAATGAAAAATGGACAGAATGTAACTACGGATGTTTTGCTTAGAATTTGCAATGCTTTGGATTGCGATATTGAGGAAATAGTAGAGTGTATAAGAATTGATAAATAGATTTTGAAAGGAGGTTAATTATGGATAGAGAAAAGTACTATATGAACTTGCCAAAAGATTTATCTGGAAGCATTGCTAAAAATCGCTTTAGATTAGAATTACTATGGGGAATTAGTAAGATAATAGATGAGCATAAAGCGAATAATGAGTATACGATAATTTTTGATTTTAAATGTGATATTGAGTTACATAAAGATGATGAATTGGATTTTTACCAAATTAAGACGAAAAAAAGTGGTAATTATAATTCGAATAATTTATGTAAGAAAGACAAGAATGAGAACAACTCTATTTTAGGGAAATTATATGCTTTATACTCACCAAACTACAATATAAAATTAGCAATTGTGTGCAATAAACAACTTAAAATCAAAAATAAGGAAATTGATTTTCCCGAGCAATGTTTTGCAGATTTAGATCAAGATGTACTTGATGATGTTAGAGAAAAGTTGTGTGCAGAATTAAAATTAAACACGGTGTGCTTAGATAATGTATTTTATATATTTGATAACATGGATTTATTAAATCCAGAGGATTCTATTAGAGGGAAATTAGTAAAGTCTTTTGTGGATATTAAAGGGGAAGAACCTCAAAATCCGAATGCATTATATAGACTGGTCGTTGATTCTGTTAAAGAAAAAGCTTCTTATGAATTTGATTTAGGTACTTATGCAGATGTTGTAAAAAATAAAGGCATTACGAGAAGTGAATTTGATAAAATGTTAAATGCACATAAAAAAGAATCTAAAAATGGAATCAATGAAACACAGGAGTATATAAACAATCTGCCATTTGCTAAGCGAAGAAGATATAATACCGCTCTTGGTAATATACTTGAAATACAGCAAAGTGAGTCTTTACGAGTAATAAAAATAAAAATCTATGATTTTATTGCAAAACATGAGGATTCATTAGATGATATTGAAAATTATTTAAAAGAAATATCAAAATTATTTAATGACGATTTTGATGTGGAATTTACTAATGATATGAAATCAGTTCAATACATAATGATTTATTATATGTATGCTTCAGGAGGAATCTTATAATGAATGTTATATTTGACAAAATATATATATTTGATGTTGTAAAAAAAGAGGCTTATTCGACAGATTTTAAAAAAGGAGTTAATATTATTACATCAAGTGGTATAGACGGAACAGATAGAGGGAAATCAGTTTTATTAAGAAGCTTATACCATGCCTTGGGTGCAGATTCTCACTTTGACTCGAAGTGGGGAGAAAAAGATAAGGTTTATATATTATTTTTTAAGGTGGATAATAAAGGTTTTTCGATTTATAGATCTCAAAAATTATTTAAAATATTTAATTTAAAAGGTAATCTTATTTTTACTACTATTCACAGAAGTGAGTTGGCATATTTTTTTGACAATTTATTTAATTTTTCTATATGGTTGCCGCAAAAAAATACAAATCAATTAGTAATAGCACCACCTGCATATAGTTTTTTGCTGAATTTTTTAGATCAAGACGAATACATAGGTACAAAATTCAATTCGTTTAAAAGCCTTGCTCAGTTTAGTAATTTTAAGCTTAATGTCATTTACTCACATCTGGGTATTTATAATAAAGAATATTTCGAACTTGTGAAATCCAAAGATAAATTGGAACTTGAAATTAAAAGCAAGAAAGAAGAAATTGAAGAACTAATTAAAATGAAAGACAGAACCAATTCAATTTTGGATGGTTTTTCATGTCCGGAAACAAGTAGCTCCTTAGAAAATGAACTTAATATAGAAACTAAAAAATATTCATCGCTGATTAATGAAATGAATTCGGTAAGAAATAAGCTTGTTGACTTGAGAAATCAATTAGTTGAACAGAATATCACTTTGTCTCAAATAGCTAAATTTGAGACAAGAGAAGAAAAGGAAATAAAAACCATTTTAAAGTCAAAAGTTTGTCCTGAATGTCATTCTGTTTTAGATTCAACTTTGGAATTAAGGAGTAAGAGGTATAATCATATTGACAATGCTCTTAGTCTGAAAGATGCAATAAAAACAGAAAATGCCCATATTGAAGACGAAATACTGAAAAATGAAGGCGTATATTCAAACTTGGCTTTGGTTTTGGAGGAACATGATAAAAAGATTTGTAAAAACAAAAGGGAAATCAAGGATTATATCAAGTTTAGAGGATTAAATAAACTAATCGATGAGATTAATAATGATCTGGCGATTAATCACAGAATTATAGACAGTACAAAGGAGGATTTGAAGCCACTAAAGAAGGAATTTAAAAGTGTTAACGATAAAATCAAATCTGTTGATGAAAATTACTATTATTTGATTGACAAACTAAAGATAAGATTCAATTTAAATGAGTTGGAAAGTGACAGCTATGAGCGACTATCTAAAAATTTTTGTGCAAGTGGAAGCAATAAACCATTATCAACTGTTATATGGTATCTAACACTCAATGATTTAAAACAGAAATTTAATCCTGACGGAACAACATTTCCAATGGTGTTTGATAGTCCCAATAATGCGGAAACAGACCAGGAGAAGAAGCAGGCATTGGTCGAGTATATTATGGAATCATCAGATCAATTTAGTCAGTTAATTGTTTCGGCAATAGGATTTTCAGAAAAAGACTATAGCATCAATTCGAATATAAATATAAAAGTTTTAGAAAATGAAAAATATAGTTTACTAAATAGTGAGATGTATGTTCAAAATTATGAGCTTTTACAATGTATGAATGATGCTTGATACAGCAGGGGTTATTAGGAGATGGCTATCTCTCCATCTCCTTACCCATATATATATTCCGTAATTTTTTCGTATCTTATAAAGCTCGTCCATAGTAGATTTTGCAGAAGAATACTCTTACATAATGGTATTTTTTTCTTGCAATTTATCAAGTTTATCTAAATATCCTTTGAATTAGGCGACTTGAATAGGACTTTTTAGTTTTGTAAGAGCTTTTTCGTAGCGTGTGATTTCAGCCTTATGCTCCTCAAAAAATGCCTTATTAGAAGGATCTGCTTTATATTCTTTGTAGTAGGCTCGATACTTTTTAACAGTATGAACTCGTTCCATAGTAGCAGAAAGCTTCTGCATTTCCTTATCAATAGCCTTGATTTTCTCTTGTATATTTTGCCTTTCATCGGCTGCTTTTTGGATGTACTCATCAAGTTGCTTAACGGATTTAATACCTTGTTCTCTGAGAAAGACAACAGACTCAGCCATTATATTAAGGTTATGTTTGGTTGCTCAATATTCATAGCCTTTGCTTTCTTTTACTCTCACATTGGTGTTCATATCAATAACATTGCCAATGCGTTTTTTGACAGCAGGGGTTTTAATAGACGATATTTCTGCAATGCGTTCCTTTAACCTTTCTTCAGTATAATCTTCTCCGATTGTTTTAGCACTTGTAAATCTCGTCTTATCTTTTGGCTTAAAAGCAATGTGTTTGCCATACTTAATTTCATAGCCAAGATCAGCTATTTTCTTTAAAAAATTATCCCAATCCTTAAACTGTTTTACCATTCAGTCAATATCAAATTGCGGCCTGCTTTTCTAAGAAGTACCACGCTTTGTCTGTTTATTCTCATACCAAGATTTACCGTTAGTCTTATATTTCTTCTTGTAACTTTCGTAAAACCCATCAATGACAGATAGGTTGTTTTCTTTGCATAGCTTGTCGCTTTGATACCTGATTTGATGACAGCTTTTCTTATTAGACTGGTGGCATCTACCCGTTACCATATTTACATTGTTGAAGATGATGTGATTGTGGATATGCCCCTTATCTACGTGAGTAGATAAGACAAATTCGTACTCGTCTTTAAACATATTCTTATACAGCTTTATACCAATCTAGTGAGCCATTTCAGGGCTTGTTTCTCCCGGTAAAAAAGATTGAATTAGACGTCTTGCAAGGACAGTTTCCTTAGTTCCCTCCCCCTCTCTTGTCCTTAAAAACTGAGTGTGGGAAGTTGATTCGTGGCATTTATGAGTGCTGGCTAAAAGCTAATCATCTGTTTTATCTCCATTAACAATATAAGTAATGTCAAGATGAAGGGTTGATTTTATAGGGTGTATTTTTGTAATAGCCATTATTATTCACCTCCCGTTTCAGATGTTCTTTTCAGAAGTAGTGAATGAATTTGCCACAACTCTTTTGAGAAATGTTCAATCTGTTTTTATATCGTTTATACCGTCTTTATAGATTATGCCGGTAGAGATTACTCACTTTGCAATCTGATTGATGTTGTTTGTTGCGTTGGAAAGTAAGCCTTGTAAATTTCTGAAAGGCTCTAAATCCACTTGATAAATTTCCTTTTCCAAAACGCATTTGCGGATGAAATGACTCATGTTTCTACACTTTGCAAGTCTTTTTTTCTCCTCAAAAAGAGTCTTTTCTTCTTCAGTTAGTTTATTATGGCAGCCAATAACTGGATCAACGCAGCAACAATCCCACACGCCATGGGAGCGTAGAATGGGGTATACAGAGCAGAGGTGTTCCACCAGAAGCGATAAACTAGTATTCCTAGACCTACCAACACAGCTAATAGGGGTACTAACTGTAGACTATTCCCTTTAGCGGCGGACACGATAGTATACTCCTCTGCCATTTGAGTCCGACCATCCGCCATGCAATCAAAGTATTTTACTAAAGGTTTGTATTGCATGATATTTCTCCTCTGGAATAAGTATCCCTATTCTACCTTATCAGCCGCTTCACCCGCTGGTTCAGTCTGTATTGAGGACAACGACATAAGTTACAAAACTAGCTTGTTGACTCCGTAAGATACGCTATCGTATGTTCAATTCTTTGCTTACATTCATCGCTTTGGTCCCAAACGCCGCGCCCCACATAAGTTTGTGCCATACGAACAAACGGCCAACTACCATAGGGATGCTGGAGAGCCGCTACCAATTCGGGATTAGAAACTTTTTCTAACGAGAAATTTTCCAGTTTATGAGTGCTCATAACAACGCGGACATATTTGTCAGTATATCGAGGAATACCAATTGCTGCCACTCGATCATCCCAGTTGGGTGGATGAAGAAATACTTTTGTACCAGGTCGAAAATGTCGTGTGCCATGGACAAGCCGTTTGTCTTCTCCTATAACATTTTCAGCTCGCACCGTTGCAGTTAGGCACCAAATCCACGCAGGAATTTTTGGTCCAGCAGCAATCACCTGAGAAAATGCTGCATAAAACTCTTTTAAGTGATGACGCCTAAATACTTGAGACATTTGCCCGTCAAAGATTCTGGTACACACCCACCCTCCACCAGCTATAAGAGTGAAATCACACGCGTAAAATGTGTTATGCCCTATATTTCTAAAGGCATCTACCATTTGCTGAGGCGGCGTTGGCACTTTCCGCGCAGGCTCTGTTCTATCTTCGTTATTATCATTTTCACGCTCGCGGATTGGCGCGAGCGAGGATTGAAAAAAGGGCTCCCCGTAATAATAAAACACGCGATACACCACAGGACGGCCCTCATAACAGACGCGCGGAGCATATAATTCAAAGAATGCTTCTCCCGTAAACGTATTGCCCTTTTCTTGTATGAAATCGTTTACACGCTGCTTGTACGTACTGAAAAACTGTTCACCAATGAGGAAATATTCTCCCTCAAAATTAAATAACGACCCATCGTCATCTCGAATGACATACACAGTTGCCGGTTCGTAATCACCACCGCATGAGCCAAACAGCGCACCGACATTAGTTTTATCAAGCAGGTATTTTGATAAGCGGGGGTTATGCACTACCCTGTAGTCCCATGTGCAAGAAAAGGCTGTGAGCGCGTCTGTTATGAGTTTATAACCGTGCAAAGACAAATCATGCGCAAGACGCTTATAATTTTCCTCGCTCGTTGGGTGACAGCGGAGAATAGTTGGTAAATTATGCTGCGAAGCCAGCTCACACTCGAGAGCTTGACCCTCGAGAAAGCTATCATAGTTGAAACAATGGACTTCAAAGAGAGGGTTTTGATGGAAGTGTAGCTTTCCCACCCGTTCTATCAATTCAATAAGAAATTTAAATTAAGCCAGCAAAGTAAGATGACAATGGAAACGTGGTGTCCAGAAATATATAAGATTTCTTATTCTCAATAAATACTATAGAAAATCGCGTAATGCAACCCATGTGAGGGGCGCTGTGTTAGTACCATGAGCCTAATGCCAAGCACATTTAAGCTTTGCGCTTTTGTTTTCTTCTTCGTAAAAACTCTTTAACAATGATTGGAATTATAGTTGGAATACATTCAAGAGTAACAAAAAATGTAATGTATGTGCAAGTCCAGCTATTACCCAATTGCCGAGGAGACTCTTGTAATATCAATAAATCAATAGCAGGTGCGATGAGCGCGATAACGATGGTTTTACAAACTCCTAAGTTTTCGAGTGTTTTTTGATTGACAACGATTGAGTAAAGTACAAGTCTTGTTAAACCAAATACGTGAGCTATGAAAACTAATAAAACAGGTGAGTCATAAGCAATTTCTGGGTTAAACAATCTAAGTGAGTTAAGGATTAGTCCTAAAAGAGGTAATAATAATGAAAAAAGGAATAATCGTATAGCTTGATACACAGATTTCTTCATACTAGCCTCCTTAACAAGTATTATCGTAACTAGTAAGTCTTGTAACTAGTGAGTTTTAGCTGGCAGAATATATTCAGCATACCAAAAACCCACGTTAAGTGGAATGGTCATTTACAGGCTGAAAAGGTCTGCGTAGCTAGGCGTTTGCTTAAATACTGTTAAGCCACCTCATAATAAGCAAGCAAAAAGTAAGATGGCTCCCTCATTGCGAGAAAGCCACCTTCTATAAGTATCGCCCCACACTATGTGTAATACTTTACTATGCACGCTTGCTTCACTATACGCACAAAGGCACCCATCAGTTTAGAGCTTATTCGCTATTCAGCGATTCCTCCCAAGCGGGATTTATGGCAATATCACTAATGCCTACATTATTTTTGCGATATTCAGCTAAGCTACTTACATCAAATAGATGTTCGTATGTGCCGGTCTTAAATACATAACGAGAGAACTCAAGAGGATCATCTTTGTCCTTCCCTCTGATAAGGCAATATACTGCAGACGGTGTTATTTCAAACTTAACATAGTCTTTTCCGTCAGGGAGATCTTCGAACTCATAGAGCTGTTTGGCAGCTCCTGTTGTCAGGTCAATTGAAAACACCTTACCACTCGTAAGATAATAGCAGCTGGTGCCCTGTATAACGCCTCTGGCTCTGCAAACTCCCATATTAGAACCAACAAAATTGCCTTTTTCATCTACTACATCAATAATACGATACGTGTGATCTTTGAGGTTCCACTCTTCTAACACGCCATGCCCTGCACGATGATCCTTGCCGTCACCTGGCTCACCATCGGGATAATCAAGTTTAAAACTTAAAAGATAGATGCAGTCATTTAAGCGCTGATAACATGTTTCTGCATGCACAACGCCCCTACGGTAAGGAATACTTTCAAGCACCTGCGGGTTTTGAGGATGATTTGCTGGATACGCCTGAACTAAAACGTCGAAGTTTTCTATCTGTGCAAGCTCTTCATCTGATACACCTGAATGCTTTTGATAGACCTCTTTGGCTTGATCAAAAAGATTGGGCGCGTGTATAGTTTGCGTTATAGCATAAAGCGTATCATCACACGCTCCCATGCTCATATATCCGCCACGGACATCAATGATTTCGGTTTTTTCTGAATCCCCTAAAATAACAGGTTGTTTATAGCCATCGGGAGATCCTCCCGCTCCATAGAATGCCATAAACCCTTGCACGTTATTACGTGGATAACGAGCATATTCTATTGCCAGCTTGATGTCGCGAGAAAGAACTTTTGTACCTTCTTCATTGGTAAAGAATTCCTGATCAGGGCCACCATAAAAGACACCAGCATGTGTCCAGACGAGTTTTGCAGAATCCATCTTGCCACATTGAAACGCGCGGATATTACCAGAAGGATCAGCAAGCACCGTATATCCAGTTTTTGGAATGAGGCTTGTATCACCAGCAATATAAACACTAGTTAGGCGTATGGCAAGCGCTTGATCTTTTGTAGTAAAATCTCGAGCGCTTATAGTGGGAGCTGGCTTAAAGAAATAGTAGAGAGCAAACAATGCGCTGCAAACCACCACACAAGCAATGACTGCTAAAATTCGACGTTTCATAGCGTTCCTCATTTGTGTATAGTTGGACAATTGTTTAATTATTGGTAGGGATCTTTTCTTTTACAACTATCGGGCGCTGTTTCAACAACCCAATTAACCTTTGTATACGTTGATTCCTTAATATCGTAGGGAAAAACTCCCGAGCCACCATTTCCATCAAGATCAACGCCAGCGCCCTTCATATATGCAATCCAGACAAGTTGTGAACAATTGAGGTCATATGAATCTAAATTCTTGTTGTCCCAAAAATAGAGATTATATGGACGATCGACTAAATTGAAATACGCATAATCGGCTGCTGCATTCTGCTGATCCTGTGTACAAGTAGTCTCCATAAGAACCGTGCCTTTTTGAACCACTACCTCACAATTCCAAGCCCATCTGCTGAGTTTACCTGGCCCTTGGGCTTCTACAATCCAATTATAGCCCCCATAAATCCCGATATGTCCATGTTCTACTCCTAGTGTAGAAGCAGGAGTAAGAAACATATCACCTTTGTTATAAGAAGTTGGCAGTTGAACTGATTCATTATTAGCATTGCTTTTTGTTTGTAATAAACGAATCTCGGCAAGAGTCTCGTCACGATAGCGAGCATTTTGACGAATTTCCTTAACGATATCTTGCAATGTTTCTTCTCTTGTTTTACCTGTTCTTTCAGCTATTTTATCGGCAGATTCAATAACCATGTGCTCAGTAGTACCTGGATTAGTGCGTACAATCTCATTTATTAACTCATGTTCTGTTACGCTTGAAGCTTGAACAGGAATAGTAGGGATAAATAAAGAAAGGGCTATACCCACAACGATAAAAAGCCCTAAGCGATGAGTGCGGCTCATAATTGAACCTCCTTTCGTCAGACAAGATTGAAGTCTTATCTTATGTGATTATATTGCTATTATTTTATACTATTTTCTTAAATCTATTGACAAGAATTTAATAATTGGTTTTCCATTTTTGAGTTTATCCCGAACGTACCGTTATGGACAAACAATTAAAGATGAGAGCTGTTCGATAGATGGACCTTTACAGACAATACCTTATTTTACAGTCGCTTACATAAGAAGAGATTATAAGGAACAATTGGAATAACTATAATATGGCATATTATCAAGCAAATCGTAAGCCTTTTAACGGCAACTCTCTCCCAGCGCTAAAACGCGTGACCACTATTCATGCCGTGCTGTACACTCAACTCTCTTTTCACGCCACATAATTTTAACGAGCGTTGAGGCAGCGTATCTTTTCCTTAAGCATGCCGAGCATGGATATCAAAAGTTCATCACAAATGGCCAAACGATGTACGAAAAAAGCCATGCTCATGTAAAGGATCTCCTTGCCCAAGCGCAATTTGACGAGTTCCGTAAAAAATATAGCGAGCATCAGGAATAATTTGATTGTGGGAATGGCTTAGCGCACGCGCAGCTCGGTGTCGTGTGCAGCTCGGTGTTGCGCGCAGTATGATTCTGCGCCATCTAGGCGCCGCGGCGGAGTTTCGAACCAGCTTTACAGAACATTACGCTTAATATTCGAAAAAAACCTTATTTGACACGAGTTTTTGTAGCGCAGAGCCATGGGAACAAAAAATGTGTTTTTCATTTGACCAGGTAGGCGCATTGAGCAAGTTTTGAGAACGTCTTAAAACCGCCGCGAAGGGCAATTTTTGGCTTCAGAACTCGTGTCAAACGGGGTATTTTTCGAATTTTTCTCAAAGTTTTTTGTAAATGGGGTCGCCAGGGCCTCATCTGACGGCAAATTACATGGATTTCAGGGCAGTTTTGCTCACAGAGTGCACATTGCTCACAAGCTTATCCTTCAAACTAAAACACCACACATAGCCGCGCGTCCATTACATCAAAGGCTGGCGCGCGCCTTGCATAACTTTACCCAAATTTTACCTAATGAATTCCTGCACTTTACATCTACTTAGTAGCATGAATGTAAGCGCATCGTACAAACACTACGTACGGTACAGCTCAAAGTCATAACGTAAAACAACACAAAGGAGAACGAATGACACACTATATAACTCGACGCCAAGCATGTATTTTGGGAGCCGGCCTATTGGCTAGTGCTGCTAACTTAGCATTAACGTGCTGTGCAAAGACAGATGACAAAACCGCGGATACCTCTAGCTCAAATTTACAGGGAAGTATTTCGCTTGCGGGCAGCACATCCATGGAAAAGATGTGCGAAGCGCTTAGCGAAGGATTTATGGAAACATATCCTAACGTGCGTGTTTCGGTTGAATACACGGGCTCCAGTGCTGGCATAGAGTCGCTTACGTCGGGCTTGTGCAACATTGCTAATAGCTCTCGAGAGCTTTCTCAAGCCGAAAAATCATCGGGTATCGTTGGGAACGTAGTTGCACTCGACGGTATCGCCGTTATCGTTAACAAAGCAAATACCTGCACGAGCATTACAAAAAGCCAGCTCAAACAAATTTTTACCCGCTCGATTACTTCTTGGAGTGATGTAGGCGGCGCAGACGCTGCTATCGTTGTCATCGGCCGTGAGAATGCCTCGGGTACGCGTAGTGCATTTGAAGAGCTTGTTGATGTTAAAAATAGCTGCGTGTATGCTCAAGAGCTCGATTCAACAGGAGCCGTACTTGCAAAAGTTGCCTCAACGCCAGGCGCAATTGGTTATATCTCATTAGACGCTCTTTCTGACTCGGTTAACGCGCTGGTACTTGATGGCGTGGCTCCAACGGCAGACACAATTGCCTCACAGCAATATCCACTTGTACGACCATTTATTATGGCTACTAAAGGAGCGGTGTCCGAACAATCAGCATTGGTACAAGCATGGTTTTCATATATAGAATCTGACGAGGGCATACAAATAATACAACGTGCTGGTGTTATGCCAGCCAAGTCAAATACAGCAGACGCAACAGCACAGTAGAAGGTGACATATGCTTCTTCATCAAAAACAGCGTGTACAAGAGCGCGCCGCTCAAACTGTGTGCGCAGCTTGCGCGTGTATCGCGGCGCTCGCGGTCGCCTCGATAAGCGTATACATTTTAATAAGTGGATTACCTGCGCTTATGCATATCGGTATTGGTAATATGCTGTGCGGCGTACAGTGGAGCCCAACAACAAACCCTCCTGTATTCGGTATAAACTATATTATTCTTGCGTCTGCTCTTGCAACGGCGGTAAGTGTTTGCATTGGCCTGCCGTTAAGCATTGCTGTTTCAATTTACATAACGGAGCTTGCGCCTGCGCGTGTTGCAGCAATCGTAAGTAGCTTTATAGAACTGTTAGCCGGAATCCCCTCCGTAATATATGGTCTGGTGGGAATGGTTGTGCTGTGTCCCCTGCTATACCACGCTGAACTTGCTATATACAGCAATGATCCAGCACATCAATACTCCGGCGGCTCTAACATGCTTGCGTGCGTATGCGTACTAGCAATTATGGTACTTCCAACCATGATAGGTATGAGCGTGTCGGCACTTCGTTCGGTACCCACATCGCTTCGTGCCTCGTCGTATGCGCTTGGCGCTACGCGCATACAAACAATCGTAAAAGTTGTTATTCCTGCAGCTAAATCAGGTATTTTCGCCGCAATCGTGTTGGGCGTTGGACGAGCACTGGGCGAAGCCATGGCAATTAGCATGGTAGCTGGTGGTGGCGTTAACCTACCTCTTCCGTTCGCTTCGGTGCGCCTGCTTACAACCCAGCTCGTAAGCGAGATGAGCTACGCGCAAGGGCTTCATAAAGAGGCGTTGTTTGCCGTAGGTGTTGTACTGTATGTGTTTATTATCTGCATAAATAGCATCGTACTCCTCACAAAACGAAAGAAGCATTGCTATGGAGAATAACACTATCCCCGCTTCTGGCGCGGCACAGGTGTCCAACACCATGGGCGCGTCTACCAACGTCTGCGCGTCCACTGCCGTGCGCGCACCACGCTTGCCACATGAAATTGCTGTTGCAACTGCAGATTTCACCGTATACACATGTGTGTATATATCAGCAGCTCTTATTGTGTTGCTACTGGTAGGTATAATTGGGTACGTACTTGCCCAAGGGTGGCCCGCCCTTAACCTCGAGTTTTTTACGTGTAGTACGTCACTACGAAAAGGCACCATAGGCGTTGCAGGAAATATTATCAATACACTCATCATTGTGGTGGCAACACTTGCCATCGCCATACCGATTGGCGTTGGAGGCGCCATTTACCTGCAAGAATATGCAACTAACAAAAAACTTGTGCGTGTTATAGATTTTGCCACCGATGTTCTTGCTGGCATTCCTTCTATCATTTTTGGACTATTTGGCATGCTGTTTTTTGGACAAGTCCTTCGGCTTGGATATAGTCTGTTGTGCGGTGCTCTGACGCTTGCGTTAATGGTGCTTCCGCTCATTACGCGCAACACGCAAGAGGCACTTACGTGTGTACCCCAAGGCTATAAACTTGGCGCTTTTGGCTTAGGTGCAGGTAAATGGCATACTATCCGAACCATTTTGTTGCCCGTGGCAGCACCTTCTATAGTAACAGGCGTTATTTTGGCGCTTGGCCGCATTGTTGCCGAATCCGCAGCGTTGCTCTTTACTGCAGGAAGCGCAAAACTGTTGCCTCAAAGTATAGACGCGCTGTTTTCAAAATTGTTTACATCGGGTGGAACTCTTACTGTTCAACTTTATCTAAGTGCTACCAGTCAGGGCGATTTTACCACAGCATTTGGCATTGCTTGCATTCTTCTTGTGTTCACTCTGCTCATCAATGTGGCAACTCACGCGCTTATAGCACGCACTAGTTCTAGAACTCTTCAAACTTCATAGTACCACCTGCCTATAAGCATTCTACCAGCATAAAACAAGCCTAAGAAAGGTTCAGATCGTATGACATTCTTTACAGAGACGCAACCAACCACCGCGCAAGACGCACAGGAGGGAGTGCAAAGAGCCCAAAGCTCAGCGCCGCACGTGCAAGCAGCTCCAATGCTAGCGCTGTGCGTGCAGCCAGCTCCAACGCCGTCCGCGCAGCACTCCACCAAAATGCACATTTCTCATCTAAATGTGTTCTACGGAGCCACGCATGCACTGCAAAACATTACGCTCGACATTTACAATCACAGTGTGCTTGCGCTTATTGGACCTTCGGGCTGTGGCAAAAGCACGTTTTTGCGCTGTCTTAACAGAATGAACGACACGCTGTCCTCGGCTCGTATCAGCGGAAACGTCCTTCTTGATGGTAAAGACATATACGCGCCAAACAGTAACGTAATTCGCTTGCGCAAACGCGTTGGTATGGTGTTTCAGCAACCGAATCCGTTTCCGATGAGCATTTACGACAATGTTGAATATGGTCCGCGCGTGCACGGTATTACAAAAAAGAGCAGCTTAGACGAAATTGTTACGCGCAGCTTACAACGCGCTGCCATCTATAACGAGGTAAAAGACCACCTCAACGATTCGGCACTCAGCTTATCAGGCGGCCAGCAACAGCGCTTATGTATTGCACGAGCGCTTGCCGTTGAGCCAGAAGTGTTGCTTATGGATGAACCAACAAGCGCCCTTGACCCTATATCAACTGCTAAAATTGAAGAGCTTATCGCAAGCCTCAAAGAGCACTATACTGTTGTTATTGTTACCCACAACATGCAGCAGGCGGCACGTGTGTCCGATTATACGGCGTTTTTTCTTTTGGGCGAGATGGTAGAAACTAATAGCACGTACCAACTGTTTCATGAGCCTCATGATGAACGCTGCGCAGATTATGTTATGGGACGGTTTGGTTAGTGCAAGGTGATATACAAGCATGGAGTGTACCGATGGAGTGTATCTATGTTGTTGAAGACGATGTGAGTATTCAAGAAATTGAAATTATCGCTCTTAAAAACAGTAACTACGACGTGCAAGCCTTCTCGTGTGCCGCCGATTTTTTTGCTGCGCTTAAAACACGCACGCCGCAGCTCATTTTGCTTGATATCATGCTGCCCGACGCCGACGGTAATACCATTACACGTACTCTAAGAAGCAACGCCCAATGGTCACACATCCCCATTATTATGATTACGGCAAAAACAACCGAAATGGATATGATACGCGGGCTTGATAACGGCGCGGATGATTATATTCGCAAGCCGTTTTCTGTTATGGAGCTCCTCTCTCGCATTCGCGCGCTCTTGCGCCGAGCACAAACGCCTGCGCAAATGCCTGCCGATAAGTACTCTGTGTGCCGAGTAGGTGCAATTATGCTTGATCCCGCGCGCCATTACGTGTGCGTGCACGATACGCCTGTTAATCTTACGCACAAGGAATACGATTTACTTCACTACCTTATGTTACACGAAGGACTGGTGTTTACACGCGAGGTTCTTATGCAGGCAGTGTGGGGCTTTGATTTTGAGGGCGAAAGTAGAACAGTTGATATGCATATTAAAACACTGCGACAAAAGCTAGGGGACGCGTCGTGCTACGTGCATACGGTTCGCGGTGTTGGGTATTGCGTTAAATCAGACGATATCCATACAGCGTAGGAGCAACTTAGTTTCAAGGAATGTTCATCTGCGTTCTAAAACGATAAGCATGCAGCATGGGAGCGGCGCTATGAAGAAGAAAATCAGTCTGCACTTGGCCATTATTTCGTGCTTGGCGCTTATTTTGTGCACGTGCGCACTCACAGGTGTGTTTTATCGTATATTTTTTGAGCAAATCAAGCACGATATCCGCGTTAACGCAGAGCTCATTTGCACTAATGACGCGCTCAGACAAACACAAGATGCCTCATCGGTGCAGCGCTTGTATGGCTCGCTTGATAACAATAATTTACGGATGACGTGGATTCGCGCAGATGGTCGCGTGCTTTTTGATAACGACGTTGATGAGCACTCAATGGCAAACCATCTTGATCGCCCCGAGATTCAAGACGCGCTGCACAAAGGGCAAGGCGAAAGTACGCGTCACTCTGCATCATCGCATTTTGATACCTATTATTATGCCGTTTTGCTGGACAACGGAACAATCGTCCGCCTTTCCATGCATGTGCAGACCATTGCCGACATCTTTTTTGCCACGCTACCCATTGTTGGAGGAATTGTCCTTGTTGTATTCCTCATTTGTGTGCTTGTAGGCAGACATCTTACAAAGGACTTGCTGGGGCATTTAGATGTCCTTGCAAAAAATTACGACTTACCACCAAGCACACCTGTGTATAAAGAGCTAGAACCTTTTATACGAACAATGCGTGAGCAGCACGAAAAAATCCTTCTTGCTGCAAAAAGCAGACAAGATTTTACGGCAAATGTAACGCACGAGCTTAAAACACCCATTACAGCTATCAGCGGTTATGCCGAGCTTATCGAAAATAAGATGGTTGACGCAGAAGAAGCCGTGCATGTAGCTGCACAAATTAGGGAAAATTCGCACCGTTTACTGTCGCTTGTGTGCGACACTATTCGCTTGTCGGAGCTTGATCACCCTGAATTTGAGCATAAGTTTGAAGACGTGGATTTACTTATGTTAGCGCGCGAAACAACTCAAGCATTGCAGCCGATTGCGGAGCAACGCGGATTAACCTTAACGTGTAGCGGCACTTCGGTGCGAGTACAGGGCAACTATGCACTGTTGCGTGAAATGCTTGAAAATTTAATACAAAATGCGCTTACGTATAACAAAACGTCTGGTAGCGTGTGCGTATGCGTTGTTATCGAACATACAAGACCAACAATCGTGGTAAAGGATACAGGCATTGGCATTCCAGAAGCCGAACAAGCGCGTATCTTTGAGCGCTTTTATCGTGTTGACAAGTCGCATGCACGCCAAACAGGGGGAACTGGATTAGGTCTTGCGATCGTAAAGCATATAGCCGACATTCATTCGGCAACTATTCATATAAAAAGCGAGCTTGGCGTTGGTACAGAAATGCGCTTTGTGTTTTGATACAAATAAAATAGATAATAATAAAATAAAGGTGGATTAAAAGCGCAACGTATTTAAGAAAACCCTTAGACCAAAGCATGGGCCGCAGAAAAAATTATTGAGATTATTTACAACTTATAAGAAATTACCTATTAAAGACAAGGTTCAATAAGTAATTATGAATCTCTTAATAGTGCAAATTATGGTGAACGAAGAAAGTTCGAAGGTTGATTTATACCAACTAAAAGTTCTCAAGCAGCTTATCCCACAAACAGAAACCAGATGTCTCACACACATCCAACCAGAGACACGCGATATACAAATGTCCCTCGTTGGTCAGCGACGTCCTGCTCTCCCACGGACTAACTCCGCAGTACCATCGGCGCTAGGGGGCTTAACTTCCGGGTTCGGAATGGGACCGGGTGTACCTCCCCTGCCAAAATCGCTGACCAACGAGGGACATTCAATTATCAATCAGAGCACATGAGCATGTACTCTGAGAGCTATACAGCATAACAATTGATTAGAAGACGCATATGATCTACATTGAATA
>NZ_ACGK02000003.1 GCF_000159235.2 Fannyhessea vaginae DSM 15829
TAGTATCTTCAGTAGCATTTTGAATCGTGGTAATAAGCGTGTTTGCGCCTTCTTTAAGTTCGCAATAAACGAATGAGCCGCCACCATGCCAGTTTTGAGCTTTAGAAATACCGCCTTGTTCGCCTTCAAGAACTTTCTTCAAACGTTCAACAGTTATATCTTGAATGTAATCCATTTGTTCAACACCAATGTATCGGCGTCCCATTTTATGCGCAACGGCAGCAGTCGTGCCGGAACCTACGAAAGAATCAAATACCAAATCGCCTTCGTTTGTGGCTAGCGTTAGTATTCTCTCAATAAGACGCTCCTGTTTAGGTGTATCAAAAATACTGTCAAAGTGAAGCGCTTTAATTTCGCGTTTGCCTTCTTGCGAATCGCCCACTTCGTCTCGTGTCCATAGTGTCATGGCAACTACGCCGTCTTTTACTTCTGATAGAAAACGTTTTATACGAGGTGTGTTATTGCCATCTTCACCAAACCAGATGCGATTATCTGCAACAAATTCTGCAAAGCGTGCTTTGCTTAATCGCCAACTATAGCCTTCAGGAGGCATCACTTTACGACCACTTGGCGTAGTTATTTCATAAATATTGCTTTCTACGGCAGGCCCTACTGATATATCTGAAGATGTCCATGGACCTCGCGGATCGTTATCGGGATTTTTATAGCGCGCGTTCGCTTCGGCACTTCTGGGAAGCTTATTAAGCGTAAAGCTAGGATCCAGATTTTTGGCATACACCAAAATAATATCGTGCGAACGCGAAAGCGTCTTTTTTAAGTTGATAGGAGCATATGCACGTTGCCAAACGATTTCATCTATGAAGTTATCACGATTAAATACGTCATCTGTTAAAACCTTAAGATAATGGCTTTCATGATCGTCGCAAGATATCCAAATCGTCCCATCTTCACGGAGTAATTTTCTTGCCAATTCCAGTCTATTTTTCATAAATGTGAGCCATGTGGAATGGTTGAATGAGTCGTTGTAGTTAAAACTATCATTCTGAGTGTTATAAGGTGGATCAATATATATGCACTTTACTTTGCCTTCGTAGCGTTTCAGTAAGCTTGCTAGGGCAATAAGATTGTTGCCTTTTATAATTAAATTATCGTTATCGTTAAAAGTTATTCCTGTTTCTTCTTCAACGTTAATCGTATTAGGATCTAAATTTCCAAGAAGATCTTTTTCACCAACGGCGGTATAACGTTTAGCATTCGTAAAGACTTTAGGTGCAAGCATGCGCGAGATTTCATCACTTGCTATCGTTTCATTGTAGAAAATCTCGCTTCGTTTTTGATCGTCTTTATCTTGGCCGCCTTCCAGCACACAATCCTTGTAAGGGAATTCGAGCACAACATCGTTTGTTTGCGAGATGAAACTGCCGTTATGGGTAAGCCCAATTTTGTTTGTGTAAGCCGTGTAAGAGTCGGGCAGAAATTCCTTTGATTCCATAAACCAGGCGAATTTTTGCTTATCAAAAACAAGCGTACCTTGAACGGCTTTGAAGAAGGTTTCTTTTATGTCTTCGTTTGAGAGGAGAAGGGCGAGTAAATCTTCACTCATTGACATAACATCGCTGTACACGACAGCTTTAAGGAGCTTTCCATCTTCGGTTTTGTATTTATCGTTTGTAAGCAAAAGCTCTGCTACCGTGTCAAAAATGTTCTTCATTACCTCACCTCTTTATAGAAAGATGTTGTAAATGCTTTATCAGTATCACTTATTTGATATGTTTCATCATCCATATCAGAAGCATTAACGTATAGCTTGTTTTTATCTACAAGCTTGGATAGCACTTGCTTCTTTTCTTCTAATGTTAGGTTCTCAAAGTCTTTATCAGCATCAGCGAGTTCCTGCTTAGTAAGATAAGGCACAATACGCTCATCTGTGTAAATGGAAGCTTTTACACTTTCAATAGTATCTTCAGTAGCATTTTGAATCGTGGTAATAAGCGTGTTTGCGCCTTCTTTAAGTTCGCAATAAACGAATGAGCCGCCACCATGCCAGTTTTGAGCTTTAGAAATACCGCCTTGTTCGCCTTCAAGAACTTTCTTCAAACGTTCAACAGTTATATCTTGAATGTAATCCATTTGTTCAACACCAATGTATCGGCGTCCCATTTTATGCGCAACGGCAGCAGTCGTGCCGGAACCGAGATGGAAGTCAAGGACGAGGTCGGTGGGGTTACTGCTTATTTCTAAAATAGATCTTATTAACTCTTCAGGTTTCGCGTAATCAAATTCATCTCTAGAGAAAAGATTTGTAATTTCATTATTTCCATCTTTATTTTTTGACTTAGTTAGCAGGGTAGCTATAAATTCTTTAATCAAAAAATCACTGTTTACGGATGTTGGCTTTTCATTACAATCATCATCTTCTTTAAAAACTCTTCGGAATGGACGATTACCGGACATAAACTCATAGTCGTCTGGGAAACCAATTCCGCCAGAAGCATACCACTCATCAAACGTATCTTTCGTGACTGCCCATGAACGCTTAGGATTAACAGGATATTCCTTACCGGTTTTTGGATTTATCATCGTAAAATCAGAATTTGGACGTTCTTGAACTGTTCTCTGGCTTGTTAAATCTGCTGTTCGCCAAGGTTTACCGGGGAAATCATCTGTTTCATAATATTTGCGTTCAACTTGTCTACCAACAACCGCATCTGATTCGTTGGCTTTCGTATAAACTAATATCCAATCAAAATCTTGCGATAAATTAAAAGGCACATCTGATTTTCCATCTCTAGTTTTTCTAGGAATAGTTCCTACAAAATGTTCTTTGCCAAATACATCATCTGCCAAAACTTTAAGATAATGCATACCATCTTCACCCATATGAATCCAGATGCTTCCATGCGATGAAAGTAGCTTATTGGCAAGTTCCAGTCTATTTTTCATAAATGTCAGCCAAGTAGACATCTTAAAATTAGAATTATATTTAAAACTATCTTCACCTATAGTTTTGTTGAAGTAATAAGGTGGATCGATATATATGCACTTTACTTTACCTTCGTAGCGTTTAAGCAGGCTTGCTAAGGCAATAAGGTTGTTCCCTTTGATGATTAAATTATCATCGCTTTTAAACGTTATGCCTGTTTCTTCTTCAACGTTAATCGTATTAGGATCTAAATTTCCAAGAAGATCTTTTTCACCAACGGCGGTATAACGTTTAGCATTCGTAAAGACTTTAGGTGCAAGCATGCGCGAGATTTCATCACTTGCTATCGTTTCATTGTAGAAAATCTCGCTTCGTTTTTGATCGTCTTTATCTTGGCCGCCTTCCAGCACACAATCCTTGTAAGGGAATTCGAGCACAACATCGTTTGTTTGCGAGATGAAACTGCCGTTATGGGTAAGCCCAATTTTGTTTGTGTAAGCCGTGTAAGAGTCGGGCAGAAATTCCTTTGATTCCATAAACCAGGCGAATTTTTGCTTATCAAAAACAAGCGTACCTTGAACGGCTTTGAAGAAGGTTTCTTTTATGTCTTCGTTTGAGAGGAGAAGGGCGAGTAAATCCTCACTCATTGCCATAACATCACTGTACACGACAGCTTTAAGGAGCTTACCATCTTCGGCTTTGTATTTATCGTTTGTAAGCAAAAGCTCTGCTACCGTGTCAAAAATGTTCTTCATTACTTCACCTCTTTGCTTTCAATACCTGTGTCAAACAAAAACACAACGTTACAATTAAGTGCGCATGGTTGTTTTTATAAACACCTCGATGCACCCCGTATTAACCTTATTTAGCATGGCAATTTGGTGCCACTAAAGTTAGCTTCCGTGTTAAGCTGTATCTCCTTAATAATTATAAGATCTTTCAGCGTTTGGAATATTGGCATCTTATGAAAACAGAATCCATCTGTATAAAAACGCTAGATAAGTAATATAAAAATAAACAGCTAACTAAAAAGACATAAAGAAACTGATAATGCGTGAAAGGTTCGTGTCGCGCAACTTCCAATCTGCGCGCATGCTTATCCACACCTCAAGATTTTTTCGTCATTAAACCACCATATCAACCGCGTCTGACTTGCAGAAAATACACTATGTGCTAAAGTAGATAAGCACTTGTGAATTAAAGGCGCGATATGCGCTCCTGCAATGGAGGTCAATTATGTCTAAAGTCTGCGATATTTGCGGTAAGCACGCAGTTGCTGGTCGCTCAATTAGCCACTCACACCGCACTGTTAACCGTAAATTTAAACCCAATATTCAACGCGTTACCGTTTTTGAAGACGGTAAAACTCCTAAGAAAAACGTTTGCACTCGTTGCCTTAAGAGCGGTAAAGTTGCTCGCTCTGCCGAGCAAGCATAACAACTACCTGCAGGAAGTTAAACGCGCTGCGCCTTGTGCGCACTACATAAACACAAAAGGAGCTTTGCGCTCCTTTTTTTGTAGAGTTATAGAGTTGTGAAATTGTGGACTCTTTTTTTGTCTGCCTTGTTAGGTGCTTGTAAGACTGCACACGCGTTTTTGTACGTTCTTTTTTACACGCTCATTTTTACAAGCATTACCCTACTAACCATGCATGATAAAAACGGCAGCTTTCCCCGAATGACACACAATTGTTGCACCAGAATCTTCTACCACATTAGAAATACCCTCGTCGCTAAATTGCGCCAAATCGTAATGAGATAAATTCCACTTAAATCCTGTTTCTGAAATGCACGTCCACGGAGTAAGCGCAATTACCGACACCGTTTTTTTGATATCCGTCTGCGCAAAATGTATATGCGAACGTCCACGCAACGATATAATCTGCAGTGTATAGCTGTCTTCAACAATTGTTGGACAATACGAAGCTGCACGTGCTAATACGCCAACAACGCCCAGTGCATGATCGGCTCGTCCACCAGAAGCGCAGGTAAGCGTAACGTGGAGAAGCTTGCGACGCCTGCGCGCCTCGTGCACCGCACAATCGAGCGCAAGTTGTAAATCGGTTGCATACTTTTCGCGCGGAAACGTGATCTTTTTTTCGACACAAGACGTTACCCACTTATACGCATCCCCATTAACCGAATCTGCATCACCACAAAATACCTGTGGAACAATGCCTGCTTCATACAGAACATTTGCTCCCCCGTCTGCTGCGATGAGATAATCGTTAACGCGCGCAAGTTTTTGCACCAGCTTAAGAGAAGAAGGAGCAGGAGAACCTGCAACAATCAACACGCTCAACACATCATCAGCGCTTGCATCGCTTAAATCCCCCTGTTGATGTACGTCACATGAATCTGGCAAAGGCTCAAAGTCATCAAGCAGCTCATACGATAGCTCTGCATACGAATGAATAAACACATCACTAAACTTTTTGCAGGTCTCAATGTCGCGCTGCATATGGGCATCAAAAATACAAACGGTATTAAGCTTTGCTGCTTTAGCTTCGCGAACACCAAACGGCGTATCCTCAAATACCCACGTGGATGAAGCGTCCGTTCCAAGATACGTATGCGCAGCTTCCCAAATATCGGGATACTCTTTGCTTCTAATAGAGCCACCCGTTGAAAACGTACGCTCAAAGAAATCAAAAATGCCTGCACGCTTAAGCGCAAACTCTAAATGCTCCTTTGGCGTAGAAGAAGCTACTACCATACGAACTCCGTGCGCACGAAGGCTTTGCAAAAACTCACAAACACCAGGTAAGGGTACCGACGAACGTTCATACCCATTGCGAATTATTTCGTTAAAACGCTGCATAACCGCATCGCCAGACGCGTCTACATGGCAGTGCGTGTGAATATAGTCACACGTTTGCACAATCGTGAGCGGCTCAATTGCATCGAAAAGCGACTTGGTAAGTTCAAGACCGTACGAATTTAGAAGCTGAGCTGTTGTGTTGCGCCACATATCCATCGTATCAAGCAAGGTACCATCACAGTCAAAAATTGCAGCTTGAATTGCCATACCACTTCTCCTTTTACGATTAAGAAATTCTTGTAAGACACGCAACAAAATGAGAGTCGCATGAATGTGCCAGAGGTGCAAATAAATACATGCCGCAACGCGAATACATACACGCGGTTGCAGATTCTACCTGCGAAGGCGTGCACGCGGCGGCAGATACTTTGTGATTAGTATCTACAACGCTCGCACTAAAAGAATCATACGCTTGCGTAACAGCTTCGCGCATAGACGCATGAAGCTCTTGAGTCCACGCGCGCGGAAAGTTCGTACATGCAAAGCCTTTTCCAGCGTCTGAAGCCAAAAAAGCGGATACAACGTCTTCATTTTCGCACGAAAATATCGAGCACGTTGCATATATCAAAAAGCCGCCCACGTTAACTAAACAACTAGCCGCACGCAAAAGCTCACTTTGAGTATGTACAAGACTGTGAGGACGAGCTACATCAAGCGCCGCTTCACTCATAGTTGTTGGTGCTTCTACATGCCTTCTCATGGTTCCCGAACCACTACACGGAGCATCAATAAACACCGTATCAAAGCGTTCGTGCGCATCAAAATAGGTATCAAGTGTTGTTGCGTCATGCGCTACAAAACGTATAGGATCAGTAATGTTAGCGCGGCTGAGACGTTTCCGCGCACAAGCGAGCTTTTGAGACGACTTGTCGCATAGAACACGTTCAGAAATAGCAGGACAGGAAAGCCTTTTATTCATATAAGAAATAAGAAGCGACTTAGTACCCTTTCCACATCCTATTTCAAGAAGCTTCTTGGGGCGTGTATGTACAACACAAGCGGCAATACATTGCGCGGCAAAATCGGAAATCGTTAAACGTTGACCCTCAATATCGTTATAGAGCAAAGCAGGCGATATACCTTGTAATGTATAACTACCCCATGCGCTCTGAACTGGGACAAGTGTATCAGGTATCTGAGGCGGATTATAAGGATTTTTGCATACATAAAACGGAACATGTGCTTGCGCAGCCAGCGCCATATGTGCACATATAAACAGCCCACGATCGTGGTATACGCGTTTTACAATCCATGTAGGCAATCCCGAAACTAAACACGCCTCGCAAAGAAAATCAGATTCACACATAAAACCAAAGGATTGCAACAGATGATGTTGAGATTCAACCGAGATTGGCGCAGCGTTTATTATGCGCAAAATATCATCGTATGAGTGGCAATCTTGTATAATCCTCACAAGATGTTGACGCGCGCGGGCAAAGTTTGCCTGGTCATACGCAGCTATTCTGTGCAAAACGGCATTTACAAAAGAAGCTCCACGCTTATCCACCAAGCGTACAAGCTCTACATATTGGCTTACAACTGCATAAGCTGCCGTTTGCCTATACACCAACTCATAGGTAGCCATACGCAAACATATAAGCACTTTATACGGCTGATGGGCAAAACGCTTTACATATTGCGCAAGTATCTTATCCACCATACTCTGCGAGCTTATAACACCACATACAACATGCTGGACAAAACTTTTTTCGTCTTGTAAAAGCGCGCAAAACGCATCAAAATGCTTTAGAAAGTCCTGAGCATATGTGGTGTTTTTCCGCAGTGCACACAAAGCCTTAAATGCCACCGTGCGCGAAGAAGCAACCTTAACGCTTGTCATGAAACATGGCTCCATGTAGAAACGTTATGCAAGCCCAAAGACCAGTCGTGTGCCGACATAGCAGATTTTCCATCGGGTTTTACACGCAAAAGTTCTAAGGTGCCCGAAGCACAACCCAAAAATACGCGATGATTGCGAATAAGAACCGCACCTGCTGGTATGAGTTCTGCGTGCACAGCATGTTCAGACACAGCATTTTCGGAAGCGTTGCTCTTAGACAAGGCGCTTTCAGACGCCGCATTTGCGGATGCAACTTCATCACCCACAAAGCACCCAACAAGCGCACGAACACCCTTTTGACCCATCATAAAACGTGCAGGCGCAGCGTCGCCAGACGCTTGTATACGAACCACATTACTTTCTGCAGATAAACTGGGGTCTAGCAATAACTCATGTTTATCAATTTTTTGAGCATATGTTATGTCGGTTTCAGATTGCTTATGCCATACAAGCTTATGCTCCTCTATATCACTAAGAGCACACAAAAGCTCACGCGCACCCAAAACACTAAGCTTATCGGTAAGCTCGTCTAGGGATTGAGCGCCAATCTTAAGCGATGCTTGCCTGCAAAAATCTCCTGCATCAAGTTCGTGAACTACATTCATAATGGACACACCTGTAACTTCATCGCGCGAAAGAATAGCCCGTTGAATAGGAGCAGCTCCACGCCAACGCGGAAGAAGTGACGCGTGAATATTAAGTGTTGTATATCGAGGCAAAGCTAAAACACTATCGGGAATAATGCAACCATAGGCAGCAACAACAATAACATCAGGCTCACATGCTTTAACTGCCGAAATGAGCCCCTCATCAAAACGAGTTGCCTCACGCACGGGAAGCGAAAGCGCGTTCGCACACTGTTTAACTGGTGACGGTATGAGCTTTTTTCCTCGACCACGTACCGCGTCGGGGCGTGTAATAACAAGCGAAATCTTGTGATGCTTATGCAATTCTTGAAGCGGTTTAACCGAAAAATCGGGTGTACCCATATAAACTATATTCATAAAGCTCTCAAACCTTACATTTCAACTTAATCTTAAAACTCAAACCTTAAATTTCAACTTCACCAGGACGCGCGCCTGCCTCTAAAGCATGCTTGTATTCTTCGAGTTTTTCCATTTTTTTGTGAAGCGGCAAATGATCGGGAATCGTAACGCCTTGCAGGTGGTCACACTCATGTTGTAGACATGCAGCCAACAAATTACCACGAGCTTCATAGCGAATAAGATCGCCGTCCAAATTTAATGCTTCACAAATAACGTGCGATGGTCGCTTTACGGGCACCAAAATACCTGGATACGAAAGACAGCCCTCAGACATGCTCCGATCTGCTTCATCGGCAACAACAATTTTTGGATTAACAAGCACATATGGTTTTTTGCGAGAACCTTCGCCCCATTCGCAATCAATAACCACCAAGCGTATGTTTTTTCCAATTTGAGGCGCGGCAAGTCCACATCCATCAGTTGCATACATCACTTCAAACATATGATGAGCTAGATCTTTAATTTCCTGCGTTATTTCTTTAACGGGCTCACACACTGTTTGCAAAATAACAGACGGCGCGCAAACCATTTCTTTATACGCAACACTTTTTTTCATAACACTCCTCATCCTATACGTTTAAAAAGTAACCTTGTACATGCCATATTATTCATGACATATTATTCTACCGTTACATAATATCGTAAGCGTCCACATCAATAGAGATGCGAAGTCCAGGGGGCGTTTTTACACGGCTTATACACGATGAAATGGTTGTGCCAAGTGGCGCACCAAGTGGCGCTTTAACTACAATATGACGGCGATACCTGTCGTTAACCTTGTATTTCATGCAATTAGACGGACCAAGCATACGCCACATACCTTCTTGATGTGCAAGCGTTGTTTGTAACTCAGTTGCTAAACGCGCCGAAAAATCAACAACATCTTTTGCATTCAAACTCCACATAAGCACATTAGCAATGCGAGAAAACGGAGGATAATATGCCGATTGACGCTCCTGCAATTCTTGTGTTACAAAACGCGTGCGATCATGAGTTTGCACGGCTTCCATTACCGGATGCCTAGCCCAATATGTTTGAATAACAACCTTACCGCCACACGCACCTCTCCCCGACCTTCCAGCAACTTGCTCTAATAAGAAGTAACTTTTTTCTGCCGCTCTAAAATCGGGCATTTTAAGGGTAGTATCTGCATTGAGTACACCAACAAGCACCACATCGGGAAAATCAAGACCTTTGGCAATCATTTGTGTACCAACTAATATGGCACAAGAAGCACTATCAAAGGTTTCTAAAAGCTTTTCATGTGTGCCTTTAGCACGCGTTGTGTCCGCATCCATGCGAACAACCACGGTTTTATCGCCAAACATACGAATAAGCTCGTCTTCTACACGCTGCGTACCTGCTCCAAATCCTGCCATGTACTTACTTCCACAATGAGGACAAGCGGTAAGCGGATTTGGATATACAAAAACTGACCAGTGACGATCACATTCGTGACATTTGAGCTCATGCGTTTTTTCGTGATAGGTAAGCGTAATTGAACAATGCGGACACTCAGGCACCGCACCGCACTCGCGGCACATCAAAAAATTAGCAAATCCGCGTCTGTTAATAAGAATCATAGCTTTTTTACCAGCATCAACCACATGCCACAACTCTTCTGTGAGTGCACGAGAAAACATGGATTTGTTGCCAAGCGCAAACTCTTTGGTCATATCCACAATCTGAATACGGGGTAAGTGTGCGCCAGCAGGACGCTCGTCCATAACAACATGCGTCCACGTACGAGCTTGGTGGGTGCGCTTTGAACAGTGCATTAAACTATCAAGCGAAGGAGTTGCAGATCCAAGCACCAATGCGCTATGCGACAGCTGCGCCAGTTTTTCGGCAACGGCGCGTGCATGATAGCGTGGAGCAAGTTCTTGCTTGTAACTACTATCGTGTTCCTCGTCGATCACAATAAGACCAATGTCAGCAAGCGGTGCAAAAAGAGCAGAACGAGCACCAACTAAAACACGAGCGCGACCTGTACGAACCATATCCCACTGATCATAGCGCTCGCCTACCGAAAGCTTTGAATGAAGCACTGCAACGCGATTACCAAAGCGGCTACGAAACCTGCCAACTGTTTGTGCTGTAAGGGCAATTTCGGGCACAAGCACCAGCGCAGTTTTCCCTTGTGCTATCACATCTTCGATTGCTTCTAAATAGACTTCGGTTTTGCCTGATCCTGTAATGCCGTCTACAAGAATTACATCTCCTGCTTGAGCCTCACAAGCACGCCTAATAGCAGATAGCGCATTAATTTGACCGCGGGTCAGCTGAGACGGCTTTAAAGCTTTTGCACTTGAAAGCACAGATGGTGCAAGCTGGCGTTCTATGCGTTGTTTATAGATTTCTACCACATGCTTTTTTTCGAGCGCACGGGCAACCGAAAGTGTTCCTGGAAGCAAAACTTTTAACTCTGCCACACGAACAGGACCTGCCGAAAGCGCTGTTAATAGCCTACGCTGTGCACATGCACGAGCAGCTGGTTTATAATCTTTACCCGCTTTCGTCAGCTTGATCCAACGTTCATCAACACAACCTCGTTTCTCGCACACAAGCTGCCACGGGTCGTCTTTTGAATCACGCTTAATTTTTACCAGTTGTCCCGGTGGCAAAAAAGGACGAAACGCTTCAGACAAAGGACATGCATACTCACGCGAAATCCATGTAGCCAGCTGTGCATGAAGGCGATCAAAAGCAGGCGGCGCCAGCACACGCAAAACAGGTTTTAGCTCTCTTGAGGTTTCTTGTATCGTTTGCACTTTAACGTCAATTACATAGCCAATAGCTGCTCGATGTGCAAAATCAACCAAAATCGTTGTTCCAACGGTACACGTTTTACTAAGCTCGGGAGTGATTATGTAATCAAACGATTTGGTAAGCGCACGGGAAGGAATATCGAGTACAACCGATGCAATAGTTATTTCTTGAGTTGTATCTGGCATAATCCTCCCTTCTTATTGTTGCAACTGCGCAAAGAGCACGTACACAGCCGCGATGTACGTTCAATACAAAACCCTCTACTAGTATAAAATACGTACATATGTTTGCATAGTACAAATTTATAATCTTCTTAAAAGTTAAGCACATACATCCAAATTACTTGAAGCTGCTCATAATGTGTATGGATAGCTCTACCTTGTAAGCATGTACGTATTGCGTATAGATTGGCGTGCCAATACCTTACAAAAGCTGAGTATAAGCTTAAAGCATGGATGTTTCATGTGCACGCCCCCTTGCACAACTTTTTAAGAAACGAATCACATAAATCGGGTACACAATAAGTAAACAGATGTTAGCTATAACATCAAAATACCTCAGAAAGGAAATTTATTATGGCACAAGATCCTAAGAGCGCATTGCTTGAGAAAATGAATGTTTACCTTGCAAACCAACAAGTTAATTACTTTAAAACGCTTAGCATGCATTGGTATATTAAAGGCAAGAGCTTCTTTGTTCTTCATAAAAAACTTGAGGACATGTATCTTCAGTCAGAAGAAATTGTTGATGGTGTTGCCGAGCGCATTATTGCTTTGGGTGGAAACCCCAACGCTAATATGGAAGGCGCTTTAAAGCTTGCTACCATTAAAGAGCGCGAAAATGCTCCTATTAAAGACGACGATGTTATTCGTGAACTTATTGAAAGCATTACTTGGTGGATTGGTCAAGCACAAGAGATTGTAGAGTTGGCAGAGCAAGCTGGCGACGGTGCAACTCAAGATCAGTTTAATGAGTATATTGCCGATTACCAAAAGCAACTGTGGATGATTTCTTCTTGCGTTGCTTAAAACGGACGCTCTAACGAGCACAAACTATAAACATACATTACATGAAAACGGAGTGTCTTTTAGATACTCCGTTTTTCTTACGTGCGGCTAATCTTTATGATTGCCAAGCTCTTTGTCGGCAGTATCTGCAAGCACACGTAAGAGTTTAATAACCTGTTTAGTTTGCTCTTCTCCCAACGTAGCTATAAGATTTTCAACAATATGCATAACTTGCGCGTGTTGGCGATTATACACATCCATCTCTGCTTCATTAAGCCTAATAAAAATACAGCGCTTATCGCTGGTGCAACGTTTGCGAATGATAAGTTTTTTGTGCTCCATAGCTGCAAGCGTATGATTCATCTGAGATTTTTGCATATTCATAATCTTGCAAAGCTCGGTAGCAGTGATATCTTCATCAACGTGCTGCAGCAGAATACGACATACAACAGCCTCGTTATAAGGAAGAACCGAAACTAATCGGTCATTATTGATAATTGTAGTGAGTGAAATCCACGCATCAAGAAGTGATTCGCGCTCATCTTGATCTGCCATTACAAACTCCCATTCAAACACATACCTTACTACGTGCACCAAACACATGCACGTCATGCTCTAAACGTGCGTCAAGCATGCATCAAACGTGCCACACGCGCGCTAAATATGCTCTAAACGTGCTGCAAATGTGCCTTTATCTCGTCCACTTTATTTGTTTGCTCCCAGGTAAAATCGGGATCATTGCGCCCAAAATGCCCATATCGTGCCGTTTTTTCAAAAATCGGACGACGAAGATCAAGCGCGCTAATAATAGCAGCAGGCGTTAAATCAAATACGCGCGGCACCATATCGCTTAACACGGTGTCGGGAACCTGACCAGTTCCAAAGGTATCAACCATAATCGAAAGCGGATGCGATACGCCAATAGCGTAGGCAAGCTGGACCTCGCAACGCTTAGCAGCATGAGCAGCAACAATATTTTTAGCGACCCAACGTGCGGCATAAGCGGCAGACCTATCAACTTTGGTGCAATCTTTACCCGAAAATGCGCCGCCGCCATGGCGACCCATGCCACCATAGGTGTCAACCACGATTTTTCTTCCCGTTAAACCTGTATCGCCCATGGGACCTCCAACTACAAAACGCCCTGTTGGATTCACGTAAATATCAGCATTCTTATAGCTGATGTTCAACGGCTCAATTACAGGCTCAATAACATGCTTAATGATGTCGGCTTTAATCATATCCATAGAAGTAATTTCGGGCGCATGCTGCGTTGACACCACAATGGCACTCACACAAACGGGAACGTCATGTTCATAGCGAATACTTACCTGCGTTTTTCCATCGGGACGTAAATAATCAAGGATGTGCTCTTTTCGAACTTGAGCCAAGCGGCGTGCCAGCGATTGAGCTATAAAGGCAGGCATAGGCATATATGTTTGAGTTTCATCTGAGGCATAACCAAACATCATACCCTGATCTCCAGCGCCTAATTGAGTAAATTCATCTGAGTTACCATGTTGGGATTCAAACGAGACATCAACACCTTGAGCAATATCGGGGCTTTGTTCATGAATAAGATTGATAACGCCGCAGGTATCACAGTCAAAACCGTATTTTGCACGATCGTACCCTATTTTACGGACGGTTTCGCGCGCAATAGCTGGGATATCAACATAGGCCTGCGTGCGAATTTCTCCTGCAACAATAATGGTGCCTGTCGTAACAAACGTTTCACACGCGCAGCGAACATCTGCAAGGCGCGCAGGAATGCCGCTTGGTGAAATATATCCAACTTTTTCGAGATTAGCTTCTTTTGCAAGAATAGCATCAAGTACCGCATCGGAGATTTGGTCACACATTTTATCGGGATGACCCTCGGTAACCGCCTCTGATGTAAATAGGAAATTTCTTCCAACCATATAAGCACCTGATCTTTCTGTTGTAGCGTAAACGGTAAACGTAGAGCAGCCTGATATTGTCACACAACCCAAGCCGCGAACATGCCAGATAAACCACGTATTCTTTATGAGATAACACCCAATGAAACACCCAAGATAACAAGGGTAGATATGCCTGTACTAAATCTTAGCAATACCATATGACATAAGGCTTACCAAAAATAGCGTATAAGGTTTACCGTTTTTGTATACCTTATAGTACACGTTTATGCATGTAACATGTATCAAGGAGTGCGCGATGGCAAAAATGACACATTTTATACGATATAATTCGTTAAAATAAGCTTAAAGCATAAACCGTGTTATTTCGGCAAAATTAGCGAGAATTTACGTGCGCTCATGCGTGCACAGACCTCCTTCGCGCTATGATACATATAACTACTTGATAAACATACATCGAGAGGTATCCAGGTATGAATTCACAAACTGCAAATACAGAAGTTCGTGTTCGTTTTGCACCATCTCCTACCGGTAAACTCCATGTGGGAGGTGCGCGTACTGCTATATATAACTGGGCTTTTGCGCGTGCGCACAAAGGAACATTTATTTTGCGCATTGATGATACAGATCCTACGCGCTCAACCGAAGAAAATACGCAGATTATTCTACGTGCTATGCGCTGGCTTGGTCTTGATTGGGATGAAGGTCCCGATGTAGGAGGAGCCTTTGGCCCGTATAAACAAACGGAACGTTTGGACATGTACCGCCAAGCTGCACAAAAGCTGGTAGAAGAAGGCAAGGCGTATTACTGTTTTTGTAGTCAAGAAACCTTAGATGCTGCGCGCAAAACAGCCCAAGAGCAGCATGCACGTTTTCAGGGTTACAATCGTGCTTGTAGAGGAATTAGCCTTGATGTTGCAAAAGAGCGCATTGCTCATGGTGAGCCCTATACCATTCGCGTAAAAGTGCCTCTTAACCGTGGCGATGTTGTTGTTCATGATCTCATTCATGGCGACGTAACCTTTAATGCGCGCGAGCTGGACGATTTTATTATCTTTCGCTCAGACGGAACTCCTACGTATAATTTTGCAACCGTTTGCGACGATGCAGCTATGAAGATTACGCATATCATTCGCGGCGATGACCACTTATCAAATACGCCGCGTCAAGTTATTGTATACGAAGCATTGGGCGCGCAAGTTCCTGTTTTTGCTCATCTTTCTATGATCTTGGGCGTAGACGGTAAAAAGCTTTCAAAGCGCCACGGTGCAACTTCGGTAGAAGAGTATCGCGATAGCGGCTATGACAGTGAGGCGTTTGTAAATTACCTGGCATTGCTTGGATGGGCGCTTGACGGTGAAACAACCATTGTGCCTAAAGATGTGCTTATGCAAAAATTCTCGCTTGAACATATTTCAAAAAATCCTGCAACCTTTGATCCTAAAAAACTTGACTGGATTAACGCTCAATATATCCAGCGTCTAAGCGATAACGATTTTGCACACCACGTTCTTATTCCCGAGCTGATAAAAGCAGGACTTGAAATGCCTAAGGCAACTAATGCGTGTACGGACAGCGGCACGGGCGACGTGGCGGAAGGCGCAGGCGAGGCCATGGACATACATGAGAGCGATGTGAGCGCATGTTTTGACAAGCGACCTTCGTGGTATTTGTTGCTCGCATCAATTCTTAAACCTCGTACAACGCTTGCACACGATGTTGTCGAGAAAGCTCGTTTTCTATATCAAGGCAAAAACCTCTGTATAGATGAGCCTTCACTTACCAAAAATATTTATAACAACGAAAGCGCAGGCGCGTCACTTAAGGCTGCTTATGCGGCACTTGAAGAGGTAAACGACTGGACAAGTGAGAACATAGACGCTGCAATGGCTGAGCTTCCCGAAAAACTTGGCGCCACCAAGCGTAAGTTTTTTGCTGCCATACGCGTTGCTGAATGTGGCAATCAGGTTTCCCCTCCTTTGGGCGAATCTATGGAGTTGCTTGGTCGTGAACTTGCGCTCTTTCGTTTGAAAAACGCGCTGGAATTGCTAGAAGCACATAAGAGCTAATGTAGATAAGTGAGTTTATTATTATGATGACAACATCAGCATTTGAGGTGCTCGGTCCTATCATGGTAGGTCCTTCGTCCTCGCATACAGCCGGTGCTTTACGCATTGCTTTAGTAGCTCGATCGTTAGGGCCCGCTCCTTTAGCACGCGTTGAATTTATTCTGTACAATTCATTTGCTCACACCTACAAAGGTCACGGAAGCGATAAAGCTCTGGTAGGCGGCATTTTGGGGTTTGCGCCCGACGACATTCGTGTGCGCGACTCCTTTACTGCAGCAAAAAAAGAAGGCCTACGGTTTGACTTTATTCCTTCCGATGAAGGCGCTGGTAAACACCCCAATACCGTAACGATAAAAATGTATGGTCTGGACAATCAAACTATGTCGGTAACCGGGGAATCTTTGGGCGGCGGACGAATTCGCATAAGTTCCATTGATGGCATTAGTGTTGAAATTACTGGTGATTATCCAACGTTGTTTGTGGCTCATCAAGACGTTGCAGGTGTACTTGCGGCTCTTACTGGAATTCTTTCTACCTATGAGATCAATATTGCCACCATGCGCACGTTTAGGGCAAAACGTGGCGGTAAAGCCTACACCGTTTTTGAAGTCGATAATCCGCTTCAAGGCGATCTCCTTACTCGTTTAAGAAACGTAGAGCACGTACATCTTGTTAATACCGTAAACATCCCTGGTTCGGTGGCTGTCTCGCACGAAGGAAAGCTGCAACTTGGTTTTGAAACAGGCGCTCAACTGTTAGAACTCTGTGAACGCCATAACATGACCATAGGCGAAGTCATGAGAAACCGCGAGCTTACGCTTTGTGAACGCCTTCAAAATGTTGATGAAAAAATGCTCCACGTGCTGGAAGTTATGCGCGAGGAAACAACCGATCCGCTGCGTAATCCACGCCCCTCACTTGGCGGATTACTGGGCGGTCAAGCGCAAACGGTATGGAAGCATAAGAGCCGCTATGCACCTGCGCTTATGGGTGATACGCTTACTACATGCGTGGCGTATGCAATGGCAGTGCTTGAACGCTCGGCAACCATGGGCGTAATTGTTGCCGCCCCCACTGCTGGATCGGCAGGAGTAGTTCCAGGCGCAGTTCTAGGCGTTGGCAAAGCCATTGGTGCCAACGACGCACAATTAAGCCGCGCGCTGTGGAATGCGTGTGCACTCGGAGCTATTTTGGCACATAATGCTTCAGTTGCAGGAGCCGAAGGAGGGTGCCAAGCCGAAGTAGGCTCTGCCTCGGCAATGGCGGCATCTGCTATCTGTGAGCTTTTAGGCGCACAACCTCGTGTGTGTTTAAGTGCCGCCTCAACTGCTATTGCTAATTTATTAGGATTGGTATGCGATCCCGTGCGCGGATTGGTTGAATATCCCTGTCAAGACCGCAATGCTATTGGCGTAGCAAATGCGATAAGCGCAGCTCAATTGGCTCTGTCGGGTGTTCTTGATCCCTTGCCATTTGATGAAGTTACTCAAGCGATGAAATCGGTGGGCGAAGCTTTGCCAGCAACGCTTAGAGAAACGGCTCTGGGAGGTCTGGCGGCGGCGCCATCTGCACAAGCAGCAAGCTCTTGTTGTACAACGTGCAATCTCTGCGATTAACCGGCGTTGGGATAGGTTGCGCGCGATGTGCGGCGCGCTGTTTGCGGTCGTGCTGTTTGGCGAGTGTACTGTTCGCGCTTGCGTTGCTCGCGCCCGTGCTGTTCGCGCTTCTCTCGTAAAATTTGTGAAGAGGAAAATTTTTTTAAATTTGTATTGCAAAATGAGGGTGTTTAACGTATATTTATTCCTTGCGCGTAGCAGTTAGTACAACATCTTTTGGGACGTCGTCTAACGGTAGGACAAAGGTTTCTGGTACCTTCAGTGGGAGTTCGATTCTCTCCGTCCCAGCCATTTGTCTAACTCATGTCTATGGCCCGTTCGTCTAGCGGTTTAGGACGCCGCCCTCTCAAGGCGGAGATCACCAGTTCGAATCTGGTACGGGCTACCAATGATTATTAAGCCGCCTTATGGGCGGTTTTTTTCTAGCCTTTTTTCAATAACCCTCCTATAGCCGCCTTCTCTTTTTGCCGATTTTGTCCAATAGCCCTTCATAGCCCCTCTTTTTGCCAAGTTTTGTGCGCATGTAGCATATTATTCACTACATACGCAGCTCCATCCTCTACACATACGCAACTCCATCTCCAAACTCATGTGTTACGCACAGATTCTGGCGCAATACTCTACACATGCGCAGCTCCATCCTCTACAACAAAAGACTCTGTCACGACGTTGTTAAAAAATGCGGAGTACCTTTTGAGTACTCCGCACAGATTGATGATTATGTTAAATCAAGCGTTTACATTACTTATCGCTTGAGCAATGAGCTTAAACAAACTAGCTTAAACACCTATTACTGAGCAGTGTTGTCGCTATCCTGTTCAGTCGTATTGTCACCACGCTTTTTGCGACGACGAATACCAAAGAGTCCTAAGAAACCACCCAATCCAAGCATCAGAGAGGCAAACGGCGAAGCGTCGTTCACGCCTGTTTGTGGTAATGCAGGCTTACCTTGAGGCAACGGCTGGTGAGTGTTAGCGTCAGACGTCGTAGGTACAGGTGCCGAAGGTGTAGACGGCGTTGGTGGCGTTGGCGGCACCACACGCTCAACCACAAGCTTATCGGCAGGGATAACAAGCGTGCTTCCGTCATCAAACTCAAGTGACGCATCTCCGTTATCAGAAATAGTCTGTTTAGCAGGCTTTACATCGGGATTAGCGTCATTAAGATTATGCTTAACCTTATCCTTCTCCGACGGCGTAAGATGAGTTTTGTCATCGACGACAACACGCTGAGCAGGAATCTTAAAGCGATCGGCCTTAGACGGCGTAACTACAACGTTAACAGATTCAGGAATTTTATCCTTTTCTATCTGGACAACTGTGATTATCTGATTTTGCTTGAGCTGTACAGTTGACGGAACCTCAATGGAGAAGTTACCGTGAGCGTCCACAACGCCGGTCTGTGTGGTTGCACCATCAGGGAACGTAACCGTAATGGTTGCTCCTGCAACGCCTTTGCCGGTAATCTGCTTTGTTTGCGTGTGAACAGGATTCACCGTTGGCGCCGCGGACACCAGCAAAGCAGGATTTTCTTCTGCAATGGCAGGATCGGACATGGCGTAATACACAGCTGTATATGTTGCGTTCTTCTCTCCTGCCACGTCTGATAAGGTGGGAGTCCAGCCATCTTTTGTATCGCGGTGCTTTAAGCCTTCGTTTGGTTTAACCTTTGGAGCAACAGGCATCGCATTGCCAATTTTTACATCATATATAACCTGGGCGTACGTTTGGTTGTTGTGGATGAGCACACCACCCTCGCCTGCCTCGAAGGTTACGCGAACGAAGCCTTGAGGTGTAGGTGTTTGAGGGTTGTTTGTAACGTCGATGATGTTAGCGAGCACCACTGCGGTATAGCTTGCAGCTTCGTTTACTTGAGTATCTCCTTGAGGAAGCTCTGGTGTCCAGCCTTTGAAGGTGTAGCCCTCATCAGTGGTGACAGAAGGAAGCTTTGTCTTAACTTCACTGAACTTAGTACCACTCAAGACATCAAATGCCTTAGAAGAACCACCTGCAACTTGTGCATGTTCTCCCGCTTTGAAGGTTACACGTACATAGCCTTCAGGTGCTTGGTCACCTGTCGCATCAATTACATTTTGTTTCACAACCGTGGTGAACTCATATGCTTTGGTA
>NZ_ACGK02000002.1 GCF_000159235.2 Fannyhessea vaginae DSM 15829
ATGTACGTCGTGGCTATACCATTGATCCTAATGCACTTCTGTACTTTGACAAAGAGCTTCGTAGTGCTCATACACAAGGAAACGAAGAAATAGGTGTTCCTTCAACCCAAGCTGATACAGGTTATACCTTCTTTGATTGGCAAAAGCTTGTCGCTAACGATAAGGGAGATGTAGTATATCTTGCTCACTTCCATAAGCTTCCTATTGCGCACTTTACTCTTGAAAGCACAACAGAAGCCGAGCAACCATTTACCACTAAGCTTATAGGAGACGCACAAAACCATCCGCGTCTTAAAGCAGGCTCTATAGTTCCAGATGGCATACAAGTAAGCTGTGAAGGTGAGACCTGTACCATAAGCGGTACCGCTCATATAAACGACTGGGAAGACGGAGAAGAACAGCGTGTCATAGAGCTTCACTTTGAAGCAGTAGATGAAAGACAAGCAGATGCATACGGCAGAACATCTTATGGACTCAAGAAAGACATTACCGTTCGCATTGTAGTCACACGTCCACACAAAACTACTCGTCCTCAAGCTCCAGCAGTCTATGATAAGCCCGCTTTACCAAAGGTAGGAACAGGAACACCTCGTCATGCACGTCTTCCCCAAACATCAGATCCAACGCTTGCAGCACATGCAGCAGGACTTTTGGGTATGGGTGTAGGCATGATAACAGCTGTTGCACTTGCACGTAAGAAAGAGCGCAAACATTAAGATGAGCAGTAGGGAATAGGTACGCTAAGCTAAAGCGTACACCATGCGCGCGGTTTTCGTGACCGCGCGCTTGCGTTTATAGGCATAGGCGGCTGAGCGAGTGCATACATCTACACGAATCCGCGCATACGCTCTAGTACGCGCGCCGTGCAGACGCCCCGTACACACAAGCGCCACCCATGCCCGCGCGCCACGCCCACGTGCTCGCACTTTATACATTTTGTATGCGTTTTGTATACGTTTCATGCATACTTCACATATCAGCATATTGATATGGCGAATTCGCATAATTTATATTGATATACAAATCCAACAACTTGCTGGAAACATGGTAATACCACCTATAACCTCGTCATTTATAATTTTTTCGTTTTTTTTTTTCAACAGCTTAAAATACTTTTAAACAACATTAAGAAAGGGTAAAATAACCATCAGTTTACTGTACATTTAATGCAATATTTATATATGATAACAAAGGTCTTGTGCCCAGGCATCATCGATAGGAGTTAGCAATGAGCAAATTGGCACGTAAACATAGTTCATATCGATCAACTATAGATCGCTCTTTATATCATTCTCGCCTTGCGCTCTCAGCGCGTGCATGTTCTGCAATTCTTGCAGGTACAATGCTTCTGGGGGGGGGGTCTTGCCGCCTCTCTTGCCTACGCTGATGGATATGTAGCTCCTGACGGAAACATTTACTACGGTTATAAATCCGATGCCAATTATAGTAAAGACCGCATTAAGATCGAGGTTCATTACTATAGTAATATGAAAGATGCCGAAGACGATAATATTGCTAACCAAGATCCTTTAGGTAAATTTGTACATGTAAAATACATTGCTAATCTTAATTCTAGTGACAATTCTTTTGATAAATGGGCGTTTCGTCCAATGTGGTGGTACGGCGTTCCTGCAGGTTTAACAGATGTACACGATATTAATTATAGCCGTTTTGAACAATACACCGATGCGGGCGCGCCTGCGCCTTCAACTCCTGGCATACGTAAAGATAGCGATAACGTTACCAAACATTATGCTAATTCAAAGGATTGGAAAGGCATTTCCAATTTCTATATTACCGATCCAGCTAAGCTTACTTCTATGAACGGCTTGAGCACGCTTTTGGGTATTGATGGTAAGAGAAATAATGGCTACGACAATGCTGGTAATACAGCTGGTAACTGGTCAGAGTATTACGATGCTACAAAAGGTATGCAGGGAATGTTTATCGATTGGGAATCTGCCGGTAAGCGTTTTTATCAAATGACTTACGTTGCAGAACTTACTCCCCAAGCATGGAAAGAGCGCGATGAGCATCCTTTGCGTTTTGGTGCTGGTGTGTATCGTTTTGCTGGTAATTGGCATATCGCTACTGGTCAGGTGCATCGTGCTCCAAAAATTGGCGACAGCTTAAAGGTTGTCTATCCGTCCTTAACGCCTGTTGCTAAAGCTGATAGTCTTACGCCTGACGAGAAGACAAACGTTACAACTGCCATTAAGAAGGCTAATGAAAACGCGAAGCATTTCGCAGATCTTCTTGAAAAAATTGAAGTTGGTAAAGACGGTACTGCAACTCTTACCTTCCATGACAAAACTACGCTTACCATGCTTGGTAATTTGCTGGTTGTAGAAGAGAAAAAAGACAATGTTAAGTTTCCGCCCGTGTATCCTGCTCCAATTGGTGTGGTGAATCCTAAGAATTTGAGCGATGCTGATCAGAAGACGATTATCCAAGGATTTAAGGACGCGAATAAAGGTAAAGACTTTTTGACCAAGGTTTCTGATAAGGATTCGGATGTTTATAAGTTTGATAACAATAATCAAACGTTGAAAATAAACTATAAGGATGGCTCTTCGCTGACCATTCCTTACGATCAACTGGTATATCAAGGTGCGACCATTGCCGATTGGGCGCCGTATGTTGTACCTGCTCCAACTGAGGTTAAAAACCTTTCGAGCTTAGATGCAACCGAGCAAAAGCAAGTAACCGATGCTTTCGATAAAGCAAACGCTGACTTGGATGTCTATACTGCAGCCAAGAAAGACGGTAAAACTCCTGTAACCTTTGATAAAGACTTCAAGAATGCTATTATTACCTGGGCCGACGGTTCACAAACGCAAGTGCCTTCTTGGCAATTCTTAAAGCAGAAGGCAGCCCCTGCGCCCGAACCATCTGTACCAACTCCTGCCGCTGAAAAAACATTTATTGTTGAGCATCCCGAGACGCCAACGGTGGTTACGTTTGATCCGTTTAAAACAACGACCGCAGAAATAACTACGGGTAATGTTGCGACTCAGCTTAACAACCTTAAATCAACACTTAAGGCTAAAACTGCTAAAGACTCTCAAAACCCACAAACAAAAGTAACTATTACCGACGTTGAGTATAGTGTAGACAATAACGGTGTAGGTTATATTACCTTTAAGGCGAATGGTTACAAGGACGCTAAGTATCCAATGGGTGTGTTCTTCAAGCAGAACCCTAACAATAAGGTACTGCCTCAAACGGGTACTACTACCACTAGCAACACAAATAAGCAGGGTTATAAGTACAACTATACAAAATTTAAGATACAGGGCACGACGCCGACTGCAGCAGAGAAAAATGCAGCTGTTAAGCAATTTGTAAAAGACAACTATAACGGTACCGTAAACGATTGTAGCAACGGTACGTATATGCTTAACGCTGGGCTTACTCCCAAGGATGGAACACAGGGTCTTGCAATCAACAATACTTCTGGTTTAAGCAAGGTTGTTGCGGATAATACAAGCATAAAGGTTCTAGATAAATCGGGCACTGCTGTAATTACCATTAATGATCCTTACGAAAAGAATCAAGGTCAAGCGGGTGGTGCTGATACCACGCTTGCGGATCTCAGAGCTCTCGCCAAGAAACTTCTTGCTGCAAAACAGAAGGCAGGCGTTACCAATAAAGACCTCAAAAAGGCAGGTATCACTGATCCAGCAAACCTCTCCAATGCTGAAAAAGGTATCGATAAGATGGATGAAAAAACACTCCGTGACCTCATCCAAAAACTCACTGATGTCAAGCACTACGACAGAAAGTACAACACGCCTACCCTAGAGGTTGATAATCCAGACAATCTGACCGAGGATAACCTCAAAGCTGCGATAAAGGCATTCCTTGAAGCCAACTACGATAACGCAGACACAGTGAATGTCACTTCGACAAGTGATTTTACCTTGCCCACCAATCTTACCCCGAAGAAAGGCACGGTCTACATGGAGGTTGGCGCTGACGGCGTCGCCAAGATTAAGAGCGCAAGCAAGGATGGAATCGTTGTTGTAGATGGCGATGGCACTACCACATTTACGGTTAAGCCTACTTACACGAAGAAAGCTGTTCCATCTGCCGACGCATTGGCGCAGATGAAAGAGGACGCAAAGAAGCTTATTGATAAGAATCCGTATTTAACTCCTGATCAGAAGAAAGAATACAAGAAGAAGATTGAGGATGCTAAGGATCAGCCTGGCATTCAAAAGATCCTGGATGATGCTAAAACACAGGGTGAAAAGAATAAGCAGAACACAACTGATCCTCAGATTCAGCAAATCATCAATAACAACAAGGGCGGCGGCGATGAAAAGAAGCAGCACGAGCTTGATGCCGCTAAAGAAGCTGCCAAGAAAGCAATCGAAGCTCTTCATAATTTGTCGCAGGATCAAAAGACAGAGTTTGAGAATAAACTTAATGGTACAGACGTTAAGACTCCTGCAGACGTCCAGAAGATTGTTGACGCTGCTAAACTTGCAGATGCACTTGAAAGCGTTAAGAAGGATGTAGCAAAACTGGTGTTCCTCGACCACGGTAAGGGCGCAGATGCGGATAAAACAGATCCAAATCACACCGAAGATGCTGCTTTGGATACGATTCTCAATACAAAGCCAACCAAAGACGCAACACTTGCGACATTGGAAACAAAGCTGGCTGCAACTCCAGTAGTTTTGGCCGATGTGAAAAATGCGCTTACTGCCGCAACGCGCCAAAATGGCATTAACGAGCAAGCTGCAAAACAGGCCGCAACTGCTAAGTTGAGTGCTTTTGAACAAAGCCTTGAGGACGCATATAACAAGCTGTCAGACACAGATAAAACTGCGGTAAGCACTCAGTATAACGCTGCAAAAGAAGCTATTACTAAGGCTAAAACGGCTGTTACCAAAGCAACTAAACCGTCTGAACTTCTGCAGGCAATAAGCGACATTAATACAGCGCTTGATACTGCTAATAAAGCAATAAGCGAGAAGGCAAACGCGGCACAAAAGGACAACAAGAAAGACAACGATCACGATTCCAAGCCAGACGCCTTCAAACAGGAAAAAGAGCATGCCAAGGCTGAAATTGATAAAATAGACGATCTTACTCCTGAGCAGAAAAAGCAATATAAAGAGGAGATTGATCACGCTGATCATAAGGGCGATCCTGAGGCAATTGTAAATCGTGCTAAGAAGCACACGAAGATCGACGCTGCTCTTAAAGCAATTGATGAATTTAAGCACTTAAACAATGCTCAAAAGGATGCTTTTAAGGCAATCCTCAAAGATACGGATGCTTCTGATCACACCAATCCTGACGGGACAACGTCTGATGATATCGATGATGTACTTGCTAACGCTGCAAACACCGATAATGCTATGGCTCGTCTTGAAGGTTTGAAGATAATTGCAGATGAGTTTGCCAAAGGTGAAAAGTATAAGGGTGCTAATGATACTCTGAAGAAAGCATTTGATGATGCTTCTACTGCTGCAGGTGCTGTACTCGATAAGGCTAAAGGTGCCGATAAGGGCGCTGACGAAGTCAATACGTTATATAACGATCTTCTAAAAGCAATGCGCGATATTGATCCTAACGCAAAAAGTGCTGGTCTAAAGACTGATGCTCTTAGCAAAGAGATTGACACCGATAAGACCTTTAAGCCAAGCGAAACCGATCCCAAGACTCCAGGCAACTCTGTTTATAACACGTCTTCTAAAGCTAAGAAAGATGAGTTTGATAAAGCGTTGGGTGCGGCTCAAACGGTTTTGAATGGTGCTAAGACCGCTGATATTTCTACTGCAGACAAAGAAGCTGCTGAACAGAAAGAAATCGACGCTGCACTCGATAAGCTTATTAAAGCTCGTTTAGCTTTAGACGGCGTAAATACTGATGCTCTACAAGCTGAAGTAAAGAAAGATGGCGCATTAAAAGACGACATCTCATATAAGAATGCTTCACAAGCTAAGAAAGACGCATTTGATAAAGCGCTAAAAGATGTACAAGATCTTATTTCTCAATTAGGTGATCTTGAGGGTACAGGTAAACAATACGCAAACAAGTCTCAAAAAGAAAAGCAAGCTCTTGTTGATGAGGCTCTTAAGACTCTAAAAGATGCCGCTGCTGCTCTTGATGGTGTTGATACAAAAGCTTTACAAGCTGAAGTAGATAAAGATGCTAAATTACCAGAAGACGTTTCGTATAAGAATGCTTCAAAGGATAAGCAATCTGCATTTGATACTGCATTAACCGATGCAAAAGATCTTGTTGCTCACATAAATGCCGATTCAACCAAGACTAAAACAGAAAAGCAAACTCTTGTAGATAACGCACTTAAAGCACTGCAAACAGCCGCTGCCGCTCTCGACGGTGTAGACACCAAGCCTTTACAAGATGAGGTTCATACAGCTGATGAAGTTAAGAAGTCCGATGCTTATATCTATGCTTCACAAGATAAAAAAGATGCATATGATCAGGCTCTTCAACAAGCAGACAAACTGCTTAAAGAACTCTCAGATTCTAGTACAGATACACGCACTAAGGATCAAAAAGAAAAAGCTTTGGCTGATGCATTAAAGCTTGTTCAAGATACTAAAGCTGCATTAGATGGCAAGAAGCCAGAATCTCCTGCTGAACATGTGGAGTCTGCTCAACCTGTAGAGCAAGCATCACCTAAGACCTCTGATCCATTTGTCTTAGGTCAAGTACTTGCATCCTTACTTGGTTCTGCAGGAATACTTGGTGCAGGTTTTGCAGGTCGAAAGCGCTCATCTGCAAAGCACATGAAACGCAAGAAGTAAACGTCGAGCTATAGGGCAAAAAGTGTGTATAAAATCGGTTGTTTGCGTAGGTAAACAGCCGATTTTTCGTAAACAATTCAAAAGATCAAATTTTTTACCTGGACAAAAAGTGTGTAAAATTCACAACATATCGGCAGGTAAAACCATCTAAATTAGAAAAAAATTACTAATTTTAGGTGGTGGAGTATGAGTGCAAATATTTGTTTTCGTTTGTAGTAGCAAGATAGTAAAAGATGGCAAGACAAAGGCTGGAAAGCAGCGGTATAGATGTCTTGAGTGTGGAAGTTCACAATCACGTAGATATGCGTTACAAGCAAGAGAGTTAAAACTCTTCTTAGATTGGTTACTAGGTAAATAACTATATATGAAGTCAGTCATTGCAGAAAAACTAAGTGTAGCTATATCGATCGCAAAGGTTATCGGAGCAAATAAAAAGAAAGACGGATACTATGAGGGAAATGGAATTATCGGATATTTCAAATGGCAAGGTAAATAAAGAAGATTTTCTACAAAAAATTAAGGAAGAAATAAATAATACAACAGAGCAATATGTAAGAGGAGGTTCTGCAAATAGCTTAGGGTTTACTTTTGCACCCAAAAATGTATAATTTTAGGTGCAAGGAGGTGCTTTATATGACTTCTATAACCAACCAAATAGAAAATATTATGTCAGAAAATCAGGGGAAAATCTTTTCTATTAATGATTTCTATAATCTTGGAACAAAGAACACAATTAAGTCTGTCTTATATAGATTAAATGAAGAAAATCAAATTATAAGGCTTATAGATGGACTATATATAAAACCAAAATATAGCGAGATTTTAAAAGAATATTCTTATCCAGGTGTAAGTGAGGTTGCTGAAAAGCTTGCAGATAAATTTTCTTGGACAATAGCTCCTACAGGAGATACAGCACTAAACTATACGGGATTATCTACTCAAATTCCAAACGAGTATATTTATATTTCAGATGGGGCATACAGAGAGTATTTATATAGAGGAAAAAAGATTATCTTTAAACACACGACAAATAGAAACATAACATCTTATTCCAAAGAGTTGTCTATTCTTATACAGGCAATTAAGGCATTGGGCAAAGATAATATCAATGAAGAACATATTAAAAAACTTGCTGTATTCGCCCAAAATATTAAAGAAGATTTAAAGGAAGATACTTTAAGATTACCTTTTTGGATACAGGAAGTTTTAGAAAAGATCCAGGAGATTAACCATGAATAAATTATTAGAAGTATCAAATGAAGAATTGGATCTTGTGATACAAAATACTTCAGATAAACTCAATATGTCAAAAGCTATTGTAGAAAAGGATTTATGGGTTTGTGTGATTTTAAAATATCTGTTTAGTAGGTTTAAGTACAGGGATGCTATTGTCTTTAAAGGTGGAACAAGCCTATCTAAAGTTTATAAACTGATAGAAAGATTTTCAGAAGATATAGACCTTGCGTTAGACTGGAAAGTTTTAGGATATGGAAAAACAGAACCTTATGAAGATAGAAGTAATACAAAGCAACAAAAATTCAATGATAAATTAAATGATGATACAAAAGTGTTTCTGCGTGATGAATTTCTGCCTGTTCTACAAAATGATTTTAAAGAAATTCTAAATAATAAAACATATAGTTTTTATATTGACGAGTTTGACGGACAGACAATATGTTTTGACTACCCTAAGAATCATAAAGATAGCTCGATTCTACAAGTAATAAGATTAGAAATTGGAAGTTTAGCAGAACCAATTCCTGCAAGCAATCAAAAAATAAAAACTTATATTGAAGAAGCATATCCTGAGGTATTCAATGAAAATATAGAAGTTGTGGCAGTAGATAGTTTAAGAACCTTTTATGAAAAGATTACTATACTTCATAGAGAGGCAAATCGAGTAAATGGAAATTATCCAACAAGATATTCAAGACATTTTTACGATGTTTATAAAATGATGCTAACGGATATTAGAGAAAAAAGTTTTGAAAACATCGGATTACTAAAAACAGTCATTAATTTTAAGAAAAAATTCTATGCAAGTAATTGGGCGAAATATGATGACATCATGAATGGTAATTTAAAGTTAATACCATCAAAGGAAGGATTAGAAATCTTTTCAAAAGACTATGACAGCATGAAAAATATGTTGTTTGGAGAAAAGATATCATTTGATAAAATCGTTGATGCTCTTATGGAATACGAGAAAGAGTTGAATGATGTTATAAAAAATAAGTAAGTTTATTTTGTCCTATAACTCTAAGCGTCGCACGACCACGCGCCCACGCGCTCAACAAGCACAAAATCACGATGCGTGTTCTCTACAAGGTAGGGGCACGCATTGTTGTATAAATTGCCGCACGTTTCTGCCTGTATGACTAATTCGTAGAGGTAACGCAGGCGTGTAGGAAATGCACTGATAAAAGCCCAGAAGGCGCGGCAGGTATTGTCCGTGCGTCCGAGTGCGCGGGTGTGCTATTGCAAAACATTTCTCCTAATATTCGAAAAAAACCTTGTTTGACACGAGTTTTGCGACGCAAAGCCTTGGGATCAAAAAAACGTGTTTTGTATTTGCCCAGGTAAGCGTGCTGGTACAGTTTTGAGAACCTCTCAAAAGTGATGCAAAGGGCAATTTTTGGCGTCAGAACTCGTGTCAAATGGGGTATTTTTCGAATTTTTCTCACTTGGTTTTGTATGACCCAAGACTCCACGCCTCCATGAATGTGCACTCAGCAGATAAACTGTTTAAAGAATCCTCAGATTCTAGTACAGATTCACGCACTAAGAATCAAAAAGAAAAAGCTTTGGCTGATGCAGCAGGACTTTTGGGTATGGGTGTAGGCATGATAACAGCTGTTGCACTTGCACGTAAGAAGGAACGCAAACATTAAGGTTTGCCAAAAACGCACCTGTGTTTACATAACACAGGTGCGTTTATTTAGGGTTGCGCGTTACCATCCGTGTACCGTGCAAGCTTTTGTTTGCCTGCGTTTGCCGTGAAGCTTTTGTTTGCCTACATGTTCTCAAGCTTAAAATTGAGCTCAATTATGTATAAAACGTGAATGTGTGTACAAAAAACACCTTGCATTTTGCGCACCAGACGATTTTGTATATACCAAGGTTAACCTGCGGTTCAATAAAAATATACGTTTTTTTTTCAATGTCTGAAAGAAGTTTTAAAATTTATTAAAAAGGTGTAAAATCAACGTCAAATTACTGTACGTACCATACAACTTTCATTTATGGTAATGAAGTCCTTGTGCCCGGGCAAAAGTTGAAGGAGAACAGCAATGAGTAATTTGGCACCTAAACATAGTTCACAAAAAGTCAACCATAATCGTTTTTCAAATCATTCACGTCTAGCACTTTCTGCGCGTGCATGTTCTGCCATTCTTGCAGGTACCATGTTGCTGGGTGGGGGTCTTACAGCTTCGCTTGCCTATGCTGATGGTTATGTAGGAACCGACGGAAACATTTACTACGGTTATAAGTCCGATGCCAACTACAGTAAGCAACGTATTAAAATAGAAGTCCATTACTATAACAATCAACAAGACGCCGAGCAGGACAACCTTGCTAATCAAGATCCACTTGGTAAATTTGTACACGTTAAATACATTGCAAACCTTAACTCCGACGATAACAGCTTTGATAAGTGGGCATTTCGCCCCATGTGGTGGTACGGTGTACCAGCAGGTTTAACAAATGTGCACGATATAAACTACAGTCGTTTTGAAAAATATACAGGTAATGGTAATCCTGTTCCTTCTCGTCCTGGTCTTCACCGTGAAGACGAAAATGTGACTAAACATTATGCCACCGCAAAAGATTGGCCATCTATTTCTAATTTTTATATCACAGACCCAAGCAAACTCGCCTCTATGAATGGCTTAAAAACGCTTTTGGGTATTGATGGTAAACAGAACAATGGATACGATAAAACTGGTAATACTGCAGGTAATTGGGCAGATTATTATGACGCAACAAAAGGTATGCAAGGAATGTTTATCGACTGGGAGTCTGCCGGTAAGCGTTTTTATCAAATGACTTATGTTGCAGAACTTACCGATCAAGCATGGAAACAGCGCGATGAGCACCCACTGCGCTTTGGCGCTGGTGTCTATCGTTTTGCAGGTAATTGGCATATTGCCACGGGTCAAACACATCGTGCGCCTAAAATTGCCGAGAGCCTCAAAGTTAAATATCCAAGTCTTACCCCCGTTGCAAAATTAAATGCGCTTTCGCCTACTGAAAAGAATACAGTTAAAGAGGCTATTACCAAGGCAAATCAACAGACGCCTCATTTTATGGATCTGCTGGCAGATGATGGTATTAAGATTGGCGAAGAGGGTAGTGCAACACTTACCTTTAAAGATAAAACTACGCTTACCATGCCTGGTAATTTGCTGGTAGTTGAAGACAAAAAAGACAACGTTAAGTTTCCGCCTGTGTATCCATCACCCATGGGTGTTGTGGATCCCAACGCTTTAAGTGATAGCGATCAAAAAGCTATTATTGACAACTTCAAAAAAGCCAACGCTGATAACGAGTTTAGTAAGCATGTTAATTTAGCTGGCGCAGATACATTCAAGTTTGATAACCAAACCAAACAGATGACTATCACGTATAAAGATGGGTCTACACTTGCAGTTCCTTATGACTCTTTGGTATATCAAGGGCCAAAGATTTCAGACTGGGCGCCATTTAATGTGCCCGATCCTATTGAGGTTGAAAATATTTCGAACCTTAGCCAACAAGAGCAAAAACAAGTAACCGATGCATTTGATAAGGTTAATGCCGATTTGGATATTTACACCGCGGCAAAAAAGAGTGGCGCAACTCCTGTTACGTTTGACAACGGATTTAAGAATGCCATTATTACGTGGGCTGACGGCTCTAAAACAGAGATACCTTCATGGCAATTTTTGAACCAAAAACCTGCCTCTACTCCAGTTCCGCAACCGCCCGTGCCAACTCCTGCAGCCGAAAAAACATTTATTGTTGACGTTCCACCAACTCAAACTGTTGTGAAGTTTGACCCATTCAAAACAACGAGCGAAGAAATAAATGCAGGAAATGCTAAAACTCAGCTTGATAGTTTGAAAACTGTACTTGCCAAGTATGTGAAAGACTCTGCTACTAAACAAAAAGTAGATGACGTTACAGTTGAATACAGTGTTGATAACAATGGAGTTGGTCAAGTTACGTTCAGTAAGCAGGGTTATACTTCTAAGACTTATCCCATGGGTATTTTCTTTAAGAATAGTCCTCAAAGTCCAGCTTCCAAGCCTACTACTGAAAGTAAAACGCACACTGATACTGACGATCAGAAAAATACATTTACGTATAATGTTACAAAAACGGAGATTGAGGGTGATAAACCCACTCCTCTAGAAGCTGTTAAAGCATTAAAACAGTTTGTAAAAGATAACTATGATGGCGTCGAAGATTCTGATTTTCAAGGTATGGCAGATAGCATTGCTGTTAATACAAAGTGGATTCCAAAAACTGGTACTAATAATATGGGCGCTTATGGTGCTCAAGCCCCTAATGATGGCCCAATGAGTTCGTTTAGTATAGTAGGCAGTGACTCTGGCATCCAGGTGATTGGCCACCCATGGACTGACAACGATGATAATGGTGACTGGGATTCCGCTATTGAAACGACGTTGTTTACTATCAAGCCAGATGAATTATATGTCAAAAAAGCTAGTGCACAGCACCAAGACAACACGCTTGCAGACCTCAAAAAGCAAGCAAAAGATTTGCTCCAACAGAAGCGTGGTACCGACAAGTTAAGCAACAATGACCTCGCGCGCGCAGGTGTCAAGGACGCTGAGAACCTGAATGATAATACGATAGACGGTATGAACGAAAAGGCTCTTCGCGATCTTATCCGCAAGCTTATCGACGCCACAAAGGCGGAGTATAAGTACAACACAGATTTGTACGAGGTTGATGCTGAGCCAACGGCAGCTAAGCCTGATGATGATTTCCAAGCCGCAGTTAAGAAGTTTTTGCACGCCAATTACGATGATAGTCAAGCAGCCGAGAAGATTGATCAACTTAATTTTGTCGATGTTAATGTTGCAACTCTAACAGGTAAGGGCTGGACTCCAAAGGCAGGTACTTCCTGCTTGGAGCTTAATTCTAATACGGCATCATATGGCATTACTACAGTGAGCATGGGTAATGACGGTGCAAGTGCTGACTTTAAGAACGGTGATGAAGTTCTGTTCAATGTTTCTGCAGATAAGCTCTACAAGAAGAAGGTTCAGACGCCTGCTCCTACGCCCGACGCTTTGGCGCAGATGAAAGAGGACGCAAAGAAGCTTATTGATAAGAATCCGTATTTAACTCCTGATCAAAAGAAGGAATTTAAGAATAAGATTGATAATGCTCCTGATGAAAAAACTATCAAACAGATTCTTAAAGACGCTAATGATAAGGGTAAAGAGAATAAAAACAATACAGGCGATCCTAATGTTCAGCAAACCATTAATAACAACAAAAATGGTGGCGAGGACAAGCAAAAACACGAGCTTGAAGCAGCCCAAAAAGCCGCTCAAGACATTATTGATAAGCTGCCTCACTTGTCTAATGAAGAAAGAAATGCATTTAAGAAAAACGTTACGGACTCAACTACCCTAGACGATGTAAATGCTGCTCTTGAAAAGGCAAAGAAGCAAAGTGAGCATAATGGTGCAAAAGAAGATGCCAAGACCGCGGCTCAGCAGCTTTTGTTCCTCGACCACGGCACTGCAACAGGCGAGGACGCTGCACTCAATAAAGTGCTTGGTTCTACGTCTACAAAAGACGCGGCTCTTAAAACACTTGAGGACAAGATTGCTGCTCAAGGTGCAACGGTACAAGACATTAAAGATGCACTTGCTGCAGCGCAGCGCGCAAACGGCATTAGCGAGCAACATGCAAAACAATCAACAATTGCAAAGCTAAATGGTCTTGCTCAAACCCTTGATGATGCGGTAAGTAAGCTATCCGATACAGACAAAGAGGCTGTTAAAGCTAAGGTAGAAGCTGCTAAAAATGCTATAGAGGCCGCAAAAACTAAGGCGGCACAAGCAAACAAGCCTTCTGATTTGCTTAATGCTCTCAATTCTGTTGATACTACACTCAAAGACGCTCAACAAGAAGTGACCACAAAGATTGACGCCGAGCATAAGGAAAACAAGAAGCAAAACGATCACGACGTTGATCCTGATGCCTTTAAGAAGGATAAAGAGAAAGCTAAGGGAGAAATTGATAAGATCCCAGACTTAACTCCTGACCAAAAGCAGAAGTATAAGGATCGGATCGAGAATTCTACCCACAAAGGCGATCCCGAGGCGATTGTTAACCAGGCTCAAAAGCATAAAAAGATCGAAAACGCACTTGATAAGATCAATAACGAATTTAAGCATTTGAATAACGCTCAAAGAGATGCATTTAAGAAGATCATTGAAGATAGCGATGCGTACGATCATAAACATGCAGACGGTACAACTTCTGACGATATTGACGACGCACTTAAGAATGCGAGCGCTACCGATAAGGCTATGGAACGCTTAGAGAAGCTTAAAGTTGAGGCTGACAAGCTTCATGCAAGCGATACCTACAAAAATGGTGACGGAGATAAGAAGAAAGCCTTTGATGAGGCTGCAACTGCTGCTGGTACGCTGCTTGATAAGGTTAAAGGTGATGCAAAGGGCGCACCAGAAGTTACCAACTTGTATAATGACCTTCTCAAAAAAATGCAAGACCTTGATCCATCGGCTCATGGTGCGGGAATTGATACAGATGCATTACAGCACGAGATCGATAATGACGCTACCTTTAAGCCAAACGATCAAGTAGATCCTAAAGTACCTGGAAATACGGTATATAAGACGTCATCTAAAAATAAACGAGAAGCGTTTGATAAGGCACTTGAAGATGCCAAAACGGCATTAAAAGAGGCTCAACAAGCTATCGAAAACGCCAAAAAGCCAGGAGCAGCAGCACTTACCCCAGATCAAGAAACTGCACAGCAGAAAAAGGTTGACGACGCACTTGATAAGCTTGTGAGCGCACGTGAAGCTCTTGATGGTGTTGATACCAATCCATTACAAGCTGAAGTAGATAATGATGGCGCATTAAAAGACGACATCTCATATAAGAATGCTTCGCAAGCTAAGAAAGACGCATTTGATAAAGCACTAAAAGATGCAAAAGATCTTATTTCTCAATTAGGTGATCTTGAAAACACAGGTAAACAATACGCAGGCAAGTCTCAAAAAGAGAAGCAAGCTCTTGTTGATAAGGCTCTTAAGACTCTTAAAGATGCCGCTGCCGCTCTCGACGGCGTAGACACCAAGCCTTTACAAGATGAGGTTAATGCGTCTGGTGATGTTAAACAAACTGATACATATACCAATGCGGATAAAGACAAGAAAGATGCGTATGACGCGGCTCTTGAGAAGGCACAAAACTTGCTTAAGGAGCTTGCTCAACCAGACACAGACACGCGCACTAAGGAGCAGAAGGAGCAGGCGCTTAAGACTGCGCTTGATGAATTAGTTGCAGCTAAGAGTGCTTTGAATGGTCAACCCACGCTTCCTGATAATGGTTCTGATGATGAGGGAACAGGTACAGACACAGGCGCAGATAGTAAATCTACACCTCAGACTTCTGATTCACTTGCCTTGGGTCAAGCTCTTGCCGCGCTCTTGAGTTCTGTTGGTATGGTAGGTGCAGGTTTTGCAAAACGCTCAAAACGCAAGGGAGCTAAGCACTTAAATCGTAAGCACTAAACAACGGTGTAACTTCTCTGTTTTAGCTTGTAATGCGTGTTCTCTACATGGTGGGGGACACGCATTGTTATATAGAGTGCACGACGTATTATAATCAAGAAGCACACATTTTATACAAACAGTTTTTAAGGGGCACTATGAAGCTGGCACAAACAACTACCCATACATTGGCAATTTTTGCAGGTGGATCTCTTGGAACTCTTGTGCGCTGTTGTGTTTGCTTAGCGGTTGGTTTAGGTTTTTCAAATCCGATAGTAATTTTGTTTATTAATATAATTGGCTCGTGGGTTTTAGGGTTTGTTCAAACTTTTTTGCCCGCCAAACACCCGCTTGCTCAAACCTTTTGGGGAACAGGGTTTTGCGGTGCATTTACCACGTATGCTACCTTTATTGGAATTGTTGCTGTAGGTGCACCGTCCGCCGTGTACGCCTTTGGCTATGCGCTTGTTTCATTGATAGCAGGTGTTATGTGTTCCATACACGGCAGATATATGGGAAAACGATTATCTGCTTGTGTGTTTTGTCGTTCGCTCGATAAAAGCTCACAGGATCCAAAAACGTGTGTGCACTCACAAATAAACTCGTCTGCTCAGAAAGACAGGTGTGTTAAATGACGCTCTATGCAGGAATAACATTACTTGTTGTAGCTCTTTGTGGAGGAGTAGGAGCGCTTGCGCGTGCATGGCTTATCAAATGCGTAGATGCAATTACAAAAAAGACCGCTTTAACCGAAGGTTTAGCTATGCTGGTGGTGAATATACTTGGTTGCGCGTTATCTGCGCTTGTTCTTATTTTTTCAGCTTGGCTTGGATTAAATTCACCATGGCGCATATGCATAACCGCTGGACTTTTAGGTGGTTTTACGTCGTTTTCTACCCCTTGTGCAACAAGCGCACATCTTATAGAGCAAAAACGATACGCACAAGCTGTAAGATATGCACTCATCATGATAGTTCTATGCTTGTTAGCATACGTAAGCTGTGCATATCTATCTGCTACGCTTGTTTAGATAAGCGGCAGCGAACACGAACGCAGTGCGGGTGTGCGGCATGTACATCTGTCACGCTTTCGTGTGTGCAATGTGCCGCTTAGTTTGGTTGCGTGAATATGTATAAAATGTGAATTAAAGCAAGATGGGTATAAATATAAAAATTCTTGAACAAAGGATTGTATCCCCGTATATAAAGTATTCTATAAATTCATGCATATATGTATATGAGAAGTCATTGAGTACATATAATAAAAGACGTTCTCATAATCTATGTACAACGATATAATCACTATCAAATATATAACACATACAATATACGATACCTATTGATACATCAGGTTTTCCAAACTTTTACATGAGTTTCTCTCAAAAAAATTGTTTTCAACCGCAAAATTAAAATTTTGCACGCCTCATACAGAGTTTAGGAACCCATGCTCCGCTATCAAAACCCGCCATGGTATGCGACAAGGCTCATCACTTTTTCTATGGGCAGGCTATACTTAAACGTAATCAGTTCTCTATAAGATGTAACTGGTATTTTGTGTATACACCAACGTAGAAAGGTCAACTATACCTATGGCTACTTCACAGAACACATCTGGTGCAGCTACGCCTCAAGCAGCAAAAGTATCTACAGCTGCTAAGCGTACGTCTGCGCCATCGGCTTCAGAATCCTTTGGGCAATTTATACTCAAAATTTTGAATGGAACTACGATTGCAATCGTTGTGGCTCTTATTCCTAATGCAATTCTTGCAACTTTTATTAAACCGTTCCCCGACTGCGCACCACTCATGGAGTTTTACCACACCATTGTTGCCTTCCAATTTTTAACGCCAGCTATGGCTGGTTTTCTGATTGCTCATCAGTTTAAATTTAATCCTATTCAAATGGCTACGGTTGCTGGTGCAACCTTTATTGGTTCGGGCGCATGGAAATTTGTCCCAGCTGCTACCGTTGCCGATAAAACAGCTCCACTTTTTCAACTGGCAGGTATCGGAGACATTATTAACGTGATGATCTGCGCTGCGCTTACCGTTGCTGTGGTACGTGCTATTGGCAATAAGCTTGGCTCGCTTACCATTGTATTGTTGCCAATTATCGCTGGTGCAGGTATGGGATTTGTTGGTTGGAAATTATTGCCCTATGTATCACAGATTACATTTTTTATAGGACAAGTTATTAATACCTTTACTACGTTACAGCCTTGGTTGATGTGCATGTTAATTGCCGCTTCATTCTCTATTATCATTATCAGCCCCTTGTCTACCGTGGCAATTGGTATTGCTATTGGCTTAACGGGTATGTCTTCTGCTGCGGCAGGTATGGGCGTTGCTGCGTGTGCTGCAATGTTGGTGTGGGCATGTGCTCGTGTCAATAAAGCAGGTGTACCTATTGCCGTGGCACTTGGTGCTATGAAAATGATGATGCCAAACTTTATGACGCGTCCTGTGATGGCAATTCCTGCAGCTCTTACTGCTGCAATCAGCGCACTTACCATTCCTTTATGGGAAATGGGTGGAACTCCTGCTTCGTCAGGTTTTGGTCTTGTTGGATTTGTAAGTCCTTTAGCAGCTTTAAGTATTGGTAACGTTAACATTATTCAAATTCTTATAGCCTGGGTAGTTATTCCGTTTGCTGTAGGATTTGTAGTTAATAAAGTCCTATGTGACGTTGTTCATCTGTATGATAAGGATCTCTTTAAATTTAAGGGCTAATTGTTATACATTCGCGCGCGTATGCAGCGGCGTTTCGCGCGCGATAATTTTTGCATGTTTTAACATATGGTATATAAAAAAGTAGTTTATTTACGAAAGGTGGAAATATGCGTATTTATATTGCAGGTTCAGGTGCTATGGGTTGTCGTTTTGGCTATCAGCTTCAACAAAGCGGTCAAGAAGTTATTCTGTTAGACAACTGGCAAGATCACATTGACGCCATTAAGCAAAACGGTCTTAAAATTGTGGGCGATAAACCCGATTGCGTTAAGATGACTATCATGCATCCAACCGAGGCACATGAAACTGCTGATTTCATCATCTTATTTACTAAAGCTATGCAGCTTCCCCAGATGTTAGAGGACATTAAACAAATCATCGGTGAGCACACAAAAGTTTTGTGCTTGCTTAACGGTTTGGGTCACGAGGACACCATTCGCAAGTATATTAAAGAAGAAAACATTTTGATGGGCGTTACCGTATGGACTGCAGGTCTTAAAGGTCCAGGTGTTGCCATTTTACAAGGTAAGGGCTCTATTAACTTACAAAGCTTTGACACATGCGGAAAAGAGTCTTCGGCTCAGATTGTAGACGTTATGAATCAAGCCGGCTTAAACGTTATCTATGACGAGGACGTTCTGCCTTCTATTTGGCGTAAAGCATGTGTTAATGGAACCATGAATTCTACGTGCGCGCTTTGCGACTGCACCATTGGAGAATTCTTTGCAACCGAAGATGCGCTGCATACCGTTCGTGCTATTATTCACGAGTTCTGTGAAGTGGGAATTGCATCGGGCGTTAAGCTTAACGAATCCGAAATTGTAGACTACGTTATGCATGTATCCGAAATAGCTGCACCTCATTATCCATCCATGCATCAAGATCTTGTGCAAAATCATCGTTTAACCGAAATTGACTTTATTAACGGTGCTGTTGCACGCCGTGGTAGAAAGCTTGGTATTCAAACACCTTATTGTCAGATGATTACCGATTTGATCCATGCAAAAGAGCACATTTTAGGCATTTCTAAATAGTCTGTTGTGACGTGCTTGTTATGACGAGTCTGTTGTGACGTGCCTGTATGACGTGCCTGTATGAACACTTGAATGGCGCACATCATAATCGCACGGTGCGCGTATAAGCACATGCTCAATCTGCGCACGCTCCACGTTTATACTCGTTGGTGTATGAGGTTACGCCCGCGCCTAAGAAACTTATAAATATGCCCTGCAGCACACATGTGTTGGCAGGGCATATTTTGTATATTAAGATATAAATCTTCTTATAAACATTATTGAGATAGACCAAAATGCGCACGTACTTACGCAGAAAAACACTTGTATACTCTGCAAATATTGCTACAATGGATATATTAGACTAGCACGGTTATCTCTATATTTACTATAGCTAAGTAGAGATAATACATAACAATAATCGCAATCGTTTGTGAAACTGTATCTCAAGCGAAAGGAAGTTTATATGGCTCGCAAACATCACGCTAAACACAGTAAAAATACTATACTTGCGTCTTCTGCGACAAAGTCGTTCTCCAAACTTTCTGTTGGAGCGGCAAGTGCCGTTGTTGGTGCTTCTCTTGCTTTAAGTGCTGCTCCTGCGCTTGCACAAGAAATGTCACCAACGGATGCGCAGCAGGCTGCCTCAACTCCATTGGCTCAACCAGCAAACTCTGCTGCAGCACAAAATCAGCAGGGAAGGAGTACTCTAAGTAGCAAGCCTTCTAACCAAAAGACGCCCAACACACCTGCCTCTGCGTTGCACACTACTCAATCAGCGCAAAAGAACACACCCACAAATACAACCACACCAACTGAACGCGCTGCTACATCCCAACAAACCGATCGCGCAGCTACCCCTGCACCACAGCCTCAAGTTTCAGATGAAGTAAATCTTTCAGCAGATACCAAAGATACTGTTCCCAATATGTATGCGTGGGGCTCATCGGATAATGTATTTATCGAGAACGGCCAAAATCATTCTGTTACGTTTAAATTTGCAAAGCCAACAGATGAAAAAAAATTACTAAGATAGCTATTTTCCCAGCTGACACTAATGGTGTTGATAATGTAAAGAGCAGAAAGTTTTTGGAATATTATTCTGATCCTAACAGCGCCAACGCACATCAGTCATATTCAGGAAAATATGCTTTTACGGCAAATGATGATGGATCGGCTACGCTTACCATGACTGCTCTTTATAGAGATAACAATATGGACGCAGAAAAATATGCTGCAAACCGTTGTATTTATGTGTACGGTAACAACAAGGAAGGCAAAGAAGTTCTGCTGTACAAAACAAACATTGTTCGTGCAGCAACACTTGTTCCACCTAAAACAGTTGGCTCAATTGTGCTGAAGTATAATGAAGAACTTACTGAACAACAAATTCAAGATAAGCTCAAGGCTGCTTTAGATGCTCCTACTGCTGCCAAGGATGGTAAGTCGGTTCGAGACCAGATTACAGCTGCAAGCAAGGCGTTTGGCGTTGGTGGACGCACTGGAGAGAATGGTAAATTCGTTCAGACGCCAGATGATCCTGATAAAAAAGTGGTTATTACTGACAAGCAAGCATATGACGCTAATCAGTTAGCCACCGTTATTAATAAGGTAGATGCATCAAAGACAGGCACGACAACAACATATGTTACAGGTGTTAATAACCTTAAGACCTACCTTGTTTCCGACCTTGGCTACAAGTCCGAGGCGCTTCCGCTTACGGTTGCGCGCTACGACACGCGTATCGATAAGCCCATCGTAGACGATGTGGACATCACGAAGCTCACAGACGATCAAAAGGCGGACATTTGCAAGAAGCTCGCTAAACTCAATCACGTTACGCAAGACAAAGTTACGTTTAACGATAAGGGCGAAGTTGTTATTAACTTTGATGGTGTAGACGCAAAAGACGCGCCTGTGATAGCTCTTAAAGATTTAGTTATTAAAAGACTTAAAACTGATGAGTATGTAGTTCCAACAGGTGATAAAGCAACCTATGTGGCTAATCCTTTGGGATATTCACAAGCAGAGCTTGCCCGTATTAAAAAGTCTATTTATGAGGCAAATAAAGATAATACAAAATTAGGTTTAAGCGCAACAGATTACGAAAAGCAAATTACGCTTTCCTACATTACAGGTGACCTTACTGGCGCAGGCGATGCTAATAAAGGTCGTTCAAATGGCTTACAAGAAAATAATATTAGTGTAACCATTAAAACTGATAAAGCACTTGCAGAGTTTACATCGGACATAACCAAAGATAAACTCACGCGTCTTCCTGATATTCGTACTGATTATAAGGTTGAACTGGTAAAGAATAAGCTCGATGGTCGCGACAGCGATGAGGGTTTCTCGTGGAGTGACGATAAACACACAACACTTATCTATCGCTATGACCCAACCAAAGCTCAGGCGTTTACCGCTCCTGATATTTTGAAACTTATCAAAGCTACGCCTAAGGATCAAAACACAGGTTTGCGTCCGCTTACAGGTGGCGAAACGCTCGATCACGAAGGTGCGGCCGGCAAGGCGCGCAAATCTCATATGGGATATGCAATTGATAAAAATGGTGAACCAACTACTGAGCTCACCCTTGGTATGATGAATGGCGCGTATTGGATAGGCAATCCGCAAGTTGCTAACTCAGATGTTAACTTGGGTAATGACCAATCAATAGCTGGAAAATATACATGGGATAACGAGGCTGGTCCTGTAACCGTAGCAGGTAAGAAAGATAAAATCTTTAAGACACGCCTTTTTGTTGCACCATATGCTTTAACATATTACCGCGGTATATATACAAATCCGTATCAAAAGAATCCCAATAACACACCTCGTGCTATTAACGTTATTTTTGTGCCTCAGACGAATCACAAAAAAGCAGATTTAACCAAGTCGATTGCCGAGCACAAAACCACTCATGTAGAAGGCATAGAGGTTCCAACACAATCTACCTACTATAATGCTTCTGACAGTGTAAAAAAGGCATATGAAGACGCCCTTAAAGTTGCGCGCCAAGCGCTTGAAAAAGCGGGGAATAAAGATGATTCTCAATTAGATGAACATCTTAAAGCCGATATTGATAATGCAACTATAACCTTAGAAAAAGCTCGTAAGGCACTTGATGGTACGCCAACCAATAAAGAAGGGCTTACTAAGTCACTGGATGCCCATGTGAGAGATGAATGGTCACAACAAGATGGTACGGGCACAGAGTCAACCGATAAATATAAGAATGTGTCTGAGCCCGACTTTAGAAATAGTGATGGTACGCCCAACACACAAAAAAATGCAGCTGCCAAAAAAGCTAAAGAAGCTTATGATAAAGCACTTGCCGAGGCAAAAAAGCTCAAAGATGACGAAAATGCAACTCAAGAAGCTGTTGATAATGCAAAAGCTCAGTTAGATGCTGCTCGTAATGAGCTTAACAAATACAGCACGAGTAAAGATAAACTGAATGCGGCTCTTGCTGAACACGGTCATGTGTTTACGTATACCGATGACACGCTTAATAAGCTTACCCCTGAACAAAAATTAGCAACCGCCAACCCAACGTATAAGAATGCAACTCCTGAAGAGCGTGAAGCATACGATAATGCGTTAGAGGAAGCTATGCGCTTGGCTAAAGACCCCGCTGCTTCGCAAAAAGAGGTTAATGAGGCAATTGCTAATCTTGAGGCTGCAAAACAAGCTCTTGATGCTAAGGCAACCAACAAAAGTCTGCTTGAAGCACAGCTTCAAACAAGCCGCGATCACGATGGCGATGCAGAAAATCAAAAGAGTGTATTCTACAAGAACGGAAAGGATCCAAACTACTTTGCTGACACTAACACCAAGTTCCCACAAGGTGTAGATAAAGAAGAGGCAAAGCAATACGCGGATAAGTATGACGAAGCTCTGGCAAAAGCAAAAGAAGTCCTTAATAACAAGGACGCTACACAACAGCAGGTAAATGAAGCACTGGCTCAGCTTAAACAGGCAGAGGAAAACCTTCACAAATTGCAAAGCGACGCAAGCGATTTAGTTAAAACACTTGCCGATAACTTTACGGGGTACTTACTGCCAGCGTACTTCAACGCATTTAACTTGTCACAAAGCAAAGATCCTGCTCTTGCACAAAAGGCTCAACAGGCCGCAAAAGACTTTAAGACATATAACGATGCGTATCACGCGGCAAAGCAGCTGCAGGAAAAGTTCAAAAATGCTGATCCAGCTCAGCGCCCCTCACAAGAAGAAATCAATACTGCAAAAACTATGCTTGAACACGCACGAGCAGTTATTGATAGCTATGCAACTGACACAAGTAAACTCTCTGTTGCTATTTTGAGTGATGTGGCTATTACTGCAAGCCCTGCATATAAGAATGCAAAAGCTCTTGCAGATAAGCAAAATCCTGCGCCTGAGGAGCAAGCACAGGTAGAAGCAGCTAAAAAGGCTGTTGAAGCATATACAAAAGCTATGGCAAAGATCCACCAAGCATTTGACAACCAGATGCCCAAAGATCAAAAAGACGGTCAAGATATCCCGGCTGATAAAGCTCCCGCTGCAAATGGAGATACTTCATCTCCAAATTATCTTGAGGGCATTCAAAGTCACGCTCAAGGTCAACCTCTTAATAAAGATGTAACCGACGCACTTGCAGATTTTAATAAAGCTCGCGAGGGTCTTAATGCATTTGCAACTCATACCGATGCTTTGCTGGATTCTGTTAATGAGCACAGCCTCACTGAACAAACTCCCGCATACAAAAATGCAATGCTTCCAAGGTTTCAAAAAGACGATGGCTCAGGCCCTGATACCGATAAAAACTATGTAGCGTATTTTGCAAAATCCAAGTATGACGACGCGCTTAATGCAGCGCGTGAATTGCTTAAGGATCCCACGGCAACACAAGACCAAATAGATGATGCAAAAAGGGACTTGGACATTGCACGCGCAATGCTTGATACGTTTAAAACCGACACTTCCAAACTTAAGGAAAGTGTTGAAAAGCATGGCAACATGCAAGATCCCGAATCTCCAGCCGCAAAAGAAGGCACGGTTACTTCTGACGCGTATCGCAATGCGTCCGATCCTCACTTCTTAACTGCTGATGGCAAGCCTGATGAGGACAAGAACAACGCCGCTAAGAAGGCTAAGGCTGATTATGACAAGGCATTGACAAAAGCTCAAGAGCTTTTGAAGAAGCATGACAGTGCAGATACGCCACAAGACGCAAAGCCAACGCAAAAAGAAATCAACGATGCACTTGAGGCTCTCGATAAAGCACGTACCAAGCTGGACGCGTACAAGACCGTTACTACTGATCTTGAGACGGAAATTAATAAGTCTACTCCTGAGCATGCTCCTGCTGCTACTGAAGGCGATTTCGAGTATACTCCTGAGTTCAAGAATGCTACTTACAAGCAAGGTGTTAAGCCCGATGCCGATCCTGCTGTTCAGCAGGCAAAAGCTGATGTTGAAACTTATAAGAATGCTTTGAAGACTGCACGTGAGTTACTTGCCAAGAAGGATTCGGCTACACTGAGCGAACGTCCAACGCAGAAGCAAATTGACGATGCACTTGCTGCCTTGAAGCAAGCTAAGCAAGCTATTACCAACGGCTATAAGACGAATACTGATAAGCTTACCGAAGCAAAAGATTATGCAAATGGTGACTTTAAAAAGACGCCTGAATATAAAAATGCAGACGCAATTAAGGGTGATAATGCTAACGCTAAACATGAACAGGCTGCAAAAGATGTAGATGGTACAGATGACAAACCTGGTTTAAATAAGCTTATAGAAAAGATAACCCAAAAGTTGCAGAATGCTAATAACCTTACTCAGCGTGAGGTTGATACGCTGCTTAAACAGCTTAAGAGTGCACAGAAGAAGATTGCTGACAACTACAAGACTGATGTTAAGCCGCTTGCTAACGAAGTAGGCGATAAGGATCAAGACGGCAATCCGATTGTGCCTGCGTTTGAAGAATCTGTTACCTATAAAAATGCGCTTGATAAGCAAAATTCAGGTGACGCAGACGCTACTGCAAAGCTTAAAGACTATAATGACAAGCTTGACGCAGCTCAGAAGCTCCTTGATAAGGTTGCAAATCCAGATCCAAATGCAAAGCCCGAAGATCGTCCAACAAACGCTGATGTAGCACAGGCACTTGAGGCGCTCAAGACTGCTAAAAAAGCTATTGATGATACATTTAAGACTAAACCTGGTGCACTCAAACTTGAAGCTGATGATAAGGATGAGCACGGAACTGCTCATAATCCTGCATTTGAGGCTACTACAGAGTATCAAAACGCTTTAGGCGAAAAGAATCCAGACGGCACGGATAATGCTGATGTACAAACATACAAGAAAGCTCTTGAACATGCAAAGAAGCTGTTGGAAAAATTTGATGAAACCGGCAATCCCAAAGCTGGCGCACAAGATGTTCCAACTCAAAAAGATGTTGATGAGGCTCTTGCAAACCTTAAGGATATAAAGGATAAAATTAAGAAGAATTACGTCACCAATCCGCATGATTTGCAAGAAGAGGTTGATAAGTCTAAAGATGGAGAAGATGACACAAGCGAAGATGCGTTTGAAAATACTCCTGAATTCAAAAATGTAAGTGATCGTGATGATGAAGCTGCAAAGAAGGCATTACAAGATTACACGACTGCTTTAAAGAACGCACGCGAATTGCTTGATAAGTTTGACCGTAGCACAGGTAAGCCAAAGGCAGGAGTAAGTGTTGTGCCTACGCAAAAACAACTCGACGATGCCCTGAAAGCTTTACAAAAAGCCAAGCAAGCCATCTTGGATGGTTATAAGACCGATACCAGCAAACTTGTTGCAGATGTGGATGCTGCGGTGGATGTAGACAATAAGGATTATCGTAATGCCTCGCGTGAAGCACAAGAGGCTTATGACAAAGCTCTTGCAGCCGCGCGCGCGATTCTTAAAAATCCCAAGGCTACTCAAGCAGAAATTGACGCCGCGCAAAGAGCCCTTATGCTTGCCAGTGATGCGCTGATGAAATCTGCACATCGTCCTAAACTTGCCTCACAACAAACTGCGCGTACAAATGCTCCTAAGCACCTTGCTGCAACCTCAGATCCAACAAACACGTTTGCCGTGATGGGTATGATTACCTCAGCATTTGGCTTTATATTTGCAGGCGCAAAGCGTAAACGTCAACGCAAGCAATAGAACAACTCTTGCGAGTTATCGGTGAATGTCTGGTTAAGCTTATACGTGGTGTAGATAGTATCCACGGGCTTAAACAGGTGTAGGATTAAAGCAAGTCAATCGCCTTGTTCCCTAGGTAAATGGGGAGCAAGGCGATTTTTTATGTTGGACATTGCGGTTTACGCAGACATCAACTAATCCAGCACACACTTACATCAGCGTTTGTGTCAACTTGTTTATATTTGTGCGTTATACCAGTGAGTACTTACGGTAATGCCTGCGTTAAAGTTGTATCCTTAATACGTTTCGTTTTACATATATGTCTACGATTTGTAGTAGAATCACACCACACATTCAGTTACAATACAATCTATAAGCTTGTAATCAGTTGACAAGACAAACGTTTTGTATGTATATCAGTGCTTAACTTCTTTATAAAAAGATTGCAACCTCTAGGAGATACCATGAGTAAACACGCCTCATCTACAAAGTACTCTTTTTCTCGTGTGTTACCGCGAGTTGTTCTATCAACTGTGCTCATTGGATCTTCGGTACCTAAATTTTCTTCTGCAGCTGGTTTAGATAAAACCACCGCTTATGCTCAAGGACAAAGCGTAAGCGGGGGGGGTATCAGCGTTTAGCCAATAAAGACGCGCAGGTACACATTGATATTTGGGTAGATGGCACTGCAGGTGATGACAACTCTGCAGGAGATGAACAACACCCCTTACGCACCCTTGATGAGGCAATAAAAAAGGCAGGCGCAACAGCTGCACAACATAAGACCATTGGAATTAAGGGTACCTATGCTCTCACTCACACAGTTTCGATTCCTGAAGGTGTAACGCTGTTTGTTGCTGCAAGTGGGGCCACTATACAAGGCACTGGCAATACCATTGATGGCCTTATTCTTCAAAATGGAGCAACGCTCACAGGTGCAGGAACGCTTACCATGACGGGCTTTAAAACAGCTCTGACCGCCAAAGAAGGCTCGCTTATTACTGATGGTACCTATGTATTTAAAAACAATGGTCAAGAAGATGGCTGTGGCATTTCTTTGCAAGGAAAAGTTCACGGAAGCACGGGTAAAGATAAGCTTACCATTACAGCTGATGATATCTGCGATACCGATTTTTATACAGACAGTGTTGTATTTGAAAATTGTACCGTAAGTGTAACATCGCAGACGCGTACGTGGTTTGACGCGCGCAATCTTACGCTTAAGAATGCTTGCCTAAGTGTTGCTGGCTTTGGCATGTCATACTATGTGAATAACCTTACCATGGAAAACTCTGAATTTACCATTAATAAACGCGGATGGCGTCATGCAACTGGTTTAACAATTCAAGGCAGCTCAACCATTAAAGACTCTACTATTACGGCAAATGCAGGTTCTACTGCAGGCATTTCGGTGGGTGCCCAAGACAAAGAAATCAACATTATAAATTCTACGCTTGTATTTAATAATGGTGGTACGGGTGGTCTTAATGTGAATACAGGTAAGGTGGTGCTTACCGATTCAACTATTAAAGGTAATGGTAAGAATAGCGGCGCATTATTTGGCGCGCAAAAGGATGGCTCTATAGAATTTTTAGGCAATTGCTTAGTAGAAACGCCTGCCGCAACTAATGCCGACACTGGTGCTGGCGTACAAAACCATTATATCGTTAAAGGCGGTTCCTATGCCCTCACGTATGAGCCAAACTACCATTCAAGTTTGGGAAGTACGGTTCCTGTCAATGGAGCGGAAAATGGTAACGAGCAGCTTTCGTTATTTACGCTTGCAGATAGCAGTGTTCGTATGCTTACACCACTTAACAAACAGGGCAATACGTATGAATATAAAGTAGAAAAAGCGTCTGCAGACTCCAAAAAACATGTATGGGTACCTGCTGCAACAGTCACTTTTTCACTTAACGAACCATCTGTTAAAGAACCTGTGCGCGCCCAATTTGCAGATGGCACAACAGAAGAGGTAAAAGCCTTCGCCATGCGCGGATATTCACTAAGCGCAGCTCAGAGTGTGGCAGGAGGTAGTGTATCTACTCCGAGCGATCCTATGGCTGCTGGTTATAAATTTTTAGGCTGGTTTTATAAGGATGCCAATGGAGTAGAACAAGCATTTGACCCTTCCACAGTGGTTACCACCGATACGGCTGTTTATGCAAAATGGGAAAAAGATCCCACATCGTATGCAGTTGTATATCATAATGCAGATACTCAAAATGCAGCCAGTTACATGGTATCAGGCAATAATGCACAGCGCGCACAAAAAGTTTGCTCAATAGAAGAGGTTATCAAGAGCGTACCTAAGTTTGTTCCATATGGAAAAACATTTGTTGGATGGTCAACAGATCCTCAAGACGCTACAAAAATTGTTGAAGTTGGAAGCATGCTGTCTATACCTCAAGATGTTCAAACTCGTGATCTTTATGCGGTATGGAAAGACAAAACTGTATCGATTAAATTCTCTGCAAATGGTGGTGTTTTTGACGCGCAAAGCATTTTTAAGACGCACCCCGATGTTTTTGACATCACTAAAGACTCAACCGGTGGAGAGGTAGCTGTTGTAAAGAAATCGGCTAAAATATCTGACAAACTGACGCTTAACGCTTTGCTTCAATCGTGTGGAGATGGAAGTGTTTCGGCAGCAAGCGATGGATTAAACACCCCTGAGAGTTCAGATTCTGCTGCATATAAGACTCTTGCAGCTAAACCTTATCATGTATTGGACAATCAAAAAGAAGAAAAATCTGTCTTTGGATTTGTGTATAGCACGCTCTATAAATATTGGTTTAGCGATGTAGAGGGCAATGCTGCTACAACAATATCAGGCGACACCAAGCTTGATAATGATTACACCTATTATCTTAAGTGGAAACTTGCACCTCATGTTGAGCAAATACACGCCGATACCTCTATTCCAGCTGATATACTTGTGGGAACAGATACGGCACATAAGCAACCATATGAGGTAATTCCTGGTCAAACGGTTGATTTTACAGGTGCTATTTCTTCTGCGGTTGTTAAAGATCAAATGAAAAACATTGAGGCTAAATTTAGTGCAACTAAACAAAGCGACTACAAAAACATTGCACTTTCAGATATCAAATCAAGTTTTGTAGCAACGTTTAAAGTTCCTCAAGGGCTTTCACTTCCTGATAACCTCAAACCAAGTGATATAAGTACCGAGGGATTTTCGGATACCTTTAGTGTTTCGCATGTTGAAGTAAAAGACAACACGGCAATGGTAACCTTGCAGCTTAAAGACGGAATACAGAACTATGAAGAGCTTCAAACTGCGGTTCAGAAAAACCTTAATGATACTATGAAGTTAACCATTCATGGGGTTAAAGTGCATAAAGACTTTACGGGTACAGCTCAAGTATCAGGTAGTGTTCAAGGATCGTTTTCTGCCGTTGCTACCAAAGATACAAATGGATCTAAAACTATTAAACTCTTTTCATTTACCTGGAAAGGAGTGCAAACCGAAGAGGGTAGAGATTCAAGCACCACAAGTGTTGATGATGGAATTTTGTTTTCGGTAGCAGCGCAACAGCCGATTTCCACTCAGTTATATGGAGACCTGTTACTAGCAGATGATACCGAACACACGGCTGTTCCTTATGTATCACCAGATACGCCCTTTACGGTAACAGGTGCTTTATGCGCAACACAGATTAAAGACCAGATGAATGCTATAGAGACTGTATATCCAAATCTTAATCACAAAGATATTGCACTTGATATACAAAACTTTGAGTTTACCGCAACATTTAGCGTTCCCGAAGGTATGAACTTACCAAAAACAGTAACTAAAGATACCGTCCGCGCGGTTGATTTTGGTGATGGTTTTGTTGTTAAAGACGTGGTAGCTTCAGGCAATACTCTTACGGTAACGTTTGCGCTGAAAGACGAGGCTTCTCTTAAAACGTATGATGACCTTGAAAAAATAGTTGATGCTGCTGGAGGAAAAAGTGGTTGGATGAAACTTGTGGTTTCGGGCGTAAGCGTTGATCCAAATGTGGAAGACGCTACTCGGCTCACCATGAAAGGAACGGTACACGGAACATTTGCTGCAGCAGCAACTTCTAAAGGTGGTGTACGTAAAGTATTTTCGTTTGTATGGAATGCCACTCAGTGGCCCGATGGTAAGGATAAACTTGCTACCGATGATGAAACGATTCAGTTAAGCGTGCTCGTCAAAAAGCCCCAAACAGAGCCTCATACCACGCCTGACACACATACCCCCTCTGTACACAAGCCACACGGCGATTCGCATACTCCGCAAACATCAGATTCACTTGCAGGCTTAGCTACATTATTGCCTCAAGGTATTGCGTCGGGCATTATGTTAGTTACGGGGGCTCTGCTTCGCAAAAGACGTCATAATAAATAACGATTTCTATTCGTTATAGCATATCGCAACATTGCATATAGCTGCATATTTGGCTGTATGCAATGTTTTTATAGGTACACTTTTATCCTTAATGAAAGAAAGCACATCTGTTTTCGTATGTATAAAAAACCTCCTGCAAAGTTTAACTTTGCAGGAGGTTTACTCATACGCACATATCAAGCTGATTTAGAGCATATTAAGAATCTCTTGAATCTAAATGCTTTTTAGAGGCGTGGTTGGAGCCGTGGCGTTCCTTCTTACGTGCAAGTGCAACAGCTGTTATCATGCCTACACCCATACCCAAAAGTCCTGCTGCATGTGCTGCAAGCGTTGGATCTGATGTTTGGGGAAGACGTGCATGACGAGGTGTTCCTGTTCCTACCTTTGGTAAAGCGGGCTTATCATAGACTGCTGGAGCTTGAGGATGAGTGGTTTTGTGTGGACGTGTAACTACAATGCGTACGGTAATGTCTTTCTTGAGTCCATAAGATGTTCTGCCGTATGCATCTGCTTGTCTTTCATCTACTGCTTCAAAGTGAAGCTCTATGACACGCTGTTCTTCTCCGTCTTCCCAGTCGTTTATATGAGCGGTACCGCTTATGGTACAGGTCTCACCTTCACAGTTTACATGTATGCCATCTGGAACTATAGAGCCTGCCTTAAGGCGTGGGTGGTTTTGTACATCTCCTATAAGCTTTGTAGTAAATGGTTGCTCGGCTTCTGTTGTGCTTTCAAGCGTAAAGTGTGCAATAGGAAGCTTATGGAAGTGAGCAAGATATACTACATCTCCCTTATCGTTAGCGACAAGCTTTTGCCAATCAAAGAAGGTATAACCTGTATCAGCTTGGGTTGAAGGAACACCTATTTCTTCGTTTCCTTGTGTATGAGCACTACGAAGCTCTTTGTCAAAGTACAGAAGTGCATTAGGATCAATGGTATAGCCACGACGTACATAAAACGTTGTAAATGGAGACGTAAGGCGTCCATGATCGTTCAGGGCAACGCGATACATAACCTTAGTGTAGTTATGCTTTATAAATTCTGCTTCTGGTGTGTCTTGTGCTGGGAAGTGCTGTTCTGGTATAACACGAGGCAGAACACGAACAGGAACATTTACCCATATCGTTTCTGTCTTGAACAAAGGATTACCCTGTTTATCTCGCTTAGGTGTACCGTCTGCATTCATATCCCATGCATCGGTGTAATACATAAGACCAAAGCGAACATTATAGGTACCGGCTTTATCGGTCTTAATGTTCTTGTAGCCGTCTTCAGCGGTCTTCCATCCAGCAAAACGCTTGTTAATGGTGCGATCGGTAAATGCCTTAAGAGCATTAATGGTAAGTTGATTACCATGTGCGTCTAGTTGAGGCTTACCTGTTTTAGGGTCAACTTTTGTAATATCTTCTACCATGTTGGCATAGGCTGGCATAGCGTCGCCTACAGTTACTACCACATCATTTTTAACGTGAATCTGTGGCAGCTCACTTTGACGTGCGATAAAGGTACGAGCACGCGTAGGTTTGCGATCGGCAATGTCTTGCGGATCGGTAATTTCTTTGCTGTTTGCGTCGTATATTGTCCAGTCGATGAACCCTGAAAGCTGTTTTTGCATAGCTTCAATGGTATCTTTGATAGAACTACCGCTTTTAACGTACTTGATATAAGGATCACGCGATCCATCTTCCCAGGTATGACCAGGTGCTGGCAGAACAGCCACGGGAACATATCCTGCAGGAACCGTATCAACCTCACTTGAGTCAAGGATGTGGTAGACCTTCTCAAATATGGCGCGATACGTTGTTTTACCTTTAAATTGCTCGGTTATCGCACGCTTATCGGGGCTAATATCAACTTGTGGATCTGTACCTGTCTGGTTTGCATTAACTTTTTCCCAACCAACAAACTTATAGTCAAAGCCTTTACCCTGGTTGTCTTTTTGGTTAAGTTTAGCCAATACCTGCGGCACACTAATCTTTATCTTTGTGGTTCCTGTTTGGTCTGCTACTACGTAGCGTGTAAATGACTTTTTGGTATCACCACCAAGTAGCTCTCCTTGAGCTTCGTCGGATTCAAACGCTACGGGAACATAATGATTCTTGAACAGCGTCTCTTCTTCGGTAAGTGCAGGCGCTGTGGGGTTGGCTTGTGTTTTGGCATCTATGCTATTGATAAGAGTTTCTGCAGCTTCGGCACTCAAAGTCTTTGGCATAACTTTAAGTACAGACGTCAAGCGGTATTCTTTGTTCTTATCGGTATCTTTATGTTTAATAATTGCCTTAAAGGTAACGGTATAGGTACCTGCTTTTGCCGTAGAAGGAGAGCTTGTATATTCAATGCTTATGGCATCGTCGTCGGGCTTACCATCGTTATCGTCATCTTTTAAGGTGTCTTGCAACAGTTCTTTCATATTTTCTATGTAGTCGCGCGCTTGTGGCAGATTTGCTCCAGTAAGAACCGCACGCTCACTCATAAGACGAGGGATAACAACGTCTGTTTGATGTGCAACAAACTCTTGGAATGCATTATTAGCAAGCCATTCACCGGGTTTATCTCCTACATGTTCATCACCTGCAATACCTTGCATAGAGCTCTTGGACCACGAACCCTGATAGCCGTACAACTGTGCACCTAAATAATCAAGAATAGATGTTTTACTTGTATCGCCATCTGCAATAGGCACTCCATTCTTATCAAGCTTAGAAATGTCCATACCCTTGCGGATATAGTACACCTTAGGACCTGCAGTGCCATCTTTCCAAATGCGTCCATTTGCTGGTTGGAAGGATACAACAACACTGTCAGGTGGAACATTTCCGTTATCACTTTGCTGGGTGATATAAGGAATCTTTTCATAAACAGCCTGGTAAATGATATTACCCGTTGGTTTGGTAATCTGCTCATAGCGAGCTTGTGGCAAAATGTTGGGCTTAAAGGTTTTAAAGTCGGTCACATCTGGCTGTGTTGGATCGTCCACAATACGCCATCCACGGAAGACCCAGTGATATCCTGCTTGTGTATAGTCTTTTCCTGTAGCCGAAGGAAGATCAAGCTGGTAATTTTCAGGAGCTTTATCGCCTGTGTATACATAGGTTTCAAGCGTTTCGGATTCGCCTTGTGGACTCGTTTGATCTTTTCCTGTGAGCACGCCTTGTTGCGTATGAGATGTAAACGTAATCTTTTTGTACTTGTTGGCATATTCTGCTGGGTAACCCTTTGCATTGAACTCTTTACCAAACATCAGCTGCGGCATCACTTCATAGAAGAAAGGTACCATCTTTGATATGCGGCTCTTTTCGCGACCTGCGGTAACTTTGATAAAAATCTTATGTTCACCAGGCGTTTTTATATCAAGGAATGCTTTGTTACCATGCTCATCGCAAAATTCATAGGTTGCTGCACGTGCTCCAGTTTCGTTATCGTCTGCGTCAGCATAGATATTGTTATTGGCAATGAGATCTTTAGCACTTTGATTTGCTTGTAGTAAAAGATGACCTGGTAGAACATAGCGTTTTTCAACAGCTTTAGGTTCGATCATTTCAAAGTGTTTAATATAGGTTCTATCTTTCGCGTCACGGCCCTTAAATTCAAAGTCGCCTTTTTCTTCAAAGCCCTTATCGGGTACCGCAACAGGAGCTTCAATAACGTTATCTTTGTACTTATCAAGTACAACAACATTGGTGAGTGTATCAAGCGTTTCTGTTTTAGTGCCACCACGTCCGTCAGAAATTTGGCGCGACAAGCGACCGTTTTGATCGGCTGAATAGGTAACTTTGTAGTAGCCCTCGGGCGCCTCGGTCGTGGTATCGCCACCAACAAAAGCAATCTGCGTTTTAGTAAAGTGAGCGGTATACACTACCTTGTAGGGGAATTCCTCCGAGTATACGGGCAAACGATTTGCACCGTCAACACTTGTTTCGCCTTTTGCAAATACTACTTTAGAGGTCCAACCTGTAAAGGTATAGCCCTCTTTTGCATGAGGTGTGGGTAGTGGTGCCTCATACGCTTTAATTCCTTTAACAACATCAAAGGTAAGGGTATTGGTTGTTTTGCCTGTGTCACCTGTATTAGTTCCATTAAACGGAGCTAAGTTTCCACCGTCTGTATGCGAAGGCGTAGAAATTACTTTACCGTTTTGCATGGAAAGTTCTGTAGTCTGCGTATCAAATTGCAGGCGAGAATAATCATCGGGCGTTATTTGGTCACCGTTGGTGCGTGAAAGAATACGAACGTCATCATAGATAAAATCTACGTCGTAGTTGTTCTTGTATGCGCCGTGTTCGTCTGCTTCAAAATGAAGCTGACGAGCCAGTGCTTGGTTGCTTTGTAAGCGATAACCAAGAATCGTTTTGGCGTGAGCCACGTCAAAGGTAAGTCTATTGGATACAAAGACTTCGGGCGTGCGAAGCTCATGCCCCGCAGCGTCTTTATAGTGGACGGTAAAGCGCCGTATTGCATATGGGGTATATACAAATTCTGCGTTGTTATTCTTCTCGTCCTCGCTCACCATAAATGTTGTATAGGTATGGTCAGGATAATAGTTGCCACTGCGATAGACTGCCTCTGCAGCATAACTTGAACATGGCCTTAAATTAGTAAGTACGTTTGTTTGGATGTCGGCAACCATCTTTTTAAGTTCTTCTTGGTTGTTAGTATCCTTAGCTTTTTTGTAGTCTTCTGCCGTATATCCTTCTCGTAAAAAGACGTGAGACATAGTACCAGATACACGTTTATCCTCTATCCATTGAGCTTTAATGTGAAGATCTTCAAGAATGGGGGAACTAAATGCAAATGGCAGCCACTGTACGCTTCCATCTGGTTTGATGTATTGTTGCATCCATCCGTTAAAAATATAACCTGGACGCTCGGCAACCGCAGGGAAGCAATCTTGCTCGGTGGTGGTTTGATCGCCTTGAACGCCTAATTTAGCGCGTTTGGCATGACCTGCATGTTTAACTTTTACGAGTGTATGTTCAGGTGCGTCTGGGCGCGCCATATCAACATCTATGGTGTGAATGGTGTCAACGCGCTTCCAACTTGCATAGAGCGTAATGCCGTTTGTTTCGAGCGGAATATTTCCAAGAACTTTTGCAATTTCTTCGGGAGATTTCTTAAGAAGATCCGCTAGTTCTTGAGCAGTATAGGCGGTGCCGTCTGCTTTTGTAGTGGCAAGCTTGTTGGTACCTGTGGGATCAAGCGACCAACCTGCAAATTCGTAGTCTTCGGGAATGTTGTCAGGACGCGAAAATGTGTATGTTTTGTCGTTAAGAGTAAAGGTATAGCTTGAAGCAAAGTGCTTGCCAGTGGCAGGCGGATTCTTGGTAACACCTTCATTATATTTATGTGCAAATTTTCTTACGTTTGTGCCGTAAGGTTCTTGTGTGCTTGCTTGCGTATTGCTTGAATCTTTTACCTGTGTGATTTCATCAACATTAAAGCGAACGCTCACATTTTTGCGCTTGTACTCGAAGATCAAAAGGCCATTTTCTTCGAGATCACTGTCGTCAGAGCCTTTTGACGTAAAGACAAGATGAGGGAATTTTTGTTCAACCCATTCTCTAAACTCATCATCAGAACCGTCAGGATCATCTTCTTCTTCGGGGTGGTCTTTTTTCCATACATCTGCAAGCTCGTCGGCAAGCTTATTGTAATAATCGTCTTCGTCGTAATTATCTGTTAGATTTTTAGTTTTGTTAAGCGCCTCAAAGCCTTCGATGGTGGGGGCCCCGTAGTCGTAGCTACTGTTCAGCGTGTCGTCTTTGGTATAGCTGAGCTCAGAGACTACGTATTCACGATTGCTGTCATCGTTTCTGCGGGCAGATTCTTCGGTTTCAAGCTTAACCAGAACATGTATTGATCCTGCCTGACCGCTGTTTGCATCGGGAACAAGAACACGCTGATAAGGTGTAAGCTTTTCTCCAAAAAGGCGAATCTTATCCTGTGAAAAGGCTGTAGTATCTTTATTGGCTTTCGGTGCTATAAAGTGTTTTTCGTCAAAGCGGTAGGGTGGTGTGTCTATATAGATAACTTTACCAGCGTCGTTTGCAACTCTCCAACCTAAACCAAATGAGGGCGAGTCGTCGTCTTCTGTTGTGTATCGTTTTGTTTCGACATCTGTTGGAAAACCACTTGTGTAATGAATGGTTTGTCCAAAGCGATAGGTAACTTTATAGAGCTTGCTCTTATCGGTATCGTTATATTCCTTACCATCTTTTGTGATGGTAATGTGCTTAACCCTATCAAACAGTTTATTAGTTGAGCCATTTTTTTGATATCAGCATTCGCAAAAATAAGCTCGTAGGTGCGTCTATTAAATACTTTATTAACGACGGTTGTTCCATCGGGACGTATTTTGGTGCGCTCGCGCGTCTCTTGTGAACCAAAATATTCAGGCTCGGTGCCTTCATTCATTTTGGTAGTAAGGGATTTGGTTGTATCGTCTTCCATAAAGTATTTGGAAAAATCATCTTGATTAGTGATGTTCCCACGTAAATTAGCATCAGGCCATTGCAGCTTGGTGATATCGTTTTGTCCTAAGTTTAAGTCTTGTTCACCAATGGTTGTATCGGTTTTACCCTGCTTGTGTACCTGACCAATAAAGTCATAGTTTTCTATATTGGTAGGGTCATCGGGTTTAGGAAGATCGGCCTTTTGAACCCATATATTAACGGTGTATTGTGCTTTTTCTGACGCTGGTTTCCAATGTGCAACAAAATGCACATCGTAATCAGGCATTTTGTCTAGAAGTGTGGCGTTAGTACTGGTATCAGGTGTTGAGGAATTGGCACTTGATGCGTTCTTGCCAGGTGTTTCGCGCGTCCAGCCTGTAAAGGTATAACCTTTGCGTGTGGGAGTAGGAACCGCGTCAACTTTCATTCCGTATAAAAACATCTTTGATTGAATAGCATTGCCACCATGGGTATCGTAAGATACTTCATGTCTATTAAGTAAATAGCGCAACTCAAGAACAAGATGCTTTTTTGCAAGTGATGGATTATTCAAATTGTTGTCATCATCATCTGAATAATCTTCATCGTCAGGAATGGGGGAGTTAATAAGATTTGGCTCGGGCGTATAGCCTTCGATAGTTACTGGTTGAGCATAGAGGTTTTGTCCAACTACACCTTTTGCCTTACTTACTCTAATCGTGTGAGATTGACCCTGTTTATCCTTAATAGTAATTTGCTCGTTAATGCCTGTGAACTCAATGAACTTTTGGGGGTCATTGGGATCTTGGAGCATGTGACGCACATAATACGTAATAGTCTTAGGGCGATAATTAACCGTAAAGTTAGAAATAATATTGGTATCGGTAGACGTAATGGTATTTTTATGAGCTTCAATTAAGGCGCGGTCTATTTTTATGTACGATTGTACCGACGCGTCTTTTTTGGTATCAATAATGTATTTCCCGTTTTCTTTAATGTACGCGCCACGTTGCGCGCGATAACCTTTTGTTTCTACAACAGGAATATAGAGTCCTTGATCGCTGGGATCACTTATCTTGGTAAGTTCGTCATCGGTAAAGGTAAACTCTGTTGGTTGTAAAAGCTGTTTTTGGCTATAGCCTTCAACGCAGTATGTAACTGTAAACGTGTAGGTTTTTTTGCTGTCTTTTTCACGCTTTACCTGGGTGTTTGCCTCTTCTTGCGAATGTGCCGAAGGGTTTTTATCGTTTGGAGTAATAACTTGGTTCCCACCTTGTGCAGGCGCTGGCTGTGTTTGCGCTTGTGGGGTGGTCTGGGCGTTTGCCTGAGTGTTAGGCTGGGTGCCTGCGGGTGAGTTTACGGGTGCTTGTGGGGTATCTGCTTGTGTAACAGATCGTTCGCTCTTTTGCGTATGTGCCGCGTTGTCTGCGGCTTTGTTGGTGCCTGCGGGCGATGAGTTTTGAGGCGTGGATTGCACCGTGTCTGTCTGTGTGGCTTGTAGCGTTTCTGCTTGAGCAACAGGAGCTAAAGCAATAGTTGATGCGATTGCTACGGATGCTGCTACACCAAGTTTTGCTGTGGTTTCGGTTGAAATAACCTCGTTATTCAGTTTTTTCTTGGCATGCTTTTGCAAGCGCGTCTTGTGTGTCATGTTGTAATCACCCAAACTTTACGACTTTAACATATGAATATAAATATAAATATTAATATTTTATATGATTGTCTGGCTGGTTTTGAGCACATTTACAAGATAGATGGTAATCGCGCGCGTTTTAGAAAACATTATGGGGGGGGTCACGTTTTCCATGGTCAACGCGTTACTATTTTATGAATAGCGCTTCTGCGAATTTACGGTTTTTTTGCGTGCTAAATTGGCATTCACCAATCCACCACATCTGAATGTGTATAAAGTCGCGTAATTTATTCATAAATTTTACGGCTTACCTGATGTACGCGCTGTGCCTGTTGCTCTTAATATCCTAGAAATCATCCCTCGTTATCGCAAAAATATATAATTATGTGATGATCGTCACATAAATACGTATAATTATGTGATAAACATCACAAAAATATATATAATTGTGTGATGAGCGTCATCGTTATTTTGCGCGTTGGATAGTTCTTTGTGATGTAACTTGTGAATAGATGTTTTTTAAGAGCTTTTGCAACGGCTTAAGTATCAGATAATCACCTACACATGCACATATAAATGCTACGCAATACGCCACTATAACAGCTAGGATCCACAGCGGGAACCTTGCCGTAAGCGTTGCTGGATTTTCTGCGGTAAGTAGGCCACATACGTGTGTTTTTTCAAATATAAGGTTAATTGCGGCATAGTTAAAAAGGTACACAGAGTATGAACGTTGCGCCATAAAACTTATGATTTTGCTTGGTACGGGTTGGGTAATGCGCACCTTACTAAAAAGATAAAACACGGCAATGGTACCAAAAAACCACAGATAGCTGGGATCTGCTCTGTTATAACCAAACGCCGATAACACGGCTCCTACAATCCAAAGCACTATACCTGCTCCGCAAAGTTTTTGTAGCGTTTCTTTTGAAATGAGTGTTGGTAAGATTTTTACAAAATACCCAAGACAAAAATATACAAAATAACTACCTGGAACTAGTGCAGGAGACACAAACAGCGTAAGAGCGTCTATAGCAGCTGTGGCTCCACTGAGCTGAAAAACTTTCGCCCATGACGATAAAGCGGTTGTTATAATTCCCCATATCATAGCGGCGCTAACCAAAATAAAAAGGGAACGTTGTTTATAGGTGTCTAATGCCTCAAACATGGTGTATAACCAAGGGGCAAGCATTAAAAATGGTATAAGAGCTGGTATAAACCACCATTGACCTGCAAGTAATTGTTGATAAAAACGCATGAGGTTACCAATGGATAGCGTGGTTATCCCTCTATATATGGCAAAGCAATATAATAAAGCGCCATATGCTATAAGAGGAAGAACAACGGTGAGAAATTTCTTCCAAAGATATCCTGCGTAAGAGCTTGTAAGCTGCCGAATTGCAAAGTAGCCTGAGAGCGTAAAGAAAATGGGGTCACAAATAAGTGCAAGTTCTCCTGCAATGGTGCATGCTTGTGGCGTTTTAAGATAGAATCTGCTGTGAACTATCACCACAAAAAACATTGCAAGTGCGCGAAGTAGATCCCATTGTGTAAGTCTTTTTTTCATGAATATACCTTTGTTTTTAAGGATGATTCCTGCTGTTTTCACAACAATCTTAGTATATTCCATTTTTGTGCAAATACGTGTGTTGATACGACTTACTACACATAATAAGGCTTGAGCAAAAGTAATGTAAGCGAGTAAGCAGTGCTAGCTATGTAAGCAACGAAAGTAATGTAAGCAGCGCCAGCAGCACAAGCAGCACAAGCAGTACAAGCAATGGCTGCGGACTTATAACCCTTTCGCGTGAGAAGGCGCTACTTGGCAAGCCTGCGCGGTATCGGGGTCGCTATGTACACCTAACATTTCTTGCAACGTAGCCCATGCAAGTTCTGCGCATTTTACACGCGCTGGCATATGTGAGATGTCTTTAAGCATCGCCGCGTCTCCTAAGCTGTCAAGCGATTCGCCTTCTTGAAGTTGATTGCGCACCATACGACCAAAAAGTTCGCACATCTGTAAAGCCTCGCTGCCAGTTTTGTCAATAATTGCGTCACTCATCATATCGGCAGATGCCTGACTAATAGCGCAGCCGTGCCCTTGATAGCATGCATCACGAATAATGCCATGCTCATCGAGCTTCAGCGAAAACGTAAGCTCATCGCCACAAGATGGGTTAACGCCTTCGTGCGAAAGTGTTGGGTTGTCAATAGAATAGCAATAATCGGGATGATTGACGTGATCCATAAACAGAGCGTTGTATAAGGTGGGAGCGCCCATTACTCCGGCAGCAGGTTTTTTATCGATTGTTTGGTGCGAGTTGTTGTTCATATCCATAGTTGCTTTCCTTGCTGGTTGTATGCCGTTTTGTATTTACGCGGTTTGACCTGTTATGTGTCTTGTAGTGCGCAAGCTGCTGTGTGCGTCTGAGCTTCTGCGTTCGCGCCGCCTGAGCCCATGTGCTCGCGCCACCGCTCACGTCGTTAAGGCTTAAAAATATTATGTACTGCTTGCAGCGCATCAATAAGACGATCAATATCGCGCGCGTCATTATAAAACGCAATACTTGCTCGGCAGGTACTTTGAACGCCCAAAGAGTTCAGCAGCGGTTGAGCACAGTGATGACCTGCGCGAATGCAGACATTATACGAATCAAGAATAGATGAAACGTCGTGCGGATGTACACCGTTTACATTAAACGAAACAACACCTCTATGGCGCGCGGGGTCATGTGCTCCGTAAATATCGATAAAGCTAAGCTCTGACAAGCGCGAATACAAATATGCGCTTAAATGAGCCTCGCGACGTTCAAGCTTTTTCATATCGTGCGTGTCAAAATAGCTAAGAGCCTTGTCAAATGCGTAAATACCTGCAGCGTCTTGGGTTCCTGCCTCAAACTTTTCGGGGACTTGTGCCCACGTTGCAGAAGAAGTGGTTACCGAGTCTATCATCTCGCCACCCGTTAAAAATACGGGCATGCGTTCAAGAATGTCAAGCTTTCCCCACATAACGCCTATACCAAAAGGACCAAGTGCTTTATGTGCAGAAAACGCAAGCAGATCACAATTAAGCTGTTGTACGTCTAGCTGCATATGCGGCGCGCTTTGTGCGGCATCCACTACCATATAAGCACCTACTTTGTGAGCATGTGCAGCAATACGCGCAATATCGTTGGTTATGCCTAAGACGTTAGATACATGCGTAAGGCTTATAATTTTTGTTTTGTTGGTAATTTTGCGCTCAAGTTCTTCGTCTGAAATACTGCAGGTATCGTCTAGATAGAGATAGGTTAGCTTAGCATGCATTTTTTTGCATATTTGTTGCCAAGGAATCATATTTGAATGGTGTTCCATGATACTAATAACAACTTCATCGCCAGGCTCCAAGCACATCGTTCCCAGTGATTGAGCAATCAAATTTAGAGATTCTGTAGCATTGCGCGTAAAGACAATCTCGCGCGCGCGTCCTTCGCCGTTTGTATCCACCGCGCCAATAAAGCGTGCAACATGAGCGCGCGTAGCTTCAATTGCCTCGGTTGCCATAACAGAGAGTTTATACAAGCCACGCAAAGGGTTTGCGTTCATGTTGTGATAAAACTCGCTTTGTGCATTGATTACCTCTAAAGGCCGCTGAGCTGTGGCTGCGCTGTCTAAAAACGCAAGTTCTTTGTGTTGAGCTAAAAGCGGAAAATCTTGTTTATAAGGATTTTCCTGCAACGCCTGTTCGTCGTTGGTTGCGAGCATTATCAATAAAACCTTTCGTGTAACGTTTGTTGCGTAACGCCGTGTAAAGTTTGTTGCGTAAAGCTGTATAACGTTTTTTCGTAACGCTGCAGCGTCACTAATCTTCTATCACACCGTTAATTTGGTAACTACGCGCGTGATTTTCACCTAATGCATCGGTAAAATCATCTGCCACGTCATCACCTACTATAACGCGCGCACGATCCAAAACAGCGTTTCTCGAAACCGTATCTGGCGCGTGAATGGCTGCATCGTCAAAGATTGCACGCGTAAAGAGCTTGTTTGCCTCTTCTTCGGTAAGACCGCGATCGGCTAGATATGCAAGCTGCTCGGGTCCTATAGAACCAATAGAAGCACCGTGATTTCCTAAAACATCATCTTCGTCACATAGAATAACGGGGAGCGTTTCATTCATAACGTTATCGGATGCAACTAAAACGGTTTCGGCTTCGTTTCCTTTGGAGCCTTTTGCGCCGTGCACTAAATCGATGGTTTCTCGCAGCGTTTTATATGCATAATCGGTAAGAATACCATTAGAAAGCATGGTACAACGCGTGTTTCTGCCGCGTTGCCTGCACAGGTGGTTAACATCGAGGCGTTCGTGTTCGCAGGTAAAATAACGAAGCATGAGGTCAAGACGCGATGAATTACCGTGAAGATCGCACGAAAAACCAAAGGCCACTTTTTTACCGCCCAGCGCATATTGGTGAACATCAATTTTTGCACGATCGTCGACATCAAGCGCTACGCCTTGTAGATGTTGGTGAGTATCGTTCATAGCAACAATTTCTACCAAATGGATAACGCTTTCGCGTTCGGCTACAATGCGCGCCAAATTAGCAGAAGTTGTGTCTTGCGCTTCTTTTCCATATGAAACCAAAACGATGGTTGCCTCGGCACCTTCGCGCACGATGATACCAGTATCTTTTGCTTCGTGTGCATCGGCATTTACATCAACAACAACAGGTTCTGTACGCTTAGTACCTTTTGGAATTTCTATAACGTGTGCATCAGGCGCAACGGATTCTATCCACTTTTGTGCATCTTTTCCTAAGCCGCAGGTCATGCGGTCGAACAGGGGAGGAAGACGCGCATAGAGCGTGCCGCGTACTTCGGGCGCGGGAACAGAAAAGGGAATATTATTGATGTGTAAATAATTCCACGTTTGCGACCACGGGGCGTTTACATGAGCAAGATTGATAACATCTTTGGTTACGTGCATTGCCGTTTCCTGCGTAAAGGCACTCGTTGGTTGTTCTTGTGTCAAGGAACTTGTTGTAGTTTCTTGCGGAGTCGACTGTTCATTTGTGTTGGTGCTCATTTAGCCAATCGCTCCTTCCATTTCGATTTTAATAAGATTATTCATTTCTACTGCATACTCAAGGGGTAATTCTTTAGAAACCGGGCTCGCAAAGCCGTTAACAACCATGGTGCGTGCTTCGGCTTCGCTACATCCACGACTCATAAGATACAAAATAGTGTCATCTGATATTCTTCCGATGGTTGCTTCGTGTCCCACGCTTGCCGTAGCGCAACGAACATTATTCGCAGGAATGGTATCGGAGCGGCTAATATCATCAAGCATAAGCGACTGACAGCTTACCGTTGCCACCGAGTGGTGTGCGCTTTTACCAACGATCATAGACGAACGGAAAGTGTTGATACCTCCGTCTTTAGAAATTGACTTTGTATCAACCGAAGCTTTACAGCCTTGACCATTCATCACAATTTTGCAGCCAGTATCTAGGTTTTGCGTTGCTCCTGCAAAGGTAATGCCCGTAAATTCGCAGGTAGAGTGGTTGCCTTGTAAAATGGTACTTGGATATAAGTACGAAACATGACTTCCAAACGAGCCCGAAATCCATTCCATTCGTGAGTTTTCACCCACAAGTGCGCGTTTGGTATTGAGGTTGTACATATTCTTTGACCAGTTTTCTATGGTTGAATAGCGCATACGTGCATTATTGCCTACAAAAAGCTCAACGGCTCCTGCGTGCAGGTTCGCTTCGTAATATTTTGGCGCAGAACACCCCTCAATAAAGTGTAAATCGGCTTCGTCGTCTACGATGATGAGCGTATGTTCAAACTGACCAGCACTTGAAGCATTAAGTCTAAAATAGCTTTGAAGGGGGTAACTAAGCGTTACGCCTTTGGGAACATACACAAACGAGCCACCTGACCAGACGGCATAGTGAAGCGCAGCAAACTTATGATCTTTAAGAGGAATAAGCTTGGAAAAATACTTTTTGACCATGGGTTCCCAGCGCGGATCGTGAAGCGCGTCCTCAATGGTGGTATATACAACTCCTTGTTTTGCTACATCATCGCGCATGTTGTGATAAACAATTTCAGAGTCGTATTGTGCACCAACGCCAGCCAAACTTTTACGTTCAGCATCGGGGATTCCTAAGCGCTCAAACGTTTGTTTAATATCTTTTGGAACGTCATCCCAGCTACGAGCCTGTTTGGTGCGTGGACTTACATAGGTTGAAATATGGTTGAGGTCTAAGCCCGAACAATCTGGACCCCAGTTATCTGCCATCTTGAGCTCGTGGTAAGTTTCAAGTGCTTCAAGGCGCAGCTGTAGCATCCATGCAGGCTCATCTTTTTTGCGCGAAATTGAGGTAACAATTTCGGGCGTAAGACCGTCTGCGTAGCGTTCGTAGCCTTCCTCACTCATAACAAAGTCATAGAGTGAGCGGTCGATATCAGAAATATTAGAGCGGCCTTTTTCGTCGACACCAACATTTGAGTTTGCACCGCGATCTACATAGTCATCACCTGCGGATTTGGTATCAAACACATCGGTTTGACCTTTGTCGGCAAGCTCTATTAAAGATTGGTCTTTCACGTTAAGCCTCACTTGTTCCACGCGCATCAAGTTGTTCTTCAAGTTTTTGCTCGTATTCGCTAAATCCGTGTGCGTCAATATGGTCGATAAGCGAAGCAGGGCCTTCTGCCATTAAGTGGCCTTTAACCATAACGTGTGTACGGTCAACGTTTAAGCGCTCAAGAATACGCGTGTTATGCGTGATCATCAACAAAGCGCCATCACACTGAGCGCGATAGGCTTCGATACCTTTTGAAACAATTGCAAGCGCGTCAACGTCTAAGCCTGAATCGGTTTCATCAAGGATCGCAAGCTTGGGGCGAAGCAATAGGAGTTGCAGCATTTCAACTTTTTTCTTTTCACCGCCAGAAAAGCCAACGTTAAGTTCGCGCGTTAAAAATGCTTCGTCCATATCAAGCTGTGACGAGATTTCAGAAACACGCTCACGAAACTTGCGCGCCGTTAATTTAAGCTCGGGACGCTTTTGGCAAATGGTGCGTAAAAAGCTATAAAGTGGCACGCCTGGAACTTCAACGGGAGCTTGGTAGGAGAGAAAAATGCCAGCAAGAGAGCGTTTGTCTGCGGTGAACTCGGTAATATCTTGATCTTCAAAATGAATAGAACCTTCTGTTACGTGATAAACAGGGTCGCCCATAATAACGTGACCAAGTGTTGATTTACCTGCACCGTTAGGACCCATCATCACATGGGTTTCTCCTGGCTTAATGGTGAGATTGATGTTATGCAAAATGGGTTTATCTTCTGTTCCTGCATGCAAATTTGAAACAGTAAGTAACTCGGACATGAGCGCCTCTTTCTTATATGCGAACGGCTAAACATCACTTATATGGACAATACTTGTATGTACATGGTGCGCGAATGTAATTGCACGCGCATAGTGCGTAAGCTTTTGCTTAAGCGTGATGTTTATGTGCGTAGTAGGTGACATATAGTTCTTCATCTATCGTACCCTTATCTGTAAGCTTTAATCGTGTTACATGTGGAGGTTCATTAAAGTTTTATAAGGCAAAGTCTGCAAAAGGAGCAACACCTGAAAATAAGGCGACGCCTGCAAAACTGAGTTTGGTGTGCAAAAAATTGTGGCGACATAATTGCTACAGGAAGGGTATCTATACAACGATGGACAAGCAATCCATAAACAAGCAAACAATAAACAATCATAGAGATATGAATTGAGGATGAGATATATGCAAACAGATTCAGCCAGTGTAACACTTCTTTGGTATCCAAGGTGTTCTACCTGCAAAAAAGCAAAGGCATGGCTTGATATGCATAAGGTAGACTACAAACTTCGTGATATTGTTGAGCAAAACCCCACGCCCGAAGAGTTGTCTTTGTGGTTTGCGTGCAGTTCGTATGATAATCCGCGTCGTTTGTGCAATACCTCGGGTGTTTTATATCGCCAAATGAACCTTAAGGCACAATTAGATGCTGGTATGAGCACTCATGAATTATTTGAGCTTATGGGTACCGAGGGAAAACTGGTTAAACGTCCGTTATTAGTTGTTAGGTGCGATGAAAAAATAACGGCTGTTTGCGCTGGCTTTCGCGAAGAAGAATGGACGCGCGCGCTTAATTTGTAATTAAGGTTAACGTTGCTAAGACTAACGTTGTGAGCTTATTTTTTATGTGCAACTTTGAGTTGTGCAATTTTTTACGTGTAGGTTTTTGTCCCACAACTTGCTACCATGCAATTTTTTGCCCCACGAATTTTTGCCACGCAACTTTTTAATTAGCTAAATTCAATGCAGTTATAATTCTTGTCCGCCTCATGCGCTATCCTGTTACATGAAGAACAAAAATTCTAACACGGTATTCAAACAGTGCTGTGTATGCATGAGGAGAACTTATGTTGCGTCCAACTATCTATAATGCTTTGCAGAAACTTCTGCGCGCACAGCAAGACGTTGTTATTTTTGTGCCTTCTTTTACCATGCAAACAAAGGTCGAAGGTCTTATAGCTACGTATCAGCAGCTAGCTTTAGGTATACGTATAACGTCACCTCGTGCGTGGGTTGAAGAACGCTGGAGTGTGTGGGGTAGTAAAGCATATCTTGCTGTGCCTGCGTCTTTACGCATGTATGCCATACGGTGTTTGCTTACTGGTCAAATTCCTTATGAGCATAATCAAGATTTTGAGCTTAGTGCCAATAATGGTTTGGTAAGTTTGCTGGCAAAGCTTTTTGAACGGGCGTTTGCACAGGTTGTTTCTTGTGACGCAAAAAATCCTGCATATACGCCTGCTCAGCAAGAAATTATTACGCTTGTGCATGCATACCAAGCCTACATCCACGAACAAGGATATATCGAACAAACAGAAATGCTTGAGTATCTAAGCGTGTCTTTTAAGCAGCACCATGTGCATCTACCTCATATTTTTATGGTGGGTTTTGATACACATACACGTTTTGAGCAAGAACTCATTGCGCTTTTGTCATCGTGTACTCAGATAGAGTCTTTTACAACCGATGAATTTTTTGACGATGTGAGTGTTTGTGAAGAGTTGGCGCAGGTATCTCAACATATTTTTTCAAACGATGAACAAAGCGTTGCCTCAACTGGCGCGCTTGATTTACTTTTGCCAACAGGTCCGCTTGCACGCTCGCCACTTATTGCTGCGCGCGTAGAACAACTTGCCCAAACGTGCAAAACAGTTGCAATTTCTGCACCTGATGCATTCTACCTTTGGAAAGATTTAGCACCTCGGTTATGCAAGCAAGGAATTGGTGTTAAAGCCGAGCTTAGTTTTTTGGTGCTTGAAACGCAAACAGGGCGTGCAGTGTTTCAATTTTTACGCAGTGTGACAACACTTATGCAAGCGGCAAAAACTTGGCCTGCTCCTACAAAAGAAGAAGAGGGAACATACCTTACTATTCCGCTTGATTCTATGTCGTGGTGGCCTCCAGAAGATCTTATAGACTTTTTAATGTCAGATTGTGCGCATATGAGCATGTCAAGCGTGTATCGTCTTGATAGACTTATGCGTTCAAATCGGCTTCTTACACCAAGCGACGTATTAAATTTGCTCCAAAATCCGCACATGGTTTCTCAAAGTGTGGTAAGTGCTACGCATGAGCTGCTTAAAGGTCATGTTGCAGCTGCGCTTGGAAAACTGGCGCAACCATACCTACAAGAGTTCGATTCTCATACAACTGATGACTTCTATATTGATGCTATGGGCAATACCTGCACTATTTTTCAGCGGGAGCCTCATCCATTTGAACAAAGTCTTGCATATAGCGTCCTTATGCACCTCAATGCACGTGTTAAGGAACTTAAAGAATTTTATATATCAAATACAGCAGATTCTTGTATAGAAGACTTTCTTCCAAACTTTATTGAGGATTTATATCTTATTGCGCGTTCAATGACATGTAGTGTGTATCCGTATATGCGCCCATCAGTTAAGAAGGTGTCGAGCAACCATTCGCATAGCGATGAAAAAGCATCGTGCGATAGCTCACGTACGGATGAAAAAGCAACGTGCGATGGCTCATCTACAAGTGAGCCTTTGTGTTGTGTGTATATTGCGCAGCCTTCAGCGCTTGCGCTTTGGCTTCCTGCTTCGTTTGACGCTGTGGTGTTAAGTGGGCAAACTTCACAGATGAGTCCGCTTCCTCGCGCACTTGATCCACTTCAGCAGCTTCTTGTTGCATTTGATATCGAAAAACCTGTAACGCCACTTGCGTGCGCGCGACACGATTTTCGCGCGCTGTTAAGACTTGCCCAACATCATGTGGTTTTAGAGCGCAGCTTGTTTGATGAATCTTCTCATAAGACCTATCCTTCGGTGATGTATACCGAGCTTTTAGCGTGTTATGGGCTTTCGTCCTTTGAAGATGATGATGTTCTGGCGCATTTTTCACATATGAGCATGAGCGAAACAGGTATTTCCCACATGATTTATTCTGGCGCGCGCCCCCAGGTGTTTGCTCAAGATAATCCTTTATGTGCAGGACAAGTAAGCAAAGACTATATCCCGTTGGTATGTGTTTCGCCTATGGGTAGAAAAGCCGAGATTGCAGACAAACCTTTGCTTTCTGCGTCACAAATTGAGGCATACCTGCGTTGTCCGTATTTATGGTTTAACGAACGACGCTTAGGGCTCACCACGCCTGATGCTGGATTTTCTCCTATGGAAGCAGGAACGTTTGTACATCGTGTGCTTGAGCTTGTTCATACCAAATTGCTTGACGTGGCGCAAAGCAAAAGTATGCATTCAGATGCGCTTTATACGATCGGAGCGCGTGCGAACGCACAGGCACCTGCGCGCGTAAGTAAGACTGCCGATGAGCATACGCATATGCTGCTTGACCAGTTCTTTGATGAACACCTCCACCATCAATACCTTAAGCAGAGTCAAAAAAGGTATAAACAACTGCAAATATTTGTACCGCATTGTTTGGAAGACGAAGGTTTGCTTAATCAAATACGCAAAGATCTGCACTCGTTTCTTGATTACGAATCAGGATTGTTTGAAGGGTTTGAGCCGAGATTTTTTGAACTTGGCTTTGGTAAGGGTGAGGCGGCTGTTGAATATGCAGGCGTATATGTAAATGGTTCTATTGACCGCGTTGATGTGGACGCGCATGGTAACGCGCTTATTATTGACTATAAGCATAAGTCAACCTATAAGTTTTTACCGTCCTATGCGCTTTTTACCAGCGCACACCCCTATACAGATGGTACGTATGAACTGGCAGAACACATTCAAACGCTTATCTATGCAAGCGTTTTACAAAAGCTTTATCCAAATTTGCATGTAGTAGGTGCGCTTTATGTGTCTACTAAAAGAAATCATGCGATCTCGGGTGCAGTGGACGAAAACTTTATCGATCGTGTGTGTGGTTGTAATCGTGTGTCTCGACAGCTTCGCCAAAGCATTGCGGTACCTGCCAATTATTATAGTGAGTATAGTACGCTTACAGGTTTTCAAGGGGTTCTTGATGCAACCGAACATATGATTGCCCAAAAAATTACAGGCATGATAGGCGGAAACATTGCGCCAGACATCAGTTCGCCCGAGCACATCCAAACATGCCCGTATTGTAAAATTGCTTATCAGAATGGAAGGATTCACCATGAAAACTAGCGGAGTCCTCACCGATGAAAAGATATTAGACGGGCTCAACGATCAACAAAAACAGATCGTCAAAACGCTTGCTTCTCCTTTATTTGTAGAGGCAGGCGCTGGATCGGGTAAAACCTTTACGCTTACCAAACGCGTATTGTGGGCACTTACCAAGGGTTCAGGTCCAAACGGCACTGCATTTTTAGATGATGTATCGCAGGTATTAATTATTACCTTTACCCATGCAGCCGCTCACGAAATAAAAGAGCGCATTCGTTCTAGTTTGCGCGAAGCTCATATGCCTCAGCAGGCGCTTGAGGTAGATAATGCATGGATCAGCACGATTCATAGCATGTGTTCGAGGATACTTAAAACATACGCGCTTGACCTTGGCATAGATCCGCAATTTAGCATTGCGTCTGAAAACGACACCGTAAAACTTATGCGTCGTGCCGTTCAAGATGTTTTAAGTGATTATTATCATAAGCGTTTTGAGATCTCGGGTATGCGTTTATTGCTTGGGGCATATGAAATGGGAAGCATGGGCGATGTTTCCACGGGCTTTTTACCAACAGGGCTCTGCGATGTAATCTCTACCATTTCTCGTCAAGCAAAAATATATGCCGATGGATATGACGCTTTCACCAAGGTAGAGGATACAACGCTTGAGCCACGAATAGATGACATCATAGGCGGTCTTACTACACTTTGTAACGCAGATGATATAACCGAAAAAGCTAAAGAAAAGCTTGCGCCTTGTACAGAATTTGCCTCGCGCTTAAAAAGCTGTTTGCAAAATCTTACTCATACACTTGAATTTGCCACATCTGACGATGAAGTTATTGCCTCAAGTAATGATATATGCGCATGTTTGCAGGAGCTTCGCACAAAGCTTCCCACATCTGTTGGTAAGGCACATGCTCAAGAGCTTAAAACCCTTAAAGAAGATTTCGCATGCGCGCATGATAGTGTACGTTTTTTGGTGCTTAATCGCGCGTTTGATTTGTGTGTAGACATAGCGCGGCATGTGGATGAGCGATATATGCAACTTAAGCGTGAATGTTCTATGCTCGATAATGACGACTTAATCCACGAAACTCTGCGCGTTATCAAACATAATTCTTACATTGCCGCGCAACTCACGAATCGCTTTAAGTTGGTTATGGTTGATGAGTTTCAAGATACCGATACGGCGCAATTAGAGCTTATTTCTTTACTGTCAGGAAAAAATGCTGAGCACCTTACCACGGTCGGCGATGCACAGCAATCTATTTATGCATTTCGTGGTGCTGATGTTTCGGTATTTAGAAAACGTGAAGCTACATGCCCATGCGCACTTAAACTTTGTGTTAACTATCGAAGCCATAAAGATATTTTGTCCTTTGTTGATAAAGTATGCGATGCAGGAACTCCTAGCAATCCAAAACAAGGTCTTGTCCAGCACTTTATGCACTTAGATGACAATCCTACACGTGACGCACACGCCTATAAAGCTCATGATCTTCCTCGTTTGGATGTAGAAATGGTAAAAGCGCCTTTCAAACGCGATGTTTGCGCACGTAAGGTGCTGGCTGCGGCGCTTGCACAGCGTATGTATGCGTATGTAAAGCACGGTCAAAAGCCTTCTGATATGGCACTTTTAGTGCGCTCCGCAACAAATGTTGATGTATATTTAGATGCCATTCGCGCACGCGGCCTTAATTGTGTGGTAAGTGGAGGTTCTACCTTTACATCTGCTCCCGAAGTGCAGGTTATGGCTCAGCTGCTACATGTTTTAGCCAATCCGTGCGATACACAAAACGGTCTTTTTGGCTTGTTGATTTCACCGTTATTTGCTCTCGACGAACAAGACCTTTTGCTTCTTGCGTCTATGAATCAGCCAACAAGTGATTTACCTGCAAAACGTCCGATTGATCGTGGACTGGAGCATATGACATTTTACAAGGATATGCCTTGTTCTCTGCGTTTGCAGCGTGCTCACGATATTCTTATGCGCGCACGTAATGAGCTTCCGTACAAAAGTGTTGCCGATGTATGTTTAGATGTTGTCAAACAGTCGGGCTGGTTGTTGCGGCTCGAAAAAGCAGGTACGACAACTATTCCTGTACGTGCAAATATTATGGCTGCACTTAGATATATAGATGAACTTACCAAAGATTTAGGTTTAGGGCCAGCGCGCGCCGCTCAAGAGTTTGACATTTGGCTTTCTCGCTCAAAGATTGCGCCGGCATCTCTTGCAGGTGATGATCAGGATTCAATTCAGGTTATGACAGTTCATGCTTCAAAAGGCTTGGAATTTCCGCTTGTCTTTTTAAGCGAATGGTATACCGAAGTACCTGCCGCTCCTCGCGTGATGTGTGTGTCTGTACCTAAGAGTTCAACAAAGCAGCCAGCATCTACAACAAAGCAGCCAACTCACGCCGACGCACATTCCTCGTCTTTAGACGCGCAAGAGACCGCGGCAAAGGTAGCTTGTATGCTGGTTCCGCCGTCATCAGATTTAATGCCACATCAAAAATTTGATGAGGGGGTTGTAGAAGAACACGCGCCTGTGTGTTATAGCGAGTGGTTTGAGTATGGAAAACGTTTGGCTTCGCTTCGTGATCGCGAAGAAAGCGCGCGTATTCTCTATGTAGGCTTAACGCGCGCACGCGAAGCATTGATTGTTGGTTTGCCTCTTGTTTCGGTTAAAGATGGCTATCGTGATACGCTTGCATTGCGCGTAGCTCAGGCTTTGGATATAACGGATGAACAAGCAGGACTTCACCATAAGGCATACGGTGGTTCTCAAGATGCTTCTGTTCGTGTGTTTGAGCTGCAACCTGATGATTCAGATACGCTTGTTATTAGAGGAAATCATGCACTTGAAGAGCTTGAAGGCTACAAGATTCCTCTTAAGCGTGAGCTTGTGTATAGCCTTAGCTTGCCGGTATCAGAAGCGTTTTCAATGTCACAGGATAAGAAGCAGGCTTCACCGTGTACAGACACGCTTAAGATACAAGATGATAGAATGCATCCCAGCTCGCTACCCTTTGAACTGTATGATACAAATTCTTCGCAGAAAACGTATGACATTATAATGCAGCGCGCGTCAGCTGATTTTTATAGTTTTTCTTCGATTAAAGACAGCATGGATCAAGATAAGCAAGCGCTTGCCTCACATGTTGATTCGAAAAAAGCAGACGCTGTGTCTGTTCAAGATGTGTCGATGAATACTTCCGATACAACACGCGCAACTGCACTAGGTTCGGCATTTCATCAACTTGCACAAAGTATGGTAGAATCGCAAAATCTGTTCCCCTCAGATGAACACATTGCGCGCATGTGTGCGTATTGGAAGTTATCTGCTGCAAAAGAGAAGCGGTTACGTGACGCGCTTTGGCGTTGGTGGAATTCTAACATTCGTCGTGAAGTTCTCACCTACGATACTATCCGTGCTGAAGTGCCGTTTTGTATCCAACGTGATTCGGCATACGGGCGCTATTATCATGGTGCATTCGACTTATTAGCAACCTCTGCTTCGTCGCGTCATGCGCTTCTTATTGATTACAAAACAGGAGATCTGGGCTTGTCAAAAGAAGAGATTGCTGCTCGCCATGCATTGCAATCACAACTGTATGCCGATGTATTGTTGCATGCTGGTTATACAAGTGTGACCTGTGCGTTTGTTTGCGTTGAGTTAGACGATGGGCATGGACAACCTTATGTAATTAAAACAGATTACAGCAGTTGTGAGGCTAAAAATCCTGCTTGCTAAAAAGAAGGACATACGATTACGATAAAACAGCTACGATAGATAACGCTACGATATATACAGCTACAATAGACGAAATTTGAGGGAATAATGGCTTTTGTTCATTTGCATAATCATTCGTTTTTTTCTGTTTTGGACGCATCAACTTCCATTCAGAATATGGTGGACGCAGCAGTTGCTCAACACATGCACGCGCTTGCACTTACCGATCATGCGTATATGTTTGGGATCCCCGATTTCGATTTAGCATGCAGAAAATATAACGATAATGCTGCCGATATGAAGCAGTACAAGCACGACGTTGAATGCTATGAAAAACAGTGGGATAACAAAGAGCCTAAGCCAGATGACCCTGACGCTGCGCCTCACGATAGATGTCATGCACAATGGGAAAAAGATAAACGCGTATGGGATGAAACGCATGATATCGAGCGCGTTCGTGCACAAAAACCTGAGCTTCTTATTAAGCCTATTTTTGGATGTGAGGCAAACCTCATTCCTGATCAGTGTATCGAAAAAGGAACGCCGCAAAAACGTTATCACCTAACGCTTTTGGTAAAGAATGCTGTGGGCTACGTTAACTTAATGAAAATGATGTCACTTGCGGCAAACCAAATGATGTATTACAAGCCTCGTACTACGTTTGCCATGTTGGAAAAGTATCATGAAGGCCTTATTTGTTTAAGCGGTTGTGCGCATGGTGTTATCGCTCAAATGATAGTTACGCAGCAATACGATGCAGCGCGCGCGTGGGCACAAAAATTTAAAGCTTTGTTTGGTGATGATTTTTATCTTGAAATCCAAGATCACGGTGTTTCTTTGGATTCTTGGAACGGTATGTCCGAACAAATGATCGCACAACGCATTGTTCAGCTGGGAAAAGAAGAGGGAATAGCTGTTGTTGCAACTAATGACAATCATTATTTTCATCAAGATGACGTTGAAACGCGCGATATCTTAAGCTGTATTGGTGCCAACACCCACCTCGACGAAAATTACCAGTCAACGCTTCCCGGTTCGGAGTTTTATTTTAAGTCCGAAGAACAAATGCGCGCACTGTTTGCATGGGTTCCTGAGGCCGTAGACGAAAGCGTTCGCATAGCCGCAAAATGTTCGTTTGAGCTTGACTGGACGCACATGTATCTTCCTAAGTTTCCTGGTTTGCGCGAAGGTGAAACATCAGAGGAGCGTTTCCGTAGCGAATGCGAACAAGGTTTGGCGCGTAAATACGGCAAACAATGGCAAGACGTTACCATTAACGGTGTAAATGTAAAAGAACGTTTTGAATATGAATATGGCGTTATTTGTTTTAAGGGTTTTGCTGACTACTTTTTAATTGTTCAAGAATATGTCCGATGGGCAAAAGAGCATGGTATTGGTGTAGGCCCTGGTCGTGGTTCTGCGGCAGGTGCTATTGTTGCATACGCTATGGACATTACGGCATTTGACCCGCTTGAAAACGGCCTGATGTTTGAGCGTTTCTTGTCGCTTGAGCGTACCGAGATGCCCGATATTGATATGGACTTCGACGATGAGCGTCGTTTGGAAGTTGTGCAACATGTTCGTGAACTGTATGGTTCTGATCGTGTGTGTCACGTTATTACGTACTCAACCATTAAGGCAAAACAGGCAATTAACGATGCCGCTCGTGTTTTGGGGTATCCCGTTGCAACTGCGCAAAAATTGTCCAAAATGGTTTCAAGTGACCCAAAGACTAAGCTCAAATTTGTGCTTTCAAAAACTGAAGGCAAAGAGGACATGTATAACCCCGATTTTGTGGATGCTTACCATAATAATGGTGATGAGCACCGCATTATTGATGCTGCGCGCTCTATTGAAGGTATCATTCGTGGCGAAGGCGTGCATGCCTGCGCTATTCTTATTGCACCAACACCTGTTAATGACCACGTTCCCACTAAGCTTGACACCAAAGGTGGCGTAGAAATTACCCAATACGAAGGACATTCCGTTGCGGATATGGGTCTGTTAAAGATGGACTTTTTGGGTTTGCGTACCTTAACCGTTATTTCTAAAGCACTTGATAACATTCGTGCTAGTTATCCCGACTTAAGCAAGCTTGATTCTTTGGGTGATGGAGTTAAAGCTTGCCTTAAACCAGGAGCTACTTGCATTGATATTGATCCGCAAAAAATACCTTTTACCGATCCGCGCATTTTTCAGTTGGTTGGTTCGGGACGAACTGCTGGCGTGTTCCAAATTGAATCGGAAGGCATGACAGCAACCATCAAAAATATGAAACCAAAAGAGTTTCGCCAAATTGTAGCTTTAATTGCCTTGTATCGTCCGGGACCTTTGGGTGCAGGCATGGTAACAAGCTACATTAACCGTATGAACGGTCGTGAACCTGTTGTCTTTTATGATGACAGACTTTCAGACATTTTGGACGAAACATACGGAACTATTGTATATCAAGAGCAGGTTATGCAGATTTCGGTAAAAATGAGTGGTTTTTCTAAAGGAGAGAGCGACTCTAAAATCAGAAAACCTGTTGCAAAGAAAAAAATTGCGCTTTTAACCAGTACCATTTTTCACTGGGAAAACGGTCGAGATGAAACAACGTATGACCACTGGATGAATGGTGCAAGTGCAAACGGCTATAAAAAAGAAGTTGCACAACGTATTTGGGACGATGTTTTGGAATTTGCGTCGTATGCGTTTAACAAATCGCACTCTGCAGGCTATGCTATTTTGGTTATGCAAACAGCCTGGTTAAAAGCATATTTTCCGCGTGAATACATGGCGTCGGTACTTACATCGTATATGGGTAAAACCAACAAAATTGTCCACTATATTAGTGCATGTAATCACGAGGGTATTAAAATTTTGCCTCCTGATATTAACGAGTCTGGTCGTGATTTTACGGCAACACCACAAGGAATTCGTTTTGGATTTGCTGGTATTCGCGGTGTTGGTGAAAATGTTGGTATTGCTATTATGCAAGAACGCAAGAAAAACGGCCCATTTGCAAATTTGCATGATTTTGTGAAGCGCGTTAATTCTGCTCAGGCAAACCGCCGTGTTGTAGAAGCTCTTATCAAGGCTGGTGCGTTTGATTCGTGTGGCTATCCACGCAAGCAGCTTATGGGATTTATTGATAAAAACAATCCTAAAAATATTATAGATGAGGCTGCACGTCACGAAAAAGATCGTTCGATGGGACAACTGTCGCTGTTTGATTATTTTGGAACGGTTGAAGGATCGGGATTTGAAGAAAAAATTCCTCCTGCAGATCCGCATGATCGCTGGGAAGACGGATTTATGCTTTCGCAAGAGCGCGAAGTATTAGGTATTTATGTTACCGACCACCCTCTGCGCCCGTATCAGGTTGCTTTGCGTCGTTCGCGTGATTTTACCTTAAGTGAGCTGGAAGAAAGCAAAGAAGTTATTGACGAGCAAAGCGGCGCCACGCATTTGGAATATAAAGTTCCCGAAGGAAAAACAATACATTTAGCAGGCATGACAGCAACAGGTCTTATTCAGCGTCGCCTTACTAAAACGGGAAAACAGATGGCTATTGTTACGCTCGAAGATATGGAAGGACAAATTCCTTTAGTTGTATTTCCTAAGGTGTTTGAGGCTTCATCTGCGCTGCTTAAAGGTGAAGTTTTGGAGTCGCTTGATAGCAGTGGCGAAAATATTTTCATCAAAGTTACTGGTAAACTTGAGCGTGGCGAGCGAGGTAATCAAGTTATTGTAGAGACTTTGGCACCGCTTCAGCTTTCGGGTGCAATTAACTCAATTCATGTTATAGAAATCGGCCTTTCTACGTCAAAACTCTCTACGCCTTATTTTGAAATGCTGCGGAGCGTGCTTGTGCGCTATCCTGGACTTGATAGGGTTGAGTTGCTGTACGAAAGTTCGGCACATGATATTATGCATATGGAGTTACCTCTTACGGTAGATGCGTGCGATCCGCTGCTCAAGGCCGAGATTGAGGATATGTTTGGTTCGGATTGTCGAGTGAGTGTGTTTATCTAAAGGGTTGTAAGCGCGCTCGGTAAGAGTTGCGTGAGTTCAACGCATGATACCATGCTTACTCAAATGGCGTTGTGCGGTGTTAGTATAAAGTTTTGGAGCGATTCATGAATATATTGATGGTACATACGCGTCTTATTTGTTCAACAGTTGCCGAAATGCTTGCCAAGCTTGAAGAACTTGACGCATATGCTACACGTCATGCAGTTGATTTAATTATTGTTCCACGTAGTTTTACCAATGCGTGCTTGAAAGTAGGTACAGCAGATCCATCTTCTTTGGCGCACTCTTCGCGCTGTGATGATTTAGATGTGCGCTTGCGCTGCTTGTATACCATGGCGCTCCATGTGAAAACACCTTTGTTAGCTCCTTGTGATTGGAGTTTTGCCTCGCGTGAGTATCCGTGCGCATTTCTTCTTGAAGAACGCTTGCCGCGTCGTGTTACTCGTTTTAGCTTGTGTCATCAAAGATTTGTGTGTACATTTTCGCCGCGTAATTTAGATGCATACAAAAAATACGAGCCACATGGAATCATTCTGTTTGACTCTCAACCACTTTCGCTCTCGTCTGCGCTCGAGTTTGTAAATGCGTCTGCACATACGCCTTCAAGTACGGCTGAAAACACGCCTTCAAATACGTCTGCACATACGGCTGAACGCACGGCTGAAAATGCAGCTCCTGATACAGCTGCAAACAAGTTTGCGCGCGTAACGCCGTTTATGCAGGATACTTTGATAACTCCTACGATATGTCCTGTATATGTAGTGCCAAGTATTGGTTGTATAAACAACAAACTTTATGTAGCACCAAGTTTTGTTTTGCAGCCACATGGAACAATGAGCGCGTATTGTGCACCCTTTGAACAGCGCTTTTGTTTGTATAACACCGATCAATCGCCAACATCTAAAGACAAACTATCAACTCAAAAACTGTCAACTCGTATTCAAAAAAATCCTGACTATGCTTACATGCATATATGGGATGCGCTTTGTATGGGTATCCAAGACAGGTGCGCGATGTTTGGCGCGCGTGAAGTTGTTTGCGTCATGGATGGTGGTCTTGCAAGTAGCGTGCTTGCGGCGTTATTGGTTGATGCACTTGGTGCTTTGCACGTGCACGCGTTGATTGCACCTCGTGAATGCTCGTATGATTTTACGGCTGCCAACACATTGGCAACTGCGTTAGGAATTGATGCTCGTACCTGCAACGATATGTCATACGGTCAAGGTTTTAGAACGTTGCAAGAAAAAATACATGTTCGCGAAGGTGCACTTGTTGGCTATGCACAAACATGGGCACAAACGCTTTCGGCTGTGTTGGTAAGTTCGTGCGACAAGCTTTCGTATATGCTGGGTGTATACACACTTTTTGATACATGTACTCGCATTGCTCCGCTTGCCGACCTCTTGCGCTGTGATGTTGAGCGTCTTGCTCGTGCTCGCATGACTCGTTCGGCTCTTTTTTCAACCTGTGAATATAAAAATATTGAATATCAAAGGCTGCAAGAACACCTGTCTGTGCCTGCTACCTGTGATGTTCGTACACTTGATAGCAACTTGCAGAACTATCTTCACCAGCGTGTATCAGCGTCTGATCAGTCTCACGCCACTCAATCTGGCGCCACTCAAGAAGTAATTGACTTCTTTACTTCGTGTTTGCATAAACTTTCTCACACGCTTGCAGCACCATTTGATACGTTTACGCTTTCTAACTGCCCCATTTCGGCATGCATTTTAGCTGCTCAAGCTGATACGTTATCAACCGCTCTGGTACCAACAGACCTGTCGTCACAGCTGTTTCAAAAGATAGACCTGTCGTTGATGAAGGCTTTTTCTCGTTCGCCTGAGTCTTTGCTCAAATTGTTCGGAGCAGATGACGACGATGCCGACCCAGACGATGCCGACCCAGACGATCCGTATCTCGACGATGATGACGACGACGATGAACTTGATGAGGACATTCTTTTGCGCGCAACCGGCGCGCGTGATGTGGACCCAAGCGCTGATAGGGACGTTATAAAACATGCACAATCTCTTAAAGCATGGCTTGAGAGTCATGGTTTTCAAACGCTTCCTGTTGCAGGTGGGTTTATGACGGTGGGTAATGCCCACGACATTGACGAAGACGAATTACGCAAGCTCTTGCAATCGCTTCCGGGCGATATAGATAGTCACATTATGCAGGCTAATATTGAAGTTCCAAGTGATTCTGTAAGCGACTTTGAAACATTTATGAAAGATATTCAGCGTGTGTTTAATAAAACGTCTGATGATTCACAAGAGCATACCTCAGACGACACTCAAAGCAATACATCGGATAAGACAATTGATAAATTTATTCGTGATCTGCAACATGCGTTTGATCTCAAAAATAAGATGAGCTCTCAAAAAGCAGCTCGTGCACAGGTGCGTTCGCAAGATCAGTCGATTCAAGATTTGGTGGACGATATTTTGAACGCGCGCCCGCTCTCACATGAAGAAAGCTTTTATATTTTAGACAATCAGCTTGATACGTTTGAAAATATGGAGTTTCGTGCAAACGATACCCATCAGTCACATGCACATGATGCCTCGTTTACCAAACTTATGAATAAAAAGCTTACCTCGGCGCATGCCGAGCGTCATCTGAAATTTATTTTGGGAACAGTGCGTGACTTTTGCTATGGTGGCGTATTTTATAATCATGCGCAGCGTCCCACGCGTACATCTCATGCAAATGCATCATCTGTATCGGGTACGTCTTTGCAGATGACGCACGAGTTAGATGACAATAATCCGTATTCTGAAAACTAAGTCCTTAAATCTCATCCACATTGTCAAAGAATCTGATATACTAGAACTAATGTTCCGGTTATCGGGATGATACTAAGGAGATAGCATGGTAATCCTAGGAATAGACCCAGGACTTGCACATACAGGATGGGGTATTGTGGAAACACGTGGGAGCGTGTATCGCGCACGTGCGTATGATTGCGTGGTCACCACCTCTGCTCAGTCGTTGCCCGAACGTCTTGATGCTATTTATCAGGGAATTTCCTATGCTATTGAGCGCTATCAGCCAGTGCACGTGGCTATTGAAAAAATATTTTTTGGCGAAAATGTGCGTTCTGCCATAGATACGGCGCATTCACGTGGTGCGGCACTTGTTGCTTGTGCGCGTGCAGGTGTAGTTTTGGGCGAATATACTCCTATGCAGATTAAACAAGCTGTTGTTGGTACGGGTTCAGCTGATAAACGCCAAGTGATCTTTATGGTTAGAAATATTTTGAACCTCGATCACGATCCAAGACCCGATCACTGTGCTGATGCGTTGGCTGCGGCAATTTGCCATGCAAGTTTACTTCGCACACAGCAGGCGGCATATCAAAGTGCTTCGGTAGAAATGCTTGAACAGCAACGTGCCGAAGCCCTTCAACACAAACTACAGGCTCGTGCGCTTACCGCAGCTGCAAGTAAGGCTCATTCCGATTATGCTCACGGCATTGGAAATGTTATGGATAAGACACGTCAGAGCAGGAGAAATAAATAATGATCGTTCAGCTTACAGGAACACTTGTTGAAGTCTTTCCAAACTCGGTGGTCTTAGACGTACAGGGCGTGGGATATGAATTGGGAATTTCTGCCAATACGGCTGCCAATTTACCTGCATGTGGTCAAACGGCTGTTACGCTGTTAGTTAGAATGATCGTTAAAGAAAATGCTATGGAACTCTATGGCTTTTCTTCACGCCAAGAACGAAACGCGTTTGATAGGCTTATTGATATTTCGGGTGTAGGTCCTAAACTTGCGCTGGCGGTTTTGTCAACGTATTCTTTATCAGATTTAGCAACAATTGCGCTGTCCGAAGATGTAACACGTATGGCACAGGTGCCAGGCGTTGGAAAAAAGAAAGCGCAACGTTTGCTTATAGAGTTAGCCGATGTGTTTGCAAAAGATGCCGAGCTTCGTATTTTGGCTTCTGCCGAGCAAAAGACGTCTGGCGCGCGTGAGCAAGCACCGCAGCACAGTGTACTTGATGACGCGCAATCGGCATTATTGGCTATGGGCTTTACACCTCAAGAAGTTGAGCTTGCTCTTAAACCGTATGATAAAAAAGAATGCAATGATAATCCATCGCTTACGGCACAAACCGTTATTACGCAAGCGCTTCAACGCTTAGGAGGCAGATTATAGTGTGGGTAGCAGACGAAGAAAACCTCTTTGCCGATAGCGCTTCAAGCATGCACTCGCATGCTTTACAGCACGAGAGCGGAACAGATGCTCAAGCACATAACGCAGGAGCTTCGCGGAGCGTGGCGTGTGAGCTTACCGAAGATGATTTAGATGTTGAGCGTAGTTTACGACCAGAATCGCTGGGAGATTATTGCGGACAAACGCGTGTACGCGAAAACCTTCGTGTACTTATTTCTGCTGCAAAGGATAGGGGAGAAACCCTCGATCACGTGCTGTTTTCGGGCCCTCCAGGTTTAGGAAAAACAACACTTGCTTCAATTGTTGCTCATGAAATGGGTGCTCACCTTAAAACAACCTCAGGTCCAGCAATTGCTAGAACAGGTGATTTAGCTGCTATTTTGACAAACCTTCAAGAGGGAGATGTCTTATTTGTCGACGAAATCCATCGCCTTAATCATCAGGTAGAAGAAGTGCTCTATCCGGCAATGGAAGATTTTTTCCTTGATATTGTTATTGGAAAAGGTCCAGCTGCACGTTCGATACGTTTAGATGTGCCTCACTTTACGCTCATTGGTGCTACCACCAGAACGGGCTTGTTAACAGGACCTTTGCGCGATCGTTTTGGAATTTCGTATCGCCTTGATTATTATTCGGTGGATGAGCTGGCAGAAATTGTAAAACGCAGCGCGGGGATTCTTGAGGTTGGTATTGACGATTCAGGTGCACAAGAAATTGCATCCCGCTCGCGCGGTACACCTCGTCTTGCAAACCGCCTTCTTAAGCGCGTCCGAGATTATGCACAGGTAAAAGCCCATGGCGAAATATCCTGGGATGTTGCTTCACAAGCTTTATCGTTCTTTGAAATTGACGAAATGGGCTTAGACTGGATGGATAAAAAGATATTATCGGTATTAACGCAAACATTTGGAGGTAGAGCGGTTGGACTTACCACTATTGCTTCTGCGGTAGGGGAAGATCCTGCTACGTTAGAAGATGTGTACGAGCCGTATTTGCTTCAACGAGGATTGTTAATTAGAACGCCGCAAGGAAGACAAGCAACTTCACTTGCGTTTACACATTTAGGCTTGCATGCTCCAACTGCATAGATGCTAACCTTAAATATAGGTGCTGTGTGAGATAGTTTTGTGTTCATAGCGAAAGGAGAATTCATGATTCATAAGGATTTTCTTGAAGAAGCAATTAAAAAATTTGTTGAGGGCGTTTCCAAGCCTTTGGAATACGCGCTTCTTAAAAAAGACATTACGCATCTAGGTGAAGTTGATGACGCCATTGCAGAATTGCTTGAGATGAATTCAGCAGTTGTTATGCAGCTTGCTCCCGCTTCTTTGGTTACGATGATGAATCTATCTCAGGTGGGTGCTTCTATTGCTCAATATGTTGCCTATGTGCTTCGTATGGAGGCGCGTGTTTACGAACGCACGCAAAATCTAGAGTTAAGTAGTTTAAGATTAGGACAAGCACATGCTATAGAGCAGGCATTTGATTGTGAAGCTGATGTTATTCCACTAGAATTTGCAAGTCTTAACACAAAGCTATCGTAAGTCTTAAAGAATGCAATATAATTGTCGACTAAATTATTACATTTATAGAGTATGATAGAAACTGTGCTTGTGAAAAGACTATTTAACCAAGGTCACCATCGTGTGTGTTTGGTAAAAGAGTTTCTTTATAAGTAGCGGTTAGTTAGTGTGTACATAATGTATGCACCTATTAAGTCCAATAGGACAAGAAAGAAAGGCACGACATGGCTCAGGGTACTGTAAAATGGTTTAATCCAGACAAGGGCTACGGTTTTATTTCTCGCGAAGATGGCGATGATTTATTCGTACACTTTAGTGAGATTAAAATGGATGGTTTTAAGACTTTGGACGAAGGTCAAGCAGTAGAGTTTGATATTACCACTGGTCAAAATGGTAAGCTTCAAGCTTCTAATGTTCGCAAAGCATAACTCATTTGGGGTTATACGTATAAATTAGCTTTACCGTGAGTTCATTATTTTGCACTTATTTAAAAGGCTGATTAGAAAGAGAGCCGCGTGTGTGGCTCTCTTTTTTGTCGTTAAAATTCGTACATTTTATATGTGTATATGTTTAATGGTAAGAAGTTATAAAGGAAGTTTTGTTGAACACACAAAAAGAGATCATGACACCTTGTGATACGGCTACATCTACTCATAGTACAGCACGCAGCCTTCATCTTTCATCGCTGCTTTTAATGGCTTCAATTACCTGTCTTGCTGTCTTATCCGAACTTATGCCTTCAGGTGTTTTGCCTGCTATGATAGAACATTTTTCGATATCGCAGACGCAGGCAGCGGGTCTTGTAGGAGCGTATGCAGTTGCTTCTGCAATTTTTGGAATTCCTTTAGTTTCTCTTACGGTTTCTCGCGATAGAAAAAAACTGTTAGCTGTTTTACTTATCGGGTTTGCAGCTTCAAATCTTATGGTTGCCCTATCGCCACAATTTCATATTGCTCTTGTTGGAAGAGCATTGGGCGGCATCTGCGCCGGCACACTGTGGCCCATGATCACGGCATACGGTATGTCGCTTGTTCCTCGCGAATCTGCTGGCAAAGCCGTTGCCATTATTATGTCGGGTATAACGGTAGGTATGTCGGTTGGTCAACCCTGCATGACCTGGATTGGTCGTCAATTTGGTTTTCAGTTTGAGTTTGCGGTTATGGCTTTGCTTATTGTAGGTGTTATGGTACTCTGCATGATGTTCTTGCCTCACGTTAAAGGTGAAAAACGAAGCCGGGAAAATTCTCCGTTTACCATGCTTGCTAACCCAGGTATTTTGCTTGTCATCGTTCTGACGTTTTTAGGAGTTGGCGCAAATTACGGAGTATATACGTTTATTACCACGCTTATTTCTACGTTTAGCTATCCCAGTGTTGAGCTAGCACAAATTTGGTTTGGTATAGGTTCAATTATTTCGGTCATCCTTATTTTGAGGTTTATTGATACGCGTCTTCATCTCTTTTTGGTCTCGATGTTTGTGCTGGGCTGTGTAGCTATGCTTGTCTTTTATAGCTTACACTTCGAGATGGTGCTTCACGGTGCATTCGTTCTGTGGGGCATTGCATTTGGCTCGCTGAGCAGCATTTTTCAAACTGCAACTGCGCGTCAGGTTCGTAGTGGCACTGCCGTTGCTAATGCGCTTCAATCCTGCTCGTTTAATGTTGCTATTATGTTTGGATCAACGGCTGCTGGATTTTTACTCGAAACAGGAGGAATTGAGCCTATTGTCTTAGGTGCATCAGCTATCTTCTTTGTTGGTATGGTGCTCTCAGTTTGTACACGCTCATATTTTGCTTAAAGTACATATTTTACTAGAACATACGTTTGATTTACAAGCGAAGCAATTCAAGCAAAGCTGCACGTAGGCTATTCGCCCTCTTGAGGCCGTGTTTCTATTGAGCGGATAATGCCTACCATTACATCATCACCCGACAGTAAGCCTAAGAGCGTTGCAAAATTGCGTGCCACGGGGAATACCTCGGCATCAAGCGACGCTTTTGTTCCTTCAAGTACAAATGACGTGATCTCAGGAGTTGGCGCAAGGGGTATGTTGTAGGCTTTAAGGACCGATATAAGCTCTTGTGTATCCATCATAGAAAATGGATGTTCAGTGCCATCAGATTGAGATATACCTAATTCTGCATGTAATTGCGCAACAAGGCGTGGCATAAAATGTACCGCACATGCAAAACATGCTTGAGCAGATAACTTGTGGTTCTTTATCATTTCAAGACGAGCCATGTGATAGTACGCAAGCGCTAAGCTTTCGGGAGCGTAAGCATAGCGCATGAAGTCGATAAGCTCATTTCGTGCCTGGTCGTAGCGCTCGCATGCAATTAAGCATTTTATAAGCTGAATGTGAGCTTGCCCATCAACAGGTGCAATATTTACCAGTTTATAAGCATATGTAACAGCTTTTTTATAATCTTTTAAGGCGGCTGTGCACACCGATAATCCTAAAAGCATTTCATAATAGGCGTCGGGTACGAGCATCAGCGAAACACGATGCGAATCCCACATTTGCTGTTCGTGTTGCATGAATTCGCGCGCTGTATGCGTGTGCGGCAACAACGCTTCTTTATCAAGCTCACGGTTTTTGCAGCGTCGCTCATATTCAATGCGCCCATATTTGCTGTTATAAAGTGCACGATCTATATAGTTATTAAAGTAGCGCCATTTTACCGTTTGTGTATCACGATAGCTGCCTTTTTTCTCGATATCGGTATATACCGGTGTAAGCAAATCAAGTGCTTGTTGGTATGCTTCATTATTGCAGGCATTGATTGCCTGTTTGGCAATTTGATTAAGAGTATCGCCGCTTATGAGTTCTTCGGTGATTGCTTGAGTATTATCTGGTATCAAAGCAGCAATAAGCTTACGTGCGCAGCGTCTGCACGCTTCCGTAATGCGCGGATCAACTTCATTTTTGCCACATTCCAGAATAATCTGTACTTTGTCTGAGCAGCTGAGCGTGCCAGCCGTTTCCTCGCGTGCGAGTTTTTCTGCAACACGTGCCGCAAGTTTTTCGAGGCATTCGTTTTCCTCGATTGCTAAACCCGAGGCATGTCGACAACCAAATACGCGCTGTTGTTCTTTGGATAGGCGCGTATTGTTGTTCAAGAGCACGTCGTAGCGTTTGGAAGGACAAAAACGCGTTTCATCCAACGAAAATGTCTGTTCAATTGGATGCAACATGTTGTCAGAAACATGAATTTCGGGCACAAACTGGTGGTAGATGTCTTGTAACTTTTTTGTATCGCAAAGTTCGTCAAAGTCTATGGTCAAAAAGCGTGCTTTATCAAAATCTACCGAAAGTAAGCAAGAAGTGTTGCTGTTCTGCTTTTTGCGCGCGGCAATCCAAACATGTTCAATACGGTCAGAACTTGCAAACGCAACACCTGCAAGCAGTAATGCAAGACGAAGCGTATAAGCACTTGCCAGACATTTTTTATCGCTGGCTGAATTTTTATGAGGAAGATGGTTTACAAAATCATAATCGGGAAATACATGCGCGTCTGTGGTATCAAATTCAAGAGCAACATTGCCATCTGCAACGTTGGTACGAAAATCTACATGGAGACGATAGGGAAGCCGTAGTGCTTCAACAGCATAGGCTATACTTCGACGTACTACCCACTCAGTATTGGGCACCTCACCTTGGGATTTACCCAGCATTGGCTTGATACGTGCAAGTTCATGGGCAATTGAGTTGGTATACTTGTGTAAAACCGCATGTGCCTGTTCTTGGGTAAATTCCTTATCTTGAAAATGCTCAGCTAAAATAAGCGTTGCGTTAAGCGCGACCTCTGCTTTTTCCACCGCACGTAAAGCTTGAGTTGTTAGATTTTTCCCAGACGTACGAATGTAGAAAAAGTTAGACGGCTGTGGACGAACAATACGCATTTCGGTAAGCGTAATTTGATCGGAAAAAATACCCGAATCCATAAGCTCACGCACTAAAAACCATGCAAGACAAGAAGGCTTTTGAGGTGATTTTGTTGGTGAATCGTCTGTAAGATATGCGTTGTTTGAAAGTGTAGAAAGTTTGAGTAGTTGCGTTTCTTGGCCTGTTTCGTCGCAAATCACGGTTTTTTGGGCGGATGCACTTAGGCTATTTTGCAAGCGATCGGTTGCACGTTTAAATTGGGAAGAATCCCACAGAGCGCGCTTGTCTTTGACATCTTGCGCAAAGAGTCGCAATGCTGCAATTCCATCGGCTGTATGGAGCAGCTTTGAGGTAAAGTCATCTAGATCAAAAGATTCAATTTTTGTTTTTGCCAAGTCAATTTGTTGAGCCAGCGCCTTTGTTTGCCGTGCGTGAACTTGTGAGCTGTCTTTGACGTCTGTTTTTGCTGCAGCTACGGTTGTCGCTTTTGTTGCAAGTCTATCCGCACTCGTGTTTGGTGAGGTTGTCGTATGTTCTGTGTTTGTCGAGGCAATACGTGCGTTGGTAGGCATAGTTGAAGGAGCTGTTATAAGCTCATTGTTTGCAGTACTTTTGTTGTTTATAGAAGCAAAATAGTATATCCAGCACGCGGCAACCAAGCCATAGCCGAGTGCTGCAATGTATCCACATATCATGTTTTGTCCAAAAAGAGCGTCTGCTAAAAAGAGTAAACCACCAGGAAGAAATATTACACTTATGCAGATGCACATTTCTTTAGTTATTTTCATATAAAACCTTTCGTAGTTACTCTTTAGTATAGCTTTTTTATACCCATTCGTACTGTTTGAGTGCATTCATTTTAAGGTATGAGATAAGTCTTTGTAGAGATAGTGGCAAGTGTTTGTAAAGATGATGATGGAATGGGTTATGGACAGGTGAGCTGTAAAGCTGAATGTATACTTAAAATAATATCTTCGACTACACCCTCAAATTGATTCGTCCGTACTATTCAGATATATGTTTGGATGAGGCTGTGTGTTTGCTATCGGCGATGTTAAATTGCACAACGCGCCAACTAGGTGCTTTTTGTCTAGTACATGTAAGAGAGGTTACCGTGCACAGTATAGATTACCTGCTATTGCTTCTTATTGGAGCTGTGATGGTTCGCAGTATATATCGTATTGCACGCAGTATGACAGGTGCGTGCGGTTCGTGCGATGTTAAAAAGTCCTGCCCCGCGCATGCTGGTATCTTAAGCAAAAATTCGGGTCAATCACAATGTCCAGCTGCGCAAGCTATGCTTGCTCATGCGGATAAAGCACTTGCGCTTCAACGTCTGAGCAGGGTTCAGCAGCAACCAACTTCGCACAAAGCTTAGCAGTAACATTTTTGTGCTGCTATAAATTGTGTTATCTGTTTACTTTTTCAAAAAACGCAAGAAAATACGTTTCTTTCCCAGCACGATTGTGAGAAACTAACACAAATACTGATTGAGGAGGAACGTATGGGTGATGATCGCAATATCGATTTTGTTTTACGCACCGTAGAAAAACGCGGTATTCGTTTTGTTCGCCTTTGGTTTACCGATGTGTTGGGAAAACTTAAATCATTTTCTATTGCGTCTGAAGACTTGGAAGAGGCTTTTGAAGAAGGAGTCGGATTTGACGGTTCGGCAGTTGAAGGCTTTGTTCCGCAAGAAGAGTCAGACATGCTTGCGTTTCCCGATCCAACTACGTTTCAAATTCTCCCATGGCGACATTCCGAAAATGATGGTGTAGCACGTATTATTTGCGACATAAAAACGCCTCATCGCAATCCTTTTGAAGGCGATCCACGCTCATGTTTACGTAGAGTTTTTGCCGAAGCAGAATCTAAAGGCTATATTTTAAATGTTGGTCCAAAGATTGAGTATTTTTATTTTGATCGCTCTAATGTGGATGGCTCTTTACTTCCTAAATCACTTGATACAGCTGGATATTTTGATCTTACGGCATCGGACTCTTCAACCGATCTTCGTCGCTCAACAACTCTTATGCTCGAGCGTATGTCTATTCCTATTCAATATTCCTATCACGCACCCGCTCCTTCGCAAAATAGCGTAGAGCTTCGCTATACCGAGGCTATAAGTTGTGCTGATAATATTATGACAGCGCGTTTGGTTATTCGTCAGCAGGCGTTTGATAATAATTTGATCGCATCATTTATGCCTAAGCCATCTACCGAAGTTTCGGGTTCTGGTATGTTCTTGTATCAATCCCTGTTTGATAAAGAGGGCAATAACCTATTTTGGGCTCCAAAAAAAGAAAATATTGCTCATCTAACGCCTCTCGCTCAACACTACGTTGCAGGGCTTTTAAGATATGCGCCAGAATTTATGCTTATCACTAATCCAACAGTTAATTCGTACAAACGTCTTGTTGCAAATGGAGAAGTTCCCGTATATACAACCTGGGGTCGCAAAAACCGCTCTGCGCTTGTACGTGTTCCTACGCATAAGCCTGGAAAACATCAGTCAACACGTATCGAACTTAGAAATCCCGATCCTACGGCAAATCCTTATCTTGCGCTTGCTATATCTTTAGCAGCGGGTATGCGCGGTATTGAAGAAGAACTTCCGCTTGCGCCCGAGGCTCCCATGAAATTGGACACCTTGAGTCTTGCAGAGCAAAAGGCAGCTGGTATTCATCGTTTGCCTAAAAATCTAGGTGACGCTATTGATCTTTTTGAACAAAGCGATTTCTGCCGCGGTGTTTTGGGTGATCATCTGTTTGAGTATTTACTTAAAGAAAAGCGTCGTGAATGGGATGAGTACTGTTCTATTGTTACCGATTGGGAACGTAAAAAATGTTATGTAGGCGTCTAGCTTTACGGTGTTTCGTTATGCATTGACCATATAGATGCAATTACGGTGTATTAAAGGGGTTAAGGGAGGATATTCAATGCATCATAAAAATGTCTTGCTGGTAGCTCATACTAAACGATGCGTGGCCAGTATGCAGGATTTAAAGCAGGCCTTGGATGTATCTATTTTGTCTTCTACACCTCAAACGATTCATCGTGCATTTGACTCGGGTCATGAATTTGATCTTATTATTATTGATACCCTCGATCTTGATACTGCTGTACTTAAGACTATTGAGTCTGCAGGCGTTGAACACGGTGTATCCGCATTGCTGCTTATTCAAGATCAGCGTAACTTAGATAAATTGTATATTCCTAAGCATATAAATTTTGACTTCATTTTGCCCACTGCGCCAAGTTCAGAGTTTCAAATTAGATGTGCACTTTTATTGTGGACAGGCGAAGAAGCAGAGCCAGCGGACGAGATATGCGTAGACAATATGAGTATTAATCTTGCTACCTATCAAGTGTGCATAGACACTAAGCCTGTAGACTTAACATTAATGGAGTATTCTCTTCTTTCATTTTTAGTTACTCATCCAGGTCGTGCATATTCGCGCGAAAAACTTTTGCATCAGGTGTGGGGTTTTGAATACTGCGGTGGTACAAGAACCGTTGACGTCCATATACGTCGCGTTCGTTCTAAAGTGGGACCTCAGATCGCTTCTCATATTGCTACGGTTCGTGGTGTAGGGTATCTCTTTAAATCGTAAGCATTAACGATTACCTCATTTTGTGTAACGTGTTATGTTTTGTGCAACGTGCGGTGAGCGTGTGTCAGTTTTATATGAATGTATACATTTAACCGATTATGTATATAGTTCATATATACCGATAACCTCTTAGCTATTGTTTTGAGGTATATGTTTGCCTCATGAAAAGAAAGGTGTTGCAATGAATAATGAATTGGAGCATCCTCAACACGTAAATCCAACTGCGCCTCGTCAAGATACATCACCAACAGATGTTATGGATCCTCTTGTGTCTCATTCTCAACATGAACATGACCAACAAGGTAAAACGACGTCTTCTGTTCCACATGTTTCGGCTCATGTAGCGGATACGGTCGTAGCTCCACGAATTTCAACTTCAAGTGCTCATGCACAAATTCCATGTGCACAGACAAAATCTGATCCATGTAAACCTGATACCATGAGAAAAAAACGCCATGTGCGTACATGTTTGGTAAGACTTGGATTGGCACTTATTCTTGTTCTTGCAGGCGCAGGCGTTGATTTTGGTGTTCAAAACTACCTAGCCCAAACGCGCGGACACAGCTCACAGGGTAATTCTTCTCCCTTAACTATAGACGCCCATGATCAGGATACATCCACAGCAAAGGCTGCGGCTGCTAAGGCTCTTCCTTCGGTTGTCTCAATTGGAGTGCAAAAAGCTCAGGGTTCAGGTGTGGGATCGGGTGTAATGCTCGATAGCGATGGTAATATTCTTACTAATTATCATGTTGTTGCTAATGCTCAAGCTGTTTCGGTTACTATTGCTAACAAAACGTATTCCGCAAAGGTGGTTGGTTCGGATCCTTCAAGCGATATTGCTGTGATTAAAGCCGATTTGGAAGGCGACGAAGTAACACCTATAGAAGCTGCCGATTCAGATAAGCTTTCTGTTGGCGACTGGGTTATGTCGGTAGGAAGCCCCTACGGTTTGAATCAGTCTGTTTCTGCAGGTATCATAAGCTCTCTTGCACGAAATCAATCGCTGCGTACAAAGTCGGGTACAACCTTGTATACCAACTTAATTCAAACGGATGCTTCTATTAATCCTGGTAATTCTGGTGGTGCCTTAGTTAATGCCGAAGGTAAGCTTGTTGGTATATGCACGCTTTTCTCTTCTACATCGGGGGCTTTTTCTGGTATTGGCTTTGCCATTCCATCAAATTATGCTATGAAAATTGCCCATAAAATTTTGAATGGCGAAAAAGTAACACATGCCTATATTGGCCTTGCTATGCAGACCATTAACGCACAAAATGCATCACATTATCGTTTGCCCGTTACCGAAGGTGCCTACGTTGCAGATGTTGCGGCAACGGGTCCTGCCGAAAAAGCAGGTATCAAAAAGGGCGATATTATTACTGCTGTTGATGATAAAGAAATTACCTCGGCTGATGCAATGATTTTGAATGTTAGATCTCATGAAATTGGCCAAACAGTGCGTGTTACGGTTTGGCGTGATAAAGAGAAAAAAACATTTGACGTGACACTTGGATCGGATGAAGCACTACAGCAGCAACAAAACACCTTGCAAAAGCAACAGTCGCCCAATGCTGATCCTTTTGGAATACCCAAAACCAATGAAGACGATTCCGATGATTCCGATCAAAATGGACAAGGTACACCAAACCAACGTAAAAAGCTTCAGCGCTTAAAAGAGTTCATTATGGATCTCAATAATTTATAAGCGAGAACTTATATGTCCTTGTCTAAGAACACGCGTTTGTATACATTTGACGTAGAAGGCATGACTTGTTCGGCATGTGTTAAGCATGTGCAGCAGGCAGCCGAGGGTATTACGGGTGTGCAGTCAGCAGACGTTAATTTGTTAACGCATACACTGCGTATACAGGCTTATCCACATGAAATTGGTCCGTCTTTCTGCACAACGGTTGTGGATACTCTTAAAAGCGCAGGTTACGATGCTCAAATCAGTGATGTTGCTGGTGGTGCGCATGATGGTGTTGCCGATGCAGCTGCTAACAGTGTAACCGCCACACCTGGTAGTGCTTCTGACGCTGCCGCCGCTGTTGGCGTAGCTCAAAAGCACTCTCATTCAACTCCTGCAGGCTCTGACCTGCGCGAACTTTCCCGTCTTGCGCATCGCCTTAAACTTTCAATTCTCTGTGCCGTGCCACTGATGTATCTTGCTATGGCTCCTATGTTTGGATTGCCCTGTCTATTTTCAAGCACTTCGCGTGCCGATTACGCACTTGGTGGTCTCATCCAATTCTTTTTGGCGCTGTGCATTCTCATTATCAACCGCGTGTACTTCATACGTGGCTTTAAGGCAGCTCGCGCAGGTTATGCCACCATGGATACGCTTATTGCACTTGGATCACTTGCTTCGTTTGTATATTCAACGTTTCTTGTGGGGCTTCGCTGGTTTGATGTGTTTGCGTTTCTGCATTATGCCGAACATGTGTTTTCTTTGCCACACGCGCAGCAAAGCCTTACAGAGGCACTTCCTGCTTTCGTAAGCGTATCCGCGGCTTTTCCCCTCGATCATCTCTATTTTGATTCGTGCGGCATGATTTTAGTATTTGTAAGTATTGGAACCTATTTTGAAACAAAAACCAAGCAACAAGCAACAAGCGCATTAACCGAGCTTATCAATTTGGTGCCGCCTTTGGTAACGGTTGTTACTTCTTCGGGAGAAAAGCTTTGTTCGCGCGATTCCGTGCAGGTTGGGCAAGAAATAATCGTTAAAGCAGGGGAGCGTATTGCTCTGGACGCCACCGTGGTTGCAGGCTCGCTTGCAGTAGATGAGTCTGCCCTTTCAGGCGAGGCGTTTCCTCAAGACAAAACACTTCATTCCAAGGTTTATGCAGGAACTCACGTTCTGCAGGGTTGGGCGCGTTTGCGTGTGGACACTGTAGCTTCCCAGAGCGTACTTTCTCATATTATTACCCTTGTTGAACAAGCTACTTCAACTAAAGCTCCTATTGAACGCATCGCTGATACACTTGCATCTTTATTTGTACCTGCCGTTATATTGATTTCTTTGGTTACATTTGTCACTTGGTTGTTGCTTGCAGGCGCAGTATCCGCACTTCCTTGGGCAATAAATTGTGCTGTAAGCGTGTTAGTTGTTAGTTGTCCTTGCGCCCTGGGTTTGGCAGTACCTGTTGCGCTTATGGTTGCATGTGCGCGTGGCGCGCGTTTTGGTATTTTATTCAAATGCGCTTCTGCGCTTGAAAACTTGCGCCGTGTACGTGTGGTTGCTTTTGATAAAACAGGCACGCTTACCCGTGGCAAGCCCTGTGTTACGGCACATGTTGTACTTGATGAATTATCAAATAATCAGCAGGCCTACGCATCGTTTTTGCGCGATGTATGGATGCTTGAGCATAAAAGCGAACACGTGGTTGCACGCGCTTTATGCTTATATATTAAAACATTGGCAGATAAGCATGACATAGAGCTTAGCGACAAAACGTGCACTTCTGTTGTTGATACCTGCGATTTTACTCAACAACCTGGTCTTGGTGTCACAGGTTATGTACGAGGCAGACGCCTGGTAATAGGTAATGAGCGACTTATGCACTCATTGCATATTGATATAACACAAGTTTGTGCTGTATTGCCTGAGTCTACGTTAAAAACGAGCGTTATATACGTTGCCTACGATACATGTGCCTATGCCTGTTTTGAGTTTGAAGATCTTTGCAAGCCTTCAAGCATTGAAGCGCTTGCCGCTTTGCGCACGCGCGCTCTTGAACCAGTTATGCTTTCTGGGGATACGCCTGCATCATGTGAGCAGCTTGCGCGCCAGCTCAGCATAAATAAAGTACATGCAGGTTTGTTACCAAATGAGAAATACGCATGTATCAAGAATTTACAAAATGCTGCGCACGCGCGCACGAATAGGCTTTCGCGTTTGGTAGGTTTTCGCAGCTATCCATTAGTTGCAATGGTAGGCGACGGTATTAACGACGCGCCGTCTTTAGCACAGGCAGATATTGGTATTGCGGTGGGTGCTGGAACCGATATTGCAATTGATTCCGCCGACATCGTTTTAATGAATTCCAATGTATGCGATCTTGTGCATGCATACGATTTAAGTAAAAAAACGGCACGTATTATCAAGCAAAATCTTTTTTGGGCACTGGTATATAACGTTATTTGTATACCACTTGCAGCAGGCGTACTCCAACCGTTTTCCATAACGCTTAACCCTATGATGGCTTCGGCGTCTATGAGCATTTCTTCGCTTATCGTAGTGGGGAACGCGCTTCGTTTGCTGAGATGGAAACCGCGCACACTTTCAAAAATTACTCCTACCTTGCGCGAACATTCATCTACAATAAAAGAAAAAACTTGTGTAACGCATAAAGAAGTATCTGTAACGCATAAGGAGAAAACAGTGATTATTAAGCTGGCAATTGAGGGTATGACCTGCGAACATTGTGTAAGTCACGTAACGCAAGCGCTGTCAGAGGTTGCAGGTGTTAGTAATGTCGATGTAAGCCTTGCCTGTAAATCAGCAGAAGTAGTATGTAGCGATGCACAAATATCTCAGCAACTTATTGCTGCCGTAGAAAAAGCAGGATATAGCGCGCGCTTGATGTAATGGTGCACCGCAAGCAAACGCCAGTACGAGAGTTTATTGCAGTTTGTGCTAATAAGGATCACAAATGACACAGCAGAGTAAATCTAGAGAGAAAATACCAAGTTCTTCGCTTAAGACAACTCAGATGACACAGCCTACGCTGTTTGACGTGATGTCTGAAGCTCAGGATCCAGATATGTCTGATTCTATGCAACGCGGTGATTTATCTGCAGTGTCTGATACGTCCAATCCTCAAAACTTTACCGCACCTGTTTCTACACCGCATGAATCGCTAGAAGCTGATGTTCCTGTTGACACGCATGCCAGCTTGCCTGAGGCGCGCGTGCGTGAGCTTAGAAAACTATTGGAGTATCACGCTTATCGATATTATGCTTTAGACGCGCCTTTGATAACCGATAACCAGTTTGACAGTTATCTTCAAGAATTGTTGCATCTCGAAAAAACGTATCCCTATCTCGACGATGAGCATTCATACACACATCGTATAGGTGGTTATGTTTCTCAGCAATTTCGTCGGGTTGCCCATGCTCAGCGCATGTATTCTATGGACGACGCTATGAATTTGGAAGAGTTGGATGCCTGGCTTGAGAAAACTGATGAAGCGCTTGGGTCTTCGCCGTCCAATCCTGTTGCATATACCTGTGAACTTAAAATAGATGGTTTAGGTGTTGCGCTTACCTATCACAATGGTCAGCTCTTGCGTGCGGCAACGCGCGGTGATGGTAGTGTTGGAGAAGACGTAACCGCCAACGTGATTACCATTAAAGATGTACCGCACACCCTTTTACGTGATGGTTTGCAAAAAATTGCCAACACGGGTTTTGGATCGGATATTGAGGTGCGCGGCGAAGTATATATGCCCAAGCATAGCTTTGTCCGTCTTAACGAAACCGCCGACGATGAAGGCCGTCCTACCTTTGCAAATCCGCGTAATGCTGCGGCTGGCTCGCTTCGTCAAAAAAATGCACGCATTACCGCACATCGTGATCTTGAAACATTTATTTATGCACTTGCTTCGCGCGAATCTTTAGACGTTCACACCCAAACCGATTTTTTGGCATGGTTGTCTTCGTGCGGATTTAGTGTCAATCCACATGCGCAGCGCTGTGTGTGTGCACAAGAGGTGCACGACTATTGCGCGCGTGCGCTTAAAAACCGCAGCTCACTTGATTACGATATTGATGGTGTTGTGGTCAAGGTTGATTCTTTTGCCTTCCAAGATCAGCTTGGTTTTACGGCACGCGCGCCAAGGTGGGCAATTGCGTTTAAGTTTCCGCCCGAGCAAAAGCAAACCATACTTAGAGAAATTCGCATTCAAGTTGGTAGAACAGGCGTTCTTACTCCCGTTGCCGAATTTGATCCCGTTTTGGTTGCAGGATCAACCATAGCACGTGCTACGTTGCATAATATAGACGAAGTACGTCGTCGTGATGTGCGTGTAGGCGATACCATTGTTGTCCACAAAGCAGGCGATGTGATTCCAGAAGTAGTAGGACCAGTTTTAGAAGGTGATCTTGCTGCGCTTCATTTTGCGCGTCCTGTGTGGGATATGCCGCAAACCTGTCCTGCGTGCGGTGCATCCGTTGTACGCGAGGACGATGAAGTGGCTTATCGCTGTGTTTCGCTTGATTGCCCAGCTCAGGCATCTCAACGTCTTATCCATTGGTGTTCTCGAAAGGCTATGGATATTGATGGCTTAGGCTCTGAACTTATCACCAGGCTTACAGAACAAGGCTATGTTAAAGATGTTGCCGATTATTACGATAAACTGAGCTTAGAAAATTTGAGCTCGCTTGATACGGGACGCACGTACGATACTACCAATAAATTGCACAAGCAGGGTGACGCCATTCGTGTTGGTAAAAAAATTGCGTCAAAAATCATAGCACAGCTCAATAAGAGTAAACAAGCAGGTCTTGCCCGCGTTTTGTTTGGATTGGGTATTCGTCATGTAGGAGCAAGTGTTGCAGAACTTATCGTGGCAACATATCCTGATCTTGAAAGTTTACTGCGTGCAGATAAAGACGAAATTGCAGCTATAGATGGTGTTGGCCCCAAAATTGCTGCTTCATTGGTTGACTTTTTGCATATGCCACAAAATATGGAAGTGCTTATCCGTCTGCAAGCTGCAGGTGTGGTGCTTTCAGCTCCTGAACAGAAGGCTCTGCTTCCGCAATCGTTAACAGGATACACCTTTGTGCTCACCGGAACGCTTGAGGATCTGTCGCGCACTGCTGCAGGAGATGCGCTCAAAGCCTTAGGTGCAAAAGTTTCGGGTTCGGTATCTCGTAAAACAAGTTTTGTGATTGCAGGGGAGCAGGCAGGCTCAAAGCTAGACAAAGCGCGCGAGTTGGGTGTATGTGTTATTGGTAGAAAAGAGCTTGATGAGATCTTATCTACTCAAAAACTGCCGCAATATTTGCTTGAACAGCTTAAGGAATAGCTCAAAGGAGAAGAGATGTCATTATCACAGTTAAACGACCATATAGAAGTTCACGAAAACACGATGGACTTTATGGGCTATAAAACGTACTACCGCATTGCGGGCGACATAACTTCTGGTAAAGCACCGCTGATCACGCTTCACGGAGGACCTGGTTCTACCCACAATTATATGGAACTCCTTGATCCTGTGGCTTTGTGTGGCCGTGCGGTTATCAGCTATGACCAGCTGGGTTGCGGAAAGTCGTATGTAGAAAATCGGCCCGATTTGTGGAAACTTAGCACATGGGAAAACGAGCTTGATGCCCTTATCAGCCATCTTGGTTTATCAAAATATTATCTGTTAGGCCAATCATGGGGCGGTATGCTGGCACAGAGCTTTGCACTGGATTGCAACGCACAGAGTTTGCAAGGGCTTATTTTGTCGTCTACTTTGCCGTCCTCGCAACTTTGGGCGCGCGAGCAGCACCGTCTTGCGCGTATGCTTCCTGCGCTTGAATACAGTGCGCTTATGAATGCCGAAAAAACACAGGACTTTTCTGGCCGTGCATATACCCAGGCTCTTGACCATTTTATGACTATGCATTGCTGCGACTTAACATACGACGAAACTGCGCCCGAATGCTTGCGCCGTCCTAAGAAAAGTGGCGAAGAATCCTATGTAGTTGCGTGGGGTCCAAACGAATTAACGGCAACGGGTACGCTTGCAGATTGGAACGTGATTGATCGTTTGCACCACATTAAGGTGCCAACGCTCATTATCAGCGGCACAGATGATGAGTGCACACCGCTTATTGCAAAGACTATGTTTGATCGTATTCCAAACGCACGCTGGGAATTATTTGAAGGTTGTAGGCACATGTGTTACGCCGAAAACACCGAGCATTATCTGAGTGTCATTTGTGATTTCATGACCAACTAGTATAATGTGTGCCTGTGTGAGGTTACTTATTTGCTTAGCAGACCTTATAGGACAAGCTTGTAGGATATGAAATGAGATTCTTATGATAGCTGTAACTAATGATATTTTTAGCGGAACGCAAGCACCTGTCATTATTGGCATTATTATTGCTGTTTGTCTGATAATAGGCGGAATTTTGCTACGTCGTCGCAAATAGTAAGCATTCTCAAGGTGAAACAGCTAAGATAATCTCTATAGACTCTAAAATCGGGTGTCCGCTTACAGCAGATACCCGATTTCTTATGCAACAACCTATGAATTATAACGCGTGTTCTAACATCTAATCTCACCTTATCAACATAGGTGCTAGTCTACCTGTTTTACATGCACAGCTTCTTTGAGTTCGTCCATGCGCGAAAACGTACCTAAACCTGCAGACATAGCAACATTTGCGCCACATGCCATTGCGTTTGTAAGAGCCTGCTCAACAGATGCTTTATGCACCACATATGATGCCAAAAAGCACCCAAGCGTAGCATCGCCTGCGCAAACCGTAGAATAAGGCTTAATTTTTGGTGCGTTTGCATACCAAACATGTGTTCCATTAAAAAAGTACGCGCCGCGCGAACCAAGCGTCAACAATACGTTTTGAAATCCTTGCGTGCCCAAATCATGGAGCGCGCGGACAGTATCATCTTCGTCTGTAAGCGTATAGCCAAAAATGGCATGCAATTCGTCGTCGTTAGGCTTAATGAGAAGCGGCTTCTTTGCGCCAAGCTGGCTTAGGTGAGAAGAGCTGGTATCCAGTACAACATCTACGTGCTTAGAAGCAAGGGTATCAAAAATCTCATCATAAAAGGTAGGCTTTACCTTGGGAGGAAGCGAGCCCGATACAACAAGACAGGTTAGATCATCAAGTGAGCTCAGCAACTGTAATAGTTCGTGCTGTTTATCTTCTGGCACACTACAGCCTGCATTAGGGAAGGTATATTCTTGCGTAGGCGTCGAAATAAAGGGGTTGATGCGTGTGATACCGTCTACCATAACGGGATAAACGTCACAGCCCTTCTTTCGTGCCTCGTCAACAATATAGGTACCGCTAAATCCTCCAAAAAAACCTAAAATAGGAGCATGTACACCAAAATGTTGAAGGGTAAAACTCACATTTAAGCCTTTGCCGTTTGGAGTATATACTGCATCTTTGGTGCGACAAACACGATTAGGCACTACAACATCGGCGCTTACATTCATGTCAACGGCAGGATTGGGAGTGAGCGTATAAATCATGGGTATGTCCTTAGGTTTGTGCTTGTTCAAAACGAGCAATAACGTTTGCGCTTGTGTCTTATGAGCAGATCACTATGCCTTGTTGGTAGACCTTAAGCCTTGTTGGTAGATCCCAGGTTATCCATATGCGATGCAACAACATCAAAAATTGCCTGTTGAGCTGGGATAAACGGTTTTTTAGGATCAAAGCATGCAGGATTTTCTTCCATATATTTCATAAAGCCAGCGGTAAAGACTTGTCGCAGCTCGGTTGCATAGTTTACTTTGCAAATACCATTTTGGATAGCTTGTGCAACCTGATCGTCGGGAACACCCGAGGTACCGTGCAATACCAAAGGTACATTTGTGTGTGCTTTAATTTCTTTAAGAACGCCTTGTTCAATATGAGGAGTACCTTTATACACGCCATGAATGGTACCCACGCCTACCGCTAAGGATGTGCAATGCGTTTTTGCAATAAATTCTGCAGCTTGTTCGGGGTCGGTGTAGGGGTTTTCGTCGGCAGCAAGTGGACCATCGTCTTCTTTTCCACCCACTTTACCTAACTCGGCTTCAACAGGAAGGCCAATAGGCTCAGCAACTTTGGTTACCGATGTCGTAAGAGCAAGATTGCTTTGATAATCAACATGTGATCCATCGATCATAACCGAGGTATAGCCTGCTCGAATAGCCTGTACGCAGCGCTCAAACGTATCGCCGTGGTCAAGGTGAAGCGCAACAGGAACATCTACCGACTCTGCTGCAACGCTGACCATTGCCTTAAAATAATCAACATTTGCATATTTCAGCGTTCCAGGTGTTGTCTGTAAAATAATAGGCGAGTGCTTTGCTTGCGCAGCACGCACTGCTGCCATAACAAACTCAAGGTTCTCTACATTAAATGCACCAACGGCATAATGTCCTTCGTAGGCTTTTTGCAACATTTCTTTTGTTGAAACGAGCATGATGACACTACCTCCTATAAAACGTGTATGAGCTTTGCTGTCAAAAGGCATAATAACAAGGCAATCATGATTTGATACTTCATTTGACAACAAAATGTACCTTCATTGTAGAATACTTTATGAATCTCGCGTTATCTCATGTATGCTTTGTCGTGCATAATACATAATTGAAATTGTAAATTCTGTTGGCATTAAATATAGACCCTGACCTGTGCTCCTTTGGGTTTTTATATGCATACCACTTTCTTGAGGGAAAGGCATACTTTTATGATTTTAACCGTTACGCTTAATCCTTCTATCGATACAAGTTACGCGCTTGATAAGCTTTGTATAGACGATGTTAATCGTGTAGTTGCTCATAAAACAGCAGGAGGTAAAGGCCTTAATGTCACACGCGTTTTGCACGAGTTGGGCGCGCGTGTTCTAGCAACCGGTTTTGTAGGGGGATATATGGGCTCTTATTTGCAGCAGCTCATGGATAACTCTGATTTGCCTCATGATTTTTTGCAAATAGAGGGCGAAACACGTGTGTGCATAAGCGTGCTGCACGAAGGCAAACAAACCGAGTTTTTAGAGGCGGGGCCTTGTGTGACACCACAGGATACGCAGGCATTTAAGGAAAAATTTACACACCTTATACAAGACGCGTCGTGCGTTACGATTTCTGGATCTATGCCGCAAGGCATACCCGATGATTTTTATGCGCAGCTTATTACGAGCGCTGCCGCCGCGCACAAACATGTGCTATTGGATACATCGGGTGCAGCTCTTGAAGCAGCTCTTTTGTCGTCGGATAAACCAACGCTTATAAAACCCAATCTTTCGGAACTCAATGCTATGCTGCACACAAACTTTACCAGCGAAAATCCCCAAGCGCTTGTACATGCGCTTGCGAGCGATGAACGTTTTACGGGTGTTGCATGGATTGTTATTTCTATGGGAAAAGACGGTTTGCTTGCATACCATCAAGGGAGCGTGTATCGCGTGCACGCTGCTCAGATTAGCTGCGTTAATGCAACGGGTTCGGGTGATTCTACGATTGCAGGATTTGCCTATGCGCTTTCGCAAAATATGAGCGCGCCCGACGTGCTGCGTTATGGAGCCGTATGCGGTACGCTTAATGCGCTTGAAGCCCAAACTGGTCATATTAATATGGATAAATGGGACAACGTATATAAAGACACCAAGGTAGAACGTATATAAAGACACCAAGTTAGAACGTATCAAATAAAGAAGTATTAAAGAAGTGTTGTCATGAGCATGGATTTAGATAGTGCGGCCGCTCAAATTGTCACGTACGAACACGATATTGCTGCATGGTGTAGCCTACGTCACCTATCAGACATTCAGAGAAACTAAAGTTTTATGGATTGACTAGAACATAAAACTCAACTGTTGTAGGATAACTACATGCTTATGTGTAAGTTTCACAGAATTGGCATATGCAAAGGTCTTAAAATCCTTGGTCATGTGGTTTGCGCGTTGGCATCTCGCCAATCCTTTCAGTTCAACTTTCACTTTGCTTATCAACACCATAAATTTTTATAGAAGATGTAGGTCGCTAGATATGTCAACTGATAAGGCCTCAACACTACATAGATATTCAAAAGGAACTCAAACATCGACATCCATGTCAAAATCATCTTTGCATGCACGGTTGACAAACTATCTGCGCGAAAAAATTTATTCACACGAATTAGTTCCTGGACAACGCATTGCCTCCGAGAACGAACTTGTCAAACAATACAGTCTCTCACGAGGAACAGTGCGCAAGGCAATTTTGACGCTAATCGAAGAGGGATTGCTTAAAAGTGTACAGGGGAGTGGCACTTTTGTTGCTGATCATGCACTTTCCCATCCTGCGGGCGTACGTCCCCTGTCATTCGCGGAGTCCCTGCATCAACAGGGCAAATCGTTCCAAACACATATTCTTACTAAAGAAGTGCTTGCTGCGTCCGTTGAAGTGGCGCGGCATTTGCATGTTCAGCCCGGCGAGAATGTTATGTTTATGCGCCGTGTGCGTAGCGTGGATGGACAGCCCATAATGTGTCAGGAAAGTTGGTACCCTCTGCGAGAATGCCCTGGTATTGATAGGGTTGATTTTACACAAGCAGCTGCTTTTGATGCCGTTGAACAATGCTCGGGGCGTCGCATTAAAACTGCGCAGATGCGTTATGTGGCGCGTGTTGCTGGTAGACAATACGGCGAGTATTTAGCGGTTGACGAGAATGCGCCTGTACTCCTTTTGATCCAAACTATTTTTCTTGAAGATGGCGTTCCTATTGAGTGGAGCTTTACTTGGCTCAAGGCTGGTCAAGAAATTATTGGTACTGCAACTCAAGAATAATTTCAAACAGTTTTCCATACAGGTCTATCATGCGCATGACCTACCTCAAACCCACGGTTTGTTGAATGAGCACACAGGTGCTGTCATTTTACAGTGCAATCAAATTTTGTATAAAAACCGATGAACGTTACAAAATTGTCGGCGAATGGTCTTTCGTAAACACTTGCAATAAAGTATTTGCTTTACTCACGGCTTTTTGATAAACTTGTTCATAAAAGTATGAACAAGTTGCGTTTTAACAGGCAAATTCAAGAGACGCATACGTCTAATAATCAAGGTTAGTGGTAAAGGAGTTATTATGGGGAATGTAGTTTTGCAGCGCCCTTTTTTTGTAGTCAATCCTAAGTCATATCTGTACGGACAGGAGTTGTACAAGCTTGCAAAAAAAGTCGACGAGCTCTGCGAGCGTTACAAGTTTCAGTCGCTGTTTACCGCGCAACTCATTGATCTGCCATGGGTTATCCATAATTGTCCGCATCTTATTCCCTGCGCTCAAACAATGGAGTCGCTTAAGCCAGGACGTGGTATGGGTCACGTATTACCCGAGGCATTAGCGGCAGCAGGCGTGCAAGCAACATTTTTAAATCATGCCGAGAATCCCATGACCATTAATGAGCTTGCATTAACGATTATGCGTGCTAAGGAGGTGGGGATTCTCACCTGTGTTTGTGCTGATTCAGTTGAAGAAGCTCGTGCTATTGCGCAGTTTAAGCCTGACATTATGACTTGTGAGCTCACGAGTCTCATTGGCACGGGACACATTGCTTCAGAAGATTACATACGTGAATCAACCAAGGCTGTTAAGGAGGCTTCTCCTGACACGATGGTCTTGCAAGCGGCGGGTATTTCGTCGGGGCAGGATGTTTATGATGCCATTATGTACGGCGGTGACGCTACAGGTGGAACGAGTGGTATTGTAGCGGCAGCGGATCCCTTCGCCACGCTTGACGAGATGTTTGAAGCATTGGATCGTGCCCGTCGTGACATCAAGAAAGGAATATAGGCATGAGTGTATATAAAGGTTTAGTCACCGTACAAACTCTCGCAGGTAAACCAACTTATGTTGATATTACTGATAAGGTTAACGAGATTGTAGTTGCTTCTGGCATTAAGGAAGGAACTGTCACGGTTATTTCGTGCCACACCACCTGTGCTCTCTTCTCGGATGAATATGATCACGATCGCACAGGTTCGGGCGATCTGTTTTTGCACGCTGATCTCAATGACGGGCTGCAAAAAATTTTCCCTGAGCAAAAGGATTGGTCGACTTATCGTTATCCTGGAGAGAAACATTTCGAAGCAGTGGAGAGCTGGCCTGACGCTGCAGCTTATTTGCCAGGTGGCGATCGCACACTTTTGTGGAACGGCGATGCTCATCTGCGTGCAACTCTGCTGGGCGGTTCATGCGTTTTTGAAGTGGCCGATGGAAAGCTTCAAATGAACGGTTTGGCATCAATATTTTTTGTAGACTATGACCGTACGCGTGAACGTACGCGTAAGGCAAAAGTCATTGTTATGGGTGAGTAGCTTTTGTCAAGCCCTACAATGACTTTATGATTTGAGTAGAGCTTTTATTGTTACGCTATTCTCGGTGGTAAGAGCTCTATAGAACGATTCTGGTAGCCATCACGTTTCATTGTAGGTCTAGGCAATACTCATACAGTAAAACAGCACTTCAAATAACGTTGAAGGGAGGTAGTATGAAAAACATCATTTTGGCTTGTGGATCAGGAATTGCAACGTCAACAGCGGTTGCTGCAAAGATTAAAGACCTGCTCGACTCCAATGGGCTTGAAGGAACATTTAACATCACTACATGTTCCATTGCTGAGGCTGTTGATAAATCTAAGGACGCTGATCTTATTATCGCAACCACGGTTAAGCCAGCAGGTATTGAATGTCCATTTATTTCTGGCATTCCTTTCTTGACTGGCATGGGTCGCGCTGCTGCAGAACAGCAGGTTATTGATTTCATGAAGGCCTAAATTACATTCGTTTTGTTTGTTGCGGTGCAGCTAATTTGTTGCGCTCGCAATACATATACTTTTTTGGAAGAGAGACATATATGGACTTAGTCATTAGCTTCTTTTCGGGTTTGTCAAGTCTTGGCGTCTCGGTGGTAATGCCTATTGTGCTCACCATCATTGGCATGGCCTTTGGCGCAGGTTTTGGTAAATCTCTTAAAGCTGGTCTTACGGTCGGCATTGGTTTTATCGGTCTTAATCTTGTTATTAATCAGCTCATGGGTACCGACCTTGCTGGTGCAGTAACCGCTATGGTGCACCGCTTTGGTCTATCTCTTTCTGTTATGGATGTTGGTTGGCCTGCAGCTTCTGCTATTGCTATGGGCTCCATTGTTGGAACTATCATCATCCCGCTGTCGTTGCTTGTTAACGTTGTGATGTTGCTTACCAACACAACTCAAACGGCTGACGTTGACATTTGGAACTACTGGCACTTTGCCTTTACAGGTGCACTAGTTGCTATTGTGACAGGTAACGTCGCATTTGGTATTGCTGCAGCAGTAATTAACGAGGTCATCGTGCTTATTATTGGTGACGTAACCGCTCCTATGGTTGAGAAGTCCCTCGGTTTGCCAGGCGTTTCTATTCCTCATGGCTTTTCAGGCGCCTATGCACCCATTGCTTTTGCTATGGACTGGATTATCGATAAAATCCCTGGCTTGAACAAAGTTGACATTAACGTCGAAAGCCTCCAAAAGCGCTTTGGTGTCTTTGGTGATCCTGTGCTCCTTGGTTCCATCATTGGTCTGGTTATTGGTGTTTTAGCAGGTTATGGCTTCCTACCTGCAGTAGGCGCTGACGGTAAGGCCACACCTAGCTTCTTCGCGACCGCCGTTTCGATGGGTGCTGTTATGGTGTTGATTCCAAAGATGGCCGCCCTTTTGATGGAAGGTTTGCTTCCCATTTCAGATGCTGCTTCTGCCTTCATTCAAAAGCATTTCCAAAGCCGCGGTAAGATCTATATTGGTCTTGACTCTGCCGTTGGTACCGGCCACCCCGTTACATTGACGATGGCTCTGATTCTGGTACCGTTTGCCATTCTTCTTGCCTTTATTCTTCCTGGAAACAAGGTTATGCCTCTGGTTGACCTGGCTTGTATTCCTTATATGTTGGTTTTGGTTACGCCCATCGTTCGCCAAAACGGTTTCCGCGGTATTTTGACTGGTATTGTTGTATTGGCTGTTGGTCTCTACATTGCAACAGATCTTGCTCCGCTCATCACTACCGCTGCAGCCTCTGTTAATTTTGATATGAATGGTGCTGCTGCTATTTCATCTATCTGTGATGGTGCGAATCCTTTGACTTGGGTTATTGTTCGCCTTGGTGCGCTAGGTGGAGGTATTGGTCTTGCAATTCCTGCTGTTGGTGCTTTGGCATTGGCTTTCTGGAACCGCATGCGCATTCTTAAAGAAGCAAAGGTTTTGCATAACGAGAACGAGTAGGTATTGAGGTAGCGAGCGGGTGAAAAGAAACGGTAGGTGCATTCGTATATGAGTATATGCACGAGCCAGTTTATCCTGCATGTTGCATCAAGGATATAGATAAGTTATAGCGCTCCATGTTGAGGCGGGACTTTCGTAAGGCGGTCCCGTCTCTGGAGGTTTTCATGAAGCAGTACATATATGAACCAAAACGATTTTTTGTGTCAGTAACCTTTACGGGCATGTTTTGTATAGCCATTTGCATTGCATGTTTAGGCGCATTTTTCGGGCTTGTACCGTTGCCGCATGGAATTGCTGCGATTGTAGGAATTGTTGCTGCATATCAGGTATGGAATACGTTTATAGCTCGAGCAAATCCACAAATTGTAACTATTGACGATACTACTATTCGTTTTAGTGCCTATGGCCGTAGTGATGTCTTTGAGCTTTCAAAAGTCACGAGCTTTCTGGTACGAGAATTTTCAGGCAAACGATATGTTCGTATCAATGGTGGGGGCATGTTTAAAGGTAGATACTGGCTTCAAACGATGTATATCGAAAATGGCGACGAGCTTGAAGCATGGTTAGCTGATTTTGAATACAAGGTTGATCCCCATTCACTAAAATCACAGGCTCGACGACCGTATTGCATGCGTAGTTCGGACAAGTGATAAAACCAACATATGTGAAATCGATCGAGCAAAAAAACGATAACAACTAATAAACCGCTCAAAAGCAATCAAAAGGAGAGAATATGCTGATTAGTCTTCGTGACATCTGTGCGATTGCTGAACAAAACAGTATGGCAATCGCGGCATTTAATACACCAAGTCTCGAGGCCGTACGTGCGGCACTCGACGCTGCTGAACAGACAGGTTATCCTGTTATTTTGGCTCACGCAGAGGGTCATGAGCACGCAGCTCCTTTGAAGTATATAGGTCCTGCCATGGTTGCGTTGGCCGAACAGTCCAGCGCTATGGTGTGCGTGCATTTGGATCACTGTGAGCATCTTTCATATCTACGTCGCGCTCTTGATATGGGCTTTACGGGTGCTATGTTTGATGGCTCGTACATGCCATACGAAGTGAATGTCGAGAATTCTGCACGAGCCGCTGAAATCTGTGCTCCCTTTGGTGCAGGTCTTGAGTGTGAACTTGGAAGCATGGGCTCTCGTGAGGCGGGTTATCGTGACGAGGGCGGTACTGCTGAAGAGTCAGGTGCTGTATACACTGATCCTGATCAGGCGGAAGATTTTATCAGGTGTACGGGCTTAGATATTTTGGCATGTTCGTTTGGTACTGTACACGGCATTTACAAGGGAGAGCCTCATCTTAATTTAGATGTACTTCGTGATATTCGCTCACGCATTAAGTTACCGCTGGTTATGCATGGTGGTTCGGGCGTTTCGGATGAGGATTATCGCAAATCAATTGATGCAGGCATCCGTAAAATTAATTACTATACCTATGGTGTGAAGTTTGCGGGCGAAGCTGTGTGTAATCTCATTGCTGACCGTCGCCGCGACCGCAAGGATGCTCTTGTTTACTGGCATGACATGACGCCTGTTGCCTATGAACGCATGCTTGAGGACTTTACGCAAGTTATTAAAGTCTTTGCCAATGGTGCTAATCCCGTAGCTTAGATACGATGACATAGACACATCCCATTATCGACAGTACACACTACAAGAAGGAGTTACACGTGAGCGATAACTACATCACTGAACCTACCGTCAACACCACCGAAACCACCACTGATAATACTTGCCTTTACAGGCCAGAGCTTGTGTTTTTTGATTTTGATGCCGATACTTACGTCGATTTTTTTGAAAAACTCTCTGACATTTTGTTAAAGAAGGGGTATGTAAAAGAGAGCTGGCTTCAGGCAATTACGGATCGCGAGCGCAATTTCCCAACGGGTCTCATGTTCGAAACTATTGGTGTGGCTATTCCTCACGTTGATCCGCAGCACATTGTTAGGCCTTATATCGCTATTATCAAACCAAAAAAGAGTGTGAGCTTCGAGCCTATGGCGGGTATGGTTGATCATACTATCGATACTAACCTTGTGGTGAACCTTGGTCTGCTGAAACACGCCGAAGATCAAGTTGAGGTGTTGCAGGCTATGATGGGTATGTTTATGAATGAGGACGCTGTCAATGATGTACAGTCGCAAACTACACCCGAGGGTATGGTTGAATGTTTTAAGCGTTACGCTAACGTTAAGTAGGCAGTAGACGGTAGCTAACGAGCATTGTATATAATATAAATGGAAAAGGCGACTTTTGCTTAAAGCGAAGGTCGCCTTTTATAAATGAAATGAATCTCATCCTCTAAAACGATTTGTTGTTCTATTTCTAACCGGTATTACTATTTAAAGACCTTTATGCATTCAACTTGTATTTTAAGGTATCCATATTCATCTATTCATTGCAAAATATGATTGCAAATGAGGTATACATACCAGTTTTATACGTACTCCTCATGAAAAATAACCCTTGTGAACTGCTGTTATCCGTTAGCCAGCGTTTTCTGTCCGTTCACCTAACACAACTTTGTATCTAATGACTTTATACACATTCTTTTATACACTATGAGTAGCTGGTTATAACCAGTTATACAAAATGTATGATGTGCCGCAAAAAGAACGTCCCACACGTTGAGCGATAGGAAAACACATGGTAGGTTGCATTATTACAGGACACGGTGATTTTGCACAAGGACTTATGTCTGCACTCGAAATGATTGCAGGTCCTCAAAATGCAACTCAAGCCGTTATTTTTCACGAAGATGAAGCTGCTACGTTTGGAGTGCGCCTTACACACGCAATTGATGAAGCAATTGAGCAGTTTGGTTCAGTTTTGGTTTGTTGCGATTTAATGGGTGGCACCCCATTTAATCAGGCAATGTTGGCCGCAGCGGATAAGCCAGTTGAAATTGTAACTGGTTGTAATTTAGGCATGTTACTCGAGCTCACCTCTTCCCAAAGCAGCGCCTCTTCAGCTCAAGAACTTGCCCAGATCGCGCAAGATGCAGGCAAGGAAAGCGTTGCACACATCAGCCCATCTCAAATCAGCGCTCATACAGACAATCAAGACACTTTGGATATATCTGATGAAGGAGATGGTATTTAATGAGCGAGATGTTTCTAAACGCTTTAGGCGCTTCTTCGTTGGTTATTGCCGTCCTTCTTACTTTAATTGCACTTGTTTTGTTTGTGTATATGACCGTTTTAAGACAGCGCAAGCAGCATGAATTCAAAGAGCTTCATAAGGAGCTCGCGGTTGGCCAAAAGGTTTCCGTTATGGGCGTTATCTTTGGCGAAATAGTGGCGCTGCGTACAGACACCTGTGACCTCAAGGTAAAGTCGGGTGCTGTATTAGAAGTTTCGCGCTATGCAATTCAATATATCGATTCACAAACTTTAGGTAAATAGTCGTTCGTTTTGTAGGTAATAGTCAAAGTGTGTTCCCGCGTACAAAGCTGCATGCGTGAATATTCACGCGTACGCATATGGGCTTGGTAACAATAAGGTTTTGTTGGGTGAGCAGTCGTAGGCGTTTGTGCATACGGGTTGCGTTTACTGAGGAAATGATGCATAAGCATTCATAGGCATACAACCGAAAGGGTGAGCGGTATGGGTGAACCAAATATTGTACTTGCACGTATTGACAATCGTCTTATTCACGGGCAAGTGGCAACTCAATGGACAGGTAGCGTAGGCGCTAATCTTATTCTGGTTGCAAACGACGAAGTTGCAAGCAATACCATGAGACAACATCTTATGGATATGGCTGCTCCGCAAGGTGTTGCAACGAGATATTTTTCGCTTCAAAAAACAATTGACGTTATTCACAAAGCTGCTGCTCGTCAGCATATTTTCCTCGTGCTGGAAACACCTGAAGATGCTTTAAAGCTGGTAGAAGGTGGCGTTCCCATTAAGGTTTTAAATATCGGTAATATGCATATGTCAGAAGGTAAGCGTCAAGTTGCAACCTCGGTTGCGGTTGATGATGCCGATGTAGCGGCGTTCAAAAAGCTTGTTGACTTAGGCGTTGAGCTAAGCATTCAGCGCGTTCCTACCACAGCTGTTGAGGATTCATCAAAGCTGTTTAATTAATTGGATTTTACGTGCATATATGTGGGGTATATGCACGATAAAAAGGGATATGTATGTCTTATACATTGAAAGGAGGAGCAAAGATGGAATATTCAATTATTCAGGTTATATTGGTCTTTTTGGTAACGTTTGTTGCCGCGATCGACCAATTTAGTTTCCTTGAGTCACTGTATCAGCCGCTGGTTACCGGTCTTGTTATTGGCCTTATCTTGGGTGATGTTCAAACTGGTCTGATTGTTGGCGGTACGTATCAGTTAATGACAATCGGAAACATGCCAATCGGAGGTGCACAACCACCTAATGCTGTAGTAGGTGGTATTATGGCGGCAGTTATTGCCATTTCGTTGCATCTCGATCCAAATATCGCAGTTGCAACTGCAATTCCATTCTCTCTGCTCGGCCAATACGGCGTTACGTTGATCTTTACGCTTATGTCCCCACTCATGAGTAAAGCAGATCAATATGCTCACGATGCCAATCCACAAGGTATTGTTAATCTTAACTACCTTTCAATGGGTCTTTTAGGACTCGTATTCGGTATTGTTGTTACCCTGTTCTTTGTTGGTGGTGCAACGGTTGGTCAGTCTGTTGTTGATTCAATTCCACAATGGTTAAGCAATGGTTTGAGCGCCGCTGGCGGTATGATGCGCTTTGTTGGTTTTGCAATCCTTCTTAAGTTCATGATGACCAAAGATATGTGGGGATTCTACTTCCTTGGCTTTGGTCTTGCACTTATCGTTACCAACATTGCTGTTCTTGCAACACCCGCTCTGCTTATTCTGGCTCTTATTGGCTTTGGTATTGCATATTGGGATTATCAACAAAATACCGAGCTCAAAGGTAGTGTTGTTGTAAATGCGGGAGGTGAAGAAGATGGCATCTAATGAGCAAACAAGCTATAAAAATTTGAACGAGGGCGCACAGCTTGATCAAGCTACCCTTAACAAAATGGCATGGCGTTCATGCTTCTTGCAGGCGTCGTTTAACTACGAGCGTATGCAGGCTGCAGGTTGGCTTTACTCTATCTTGCCCGGTTTGGAAAAGATTCACACCGATAAAGATGACCTTGCTACTTCTATGACCCACAACATGGAATTTTTCAACATTCATCCATTTTTGGTAACGTTTGCAATGGGTGTGATCCTTTCCATGGAGCAAAAGAAGGTCGATATTCCTACCATCCGCGCGGTCCGTGTATCACTTATGGGACCTCTTGGTGGTATTGGCGATGCCTTGTTCTGGATGACGCTTGTTCCTATTACAGCAGGTATTTGCTCTAATATGGCAATTAGCGGTAGTATCTTTGGACCTATTTTATTCCTGCTCATCTTCAACATTGTTCAATTTGCGCTTCGTTTTGGTCTTATGAACTGGTCGTATAAGATGGGAACGCAGGCCATCGATGCTATGATGGCTAACATGAAGGCATTTACCCGTGCAGCTTCTATTTTGGGTGTATTTGTTGTTGGTTGCTTAACGGTTGCTATGGGCGGAACGCAAATTAAGCTTTCGGTACCTAATGGTTCAACTCAGTCATACGTTGCGCATGTTGCCGTTGTTAAAACCGACGAAGTTAAAAGCTTTGACGTCATTAAAAAGACCGACGAAGGCGTTACGCTTTCGGGTACTAAAGATGCAGCTGGCAAGCCTCTTAAAACAGTTGACGACAAAGGCCAAACCGTTGTTGCTGGTGCTAAAGATCTTGGAAATGGCATGAGCGAAGTTACCTACATGGAAATGGTTCAAAAACCGGTCAATGTTGATATCGCTAAGGTACTTGATAGCATTTGTCCTAAGCTTGTTCCATTAGCTATTGTTATGCTTTTGTATTATTTATTTGCACGTCGTCGCTTTACTCCTATGAAGGGTATCATTCTCGTTTTGATTATTGGTATCCTAGGTGCAGGACCATTTGGTATGTGGCCAAGTATTTGGGGTTAATTTCGTGCTAAGCATTTCTAAGGCGTGCGGTGCCTTGCACACTGCACGCCTTTTTTAATAGGGGGCATGTATGACCGCTACAAGCAAAAAGCAGCCTTTGTATCAACAGCTTGTTGATACTTTGCGCGAACAAATTGATAACGATATGACACCTGGCGCTCTTTTGCCCTCCGAACGCGAACTTGCATCTAAATACGGCTTATCGCGTACAACGGTAAGGCTCGCGTTAGACGAACTTGAGGGGTACGGCATTGTGGTTCGCCGACATGGAAAGGGAACATTTGTTTCTGAGTTTTCGAGTCACGCAGCCAATCTTATTTCGGCATACAGTTTTACCGAACAAATGAAAGAGCTTGGTCGTATCCCTTCTACTAAAATTTTGAGTTTTGACATCATAAAGGCAACGCGCAATGTTGCCGAAAATATTCATATTCCCATAAACAGTGATGTGTATGTTATTAACCGTTTGCGGCTTGCAGACGGAGTTCCCATGATGGTGGGTGCAACGTATTTACCTGTTTCGCTTTTTCCAAATATCAACTTAAATTTATTGACCGATAAACCCTTGTACGATGTGCTTGAAGAGCATTTTAATCAGCATATTGTTGTTGCAAATGAAGAGTGTTTTGCAAGCACATCTCGGATGGATGAAGCAGCGTTTTTGAACATTGCCGAAGGTGTTCCCGTATTAAGAATTTGGCGCACCACCTATAATGACAAGCATCAAATTATTGAGTATACCAGAAGCGTTGCACGTGGTGACAGCTTTAAATACGTTGTATCTCACGTGCGAAATAAATAAGTAAGTAAAACCATATGAGCGTATGCTCAAGAAAGAAGGCGGATGGCATGTTTAAAAAATCATCTGAGGAATTAACACAACTAGGTGCGCATATTACAACTCATGAGATTTTTCAGCAAAGTGATTTATGGAAACAAACCTATGACGTGTATACGCAGCACAAACAGGAGATAGCCACATTTTTGAACGGTGTCGTTGCGGGCAAAGGAAACCACGAGGCTGTTCGCGTTATGTTTGCAGGTGCTGGGACTTCGGCTTATGTGGGAGATACGCTTGTACCGTATTTACGTCGCTCGGCGCAAACGTCTCCCTATGAGTTTTGCGCACGCGCTACAACCGATATTGTGTCTGCCCCTTATGATTTTATTCGCCCCGATGAACCTACGTTGTTTGTTTCGTTTGCTCGTTCGGGCAATAGTCCCGAGAGCTTGGCAGCTATCGAGCGTGTAGAACAGATTGCAACCAATGTTCATTTTCTTAATATAACCTGTGCTCCCGAGGGCAAACTTGCAGTGCAAAGTGCAAACAATACACGTGCATATACCGTGTTGCTTCCGTTTGCAAATGATCAAGGCTTTGCGATGACAGGTAGCTTTACCTGCATGTTATTGCTTGCTGCACTTATTTTTGATCCATTAGAAGATGCTCGCAAACAAGAGCTTGTTGAGCAAATTGCTCAACTTGGTAAAAATATTACCGATCGCGAGGAAGAAATCTGTAAATTCTTACAAGACGACTTTACGCGTATCACCTATTTGGGTTCAGGAGCCTTAGGAGCTCTTACACGCGAAGCGCAACTTAAAATTCTTGAGCTTACTGCTGGAAAAATTGCAACTTCGTTTGATACCTCAATGGGTTATCGTCATGGACCAAAGTCTTTTGTTGATGCACACACGCTGGTATTTGATTTTGTTTCAAACGATTCTTATACGCGTCAATATGACCTTGATATTCTTAACGAAATTGCAGGCGACGATATTGCACTTCACACGGTTGCCATTCAGCAGCTTCAAACCAGCAATTTTGAGGGCGAATCGTTTAACCTCAGCGCGCAGGAAGCACTGCCCGAACTTTATCTTGCTTTGCCGTATATTTTGGTTGCTCAGACAATTGCGCTTAATACATCTGTTAAAGTTAACAATACCCCCGATACACCTTCTCCATCTGGTACGGTTAATCGTGTGGTCAAAGGTGTAACTATTCACCCTCTGTCATAGCACGCGCGTAAATATTAACTAACGCTTTGCTACAGTTTGTATACGTGGTGAGATGTGTGTAAGCATATGCGTATGGAGTTTTGAATCAAATAGAAGAGGTAAACAGCAATGTATGCGGTACAAGTTGGAAAAATTGTTCTTCCCGGACGCGTTGAAACTCACGGGTATCTTCTGATCGACAAGGGTGAATTTATAGGCTTTACCCATGAGAAGCCTTCAGAAGATATAAACGTTGTGGACAGATCAACGTATTGGGTAGCACCTGGATATGTAGATACGCACATTCATGGTTTTGTGGGGCACGACGTTATGGACGCTAACGCCAAAGGTTTAGACGAGGCGTCTCGTGCCTTGGTAAAATTTGGTACTACTACTTGGGTACCAACTACGCTTACACAAACGGTTGAGCAAATTGGTCGTGCGTGTGAAAGTGTATATGAGGCACGCTCAAATCGTTCAGACGATTTTGTGGGCGCTCGCATCGAAGGAATCTTTTTGGAAGGGCCGTTCTTTACCGAAAAACATAAAGGTGCGCAAAATCCTGCGCATATGATTGACCCCAACATCGAAATTCTTGAAGGGTGGCAAAAGCGCGCGCATGGTTTGATTTGCAGAACTGGTCTTGCGCCCGAGCGAAGTGGTGCCGCGCGTTATTGCGCACAGGCACGTGATTTAGGTGTTGTTTGCGCACTTGGGCATTCAGACGCAACAAGTGCAGAAGGTTTTGCGTGTATAGAAGCTGGCGCTACAACATTCATACATGTGTATAACGGTATGAGTGGCCTTCATCATAGAAATCCAGGCTTAGTTGCGTGCGCCATGGCGTCGAGCAACACCTATGGTGAGCTTATTTGTGATGGTATGCATATTGTACCTGACGCATTAACTGCATTTGTTAAAGCAAAAGGTTGGGAGCATACGCCCCTTGTTACTGATTGCTTGCGTTGTGGTGGTATGCCCGAGGGCAACTATATGTTAGGAGATTTTCCTATTCGTATGCAGGATGATCTTGCTCGTCTTGTTATGCCAGACGGCTCCTTAGGAAGCATTGCGGGCTCGGTACTTACCCTTAATCAAGCAGTTAAAAATGTTGTTGACTGGAATATAGTAACCGCTGAGCAGGCAATACGTATGGCAACAGAAGTTGCAGCTCAGGCGTCGGGTATTGATGATGTGTGTGGACAAATTTTACCAGGCCGCCATGCAGACTTTAATATCCTTGACAACAACCTCAATGTTGTGGAAACATATTTATCAGGTGCTTGTGTACAAACATCGTCACAGTTGTAATATGCAAAGTTTTGGATGAGTATATGATTAAATTAATTCTTTCGGATATTGATGGCACGCTTTTGCCTTTTGGCGAACATGTTGTGAGCGAGCGTACTAGACGTGCTATCGCGTTGGCAAACGAAGCAGGGATTGTATGCGGTCCGTGTACAGGTCGTGTATATGGACAACTACCCCCTTTATTTGCCAATGAGAGTGCTTGTACAGAAAGTGCAGTTGCTACTAATGGGTCGCAGGTTTTTTTGCGTGGCAAAAAAATCGAAGAAATTATTATTCCCTATGAGCTTCTTTGTGCGCTTAAAAGCGAAGTTGAGCGTATTCCGCGTTGCGGTATGTTGGTGTTTAAGGATACAACTCCTTATTTAGTTGCAGGAAAACGTGAGGATTTAGGTCTTCATTTTCCTTCATATGCAGATATATGTATTCCAGTGTCTCAGATGCCAACGCATCCTGTGGTAAAAACAAATGTGTTCATGGCCGAGCCCGAGCAAGGTACGCGCGCTGTTATAGATCATCTTAATCGCTGCGTAGATGGTCTTGATTTTGACTATCCGCGTGTTGGCTTTTCTAATGTTATGCTGAGCGGTCATAATAAAGCTACAGGTATTGACACTATGGTCAAGGCGCTTGGTATTAGCTACGACGAAGTAGTTGTTTTTGGTGACGCAGGTAACGACCTCACCATGTTTTCAAAAGTACCTGCTTCTGTTGCCGTTGCAGGTGCAACTCCAGAAGCTGCAGCTGCTGCGCGTTATCACATCGGTGCGTGCGAAGACGATAGTGTTGCATGTGCAATTGAGATGCTTGCACAAAATATTTGGCCCTTTTCTTCCTAAGCTGTGCTATGATTCATACATATGCAATGACGGAGAGGGTATGCCTTTGCCATTGGTCGGTGTAGTTAAGAGATAAAATCCTTGGCTGAAAGATTTTACGTCATCGAGGTATACGTTCACTCTATCAGCAGCTATCTGAAAGCTTTTGAGTTTTGTATAACGCAAATGTATAAAGCAAGTAGGTGCGCCGTTTTCTCACGAGACGAGATTTTAAGTGGGCAAAACAAAAGCTATACGTTTTGTCAAACAAGGTGGTACCGCGGAATATTATCCGTCCTTGTGTGTGATACACGAGGACGGTTTTTTTATATAGAAGTTCGTTTTATACACAAAGTTGTATGGATTTCTAACTATGTGTACAGTTTGAAAGGGGAGCTTATATGTCAATGGCAGAAAGCCTTGAAGCTATTCAACACGAAGTAGAACAAGGTCTTGCACAAGCGTCTTCTCCAGAAGAGATCGAAGCTATTCGCGTACAAGTTTTGGGTAAAAAAGGCTCGCTTACGGCAGTTATGCACATGATGGGTAGTGTAAGTAAAGAAGAACGTCCTCATATGGGAAAGCTTGCAAACGATGTGCGCGAACAGGTAACAAGCCTTATTGCCAAACGTAAAAGTGAGCTTATGGACGCGTGCATGCTCAAACAGTTTGAAGCCCAAAAAGTAGACATAACGCTTCCGGGGCGTGCATATCCAAAAGGCACGCAACATTTGATCTCATCTATTCGCGAAGAAATTGAGGATATTTTTACGGGTCTTGGATATACGGTAGAAGATGGCCCTTATGTTGAAACCACGTATTATAACTTTACTGCACTTAACGCTCCTGAAGATCATCCCTCACGTAGTGCAAAAGATACCTTCTATTTGGTAGATCGTGCACCCGAAGGAAAAGAACATCATGTTTTGGGTGAGTCCGATGTTTTACTGAGAACTCAAACATCAGGAGTGCAGGTACACGTAATGGAACATACCAAGCCTCCTATTTATATGATTTGCCCAGGTACCGTATTTCGTCCCGATACAGCAGACGCCAATCATCTTCCACAATTTACGCAGGTAGAAGGTCTTGTTGTTGATAAGGGAATTACGTTTGGCGACTTAAAAGGTACGCTTGATTATTTTTGCAAAGAGATTTTTGGAAAAGACAGAAAAACGCGGTATCGTCCACACTTTTTCCCATTTACCGAGCCAAGCTGCGAAGTTGATGTATCTTGTGGTGTTTGCAAAGGTAGTGGGTGCCGTTTTTGTAAATATACGGGTTGGTTAGAGATTTTGGGTTGCGGTCTTGTAGACCCCAACGTCTTTGGATATGTAGGAATTGATCCCGAGGTATATTCTGGTTTTGCCTTTGGTATTGGTGTTGAGCGCGTTGCTGCATTGCGCTACGATTTGCCAGACTTACGCATGCTTATGGCAGGCGATATGCGCTTCTTGCGCCAATTTTAGCATCATCTAATACAACTGCTGTTACGTTGAAAGGTTTATAATGCGTATCTCGTATGAATGGTTAAAAACTTTAGTAGATATACCCGATGATCCAAATGATTTAGTACGTGAATTTATTCGTACCGGAACCGAAGTTGAGGCGGTGGATACAACAGGCGCCGATATTACCCATGTAGTAACATCGCAAGTTCTTTCCAAAACGCCCCATCCCGATTCCGATCATATGTTTGTATGCAAAATGGACGTTGGCACATATCATACAGATGATAAAGGTAATCCCATACCGCTTCAGGTTGTTTGTGGCGCTCAAAATTTTAACGAAGGCGATAAAACCGTAACCGCGCTGGTAGGAGCTACGCTTCCTGGTGATATTCACATTAAAAAAGGTAAATTGCGCGGCGTTGAATCCTGTGGTATGAACTGTTCAGCGCGTGAATTGGGCTTGAGTTCAGATCACACCGGCATTATGATTTTAGACCCCACAGCTCCTGTAGGAGTAGATTTTTGCACGTGGAAAAACTTGCGCGATACCGTTATCGACTGCGAGATTACGCCTAATCGTCCCGATTGTTTAAGTATGCTCGGCATTGCGCACGAAGTAAGCGCTATGTATAACGAGCCGTGTCATATCTCACTTGAAGGTGTTAAACACGAATCCGCGCCCTCTACTCAAGATCTTGTTGATGTGCGTATCCAAGACGATACATTATGTCCTCGTTATACGGCGCGCGTGTTGCATAACGTGGTAATTAAAGAGAGCCCCGAGTGGCTTCGCAAGCGTTTAATAGCTGCAGGTACCAGACCCATTAATAACGTGGTAGATATTACAAATTACGTTATGTATCTTACCGGCCAACCACTGCACGCGTTTGATCTCGCTAAGCTGTCGGCTGACGAGAATGGCAAACGCCATATCGTAGTACGTGCTGCACATGCAGGTGAAACCTTGGTTACGCTTGACGACCAAGAGCGTACACTTACCGATGACATGATCGTTATTAGCGATAACGGTCAAACACCTCTTGCGCTTGCAGGTGTTATGGGCGGTAAAAATTCTGAAATTGATGAATCAACACAAGATGTTTTGCTTGAAAGTGCGGCATTTTCTGCAGGTCATATTTCACGTACCAGCAGAAACCTCGACCTTATGAGTGAAGCCTCTATACGCTATGAGCGTCAGATTGATGTTAATGGCTGCGCGCGTGCCTCTGAAATTGCTGCTGCATTATTTGAAGCATATGCATCGGCTGAAGTTTCCAAAGGTTTGCTTGATGTGTATCCACATGTTGTAGAGCCTGTATGCATAAAATTGCGCTCTAAGCGTGTGTGCGAGCTTGCTGGAGAAACTATTCAACCAAACTTTATGAAAGAGCGTCTTGAGCGTCTTGGGTGTACGGTAAAGCCTTGTAACTCGTCTGATACCCAAAACGCTGATGCGTGCACACAGCCTTCGGATAATGCGTGCGAATATCTTGTGTATGCACCAACTAATCGTCCCGATTTAACGCGCGAAATCGATCTAGTAGAAGAAATTGTTCGTCTGTGGGGCGAAGGTGATATTACACCAACGCTTCCTGCAGCACGCAATCATGCAGGTGGTTTAAGCGAGGAGCAGCGATATCTGCGTTGTATAGGCGCTACGTTGCGTGCAAGTGGACTAAGCGAGACAACTACGTATAATTTTGCCGATCCAGCCGATTTGGAGCGTTTAGGCATGTCTGAGGAGGGTAGAGGCGTTCCCATTCAAATTATCCGTCCTTTAGTTGCCGATCAAAGCGAAATGCGCCGCGATATTATCCCTGGACTCTTACGCAGTGTTGCTTACAATCTTGATCATGGTGTTAAAAATGTACATTTGTACGAAATTGGCCGTGTGTTCTTTGGCCATGAGCACAAAAGTCAGCCTACCGAGAGTGTCTATGTAGCAGGCGTTATGTGTGGCTCATGGGCAGATGATGCGTGGTGTGCCAGCTATCCTGCATTTGATTTCTTTGATGTTAAAGGTGTTGTTGAGCAGCTTTGCGAACGCTTGCGTCTTACCAAAGTTCGTTATAAAGTTGCCGATCCGCAAGCATTTGGTTGGCTTCAGCCTGGTTGTGCAGCCGAGCTCATATGCTCAGGCGAGCACATTGGCTGGCTTGGCGTGTTACATCCAAAGAGTTGCAAAAACTTTGGTGTTTCTGAGCCCGTTATGGCATTTGAATTATCGTGCGCTGCTCTTCTTCGCCATGCACATCACGAACTGCCTTACCAAGATGTTCCTACGCTTCCGGGTGTATCTATTGACCTTGCCCTTGTGGTAGACGAAGATTTGGATGCCGAAAGCATTATGCAGCGTTTGAGTTCTGCTGGTGGAAAACTCTTAACTGATGTTCGTCTTTTTGACGTGTATCGTGATGAGGTGCGTGTTGGCGCCCATAAAAAGTCAATGACCTTCTCGCTGACGTATCGCTGTGATGATCATACGCTTACCTCAGAAGAAGTTAACAAAGCTCATACAAAATTGATTGCCAAGATAACAAGAAGTTGTAAAGCGGAGATAAGAAGCTAAACTGTATACGGTATACTATTTCTCGTGTGCGACAAATTAAAGCGCACACGAGATTTATGCGATCTAAAACTCTAAGAAGGTCTTTATGCCAAGCTGGAACGTTCATATAGCGCATGCCCTGCGCGTGTTGAACAAACATCCTAAACAGGATCTGGGTATTCATAACGAGCAGGCGTTTGTCTTTGGTTGCTTGTTGCCCGATTTATACGTTGGCTACATGGTTAAGCCACTTACCAAAAAGATTGCGTATATGAAAACGCATTTTGCTGATCCAAGTCAGGTGCCGCTTCCCGATTATGATCGTTTTGAAACGGAGTTTGTGCCTCATGACAAGGCTTTATATACCCATGAACACCCACAAGACGTGCTTTTAGGTGCGTGGTGCCACCTTATGGCAGATCATACCTACAACGCTGCAACACGCGTATTTTTAGCCGAACATCATATTCCGCGAGGTGAGCGTGCCCGTATTGGCAAACAAGGTGATCTTGACTTATTTGGTAAAACAATGGATATTGATATTCATATAGAGCTTGCGCAGGCGCTTATACAGCAATGCCGTGCATTTAAGCAGTATGAAATAGACATAGATGATGTGAGGCGTGCTTGTGAAGTAGTTGATGAGATCGTTGCTTCCAATAAGCGCGAGCATATCTATGGACATCCGCACTACGTAATGTTGAATCAAGAATTTTTTGATACAACATTTGAGCGTGTGGATCATTTAATGGAACAAAAATTACTGGAGTATGCCCACAAGCGCTATTCGTAAAGAAAGGTCTTTTCATGCCAAAGTTTGAAAAATCTACAGGTGATTTATTTTATGCGCAGGTTTCAGACTATGTGCGTGAAAAGATTTATTCCAAAGAATGGGGTGTAGACGAGCCCATCCCTTCTGAACACGAATTGATGGCCATGCTCGATTTATCGCGTGGAACCGTGCAAAAAGGTATTAGACAGCTGGTAGACGAGGGTTTATTAGTTCAGCAACGCGGACGTGGCACTTTTGTTGTACAGCCGGTTATGGCAAGTCCTACCTCTAATAAGTTGTTGTCGTTTGGCGAATCTATGACCGATTTAGGCGTTGATTATACAACCTGTGTTGTTACGCGCGAAGTGCGCCCAGCCGATGTTGTGTGTGCCGAGAATTTACAAATTGATGTAGGAGATCCTTATTTGTTTTTATGCCGTGTCCGTTATGTACGGGCGCGCCCTGTTATGTTTTTAGAAAGTCATGTTAATATTAGCGTGTGTCCTGGTCTTGAAAACGAGGATTTTACCGAGCATACCTTATTTTATCAGGTGGAAAAAACCAGTGGCCGAAAAATTGGCCGTTCTGAGCTTGTGTACAATGCGCGCGTTGTAGGAAAAAAACGCGGCGCCTATTTGGATTCTGATGAACATGCGCCTGCACTTGAAATAGACCAGCTTGTACGCCTTGATAATGGCGTACCCTTTGAGTGGGGAAGCGTGTGGCTTCCTGCTAACAGGTGTGTTATTTCAAACGAAACGCAGCGCACCAACAGGTAACATAACAAAGCTTTGTATGGTCTGCGCTCGGCTGCCAATCTCGGTACTTTTATAATCGCGGAAGAGCTTATACTACATAACCACTAGGTGTCTACAAAAATAACCCCCTCTACATCAGCAGATATAGAGGGGGTTTCTTAACATGTAAGACGTTGGTGCTTATTGAATTTGAGCAACCATAGTCATGTTAGTTGAGGTGATGTAGTCGCCTTGAGAAGGTGAAGTTTGTGGGTCACCAGCGGTGATAACAACCAGATCACCTTTGTTTACGCAACCGTGATCTTTTGCCTCGCGCAAAGCGTTATAGCAAGTAGCAGAAAGTGAGCCTTGCTCAGGTGTCTTATAAGAAGTAACACCCCAGTAGAAGCAGGTCTTTCTGATTGCGTGGTTTGAAGGAGACATTGCAATAATAGGCAAATTAGGACGGAAGTTTGAGATCAGACGTGCGGTACGACCCGAGTGAGTTGGGCAAATAATGCAATGTGCATGAACACGATTGGCACACTCAACAGCTGCCAAACCAATTGCTGCGTTAACTTCGTCACCTGAATCGTGATAAATACCACGCTCTGCTAAGTACTTCTCGGTTTCTTTGCAAACAGTTGCCATCATCTTTACAGCCTCAACAGGATATTTACCTGCTGCAGACTCGCCTGAGAGCATAACACAGTCGGTACCATCGTAAATTGCGTTGGCAACGTCTGTTACTTCTGCACGTGTTGGGCGAGGATTTCTGATCATAGAATCAAGCATTTGAGTTGCGGTAATAACAGGCTTATATACCGAAGCGCATTTGCTAATAATGCTCTTTTGAATGTGAGGAACCTTTGCAGGTGGAATTTCTACACCCAAGTCACCACGAGCAACCATAATACCATCGGAGTGCTCAAGAATCTCGTCAAAGTTCTTTACACCAAGTGCGCATTCAATCTTGGGGAAGATATCAATGTGACGTTGACCTTGGCTAAAGCAGAGTTGGCGGATTTCGTCTACAGCAGCACCGTTGCGGATGAATGAAGCGGCGATAGCGTCTATTCCAAGCTCGCAACCAAAGAGGATGTCTTTTTTATCTTGCTCGGTAACAGAAGGAAGACCAACTTCAACGTTAGGTACGTTTACACCCTTGCGCTCACCAAGCTCACCACCGTTGTCAATGTTGCAGTACATATCGGTACCTTCAACATGGTCAACAGTTAACTCAATTAAGCCGTCATCAATAAGAATGATGGAGCCTTTTTCTACTTCTTGAGGAAGACGCTTGTAGTCAAGTGAGAAACGATCCTTGTTTCCAATAACACCGTCATCAGTGGTAACGATGGTTTTTTCACCTGTTGTTAAAACAACTTTTTCGTGGTTTTCAAGTTCACCCGTACGGATTTCTGGGCCTTTGGTGTCAAGCATAATAGCTACAGGAATACCGAGTTCTTGAGAAATACGGCGTACACGCTCGATATTTGTGCGGTGATACTCATGAGATCCGTGGCTAAAGTTAAAACGAGCAACATTCATGCCGCTTTTAATAATTTCGCGTAAGACGTTATCATCTTCAGTTGCAGGACCCATGGTGCAGATGATTTTTGTTCTTTTCATCTATATCCTTTCACATGTATTGTTTCTATCCGCTAGCATTATAGTTGTTGTAGCAAAAAAATCTAGCATACAACGCTACGTTCTATAAACTCTTTACCTTCTGCATAACGTTCAGCATTTTCAAGGGTAACGCGCGCAATTTGGCTAAGCGCTTCGTGTGTAAAGTATGCCTGGTGAGACGACATAACAACATTGGGGAATGCACACAGTTGGGTGGTAACAGATTCAAAGACTTCACTGGTACGATCTTGATAGACATTTGGACCTTCTTCTTCATAAACGTCCAAACCTGCTGCACCAATTTTTCCAGAAATGATACCACGAATTAAAGCTTGTGTATCAACTAAACCACCGCGACCAGTGTTTACAAAGATAACACCAGGTTTCATCTTGGCAATTGCTTTGTCGTTAATCATGCGGTAGCTTTCTTCATTTAAGAAGGCATGCAGGCTGATAAGATTAGATTCTGCATAGAGCTCGTCTAGAGAAACAAATCTATCAACACAGTGCTCTTCGTCTACCAATTTTTGATTAGGATACAAATCGTAACCCAAAACGGTCATACCAAAACCTTTACAAATGCGGCATAGTGCAGCACCAATACGACCACAGTCTACGATACCAGCAGTTTTTCCGTGTAAGGTATCACCAACCAGGCCAGTAAGCGAGAAGTTATTTTCACGAATACGATTGTAACCTTTGCAAATGTGACGATTAGCTGCCAATGCCAAAGCCATTGCGTGTTCAGCGATTGCCTCGGGTGAATATGCAGGAACGCGGGTAACTTTCATACCAATTTCTTGAGCTGTTTTAACGTTTACCGCGTCAAATCCTGCGCATCTCATAAGAACAAGCTCAATACCCAAGCCTTTGAGTACTTCCAAAGTCATTGCTGATACGTTAGAGTTTACAAATGCACATACGGCGTCATAACCTTTTGCCAATGCTGCAGTTGTTGGAGTGAGTTCTACATCGGTATATTCAAGTGTTACATGAGGAAAATCAGGCAACTCTTTGTTGAATGAATCCTTATCGTAGCTCATGGTTCCAAAAACAAGTACTTTCATGGCAACTCCTTTTACTAAAGGCTGTATTAAGATTATGTGCACCTGTACTACGTGTGCACAAAATATTTAGGCACCTTTAGTTTAACGCACTTTTAACATAGAGGGTATGAGTAAAGTAGAAGTACATATCACATTTTTAAATTCGTTCATGTTAAATTTGGTTAACGGATAAAAGTAAGTGGTAAATGGTATAAATATGCAGAAATCATAGGAAATTTCATCCGAGTGATTTATGGAGTTGTTGTTATGGTTTTGTTGTATGTGCTGTTATGACGCTTATTATCTCATTTTATTTTTTCTATACAAAAGAATGACTATTACGAGCGATTTTCACTTAAATTGCGCGTAGTATATGTATTAAATGATAAAAAAATACAATAAATTGTATGCAATAAAAAAATACAGACAGCTTTGATTACTAGAATACAAAAGCATAAGACCATTTACCGATAATTTTTGCATCTCAACAAATTTATACAATAACTTTTTTATTTTATGCGTAAGAAGTATGGTAGGCTTACACTGTGATATGGTATAAGGAACACGTGCGGCACGTTTTAGGTGCATGTTCGCTCTACAAGGAGAAACTATGGATACACAACAAACCATCGTTGTTGCTTTAGGAGGAAACGCTTTAGGTAAAACTCCTCAACAGCAGCTGGCTCTTATTCAAAATACGGCAAAATCGCTTGTTGATATGATCGAGGAGGGTTACCGCGTAGTCATAACACATGGCAATGGTCCTCAGGTCGGAGCTCTTAAAGTTTCTACCGATTATGCGTCTCAACATGGTGTAGGACCAGAAATTCCCTTTGCAGAGTGTGGCGCTATGTCGCAAGGCTACATTGGATATCATCTTCAGCAGGCAATGACCAACGAACTTGCTCGCAGAAATATACACAAGCCCGTAGTGTCGGTAGTTACGCAAACGCTGGTAGATGCTGCAGATCCTGCGTTTCAGCATCCTACTAAGCCGGTAGGTGCCTTTTACAGCGAAGCAGAAGCAAAAAAGCGCATGGAACACTCGGGCGACGTTTATGTTGAGGATTCGGGGCGTGGATGGCGATGGGTAGTTGCATCTCCTCTTCCAACCTATATTGTAGAAACTGATACTATTAAATCGCTGGTTGAAAGTGGGTGTGTAGTTATTGCAGCAGGCGGCGGCGGAATACCTGTTGTTAAAACCGAAGCAGGTTATAAAGGTGTTGCAGCAGTTATCGATAAAGATAATACCGCAGCTTTACTTGCTCACGATATTAAAGCCGATCGTTTAGTTATTTTAACTGCCGTCGAAAAAGTTGCCATTAACTTTAACAAGCCTAATCAGCAAGACCTAGATGTAATAAACGTGGAACAAGCAAAGCAATATAGCGATGAAGGCCAGTTTGCGCCAGGATCTATGCTTCCTAAAATTTCTGCGTGCGTAAACTTTGTACAACAAACACCTGCAGGTGAAGCCCTCATTACCTCGCTTGAATGCGCTAAACAAGGGCTTTTAGGCAAGACGGGAACACGCATTGTAGCTTAAGCTTTTTTGAGCACTTTATCGAGCAATTGAGTATGTAATTGACGTATGTGTATTGCACATACGTCTTTTTATATTTTCTTCTTGTGAATGTGGTGGGAACTTACCAACATTTTAGTCATAATATAAGAAGTTTTTTGATAGGTACTTGGAGGATGTATGAACATCACAAGAAAGTCTTTTTTATCACTTGCGTCTTGCGCTCTGCTTTTTGCAACAGGTTGTACGGGCCAAACCGAAGATCAGCCTCAGGACACTTCTTCCTCGGAATCGCCTGAGCCTGCGCTCAACTTGAGTGAATTTAAGGCATTGGAGCTCAAACGCGATGGGTGGAAATTTGATAAAGTGAACAACTGTTTTTATCAACTTGGTATTCCGTATTGCTTACATCCTGCGTCAAAAACATACGGATCGCTTTCTATTTATGTACCTGGTACGTATTTTCTTGCAAAACAAAAAGGTGATTCGTGGCAATGTACCACCCGAGATGACGCGCAGCTAGGTGGTTATACGCCTCAAACTGCTCCTATTGTTATGCCACTTAATTCTGCTTTTTTTACGCCACAAGCCTGTCCTAATGTCTATGAGTACGAAGGCATGCGTAGGTATTTACAAGCGGGCATGATTTATGTGTATGCTGGCTTTAGGGGCAGAAGTTCAGGATTTGAAAGCGATAAAAAAGAAATGTTCTCTGGGGGAGCGCCTTGGAGTGTGGTTGATCTTAAGAGTGCTATTCGATTTTTGCGCTACAATGCATCTGCTCTACCTGCTAATACCGATAACATTTTTACACTTTCTTATGGTGCAGGGGCAACTATAAGCTCTGTTTTAGGCTCTAGTGGCGATAGCGACCTCTATACGTCTTATCTCAAAAAAGTTGGCGCAGCCACACACGATAGTAAAGGAAATACTATTTCCGATAAAATTGCTGGTTGTGCGCTGTGGTGTCCTTTGCTTGATGCCGAGTTAGGGGACTGTGCCTATGAATGGATGATGGGGCAATTTGTAACGGATGAATCTCGCAAGGCGAATTCGTTCAAAAAGCAATTGTCTTCAGATCTTGCACAAGAGTATGCAGCTCGCTTGAATGAGCTTGGGCTGTGTGATAACCAAAATGAACGCCTTCTTCTTTCAAAATTAGATGACGGCAGTTACTGTGATGGATCATATTACAATTATGTGATGAAAACGCTTACTGACGCTGCAACCGATTTTATTACGCATACGCAATTCCCTTATGTTCAAACACCTTCACGGTTGATGGAGCCTGCGTTTCCGGGTAATTTGAACGAAAAATGCGTCAGTAGTACCACTAAAGAGCCAGAATCATCATCTTCTTCTGCTCAAGATGGGTCAAAACAAAAATTGTCGGGGGATCCAACATCGTCTGATAAAACTTCTACAGGAGTTTCAAAGGTACAGGGAACCTCGTACGAAACACCATCAAGTTATCTTGCATCACTTAACAGCGACACGCGCTGGATTACCTATTCTTCGTCAAAAGGAACGGTCACTATTAGTAATTTATGGGAATTTGTAAAGCATTGTAAAATTCCCAATAAAGCAGTATGTGCTTTTGACGCACTAGATAAGTCTACGCCAAGCAATCAGCTCTTTGGAGTTGATAACGAATCTACCTTGCACTTTGATGCGCATGTTGCACATTTACTTGCCGAGCACCAAGACGCATATAAAAAAGATTCTGCTTTTGATGCCAAGCTTGTAGATGCATATCGTCAAGATCTTGATAAGAAAGATTCTTTAGGTTCTTCGCAGCAGCTTCGTATCAATGCGCTCAATCCGCTTTATAACTTGTGTGGTTCAAGTGAGGGCTTTGGCAAAGCGCAGGTTGCACCATTTTGGCGCATCAATACAGGGCTTATGCAGCAGGCCTCGCCTTTAACTACCGAGCTTAATTTGGTTGCTGCTCTAAAACATTATGATGGTGTAAAAGACGTTCAATTTACACCCGTATGGGATAAGGGCTTTGAGCTTGCCGAAGTTAAAGGACATCCGCAAGATAACGCTATCCAATGGGTAAGTACCTGCATTAAGCAATTATCCGCTCTTCAAGAGCAAAAAGAGCAACAAGAGCAAGATGAGCAGAGTCAAGACGATAGTAGTGATTAAACTTTTGATTCTTAGCGTTTGACGCTAACACAACATTTTATGTATCGAAGCCATAATACACACAGGAAGGGTCATTATGGATCACAATTCATCTCATACGGTATCGGATGCACAAACAACGCTTGATCGTGCACAAAGTACGCATAATCGCGCGGTTGTAAGCGTTTTAGGAAAAAACCGCTGCGGTATCGTTGCAAAAGTTGCAACGATCCTTGCTAACAATAATGCAGATATTTTGGACATCTCGCAGACAATTATGTCTTCTATTTTTACGATGACTATGGTTGTAGATCTTTCAGAAGTTAGCGTTAGTTTTGCCGAGATTCAAGAGTCGCTTGATAAGCTTGGAGAAACATTGCACGTTCAGATTACCATGCAGCGTGAAGATGTATTTACCTATATGTATCGCCTGTAATGCCGTGTATTTGCGCGACGTCTGTGATTCTTTTAATGCATAAGGCATAAGTTTCTAATATGCATACTGCATGTTAATGTGTATATCCATGGTGTTACAAGCGTTTAAGATTGTGACTGTGGTGGTGTTGTTCAAACTTTTCTTCTTCAAGCTTAAATTCGGGATCTTTGGGCGAAACAAGTTCGTCTTTTCCAGTAGTAGGATTGGTATGGTGAAAAAGTACAGGCTCAAATAAATGCAATTTAAGCGTAAACACTAGCGAAAGTGCAAAAAGTACGATAAAAATGCAGATACGTGGCACTACCTCAACTTGCGTCATAAGATAGGTTCCACAGCACAAAAATGCTGTCCACGCATACATAATAAGAACTGCTTGTTTTTGATTGAATCCTTCAGAAATAAGACGATGATGAATGTGCCCTTGATCAGCTTGACTAATACTGATATGTGCACGTTTTCTTCTAATAATAGCCGAAAACGTATCGATAATAGGAATGCCCGAAATAATAAGTGGCACCATAATGGTAGTAAGACCTGCTACACGTGTTACCGATAAAAGCGAAATAACGCCTAAAGTAAAGCCAATTAACAAAGATCCTGAATCGCCTAAAAAGATTGAAGCGGGATTAAAATTATATTTTAGAAAACCTAGCGTTGATCCACACAGTGCAATTGCCAAAAACGCAGCATCAAGCCTATGTGCCATAATCGAGAGTACGAACATAGTTGCACTTACAATAAAGGCAAGTCCTGTTGCCAGACCATCAAGGCCATCGATGAGGTTAAAAATATTAACGTATGCAACTAAGTAAAGAATTGTCAAAGGATACGCAATCCAGCCCAAATAGAGCGCGGATGAGCTTAATGGATTAACAATCACGCCAATAACAAGTCCGCCGCATACCGCACATGCAGCCGAGATAATTTGACCAATGAGTTTTTGAAGTGGCGTTAAATGATAAATATCATCAAGAACACCAGTAATAAAAATGCAGATCATACCAAGCATAATAAGTGGGTAGTTAATGTATTGAAATACTTCACTGGGTAAAAATACGCTTGGCCAAAGATGAGCTAGAATACCTAAGTAATGAATAAGCAGCGTTAAGAAAATTCCCGTAAAAACGGCAACACCACCCATGCGGGGAATGGGCTTTTTATTCACGCGGCGTTTTCCGGGGTAGTCAATAGCTCCAAGTTTGTGGGCGATTATTTTGGCAAGTGGTGTAAGTGCCAAAACAGTTACGAATGCTATAAAAAATAAGCAAAGAGAACACATAAGCGTAAATGGAGATACTATTGATCCAAGTACAGGTAGGATGTTTAGAAATCCTAAAGAAGATGTAGATATAGGTAGATCCTTAAAACAAGATATACCAAGTGCTTGTAAATTAGGGTGATAACCTAAAGTAGAAAATGCGGGATCAAGGTGGGTAAAATTGCTCACGCTATAATCTATAAGATTTGTGAGCATAAAACTTTCTCCTTATCTTACCCTGCGTTCTTGCAGACACGAGGTAAATCAACGTTGTTGGCCAATAGTTACATATATCTTAAGTTTGAACGATAATGACTTTCTATTCAAGTCTATTTTATAGTGAAAAAATTCGCTATAGTAATAGTAGCGTCCTTTCGTAGTACAACTGGGTGAACCGACAAGCGTTTTGAGGGAGCTCATATTTCGTGTTCAGTACAGGCATCCTTCACAGTTGAGGAAGCTGGAACAAGCGATGAGAGCACCCACCTTATGGAAGGTGGGTTCATTTCGCACCTACGAAAGGGCGTGTTTTCGTGGCATGACCATGATTTTACTGTCGTTTTGGCGGACGCATAGAAACACATTGATCGAGTGTGTTATAAATGCAAATCATCAATAGGTTACCTTTTGAACGCATGCATAAACGATGACTTTAATTTACCTGTTTTCCATAGTTTTGCTGTAGCACATACCTGATGATGAGCGTATACTTTTGCACGGATTTTGTAAGTTTATCGTGTAAAGCATGAAGTATTGCTTGTCAATATACATAAACAAGAGCTTTGTGTGTTGTCATGTTGAAATTCGAGGTGATCTCTACGAAAAAACAGTGTATTCATCCTTTTTGGGTGCGCCATTCAAAAGCTCAACTTATAAGAGGACTCGCACTTTCTGCAGTTGTAAGTGGTCTACTTTTTGGTTCGTTGTCTTCATCTGTCTTTGCTGCTTCAAAGGCGGATACTCCACAGACAAGCATATCAAATACAAATGCGCCTCATAAAGCAAATACGTCAACCGCGCCCACGTCAGAAGAGGTTCCTCAGACAGGATGGGTTCGTGACAATAAAGGTCTTTATTATCGTTTAGAAGACGGTAGCAAAGCGTATTCTACGTGGATAAAGACTGATAAGGGTTATCGTTATGTTACTAATGACGGTTATTGTGCCCGTGGTTGGCTGTGGATGCCTAACGGTAAATGGTTCTACTTTAATAAAGACTCCTACCAGATGGTAACAGGTAAACTAACCGATGGTAATAAAGACTACTGGTTAGATGAAAATGCAGGACTTCTGTATGACCGCTGGGTACAAGATAGCCAAGGAAACTGGTTACACACCGATGATAATGGAGTCTTAGCAACAGGCTGGTTTAAGACCAAAAGCGGATACTGGTTCTACTTTAATCAAGACCATACTATGAAGACAGGTATCCTAACCGATAAAGGCTATACCTTTTGGTTAGATAAAAACGATGGATTACTCTATAACGAGTGGGTAAAAGACGAATCTGGTAACTGGCTTCACACCGATGGTAATGGTTGTCTTGTTAAAGGTTGGTATCATGCACCTAACGGTAAATGGTTCTACTTTAATAAAGACTCCTACCAGATGGTAACAGGTAAACTAACCGATGATAATAAAGACTACTGGTTAGATGAAAATGCAGGACTTCTGTATGACTCTTGGGTACAAGACGCTAAAGGTAATTGGCTTCACACCGATGATAACGGTGTCTTAGCAACAGGCTGGTTTAAGACAAAAAGCGGATACTGGTTCTACTTTAATCAAGACCATACTATGAAAACAGGTATCTTAACCGATAGAGGTTATACCTTTTGGTTAGATAAAAACGATGGATTACTCTATAACGAGTGGGTAAAAGACGAATCTGGCAAATGGCTTCGTACTGACGGTAATGGTTGCCTGCTTACTGGTTGGTATCATGCACCTAACGGTAAATGGTTCTACTTTAATAAAGACTCCTACCAGATGGTAACAGGTAAACTAACCGATGGTAATAAAGACTACTGGTTAGATGAAAATGCAGGACTTCTGTATGACGCTTGGATTCAAGTTAGTCAAAATTCCTGGATGCACACTGATAGCAATGGAGTATTAGTTAAGGGCTGGTATACCATTTCTAACGGTAAACGTTTCTTCTTTGACCCGCAGGATCTACTCACACGCTTTAAAAAAGTTGCAGTAGATAATCATTTCTACTGGATAGATCAAGATGCAGGACTTTTGTACAATACCATTGTAAGCGATGGTAACAGCAAATTCCTTATTGATGGAAATGGCCAAGTTCAAGGTCAAATTACAGATGATGTATTTATTGCTTCTGATGGATCAACTCCTACAGGTTTAATTTCTGCGTGTGGTAAGAACTTTTATGTAGATCCTCATTCAAAGAAACTCCGTAAGGGTACTTTTACGGTTAATGACCTCCATTTTTATGCGAACGACGATTATGTTTTGTTGGATCATACTGAAGAAATCAACGGTAAGCTCTACGCATATTCAAAGCTGGGCACACCATGCTCTGGCTGGCTTTATAGTAATGACGCATGGTATTATGCTGCCGATGCGTCTGGTTTATGTGCCACTGGTTGGCAAAAAGTAAACGGAGTTTATTATTATCTTGATCCTACAACCTATCAAATGCAAACTGGTTGGTTAACCGATCCAACGGGTGTATTTTACCTTGAGTCAAACGGCGCCATGCTTGCAAGTTGTGATAAAACTATTGATGGATATGTATATCGCTTTGATTCTAATGGTCGTTGCGATAAAGTGGGTTATCAAAATCCTGCAGGTTATTTCCGTGTATCATCGTGGAATGTACCTTCGGTGTGGGGAGCTCCGTATCCATTTAACTATATGACGCCTTCGCGTATTGGCGTGAATGCCTCAAGACAAGAGTGTATTGATGCTTTTCTAAGTCGTGCTAAAGAATATATAGGTACTCCGTATGTATGGGATTATGCATGTGCTCCAGGTGTTGGAACCGATTGTGTAGGACTTGTCATGCAATGTGCATATGCTTGTGGTATGGATTTGGGCGAATTTAATCCATATGATCACTGGGCCACAGGTCCTTATGGTTGGCATAGTCATGATGCTAATAATTTATACAATAGTGGCATGTATCAAAGCATTAATCTTGCAGACAGACAACCAGGAGATCTCATATTCTGGCGCGGTCATGTTGCAATTTACTGTGGCGGTGATTGGATCATAGAAGCTTATCCGCCTGACGTACATTGGAGCCACTTGTATGATCATGGAGCTCCTATTGGTTGTGGAAGAATCTTTATCTAGCTTGTCTTGCGCGCGCTCATATGAGCGCGCGTTTTATATGAAGGCTCTTATTTGTTTATTAAATGACAATTTTGTGTATCAACAGCAATAACACGTTGAAAACCAACAAAGTTTGAACCTTATAACCATATATAAATGGCTCTTGACTGTATTCTAAACAGTGCTCAAGAGCCATTTTAGGTAAACACTATGAATTAAGCCTGTGAGTACTTATTGCGTGTGTTTAGGCGTATTACGCGTGTTAGAAGGATGAGTTGTGTGGTCATGCGGCAGATTATGCATGTCTTGCGCCTCAGGTTCAAAAATGCCCGTATCAGTGCCTATAAATTCTTCACCTTGATAGCTATACTCATCATCTTCACTATCATCGTTATCATCCAGTCTAAGTGGTCTAAAGCTAGCTGTATCTCCACCAATAAGTGAGTGTTCAACCGACTCATACGAATCTGCAAGTTCGTGTTTAACGCTGGCAGAAAAGATATCTTCATCACTGTCGTCTATGTGCATAACTCCTGTTTGTTCAGGAGAGGGGTTTACGTGAAGTGGTTTCATAATGCGTGTAAGGCGGTGCTGCTGTTTTGCTCGTGTAAAGAGTGGTACATACTCAAAAATAATGCTTGAGTTTTCAAGGCCATACCATTTGACAGGCGATCCGCAAAGTCTACGAATAATATACTTAGCTTCAATTACCACGCGATTAAGACCAGAGATATTGGTTTCGGGCGACAAAACCTTACGCAGCATGCAGAATCTAAAGTCGCCAACATTGCTATTTTCTCGATAAATTGAATACTTGTGATGCTGAGGGTGCAGAATTCGCGCATCTACCATATCGGAAACAATTTGATACAGATAGGTATTAATTCGCTGGTTTACTCTAAATCCAAGACGGAGCTGTACTTTAAAAATAAAGTTGGTACCAAAGTTTTCTACCAAATATTCGTGAGTGTATGGTTCATTGGTAACTTTAATATTTACAAACCAGTATGCTTTTGCACGTTTTGGACGCTTATCCAAAATTGAGTATAAAATGTCACGGTCAAGACGGTCTTGAGATGAGTCATTTGATAAAAAGACAATGTTGTCAGCGGTAAAGGGGAATTCACGGTCGCGTTTAAGACGGCGCAGCTGATCGATATATTTAACGATGGGTAAATAGACGGTTTGTGTATGTTCTACTGCTGTTGCGCGCCTCCATATATACATAATGGCAAACATTGCTGCTGCCATAAGCACGGTAAAATATCCACCATGGAAAAACTTGGTGAGCGATGAGAAGAAAAACATCAGCTCAATTGCACCAAAGAACAGACCAAAGATAATAGCTGCGGGTTTGTTACGTTTAATTGAAGTTAAGTAGGTGTACAACAAAATGGTGGTCATTAACATGGTTGCGGTGATAGCCAAACCATAGGCAGCTTCCATATGATTGGAGGTTTGGAAGATAAGCACAACAAGTATGCATGCAAGCCACATGGTATTGTTAACAAGCGGGATATAGATTTGACCTTTATTAAGCGATGGATAATTTATTTTCATATGTGGCATGAGGTCTAAGTGAATTGCTTCGGAAATAATGGAATACGAGCCAGTAATAAGTGCTTGAGATGCAATAATAGCGGCAAGAGTTGAAAGTATAACTGCAAATACGCGATAATTTGGATCGATCATCTGAAAAAACGGATTTAAGTCGTCCATGCTTGCAAGCCCTAATGATGAGTTATGCACAAGTATCCATGCACCTTGTCCTAAATAGTTAAGGATAAGGCAGGTCTTAACAAAAGGCCACGTTGCAAAAATATTGACCTTACCAACATGGCCCATATCACTATAAAGTGCTTCTGCACCTGTGGTACAAAGAAACACGTTACCAAGCACCATTAAACCAGCAGCATTTATCTGGCCATTAAACAAAAATACAATTCCACGTATGGGATTAAGCGCGCGCAAAACATTGAGATCGGCGCATAAATTGAGAAGACCTGAAATGCCTAAGTAGAGAAACCATACGGTCATGATAGGGCCAAAAGCCTTACCAATCGAAGATGTTCCTGATCGTTGTACAAAGAACAAAAGACAAATAATAGTGATGGTAATAATTACAACCACGCTTTGGCGTCCACCCATAAGCACGCGTATAAAAGGAATGGTTCGCAGACCCTCGATGGCGGTGGTAACTGTTACGGCAGGTGTTAAAATACCGTCTGCAAGTAGTGCAGCTCCGCCTATCATAGCAGGGATAATAAGCCATTTTCCAAAACGCTTGACAAGTGAGTACAGCGCAAAAATACCACCTTCATTGTGGTTGTCGGCGCTCATTGCTACAAATACATATTTTACGGTTGTAATAAGGGTAAGCGTCCAAATAATAAGTGAAAGAGCTCCTAATACAACATCTTCTTTCATAGTCATAAGTCCGCCGTTGCCTGTCATAATGGCTTTAAGCGTATACATGGGACTTGTTCCTATGTCACCATATACAATACCTAGAGTTACCAGCATCATGGACGCGCTTAAGGGTATAGACGGCATTTTAGCACGCGCTGTTGCCGCAATGCGACCCGTTTGTCCTATGCGACCTGTGACGTTTGCATTTTGTATCGACTGCATATTGCCACCAGATGCGCCAGAAGACGATGTAAACATGAACACCTAATTTCTTTATCCATTTTCACCTAAAAATTTGTAGGTTAACCCGTATAATAGGGGAACATACAAATATATATGTAATCCTATCTGATTTAAAAAGTTATGCAAGTAAGGAGATTTCTATGAGTGATACAACACCACAATCATTACAAGATGGCATTGCTGGTGCGCAAAATATTCAGCCACAAAGTTCAAGTCGTGCTTCAAAAATAAAGGACGCCTTTATTACTGTTCCTGCGCAAACACGAATTGATTTGCCCAAGGCTGCGTCCACAAACCTTGTATGGCGTGGATCACACGAAACATCAGGAGAAATGATCAGTTATCAAGCGCAGGCATCTCATGTGGATGTACGTTCTGATACAGGAGCGCTTATTGGTAATATGTTTTCCATGTCCTATCTTGCTTTGGACGAAAATGGAAAAACGCAAAGCACACGTCCTGTTACCTTTGCTTTTAACGGCGGTCCTGGATGCGCTTCGGTTCCTATCAATTTTGGTGGCTTAGGTCCTCGTCGTGTAGTATCAAATGGTGTTAAACATCTGGGTACTCCTATTGAAGTTGAAGATAACCCATATACTCTTTTGCGTTCAACCGATTTGGTATTTTTAGATGCATTGGGCACTGGTTGGTCAACTGTTGCCGAAGGTGCAGACACTTCGTCTATTTTTGGTGTTGATGGCGACGCTGACGCATTTTGTCGCGCAATTACCACCTGGCTTGAGGAACATAACCGCTGGTTGAGCCCTGTTTATCTGTTTGGTGAGTCTTACGGAACTACCAGAAATGCAGTTTTGATGCGCCTTTTGGGTGAAAAAGACATCAAAGTTGCAGGTGTGACCATGTTGTCTGCTATTTTTGACTTTGCCCAGGTAGAAGAGGGTAGTGACCTTTATCATTTAGGCATGCTCCCAACTATGGCCGCAACTGCTCACTTCTTTGGTAAAGCAGGTGCACAAGAAACTATTGAATCTTGGTTTGATAAAGCGCTTGCATGGACCGATAAAACGCTTGCACCTGCGCTTTTACAAGGGGATCGTCTTGATGTCAACGAAGAAGAGCGCGTTGCACAAGAGATGAGTCACTTTATTGGGTTACCCGAGGCTCATATTCGCGCTTGTCATTTACGTATTACGCTCGACGATTTCCGTCGTAACCTTTTGTATGAACAAGGACGCGTGGTAGGTCGTTTGGACATGCGTTATTCAAGTGATGCTCCTGTTGCTGTTCAGTCGAGTAGTTCTTGGTTTGCGTCGCAAGATCCTGCTGATGATGCAGTTGAGGCAAGCTGGACAAGTGCATTTAGAGACTTTTGTCATAATACCTTAGGATATTCATTTAAGACTCCGTATATGTCTATGAACTATGATCGCGTAGGCGTTAACTGGAAATGGGAACATACCACACCGGGCAAAGATGGTTCAAGCATGTCTGCTAACGTTGCATACGACATAAGCGTTGCCATGCGTAGAAATCCTTGCATGAAAGTATGCATATTAGGCGGTCGCTACGATGCGGCAACTACCTATTGGAATGTTCTTCACGACATTTCCTGCCAGTTCCTTTCTCCCGAATTAAAAGAGAAACTTGAGTGGCATCTGTATAACTGTGGTCACATGGCATATACCGATGCTCCAACGCTTGCGCAGCTTTCCAAGGATATGGAAGCGTTTTATAAGCAGGCATAAATAAGCACGTATACAGACACTCGTGTATGAGCAAACATAAAGGTGCTCGTGCTGTTTGAGTTTACATTTTAGGCGCACCTGCATATGTTTCGTAGGTGCGCTTTTTCTCTTATATCTCTATAACTCCGCTTTTCGAGCGCATGTATGCAAAAACAAAATATGTTAGTTTAACTGTGAGAACAGCTGATTATTTTAGATGCAGAAAGAGACAGGCTTTTGAAAGCTGTAGATATGAGACACTATCTGAATGAGTCGCTTTTGAAAGAAGGCGGTCATATAGGCAATGGGATAAGACCTAGCGAAAGAAGAAAAGGCTATGCAAAGGTATTGGATAGATACTAGAAATTAAGGCGTTAAATTATGATAATAGATAGTTATGATAACAATACAGAGCCTGTTATAAGCCTAAAAGACTTTTACAAAGAAAGAAAATATTTAACAGAAAAATGTTTGATAATATTTTCAAAAATTATAATCGATTATTTACTTGATAACTTTGAATGTCAAAAAATTGGTACTATAGAATCCGTTAATGGTTCAAGACCCGTATATAAAAGCACTTTTGAAGGTCAGGAATTTGCCTTCTACCTTACTATGATGGGGTCAGCTCTTGCTTCAACAGATTGTGTAGAAGTTAATTGGATTACTGGTGCACATAAATTTATTATGTTTGGATCTTGTGGAAGCCTCGATAAAGAAAAGACTTTTGGCAAGTACATTATACCTACAGAAGCTTATAGAGGTGAAGGAACATCTTATTATTATGCAGCTCCTTCGGATTACCTTGAAATTAAAAACCATGATAAGGTAGAAAAATTTTTTATCAAAGAAAACGCTCCCTATACTAAAGGAAAGGTCTGGACTACAGATGTTATAATACGTGAAACTCGTGGACTTGTTGCAAAGAGAAAAGCTGATGGATGTATAGCCGTAGAGATGGAGCTTGCAGGTATTCAAGCAGCTTGTTCTTTCTATGGGCTTGAGCTTTATACTTTTCTTGAAGCAGGAGATGTCTTAAATGAGAGTTCTTATGAAGTTAAAGGGCTCCATAGTGCCAACCATGATCTTGGCAAGTTGTATTTAGCTTTAAAATTTTTAAAAGAAATATAACATTAAAAATAAAGAGATTATTAACTTTTACTTAAGTAGTGAATATATGAAGATGATTTCTAGCAGCTTACTTTCGACAATCGAGCTATAAAACATCTGAATTGTTGAAGATGGAGAAATTCCAAGTTGTTTCAAAATATCTATCAGATGTTCTATGGCTGTTCTTCTCTTACAACTTTAGCGACGACCTCGGTCACGACTTTAGCCACGACCTTGGTCGCAACTTTAGCCGCGAGTTACGATATACGCATGGTGTACATTTTGCGTACGCGCAAAATCAAAAGGAATGGTATCCGCGGTAATATCGTGTATGACAACGCCTGCTTTGCCAAGCGCTTCTTTGTTGAGCGTAAAGTGCTTAAGATTGCAGCAAAACAGGGCTTTTCCATCTCGTGTTAAAAGACGAGAAAGTGTAATAATTAACTCAACATGATCGCGCGCAACATCCCATGTTTTTCCATGCATTTTATTTGAATTTGAAAACGTGGGAACATCACACAAAATAAGATCCCATCTGTTTTTGCTATGACGCATATCCTGTATCCACGTAAGTACATCCGCACGAATGTATTCATGTTGATTGCCTTTAAATCCGTTTCGCTCCATGTTACGCTGTGCCCATTGAAGCGTTGGCGCGCTCATGTCAACTGTTGTGGTATAGTTTGCGCCTCCATCGGCAGCATAGCAGGTAGATGTTGCAGTATAGGCAAACAGATTCAAAAAGCGTTTGGAGCCTTTCATTGCTTTCGCCATCTCGCGCACGCGGTTTCTTACTTCTCTAAAGTCAAGAAAAATTCCGCAGTCATGGCGTGCGGTAAAATTAACTTCAAAAATCAAGCCGCCTTCTTCGATAAGATGAGATCCTTCGGGCATGCTTGATTTGCGCAAAGGCGATGCGCTTGCGTTGCGCAAAGCCGTTGTGCTTGCATCGCGCGTATGTGCGGTTTTACGAATATTGCTTGTCTGTGGCATATGATATTGCGATCCACCTTTTGCCTGCATTCTGGTGTGAACGAATACATCTTCGGGTTTGGTTTGGAGTATCAGCGATGCAATATGCAACGTATCATAGAGTCTGAGCTTGGCTTTCACGGGATCGATAACTTTTGGTGCTTTATATTCAGAAATATTAAGCCAACGCTGCGCCGATCCATCTTGCGTTGCGGTCTTTGTGGTGCGCGGTTGATACGCATTAAACATATCTATTGAACAGGCAAAATCGGGGAGATCTGCATCGTAGACGCGGTAGCAACTGACATCTTCGCGTTTTGCCCAAGACCCGCGCTGCTTGAGCGTTTTCTTAAACCGCGCAGCAAATTGAGCCGCGCCTTTATCAAATATCGTAATGTCTTGTATACGTCCTTGTGACCAGGTACCGCCAAGCTCACAAGAATACAATTCACGCGCGGCAGGACGTAGATTACCAAACAGCACGGTTTGCGTACCCAGGCGCGTGGTGCACGTTTGAGCAAGTAAAGCATCGCCAGCTTCGTGTGCTAACTCATCAGGAATGCTTACCGTTAAACTGCGTTTAAGCGTCTCAGAAGAATTTTTAGTCGGCTCATCTTCCTTACAGGTTGCCTGTGCTGCTCGAATAAGTTTACTCACTCTATCAGCACATACGGCAGTTGAGCTTACATCTGTTTGGCTTGCGTTGAATATAAACGCGGTTGCAGATGCGTTGCTTGCAACGTGAGGTGCGTTTGAGTTATTTGCAATGCTTTGACCTTGTGAAAACTTTGTATATCGTTGTATAAATTCGTCAAAATCAACAGTTTCAAAATTTACGCGTGAAGCTGATACATGCGCACGTGAGAGCATAAAACGTATAGTTTGTATACTTTTACGTTGAGTGGCTGTGTCATCGTATAAAACCAGAGTGCACCTATGATTTTGATAGCGTTGCTCGTCTTTTTTTGATTGTTCGATAATGTTTTCCCATATATCGGGCTGGTGACCTTTCCACTTTAAAAATCCCCAATGTATACGATTACGACCACATGCAAGATGTAGCGCTTGTTCTACAGCTTCAATGCAGAGCGTTCCACTTTGAGGATATGCACATACCAGTGTTGCATGTTCATGTCGAACACAGCTGTACCAGCTGCTTTGGCTTAACAGAGCAGCTGCATAATCAGGGCGCAAAAATGCAAGATGGTGTTGCGTGCTCTTTTGGGCTTCCCAGCCGCGCTTAAAAAGTGGCTCACCACTTAAATCAATGCCGAGTGTTGCGCGGTTTTTTGCAATGCGTAACGAAATCATTACGTCGGGGTGATGTGTGTCAATAGATGGACGCCATCCTTGCGTTTTTATACATGCATCGCATAGAGCGTCTTTTACCTTTTGCGCACTAAATATAGAATTGCTGAGGTTTTCATTGGTACCATGAGCGTCAATTGCACAGGTCGTACCACGATCTATATGCTCCCACCAGGGAATTTCCGCTGCTTGTTGGTAAAGTGTTTGTGCGTCTGTTGCATCGATATGTTTGATAACATACACAATACGCGACGCTAAGCGCGTATAAAGACATATAGTGTAAGCATCTTTAAGTGTCGAAAAAAACTGTACACGTCCTTGCAACGGGCGTGTTTTTACCGGAGCAATGCTTCGCAATTCGCGACTTAACAGCTGTTCAAATCCCAAAGGACAGCTTGCAAAAAACTCCATTTGATCTGCAACTGGCTGATTACTCATGTGTTAGATTGCTCCTTTAAATGGTTGTGCTATGGTACTTAGATAACGTAAGAGGACACCGATTCTTAATGTTTTTGCTTTGTAATATATAACGTTTCTATCTAGCATAGAGGATATTTGCACGCGCGCACGTCATAACATGTTGTAATACGCTTTATACATCCTAAAAATATAACGCTGCCAAGCTTGTACAAGACGCCGTGTATGTTTGCATGCTTAAAAATTAAGCAATAGATGATGGTTCGTAGCTATCTGCGTAGTACACACATAAAGCTTATTCGCTGTAGTACACGCATGTATACCCAGCTTACGCGGTCTATAATCTTCATGCAATATGAAAGCGTTTGTTTTCGTCTTTACATCTGTCGTAATGTTACCTATGATGGTTTTGTGTGTAATTTTTTTCTTTCAACTAAAACCAAGGAGATTTTGATGGATTCACAAACTCAAGAGCGCATTGAGCTGTGGCGTAAACATGTAGAAGATGAAGATTTGCGTCAAGAGTTACAAAGCCTTTTAGATGCAGATTCCCAAGAAAAACTCAACGATGCATTTTATCGTTGTCTTGAATTTGGTACTGCTGGTTTGCGCGGAACGCTTGGTGTTGGTACCAATCGTATGAATGTTTATGTGGTAGCTCAGGCAACACAGGGAGTTGCAGATTATCTCAACGCTCATTTTGATAATCCCAGCGTGGCTATTGGTCGCGATTCTCGTTTAAAGGGCGAGGATTTCCAAAATATTGCAGCTCGTGTTTTGGCGGCTAACGGTATTCATGTGTATGTGTATCCACGTATAGAGCCGGTACCTGCGCTTTCGTTTGCTGTTCGTCATCTTCACACGTCGGCTGGTATTGTTATTACCGCTTCTCATAATCCAGCAATTTATAACGGCTATAAAGTGTATAACGATAACGGCGGTCAAATTGCCAATGAATGCGCTGCCGAGATTTCGGCATCTATTGCAAAAACTCCCGTTTTTGGCGGAGCAAAACTCATCAGCTTTGACGAAGGTCTTGAGCGTGGACTTATTGAGTGGACGCCTGAAGAAGTGCTTGATTCGTTTATCGAAAACGTTATGAAAACTTCTGTTGAGGGCTTTAAGGCTTCTGATGGTTATAAAGTTGTGTATACGCCGCTTAATGGTACTGGTAGAGAATGTGTTACTCGTATCTTAAAGAAGCTTGGCGTAGAAGATGTAACCATTGTTCCCGAGCAGGAATTTCCAGACGGTAATTTCCCAACTTGCACCTATCCTAACCCCGAATTTAGAAAGACTTGGAATTTAGGTTTACAATTAGCCGATAAAGTTAAGCCAAATCTGTTGGTTGCAACCGACCCCGATGCTGATCGTATGGGTACCGCCATTCCTCATAATGGCGATTACGTGCTGCTTTCTGGTAACGAAATGGGCGTTTTGCTTATGGATTGGCGTGCTCGCATGGCGCGCGAGCAAGGCGAAGATGTTGCTTCTAAAGTATGCGTGTCGTCTATCGTTTCTTCTGATATGAGTTGTGCGCTTGCAGAAAAATGGGGCTTTGAGCTCAGACGCGTGTTAACCGGTTTTAAATATATTGGCGAGCAGGTAGATCAGTTAACCGATAAAGGCGAACAAGATCGTTTCTTGTTTGGTTTTGAGGAGTCATACGGCTATCTTGCAGGAACTCATGCGCGCGATAAAGACGCTATTACTGCCACGATGCTCTGTGTTGAAATGGCAAGCTATTATGCTGAGCTGGGCTTAGACTTATACGAAGCTATGGATAAGCTTTATCAACGCTATGGTTATTACCTTAACAAAACGGTGAGTGCGGCATTTATGGGCGAAGCTGGAGCTCAAAAGATCGTTGCTATTATGAATAAGCTCCGTACAGCAGCTCCTTGTGAGTTTGGTGGTTTACGCGTAGAGTCTATGGTAGATTACCTTACCGATTGTGAAATGCAGCGTATTTCTGGGTTGCAGAAAGAGTCAAGTCAGCTGTTGCCACACGCAAACGTTCTTGAATTTAACTTAGAAGGCAAAAATAAGCTTATTATTCGTCCTTCTGGTACCGAGCCAAAGATCAAAGCATACATCTTTACCTATGGTTCTACACGCGAGGATGCGCTGCGTCTGCAAGACGAGCTGTCTTCTACGATTGACGAGCTGTTTGCGTAAAATGTTTGCTTCGTAAGGCGTGCTATGCTGGTTCTTATTAAGATGTAAAAGTAGTGCAAGTGTAGTAAACGTGTTACGTGCCATATGTGATGTTCAATAAAAACGTGCTCAGACTTATAAGAGTTTGAGCACGTATTTTATGCTGATTCTATTTGTAGCTTTTGGACTGTAAACGCCTGCTTTGTGTAGGCTTCTTATTTCATAAGCGTAGAATTGCGCAGCTTATTGATGAGCGAAACAAAATCTTCGGCGGCTTCCATGTCATCTGCTACCACTAATACAGTGTCATTACCTGCAACAGAGCCTTTAATTTCTGGAAGCGATGCCGCGTCAACTGCAGCAGCAACACCAGGCGCAGTGCCTGGTTGTGAATGGATAACTATTAAGTTACCTGCTTGATCAATATTGGTAACAAATTCTGACACCATGCGTTGCAAATGGAGATCTTCGGCAAGGACGTAAATACCTTCTTGAAGCTTACGCAAGCCCATATCGGCAATATCACGAGAAACCGTTGCTTGCGTGCAATTAAAACCAAGCGCCTGCAGCTGATCTACCAGAGCTTTTTGTGTACGAATCGACTGGCCACGAACAACATCACGTATGGCGTCTTGTCGATTGTTCCGCCGCTTGACCATGTAATCCTCCGAACATGTTGAGCATTCCTTTAATTACTCACCATATCCTTTTTCACACATACTTCGGCTCTCTCATGCCGTGGAACTATCAAAATTGGTATGTGTAAACCTTTTTGTAGATGAAGTGAGTATTTACCTCCTTAAAAATACGAAACAATGACTAAAATGTCAATAATTGTTACCTTTTGTTAATATTGGAGGGTAAAATGTACTACGCTATTTTTTACGCATCATTTATGACAGCGAACTGCAAACGCTATGCATACGCGATAGGATAAACATACTATGTTCGGCGTTGAGGATAGATGACAAACTTAACTTTGTTGCCTCAACTCACCTAACTTAGACGCTAACTTAGACACTAACTTCAACGCTTAATATACCAAGTGCGCACGTATCTCTCAAGGAATATTTGATATTACTTTTAAATACGCTAAACTTAAGCTATATGGATGCTCCGACCATGATTGCTGACTGTCTGAAATAACGTACGGGGAGGCATTGCTTATGGCATTTTTACAAGGTTCTCGCACACGAGGCATTGGGTCTTCTCGTCGTGGGAAAATGCTTTCTCGCACGTCTGCTACCTCACATTCTGATCGTGGTAACAACATGAGTGAGCCAGGCAAACGCCAGCGTTTTTCTCCGTATAAAAGTCATCGTAATTATCGTACCATTCGAGGTACAGATGCTGGTCTAACTTTACGCCATTTTGATCGCTCTCGACGAAAGTATAGGCTTTTTGGCAAGCTTTCTGATGACGCGGTTGCATATCTTCTCATGGGCATATCAGGAGTTATTTGTGTTGTGCTTTTGCTGTGCCTTGCCAATTGTGTAAGTGGATGTATACACGGGTGCACTCGCCAAGACACAACTTCTTCTCAAACGAACGAGCTTGATTCTCGTGTTGAGGCGCAAACGTCGCAAAATCTTACGCGTCAGTTTACAGACGTTCTGAATTATGCCGATAATATTACATGGATTGCAGCACATGCCCACTCATACCGTGATGAGCGTTTACCCGAGCTTGCACTACGCGAACAAGAGGCTGCTCCCTTTGTAAGAAGTATACTAGACAGCAGCATAACTGCACCTGCTTCAGACATTTCACCAGAACAAGGTAGTATGCCTACCTGTTACACCTGGGATGGTTTGTGGGGAAGCACCTCGTATGGTCAAGGAACTATAGCTACTGATGGCTCGGGTTTGGTATCGTGGTATATGATTCGTGCCATGCTTTTGGGTGATGGGTCGCAAACGCCTGTAGATTTTGCCGAACAAGCACATGAGTATGCAGATGATACTTGTGGTACACGTGGCGAATTTTTTACGCAGCACGCAAAAGAAGCCGGTTTATCAATCAAAGAATATAGTGTTTCGTTAGACAACTTAAAACTCTCTTGTGATGGAGACAAAAAGCTTGCGCTTGTTTGCTTAAAAGAGGGTGCTACGTCTCCATACCAACATTGGGCGGTTGTTGCGCGCGTTAATAAGAATTCCACGGTCTCTTTGTATGATCCTGCTAGCAAAAAAGCTACGGATGCTACGTGGGAGCAAAATCAACTTGTTGATAAAATTTCAAAGCTCTATACCGTAAGTGCCTTGTCGTAGAGGCTGTGAATGTCTCATAGCTAAGTCTCACGTATTGAACGTGCGCAAACATAGGCTTTATGTGTACGCATACGCGCAACTGATATGCTTGTTGATGTGCTTCCGTTGATATATTCCAATAGTTTGCTACCTCACAACAAAACGTTGAGAGCACCTATGCAGTCAGTTGCATGCAGTAATACTGTGCGGATAAATATCTACATGGATATATGTATTAATTTTTATAAGAAAGGTATGCTATGGAACTTAACCGCTTTATTGACCACACTTGTTTGGCTCCCAATGCTACAAAGCGCGATATTGAACGATTATGCAACGAAGCGGTAAGTTATTCGTTTAAGACGGTTGCAATTAATGGTTGCTGGGTCTCATATGCAGCACAGCTCTTGCAGGGGAGTAACGTTGGAATTAGTGCTTGCATTGGTTTTCCTTTGGGTGCTATGACTTCTCAGGCAAAAGCATATGAAGCTCGCGAAGCAGCACATAATGGTGCAACCGAGATCGATATGGTTATTAATATTGGGTTGCTTAAAGATAAAGCCTACGACGAATGTATAGCAGATATTAAAGCGGTTGTAGACGCTGCCCAGTTACCTGTTAAGGTGATTTTAGAATGCTGTCTTTTAACGTCGGACGAAATTGTACAAGGTTGCATGTGTGCACGTAATGCGGGTGCTGCGTTTGTTAAAACGAGCACGGGCTTTTCTGCCTATGGCGCACGAGTCGCCGATGTAGCGTTGATGAAGAAAACGGTTGGGGACGCACTTGAAGTAAAAGCTGCTGGCGGTATCCATTCGGCAGATGAGGCGCGCGCCATGATAGAAGCAGGTGCTTCCCGCATAGGTGCATCGGCATCATGTAAGATTTGTTCTAAAGACTAACTATTCAGCGCTTGTTATAACGCCTGTGGTTTCTCTTGTATCAATACTTTACATCGTTAAAGATCATGCCTTTTGAATAGAAATATCCCCCTTGCATATGTATATGTGCAAGGGGGTATGTTGTAGATGCAAAGTTAATGTTCGTTGGGGCTTTGGCCACCATTATGTCCACCTGGATTGCCTCCACCGCCTGGATTAGGACTTGGCGGATTAGGACTTGGACTTGGATTTGGACGAGGCCTTGGTGGGTTGGGATTTTCGTTTCCTGGTTGGTTAGGGTTTTCACCGCCTGAATTGTGCTCGTGAGTGTTTGCATTTTGATTGTGATTTTCGTGCTGAGTTTGGGTTTGCTGTTCTTGAGTTTCTTCAGTTTCAAGTGTTTCAAGTGTATCTGTTTGTGCTGTATTTGCATCGGCAGAGGTAAACTTAAAGGTCCATGAGTCATTAGGCTTAAAGTTTATAGTTCCCGTTGCATCTGGAAAATCGGCGACTCCTGCATCTCCGAGAGCTAGATTTATAAAATCACCAAATAAAGGAACAGCAGTATTGTAGGGGTGACCTAATCCACCGCCTACACGTACGGGTACTTCTTCGATATACCCAAACCAAATAGCAACCGATAAATTAGGGGTAATTCCGCAGAACCACAAATCACGACATTCTTGGGAGGTTCCTGTTTTCCCTGCAATAGGTTGTTTGATTCTTACGCTACCAGCAAGTTGACTTGCAGTTCCGCCCGCTTTACAAACGCCTTTCATTACATCAATGGTTGCACGCGCAACTTCGGGAGAAATTACTTGGCTGGGTGCATCTTTGTGTTCATATACGGTATTGCCATTTCTATCTTCGATTTTTGTAATTGCAATGGCATCGCGATGTTGACCTCCAGCTGCAATTGTTGCATATGCCTCTGCCATTTGAATAACTGGTACACCATCTACACCAAGGGTCATAGAATCGTATGCATCGAGTTTTGCGTGAACTCCTAAATTATGTGCCATGTCTGCAACGTTATTATTTCCCAGTGTTTGAGCCACTTGAACAAAGCCTGTGTTAGAAGAGACTGCAAAAGCGTGCTCTATGCTAATAGTTCCAAAACTTTGGTTGCCAAAGTTACCCAGTGTCCACAAGGGAGATATCTGAATTGGCGAATTACAGTTGACGCGTGTTTGTGGGCTCATACCATTATTAATGGCACATGCAAGCGTAAATGTTTTGAACGAAGAACCGGTTTGTCGATATGCTTGTGTTGCGAGATTAAACTGATTGGTATTGTAATCTTTTCCACCGATCATAGCTTTAATATGACCAGTTTGAGGCTCAACAGCTACAAGCGCTGCTTCGAGTCGTTTATTACCAATTAACTTAAGTCTTTTATCTGTTGCCTGTTGTGCTTTATCTTGAATAGCAGGGTCAAGCGTTGTATAAACCTTTAAACCGCCTTGCATAACCGTATTTTTATCAAAATCGGCAAGGAGAAGCTGCTTGATATAATCAGAAAAATAAGGATAGCGACCTTTACTATCACTAAACTTACCAGCATTTACTTGTAGTGGTTCGGCTGTTGCTGCGTCACATTCATCTTGTGTAATATCGCCTGATGTAAGCATACGCTGCAGTACGATGTTTCTACGCGCAACGGCATTATCGGGATTAACCAGCGGATCATAAGAGGATGGAGCTTGCGGCAATCCTGCAAGCGTTGCACTTTCTGCGAGTGTTAAATCTTTAGCATCTTTATTAAAATATGTAATAGCGGCTGCTTGAATGCCATAGGCACCATGACCAAAATAGATGGTATTTAAGTACATATTAAGAATTTGGTCTTTGGTGTACATTTTTTCCATCTGAATGGAAATGTATGCTTCACGAACTTTACGGCGTATGGTTTGTTCAAACTGTTCTTTTGATAAAACTGTATTACGAACAAGCTGTTGAGTGATGGTTGATGCGCCTTCAGATCCGCCGCGCGCGGTTTTTACAACAGCACGAACAATACCTTGAGGATCAACACCATTGTGTTTATAAAAACGGCTATCTTCGGTATCTACAATAGCTTTAAGTACGTAAGGAGAAATTTGATCTTTATTAACGCTTCTTCTGTTTTGTAAATAAAATTCTGCAATCACCGAATGATCTGCCGCATAAACGGTAGTGGGTTCACCTACTACATAGGCATCTGCGGAAGCATAATCGGGAAGGTCTTCGAGCCATGAAGAAATAAGAGAGCTTAACGAAAATGCAAGTGCAATACCAAATAATGCCATAAAACCAAAGGCACCGGCTATTCCAAATTTAACAGCATGAGTTTTACTGTGTTGTCGTGCTCTACGGGTTCTTACGCCCATGTATCCTCCTTACAGAGTCAGTAATACAACCATTATAATTGATATGTAGCTTAAATTGACTAATTCTTGGGTCTTTACCAAGAATAACAAATAGTTTACGAACATGTGTACTATATAGATTTTCTTATACCATGTGCTTCACCTGTGTAAAACATGATACAGTGTAAAGAAATACCTTGTATGTGTCTTATTATTTACAGCTGCATCATAGAGGTACTACGTAAGCTCCACAACTAGCGGTGCTCAACATATAATCTAACGTATACATGGAGGACAGAGCGTTGGTGTCAGTAGAAGAACAGCTTAAGGTTATTACTTCGGGTACTATGCAAATTGTTCCCGTTGATGAGCTTAAAGCAAAACTCAGTCGTCAAGAACCTTTAACCGTTAAACTTGGTGTAGATCCCACATCTCCCGATCTTCATTTAGGCCATGCTGTACCTTTGCGTAAAATGCGACAGTTTCAGGATTTAGGACACAATGTGGTTCTTATCATTGGAAACGGTACAGCTCTTATTGGCGATCCTTCGGGTAGAGATTCTACGCGTCCTCCTCTTACCGAAGAGGCAGTTGAAAAAAATGCAGCTACCTATGTTGAACAGGCTATGAAGATTCTCGATCCTCAAAAGACCAAAATCGTTCATAACGGCGAATGGCTTAAGCCTCTTGACCTTAGCAAAATGCTTGGACTGATGAGCAAGTTTAATGTAGCTCGCATATTAGAGCGCGAAGATTTTCACAATCGTTATACCAATAACCAGTCAATTTCACTCCATGAGTTTATTTATCCTGTTTTGCAAGCATACGATTCGGTTGTTGTTCACGCCGATGTAGAAATGGGCGGTAATGATCAGATTTTTAACCTTTTAGCAGGTAGAGATCTTATGCGTGCCGAAGGTATGGAGCCGCAGGTTGCACTTACTATGCCGCTGTTGGTTGGTACCGATGGTACTAAAAAGATGTCTAAAAGCTATGGCAATTATGTTGGACTCACCGATTCTGCAGATGATATGTTTGGCAAGCTCATGTCTATCCCCGACGAGCTTATTGCTTCGTATTACCGTCTATGTTCAACATTTTCTTTGGAAGAAATTGATGCGGTAGATGAGCAGTTTAAGAATAAAACAGCCGATCCGTATGCGTTAAAGCGCGCTTTGGCCGTAAACATCGTAACGCTTTATCACGGAGAAGGTGCAGGGCTAGCTGCACAAAATCAGTTTGATGCTCAGTTTAAACATCATGAGGTCCCCGATGATATTCCTGAGTTTTCTACCTCTCTTATAGATGTTAGTGACGATGGAATGGTGTATTTAGCAAAACTTATGGTTGATTGCAAACTGGCACCTACGTCAAGCGAGGCACGCAGGCGTATTGATGGTGGTGGCGTAAAAATCGATGGAAAAGCTGTTGCGCCTAAGTCGTATAACATTTCTCATGAGCGCTTACACGCGGGTACAGTTTTGCAATTTGGTAAGCGTAGCTGGGCAAAGCTTATATAGATTTTTGTTGGGTGTTAATTATTGAGTGTTGATCGTTGATTGGAAGATTCTATGCAGAATTGCACGCTTGCACATGTTATATTCGAAAATTCGCAGCGTTTTTATCAGTTTCCCACGCTTTACTGTTTCTCAACAGCGTCTTTGCAGCCTGTTGACATGTATCAAGCAAAGCTGTTGGGCGGTGCAACATATGATTTTACGTCGTTTATGAACGCATGTTCTGTGCAGAAGTGGGCTACCTATACCTATGCTCAGCAATTTTTCTTACACGTAGAATTTTTGGGCGCTCCCGCAAAAATTCAGCTTACCTACGCAAAAGCTTATGACGATCATGCTCAAACGTATCAGACATCTTATGAAATTGGCGGTACAACCGATGAATGGCAGACGCAAGACATTGCATATGAACTTGATAAAGATGTAGTGGTATGTGGATTTAAAATAACAACAACTTCTGATGCCATGATTCGTAACTGTTATTACTATACATCAGTTGCGCCTGAGCATGTTTGTACTCCTGAACTGGCTTTATGTACAACAACGTTCAAAAAAGAATCCTTTATCATAAAAAATGCGCATATGGTGCGTGATTACATTCTGGCTTCATCAGAGCCTATCGCCAAGCACTTTTCTATGCACATTGTTGATAATGGACGCACGCTTAAAGCAAGCGATGTTGAATGCGCAGGTATTGTTCTTCATCCTAATCCTAATGCAGGCGGTTCTGGCGGATATGCACGAGGTATGATCGAGGCAATGCGTCAAGACATGCCAGCCACTCATGTACTTCTTATGGATGATGATGTGAGCGTTTGCCCCGAAAGCATTATGCGTACCTATGCAGTGCTTTCTCTGGTGCGCGATACCTATCGTGATGCATTTATCAGCGGTGCTATGATGTGTTTGGATGCCATGGACACGCGTTGGGAAGATGTGGGTCATATGACCGAAGTAGGTCAATGTCTTCCTCTTAAAGAACCAGTTTCCATGGCTTATTTCCAAAACATTGTACGCAACGATGTGGCTTGTTCACACCAGGAAATCAAACACATCGCTGATAACAAGCATTGTTATGCTGGTTGGTGGTACTGTGTCATACCAGTCTCTTCTATTAAACGCTTTGGCTTACCTTTGCCGTTATTTGTACGATTTGATGACATCGAATATTCTTTGCGTGTTCGTCCAAAGTTTATCAGTATGAATGGTATTGCTGTATGGCATATGGGATTCAATGCAAAATATAATGCAGCAGTAGAGCGCTATCAAACTACTCGGAATTCTTTTATTACGCAGTGTACAACCCATATTGCTTCTGGACATTCGTTAGTTGTTCGTTTTAGAGACCTTGCTTTTGGACTTGATCTTAGAAAATTTAATTATGAAGACGCACGTTTGGCACTTGAAGGTTTTGAAGACTTTCTTAAAGGTCCGCGCTATATTATGAAACCCGGTACCGTAGAAGAGCGTTTTATGTATGCACATAAAGCAGCTGAGCATTTACTGCCAGCTAATGAGTTTAAAGCACAGCTTAAAAGTAAACTTAACTATACACTCTCTGATGTGTACGGCTCTTCGTATGTTGCACCTGTTGGCAATGAGTACAACGTTTCGCGTTCACTTAAACAAAGACTGATAGACCTCATTACGTTTAATGGACAACGTTTTACGTGGCTCGCGCGCTCTAAATCGGAACCTGCCATTATTGATGCGGCTGGATGGACATATCCGTCAGGAATTATTTCTCAGCGAACAACGCTTTTGGTCATTAATGGTCTTAATGGATCAGGAACTATTCGTACCCGTGATGTCCATGCTTTTCGTGAGTTGTACCATAGGTTTAAGCGTGATATGAAGTTTTATAATGATCATAAAGCTCAGCTTGAGCGTGCATATCAAGAAGCTATGCCAGAAATGACTTCCGTTGAGTTTTGGAAAAATTATCTAGGTATCAAGTAATACGCATAACAGTGACAGCTAACGTGCGAGTTGGGTATAGTTGCATGAGATTTACACGTTGCGTATAAGAAAGGGTTTCGTTGCACGTTTGTTCACCTCACAGCTCACAAGCTAAGTTTCCTTTAGAACTTTTAGCTCCCGCAGGAAGTCCTGCTGCTTTTTATGCAGCTTTATACGCAGGAGCAGACGCTATATACTGTGCGCTTGGTTGCGATTTTAATGCACGCCGCAGTGCGGATAATTTTTCGGACGAAGATTTTCAGCAGGCATGTAAAGACGCACATATTCTAGGCGTACATGTGTACGTACCCATTAACATCGAAATGCGAACCGAGGAGATTCCGCGCGTATTAGCATTGGTTGAACGTGCGTATACGCTTGGTGCTGATGCTTTTATTATTCAGGACTGGGGCGTTTTGTTTGAAGTACGCAGGCGCTTTCCGCATATCGAGTGTCATATTTCTACTCAGTCAAACATACATGATTGTCGCGGTATTGCATTTTGTCGCGCGTGCGGTGCACAACGCGTCACACTTTCGCGCGAGCTTAGTTTGCCCGAATTGACTAAACTCTCAAAAGAGGGTGTTGATTTGGAGTGCTTTGGGCACGGTGCCTTATGTTTTTGTTATTCAGGTTTGTGCATGTTGAGTTCACTTAACGGCGATCGTTCTGCAAACCGCGGGCTTTGTGCTCAGCCGTGTAGATTGCATTATCGTATGTACGATGACGAAGGTCACGTATACACAATCAAGAAAAACGATCATCTTCTTTGTCCCAAAGATTATTGCGTACAAGATAAATTACAGGATATGGCACAAGCAGGAGTTTTCTCGCTTAAAATTGAGGGAAGAATGAAAAGTCCTGCGTATGTTTATGCCGTTGTTCGTGCGTATCGTATGCGTATGCAGGCACTTTTGGAACACAGAGATCTAAGCCATGAAGAAGAACAAACCATTCATAACTTGCTGCAACGAAGTTTTAACCGCGGCTTTACTCATGCGTATTTAGATGGAACTTCTGGAAATGAAATGATGAGCTTTGATCGCTCAAATAATCGTGGTCAATTGGTTGGAAGCGTTGTTTCATCTCGTGATTTAGGCGTCTTTAAGCGCCCGCGCCCCGATAAACCAGGTCGTTTTCGCTATAAGCCAACGGCAGAAATTACGGTGTTATTGTCTTGCGAAGTTCATAAAGACGATTTATTAGAATTGCGCGAAGACGGTCACAGCGATTTTTTGACTTCGCGTGTTACCCATGATGCACAAGCTGGCGATACAATTATCTGTCAAACCGCGCGTCCTCTTCCGCAGGGCTGTCCTGTTCGTATGATACGTTCTCAAGAATTGATGGATATAGCCGATAAAGCTGCTCGTCATGTGCTTGTACGTCGTCTGCCTGTTGTGTTTTCTATATATGCACACCTGAACGAAAAATTTATTATCAGCGCTCAAACCGCAGATGGTCGCGCTGTGGCCACGCTTGCAGGCGATCCGCCGCAGGTGGCAAAAACGCGCGCGCTTACTAAAGAAGATATTATTGCGCATGTAGGACGTGTGGGAACTTCTCCTTTTGAGGTCGAATCCTTTTCTATTGATATGGACGAAGGACTTGGCATGGCGTTCTCAACGCTTCATCATCTCCGCCAACAGGTACTTGAGGATCTTCAACATTCCTTATTGGAGCCCACGTCACAACGTGCGCGCACTGAGGCGCTTCGTCGCATGCGCAAGGGATTACCGTTTACTCAAAAGCCTACTATGGACGCACTTGCAACCGAGCTGGCGTATGGTCGTCAGAAAAATTTGCTCTTGGGCATGCGTGATAGCCGCGTGCATGAGCAATTGTCTTCCCAGCTCTTTTATGGAGCGGTTATCTGTGCGCTGGTGCCTTCGGTAGAAGCTGCATACACTGCAATTAAAGCTGGCGCAACCAGGCTTTATGCAACCGTTGATACGCTTTTGTACGCAAAACACCATCATCAAGCATGGCCTGCGCACCACGTTCCCATTCCTTTGTTAGACGAGGTTTGCCGCGAACGCGATCATGTGCGCAATGATTCGTTTGTACAGCGCGATAAGTCTTGTGCGGTGGGAAATATGTCTGAGCTTTTGCTTGCTCATCAAAGCGGTGCAATAAGCGAAATCAGACCTTGTGTGCCGGTTTTTAACACCTCAACTATTGAGGCACTTGCGCGATACGGTGCAAGTACTATATGGTTTTCGCCTGAATTAAGCCTGCGCGAGCTTATTGGGTTAAGCCAAGCCTCACCTTTGTGTACGGGTATACTTGTATTAGGAAGGCCTCGTACGATGACAACTGAGCACTGCATTTTACAGGCGGCAAACCAGTGTATTCATAATTGTCTTAAGTGCCGATTGCGTCAAAGGCACATGTGGCTTGAGTCTGAGCGTGGCGATAAACATGCCTTTACCGTTGATTTAGAAGGAAGAAGCAGGCTGTATTCGGCGCATCCGCTTGATGCAACGCCTCACATTCCAGCACTTATGGAAGCAGGCATGAATATGTTCATGGTGGATTGCACGCTTTTGTCAACTGAACAAATTGTACAATACATCCATCATGTACAACATGCCGTACTTGCTGGGTATAATCATAAACAGCCAAAGCCGCGCATGGTTGGTTTTTCGGCAGGCAGACTTTTTGACGAAGTAGGGTAGAAGAAGTAGGGTAGACAAAGACTTAACAATACGTATGTACCATGTGGCAGAGCTTGGGTTTTGTAGATGTGCGCTATCGGTACGTGCGTGTTGAAACCTTAAAGTACACAAGCTCAATATAAGTGATAGGGGTACGGTCGTGGAAGAAACATATGATTCGCAATTTTCGTCGTACACGGAAGGTTTTAAGAGCGATGATTTCAAAGATTTAGAGCAATCTTCAATTAACGAATATAACGTAGCTGCAGATGCTGCTGCGCGCACTCGTGCGCTTGCGGCAGATGAAGCCGCTGCGCGCGCATGTGATGCCGACGTTAAAGATGATGCTTCTGAGCACGCTGAAGATGCCCAAGCTTCCGCGGATACCCAAGCGGCTGCCACAGGTTCATCTCCTGATATTTCACCTGAAGCCCAGCATGAGCTCGATAACTTTCAAGCGCATGAAACACCCAGCGAAAAGCCAGCTCATGTTCCTATTAATCGCGAAATTCTTGAAGCAACGCTCGACGTTATTCGAGAAAGTCTGCAGGCTGATGGCGGTGATATTGTGCTCGTTAACGTGTCAGATGATGGCGTAGTAACGCTTGATATGGTTGGCGCGTGTGCAGGGTGCCCGATGTCTGCCTACGATATGAGCGAAGGCGTAGAGCGTATCTTAAAAGAGCATGTTCCTGGTGTTGTAAAAGTTGAACCTTCGATGATGTGGTAGATGCTATGTGGCTAAATGATTTTTACCAAACGCTTAATCCTATTGCTTTGCAAATAGGCCCTTTTATTATCAGATGGTACGCGCTTGCCTATATTGCTGGTTTTATTTCCGCTGGTATTGTGATGTATAAAACATCGCAAGCGTGGAAGATTCCTTTGGGTATTGATCGCGTAATGGGGTTGGTAAACGCAAGTATCATCGGCGTGATTGTGGGCGCTCGTTTAGTGTATGTGCTGTTTTATGGGTTTTCATATTACAGTGAACATCCACTTGAAGTTTTTTTTCTCAGTCAAGGCGGTATGAGTTTTCACGGTGGACTTTTGGGTGCGCTTATTGCTGGATATATTATGTGTCGCTTTGTATATAAAATTTCATTTGTAACTGTGTGCGATTTAGCTGTTATCGGTACCTGCCTGGGTCTCTTTTTTGGCCGATGCGCTAACTTCATTAACGGTGAATTATGGGGAAAGGCTTGCGATCTTCCCTGGGGTGTTATGTTTGCTCATACCGGTGGCGGATTTGTGTATCGTCATCCTTCACAGTTGTACGAAGCTGTGCTTGAAGGCTTGGTTATCTTTACCGTACTTTTTACGCTTGCTCACTCAAAGAAGCGCAGCTATGAAGGGGAGTTTATCGGCATTTTTTTGGTGCTGTATGGCACGTTTCGCTTTTTGGTTGAGTTTGTGCGCCTGCCCGATGCACAACTTGGGTACTTATGTGGAACTGATTGGCTTACGATGGGGCAATGTCTTTCACTGCCACTTATTGTGTTGGGTGTGCTTGTTCTTTTTTGGTCGCGTGCGCGCAAAATTGAGCATCATTTGTCTTAAAGCTCAGTTGTCATAGAGGTGATACGTTGCCTGTTTGCATTTTTGAACGTAAAACAATAAACTCCGTACCTGACAAAGCGGATACGGAGTTTTTTCTATTACCCTAATTTATATTTGAGCACACATTCCAATTTTTCTACCTTAGCCATGCTATAGCGGAGTATTCATACACTCTTTAAGCCAGACCTCATCGTTCATGGGGTGTGATATCTTTCCATCCGCTCTTCCAAGTGAGGTAATGCCTTTGATTTCGTCTTCGGTGAGCTTAAAATCAAAGACATTTAAATTTTCGGGCAGGCGCGCTTCGTGTACAGTTTTAGGAATCACCGCAATACCACGATCCAGTTGCCAGCGTAGCACCACCTGTACCGGAGTTTTGTGGTACTTTTGAGCACAACTTTGAACGATATCGCTTTGCATAACCTGGGGATTTGCACGTGCAATGGGGCAGTATGCAACTGGCTGAATATTGTGTTTATGCAGGTAACGTACTAAAGCTTCTTCGGGCCATAACGGATGAATTTCAATTTGATCACAACTTGGCATAACGTGCGCGTGCTGCATAAGATCATTAAGCATAACTTCATTAAAATTGCTTACACTGATGTTTTTGATAATGCCTTGGTCGTGATAATCTTCTAACACATGCCATGTTTCTAAAGCATTTTTACCCCACCAATGCAGATACATCATATCAAGATAATCTACCCGCAGATCTTTAAGAGAACGATCAATGGAGCGTTTTGCCAGCTCTTCTCCGTAATAGTTGGGCCATATTTTAGTTGCAACAAAGAGATCTCCACGCTTTACATCGGTGTGAGCAATTGCTTGACCTACTTCTGCTTCGTTTTGGTACATCCATGCCGTATCAAGCGCGCGGTATCCAAGATCGAGTGCTTTAAGCATTAAATCAATCGCGTTATGCGCCTTGTACGTGCCTAATCCAATTAAGGGCATAGCATGTCCGCTGTTTAATGTGGTGCTATGTTCTATACGTTTATTTTTGTTGGTATTGTCTCCCATAAAATTTCTTCTTTCTGAACGCAACGCATAAACAAATCATAAGACGTGTGTTGGGATATGCATATTGTCATTCGACGCATGTGTAAGAATATAAGTCCTTTTTACATAGTATAAAGGAGCGAAATATCTAAAATCTAGTGTTAAACACAATCTTCCAAACAAGCGTTAATTGCAAAGTAGATACATCACAAGCAAATTTCTACGCACATAACATACAACCAACAAACTAAGAACCAACATACAAAATTCTATGTAATGCCTTGTGCCGTATGGATGATATGCACCAAAATGCATTATACTGTAGTTCATGCTAGGATAGGTAATCACAAGTCACAAAGACCAACATACGGTGCACTCTTGAAGCACCGCACGCGGTGTATAAAACCCGCGTTAATGACTATTTCGGAGGATGTATGTGCGGAATTGTTGGATTTACTGGAAAAAAACAAGCAAAACATTTTTTGTTACAAGGCCTTGAGGCACTTGAATACCGTGGTTATGATTCCGCGGGTATTGCGGTTGTTTCCGACGATAAAGAGCTTCACAGTGTAAAATGTGCAGGCCGTGTGCAAACGCTCATTGAGCGCAGTGAGCTTGCCAACCTCAATGGATTTACAGGCATTGCGCATACACGCTGGGCAACACATGGTGCTCCTACCGACAAAAACTCGCATCCTCATTTAGACGATAGCGGAAGAATTGCCATTGTTCATAACGGTATTATAGAAAACTTCCGCCAACTAAGAGCGTATCTTGCGCAAATAGGTCATACGCTTAGGAGCGAAACAGATTCTGAAGTTATTGCTCACCTAGTAAGTGACGCATATAATGGTCCAGCACAAGGCAATCTGCTTACCGCCGTTAGATATGCATGTGAGCGTTTGCAAGGTACTTGGGCAATAGCTGTTGCATGTGCCGATTTACCAGACGAAGTGGTTGTTGCTCGCAAAGGATCACCACTCGTTCTTGCCTCTACACCTCAAGGTGCCTATGCCGCAAGCGATATTACACCTATGGCATCGGTTGCTTCGCATGTTATTCAGCTCCAAGACAATCAGTTTGCGCGTCTTAACTCAACAGGTGAAATTACGGTATTTGATGATAACGGTATAGAAATTGCACATCCCACTACGCTTGATATCAATTGGGATGCTTCAGCAGCAACGCTTGGTGGTTATGCCGACTTTATGGCAAAAGAGATTGCCGAGCAACCCGAGGCACTTGAGCGGTTGCTTAAAGGTCGTCTTACGCCTGATGGTATTAAGCTCGATGAGCTTGCAATGACGAGCGATGAGCTTGCATCCGTAGACAGAATTTATATGATTGCCTGTGGTACCTCGTATCACGTAAGTTTAATTGCCCGCCAATACATCGAATCATGGGCAAAAATTCCTGTTTGCTGTGAATTTGCTTCAGAGTTTATCTATAAAGAACCACTTATTACTGATCATACCCTTTGCATTATCATTACACAGTCGGGCGAAACGGCAGATACGCTTTGCGCAGCAAGAAGAATGAAGGCGTTAGGATGCAAAGTTATAGCTATTACCAATGTGTTGGGCTCATCGGCTGCGCGCGAAGCAGATGGTGTTGTATACGTTCAAGCAGGTCCTGAGATTTGCGTTGCTTCAACAAAAGCATATACGGCACAAATTGTTGCTTGTGCGCTTGTTGCGCTTCAACTTGCATACGTCCGTAAAACCTTGGAATATAGCGACGTTCAATCCCATTTTGAGCATCTTTTGGCATTGAGCGATCTTATTCGTGAGGTCATTTCTCGCAGATGGCAAGACAAACAAATCGCTCCTTTATTTAGAAATGCTCATTCCGCGCTGTTTTTGGGCCGCGGTGCAAATTCAACCACGGCGTTTGAAGGTGCGCTTAAACTCAAAGAGCTTAGCTATCTCCATGCTGAAGCCTATCCTGCTGGTGAAATGAAACATGGTCCAATTGCACTTTTGGAGCCAGGCTTTTTGGTTGTTGCAATTGTTCCGCAAGACCATGTACACGATAAAACCGTTTCAAATATTCAAGAAGTTATTGCACGTGGCGCAACATGTATTGCGGTTGCAACAGATGGCGATGAATCAGTTGCTGCTCAATGTGAGCATACGCTTTGGATTCCCGCTTGTCCCGAAGAGGATCTTGTGCCTATCGTGGCTATTATTCATTTACAACTTTTGGCGCGTTATGTGGCGCGTCTGCGTGGTTGTGATGTTGATAAGCCGCGCAATCTTGCAAAGTCGGTCACGGTTGAATAGTTTGCGTTAATTGGCAGGTATTGATTACAACTTGTGCGATAATGCACAATAACGCACAATGGCGCGCAAGAACACATGTTTGGATAAAAGGAGTGCACGCAGGATGGAACATCAGAGCATGATGCAATCAGGCATTGGTGTTGATATGTTCGAAATCGAACGCATGAAGCGTGCACTCACATTACATCCAAGTCTTAAAACGCGCGTATTTACGGCCGATGAGATTAGCTATGCCGATGCTTGCGCCCGTCCTGCCGAGCATTTTGCTGCATTTTTTGCTGCGCGCGAAGCCGTAGTTAAAGCGTTAGGCACAGGTTTTGCTTGTGGCATTGGATATGCTGATATAAGCGTTGCCCACGATGCGTTTGGAAAGCCCTATCCTGTTTTATCGCGAACCGCTCAAGAAATTGCAGATCAAGCTGGTATTATTAAAATTGCTTTGACGCTGAGCCATACGCATACGGTTGCCGTTGCCAATGCTTTAGCATTAACGCAGGATATGATAGCGTCTGATGACGCTAAACCTTCGCCCAAAGAGAAGTTAGCGTATTCGTTTAAGCAGGCACGTGGCCTTATTGATGAGCTTGAGCGGCTTGATTACGCAGAGCTTATGCATTACGAAACAGATGCACAAAAGAATTCTTCATCAACAAATTAGACATGTGTTATCCGTATAATGTAGCTCTATTAAATTATATAAAAACGTATAATAATTCTAACGGATCGAAGGCGTCTGGTGTATTAAGCTACACCCAAAGCTTAATACGTATGACGTGGTAAAACGTATAAGTACGGGCGTGTTTTATAGGAGTGTTTCATGCAACCGGTTCTCAATGTTGAGGATATAAAAAAAGTCGAGCACCATTTAGCTGATGTAGGCGTAAGTATTTCTGAACTTATGCATCGTGCAGGCTTGGCTGTAGGAAGAGAAGTCGTTGAGCTTAAAGAAGTTTCAACTGTTACTGTTATGTGTGGCTTTGGCAATAACGCTGGAGATGGTTGGGTAGCTGCTGCTTATCTACTTAAAAAAGGTTGTACCGTTACCGTTGTAACGCCAGTTGAAACCGATGAGCTACAAGCAGACCTCATTCGTGTATGTGCAAAGTCAGCAGAGGCTCAAGGGGTTGCAGTGGTTGTTGCTCCTCCTCGCGAAGAGCTGGAAGAGCTACTCTTTAAAAGCGATGTTGTTATCGACGCTATGTTTGGTACGGGTTTTCGCGGTTTTGCTCACGAGCCGTTTTCTATTTGGATCGACTGTGTTAACGAATCTGCTGCACGCGTTGTTGCTGTTGATGTTCCAAGCGGCCTTTCTGCGCAAACAGGGCTTAAACAGGGCAATTGTATTATTGCCGATTTAACGGTTACGATGATCGCGCTTAAACCAGGACTTTTATGTGATGATGCCCGTGATGTAGTAGGCGCTATTGTAGTTGCTCCTTTAGCAGAACAAAGTGATTATCTTGTGCGCGAAGCTGATCCTGTTGCATGGCGTGTTGATTTTGATGATTATGCTGATGTCATTCCACAACCTTCTAAGGCGCACGATAAGTATTCACGTGGTACGGTATTGGTCGTTGCGGGCTCTACTCGTTTTCCAGGAGCAGCTATTATGGCTGCTTTAGCGTGTGCACGCGCTGGTGCTGGATATGTAACGCTTGCAGTTCCAGAATCTATAGCTGCGCTTGCTCAATCTCATCTGTTAGACATCCCTGTTCTTGCGCTTCCTGCTTCTCCTGAGGGAACTTTTGGAGCTGCTGCATGTGAAGCAGTTGCGCAACTAGCTCCTAAATTTGACGCGTGTCTTATAGGGCCAGGCATGAGAGTAAATGCGCACACGGTAAGCATTGTATCAGCTTTGTTGACGTCAAATGTTCCGCTTGTAGTTGATGCAGACGGCCTTAACTGTATTGCTCGTCTTACTGGTAACAAGCTTGATAAATTCCCCGAGCTTATACGTCGTAATGCTCCCTTGATTTTAACGCCGCATCGAAAAGAACTTGCTCGTTTGGTAGGTCTTGAAAAAGAACCTCTTTCTACGTTAAGCGCAACGCTAGAAGCTGCACGCCGTATTGTGTGGTCTGATGGCGGATCCGAGCTGGTAGTTATGGCAAAATCGTCTGCAACGGCATGTGTGTCAACCGATGTTGCGCTTTTACCAAAGCCAGGCCCTGCCTGTCTTGCAACAGCCGGTACGGGTGATGTTTTGGCAGGTATTACCGCGTCGCTTTTGGCTCAATCACATGTAACTAACGAAGAGTTGGTGTTGCTTGCTTCGTATGCATGCGAGTTGCACGGCGCTTCCGCGCTGTTAGCACAAAAGAAATTTGGTGAAACCGCAGTTATGGCGCATGATTTACTGAACTATATTGGGCTTGCTGCACAAGATTTTGGTGATTCTTTTTCGCAGGCTTAAGTTTTTTGATACGTTTATAGATCTCATATGACGTATATGAAAACTTACGTTATCTGTTCATGCAAAAGTATCTACGCAAGCTCATGCGTTTTTGCTCAATGAGCACAATGCGGGTTTTCATGCATATTTCATGATGCGATGCACAGCTTATAACGTATATTGCAATATTTTGGCAAAGGATAGTAAAAGGATAGTAAATGCAGGAGATAGGTCCAAAGAACAGATGGTCATGGGTGGAAATCAACCTTTCCGCACTTCGTCGTAACGTTCGTACGTTTAAGAAATTGCTTAACCCATCAGTAAGACTTGTGTGCGTTGTTAAGGCCGATGCATACGGTCATGGAGCCGCCGCGTGTGCGCGTGCTATGAGCTCGGCTGGTGCAAATCAATTTGCGGTGGCAACGGTTGACGAGGGGATTGCGCTTAGAAAATCTGGTATCACTCAGCCAATTGTTCTGCTAAGCGAGCCTCCTGAAACAGCGATTGATGACCTTATTGAGTATTCGCTTATTCCTACTATCTATACCACAGAATTTGTTCTTGCGTATGGTGAACGCTGCGTTGCACATAATACCGTTGGAAAATATCACATGGCTCTTGACACGGGAATGACACGTGTTGGGGTTGCTGCAAGCGATGCGGTAGAATTTCGTCACACCATAGATTTTCATCGGGGCATTAGCTGCATTGGAACTTCAACGCATTTTGCTACAGCCGATATTGAAGGCGACTGGGATTTTAGGCGTCAATATCAAGTATTTTCAGATGCTATACGCGAGTTACATGCGGCTGGATTTTATACGGGTCTTATTCATTGCAATAGTACCGCGGCAACTATTTTACATCCCGAACTACAGTTTGATATGTGTCGTGTAGGCATTGGTCTCTACGGTCTTCACCCCAGCGAAGCTACAGTTTCTCGTCTTGAGCTTTCACCTGTTATGTCGGTAAAAGCGCGCGTTGTGCGTGCGGTTGAGCCTCGTATTGGCGACGGCGTCAGTTACGGTATGACCTATCGTGTAAGCGACCCTCACCTACAGATTGCAACCATTCCACTTGGCTATGCTGATGGTCTTTCGCGCAGCTTGTCTAACAAAATGGATGTGTTAGTTAAAGGACAGCGTGTTCATCAGGTTGGTCGTATCTGTATGGATCAGTGCATGTTTGCGTATCCGCTCCAAACGCTTGCCCATCCTCAAGGCTTTGCGCCCATCGAGCGCGGGGATGTTGTTACCGTATTAGGTGAGGATGGTGCAGAATACATCAGTGCCGATGAACTAGCAGCTTTGCGCAACACCATCAATTACGAAGTTCTTTGTGATTTCTCCTTACGCTTAGAGCGAATCTACCTCTAAGAATGGCTATAATTGTTACATAGTTTGTACCGTGTAACTTTTATGCTCATATATCCCGGGGAGGGATTTCAATGGATAAGAACATCTGTTCGTCTATACATATGACATCGCCAGGAACGTTTATTACGGTGTCAACAGAGCAAACGCAAGCCTTGGGTACGTTGCTTGGAACGCTTCTTTCTGCAGGTGATGTTCTTATTTTAACAGGTGATTTGGGCGCGGGAAAAACACAGCTAACCAAAGGCATCGCTGCAGGTATGCAGATTGCTGACGATGTTACCAGCCCAACATTTACTATCGAAATGGTGTACGAAGGTGCGCATATGCCTTTGTATCACTTTGATCTGTATCGTCTGAGCACCCCCGAACAACTAGAAGATACTGGTTTATATGATGTTTTGGATTCAGATGGCCCATGCGTTATCGAGTGGGGTGAGCAATTTGTTGATGAAATTGGCCCAGATCGTATGGACGTTGTTATTACACGTTTATCGCAAGACGGCCACACTATGGCAGAACCGCCTCGTCAAATTAGCTTTATTGCACATAATGACCATATGCACCACCTTGTCGACCAGATAAGTTCGCATTTTTGTGCGTAAGGAGTGAACTCTATGAATTTTGCTACTCAAAAATCGTCCCATGTAGTTGCATTTGATACATCTACCGATATGCTTGCCTGCGCAACCGCGCGTGTTGTTTTGGATTCACCCACTTCAAATAATGCAGAAAAGAAAAGCTTGCTTCCGCAGAACGCATCTTTTAAGGTAGTTGATGTTCACGCACAAGACCACCTATGCCGTCGTCGTGCAAATGTAGAGCTTGTTAATACCATGCTTGGCTGCTTGGATAGTGCGCATATATCGCTTGATGATGTTGACGCAGTTATAGTTGGACGAGGTCCTGGCTCATTTACAGGCGTAAGAATTGGTATTGCTACCGCAAAGGGTCTTTCTTGCGGCATGAGCAAAAAATTGTACGGTGTATCGACGCTTGACAGTGTTGCATGGAATATGTGGCTTCAAGGGGTAAGAGGTCGCGTTGCTGTGGTAGCAGATGCTATGAGAAAAGAAGTTTACCCTGGAATTTATAATCTATGCGAAGAAGGAGCTTTGCGCACGTTTGCGCTTGAACGTGTTGTAAAAGCCGATGTCGCCGTCCAAGAATTTTGCGCACGTGCTGATAAAGATGAACTTTTATTCTCGGGAGATGCATTCACTAAATACTCAGATCTCTTTAAAGGTGCAGGTCTTACTCGTATTGCGGATGAGCCTTTGTGGCATCCAAGCGGAAGTGGCCTTATACAAGCTTATGTCTATGCACTTACTCACAACCAACTTAAAAGCGGAGATCCTGCTTTGGTGCTTCCTGTGTACACACGTCTTTCCGATGCCGAAGAGCATGAACGCCAAAGGCTTGGCTTGAAAGAGCCCGTTCAGGTACAAACAACAGGTGTAAACGATGAATTAGCAGGTCTTCATTGCCAGTTGCGTCCTATGTCGGTAAACGATGTACAAAGTGTTTGTGCACTCGAAAAAGCCTGCCATGCTCAAACTCATCATACGCCCTGGACTGAGCAGATGTTTGCAGACGAGTTAAGCCAACCCAATCGTTCGTGGTGGGTTGCTCATGACGAAGCAGATATTATTGGATTTGCAGGTGCGGTGTTATCAGGTGACGAGTTCCAGATAAGCGATATTGCCGTTGCTAAAGCGCGTAGGCAAAACCATATTGGAGAGCGTCTGCTTGAGCGTGTAGCTTACGACGGTCAAATGTATGGTTGTACGTCGGTTTCGCTTGAGGTAGAAGCAGATAATGCACCTGCACGTGCGCTGTATAACAAACTTGGATTTACACGCATTGCAACGCGAAAAGATTATTACGGAAAAGGTCACGATGCGTTCATGCTTCGTGCAGCTTTGCCTCTTGACACCACGTCCCTTCATAAAAAAGAACAGGCACGTCCCGCCGCTTCTGTGCGCCCGTGGCCCATATGTGCTGCTACGCGCTCGCAAGCAGGTTTAGATGCGCTTAGGCATGCTGGTGATCTTATCTTGGCCATTGAGTCTTCCTGCGATGAAACAGGCCTTGCTATTATTGATTCTCATGGCGAAGTGCTTGCAAATGTAGTTGCAACTTCGCTTGATTTTCATTCACGTTTTGGCGGTGTTGTTCCCGAAATTGCTTCACGTAAGCATGTAGAAGCTATTGTTGGCGTATTTGAAGAAGTTATGCAACAAGCTGGTGAGAAGCTCGGTCTTGACACCTTGGTTCCGCAGGATCTTTCAGCTGTAGGAGTAACAGCAGGTCCTGGTCTTGTTGGTGCGTTGGTCGTTGGCGTCGCTTTTGCAAAAGGCTTGGCAGCAGGTGCTCATCTTAAACTTATCGCAGTAAATCATCTTGAAGGGCATATGCTTGCAAATCTGTACGAAACAAACGATCTTAAGCCACCGTTTATTGCATCGTTGGTGTCGGGTGGAAATACGCTGCTTGTCCATGTTAAAGCATGGGGTGTCTACGAAATTTTAGGAGCAACGATTGACGACGCAGTAGGAGAGGCTTTTGACAAGGTTTCAAAAGCTTTGGGCTTAGGCTATCCAGGTGGTCCTATCATTTCTAAACTCGCTGCTAAAGGTAATAAGCGAGCAATTCATTTTCCTCGCGCAATGCTTCATTCGCACGACTATAGTTTTTCGCTTTCGGGCTTAAAAACTTCGGTTATTACCTACATTGAGCACGAAAATCAAGCAGGTAGACCTATCAATTTACCCGATCTTGCGGCTTCGTTTGAGGCAGCTATCATAGATGTTCAAGTTGCAAAAGCTTACGAAGCACTTAAGCAAACGGGTGCGCGTGATTTTTGTGTGGGCGGCGGAGTTGCTGCTAATAAAGAGCTGCGCGATGCTTATATCGAGGCGTTTACCAAAAAAGGTATACGTGTAACTGTTCCACCGATGGTTGTTTGCGGTGATAACGGCGCCATGATTGCCCTGGTTGCACTAAGGAATTGGCGCGCAGGCATCTTTGCTGACTTTTCATTAGACGCAAATCCTAATTCTAAGTTTGGTGATTGGTCTTGTTTGGCACAGCCTTGCGTATCGCCTAACTGGCCTCCTAAACGTTTTCCTCACGGCACAGGTAAAGGAGCCTCACACTAGTATGAAAGACGGTTTTATAAAGGTTGCTACACGCTCGCCGCATGTACAGGTGGGGTGTGTTTCAGAAAATGTTGCAGCATGCTATGAAGAAATTTTAAGTGCTTACCGCGACGATGAGGCACGCCTTATTGTGTTGCCCGAGCTAAGCATAACAGGATATACCTGCGAAGATTTGTTCTGGCAAGCACAACTTATCACCGAGGCTCAACAAGGCGTAGAACGCTTGATACAAAAATGCGCTAACCTTGATGCCCTTATCTTAGTGGGTGCACCTGTTTCGGTGAGATCTAACCTTTATAACTGTGCAATTGTTTTTCATCGTGGGCGTCTTTTGGGTATTGTTCCAAAACACGCGCTTCCTACCTATAACGAGTTTTACGAGCTGCGCCATTTTACCCCAGGTGAACACGAGGTAACCTATATCAATTTTGCATCGTTTTCTCATGTTCCTTTTGGTATGAATCAACTTTTTACCTGCAGCTCTGTACCTCAGTTGACGGTTGCTGTAGAAATTTGCGAAGATCTTTGGACACCTTGTCCGCCCTCTATTGCTCATGCTTTAGCTGGTGCAACAATTATCTGCAATTTGTCCGCATCAGACGCACAAATTGGCAAGTGCGCATATCGTCGTAATTTAGTTACCAATCAAAGCGCTCATTTGATAGCAGGATATGTATACGCTTGCGCTGGGTGGACGGAGTCAACTCAAGATCTGGTATTTTCTTCGCATAATCTTATTGCCGAAAACGGCACGCTCTTGGCCGAAAGTAAGCCATTTTCACATACAGGTGTTTCTACCGAGATAGATGTAGACATGCTTGATCAGGAGCGTCGTCGTACGTCTACGTATACCAGCACTATTGCCGCCATAAAAACGTATGTGACCACCTCATTTGACCTGCAGGTGCGCCCCTGTACGCTTACACGTTTTATTGATCCGCATCCTTTTGTGCCTGCCCAAACTGCCGAGCTCTCCGCCCGTGCCGAAGATGTGCTTTCTATTCAGGCTCACGGCCTTGCTAAGCGACTTTTACATACGCATACAAAAACTGTCGTGCTTGGTGTATCAGGCGGTCTTGATTCTACGCTTGCACTTCTAGTATGTGCGCGTGCTTTTGATATGATAGGGCTTGATCGTGCAGGAATTATAGCGGTTACCATGCCAGGCTTTGGTACTACCGAAAGAACTCATGGTAATGCGGCTGTTTTAGCCGATGTCCTTCATGCAACCCTCAAAGAAATTCCCATTTCTGCAGCTGTTTTACAGCATTTTGAAGATATTGCCCACGATGTTCACGACAAAGATGTTGTGTACGAAAATTCTCAAGCGCGCGAACGCACACAGATTCTTATGGACATTGCCAATCAGGAAGGTGCACTGGTAATCGGTACAGGTGATTTGTCCGAGCTTGCGCTTGGTTGGGCAACATACAACGGTGATCACATGTCGATGTATGCTGTTAATGTTGGTGTTCCTAAAACCCTTGTTCGTCATGTAGTCGCACACGTTGTCCATAGCTGTTCTACGTCTTTTGATGAATCACAAGATTTACAAGATGTATTACTTGATATTTTGGCTACGCCGGTGTCGCCCGAGCTTTTACCAGCACACGATGATGGTACCATTGCACAAAAGACCGAGGATTTAGTTGGCCCGTATGAGCTTCACGACTTTTTCTTATATCAAGTCTTAAGGCGTGGTTTTAGGCCTTCAAAAGTCTTTCGCTTGGCACAAACAGCTTTTGCAGATAGCTACGATAAAAAAACGATCCTTATGTGGCTTAAAACGTTTTATCGCAGATTCTTTAGTCAACAGTTTAAGCGTAGCTGTTTACCCGATGGACCCAAAGTTGGATCGTGCGCCCTTTCTCCGCGCGGCGACTTTAGAATGCCTTCTGATGCATTTTGTACCGATTGGCTTCGCGAATTGCAATCTTTTGAATAGTGTTCAAAAGACGTACAACAAGTTAGAACACATGTTTAACTCACGAGCCAAGCGACAACGCGCAGGTGTGTAAAACTATCCATACAAAACAAATAAGCGCCCAAGCTTTGCGCTTGAGCGCTTTTTGTATACGCATTAACTAACGTACTCATGGAGTGCTTCTAAGGCGATTTAAGCACCTTTATCCTAGCTTACGCACCAGCTTTGAGCTTAAACGTTAGCAAAACGGGATTATGGTCACTGGTTGCAAACCCCGTATCTATATTATGCGCTTGTGCTTCAACATTATTTGAAACAATAAAACCGTCTACGGTTGTGGTATACGTTACACCTTTTTCGTAGGCAATATCATCGCCTCTACACGTTGGAACTTCCGATAAATTATCCGCTGCAACGCAGGTAAAGCCTTGTGGAAGGTCACTTGCATTAAGCGGTTTCACCCAATCGGGAATACCTTGCTCGCTTGGATAAAGCTCCAGAGAATCACACAGAGCGTGATTCCAATCACCGCCTGCAATCACATAATTGCCCTTTGCATACTCGCTAACAAGTGTGTTAGTAAGTAGTTTAAGCTGTGCTGCTCTAAATTTTCCGCCTTTATCGTAGGCCGACATATGCGAATTGATGAGCACCAGCGAATGTTTATCGGGAAGCGTATAGCGTGTAATTTGAAAACATCTGTCTAAATCAAAGTATTTATCAGGGAAATCAGTGGTAACAGGATAGCTTCTGCGAATAGAATTTATCATGTTAACGCGCGATAACGTAAGAATTCCCGAATTAACTTTTCCGTGCATATCGTGTAAGGGGTAGGCAAGAAAACCCGAATGGAAATTAGACGCAAAACTCGACTCGTAGGTAGAAAACGTATCTTTAACCGCCTTTACTTGGTTAACGTGATAACTTCTATCAGAATCGGTGTCGATCTCTTGAAAGAACATAAAGTCGGGCGCGGAGCCATTTGCCGCTTGAGCAATCGTTGCAATGGATCCTTGAGTTGCGGCTTCTACGCTTTCTAGACTTACTGCCTTGCCATGAGTCCCTTGTTTAGGCGTGCCATCCTTCATAACGCCTTTATCCATAAAGAAGGTATAATCGGGCGTATATGCACCAAAACCTACGTTATACGTAGTAAGTGTATAGGTGGTGTCATAGGACACTTGTTGAGGCTGATTACCTTGCAAATCGGTGCGTGGACTTTCAATTTTAAGCATTTTATTATCGGCTATGCGCGAATAATGACTTTCAAGATAGGCGGCATATCCAACAAATGCAAGCACCGCAAGGACAACAACAAGTATTCCTAGATATACAACTGCCTTAACGATCGAAAAAGCTTTATGATGCTTATAATTCTTGTGGTGTGTCTTTTCTTTGGTTTGTTCAGCAAGATTTTTGAAAACACTTTTATGCAAAAGCGAAGTACTTGTTATATGAGCTGAACTTTCTGCATGAGGCATGTTTATCTCTTGCATTGCTTGTTCAGTTGAAGCTTCTGGCTGTTGTTCGAGAGAATTATCTTCTTCCGAAGCGCCTACACGCGTATCAGAATCGTCTCGATTATATGTTTGGTCTTTCATACTTGCTCCTTTATGTCCAAAACACAGAGATGAGCACATTTGTTGTAGCACCATAACAACTATTATAAATAATTAGTTTTACGATACAATTACTTTCGCACTATTGTAGCGTACTTTTGCACGTTGGTAGAACAGCTCAATCATGCACGTATGTGTAGTAAGCGCCTTCGCGAGTGTTCACTGCAAAATAGGGAATAACACTATTACTCGCTTAAAGTAATGAGGTATCGTCTGCGCTTAGTTTGTATATGTATCAATGATTTTATTTGTAGGTAAAGAGTAGGATAAGGCTTTGAACTTTTCATTTCGTGACGTACGGAGAACATTTGTAATAGCAACAGCTTTGTTTGCTATGTATTTTGGTGCTGGAAATCTTATTCTTGCACCTTATATAGGAGCTAACGCAGGGCGTGATGTTCTATGGGTACTTGCTGGTTTTTTCATTTCGGGTGTTGGATTGCCAATGCTGGCACTTATTGCGTTGTGTTTGGTGGGGTCTCCTGCCACGATTTCAATGCATATATCACCTCTTTTTAGCAAAATTTTTACGCTTTTAGTATTTTTAACATTAGGTCCTTGCATGATTGTGCCGCGTACCGCCGCATGTGCATATGAAATGACTAAACCATTGATGCAGGGGCTTGTAGCTCCCTTATCTGTCGTGTGTACAGCTGCGTGTTCATTAGTTGGTCAGGCTCAGGTAGCTGCTACACATATAGATGTACTTGTGAGTGCATTCATGTTGATATTGTTTTCCGCGCTGTTCTTTGCTATTGCTTACAGCTGTGCAGTTCATCCAGGCAGTTTAACAAATATCATGGGAAAAATTTCGGGACCATGCTTATTGATTCTTATGCTTACACTTATTGGTTCGTTTTTCTTTCAGCGTCCAAGTACACCACCTCAGATTGTTAATTCTTTTTCAGCCTTTTCACAGCAGCATGTTATTGTTGAACATTCAAACGCTTTAGAATCAGGGCTTTATTCGTTTGCGCAAGGTTTTATTTGTGGCTATCAAACCATGGATGTTTTTGGAGCATTTATCTTTGGTTCTATTTTAATTCCTTACATTAAAGAGCAAGGTATTACCAAGCAAGAAGATGTTGTTCGTCAAGTTATAAAATCAGGCTGCATAGCTGGTGTACTTATGATGTGCATATATGCAGGTTTTGCCTTTGTTGGTGGGTGTATGTCGGGAACAGCTCAACACTTCGATCAAGGCGCTTCTATTATTGCGTCTGCTGCGGCGTTTCAATTTGGTTCATGGGGTTCCTTAATTGTAGCTGCAATTTTTACGATTGCGTGCTTAAACGTATGTATGACACTGTCGTGTGCGGCAGGTGAATATTTTGCCAAGACAAGTGAAGGTCCACGCTTCCGCTGGGCTCTACGTGCGGTATGTTTTGTTTCGTTTGTTTTGGCTAACGTTGGATTATCCGCAATATTAAGTTATTCTGTACAAATTTTAACGATTATGTACCCGTTGGCGGTTTGCATCATCGCAATGGCTCTCATCACCTCATACACTAAGAAGAAACGTGCCACGCTGCCCGATGATACCTGGCTACCTTATCAAATTGCCTGTTTAGTATGCGCGCTCGAGACAAGTATCGTGGTAATTCGCGATATGTTCTTTACAACAGTTACGCTTCCATTTGATTTTGTGCCACTCGCCGATTTGCATCTTGAATGGACGATCATTACTTTGCTGGCATTTATCTGTACATATGTATTCCAACAAGCTCGCGCTTATGTTCGGCGTTCAACGCTGTAATTTCTAAAGCTTGCTTGTATGGTTATATAATTGCTGTATGCAATGCGGTTGAAAGCTGGAGAGGGTTTTTAAGCGCACTGATACTTTGTCTTATTCAACTCGCGTCATCTTGCGTAGCACCTTGTTACAAAAGATGATATAAGGGAGGATACGTATGTATAACGTGCGTAAAGTGGTAGATGATATTTGGTGGACAGGAGCGCAAGATCGTCGTCTTGAACTTTTTGAAAACACCTATCGTGTACCTGCAGGAATGTCGTATAACAATTATGTCATCATGGACAATAAAACCTGTCTTATGGACGGCATTGATGCAGCGGTAGAGCATCAGTTTCATGACAATCTTGATCACGTATTAAACGGTAGACCCCTTGATTATATGGTAGTTGACCATATGGAGCCCGATCACTGTGCGGCTATTCCGTATTTAGCCGAAAAATTTCCTGATATGAAAATTGTTGCAACGCAAAAGGCGTTTCGCATGATGGAACAGTTTTACGATTTTGACGTTCAAAGTCGAGCGGTTGTGGTCAAAGAAGGCGATACCTTGTCGCTTGGCAAGCACGTTTTGCGCTTCATTATGGCTCCTATGGTTCATTGGCCAGAAGTAATGGTAACCTATGACACAACTGATCATGTGCTTTTTGCTGCCGATGCGTTTGGCGCATATGGTGCTATGCACGGTAGTCTTTTTGCCGATGAAGTAAACTGGGAAAAGGATTGGTCAGATGAAACGCGCAGGTACTACACCAATATTGTGGGGAAATACGGTCCACAAACACATGCGCTGTTAAAGAAGGCCTCTCGTTTAGATATTTCATATATTTGTCCTTTGCACGGCTTTGTGTGGAGACAAGATTTTAATATGCTTATTGATCGTTATGAAAAATGGTCTACCTATACACCCGAAACCAATTCAGTTGCTATATTTTATGGTTCTGTGTATAGCGGAACCGAAAATGCGGCGGACATTCTATCGGTAAAGCTTTCAGAAAAAGGTATAAGAAACGTACGTGTGTTTGATGTATCAAAAACCGATTTATCCGAAATGCTTTCCCGTGCATTTGAGTATTCTACATGGGTATTTGCTGCAGCAACGTATAATTTAGGGGTTTTTGATCGCATGCATTTTTTGCTACACGATATCAAAACGCATAATTTGCGTAATCGCTGTGTTGGTCTTATAGAAAATGGTACCTGGGGTCCTTTGTCAGGCTCATTGATGGCTAAAGAGCTTGAAAGTCTTAAAAACATCACGATTCTAGAACCGCGCGTAACGATTCATTCTGCACCCAAAGAAGATACCCTCATTGAACTGGATAAACTTGCCGATGCGCTTGTATCAGCTGTTAAAGATTGTGCTTAGTCTTTGGGGCATGGTGCATACAAGTTCAATAAAAGTTCATTTTAGGTGATGATAAAATGAACTCTGTAGTACAATAGACCCTGAGTTCAATTTGAGCTCAGGGTTTTTGTATGGCGTTGTATGATGCGTTGATGTGTAAGCTTATTATTTTTTTGCTCTGCACAAAGGCCGTACAAGACTTCAATGCTTTGCAGGTAGGGTGCTGTGTTGCACCTATGAGGGGAGCACTACTATGACTACATCTCTTGTTACACCAATATTTACGCAACAATTGGTACATTTTATGAAACAAGCAGGTCTTCGCCAAATCGATCTCATTGAACGTGCACGTCAAAGGGATGTTAAGCTTGGTAAAAGTCAGCTGAGCCAGTATGTAAGTGGCAAGTCGCTTCCTCGCTATGATATGGTTCAAACGCTTGCTGAGTTGCTTAACTGTACTGCCGATGATCTTCTAAGCGCACCTTCACCCAAAGCTTCTAACATGCAAGATAGCTTGCACCAGGCACAGAGTAGCTCTCATGTAGAGCATGACCATGTCGTTGCAACTTCCACTCATACGCCAAAACCTAAAAAGCCATGTCGCAGCTTTAAGAAATCATCCAAGCTTGATAACGTTTTGTATGATGTGCGTGGCCCTGTGGTAGATGAGGCATATCGTATGGAAGCAAGCGGTGTTCATGTGCTTAAGCTTAATATTGGAAACCCCGCGCCGTTTGGATTTAGGGCGCCTGATGAGGTCATTTACGATATGCGTCAGCAATTAACCGATTGCGAAGGCTACTCTGATAGTCGTGGACTTTTTTCCGCGCGCAAAGCCATCATGCAATACGATCAGCTCCGTGGCATTCCTAACGTTTCGATGGAAGATATTTACACGGGAAATGGCGTATCCGAGCTTATTAACCTTTCTATGCAGGCATTATTGGACACTGGCGACGAAATTTTGGTTCCTAGTCCCGATTATCCATTGTGGACCGCGTGTGCAACGCTTGCTGGTGGTACTGCAGTTCATTATCTGTGCGACGAACAGGCTCATTGGTATCCTGATATTAACGATATGCGCTCTAAAATTACGCCTCGTACCAAGGCTCTTGTTATTATCAACCCCAATAATCCTACCGGCGTTCTGTATTCACGCGAAGTACTGGAAGATATTGTTGAACTTGCGCGTGAGTTCAATTTGATGATCTTCTCTGATGAAATTTATGACCGACTTGTTATGGACAATAAAAAGCATATTTCAATTGCCTCGCTTGCGCCCGATTTGTTCTGTGTTACGTTTAGCGGCCTTTCAAAATCGCATATGATTGCAGGATATCGTATTGGATGGATGACGCTTTCGGGAAATAAATCAATCGCACGCGACTACATTATGGGCATTAACATGCTTTCAAACATGCGCCTGTGTTCAAACGTTCCTGCACAGTCTATTGTTCAAACAGCTTTGGGTGGATATCAAAGCGTAGAAAATTATATTGCCCCAGGTGGACGTGTTTACGAACAGCGCGAATTTACCTATAACGCTCTTTGCAACATGGAAGGTGTTTCGGTAGTAAAACCCGACGCCGCGTTTTATATGTTTGCTCACCTCGATAAGAAAAAGTTCAATATCAGCGATGATGAACAATTTGCCCTTGATTTGTTGCGCGAGAAACGCGTGCTTATCGTGCACGGAAAAGGTTTCAACTGGGAAACTCCAGGTTATTTTAGAATTGTGTATTTGCCACGTTTGCAAACGCTTTCCGACGCTCTTGGCAAAATTGCCGACTTTTTAACTTCGTATCATCAATAAATATATCGTTGTAAGCGCGTTTACGCTCAAATAACGTACGTACTAACGATAACGTGGGATATCGCTCAACAAAAAACCGGGCCTTGTGCCCGGTTTTGTTGGTAAGTTTGGGTTTATGCGTCTGTATGCGCGACTGCATGTTTGCACGCCTATACGCGTGTCTGCAGCCTTGTCGCTCGCGTGTTCAAGCGCCTATGCGTCCATATGATCTCGCGCGGCATTTACAAAGTTTTGGATAAGCTGCATATGTTCTGGATAATCAAAGCACATAAGTTCAGGGTGCCACTGAACAGCCTGAACAAAGGTTTTATCAGGCATATACACTGCTTCGATAAGATTATCATCAGAAAACGCCATGGGAACAAAGCCTGTACCTAAATCCTTAAGCGCTTGATGATGTCTACTATTTACACCAACATGGTTATGCGTAAGCAAGATTTGCTCTTCCCAAAGCTTTGCCAAAGGAGTGGTTTGTACAATTGATACGGTGTGCCACGGCTTAAAATAAGGCGGGCGCATACTGTGTGTATGAGCGTTAGGCAATTGCGTGGGAATATCCTGATACAGTGTTCCTCCAAACACGCAGTTCATAATCTGAATACCGCGACAAATTCCAAAGACGCACTTATCAAGTTCAACTGCTTTAGAAATAAGCAAAACTTCGTAGGTATCAAGGTCGTCGTGGGGCAGTTGCGTTTGCGCAAGTGCTTCTTCATGATAGAGCGCAGGATTAACATCGTCGCCTCCTGTAATGAGTATGGCGTCAACGGCTTCAAGGTATGCGTCTATCACAGCAGCATCACTTGTTACTGGTAAAAGCATAGGCGCCGCACCACATGCACTAATAGCACGAATATACACGCCCAACGCTGCGTATTCATCTGTTGCGCAAAGGTTTCTGGTAGTAATGCCTATACGAGGCATACGCTCATGAGCGCATGTTGAGATAGGGGAGTGGTTTGTCTCTTTATGGTATTGCATGACGTATAGCTTCCTTATAATAATAGTTTCCTTATACTATGAACTTGAACTTATTCTAATAAGTATATAAATGAAAATACTTCCCCATAAAAAATTTGTTATTTTGAAATATATTGGTTATAGTTCATTAGAAATTCGTAAGAGTTTATAGAGGGTCTATCTTGCACACACGCGAATAAAAATCATCAGTAATTCACGATGGGAGCATGTTAGCACGTATGTATGTTTGTTTGTGCGTATTGTAGTATCTAAGTGAATAGATGTCCCGTATATGCACGGTGCATACATGAAATGTAGGAGTTATATGGTGAAGTGTGTTGTGCTTTAGTAAGTGTTGACATGTTCTATAAAAGAACGTATATTTATATCTTGCGCATGGGAACCTATCATAACTTTAAGGTTCTTATCATACAGTGCGGGGTGGAGCAGTTTGGTAGCTCGCCGGGCTCATAACCCGGAGGTCGTTGGTTCAAGTCCAGCCCCCGCGACCATTTGATTTCAAGCCATCCTTACGGGTGGTTTTTTTATTCCTTTTATTATATGTTGAACACCTTTCATAGAACGTATCTCATCATTCTCAAATACTTTTCGTAATATGTGTACACGAACTCGAGCAATAAATTCATAAAGTATTCACAAAACAATATATAAAAGCTTGACAAATAATACGGGGGGGGGGGGGTAGGTCTCATTGTTAATTCGATTTAGCATACCAAAGATTAACAAGCTTTATGTTATATCTGAAACTTTTATATGCTTCACATCGAAGACTTTACATGCTTTGCGATTAAAGAGGTGTTTTGTATGAAGCATATGAAAGTAACCAAAAAAAGTAACGCACAATTTGCCATAAGTGCAGGTTTGTCGGCACTTATGGTATGTTCTACTTTGGGTGTCGCTCCTGTGTTGGCTGTTGCCGATCCTGCTCCAAAGTCAGCAGTTAAGGATTTTAGTAAAATCGCTCAACAGGTTCAAACCTATGATGCTGCAAAGCTTCATCCTAACGCAACTCAGGAACAACTTGACAAGCTGTATCCCACAACAGGGGACTCTCAGTCAAAGATAACTGTAAAAAATGTAAAAAACATGAAAGCCAAACTTGATCAGGAGCAAAAAGTTATCGATGGCAATAAACTTGCACAACCTGGTGGCTATCTTGAACAAGTAACAAAAGATAAGAATCAAGCTTCTCACGATCTACACGAGAAATATAAAGCACTCGAAAAAGCTGAAAACGAGTTAGAGAAAGCAAAAAGTGTTGATTACTTAGCTGATTTAGATCAAGACGCACCTCAAGAGTTAAAAGATAAAGCGTTGTCTGGATACAATGCAGCAGTTGAAGCGGCACAGAAGGTAGTTGTTAGTGCTCAAGATGAAATAGCAAAAGCAACTAAGGTGCTCCAACAAAAGCAATTGTTACAGATCACTGTTCAGCTTGATGCACTAAAGAGCCAATTAGCTACCAAAGTTCCAAATTCCACTATGTTGAGTTACTATGAGAAATGGCTTGCAGGTAAAAAGGCTGAACTCGAAAAATTAAAAACTATTGATTTAGGTGATTTTTCAGAAGAATATTTAATGATTCCGCGTGAAGAAGCTGAGCAGACTCAGACGTGGGAAGCTTTGAATAAAAAAACGGATGAGGTTAAAAACCGAATCAAAACTTTAGAGCAAAAGATTAAAAATGTTAAAGACAATCCAGATTATAAATCTATTACAGAGCAGATTAAAGATTTGGAAACTCAACAAGCTTATCTAAAGAAGGAACTTTCAATTTCTGGGCGTCTTTCTCTTGGGGAAGTTCTTGGTGGTATAAGCGCAGATGACATTCTCAACAATGTGGGTAAACTTCATATTGCATCTATAGAAGACCTCACCAGAGCTACAGTGGATCCTGCTATCGAGACCTTAGCCCAAAAAGCAGAAAAAGAAGGTTTAAGCTTTACTGCAAAGCAAATCCGTAAAGCTAAAACGCTTGATGGTGCAAACAATTTGCTAAAAGAAGCAGAGAAATCTGCTATCGAAACCTTAGCTCAAAAAGCAGAAAAAGAAGGTTTGAGCTTTACTGCAAAGCAAATCCGTAAAGCTAAAACTGTTGAGGGCGCTCGTGCATTGCTTAAATTTGCAGAAGATTCCAAGCTTAATAACAAGCCCGAAAATAAGCCTGAAGCTCCCGAGCCTGATAACTCGGGTGATAGCACAACCTCTGGTGATTCCTCTCATGACAATACTTCTATGAGTAAGGAAAAAGCTCAAGCAAAGAAGACTCCTAAGACTTCTGACGTACTTGCAACTCTTCTTCCTATGCTTGGTGTTGTACTTGGTGGAACTTCCATTGCATTTGGAAAACATATGCGTCACTAAGGTGGAACTTGATTTTTCGTAAAGCATAGCTAAGAAAAATCCTCCTCAGCAATGGGGAGGATTTTTGTTAGAACAGTTTTCTTTTCTATTCGTAGCGCCGTATGCATGTTGTACGGTGATTATTCATAATCGCAGCACCTGTGTAGTGACGGGTAGTGCAATATAGCCTATTTCAAACTAAAAGCCCTCCAGAACTTACCCGCACATATTTGGCACCAGGCAAATTACTTCTCAATACTCTTTTCCCACTTTGGATTGACGGCAATACCAGTAATGCGTGCGTTATCTTTTCGATACTCTGCTAAGCTATCTACATTAAATAGGTGCTCATATTCACCAGTTTTAAATACATAGCGCGTAAAGTCAAGAGTAGAGTCGTCATTCTCTCCATCGTCAAGACGGTATACAGCATAAGGTGTTACATCAAAGAGAGGGTATCTTCCTTTGTGAGGCAGTATCTCGAACGTATAGAGGTGCTCAGCTTTTCCTGTTGTTATGTCAACTGAAAACACCTTACCCGTCCTTGTAACGAAGCACAACTTGCTCCCAAGCAAGATACCTTTTTCTCCTCCCGCGTCATGAGCGTTCATGTCAATAACGCTTCCATCGGAATTTACTACATCGATCATACGATGTGTATGCTCTTTTAGGTTCCATTCTTCTAAAACAGCATGCCCTTCATTTTGCTGCTCAGAAAAACTCAAGAGATAAATACTATCGTTGTAGCGCTGATACATTTTGTGCGCGTGCTTGATACTGCTATCGTAAGGAATGCTCTCAAGCACTTGAGGGTTTTGCGGATCGTTTGCAGGATATACCTGAACTAAAACATCGAAATGCTCTATCTTCGCAAGTTCTTCATCTGATACACCAGTGTGCTTTTGATATACCGCTTTTGCTTGGTCAAGAAGATTGGGTGCATGGTTTGTTTGAGCTATGGCGTAAAGCGTATCTCCACATGCCCCCATGCTCATGTAGCCACCGCGTACATCTACACTTTCAGTTTTATCTGCATCTCCTATAAGAACGGGCTGTTTGTAACCTTCAGAAGTACCTCCAACGCCATAGAATGCCATAAATCCTTTGCCATTATCTCGAGGATAACGTGCATATTCCGTTTGTGGTTTTATGTCGCGTGCAAGGACCTTTGTCCCATGATCATTGGTGAAGAAGTCAGAATCTTCACCGCCATAAAATATGCCTGTTGTTGTCCATATGGGATCTGCAGAAAGCATTTTTCCTGAACGAAATGCACGGATAGCACCCGTTGGGCTTGCAAGTACCATATACCCCGTTTGCGGGGTTAAATCGAAATAACTATACGTAGGTTGGCTACTTAATTGCACAGCAAGCACTTGGTTTTCAGATGTGAAGCTTTTTGAGTTCATAGTATCAGCCGGCTTAAAAAAATAAAAAAGTATGAGTGATACCATGCATACAATTGCACATATAATGCTAACTAAAGCGCGTCGTTTTATAGTGCGACTCATAATAAGCCTCCCTTCGTCGGACAAGTTTTAAATCTTGTCTATTGTGAATAAATTGTAATTATTTTATATCATTTATATAAAGACATCTAGAAAAACTTTTATTTAGTGATATAGGCTTCAATTGCCTAGATACCATTCTTTAGGAGTTGGCACTAGAATCTTTTAACCACAAACTCATGAACTTAGAGCTGTATGACAAAAAGTGTGTAAATGAGTTATTCTGTCGTAAAAGGATAAGTATTGCTGTGATGTAGTTCTGACCACACTTCAGCGTTTCCATATGTATCGTGATTGCGAGCTTCCACACTCAAGACATCTATACCGCTGCTTTCCAGCCTTTGTCTTGCCATCTTTTACCATCTTGCTACTACAAACGAAAACAAATATTGGCGCTCATAATCCACCAACTAAAATTAGGAATTTTTTCTCTAATTTAGATGGTTTTACGTGCTTATATGCTGTTATTTTTACACACTTTTGTCCTATAACCCATAAACTTAAGAACAAATCCTCCCCAGCAATGGGGAGGATTTTTTTAGAACAGTTTTTTCTATTCGCAGCGCCGTATGCATGTATTGACGAGGTATACTCATCGAACACTATGCTTGGCACCTGCGGCTTCTATCCATATGATCAATACATATGTTCGTCCTAAGTTTTGGTAGTTTAGATTGTTTCTAAGGTTAGATATGTTTTTGACCGTGCAGGTATCGTGCAAGAAATTCTTGCGTCCGTGCATGCTGTGGATTATCAATAACCTCCTCGGGCTTTCCTTCTTCTAAGATAATTCCTTCGTTCATGAAACATACATGCGAAGAGACATCTCGCGCAAATTCAATTTCGTGCGTTACAACCATCATGGTAAGCCCGGCATTTGCCAAGTCCTTCATAGCGGCAAGCACGCTGTCTACCATTTCGGGGTCAAGTGCGCTGGTAGGCTCATCAAAGAGCAAGATTTCGGGATCCATTGCAAGTGCACGCGCAATAGCAACACGCTGTTTTTGACCACCCGATAAAGAAGCTGGTTTTGCATGAATAAAATCTTGTAGCCCAACGTGTTCCAGCTCCAAAGCAGCTCTGTCTTGTGCTTCTTTTTTGCTGCGTTTAAGTACATGTGTTTGCCCAATAACGCAGTTATCCAACACACTTAGATTATTGAACAGATTAAATTGCTGAAACACCATGCCAACTTTTGCACGATACGGTCCTAGTTCAAAATCGGGATCAAGAATAGAAGCTCCATGATATAAAATTTGACCGCCCGAGGGTTTTTCTAACAGGTTTATACAGCGTAAAAAAGTACTCTTACCCGAACCAGAACTACCAAGGATACTAATTACCGAGCCTTTATACAATGAGAACGATACATCTTTAAGAACGCTGTGTTCTCCAAATGATTTTTGAAGATGTTGTATGTCTAGAATGATTTCTTTTTGTGTCATGATGACTCCTTATACGCTTACATGGATAGAACTATGCTTTAGCAGAAGATACATACGCATTAGGTGCAACGATATGCTTTTCAACATATTTGAGTCCTAAACTTGCAAGAAAAGTAAGTGCAAAGTAGATAACGCTTGCAATGAGATAGGTTTGGAACGTTTGATATGTGGTACCTGCAATAGATTTAGTAATAAAGAAGAGTTCCGATACGGCAATAACATTTAATACTGATGTATCTTTAATGTTCATATTTAACTCGTTACCAACTGAAGGCAAAATACTGATAACTGCCTGCGGCAAAATAATATGTACCATAGTATCCCAGTGATTGAGGCCAAGTGCATGAGCACCTTCGAGCTGTCCTTTGGAAACACCTAAAATGCCGCCGCGGACGGTTTCGGAAAGATATGCACCTGAGTTTACCGATACAATGAAAAATGCCGAGGTAAGCGGTGATAAATCTAGATTAAAGAGTAATTTTGAACCGTAAAAGATAAGCATTGCCTGAACCATCATTGGTGTTCCACGGAATACCTCAATATATATTCGTATGAGTACAGCAACACTTTTATAGAGCATATAACGGATACGATGATGTTTTGACACCTGGATGGTTTGATAAATTGCAATGAGCAGTCCAATTAAAAATCCTATAAACGTAGAGATAAACGAAATAATAACCGTATAGAATGTTCCGCGAATAAATTGGTCATGATAGGTATTCCAGATTTCTGCAATTTGATCAAAAAAGCTGGGGTGTTGTTCTCGTTGATTAAGATTTACCATGTCTTGCATAAGTGTTTGCTGTTGTTGAGGGGCAAAAGAGTCGAGAGCACGGTTGAGATATTCCATAAGCTTTGAACCTTTGCGTATACCAATTGCGGTAGACGCATCTATGCCATGAGTATCAAATCCTGCTCCGTCAGCAAATGAAATGAAGGTTAATTCACTATTTGCAGCTACTGCAGCCATAGCAGCAGGTCGTTCAGAAACATACGCATCAATTTTTCCACTCATAACCGAAGCAATCATCGTGGGGAAATCGCTAAATGCTACTTGTTTATTCACGTTAGGAATTTGATCGATCAACTTATAGTGAAACGTATTGAGTTGAGCGGTTACTTTGGCACCGGCAAAGTCTTGAATGGATTTTGCCCCTGCAAATGATCCGCTTTTTTTAGTAACCATTACCATATCGGAATAGTAATAGGGGTGTGTGAAATCTATTTCTTTGCAGCGCTCTGGTGTGGAGGTCATGCCTGCGATAATAGCGTCAATTTTACCCGATTGAAGCGCAACCGAGAGTCCATCCCATTCCATTTTAACAATCTTGAGCTTAAGACCCAGGGCGTCAGCCATACGTTTTGCAACCTGCACGTCGTAACCATTTGCATATTCACCAGTAGAATTGCTAATTGGCACGCCATCGTGTGCATCGTTGGTTTGCGTCCAGTTATATGGCGCATAGTTTGCTTCCATACCAACGCTTAGAACACCTGGTTCTGAGAGCTCTGTTTGTGAAAGTTCTGATGGTAGCTGCGTATCTGTTGAGTCAGACTGTTCTTGAGCAATACCTGGCTGATATGTGCTTGCAAGGAGCAGCGCACATACAAGTGTGCTAGCCATAAGCTGCAAGAAGTGTTTTGTGGCAACACTACATAATTGCTTAAAACATAGATACGTATAATACAAAGATTTTCGATACGTACGAACCGCAGTACTATATAATCCTTTGAGAAATTGTGTAATTTGTTGGGGTGTGTGCTTATGCTGTGCTGAGCCGTTCATAAGACGCCTTTCGCTTGAAGTGCGGTGTAGATACGATAAGGCTGAGCACGGATACATATGTATACAGTCTGAGATGAAGTGCCACAAAGGCATGTATAAAAACAGTTTTATCTGGCTTTAATCGTACCTGTTGTGTTATACGCTCCAAGTACAATTATGTATAAGCGTTTAACTGTTTTATTTTCAGTAGCGCTCCACATCTGTGACAGTTACAAAGATATTATCCCTGTACCCAAGCATATTATTTGGCAATAATATGCTTTCGGCGTTTGGCACCTTTCCTTTTCTTCACAGCTCCCGCTCAAAAAAGTAATCTTTACCAAACGCTCCTCTACCTTACGTGGCTCAAAGTTTACTCGTCTTTACATAAATTGCAAGCAAAAATTTACTCATTGGTGTGTATTTAATGGTCATATATTAATTATAAATGTATAAAGCCGATTGAATATCCAATAAACTGTAAAATTCTCGTAAAGAGGAGTTACGAGATGTAATGCATGCTTGCATAAGGAAGCCTTAAAAAATTACGATTTGATTTAAGGGATTATATAGAGGACACAAAATGTATGCAAAAGGCTCCCTCATTTTATTCATCAAAATTTTGCACATACAAATGGTTCGATGCTCCTATGTTTTTGAATAAATAGTGATGACGCCTCGTGAATCATATTGTTATCGCATTGATAAAGCCATTATCTCTTGTGCAGTAAGCGCATATGTCTTTTGTGATGTGTGTAAATTTCTGACAAATAAGCCCCGCACGTGCCACAGCACCTACGAGGCTTATTGCTTAGCTTAGAGCTACTTTATAACACTTTGTATTAGCGAATGTTATAGAAAGCGGTTTTACCCAAGAATTCTGCAGAAGAACCAAGACGATCTTCAATACGAAGAAGTTGGTTGTATTTAGCAACACGGTCGGTACGAGCAGGAGCACCAGTCTTGATTTGACCAGCGTTTGTAGCAACTGCGAGGTCTGCAATAGTGGTGTCTTCGGTTTCACCAGAGCGGTGAGAAACAACTGCGGTGTAACCAGCACGTTTAGCCATTTCGATAGCCTCAAGGGTTTCGGTAAGAGAACCAATTTGGTTAACTTTAATAAGGATTGCGTTAGCTGCGCCAACCTCAATACCTTTAGCAAGACGCTTGGTGTTAGTTACAAACAGGTCGTCACCAACAAGTTGAACCTTCTTGCCAATGCGCTCGGTAAGTTTCTTCCAGCCTTCCCAGTCTTCTTCTGCAAGACCGTCTTCAAGAGAGATGATGGGGAACTTGTTAACGAGCTCTTCCCAGTAGTCAACCATTTGATCGCTGGTGAGGGTGCGGCCTTCGCCTTTAAGCTCATAGTTACCGGTCTCTTTGTTATAGAACTCAGAAGAAGCAGGATCCATAGCAAACATGAAGTCTTGGCCAGGCTTAAAGCCAGCTTTCTCAACAGCTTGCATGAGGTACTCTAAAGGCTCAGCATTGGTTTTAAGGTTAGGAGCAAAACCGCCCTCGTCACCAACGCCTGTATTGTGACCAGAATCCTTAAGAACATTTTTAAGAGTGTGATAAACCTGTGAGCACCAACGAAGTGCAGTCTTAAAGTCGGGAGCACCAACAGGCATAATCATGAATTCCTGGAAGTCTACGTTGTTGTCAGCGTGAACACCACCGTTAAGTACGTTCATCATAGGAACAGGAAGGGTGTGACCATTTGCACCACCAAGGTACTCATATAAAGGAAGACCAGCGGATGCAGCAGCAGCACGAGCTACAGCCAAGCTTGCGCCCAAAATGGCATTAGCACCAAAGTTACCTTTGTTGGGAGTGCCGTCTGCTTGAATCATAGCAAGATCGCAGCCACGTTGATCATTTGCGTCACGACCAACCAAGAGCTCTCTAATCTCGTTGTTTACATGACCAACAGCAGTTAAAACACCTTTTCCTTGATAACGATCTTTGTCGTTGTCGCGAAGCTCAACAGCTTCAAACTCACCTGTAGAAGCTCCAGAAGGAACAATAGCGCGACCAAACGAGCCGTCCTCAAGTTCTACCTCAACCTCTACTGTTGGGTTTGCGCGAGAGTCGAGAACCTCACGGCCATACACGCTTTTAATGTTGCTCATGTGCAACTCCTTTCATAAATGCTTATGTATGAAAAATATTTACATAACCTTGTATAGTATAAGCTAAGTTTGAAGTCTTGACACCTATTTATAATTTTATGCACAACTCGCATATTTGCCCAGTGTTCTCTAGACATTTTTGTGTACCCATTGCATAGGGTATCCAAGAGTTTTGTATACGTATTATTTTTTTCTTTGGAATACAACCATTCTCCGCGCAGATGCGTATATACCAAGGCAAAGAATAAGACCAAGAGCATTGATAATAAATTCTAGGAGTGTTTTGTCTCGTGCCATCATACCAAATGCGGCACAAATAAAGCATAAAAGCACGGCAAGTGAGGCGCGGTTCATTACCGTTACAGCGCGTGAGGGTACGTTTATAAGGCGCGCAGAAACATAGCCCACATATATCATGGTTAAACTTTCTATGACGCATAAGTACACATGGAATTTCATGGGGTCTGCCGCAATAAGTAAACATGTTGCAATAATTGAGATAATTCCCAACAAGAGCGATGTAAGCGCGGCAAATTTTACTGTTTTAGCAAGCGTATTCAAGGCTTCTCCTATCTGCCCTTAAGCTATAATCCCGGCTGAAATCATAGGCGCATACAAGTTTGTACAAGTACGTGTATATCACGGGTTTGCCCAACGGTAAGCATGGTACAGTTGGCTTGTGACATACCCAACAAGTGTGTGGCTTGATTTCGTGCGTTACTGGTAAGTATAGCAAACTTAAGTAATGCGACGCAGCGTCTGTTCGTGTTGTTCATTTCACATCGTAATATATGAGCTTAGCTGCAGGTATATCATCATCTGTCTTATGTCTTTATGGAACTGCTCCATCTTATGAATAAACCTGATACCATTTATAACATCAAAGGTTGAAGTCAACATACAACTAAAGGAGTTGCAACGTTTATGAATAACTCGGATTCCTCGGTATGCAATGTATCTGATGTCAACGTAAGTGCAGATACACAAGTGATGAGCGACTGCACAAGCCGCCAAAAGCTTAATCGTCAACTTGCCGCTATGCTTAAAGGCGGAGTTATTATGGATGTCACAACGCCCGAACAAGCGCGTATAGCCGAAGCCGCAGGCGCCTGCGCTGTTATGGCTTTGGAGCGCATTCCTGCTGATATTCGCGCGGCTGGCGGTGTAAGTCGCATGAGTGATCCTTCTATGATTAAAGGTATTCAACAGGCAGTTTCTATTCCCGTTATGGCAAAATGCAGGATTGGTCATTTTGTAGAAGCACAGATTTTGCAAGAACTCAATATTGATTACATTGATGAATCCGAAGTCTTAAGCCCTGCAGACGGTGTTTATCATATTGATAAAAACGAATTTAACGTGCCATTTGTATGCGGTGCCAAAGATTTAGGAGAGGCGCTTCGCCGTATAGCCGAAGGTGCTTCTATGATTCGCACTAAAGGCGAGCCTGGTACGGGAGATGTTATTCAAGCCGTTACACACATGCGCCGTATGCAATCGCAGATTCGCTGTATTGCTGCTTTACGCGCAGATGAACTGTTTGAAGAGGCAAAGCGTCTACAAGTTCCTGTTTCGTACGTAAGCTATGTTCATAAACATCAAAAACTTCCTGTAGTTAACTTTGCGGCAGGTGGTGTGGCAACGCCAGCCGATGCTGCACTTATGATGCAGTTGGGTGCTGAAGGTGTGTTTGTGGGAAGCGGTATTTTTAAGAGTGGCAACCCTCAAAAGCGTGCCGAGGCTATTGTTCAAGCTGTTACAAACTTTAACGATCCTTCTACACTTGCGCGTGTGTCACAGAATTTAGGAGAAGCAATGGTTGGTATTAACGAGCAAGAAATCCAGCTTCTTATGGCTGAGCGTGGTAAATAAGCTGTGTCTGTAATAATTCTAAATTATGAAGGATAGACATTAAAGGATAAATATGAACAACACGCACGTACGTGCAACATTTAGAAAAAAAAGAATTGGCGTTCTAAGCGTCCAAGGTGCTTTTATCGAGCATATCCATCTGCTGCGCAACTTAGGCGTTGACTGTTTTGAGATTAGACAAGCTCATGATATAGCACATTCGTTTGATGGACTTATTTTGCCTGGAGGAGAATCAAGCGTGCAAGCTCATCTTCTTAAAGAGCTTCAGTTGTTTGAGCCGCTTCGCAACCATATTTTACAAGGCATGCCTGTTTTGGGCACCTGTGCAGGTCTTATTTTATTAGCTGCTCATATTGATGGATCGGGAGATTTAGCGTGTGTAGAATCTTGTGATGCGTCTCAAGATAAGCACACGCCTTTACGCGAACAAGGTTTTGGTGATACCGAGACCTTTTCTCAACAGAGTGTCCTTGATACGCGCGCTGCAGTACATGGTTTTCAAACGCTTAAGGTGCGCGTTTGTCGCAATGCATATGGGCGCCAACTTGCAAGTTTTCATGCGCAAGCACCAATACATTCCTTAGCCACTGCTTCGTCGTCTGTTAACGCCCCTGCGCAGTCTCATCTAATGCAGCTTACGTTTATTCGTGCGCCTAAAATTATTGCGCAAGATTCTTGTGTTGAAACGCTGGTAAGTTTGGATGGTTATTCGTGCGCGGTGCGTCAGGACAATCAAATTGCCTGCTCGTTTCATCCTGAGCTTGATGCAGAAGTGTATTTACACGAGTTGCTGTGCGCGGCTTCGTAAACCAACAGGCGCGTGTTTGTGTGGGGCATTTAGCATGTTGTGGACAAAGTTTATAGTATGCAACATGGTATATTCATGTAGTAGGATGGTAAGTTATTTTATGAGTGGTAACGATAAGGAGTATCTTTTGTGATAGCTCTTGCCGAAAAATTATCTAAATCATTTGGTCCGCAACTGTTATGGTCTGATGTTGTCTTACAACTTAACGCTGGCGAACGCTGGGGGCTTGTTGGTCCTAACGGAGCTGGTAAAACAACCTTTTTAAAGATTCTGATGGGACTTGAAACCCCTGATGAGGGCCGTGTAAGCTTTGCGCGCGATATACGTGTTGGCTATCTTGAGCAAGAAACAAAACTTTCAAAAGATACAACCGCTTTAGAAGAAGTTGTGCAATCGGCTCACGAAGTTGTGCGTTTACAATCTCTGCTAAGCGATCAAGAACATCAAATTGCGCAGCTCAGTAGTTCTTCCTTACATACAGCTCAACAAAAAGAATTGGACGAATTGCTTGCAAATTACAGCAAGAATCAAGAAAATTTTGAGCGTTTGGGCGGCTACGAACTACAGGCGCGTGCTCAGCAGATTTTAGGTGGCTTGGGATTTCCGGTAGAGGATTTTCACAAGCTTGCGTGCGAATTTTCGGGTGGATGGCAAATGCGTATTTCGCTTGCCAAGTTGCTGCTCAAGCATCCAGATTTATTACTGTTAGACGAGCCAACTAACCATCTTGACCTCGAAAGTGTTGCATGGCTTGAATCGTTTTTGTCAAGTTATGATGGCGCGGTGCTTATGGTATCTCATGACCGTGCATTTATGGATGCTTGTGTTTCGCACATTGCGTCAATCGAAAATAAGCGCGTTATGACGTACGTGGGAAATTATACGCGCTATCTTAAACAGCGTGAAGATAATCTTATACAGCTGCACGCAAAACGTGAAGCTCAATTGCGCGATATTGCCCATATGCAGGTGTTTATTGATCGTTTTAGGTATAAACCCACCAAAGCAAAACAGGTGCAAGAACGCGTGCGCCGTCTTGAGCAAATTAAGTCGGAGCTTGTAGTATTGCCGCAAGCGTCAAAGAAAGTGCATTTTAATTTTCCTGCGCCACCACGAACAGCAGATACGGTAGTGTCAGTTGAACATGTGTCAAAACATTTTGAAGATGCAGTTGTGTATAACGATGTGAATCTCGTTTTATATAGAGGAGATCATGTTGCGCTCGTAGGGCCTAATGGTGCAGGTAAATCAACACTTATGAAGTTGATTTGTGGCATCGAAAAACCAACAGCAGGAAACATTGTGCTTGGGAAAAATGTTGAGTTTTCTTATTATGCTCAGCATCAGCTTGAAACGCTCAACGAACGTAATACCGTATTGCAAGAAATGGGTGAAGCCTCAAATACATGGACTACCTCTGAACAACGTAGGCTTTTAGGTGCGTTTTTGTTTCACGGAGAAGATGTTGACAAACGTGTTAGTGTGCTTTCGGGTGGGGAGCGCGCTCGTTTGGCTTTGGCAAAAATGCTGGTCTTTCCCGATCCTCTTTTGTGTTTGGATGAGCCTACCAATCATTTGGATATCGACTCGGTTGAAGTGCTTGAGCATGCATTAACTACCTTTAAGGGCACTGTTTTGTTGGTAAGCCATGATGAACATTTGGTACGAAATGTTGCAAATAAAATTATCGAAGTGCGCAATCATCAGGTTCGTGTCTTTGATGGTGATTACGATTATTATCTGTATAAGCGCGAAGAGTTGGATGCGCGCGAACAAAAAGATGCTGCTGGAGCGCACGCCCAAGTGCGTGTAGACAATACTGGGTTGTTGCATGCTTCGCACGAACAGAGAAGTGCGTCTTTAGATACGCTTTCACAGGGTAAGAAAGCTGAGGCTGTTGTTTATCAGAACTCCACGCGTACAGATTCCCCTTTGGATTCACATGATCATCTGGCAAAACGTAATGTTAAAACCAAAGAGCAGCGCCGTCTTGAGGCCGAAGCGCGAAATCGCGCGCACAGACGTGTTGCGCGTGAGCGAAAACGCTTGTCAGAAGTTGAGGCAGCTTTACAAGCATCTACTTCGCGCAAACATGAACTCGAAACTCGTATGTCGGATCAGGAAATTTATCAGCATAAAGATGAATTTAATGAATGCATGAACGAATATAATGCGCTTTCTCAAAAAATTGACGCTTTAGAACAAGAATGGCTCGAATTAACTCGTATTGTGGAAGAGGGAACAAATGAGTAATCCCGATAATATGCATAATCCATATGGCGTGCCTGATGACGCGCGCGATGCGTATGGTGTACGTGGCGCTTATGATGGGCGTTCCGCTTATGATGAAGGTGCCAATCGCTGTGATAAAACAATTGTTATGCCTGCGTCTTTTGCGAACAAGGGATATGCAGCTCCTACGGTACGTCGTCAGCGGATAGCACAATCGCCTCAGCCTTATGATCCAGGCTCCGATTCTGAATATGCGGCATATGCATCGCCACAGGGTGGGTATGAGCCGCGTCCCATACCTTCGCCTTCACCGCGCCCCATGCGTAAATCAACACCTGAAGCTATGCGTCCTGAACGCGCTGATTATTATGCGTCAACAGTAGAACGCGCAGTCTCAGGCCTGTTTCACGGCATCACAGGTTCACTTGTATCTGTGTTTTGCCAGTTCATTGCAGTATTGTGTCGCGTGTTCGCATGGATGCTTTCGCTCATTATTGTAGGAAGCGCGTTGCCGTTTGCACCTTTGCGGTTTGCTTTTCTTATGTTTTACCATACGGTTTCACGTATTTTACCGCCAGTTTTGGTGGGGTCGTTTATTATCGAGAGTCCATTTGGTGGCATTTTGCGTGGCGATTACGTGATAGTAACTCTTATTTTGTTTGTGCTTGACCATCTGTTATGTCGTCTTGCGTTTACTTTACGAAACAGCAGGTAAAGTGCATATATACGCCTTGTGTATTTCTTGTATATAGTTGACCTTATGCCCTCTTACCGTTATGATAAATGAGTACATATGTTCTATATTGGCATATGCATGATGTAGGCAGCGTTCGCGTAAAAAGTAGGTGTTATGCTCAAAGACCCCATTTCCAGTGCAACCTCTGTTGCAATAACCGTGGCTATTTTAGTTGTGTCGTGTATGCTCCACGAGATTGCTCATGGTTTTGTTGCATATTTGTTGGGCGATGACACCGCCAAGCGCGCGCATCGTTTAACGCTCAATCCACTTGCGCACATCGATCCTTTTGGTTCGGTCATTTTGCCATGTCTTATGAGTTTGGCGCATGGTCCTATTTTTGGTTTTGCTAAACCTGTTCCATATAATCCGCGCCGTCTTAAAGGCGGTAGACTGTCAGAGGTTTTAGTAGCCCTTGCAGGGCCTTTGTCAAACGTACTACAAGCATGTGTAGCTCTTGGAATAGTGCGCGTATTGTTTGCAACAAACGGTTTTAAAAGCATGCCCTTTCAGCAAGATATAACAACAACTATATTTGTATATAAAATTTTAATGCAATATATGGTCGTTAATATTTCGCTTGCAGCATTTAATCTCATACCGTTGCCGCCGTTAGATGGATCTTCTTTGTTGGGTCTTTTTCTTTCTGGCAAACTTCGTCAAACATACGAGTATATACAGCACTATTCTTTGCCTATTCTTATGATGGTGTTATATGTACTGCCTTCTATCTTGCATTTTGATATTATAAGTTGGTATGTTACGACTGTTATTCATTTTGCTATGGAGTTTATGCTTCAGGGTTTATAGTTTCTGCTTGCAAGAATTTTGACTTACTAGATAGTACAAGCCAAAGTATACAAACACAAACAGAGCATGAGCATACCAAAGAAGAATATAAGGAGGATAGATCATGTCGTTTAGTGTGCAAACGCCTACATACAGCGGACCTTTTGATCTGTTGCTCCGTTTAGTGTATCAACAAAAAGTTGCTATTGACACCATTTCTGTAAGCAACGTTATCGATCAATATCTAGAAGAAATTAAGCATCTTAAACAGCTTGATTTAGAAGTTGCAAGCGATTTCGTACTTGTTGCTTCAACGTTGCTTATGATTAAAGCATCAAGTGTTGCTCCCTTAGATACTAGTGAGAGCAATCAACCTCAAGAGATAGATTCAGAAGAGCTTGATGACTTAACACCACAGCAAGCACAAGATTTACTTGTTACAAGGCTTTTAGCGTACAAACAATTTAGAGAAGTTGCTCGTATGCTGCAAGCACGAAGTGAACAACATGCACGTATGTTTGCAGCTCGTGTGTTGCCTCTGCCAGATCAGCTCAACTACACGCCTAACTTTTTAGAGGGTATTACTCTCAGAACATTGGCTGTTATCTGTGCAGATATCGACAGCCGCCATCAAGAGTTTCTTTTGGAGGCTTCTCATATTGCTAAAAAACGCAGGCCTATTGCTGTAAGTATTGCCAAACTCGATCAACTCACGCGTGAAAAACCTTGTGTTCAATTTGCACAAGTTGTAGGCAAAGATCCAACACCGGTGGTTGTTGTCGAAAATTTTCTTGCTATGCTTGAGCTTGTACATATCGGCTTTGTAGAAGTACAACAAGCACAAACATTTGGAAGCATTGTGCTCCAACGGGTTCAAGGCACACAAACTACAGCGTTTGATACATCGCGTTATGCAGGCGAGAACTAGGATAGGAAAGGCGCATATGGATACCTTGCAATCAAAATTAGAAGCGCTTCTTATTGTTTCTCAAGAGGCTGTAAGCGCACATACACTTAGTACGTTTTTAGACGTTTCTGCTGATACGGTACAAGATGCACTTGTCCGTTTGCAACATGAGTATAGTAACGAAAACCGTGGATTCCAATTATGTGAAGTTGTTGGTGGGTGGCGTCTGTATACGCATCCTGCATATCAGGATTTAATACAGGCATATATTCAAACATGGGATTATAAGCGTCTTTCTCAGGCTGCATTAGAAACGCTTGCGGTCATTGCATATCATCAGCCAGTAAGCCGTGAGGGTATTAGAGCTATTAGAGGAGTTGCAAGCGATGGGCCGCTTGCATCGCTTAAAGAGAAAGGCTACATTCGCGAAGCAGGCCACGATAAGCAAAATCCCCATGCGGTGCTGTTTGCTACTACCAAAGCATTTCTAGAAGCGTTTGACCTAAGAAGCCTATCTGATTTGCCACCTCTCGAGCAATTTGCAGCAAACGATGCTTCAAAAGAGTTTATTCGCCAACGTCTTCAAGCAACATCTCAGCAGACAGAACTGTTATCCGAGGATATTGCCCAAGAAGTAGAAGCTCAAAATTCGCAGATTGGTAATGAATAAATGGCACTTGATTCTTCTCATTATAACGAACAAGATATTATAGCTGGGAAGTATCCAAGTGATCACTTTACGATGCGTTTGCAGCGGTTTTTAGCGCGCGCAGGTGTTGCGTCGCGCCGTGGTTCGGAAAAGCTTATATCAGCAGGTAGAGTATGTGTTAATGGTAAACAAGTTAGGGTTCTTGGTACTAAGGTTATGCCTCAATACGATCATGTAACAGTTGATGGCAAAGAGTATGTGCTTGGAAATGACCATGTTTATTTGCTGCTTAATAAACCTTCACAGGTGCTTACAACGATGAGTGATCCTTTTGGTTTTCCTTGCGTTGCTTCTTTGGTGCCTTGCGATGATTATCCAGGTCTTTTTCCAGTGGGTAGGTTGGATAGCGATACTACAGGAGTTTTGCTGTTTACTACCAATGGCAATATGGGCAATCGTTTGCTTCATCCGTCACATCATGTGTGGAAGACTTACGTTGCGCTTATCGAAGGCAAACTTACCTCATCTCAAATGCAAAAGCTTTCTCAAGGTATAATGCTAGAAGATGGCATGACGAGTCCTTGTTTTATACGCACTATCACGCAAGATGAGCCATGCACTCACCTTGATAAAAATCATTCACTTTTTGATGATATGCGCCTCAATGCTGCAAGCTCACTGTGTGAACTTAAAATACATGAAGGAAGAAATCATCAGGTAAAACGCATGTTGCAAGAAATTGGGCATCCAGTTATAAAGTTGCATCGCTTTCAGTTTGGCCCTTTGTGCCTTAATGCTCAAATTCCATTAGGATCGTGGCGCATGTGTACACAACAAGAAATACACGATCTCGAAACAGTTTGTGAGGATAATACATGATCATTGCAATAGACGGGCCTTCAGGTTCGGGTAAATCTACCGTTGCAAAGGCTCTTGCACATAAAGCACATCTTACCTATCTTGATACAGGTGCTATGTATCGAGCAATAACATGGCGTTGTCTCAAACATCAGGTGTCTTTTGATGACACACGCGCTATCATCGCGTGCGCCCAAGCTATGAAGCTTGTTATGAAATCAGATGAAAGAGGATTGCGTGTAGAAGTTGATGGGGAAGACGTCAGCCACGAGATTAGAAGTGCGCAGGTAGATGAGCACGTGTCTCAGGTTGCTGCGGTACCTGAGGTTCGACTTCTTATGCTCGAAAAACAGCGCGCATTTGGACAAGAAAGCGATGTTGTTGCAGAGGGAAGAGATATTGGTACTGCGGTGTTTCCTCATGCGCAAGTTAAGATTTTTCTTACCTGCGATGCTGCAGCTCGTGCACATAGACGCGCTGTTCAGCGCGCTGGCGGAGATCTTGCAACCGCTACAGAAGCACACGTTTCTCCCGATGAAGAAGCAGCAATTTTAGCCAATCTTCTTAAGCGCGATGATATTGATTCTCACCGTAAGACAACACCTTTAAAAGCTGCAAAAGACGCACATCATATAGACAGCTCGCATATGAGTGTTGATGAGATTGTTGCTCAGATTATGCAGTATATGAATGAGTCTGTTTCCCATGATGGGTCTGCTCTTAATGCTAAGGATCAACGTAGCGATAAAGCTTCTTTTGATACAGAGCCTACAGATAGTTCTTCTTCAAAAGACACAGATTCATCTGCATGCATGCCGCATGCTACGTGTCAGCGTAATTCGTTTGACAGCTACTACGACACACCAATGAAAGAACACCCGTGGTATGCACGCCTACTTTTTGCATGTGTTATGGTACTTTGTTGGATCGGTACCAAAATTTTATGGCCATGGAAATTTTACAGCATGCCTTCTGAGTTGCTTCGCTCCAAAAAGCCGCACATCATTGTGATGAATCATGTATCTGCACTCGAGCCGCTTATGTGCGTGATGTATTTTTACTTCCACGGAATACGTGTACGATCGATGTATAAAAGCGAATTCAATACGCATAAGCTTAATGCTTTTGCCTTAGCAGTTGCAGGCGGTATTCCCGTACAGCGTCATACTGCCGACATTACATGCATCCATCGCTGCGAAAATGCACTTAAACGGGGGGAATGGTTGCTTATTTATCCAGAAGGTACGCGTATACAAGATCTTTCTGTTAAGCCAAAAATTTATGGTGGCTTTGCGCTTTTAGCGGCTCGTGCTCATGTGGATGTGTTGCCTATTTGCGTTTTGGGTGCGTATTCAATAGCACACGCACCTCGTTTGTGGAAAAAAGTTGGACGCATCTACTTTAAAGTAGGAGAAATACTTTCGCTTGACCAGCTAAAACAGCAGGTAGAAAAGCCTATATCTAAAAAACAACTGATGCAGCTGTTAGAAACGTCTGCAATGGATAGGGTATATACCTTGCGCGAAGAGCTTATGCAGCGCTATCCGCATAAGCTGTAGTAAAACTGTTGTGTCACCCTAAGATAAAGTAGGTCGTATGCATATTCGTATAGCCACAGAAGCTGGAGCTTGCTACGGTGTGAATCGTGCGTTAGATATGGTGGAAGCTCTTTCTCATAAAATACATGGACGTATTCATACGCTAGGCCCTTTAATTCATAACCCTCAAGTAGTTTCAAAGCTTGCCGCCAAAGGCGTTGAGGTTATTCACAACGCTGATGAGGTATCGGGCAAAGCAATTTTGCTGCGTACGCATGGCGTTACTCCCGAGGAAGAAAAGAAAGCCTATCAAAGCCACGACATTGTAGTAGACGCAACATGTCCTTTTGTAATTCGTGCACATAGAGCAGCCGAAACGCTTACCAAAGAAGGCTATCAGGTGCTTGTGTTTGGAGAAAAAGGTCATGCTGAAGTTGAAGGCACCTTAGGTCATGCACCGGGTGCTGTGTGTGTTGAAACGCCCGAAGACATCGAGGCTCTTTCAATCAAACGAAGAGTGGGGATTGTTGTCCAGACAACGCAAAGTCGTCGACGTCTTAAAGAGATTGTAGCGGCTCTTGTAGGTAAAGCTGAGGAAATACGTCTGTTTGATACGATTTGTGAGGCAACGTCACTGCGCCAGAATGCAGCAACAGATTTGGCAAAGTCGGTTGATTGCATGATTGTAATTGGCGGTAAAATTTCTGCTAATACTACGCGTTTAGCTGAGATATGCAGAACGTATTGTGATCATGTATATCATATCGAGACTGCCGAAGAGCTCGATCCTGCGTGGTTTTCTCCTACCAGCGAAGTAGGTATTACCGCTGGCGCGTCTACGCCTCAGTATCAAATTGATGAAGTGTATAAACGGCTCATGTCTTTGTATCCCGCGTCCGACAAATAAGCAAGAAGTTCACATGTATAAGCAATATGATTTACATGTACGTGCATGAAAGCATATATACTAAGTGTAACAGTTTAGCTTGTGCCTGTACGTTTTTTAGAATGGAATGATATGTCAAAACCACTGGTAGCCATAGTTGGTCGTCCGAATGTAGGAAAATCAACACTTGTTAATCGACTTGCAACTACCAAGTCGGCAATTGTGCACGAGTCGCGCGGTGTTACACGCGACCGTTCCTATCATGCTTGTGATTGGAACGGTCGTGAGTTTACGCTTATCGACACGGGCGGTATTGAATCGCTTAAAAGCAAGGATCGTTTTGCTCTAGGTATTCGTGAGCAGGCACTTTTAGGCTGCGACGAAGCAGACGTTATTGTTATGGTTGTTGATGGAAGCATTGGTCTTACCGACGAAGACGAGACCGTTGCGCAAATTGTACGTCGTATGCATAAGCCTGTTTTTTTGGTTGTAAATAAAATTGATAATCCCGATGAGGTTTTAGATTCATGGAACTATCTAAAACTCGGTTTAGGCGAGCCACGTGCTATTTCGGCTACACATGGTACAGCAACAGGTGATTTGCTTGATGATATTGTTAACGCTTTGCCTGTTCATGAAGAAGCACCCCAGCCAAAAGACTCATCAGTGGCAATTGCAGTTATTGGTCGTCCAAATGTTGGTAAATCATCGCTTGTTAATAAACTTTCTCGCTCACAGCGCAGCTTAGTTGCCGATTATGCGGGTACAACGCGTGATGCTATTGATATCACCTTTGATTATAAAGGTCAAACTATTCGCCTGGTTGATACTGCTGGTATGAGAAAAAAGACGCAAGTTCATGAGGATGTTGAATATTACAGCATGGTTCGCGGCTTGCAGGCAATGGATAAAGCCGATGTGTGCCTGCTTGTTATAGATGCACATGAAGGTATGACCGAACAGGATCAAAAACTTGCTGGTATGGCAATAGATCGTGGGTGCGCGTTGGTTTTGGTTCTTAACAAAACCGATTTGTTACGTGACGAGCAGGATCGTCAAAAACTCCTGGATTCATTCGCTATCCGTCTTACCTTTGCAACATGGGCAGAGCAAATAAGCATTTGTGCGCTTACGGGTAAATCTGTCAATAAGGCGCTTGATGCAGCACTTCGTGCATATCGCACGCATGCCAGTTCCATTAAGACCTCTCAGCTCAATAATCTTGTTACTAAAATTCGTGAGGCGGGCCACACGATTGTGCATAAAAACCGTCGTTTTAAGATTCATTATGTAACACAAACAGGGTATTGTCCTCCTGAATTTACCTTTTTCTGCAATGCAAAGGATTTACTCGATGATGCGTACATGCGTTTCTTAGAGAACCGTTTGCGTGAAACGTTTGATTTGCAAGGTACGCCTATTCGGCTTAAGTTTAGGAATAAAGATTAAGCGTTTACATTTTTGAGTCTGTAAGCTGGTAAACCTTAACCCTTTAAGGAGAGCTTTATGCAAGGGTATTGCATTTCGGTGATAGTGGCGCTTGTGTTTGTGTATGCAGTATGCGGCATACCGTTTGGCGTGGTTCTAACAAAAAGGTTTTGTCACGTTGATGTGAGAGCTGCAGGCAGCGGTAATATAGGCATGACCAATGTAGCACGCGTGGCAGGTAAACTACCAGCGGCGCTTACACTTTTATGCGATGCAGGAAAAGGCGCTTTAAGTTTGGGCATAGCTATCTATGCACTGAATATGGTTGTCGCTATCCACGTACAAGAACTTATCCAATTTTGTGCAACTTCGCAGATTTTTTCTGAGGTTAATAAGCTGTGCATGTTTGTTAACAGCGTTGTTTATGCAGCCTGCGTGTGTGGTCATATTTTTTCTCCGTACCTGCATTTTAAGGGTGGTAAAGGAATCTCGGTAGGGTTTGGAGCGGCATTAATGCTCAATTGGCAAACGGCTTTGCTTGCACTTTTGGCATTTTTTGTTTTTACGATACCTTCAAAACGCGTTTCTCTAGGGTCGTTAGCGGCTGCGATTGCACTTCCGTGCTGGGCATATGTATTTGGTTACACATCATTTGAACTTATACCTATTATCGTGGTTGCTTGTTTGGTTATTTGGGCGCATCGTAACAATATCGCACGTCTTATAAAAGGAGAGGAAAAACCCTTAAAGGCAAAATCTTAAAAGTTGTGGAGATATACCCTGTTGCAACGTCTCTTTGTTGCAATAACCTCTATGATATAAACATGCTCTGTGTGCATCACAATAGAATATCGTATAAAACGTAAGTTGAAGCTAAGAGAATAGAGTAAGGAAAGCCGATGTCGATTTCAAAAGTTGCCGTTATAGGATCAGGCAGTTGGGGTACAGCTGTTTCAGGCTTGCTTGGACTTCATGCAGATCAAGTTATGATTTGGTCCCACGATCAAGAAATAGCTGATTATATCAATGAACATCATCGTAATCCTGTTCAACTTAATACCTATACGATGCTTTCGTGTGTTTGCGCTTCAACTGATTATCAAAGCGTTTTGAAGGATGCACAAGCAATAGTTATGGTTGTGCCATCACAATTTATTAGAGCTTGCGCACAAGCTGCCCAGCCCTATGTAGACTCACAAACGCCTGTTCTTATTCTTACAAAAGGTATCGAAAATCATACTAACTATACTATGAGCGAAGTTTTGTCCGAAGTTTGGGGCAATCCTGCTCGTATTGCGGTGTTGAGCGGACCTAATCACGCCGAGGAAATTTGTAAAGGTAAAATTTCGGCGGCTGTTATTGCCTCGACTCATGCATCGGTTGCTCAATTTTTCCAACGTTTGATCATGAATGAAAATTTTAGAATCTATTTGTCTGACGATGTAGTTGGGGTTGAACTATGCGCTGCTATTAAAAACGTGGTGGCGATTGCCTGTGGAATTTGTACCGGTTTGGGATACGGAGACAACGCATTAGCAGTTTTAATGACACGCGGCCTTGCAGAAATTAGTCGAATTGTTATTGCAAAAGGTGGTAAATCACTTACCTGTATGGGTCTTGCAGGTATGGGGGATCTTATTGCAACTTGTACGTCTGTGCACTCGCGCAATCGCTCGTTTGGCTGTGCTTTTTCGCAAGGAGAAAGTTTGCAGGAATATGAACAGCGTACGTCAATGGTTGTTGAGGGGGCTCGTGCTGCTTTGAGCACACAAGAGTTATGCAAAAAGCTTTCTATTGAAAGTCCGCTCACCAACTCGGTTTACTCAGTTTTATATGAACACGCCAAGCTCGAAGACGTCATTGCGCTTTTGCTTGAAAGAATTCCGCACGAAGAATTTTATGGTATGTCAACAAACAATTAGAAGGGTTCATTCATGGATACACATCCCATTTGCATTGCGCCGTCAATGTTGTCCGCCAATTTTATGAAGCTTTCAGATGAACTTTCATCTATTGCAACAGCCGATTATCTGCATTTTGATGTAATGGATGGACACTTTGTTCCAAATTTAAGTTTTGGATGTCCTATTTTACGCGCGGTTAAGGCCTCTAGCGATTTACCTGTTGACGTGCATCTGATGGTTGATAATCCCGAGACAACGCTTGAGTGGTATCTTGATGCAGGCGCCGATTCTTTCACCATTCATATGGAAGCTCAAACTCACTTAAAACGACTTATTGATACTATTCATTCAGCTCATAAGCGTGCTTGTGTTGCACTTAATCCTGCAACAGCAGTCATGAATTTAGACGACGTTATCGAAGATGTAGACATGGTCTTGGTTATGAGCGTAAATCCCGGCTTTGGTGGTCAATCATTTATTGAGTCTACCTGCAAAAAGATTGCAAAGGTCAAAGCGTTATGCGACGAACACGGTGTTAATCCTGTGATTGAAGTAGACGGTGGCATCAACGCTCATAATGCATACGATGTGGCACGCGCTGGTGCAACAATGCTGGTTGCGGGTTCATCGGTTTTTAACGAGCACGATAGATCTGCTGCTATCGAAGCATTACGTAGCTCTGCACAACGCGGAGCTTTGGAAGCAAAGCGTGCATAATATGAAATCTTCATCATACGTATACCTTGATTATGCGGCTTCAGCTCCGCAGCGTCGCATTTCTCTTCAGACGCAAGAAGCTTATGAGGAGTCTGCCTATGCAGGAGCCAATCCAAATTCACTGCATACACCAGGACGTTTAGCTTATGCGGCACTTGAGCGTAGTCGTCGCGAGATTGCCTCTTGTTTCACAACAGCTCTAGACCCTTATGAGGTGCACTTTACCTCTGGTGGTACCGAATCTAATAATATGGCGCTCTGCGGTATTGCTGCTGCATATCGGCTTAGACAGCCACATCGTACTAAGATTGTTGTTTCTGCAATTGAGCACGATTCGTGTCTTGAACCGCTTGGTCGTCTTAAAGAACAAGGATTTGAGATCGTATACGTACGCCCTTCGTCAACGGGCGAAATTACCTGCGAACAATTACGAGCTGTCTTAGATGAGCATGTTGCGCTTACCTGCATTATGTATGCCAATAACGAAACAGGTGTTATCCAGCCAATTAGTGAACTTGCACGCTGTGCTCATGAGGTAGGTTCTTATGTTATGAGCGATGCTGTGCAAGCGTTTGGCCGTATTCCTTGTGATTTAGAAGAAATAGATGCATGCTCTATTGCAGCGCATAAAATTGGTGGGCCAGTGGGTATTGGTGCTTTAATTCTTAAACGAAATACGCCTTTTGTGCCCCTTACCTTTGGAGGTGGTCAAGAAGGTGGCACCCGTCCTGGTACTCAAGCAGTGTGTTTGTGCGAAGCATTTGCACAAACAGCGTGTGAATGCATACAACATATAAAACAAAGACGGTCTACAGTTGCCGCACGTGCACACATGCTTGAGCAAATGTTGTGTGCATCAGATCGCATAACTCCAACAACGCCGCTTTCGTTTGCTGACAAACGCCTTCCAGGAATTGTAAGTGTACTGGCAAAAGACTGTGATGCTCAGGCAATTTTGTTGCAGCTTGATAGCAAAGGTTTTGGCATATCATCTGGATCTGCATGTGCTTCGGATTCTGCACGCGCATCTCATGTTTTGCACGCACAAGGAATCTGCGAGCGTGACGCGCTTGGTGCATTACGCATTTCGTTTGATGAGCGCGTAGACGAGGATACGCTTAAACGTTTTGCAAACACGCTTTTATCAATTGTTACCACATCACAAGTTGCCCTATAAGCTGTACGTATCATGAAAGGAACCCTATGAAAGAGTATCAAGCACTTCTTAAACTTCAAGAGGTTGACATACAGCTTATGCGGTATAACCAACAACTTCATACTCTACTTGAAGGAAAACGCATACCTGCTTGCACTACTGCGCTTAAAAAGTTAAAACAGCAGCAAACTCAACTGTTGGCACAACGAAAAGACATTGAAACCGAGCTTCAAGATAATCTCGACATGCAAACACACTTGCAAGAAATTACCCAAAAGGTAAAGCTTGAGGCACAATCTGCTGGCAGCGATTATCGTCGTATTAGTGATTTGGAGCTTCAGCTTTCCAGCCTTGCTAAAAAGTTTGAAAAGTTGCAATTTGACGAAAAAAAGCTTAAAGCAGATTTAGAAAAATTTAAAAAAGCCGAGCACAATGCCCATCTTTTACAGGAAAAATTACAAGGGGAGTTAACCTCGCTTAAAGACGAACAAGCGCAAAACATTGAAGACATCAAGCGTCAAGCTGCTTCGTTATTACATGTTCGTGACGAGGTAAAATGTGGTCTTAGCCATGAACATATGGCATTATATACCAGCCTCAAAAGCAGATTTAACGGTATTTGTGTTGAAGAGCTCAAAGGAAATGTGCCATCGGTTTGCTGTGTTAAGCTGCAACCCAGTTTGTATAACAAGATTAAAGCAGATCAAACTATTGCAGAATGTCCGTATTGTCATCGTTTGCTTATCATTGCTTCTCATGACAGATCGTAGAGATAGACCGTAGAGGAATAACTATGAATACATCGGATAAACCTTTACAGGTACTTTTAGTGGTATGCGGAGGAATTGCTGCATATAAAGCGGTACTTACGCTTCGAGAGTTACAAAAACACGGATGCGATGTTCGCGTTGCAATGACAAAAGCAGCTTGCGAATTTGTGGGCCCACAAACATTTGCGGCAATATCGGGACACGATGTATATACCGAGCTTTTTACTCACAACAGCACGATTGCCCATATCGAGCTTGCTGATTGGGCAGAGGTAAGTGTGGTTGTTCCAGCAACGGCAAATATCATGGCAAAACTAGCAGCAGGAATTGCTGATGATTTGGTAAGTTCAACGCTTTTAGCAGTTCATACTCCTGTTGTAATTGCTCCTGCTATGAATGTTCATATGTGGCAAGCGCGCTCAACTCAGGCTCATGTTAATACCCTTAGATCTTGGGGCTATTATGTTGTTGATCCTGCTTCAGGTCATCTTGCTTGTGGCTATAATGCCACAGGAAAGCTTGTTGATCCTGTTGAGCTTGCTTGGTATGTTATGTGTATTGCACGTTGTTCTTCTGCTGATTTAGCTGGCAAAACTGTGGTGATTACGGCAGGCCCTACCAGAGAGGCGCTTGATCCTATACGCTTTATTTCAAATCATGCCACGGGAAAGCTTGGTTATATGCTTGCGCGTACTGCTTGCGCCCAAAAAGCGCGTGTGGTACTGATTAGTGGTCCTTCTGTTTTGCCTCGGCCGTTCGTTGATTCGTTTATCTCTGTAGTAGATGGCAAACAGATGTATGAGGCAACGCTTGAAGCTGCTAAGAGTGCTGATGTGATAATCTGCACGGCTGCAGTAGGGGATTGGCGCGCAGAAACAGTTGCTACGCAAAAAATCAAAAAGCCTCATGGTGAGTTTATAACTCATACGCAAAATTCAAATCCTGTGTCGCTTGATTGTGCTGACAGCACTCATACGCAAAATTCAAGTCCTGTATCGCTTAATTGTGCTGACAGTACTCATACGCAAAATTCAAGTCCTGTATCGCTTAATTGTGCTGACAGTACTCATACGCAAAACCCAAAGTCATATACACTTCGTCTTGTTGAAAATCCCGATATTTTGCAAACGGTTGCGCGTCTGTACCCTCAAAAAATTGTTATTGGCTTTGCTGCCGAAACCGAGGATGTGGAGCACAATGCTGCTGAAAAATTAAAGTTTAAGCAATGTACGTGCATTATTGCTAATGATGTATCAAAAGCTGAATCTACCTTTGGCGCACAAACCGACAAAATTACCATCGTATATCCCGATCATCTTATACACCACGATACACAAGAGTTGCCCGAAGTTGCACGCGTTATTCTTAACGAAGTAAAGTCTTTGTTGCATATACAAACAAGTGCATAACACAAGGCTCATGGTACGAAAACATTAGTTAAAGGAACGCAATGTCAGTTGTTATAAGTGCAGATAAAATATGTGTTGAACGCTCTGCAAAGGTTTTACTTTCGAAAGTGTCGCTTGGAGTAAGCGCAGGCGATACCATAGGCGTGGTTGGCCAAAACGGCGGAGGAAAATCAACGCTTCTGCAGGTGCTTGCGCATATTATGGAGCCCGATAGTGGAAGCGTGATAACTCGTAATGCTTCTTCCATTGGTTATCTTGCGCAACGCGATGCATTTAAGGATAGCGATCTTGTTCGCGATGTTGTATTTCAGTCTCTTGAAACATACGAATGGGCACAAGATCCTCTTAAGCGCTCTCTTATTAATCGTTTGCTGCAAGATGTTTCATTTGATACTACTATATCTAAACTCTCTGGTGGCCAGCGTCATCGCTGTGATTTGGCGCGTGTACTCCTTGGATCATGGGATGTGTTGCTGTTGGATGAGCCTACCAATCATCTGGATATGACAACCATTGCATGGCTTGCTTCTTATCTCAAAGATCGTAAGCGTATTCATGGATTAAGCTCGGTTATCGTTACGCATGATCGTTGGTTTTTAGACGAGGTATGCGACCACATGTGGGAAGTCCACGACGGCTGCGTTGACCCATTTGAAGGTGGATATAGCGCCTATATTCAACAACGTGTTGAACGGGAGCGGCTGACAGAAGTTGCGGAAACTAAACGTCAAAATATGTTACGAAAAGAGCTTAATTGGCTTGCTCATGGTGCTAAGGCTCGCAGTTCAAAGCCTAAATTTAGGGTTGAAGCTGCCTTAGAGATGGTTGCGTTGGACCCGCCACTAAGAAATTCTATTGAGCTTAAGGCTCTAGCTGCAACGCGCTTAGGAAAACAAGTTATAACACTTGAGCATGTTGGGTGCGCTTATGGTTCTCATCAGGTAATTAAGCCTCTCGATTGGATCATAGGGCCTGGTGAGCGCATTGGCATTGTGGGAGAAAACGGAAGCGGTAAATCATCTCTTTTACGGATCATGACGCTTAAGCAAGTTCCCTCACAAGGTGTGGTAAAAGTGGGAAAATCCGTTGTATTTGGCATAGTTGACCAGCACTTGTCATGTTTTGCTCACAAGGAAAACCAAACGGTTGAGCATGTGTTGGCACGCTCAAAATCAAGTGTGTATATTGATGGCAAAAGTTATACACCCATGCAGCTTTTTGAACGACTTGGTTTTAGAAATCTTGATCAAAAAAGTCGTTTATGTGATTTGTCGGGTGGGCAATTGCGCCGTTTAGCTCTTATGATTACACTATTGGAACAACCTAATGTTTTAGTGCTTGACGAGCCTGGAAATGATTTAGATACCGATATGCTTGCTGCGCTTGAGGATGTTTTGGATTCGTGGGCTGCAACACTTCTTTTAGTTACACACGATCGTCATCTTATGGAGCGTGTTTGTGACGATATTTATGCTTTGCTCAATGGAGACCTTATTCATATGCCTCGTGGCATAGACGAATATATGCAGCGTCTTATCTCACAAGATAATGACGCAAGTTCTTCTCATGCACTTGATGCTAGTTCAATGCCAAAAAACAAAGATCGTGCAGCAAAACAGCAACGAGCTTGTGATGGTGTTTCGCGCTATGAGCTTAAAAAACAATGTGACGCCGTTTTAAGAAAGCTTACCAAGCAACAAGATGAACCAGATCGAATTCAACAACTTATGCAAGCATGTGATGGATCAGACTATGAACAACTTGCAAAATTACAAAAACAGTTAAGTGAGGCGCAGAGGTTAGTTGATGAACTAGAAACTCAGTGGCTTACGCTTTCTGAAAAACTTGAATCACTTTAGAGCATGACGTTTAACGAGATACATGCTCATCGTTCGTTTGGAGTGGGTATGTTTTACATGCTAAAACGCTTTGTAATGCCATACAGATTGCAAGCATTATGTGGTATGACAGGAAAAGCAGTAGAAGTTATTTTTGAGGTCATAACGCCATATTTTGTTATGCGCCTGATTGACGAAGGCATCATGGGCCATAGTTTTACGGTTTGTATGTACTACGGTGCATGGTTGGTAGCTGCAGCTGGTATTAGTTATGGCGCAACGCTAATTTGTCAATCAGTTGCTGCACAGGTTTCTGTGAATGTTGCCTGCGACGTGCGCCGTGAACTTTTTTCAGAAATTTCAACCCTGCCGCTTTTATCCTTGCATAAATTTTCTACCTCAACGCTGGTAAATCGATCCATTACTGATGTTAATCAAATACAACTTATGATTGCGCTTGCCATTAGGCAACTTATTCGCTGTCCTTTGTTAGCAATTGCATCAATTGTCTCTGCACTGATTTTGAACTGGCGTTACGGATTGATTTTTTGTATTTGTATTCCACTCGTGGCACTTATTTTTGCGTGGGCAATTCAAAGACTCTCACGTATGTTTACGCTGTTACAGCGTACGCTTGATACCTTAAGCGATCATGTATTGCAAAATTTGGAACTTGTTGAACTTGTAAGAGCGTATCGTACACAAAAGATAGAAATGCAGCGTTTTGAAAATGATCATCAACACTATACACAGCTTCTTGAAGCAACAAGCCGCATTTCTGCGCTTTTGTCTCCAGTAACGTTTGGAATTATGAATATGGGCATTATGATGCTTATGTATGTGGCGTCGCTGCGTGGATATGCACTTTTTTCGATGTTCAACATTTCTCAAGGTACCTTAGTTGCTTTGATAAACTATATGACGCAAACACTTTTGGCAATTGTCTATATTTCAAACCTTATGTTGGTATTTACCAAAGCCTCCGCTGCCTCTGCGCGCGTCATGGAAATCTGTACCTGCAAGGATTCAACGTCAGCAGATCATGCCCTTGCTGCCGATGCCTTGGTAGATGCTTCTGTATCAACGAACGCTCAATACGTTTTAGAGCATGTGAGTTTTACCTATAACCCTTGTAGTTGCACAAGTACGCAAGCTGCAGGTACTAAGGGCGCGTGTTTGTGTGGGGTGTCCAAAGATAAAGAATCAACAGCCGAAGAAGGTTTTGCTCTTACCGATATTACCTGCACGATTCCTGCACACGGCTTTATTGGTGTTGTTGGATCGGTTGGGTCGGGAAAGTCAACGCTTTTAGCACTTTTAGCTCAGCTGTATGCTCCTCAAAAAGGTGTAATTCGTTTTGGTGGATACGATCTTTCACAGCTTTCTTCTAACGTATGTTCACAAAACATATGCTATGTACCTCAAACAACTGAGCTGTTACAAACTTCAATTCGTGATTTTATATCTCTTGGTAATGATACGTTGACTGATGCAGATATAAACAATGCGCTTAAGCAGGCGTGCGCGTTTGATTTTGTTCGCAGCCTTGACAAAGGAGTTGATACCTTTGTTACTCACGGCTCGGCTCAAATGTCGGGTGGTCAAAAGCAGCGTTTAGCACTTGCTCGGGCATTTGCTTCGCGCGCGTCACATATTTTATTAGATGATAGTTTATCGGCGCTTGACGCACTTACCGAGCAAAAGGTTGCACAACATCTTCTTAACCGAGCCAAACAGAGCTGCGTTATGCTTGTATCTCAGCAGATAAGTCATGTGAAATGCGCAGATATGACTTTGGTTTTAGATAAAGGACACCTGGTTGGTGTGGGCACGCATGCAGAGCTTTTACAGTCATGTAAGGTGTATCAGGAGCTTTATGAAACACAACATGCGTATACGCGAGAATGACTTGTTGTTATGGTAGACGCAGGTAATACCTGTAATTTTGAGTACGCAATAAAATGAGCAAACATCAAAAAAGGAATTGGATGCGATGAAAAATCCTTATGTTGCAGCTGGTTCGGCACAAACTATAGTTTCTAATACACAAAATTCGCAGGCCTCTGGCTCGAGTGCTGCACATTCTAAGACGGATGCGCTTGTTTTTCATGCTCTTAAGCCCAAGCGCTCAGAACTTGTGCGTTTTCTTATGCCTTTTTTTAAGCCTAAAACAGTTTCATTTATACAAAGCATCGTATTGTGTACGCTGGCTTCATGTTGTTCTTTTAGCATTCCGCTTTGTATTGGTTTATCAGTTGATGCGCTTTTTACGCCGGGGATGCCGTCTCTACCAACGTATTTGCTTCTTCTGCTTGTCTCAATTATGGCAAGTGCTCTGTTTGAATGGACAGGCGTTGTGCGTTTTACCCATGCCTGCGTGCAAAGTATTCGTGCTCTCAGAAGTAGATGTTTTGCGCTCATTCAAAATATACCGCTTACCTATATCACTAAAGATGTGGTAAGTGATATTCACAACCGTCTTATTATGGATTGTGATCAAATATCTGATGGTCTTATCCTTGCGCTTAACCAAAGCGTACGAGGGCTTATCATTGTTGTGGGTTCGTTTGTATGCATGTGCTTGTTGTGCTGGCAGATGGCTCTTATCATTATTGTTCTGCTGCCTTGTTTTATGTTTATCAATTCCTATATTGCCTCTCGTGGACAGTCCTATTTTGAGGCACAACTGCACGCACAAGAAAACATGATGCAGTTCATTCACGAAAGCGCGCGTATGCAAAAATTGTTACGAACAACCAACTCTTTTCGTGCGCGCTCGCAACAGTTTTGCGCACTTAATCACAAGGTTGAAGTACAAGCAAAGCGTGCTCAGTTTTTGAGTTCGTTAGCAAATCCTACCACGCGCCTTATTCAAAATCTTTTATATGCATTTGTGGTAACATTTGGCGCGTTTTGCGTGGTAACGCAACAATTTGGGTACTTAAGCGTTGGTGCTCTGGTGAGCTTACTGGTGTATACGCAACAGCTTACTAAGCCAATTAACGAACTATCCGGATTGTCTACGCAAATTCAAACGGCCTATACCTCAATGATCAGAATTGTTCAGCTTCTTATGTTTGCAAAAACTTATGAGAACAATTCAGATGAGGCCTTTGATGGTAACTCCGTGCTGCGCGCAGCTACAAACACTGCGTCTGTTCGTGCTACAGGTGATACATCCAATGCATGTGACCCGTGCGACCCTTGTGACCCGTGTGACCCGTGCGATACACGCCATTCTCACGATGTGTACTATGCTCATCGCATATGCAATACGCCTACACATGTAAGCACATCTCACGCACCGCTTTTGAAAGTCTCAAACATTTCTTTTTCTTACGATGGAACGCATAATGTTATCCACGATCTTTCGTTTGAGGTATATCCCCATCAAACATTGGCTTTAGTAGGTCATACGGGCTGTGGTAAATCAACTTTGCTTCACCTGCTTATGCGCCTGTATCCGCTTGGATCGGGTGAGATCTATTTTAGGGAAGTGGCGTATCGTCAACTGAGTGCGCAAGAGGTTCGCAAACATTTTGGTATGGTTTTGCAAGATGTAAGCCTTATAAATGCAAGCGTATACGAAAATATTGCCTATGGAAGTTCAAACGCCACGCCTGAATATATTCGTTCGGTTGCAAGTAAAGTGGGAGCGCATGATTTTATCTCACAGTTGCCACAAGGTTATGACACGCATCTTTCTCAAAACGATACGCGACTTTCAAAAGGACAAATTCAGCTCATTTGCATTGCTCGTGCGCTGGTGTTTGATCCCGAGATCTTGCTTTTGGATGAGCCTACAAGCTCGCTTGATACGCGTAGTGAGGCTCAAGTAACGCAGGCTTTACAAAAGTTGATGGAGAGGCGCTCTTGTATTGTGGTAGCGCATCGGCTTTCTACAATTAAGGATGCTGATCATATAATTGTTATGGACAAAGGGTCTATGGTTGAGCAGGGAACGCATACTGAGTTACTTGCAAAACATGGCGAGTATGCGCAACTGTTTGCCTCACAGTTTGACAATGCATAGTTTATCGGGAGATAAAACAGAACTTTCTTGGAGGATGAGCATAATTTTTAGTGTACGCGCTTTGTTGTGTACTTGTGAAAAATTGTGGAAGCTGTAAAGTTCAAGATGAACAATTCATAAACGTGTTACTATAAGTAGGCGCAAAACGTAGTTTTGTATATTTCGGGTGGTGGCGCAGTTTGGTAGCGCACTTGACTGGGGGTCAAGGGGTCGCTGGTTCGAATCCAGTCCACCCGACCACGTGATTTTTAACGGCCGAAGTTCTCGGTCGTTTTTTTATGGAAGTATAGAGATATTTCAATATCAAGCACGTGTTTAACCTGTTTGACCTGCAACAGTTTTAGAACGCAACATCTCGGACAGATCATAGTACATCTCGTGTTTCACATATCTTATGCATAATAAATCTTATCCATAACAAATCCCCCACGTGTTCAAAGCACGTGGGGGATCAAAATAGATTCTTAAGTACAAGACGCTTCTCACCACAAAAAACTACTGGGTATCTGCGTTTGTGCTCGGAGCAAAACCATCTTTACGATTGAGCATTTGCATAAACTCGTCACCTGTAATTGTTTCTTTAAGTTGTAAATATCTTGCAATTTCATGCAACTTAAATTTATATGCTTCAAGAGTTTTTAGCGCAGTTTCATGAGCTTCACGGATAAGATCTTGAATTTCTTTATCAATCTGCTGTGCTGTTCCTTCAGAACAGGTGAGCTCAGATCCTCCACCTAAGTACTTGTTACGAGTTTGACCAAGGGCAACCATGCCAAATTGTGATGACATACCCAGCTGAGTTACCATGGCACGCGCAATTTTAGTAGCCTTTTCAATGTCGTCTGCCGCACCTGAGGACATATGACCAAATATAAGCTCTTCAGCAGCACGGCCACCGCATAATACCGCCAAACGCTGTTTGTATTCCTCTTTGGTTGTTAGGTAGCGCTGATCTTCTTCGGCTTGCATAGTAAAACCAAGCGCACCTGAGGTACGAGGAATAATCGTAATTTTTGAAACAGGGGAGCGCCCATTTTGAACCGCCGCAACAATGGCGTGTCCTGTTTCGTGATAAGAAACAACTTTGCGTTCGTGTTCGGAAAGCACGGCTGTTTTCTTCTTTTCGCCAGCAACAACTACGTCTACTGATTCTTCGATATCACTTTGACTTACTCGGCTACGACCCATACGAACGGCACGCAGGGCTGCCTCATTTATCATGTTAGCGAGATCTGCACCCGAGGTACCTGGTGTTTGTCGAGCAACCTGAGCAAAGTCGATTCCTTGCTCCATCTTAACGTCGCTTGCATGAAGCTTAAGTATTGCTTCACGTCCTGTTAAATCGGGGAGTTCTACAGGAATGCGACGGTCAAAACGACCAGGACGCAACAAGGCCAAATCAAGCGTTTCGGGACGATTGGTTGCTGCAAGTACCACAATGCCTTTATGGTTATCAAAACCATCCATCTCGGCAAGGAGCTGGTTAAGTGTTTGCTCGCGCTCATCGTTGCTGTTAACGCTTACGCCACGCTTTTTTCCAACGGTATCAAGCTCATCGATAAAGATAATGCAAGGAGCTTTCTCTTTTGCCTGCTTAAAGAGGTCGCGAACTTTTGCTGCACCTCTACCTACAAACATCTCAACAAATTCAGAACCCGATATTTGGAAAAATGGCACTTTCGCTTCTCCTGCAACGGCGCGTGCTAGAAGCGTCTTTCCTGTACCTGGAGGTCCTACAAGCAAAGCGCCTTTAGGACAACGCGCTCCAATAGCTGCATATTTTTTAGGATTATCCAAAAAGCTTACAATTTCACGCAGCGAATCTTTTGCCTCATCTTGTCCAGCGACATCCTTAAAGGTTACCCCAGTTTCCTGACCTTTTACTTCTTTGGCATTCGATTTGCCAAATCCGCCACCAAAAGGTCCAAAACCGCCAAAACCTCCTCCAAAATTCATAGAAGGATTATCTTCGCCCATCTGCTTTTTAATACGACGATTAATAAGCCATCCGCCACCAAAAATAATGATAAACGGTGATAAATTGATGAGTAACCAAATCCACATGTCCTTGCTGGTGTCAGGTATTTTGGCCGAAAAATCAACTCCTTGGGCTTCCATACGTTTAACCAGGCTCGAATCATTAGGGAATTGAGTTGTCTCGTATGCTTTCTCGCCTGCGCCATCACTGGTCGTGAAACGCATAGACTTTGTTCCTGTATCAAGTTGGACTTTCTTTACTTCGCCTCGTTCAACTTTTTGCAGAAACTCACTATAGCTTACCTGTTCAACACGAGTTTCTCCCAGTGTTGGCATAAGTAGTGAGCGTGCAATAAAAGCAGCTACCAACCCTATAATTAGATACAGAATAAGCTTTTGACGCTTGTTCTTGTTGTTTTGCACCATAAACGTTAACTCCTTTAATAAGGGATCGTAGATGTATATATATGTATTTTAATACTTCTTGTTAGTGTATCGTTACTTGTTATTTTTTAGTATCCATCACATAGTAAATCCTCTATTTTGCGGGTTTGATGTACGTTCATACATATTTCATATTGGATATTTGTATTGTACGCATGAGCTATAAAATGAATAAAAAAGAACTAATATCGAATAAAAAAGGAAACATACTTTGCTTATGTTCGCTTTTAAGAATATCGCGGGATAAAAAACTATTTACGATATATGCACGATAATTTTAGAAAACCGCAGGTAAATAAATTAATAATGTATAAACGAGCCACTTAGATAAAAACTTATACCGTTAACCGAGACTTCTACCATAAGATGGTCCATACTTTAATTATTGGATATACTCTCAATAGGTACACATTTTGTGTGCTCTTATTGATGTTGGAGTGCTAAGGTCTCTTTCCTTGTAGTAGAGCTTTGGCCTCAAATCGGATTACAGGAGGCATCATGGCTAACGGGCTATACGTCCACAGCGAGATTGGTACTCTTAAAAAGGTTTTGCTTCATCGCCCAGGCGAAGAGCTTCTTAATCTTCCGCCAGATGATTTAGGACGCCTTTTATTTGACGATGTACCATTTCTCGATGTTGCTCAAGCAGAACACGATCGTTTTGCCGAAATTTTACGCGAGCAGGGTGTAGAAGTTTTGTATCTTGAGAAACTGGTTGCTGAGGCTCTTGATGCAGCCGGTTCGCGAGAGGAATTTACCAATCAATGGCTTGATGAATCAGGTCTTCACGGAACTCATACACGTGCTGCCGTTAAAGAATTTATGGATTCAATTAAAGATACTCAAACATTTGTAGAAAAATGTATCGCAGGAATCCGCAAGAACGAGATCGATTTGCCTGATCGTTCTAATAATCTTTTGGTAGACATGGTTAATATGAACCAAGGTTCCGATTCCGATTTGTTAATTGACCCTATGCCTAATACATACTTTACGCGTGACCCGTTTGCTATCGTTGGCAAGGGCGTTAACCTTAATCGTATGTTCTCGGTTACGCGCAATCGCGAAACACTCTTTGGTAAATATATTTTCCGTGACCATCCAGATTATAACGATGCTCCTTTATGGTATCGTCGCGATGCAGCTTATCACACAGAAGGTGGAGACGTACTCAACCTCAATGCGCATACCATTGCCATTGGTATTTCACAGCGTACCCAAGCTTCTGCTATTGACTGCTTAGCACAGCATATGTTCTGGGATAAGTCCGATGAGTGCGAAATCGATACAATTTATGCGTTTAATATTCCGGTATCTCGTGCGTTCATGCATCTTGATACAGTCTTTACGCAAATTGATGTTGATAAGTTCACCATTCATCCTGGTATTTTGGGCACTTTGCAGGTATTTAAGCTGACTGCAGGTTCGGTACCTGGAGAAGTTAAGATCGAAGAAATGAACGACACGCTTGAGCACATCTTAAGCAAAGCTTTGGGTCTTGATCATGTTACGCTGATTCAGTGTGGTAATGGTGATCCTGTTGCCGCCGCTCGTGAACAGTGGAATGATGGTTCCAACACGCTCACCGTTGCACCTGGTAAGATTTGCGTTTACCAGCGCAACACGGTAACAAATGACGCGCTGTATAAAGCAGGCCTTGAGCTTTTGGTTGTTCCATCAGCTGAGCTTTCTCGTGGTCGCGGAGGCCCACGTTGTATGAGCATGCCGTTTGTTCGTGAAGATTTGTAACAGATTATAAACCGGAAGTTAAGCGCTTCCGGTTTTATATGACTGCCCTTTAGAAAGGAAAACACATGGGTGTTAATTTAAGTGGTAGAAGTTTTCTGAAATTGCTCGATTTCTCAACCGAGGAAATTAAATACCTCATCGATTTAAGCGCAGAATTCAAACGCATGAAGATGGCAGGTGTTCCGCACCGTTATCTTGAAGGCAAAAACATTGTGCTTCTTTTTGAGAAAACTTCAACTCGTACGCGCTGCTCCTTTGAGGTTGGCGGTATGGACTTAGGTATGGGCGTTACGTACCTTGAGCCAGGATCTTCGCAGATGGGTAAAAAAGAGTCTATCGAAGATACTGCGCGCGTTTTAGGCCGTATGTACGATGGTATTGAGTACCGTGGTTTTGAGCAAGAAAAGGTTGAGTGTTTAGCAAAAAATGCTGGCGTTCCTGTTTGGAATGGACTTACTACTGAGTTCCACCCAACTCAAATGATTGCCGATATGCTTACCATCCAAGAGAACTTTGGTCGCTTAAAAGGTCTTAACTTTACCTTTATGGGCGATGCTGGTAACAATGTAGGAAATTCGCTTATGGTTGCTTGCGCAAAGCTTGGTCTTAACTTTACTGCTTGCGGTCCTCGCGAACAAATGCCACATCCTGAGCTTGTAGAAACCTGCAAAAAGCTGGCTGCTGAACATGGTTCAACTATTACGCTTACCGAAGACGTTCACGAAGGAACCAAAAATGCCGATGTTATTTATACCGACATTTGGGTATCTATGGGCGAGCCTGATAGCATTTGGGCTGAGCGCATTAAACTTTTGGAGCCTTATCGTGTTACCAAAGAAGTTATGGCAAACGCACACGACGATGTAATCTTCATGCACTGTCTGCCTTCTTTCCACGACACAAACACCACCATTGGTAAAGATATTGCCGAGAAATTTGGCGTTACCGAGATGGAAGTTGCCGACGAGGTCTTTGAGTCTAAACAGTCTAAGGTATTTGACGAAGCAGAAAATCGTATGCACACCATTAAGGCTGTTATGTACGCAACGCTTAAATAGAAGGTTCGACTTTCGACCCTCTTGGTCTTGCAAGAACTTTTGTGAGAATTTGCACGTATAGTTAGTATTCACCTGCATCATAGGTTGCACCTAAGATGCAGGTTTTTTATAACCAAACATATACGTAGAATAGTGCGTCGTATTGATTATTCATGTATACAGTGCTTAATACGTATTTTTTCTAATTTATGAATAAAATAACAACTATATTGCATAAAAATTCCTGCTTATACGTAAGAATCTAAAAGGCATTTTTTATATAGAATCATATAAATAAAAAAATCTGTCGTATTGATATTTAATAAAAGACAAGGTAATACAATAATTTATGTTGCTTGTTTCTGCGCGTGCGTATGTGTAGCATTCCAGCACTGGTTTATAAAGCTCTAAATAATGATATTCAATACCGTTAACGCTTTAATGCATAACGTTAACCGAATTACATGATTGCCTCTATCAAAAATTCTTCATATGTTCTACAATATTCTTACAAAGAGCCCGACGTGCAGAGTTTGAGCATGTTGATGGCGAAGCATGTAATGTATGTATGCGGTGAAAGGAGTTGCGAGATGGATTCTACAACTACGCAACCGAAGAAAAAGAGAGAGATGCTTACGTCCTTCTCCATTATCTTCATTCTCCTCATCCTTGTAGCGCTGATATCGGTAGCAATAGCTCCCTTTGTTCCTGGTATTACAGCTGTTACGGTGGGTGATTTCTTCATGAGCCCTGTTAAGGGTTTTGGAGATGCGCTTGGTGTGTGTTTATTTGTTTTGGTTATTGGTGGCTTTTTAGGCATCGTTAACAAAACAGATGCTCTTAACACTGGTATTTCCGTACTGGTCAAGAACATGAAAGGTAATGAGCTTAAACTCATTCCAATTCTTATGGCATTGTTTGCCCTTGGCGGATCTACTTATGGCATGTGCGAAGAGACGGTTGGATTCTATGCACTTCTTTCTGCAACTATGATGGCTGCAGGCTATGACTCACTTACAGGTGCTATGATCGTGCTTCTTGGTGCTGGTGTTGGTTGCTTGGGCTCAACTGTTAACCCATTTTGTACCGGTGTTGCAGCGTCAGCTTTGGTAGACAAAGGCATTACAGTAGACCAAGGCGTTATTATTGGTCTTGGTGCTGTTTTACTTGTTGTCTCCTATGTTATTGCTGTTTTCTTTACGATGCAGTATGCAAAGAGCGTTAAAGCAGATCCAAGTCGCACCTTGATGAGTCTTGACGAAGTTAAAGCTGCCGATGAAGTATACAGAACTGAAGAAGAGGAAGCTAATAAAGATGTTGCACTGACCACAAGACAAAAAATTTCTTTGTGGATATTTGCTATTACCTTTGTTATCATGATCATCTCTTTCATTCCTTGGACAAAGCTTGGCGTTAACTTCTTTGAATGTGATGCAGCTTCTCACGATGAAGTAACACAAGTGGCTCCTGCAGACCTTACTAAGACTTTTAAAGAAAAAGAGCTTGGTGAACTTAAAATCGAAGGCAATGCAAACTTTAGTGTTAAAAAAGAAGTAGTTGATAATGCTGGTTGGTCTTCCTTGCTAACTGGTGTTCCACTGGGGCAATGGTACTTCCCTGAATCAACTACGTGGTTCCTTATTATGGCCATTGTTATTGGTGTTGTTGGTGGTTTATCCGAGCACGAAATCGTTGATTCCTTCATGCGCGGATCTGGTGAGATCATAAGCGTTGCTATGATTATTGCAGTTTCTCGTGCTGTTTCTGTACTTATGAGCTCAACTGGTTTGGCAGACTGGATTCTTAATTCGTCATCCGAGGCACTTTCTGGTACGTCAGGTGTTATCTTCTCGGTAGGTGCATATTTCCTGTACTTTGTACTGTCATTCCTTATTCCATCAACTTCTGGTATGGCAACAGTTTCTATGCCGATTATGGGACCTCTTGCCCAAAACCTTGGCTTTAACCCTGCGGTTATGGTTATGATCTTTGCGTCCGCTTCTGGTGTTGTAAATCTGTTTACTCCAACCAACGGTGCAATTATGGGTGGTTTGGCACTCTCCCGTATTGAGTATGGAACTTGGCTTAAGTTTGTGGTTCGAGTTGTTGTAGCTATTGTTATTAGCAACTTGATTATCTTAAGTGTTGCATTAATGGTATTACGTTAATGGTTGTGTAGACTCTTAAACCGTTTACCATACTTGTTTGTATCAAGGTTTGATATGCCCGTCTCGCTTGAGGCGGGCATGTTTTTAAGAAATGCTAAACTAGATACCTTGAGTTTTGATATAGAAATGAAATTGCTATTTTTTACAAAAAAATCTTGAAATCACCATACCTAATAAGATATTCTGTTTAATGCATATGTTGTTTCGTGCATACATGCGTGTGCGTAACAGCTTTGCACTTATATCTGTTGGCCCCCGAGAGCATGTACGTTTGCATTTGTTTGTAAACAAGCTTTACCACGCCTTGTGATTAAAGCACCAACCATGTACCGGGGCCCCGTATTTGAAGGGGGTCCACCTTTGAGTGAGATTCAAAACTCGTCTATTTTCTCATTAGATGATGTTTCCGATGATGAGCTTAATAGCCTTATCGATGGAACCATCACCGATTTTGATGAGGGAGACCTGGTAACAGGTACCGTTGTTAAAATTGAGCACGATGAGGTATTGTTGGACATCGGCTTTAAGTCCGAAGGCGTTATTCCAGCTCGTGAGTTGTCTATTCGTAAAGATGCAAGCCCAGAAGAGCTTGTACATATGGGTGACACCATCGAGGCTTTGGTTCTTCAAAAAGAAGACAAAGAAGGTCGTCTTATTCTTTCTAAGAAACGCGCCGAGTACGAGCGTGCTTGGAATGCTGTTGAAGAGAAGTTTAAAGCTGGCGTTAATGTTGAAGGTGAAGTTATCGAGGTCGTTAAGGGCGGTCTTATCCTTGATATCGGTCTTCGCGGATTCTTGCCTGCTTCTCTTGTAGACCTTCGCCGTGTTAAAGATCTGAGCGCTTACATGGGAACTCGCATTGAGGCTCGTGTTATCGAGATGGATCGCAACCGTAATAACGTTGTTCTTTCTCGTCGTGTTGTATTGGAAGCTGCTCGTAAAGCCGAGCGTTCTGAGATCCTCACTAAGCTTAAACCTGGTATGAAACTTAAAGGTACCGTTTCTTCTATCGTTGAATTTGGTGCATTTGTAGACCTTGGCGGTATCGACGGTCTTATCCACATTTCGGAACTTTCTTGGAACCACGTTAACCACCCAGCAGAGGTTGTAAAAGTTGGTCAAGAAGTAGAAGTTCAGGTTTTGGATATCGACCTTAACCGTGAGCGCATTTCTTTGGGTCTTAAGCAAACTACCGAGGATCCATGGCGCGTTCTTGTTAAGAAATACCCAATTGGCGCAATCGTTGAAGGTACTGTAACCAAACTTGTTACCTTTGGTGCGTTTGTAGACCTTGGTAATGGGGTAGAGGGCTTGGTTCACATTTCAGAGATGGCAAAGGCTCATGTAGATGCTCCTGCTCAGGTTTGCAAAGTTGGCGATGTTGTACAAGTTAAGGTTATGGAAATTGACCTTGAACGTCGTCGCATTTCTCTGTCTATTAAGGCAGCTGCAGAAACCCTTGGTACAGACCAAGACGAAGAAGCAAACGATGCTGCACCTGCTGATGAAGCACCAGTAGAAGATGCTGAGTCACAAGCTTCCACCGAAGCTTAGATACTAAGCTAGTTATTCACTGCTTGCTACGTGGCAACATTTGAATGTTTGAAAAGAGGCTGTTTTTCAGCCTCTTTTTTGTATAGAGGTTGTCTTATTGGCATCTTGGCTGTTAATCGCCTTATCTATTACTCATATAGATGTCTAACAAGCAAGAAAATATAAGTGAGTTCGTATAAGATTTGTGCTAAATAAAAAACTTTTAATTTTTGTTTCCAAATGATAACAAAACGTTGTAAACTACATGTTGTGAAGACGTTCACATGAACTTTTCAACCGTTTACAAAATTGTATATCAATTCATATTCAACTTGGTTAAAAATTCATTGTTTATGTCTTAAGAGTGCTTTGCCACTTTTTAGCTACATGTTTAGCTACACTATATATGTTTTATTTAGTTGTGTATTAATGCAAAAGGTTCGTGAAGGAAGATAGGCTTCCTGCAAACCTTGCGAAAGGAGAAAGCATGGCAGTTAAGGTTGCTATCAACGGCTTTGGTCGTATTGGTCGTTTGGCCTTCCGTCAAATGTTCGGTCACGAAGGTTCAGAAATCGTTGCAATTAACGATTTAACCGATCCAAAGATGCTCGCTAACCTCCTCAAGTATGACTCTTCACAAGGCAACTACGCACGTAATCACTCTGTTGTTGCTGGTGAAGACTCTATTACTGTCGATGGTAAAACCATTAAGATTTACAAAGAAGCAGATGCTCACAATCTTCCTTGGGGCGAGCTTAATGTAGACGTTGTACTTGAGTGCACTGGTTTTTACACTTCAAAGGCTAAGGCTCAAGCTCACATTGATGCAGGTGCTAAGAAGGTTGTTATTTCTGCTCCTGCAGGTAAAGATCTTCCTACCATTGTTTACAATGTAAACCACGAAATTCTTACCAAGGACGACAACATCATTTCTGCTGCTTCCTGCACCACTAACTGCCTTGCTCCTATGGCTAAAGCTCTTAACGACTTTGCTCCTATCCAAAGCGGTATCATGAGCACCATTCACGCATTTACTGGTGACCAAATGGTTTTGGATGGTCCTCACCGTAAAGGCGATCTCCGTCGTGCTCGTGCAGCAGCTATCAACATTGTTCCTAACTCAACTGGTGCTGCTAAGGCAATTGGTTTGGTAATTCCTGAACTCAACGGTAAACTCATTGGTTCTGCTCAGCGTGTTCCTGTACCAACTGGTTCAACCACACTTCTCTTTGCAGTAGTTAAGAGCGACAAAGAGATCACCGTTGACTCTATCAACGCTGCTATGAAGGCTGCAAGCGATCCTGAGACCTTTGGTTACAACGAAGATCCTATCGTTTCTTCCGACATTATCGGTATGACTTATGGTTCTTTGTTTGATGCAACTCAAACCATGGTTCAAGATCTTGGCAATGGTCTTTATCAGGTAGAGGTTGTTTCTTGGTACGACAACGAGAACTCTTACACTTCACAAATGGTACGTACTATTAAGTACTTCGAGAAATTTGTTGCTTAATCAGCTTTACTAGTTTGCGAAGCCACAAGGCGCGGTAGCAGCTAAACATAGCCGCGACCGTGCCTTTTTATTGAAATTGTGTATTCCATACACACAAGACGCATATTCGTGTATCAACGGTGCGTCTAAAAGTTAAAAGGAGTCTTACTATGGCCTTTACAAAAAAGACCGTTCGCGACATAGACGTTAATGGCAAACGCGTTCTTATGCGTGTCGACTTTAACGTACCGGTAAAAGACGGTGTCGTAGGCGATATTACCCGTATTCAAAAAGCTATTCCTACTATTAAGTACCTTAAAGAACATGGTGCAGGTATTGTACTTATGAGCCACTTGGGTCGCCCTTCGGGTACTGGTTACGAAGAAGCTCTTTCTTTGGCTCCTGTTGCTAAAAAACTTGAGGAATTGAGCGGCTATAAAGTATCTTTTGTTGCTGATACCTATGGCGAAGAGGCAAAAGCTGCTGTTGAAGCAGTAAAACCAGGTGACATTTTGTTGCTTGAGAACGTTCGCTTCTTAAAGGCCGAAAAGAAAAATGACCCCGAAGTTGCAAAGAAGCTTGCATCATATGGTGACATTTTTGTACTCGATGCCTTTGGTACTGCTCACCGTGCACAAGGATCTGTCGTAGGACCTGCTGCATATATTCCTGCTGTTGCAGGCTTTTTGCTCGAAAAAGAAGTCGATACACTTACTTCTATTTTCTCTGAGCCTAAGCGTCCATTTGTTGCTATTGTTGGTGGTTCTAAAGTTTCAAGCAAAATTGGCGTTCTTGACCACTTAATTGATTCGTGCGACACACTTATCATCGGCGGAGGTATGGCATACACATTCTTCCTTGCCCAAGGTTATCAAGTTGGTACGTCGCTTCAAGAGCCCGATTGGGTTGAACGCGCAGGTGAAATGCTCAAGAAAGCACAGGAAAAAGGCGTTAAGATTTTGCTTCCTGTTGACAACATTGTTACCGATCACTTTGGTGAAGACGCTGTAGGAGAAGCTGTTGCTTCTAACGCAATTCCTAGTGACCGTATGGGCATGGATATTGGTCCTAAAACCGAGAAACTCTATGCAGATGCTGTTTCTGGTGCTGCTACCGTATTTTGGAATGGTCCTATGGGTGTATTCGAAATGGATCAATTTGCACACGGTACCGAAGTTGTTGCAAAAGCTATTGCAGATTCTTCTTGCACCTCAATTATTGGCGGTGGAGACTCTGTTGCAGCTATCAATAAGTTTGGTCTTGCAGATAAGATGAGCTGGATCTCTACTGGTGGTGGAGCATCTATGGAGCTTGTTGAAGGCAAGGCACTTCCAGGAGTGGAGGCGCTTTTAGATGCGTAATGTAATGATCGCAGGCAACTGGAAAATGAATAAAAATGTCAACGAAGCTACAGAACTTGCATCTGGCTTAGTTGATGAATTGCAAGACGGAACTGGTTCGGTCGATGTTGTTGTTTGCCCTCCAACTGTTGACCTTAAAAATGTTGCCGATGTTCTTAAACAAAGCTCGGCTCAAATTGCTCTTGGTGCTCAAAATGTCTATTGGGAAGAATCAGGCGCATATACTGGTGAAACTGCTCCTTCTATGCTTACAAGTGTTGGAGCAACCTACTGCATTATTGGACACTCCGAGCGTCGTGGCTATTTTGGAGAAACCGATGAGGATATAAACAAGAAGGCTCAAGCTTTGCTTGCTCATCATATTGTTCCAATTTCTTGCTGCGGTGAAAGCCTTGAGGTTCGTGAAGCTGGTAAGCATGTTGAGTTTGTTGTTGAGCAAATTAAAGCAGACACCAAAGGTTTAAAGCTTACTGATCCATCGCAATATGTAGTTGCATATGAGCCAATTTGGGCTATTGGTACAGGCAAAACTGCTACTGCTGCCGATGCACAAGAGGTTTGCTCGGCTATTCGTTCTACCCTTAAAGAGATCTTTGGCGAAGAGCTTGCTTGCGGCATTCGCATTCTTTATGGCGGATCTGCAAAGCCTGAAAATATCAAGGGCTTCCTTCAAGAGCCTGATGTCGATGGTGCATTAGTTGGTGGCGCTTCTCTTAAGGCTGATTCTTTTGCCGCTATGGTTAAAGCTGCAAAATAGTATGTAAATAAGACACTTTTATGCATGTTTGTGTAGAAGCGCTGTTTTAATACGTTTTAAGAAGCAGGTATCAGTGGATATCTGCTTCTTTTTTTGAGTTGTTTGTATTGTTCTATTTTTAACGTAACCGATATTCTTTTTCAATTTTGGTGCTCCATCTTTTCTACCAATTTTGTCTAGCTTTCGTTTATATCTTAAGTTTGTGATATCATACATGTGTTTTATTGTGTGTTCGCGTAACACATGCGCATGATGTGCGTCTGCTGTATGCGATGAAAAGGAGTATTCGTGAGTCCACTTAATTTTGCTCTTCTGGTTGTGCTTGCACTTTCTGGTTTCTTTACCGTTATTCTTATTTTAATGCACTCAGGAAAAGGAACAGGCGTTTCCGACATGATTGCTTCTTCGATGTATAACTCAACTGCTGGTTCGGGCGTTTGGGAGAAAAACCTTGACCGTCTTACCATTATCATGGCGCTTATCTTTGGTCTATGCATTTGTGTCATGGCCTTAACATTTCCTTTGGGTGTCATCTAAGCTCATATTTTTTCAGCCTACTTTGGAATCTAGATTACAAATTTATGAATACGCACGAGCAATCGTGCGTTTTTGTTTATGTCGTGCATGAGGTTTTCTCAAAGAAACATTTATGTGGCTTTAGGTATTTTAGTTCCTTTCAACCTAACTTTTTTCCAGAGGAACTCTTTCTTAAACGAGCTCTTTCTTAAACGCTTTTACGTATATCTTCGCCTGTGATGATCTGCTTTCCTTCTCGGATTTTTTGCATGCTTCGCTTTTTAATACGTGTGTCAAGATGTGTATTAGTTGCTAGATAGTTACTTATAGAGCTGGGATCTTTCTTATAAAGCGTTTGTATATACCACGCCGCGCCCATTTGCACGTAATAGGGCATATCGTGGGGTAAGTGTGCAATGATATCTAAGCTAGCCAACTTTTCATGTTGCGTCAGCTTAGAGCAGCCAACAAGTTTTATAAGCAAAACAAGAGCAATACGCTTACCCCATGGATCATCTTTTTGCAGCCACTCTAGTGCTTGTTTTGCATAATTCCAAGAGTTTATCTTAAGCATTTTTGGCGCAGTGCAATCTGTTACCATCCAGTTAGTGCAAAAGGGGATAAACAACCCCATTCTATCTGTCCACGTTTCAAAATGTGTTTCATTATTTAGCATAATCATATGCAGCATATTCATTTCAAGATAAGGATGCGGAAGTGCCTGTAAAAATTCACCGCGGAGTTTCTTGTTTACCTTATTTGCATATGTACGTAAAAGGGGAGTGCGTATTCCTAAAATGGTCTGCGGGTTAGTATGAGGCACAAGCTTTGCATTAAAACGTGCAAGACGTTCAGACTGATAAGGGCGTATATCACGCAAAATCTTTGCATGTACATCTTTTAATAAGCCATCTTTTTGCATGTAAATCTCCATGGTTGTAGCTGTTTTAATCGATAGTAGTATAAATGATCTCTGCAAATAATGAGTATAGCCGCATCTATAGTGCCAAGATACAAGAATATGCTGGTATTTGGACAAAACATGCATTGCAATGCAGCACATAAGAGAAAAATACTTACAAATCAAAAAACAAATGATACGCCACTATGTCTATTGGAAAAATTAGCCTCAAGTATTTCATAATTGTTAACATTTATAGAAAGAGTTTGCATACGTATGCATAACGGGGCAAAATAATACGCAAGGAAAGTTCGTTATCCCGTTCGTGTATTCAAGCGTGCGTATAACGTTTGGACTATGAGTATTGGAGGCATCATGGCGAATGAGAAGCTTATGATGGGGCGTCGTAGCTTCATTGGCGGCAGTATCGCTGCAGCTGCATTAACTGCGCTTGCAGGATGCGGAAAAAAAGGTGGATCTGCTTCAGGTGACAAAAGTGGAGGAAGTAAGGGTGGTACTCTTAAATTCTACATTAATGAGCCTGTTGCAATTGACCCGTATAACACTCAAGAATCAGAAGGTAGCCAAGTTGAGCACAACTTGTTCGATCCTTTAACTACATTTGACTGGAAAACTCACAAGGTTGTTCCTTTAGCTGCAGAGTCTTGGGATATATCTGATGATGGTTTAACCTATACCTTCCATCTTGTTCAAGGTGCAACATTCCACAACGGTGATAAAGTTGATTCACAATCATTTAAACGTGGTTGGGAGCGTATTGCATCTCCTAAGATGAAAACTCCTTCTCAAATCTCATTCCACCTTTCACCAATTGCTGGTTATGAAGAATTCCACAGTGGAAAAGCAGATTCTATTTCTGGTCTTTCTTGCCCAGATGAGAATACTTTTGAAGTTAAGCTTACTGCTCCTATGTACGACTTCCCCTATGTAGCAGCATGTATTGCTTTGGTTCCTGTTCCTCAGGCAGCTGTTGACTCACCTGATGACTTCTTGCTTGCTCCTATTGGTAATGGTCCTTACCAGATGGATGGTAAATGGGAAAGCGGTCAAAAGATCGTTCTTAAGCGTTATGACAACTACTATGGTTCCAAGAAGGCTAATCTTGATTCCATCGTATTCTCGATTCAAAAAGACCCCAACACTGCTTATCGTGAGTTTGAAGCAGGCAACATGGACTTTTGTGCTGTTCCTACAGGACGTCTTAAAGAGAATATCGACAAATATGGTCAATCTGCAGATGGTGACACAGTAACTCCTGATAAGCAAGTTCTTACTGGTCCAACGCTCGGTGTTTACTATCTCTTGCTTAACCTTAACGATCCAGTTATGAAAAACGTCAATCTTCGTCGTGCAATTTGTATGGCAATTAACCGTCGTAACATTGTTGACACCTTGTTTGAAGGACTTCGTACTCCTGCAACTAGCTTCATTCCTGTTGCTTTGGATAACGATCCATTTAGCGCTTGGAAATACTGCAAGTATGATGTTGATGCAGCTAAGAAGCTCATCGACGATAACGGACTTAAAGGCACCGAAATTACCCTTACCTATAACTCTGGTGGTGGACACGAAGACCTTATGTCTGCTGTTCAAGGTGACCTTAAGGCTATTGGCTTGGAAGTTAAGCAAAAGACTCTTGAGTGGGCTGCTTACTTAAGCGCTTGCCAAAATGGTGATTACCAAATTGGTCGTATGGGCTGGGTTGCTGACTATCCAACGCTTGATAACTTTATTTATCCTTGCTTCTTCTCAACTGCAGAAAACAACATGGGTAAATATAACAATCCTGATGTTGATAAAGCTATTAATGCTGCACGTCTTGAGAAAGACGAAGAGGCTCGTAAGGCTAAATACCGCGAGATCAATGCTCAAGTTGCAGAAGATTGTCCTTTGATTCCTATTTTGTACTACTCACACAATCACGTAGGTTCTTCAAAGATTCAGCAATTCTTCTACAATCCACAAAGCATTGGTAACTTTGTCGACGCAGAAGTAAAGGCTTAAGTCCTTACAACGTCATACGTGTGTAGTACCTTAGCAGGTATGTAGTGCGGGAGCTGACATCAAAATGGTCTGCTCCCGCTTGCTATATCAAGAATTTACAAGATTCATAGATGTAAGCTAGGTACTTTGCGTTTGACATTGCATTTTGAGGTGAATTGTGCAAAAAACGAGTATCTTGTGTTTTCTCTTTTAACATTGTGTTAAAAATTCACTGTATCTTTTCTAATAGGCTATACTTTTAAAGTCTATGTAATTAGCTTTATATGCATTAGGGCGTATATATGAGCGGTAGAGGGTTTTCATAGCGCGCTTGCAGCTAATTATTTGTTTGTTGTCAAACTAAACAAGGGGATTCGTACTTATGATCAAGTACATAATGAAGCGTCTTCTTCAGTTTATACCTGTATTTTTAGGTGTAACACTTATCCTGTTTGTTATGGAAAATGTGGTTCCTGGAGATCCTGTTAAGCTTATGGCGGGAGAGAAGAAACTCGACGCAGTAACAGAGCTTAATTTAAGAGCTACCTTCCATTTTATCGAGACCGATGATAATGGGGCTCCCATATTCGATGAACAAGGCAATACCATAGATACTCCTTTATGGAAACGCTATGCCTTGTTTGTAAGCGGTTTGCTTCAGGGAGATTTGGGCGTTTCTTTCCAGCGGAGCGGACAACCTGTTACACAAATTCTTCTTGCTAAGTATCCGTATACTATTAGCCTTTCCATAGTTGCTATTTGTCTTGAAGCAATTGTGGGAATTGGTGCTGGTATGATTTCGGCAATTAAGCGATATTCGTTTTGGGATATGTTTGTAACGCTTGCAACTTCGGTACTGGTTGCCATGCCTGCATTTTGGCTTGGTATGCTTCTTCAGCTCTTCTTTGGTATTGTCCTTAAAGATCTTACTGATGGATTCTTCTATTTGCCAATCTCTGGTGTAGGTGGTCCTGGCTCTAACTTTGATGACTGGATGTATTATATTCTTCCTGCTGTTACTCTTGCTTCTGTTTCTACTGCATACGTTGCAAGAATTATGCGTTCGCAGCTTTTGGAAGTTCTTAACCAAGATTATATTAGAACTGCTCGTGCAAAAGGACTTTCCCGTCGAAACGTTATTTGGCATCATGCACTTAAGAATGCGCTTATTCCTGTCGTTACCTATATCGGTTTGGATTTCGGTGGTATGATGGCAGGAGCTATTCTTACCGAAACCGTTTTTAACTGGCCTGGCGTTGGTTTTGAAACCTATCGTGCTATTACACAGCGCGATTGGCCTACTGTTTTAGGATCGGTAACCGTAATTGTTGTGGTGGTTATGGTCATCAATCTTCTTGTTGATGTTTCATATGCCTTCCTGGATCCTCGCATTAGATTCAGTTCATCTAAGAGCGAATAAGGGGAGTGTGTATGATGAGTTTAAAAAATATGTTTGATAAGTCAAAAAAATTAAAGCCTATAGGCATTCAAACTCCTGAGGAGCAAAAAGAAAATGCTCCTAAAGAGGGCTCTGATCCTATTGATAAACCAAAAACCAGAACTATGTGGGGCGATGCGTGGGGACGTTTAAGCCGCAACAAGCTTGCCATTGCTTCCATTATTTGGATTATATTTATGATTTTAGTAGCCTTAACTGCCGATCTTTGGGTACCTCAAACACTGGGTAACCCAACCGAGATTGATTCTACGACAATGGCGCAGAGTTCAAGACTTCCACCATCGCTTGAGCATCCTTTTGGTACCGATACGCTCGGACGTGACGTGTTGTGTCGTGTTATCTATGGTGCGCGTATTTCACTCTCTGTTGGTGTGCTGGCTACTCTTATTTCGACTGTTATTGGTTTGGTCATGGGTTCGTTCTCTGCCTACTATGGTGGTATTTGGGATACGCTTATCATGCGCTTGGCCGATATTTTTCTCGCGTTTCCCTATATTTTGTTTGTAATTGCCATGTTAGCAGTTATAGGGCCTGGTATTCAAAACGTATTTCTTGCTATTGGTATTCTTGGATGGCCTTCGATTGCGCGTGTCTTTAGGTCGGCTATTCTCTCTGTTAAATCAGCCGATTTTGTTGATGCTGCCCGTTCAATGGGAGCATCTGACGCTCGTATTATTATGCGTCATATTTTTCCAAACTCTGTTGCATCTATCGTCGTTTACTCTACGATGAATATCGGTGGTGCAATTCTTACCGAGTCTGCTCTTTCCTATCTTGGTATGGGTGTTATTCCTCCCGATCCTTCCTGGGGAATTATGATTCAAGATGGTCAGATTTATCTTGCAACACAACCTTGGCTTATGATTATGCCGGGTCTTGCAATTCTTACAACAGTTTTGTCCTTCACGCTTTTAGGTGACGGTCTGCGCGATGCGCTTGATGTAAAAATGAAGGATGCATAAGCCATGGGGTCGAAGAAAATGTTTGATGTATCAAAGCTGTTTGCTTTTAGAAAAAAGAAAGATGGTGCGTGGGTAGATCTTAAGAATCAACCTGTACCTGAAGGTGCACACCTTTTGGAAGTTGATAATTTAAAGATGTACTTCCATACCAAAGACGGTATTGTAAAGGCTGTTAATGGCGTTTCGTATACCCTTGACCGTGGAGAAACACTTGGTGTTGTAGGTGAATCTGGTTCTGGTAAATCGGTTACGTCTATGACAATTATGGGTTTAATCGATATGCCTCCAGGAAAAATCGAAGGTGGCGATGTTCGTTATCGTGGTCACTCTTTGCTTAAGATGAGTGAGCAAGAGATGGAACACATCCGTGGTAATGACATTGCTATGATTTTCCAAGATCCAATGACATCTTTGAATCCTGTATATACTATTGGTCACCAGCTGAGCGAAGGTTTACGCTTACATAAGGGTTATTCAAAAGAGGACGCGCTTAAACGCTCTATTGAGCTCTTAAGCTTAGTAGGCATTCCAAATCCCGAGCAGCGCGTTAAAGAGTATCCGCATGAGTTTTCAGGTGGTATGCGTCAGCGTGTTATGATTGCTATGGCTCTTGCTTGTGATCCAGATATTCTTATTGCTGACGAGCCTACAACTGCTTTGGACGTAACCATTCAGGCTCAAATTATTGAGCTTATGCAAAAAATGCAAAAGAAAAATGGTAACGCTATTATCATGATTACGCACGATTTAGGTGTTGTTGCCGACGTTGCCGATAAGATTATGGTTATGTACGCAGGTTCTCCTGTTGAGTTTGGAACAGCTGACGAGATATTCTACAATCCAATGCATCCGTATACCTGGGGTTTAACGCGCTCTATTCCAGATGCGGTTATGACCGAGAAAAAGCCTTTGACGCCCATCGAAGGAAATCCACCTTCGTTGGTCAATGTTCCTAAAGGATGTGCGTTTGCACCTCGTTGTCCGTATGCAACAGATTTATGCAAGCAAAAGCGTCCAGAACTGTTTGTTACCGAAACTGGACATTATTCACGTTGTCATTATGCAAATGACCCCGAGTTTATTTTGGCGCATACGCCCGAAAACTCAAGAACTAGGAAGGGAGGCCAAAAGTAATGAAAGAGCACATGCAAGGTAGTGACGCTCAAGAAAGCCCAACGCCTTTAACCCTGGCTGATATAGAGTCTAACGTAAGCTCAGAGCATAAGTTTACTGGTAAGCCTCTTTTACATGTTGAGCATTTGTCAAAATTATTTCCTGTATCAAGTGGCGCTCTATTTGGCAAGATGAAGAAGCGCTATGTACACGCGGTAAATGACATTTCGTTTGATATTTATCCTGGCGAGACCTTTGGACTGGTAGGCGAGAGTGGTTGTGGTAAGTCTACAACGGGTCGTTGTATTATGCGTTTAATTCAGCCTTCTTCTGGTGTTGTTGAGTTTGAGGGTAAAGACATCGTTAAGATGAATAAAAAGGAATTAAAGCATATGCGTCGTAATATGCAATATATATTCCAGGATCCTTATGCATCTTTAAACCCTCGTTTGACTATTGGCGAAATTGTTTCTGAGCCTTTGGTGATTCACAACGTTATGCCCGATCGCGAAGAACGTATAGATTATGTTCGTAAACTTTTGGATGTTGTGGGTCTTAATCCTGAGCATATTAACCGTTACCCACATGAGTTTTCAGGTGGTCAACGCCAGCGTGTTGGTATTGCGCGTGCGTTTGCATTAAAGCCAAAGCTTATTATCTGTGACGAGCCTGTTTCTGCTTTGGACGTTTCCATTCAAGCTCAGGTTCTCAATCTGTTGAGTGATCTGCAAAAAGAGTATAAAACTGCCTATCTGTTCATTGCGCACGATTTATCGGTTGTTCAGCACATTTCCGATCGTATTGCCGTTATGTACTTAGGTAACATGATGGAATTTTCAGATTGGAAAAGCTTATATGCCGAGCCTAATCATCCCTATACGCAGTCTTTGTTGAGTGCAGTTCCTATTCCTGATCCAGATATTCAGCACAACCGTAAGCGCATTATTTTGGCAGGAGATCCTCCTTCCCCAATTAATCCGCCTTCGGGTTGTCGTTTTCATACGCGCTGTCCTATTGCAAAAGATATCTGTGCCAAAGAGCCCATGCCTCAGCTGAAAGAAGTTGCACCGGGTCATTTTTGTGCATGCCATTTTGCAGAAACGAACCCTATAAAAGAGGACTCCATTAAGTTGTAAGTTTCTAAAGCGCACGTTTTTTTACGAGACGTGCGCTTTTATTGTATTAGTACGTGTGTTTCTTAGGCGCTCTCCTACGTTTTAGAATCAACTATGTTAGTTTGACAAACTCAAATCCATTCGTTATAGTCGTCTCCTATTACAATTTCGGCGGATAAAGGAGCGCGCATGTATCATACCAATATGATGACATGTTGTTAACGTTACGTTACTGTGGTGCATTTCATAAGAGAAGTATTGTTTGCGGGTACTAGGCATAGATAACATCTAGTTTGTGTTAAATGCTTTTACACTAGAACCCCGCAAATACGTAATCACTTTATTATCTAAAATTACTTTTAAAAATTAAAAACAATTAAATAAAACCAATACGTAAGGGGAAATATTATGTCTACCATCTATAAGTCCATTCAAGAACTCGTAGGTCGCACTCCACTTCTTGAACTCACACACATCGAAAAAGAATACAATCTAGCAGCAAAAATCCTCGTGAAACTTGAATACTTAAACCCAGCAGGCTCTGTAAAAGACCGCATCGCAAAGCAGATGATTGAAGAAGCAGAGGCCGCAGGCATGCTTAAACCAGGCTCTGTAATTGTTGAGCCAACTTCTGGAAACACGGGTATTGGTCTTTCAATGATTGCGCAAACCAAGGGATACAAAAGTATTATTGTGATGCCAGAAAGCATGTCTATTGAACGCCGAAATCTCATGAAAGCTTACGGCTCTGAGCTTGTGCTTACTCCTGCTGCAGATGGCATGAAAGGTGCAATTACAAAGGCGAAGGAAATCGTTGACAGTACTCCAAACGCATGGACTCCAGGACAATTTACCAATCAAGCAAATGTACACGCGCATTACAACACAACTGGTCCAGAAATTTGGCAGGATACTGACGGAAACGTTGATATGCTCATTGCTGGTGTTGGAACTGGAGGCACAATCACGGGTACTGGTACCTATTTAAAGGAGCAAAATCCGCAGCTTGAAATAATTGCAGTAGAACCAGCTGATTCTCCTGTTCTCTCAGGTGGTAAGCCAGGAGCTCACAAGATTCAAGGAATTGGCGCGGGGTTTGTGCCAGAAGTGCTTAATCAAAACATTTACGATCGTATTTCTCAGGTAACCAATGAAGATGCAATCGAAACTGGCAAACTTATATGCAAAAAGGAAGGCATTCTTGTGGGCATTTCTTCTGGAGCTGCAGTTTGGACAGCGATTGAGGAAGCAAAAAGAGAAGAAAACATCGGCAAAGTCATTGTTACGATACTGCCAGATTCAGGAGATCGATACTTGTCTACTGCATTATTTGAAGACTAACTTTATTGAGGAACATTACTATAAAATCGCGAGTTTTGATCAACTAATACATGCAGACACTACATAATAATTGAAACGAGAAAATAAAAAAGAAAATACTGGAGATTAATGTATGAATAAGTATCTTGACCTTACAAATCAACTCAACTCAATTCATGATTCTGACATAAGACAAGCTACATTCATACCTAATTACCGTAATGTTATTGCGCTTATAGATGCAACTTGGGTTGCTTTGTTTCCTGAGTTGCATGTGTGCAATGATGATAGCGCGTTGCTTAATAGCAACAAACATGAAGCACATAACGCAAGAAATAGTTTGCTAAATACTATAACAAACAGTGCAATATATAACATGGAAAGAATTTTGTTGCACGAGCTTACAATCTATACAACTGACAAAGAAAAAATTCATGAAACTTGCAACAGGTATCTGCAGCAACTTCCAAATATTAAAAAACTTCTTCTTACGGATATTAAATCTATGTATGAAGGAGATCCAGCTTGCACAAGCAAAATAGAAGTCGCACTTGCGTACCCTGGTTTTTACGCTTTGCTCATTCATCGTACAGCTCACACACTTTACGAGCTTAACGTGCCGCTCATACCTAGGCTTATGAGCGAATACGCCCATCAAAAAACAGGTATTGATATTCATCCAGGAGCAACAATTGGTCCATATTTTTGCATTGATCACGGAACTGGCATTGTTATAGGCGAAACAACCGTAATAGGAGAACACGTTAAGCTCTACCAAGGTGTCACGCTTGGTGCAAAAAGCTTTTCGTTGGACGAACAGGGAAATCCTGTAAAAGGTGGAAAACGACACCCGAATATTGGTGATAACGTAGTAATTTACGCGAACGCTACCATTTTAGGTGGACAAACTACAATCGGTAGTGGAAGCGTAATTGCGGCAAATGCGTGGATCAACCGCAGTATTCCTGCAAACACAACCTATCACTTTCCTAAGGCCTAATACACGCTTACAATACTAGGGTTGTTTATACAAGTCAGTAGAACACTTGAGGTTACACGAGTTAGTAGCACGTTTTTTATCAATTTATCTAAATTGTTTGATTTAGTAATAAAACGTTTTACATTTTCTCAGTGCAATTTTAGGCTTCTTGGATGTTCTCATAACTTTTGAAGTCAAGCAATGCCTGTGTTTTACTTAGTGTTCGACTTAAGTCTGAAATTAGCGAATCATGAGTATTTTTTAAGTTAGCTGCACAACTTCCAAAATAATTAGTTGTGCTTTTAAATAGATGTTGATTGTGTTATAATTCTCATGAGGTAAAAACTCACGCCCATAATTTTTTGTGATGATTGGAGTATCATGAGAAATAAGAGTTGTTTGTTTTCACTGTTTTTCGCTATTTTGATGTTCTCTTTTCCTTATTACTCGGTTGCATATGGTCAGGATAATCGTTATATATCTACGGAATATAAGAGAATTTTTCAGTCGTATGAGGTTGGCGATATTCTAGCCGACGAAGATTCAGAATTTGTTAAGACTTATCTGATAAAAGATCAATTATTAAATCCTCTATATGACGTTGTGAGCGGAGCTGATAGAACAACTGCCGATGTTAACGAAACTGACTCTCAATTTGGTACGTCTGTTTCGTTAACAGGTACAGTGTGGCATACGGGAACTTTTAACTATAATTTTGGTGGTAGATTGAATGGATATGTGACATCTGGACCCGTACCTAAGAATATGACAATTACAGTTTCTTGTATGGCATGGGGTCTTGAGGGTACTCAATTGGGACTTGCATATAAGGATCAGGTTTCTCATACTGTCTATAATTCTAAGTCAATTTACATGAATAAAAGCAAAAATTATAGTGGAGTAACAGCTGTTCATAGTATCAATACGGCGTTAGATGTAACCACTGCTTCAGGTGAGGGTTTTACCGTTAACGCAAACTAAAGAGGTTGCGATGAACTTTCAAATTCAATGCATTCGTACGTGTGCACAAGATTTTGTAAGAAGCTTTCTGGTATTATGTCTTTTCCTGCCTTTCTTTGTTTACCCAGATCAGATGTATATGTCTATAACTATGCCAACAGGTGGCTCTATAGCAGTGTTTATTTGTCAACTCTGTATGATGGCTGCGGTTATGAGTCTTTGTAATTGTGTGCTAGATTCAACGCTTCATCCTTTTATCCGTTACATTAAGGGTTTCACGCTCGCTCTATTTTTACAGCTTCCTTACGTTGTAATGAGCTATTATGCTATGAGTTTTCTTTTTCATGTTTTTGGTATCCATGCAGATATGATTCATACACTTATAATGTCGGTATTATACCTTGCTCCTGCGCTTTTATGTGTCTTTACGACATATCAGCAACATCTTGAACGAGCTTCTAGGTAAGTTGAAGTAAATGTATGGGGGATAGTTCCATCATGATGAAATTAGGTGTTCTCATAACTTTTGAAGCTAACCAATGTCTGTGTTTTGCTTAGCATTCAACTTAAGGCTGAAATTAAATGTTTTGCATGATTTGTGGTATTGAGCGTTATTTCAAAAAAAAATTGAATTGACACTTGCATTACATAGTCAGAGCATGGTAGTATACATTTCGCGCAACAAGCGTCGGAGTGGCGGAATTGGCAGACGCGCTAGCTTGAGGTGCTAGTGACTGACTAAAAGGTCGTGCGGGTTCAAGTCCCGCCTCCGACACCATTTTTGAATGATAGGACTCGAAAGAGTCCTTTTTTCTTAAAGAGCGTATTTCTATTGCTTATGTTACAAATAACTTGCTTCATGCGCCTCAAGCCTCAAAGCAAGTTATGCTTTCATACGTCCTATGGAGGCTCTATGCAAGATGTAGATATATCACATATGCAGGATTCCTATAAGGAGCTTCAAGATAAGCTTAAAACCTCTCAAAAGCGCACTCGAGGACTGCTTGATATCGTGTTAGATACACTTGATGCAAAAGATATTGACACACTTTGCGCGCGCGTGCTTAAGCTTCTTACGCAAACCATGGATGCTACGGCAACGCTTTGTTACATTCATACGCATGATGGTTTTTATCTTCGAGGTACTCAGAGCAATATCGATCTCGCAGGTATTCCTCATCACTTTCCCGACAAGGTAGCGTGTAGGCAAGATTGCTTGTGTTTTAATCCACATGAGCTATCAACGCAATGCTTTACGGTTGTGTCGCCTGATGAGGCAGCTGTTGAGCCTTTAACACATAAGCATAATGCTTCACCCACAACAAATACTTATTCACAAGATACTACACCTGATGTTGTATTTTTACGTGATGACAAAACGGGGGATATCACGCGCTTAAAAGCCTGTAATGTCCCACCCTTTAGTTCATTTGTAAGCGTTCCCGTTTGGTATGGCGAGCGCGTGATTGCGCTTTTGCTTGTTGGTTATAGTGCTGTGCATACGTTTGATAAGAGTGATCTTGATTATCTTAATGGGATTGCACGCTATTTATCGATACAGTTGATTGGCGCGATAACTGCCGCTCAGGCACAGCGTGAAAATCGCTTGATTGCAACTTCAAGCAAGCTTCGTGAATCTATGTTGCATGCGCAGGAAATAGGCTTATCACACGTTTGGAAATACGCAAATCTTGCAGCCAAAGCAATTGATACAAAGCTGATATTTGTCTGTGATGAAAAAAGCTATTGCTCTTTGTATGTCCATAGTGCAAACCATCAGGGTGAACCTACGTTATTTTCTGGCGCTTCTAAGACGTGTAAAACGCCTTTGCCTGCAGCAGAATTTTTTGCGCAAAGTCCTCACTATCCCGCTTTTAGTTTTGATTGCCCGTGTTTTTCGGCTGCGCTTGGTATTCCCAAGCATGTGAGTATAAGTACGTTTTGTGCTCAAGATAGCCTTGGAGCTGTGCTTAAAGATCAGGCTATTGTAGGTACTGGTGCATTGGTTGATTTTGGGCTTTTGGGTTCAAGTCGTTGTATGTGCATTTTTGTTCGTGAAGAAAATAGTGCACGCCTTGATTCTGCCGATCTTAACTTTTTATCCCGTTTGGCTCACGATATTCACGATACTACTACCAATGATCAGCGTCACGCGTGCGATCAACACATAGCTCAAGCTTTACAAACTGGTATGACCAATGAGTTGCAGCAGGTAGAAGGCATTACCGCTCAGGGTATTTATTCGTCAGCAACACAGACAGCTACCATCGGAGGCGATTTTTACGATCTGATTAGGCTACCAAAGTGTCGCGCATGCGTTATTATGGGCGACGTTTCGGGAAAAGGTGTTGAAGCGGCAAGTGTGTCGGCTGCGGTTAAAACGGCTTTACGCGCCTATGCGTGGCAAGGTCTTATGCCTGCAGTGCAAGTGCGATTGCTTAACAGGTTTCTTTTGAGCTTTTCTCGCGTCGAAACTTTTGCAACATTGTTTATAGGCATTATCGATTTGCAAAAAGGCGTTATTACCTATTGTTCGGCTGGTCATCCTCCTGCAATGCTTATACGGGCTTCTACGGGTACTATTGAGCAACTTAACGTTCAGTCCGGTGCTGTGGGTGCTTTTAGCGAAATGAGCTATACAGATGGCACTACAGAGCTTTTTGAGGGCGATATTCTTGTGCTCTACACTGATGGTACAACTGAGGCTCGCGCGCAAGACGGGAGTTTTTTTGGCGAGGACGGCTTAATGGACGCATTGCTGCGTGAGCGAAGCCAAGGTATTCAAGGACTGCCGCAGCGCTTACTTGATCGTCTGGATGCGTTTACTTCTCAACATCTTCAAGATGATGTGGCAATTGTTGGTCTCAGATTTGACGATGTACATGTAAAAGTGTGTCGCGATTGTTTGCTAGACTAAGTGCCGTCTGCAATAAGATTTGTATACGTGGCTGTTTTTGTATATTGTCAGCATTTAAGGGAATAAAAACCATATGAATGTGATTCCAAACATAGTAGTTATTCCGCTTAAAGGCGATTTAGATGTGACCACGGTAGCATCTGCATCGGCGCTGATAGATTCATTTTTGTATCGCGAATATCCGCGTATGATTTTGAATCTTGCTGACGTATCTTTTATTGATTCGTCGGGTATGGGGCTGTTGTGGAGCACGATGAGGCGTATACGTGCACATCAAGGGATTATTTCTATGATCAATGTGCAGCCTCAGGTGTTGGCAATTTTACGTCGTGCGCGTATGCTTGATTTTATTCCCTTAAGAAATAGCGATGCCTTTTGTCAAAAGGACATGTTTCAACCGCATGCCTTGCCTTTGTGGCAGCGTGTGATTCAAATAGATCCCAAGCATTTATGCACCACGCGCAGCCGCATTCAAGAAGAATTGAGCCAGCTTGCGTTTAGCTCGGACGAACTTTTTGACCTTATGCTTGCAATAGGGGAGGCTATGGGCAATGCTGTTGATCATACGGATGGTTCTTGTTCGCTGGTGAGAATTAGTGCGTATTCCGATCGTGCGATTGTGGATATAACCGATTGTGGCGAAGGCTATGAGATCACATGTGTGGAAGATCTTCCCAAAGTTGATGAGGGAGCTATGCGTGGTCGCGGCATTCATTTGATGAGCCTTTTGGTGGATGGTTTATCTATAGGTAAACGTTTGGGGCACAGCGGTACACGTGTTCATATTGTGAAGTTCATATCAGCTGCGCGCGCTTAAATGAAAGTTTATTCGCTGATATTCTTGATTATTACTGCAGGTCAATAAGGGATAATTTGCAATTATAGGTTCTGAGTTTATTTGTGTAGTATCAAAAATTTGCTATCAATTTAAAAATGAGTCTTGCATTCTTGTTCGGTCTTGCGTATATTATCTATTGCGTTCGCGGGCTTAGCGCAGTTGGTAGCGCGCAACCTTGCCAAGGTTGAGGTCGCGGGTTCGAACCCCGTAGCCCGCTCCATTGATTTTAATGACCGATTTTATCGGTCTTTTTTATATCTGATGTATGTGCGTGCATACATCAATCGGCGAGATGGCCAAGTGGTAAGGCAGAGGCCTGCAAAGCCTTTATCCCCGGTTCGAATCCGGGTCTCGCCTCCATTGAATAACCGCAGGTAGAGCGTCCAAACGGCGCTCTTTTTTTGTACGATTTTACCCTATATAAAACCAACCTCAACCTATCGGTAATTCCGACAGGTTGAGGTGTGAGGCAAATTATTACTTTTTCTAGAATCAAAATGAAATAAAATATATATCCATGTACTAAAATCTAACGATGTGTTTTGTCATATGCAGTAAGAAGACGCTGTGAGCAATAATCAGTAAAGCACTTGTAAGCTTGATTATAGCGCTTTAATTATTGAACTCATACAGCTGACATCAAAGAGCCCAAAGCTCAAGGATAAAAAGCAGATGGGCAGAAATAAGAATAGGCGCTTGTATACAATTGCGCACGAGCGTCTTGTTTCGATTATAGGGGGTTCATTATGGAACAAGCAATTCATATGATTATCACAAGTGCTATAGGGTATATTATTGCTCATTATATTGTTAAGGCGCTTGATAATATAAGAAAGAAGAAATAATAACGCTAACTAAAGCATAAAACGCGCAAAAGCTAACCGTAAAATGTAGATGTACAATATAAAACAGATCGTTTCTTTACCGATGATATAGACATTTACCTCTCCTAAAAATAATTTTGGACGATAGGGGAATCATGATTTCTTTTGAGCAAGCCAAGAAAAAGGCACAAGATAGCGTGGGCAATTTTCAAGAATTTGATTTGTGCGTAGAACACGATAATGCTTTCGTTTTTTACAGTGGCAACGATTGTGAAAATGAAGAACCTGTTATCGGTGGTTGCACCTCGCCTTTTATTGTTTGGAAAAAGGATGGGTCTATCGATTTTAGTTTTGCAGCAGCGATGTTTCATGATACGTTAGGCACCGAATTAAAAGAGATGAAGCTTTAACATTTAATCTTTTGTAAGCGTTTAACCGAGAATTCGTTCTAAGTTTTAGGAGGTAATCATGGTTGATTATGAGCAAGCTCTATCTATTGCAAAAGACCTTTTAGGGAAAGTTGATAAATGTTGTGAGTATAAAGACTATTATGTGTTTTCCTATCACACTCCAGTGGTTGAAGACTCCTCCTCAAATCTTGTTGCGATAGAGAAAAAGACTGGGAAAGCCTATAACTTTATTGCAGTAATCACAGAGCTTGGGAAAATGCTTCGTGAAGGCAAAGTAAAATAAGAAGCCGTTCTTTATTGTCATCTGCAAGCCTCAAATTCATTAGACCGCCCGCGTGGCGGTTTTTGCGGTAACCTTAAAGCTCAAGCTCGCATTAAAAAAGAGAACTAGCACAATAATTACAGGTCATATTTTGATAGTTCATATAAAAAGACTTAAACAGTTTTATTATTTGGGTAAAAAAATAAAGGTAGCATCGAAGGGATCCACTCCCTAAGATACCACCTCTATTCCCTAATCACTATACACCAACTAATTTTGTTTATCAAAAGCACAGATGTTAATTTTTAAGCTATCTCAATGAAACAAGGAGACATCTCGATCTGATTTGAGTGATGTTATGACATTATGTTTTCCATGATATAAAGCTATACAGCATATTTACTTGTAAAAAAGAGCCCCATGCCGCAGCGTTGCCACGGGGGGGGGTGCTCTTTTCAAAAACTATACCACATTTTACTTCGACGCCTAAAGATACACGCAAACACCCTTTTGAAAAGGAACAGCATGGGTGTTATGGCGAAGTCCGAATAATTAACTCAAAAGGCGAGATGAAAATAATAAAAAGGCTAAACCCCTCTGAATAGGTCAGTGGGGAAGCCTCTTTATGCTTAAATTATAACAAAATTTGACTCGCTTATCAAAGTTACACCCGTGCGCCTTTTAATAATTCCGCTGTACAGAGTGTATTTGAGCCATCAGTACAATAGATACTCTTTCTTACATGATAGACATGGCTTTTAGCATGATTACAATGGAAATAATTATAACTACCTCTAATATGTAACGAAGGATACAATAATATACAGCAACAACCACAAATGAACTAAAATGATTAAATTGAACGAATCAGAGGTTGTTGCTTTTGCCGCTGATGTTCTTAAAGAAGCAATTTCAGACGATTTATCAGGGGTTATCCTGTATATGCTTTTGAAAGACAAAAACGACAAATAAATAAAAGATTACAAGGCGTGGTGCTGCGCGCCTTGTAATCCATCTTACCAGATTAAGGGGTTGATAGAATGGATTACATAGAGTTTTTACTTAGTTTTATACGCCAAGTTATAGCCAGTATGATTGGTATATATATCGCGTATATAATAATCAAGAAATGGGAGAAACATCATGGCAACTCAAGCACGCCTAAGAGCAAATAATAACTACGTTAAGCACAACGTAAAAAAGGTAACAATATCGTTTTATCCAAAAGATAAAGATATATATGCATGGGTTGCGCAACACACTGGCATGGCTGGTTACATTCGCGACCTTATTGTGAAAGACATGCAAGCTCACAACCAAAATGAGCAGCAATGAGCAATGAGCAGTGAGCGACAGTGCCTTAATCTGTATGTAGCAGTAAGCAAACGTTTTCAATATGCCAGCTCTGCGGAAATAGATCAACTGGTGTAATCTTTGCAGGTAGATATGCGCCTTTATCAATAAAGCGACGTATATCGCGGGCAAGTGTTTGCGGATCGCACGAAACATACGCAATTGCGCGCGCCCCACTTTGTGACAATTTATCGCAAACGCCCGCTTCCAAACCAGCTCGCGGTGGATCAACCACAATGACATCGGCATGAGCTTTTGGATATTCGCGCAGAGCATCTCCGCCAATTGCCTGAACGTTATGTAAATTAAAAAGTTTAATATGCCTGCGCAAATCTTGAATAGAACTGCCTTGCGCTTCAACACCTATAACATCACGCGCGCGCTGGGCAAGTGGAAGCGTAAACGTTCCTGCTCCGCAATACAAGTCAAGTGCTGTTTCGTTTGGTTGTACATTCAAATCATCCATAACGCGCTCAATAAGTTTTTCGGCATTGTGCGTATTAACTTGAAAAAACGAAGGAGCAGAAATCCGCATGCGTCTACCTGCAATAAGTTCTTCCCAATAGCCTTTACCGTACAACTTTTCTACACCGCACACACGCCTTGCGCGACGCGATCCTTTGGTTAGAACACGTACAATGGAAGTGAGCTCTGGTGCTGCAGAATTCAGAATTTTTACCACATAGCCACGTGGGAAAGCACCAGGAGTGGTCCAAAGCGCCAGTTCTACGTCTTTTGTACGAACTGAAGTTCTCAGTGCAATGCGCTCGATGCCCAACTCCTGTGAGCGTGCAATAAATTGCAGCGCGCCCGTAATTGATTTGGTCAGTTTGGAAAAACGTTTATCAACAAGTGCACAACTTAAAACTTGGACAAGCCGCTTTTGAATAGGATCATACATGCCCAAATAAAAGTTATTATGTTCTGTACTTGCACTGAGCTCAATTTTATTGCGATAGCCCCATTGTTTTTTAGAAGGAATTACATCTCTTACTAACGTTTGTGCTTCATCGGCCTCTATATGTGCCGTGCGTATAAGCGCATCCACAACATTTGCTTTTTTAGCTTTGAGCTGTTCGTCATATGCAAGGTTTGCCCACGGACATCCACCTGCTTGTTCGTCGTATGTATACGCTGGTTTTACTCTATAAGGTGATGCGGTAAGAATTCGCGTTACCTCGGCGCGTAGATAGTGCTTGGCTTCCTCGGTGATCGCAGCTTCGCATACGTCGCCTGTTACTGCTCCGCGTACAAACACGCACTTGCCATCTGGCATATGCGCGATAGCTTCAGCTCCGTATGACATACGTTCTATGGTTATGGGTCCTATAATCGTAGCGTTTTGACGCAAAATCACCGTATACCTTTCTCACAAGTGGTAAAACAGTTACTATTTTAATAGCTATTGGCACGGTGAGAGGAGCAAAATGGCGTCTTTTGAATCGCTTTCATCATTTGAACGTTTTACGCCACAATTTTCTCAAAACGACAAACGCACAATTACCTTGCTTACGCAGGCGTTAAGCGCGCGCATGAGTGAGGTTAACCCTCGGCGTTTTGCGCATTGTAAAAGTGTTGCTCAAACTGCTGCGTACATGGCAAAAGTTTACCAGCAGAATCAAACGCATGCCTATATTGCTGGACTTTTGCACGATTGGGATAAGATTTTAAGTACACCTGATCAAATTGAAAAGGCACAGCATTACGACATCGATATGGGCGCACCTTTGGAGCAAACCTGTCATCTTTTACATGGTCTCACTGCTGCTTGTGAGTTACACGAACGCTTTCCTGAACTATCAGATGATATTATCGACGCGATTCGTTATCACACAATTGCACGGACTAACATGAGCGCACTTGATATGATCGTTTTTGTTGCCGATGGAATTGAACCGCTGAGGAAGCCCTATCCTACGCTTGATGCTATTCGCGCATCTGTTGGGACACAACCTCTTGATCGCGTCTTTTTTGAGTCGTTTACCAGCGGTCTTGTGTACGTTCTTAAAACGCAGCGTTATCTTTATCCGCCAAGTATTCAGCTTTATAATCACTATATTCGTACGTTTGCTCATATTGGAAAGTAGTATTGTGGTGCACTTTAGTGAAAAAACGCTTGCTTTATGTGTTGCTCAGATATTGCATAGTAAAAAAGCCGAGCATACAGCTCTTATTACGTTGCCGCCTGAGCGTGGTTTGTGTCCATACATGGTGGTTGCAACCGCGCGTAATCGTATTCATTTGCACGCGCTCTTACAAGACGTTGAAGATGGAGTGCATAAACAAGCGCATGAGCTTCCAAAAGCTGTGGAAGGAATCCACGCCAATTCGTGGGTGGTACTCGATTACGGCTGTGTTATGGTGCACATTTGCACCGCCGAAATTCGCACGCTGTATCGGTTGGAATATATTTGGGAAGACAGTTCTGTACAATATTTAGATGACTGTACGTGTGCGGATAAAGATAGTTTTGAGAACCGCTGTGCGAACGACGTGCGACTAACAAAATGATACGCACTTGAGCACTCGCAGACGCCCTTTATAAATGCGTGGGTAACGTTACCGTAAACGTGGTGCCTTTTTCTGCTGAGCTTTCAACTTTAATAGTTCCCTTATGAGACTTTACCAAACCAAGTGCAATTGAGAGTCCCAGTCCAAAACCACCCTTTTTATTGGTTTTACAGCGTGCTTTGTCGCTTCGATAAAAACGGTCAAAAATATGTGCCTGGTCTTCTTTGCTGATAACTTCACCTTGATTGGTAAAACTCAGTTGCAAAACATTTCCTGCTGCTTTATTTGTTTTTGTAAGGTCTATTTGAATGACCGAAGACTTGGCAGCGTATTTACACGCATTATCCAGCAAGATGTGTACAAGTCGTTTGAGTTTTTCCTCGTCGCCAAATAGATATAAATCTCTTGGAATATCAGTTTGAATGGTGCACCCATGTTCAAACGCCAAGGTATCAAACTCAAGCGCAGCTTCATATACCATGTCAGAAAAATTAAAGCGCGCGGGATGTAAAATATTGGGCGCACCAGCAGCAGCCTCATCGCTTTGTGCAAGTTCCAAAAGATCGTTAATCATCTGTTTGAGCTGCAACACTTCTTCTGAAGTATTTTGAACCCATTTACGCTCTTCCGCCTCTAAGCGCGAGCTGTGGAGCAAAATATCGGTATTAGCGATAATCACCGAAAGCGGTGTTTTAAGTTCATGCGAAACATTTCCCAAAAAGACACGTTGTCGATGCATTGCCTCTTCGACAGGTTTAATTGCCCAGGTAGAAAGGCCCCATGCAATACCTGTGATAACTACTACGGTAGCGGCTATAATACACGAAACCATAATAATGCTTTGAGAAAATGAAAAGTCAAAAGCCGAGGTATCAACAAAAGCAATGGTATTACCACGTTTAAGCCATCTCACATGGTAATCGGTGAGTTTTCCGCGCTCCTCAGAGCTTTCCATAATTTGCGTGCATACCTCTTTAATGGGCGCTGATCCAATATATTCGGGATGTTCACTTGGTTTAATTTCTCCCTGATCACCAAGCTTAACCACCATGGATAGCATGTTAGATGAGCTGGCAATATCGCTATGGTGATAGGGTACTTGTCCAAAATGCTCAATATCAGGGTTATCCTCGGTAATAATATACTCAAGATAATTATTAAACTTAATTTCTTGTGCATGGTAAGTAAGATACATAGAAATGCAGGTATGCGCTATGAGGGTGCCTTCAACAAGAATGACGATACTCAATAGGAATTTATATTTAAGTGCTTTGAGCATGACCATTTTTTGTTTACACATGTACGAGCCTTATCAATCGCAATTCCTACAACACATAAAACAGGAGTACCATGCCGATTGTGCTGAGATTACTATGTTTACATACATCTATTGTCTAATATGTTTCAAGTCGATAACCCAACATGCGAAGCGTGGTAATTTGTACCTTTGAATGAACATATGCCAGCTTTTTGCGCAAAAATGAAACGTAGGCTTCTACCGAATTTTCCGACGCATCAGCCGTAGTACCCCATACATAGGTTAACAAATCCTGCTTGGATACCACACGTGACGGCGCGCTCAGTAACATTTTTAAGACTTCAAACTCTTTACCAGAAAGATGGACGGAATGATTTTTGCACATAAGGTCGTGTGTACTTAAATCAAGCGAAAAATCAGCAAACTTCATCTGCTCAATAATTACATCTCCTTGCCTACGAGTAAGCGCACGTAAACGAGCAAGTAATTCGGGAGCTTCAAAAGGTTTGGTAAGATAATCATCGGCACCTGCGTCAAGGCCATCAACTTTATCTTGTGTAGATGTTCGTGCGGTAAGAATCAAAATAGGCATAGAGTCGCCGCTACGTCGAACTTCTTTGACAATATCAAGGCCGTCCATGCCAGGAAGCATTCTGTCTACAATAGCTGCATCATATAATCCGCTTTGACACGAGATGAGCCCTGATTTTCCGTCATATACGGCTTCAGCGTGGTAATGAGCATCTGTTAGAATACGAACGATAGCATCTGCTAAATTTTTTTCGTCTTCTATAACCAAAATGTTCATAGCCGCCTCCTTAGCGAAAATTTTCAATAACACATGTTTGTCTTAAAAGTATACTTGTACAGGTGAATAAATCTTATATATATAAGTTTATGCATGAAACTTAATTTCTGCTGAAACTATGAACTTTTTTATAAAAAACCAAAGATTTTAGTAAGAGTTCACAAAAACGACACGGTTTTTTACTGTTATAATGTCGTATAGTTAAACATTGCTTAAGTGGCAAAGCGACGCACTTTTTCTTCGTATCCATCGCGTCGCGTGTGTAAAGGAGTTCTACTTTGGCTGTAAAGATTCGTCTTGCTCGTCATGGAGCAAAAAAGCGTCCGTATTACCGTGTTGTTGTTGCTGATGGTCGCATGCCTCGTGACGGTCGTTACATTGAACAAATTGGTAGCTATAATCCGCTCACCAATCCAAAGTCAATTGATATCGATTTAGAAAAGGTTGATGCATGGGTAGCTAAAGGAGCTCAGCCTTCTTCTACCGTTTCTCACCTTATCGACATTGTACGCAGCGGTGCTGCTGCTCCTGAGAAGAAACGTAAACTCTCTAAGAAAGCTGCTGCTAAGGCTCAAGCTGCTGCAGAAGAAGCTGCTGCTGCTGCAGAAGATGCAGCTCAAGATGCGGAGTAGTTAACGTGAGTGATCAAATTCAGGAAAACGTCATGGATCAGGATATTCCTGAAACCCATGAAGAGCTCAACACTCAAGACGCGCAAGATAGCGCACATGCTGCTTCGCACAAAGAGTCTCTTTCTACGTTGCCTTTAGCAGAAGGTGAGCTTGCTTCTGATAAAGTTGCCGATCTTGTTGAATACATTGTATGTGGTTTGGTAACCAATAAAGAAGCTGTTGCGCTTGATGTTACCGATAGTAACGGCGCAGCGCTCATCGAGATTTCGTGCGCCGAAGAAGATGCAGGTCGTATTATTGGCCGCAAGGGTCGCACCATTAAAGCAATTCGTACACTTGCTCGTGCTCTTGGTTCGCGTGTAAACACAGCTGTTGAGGTTGAGGTTTTAGGATAAGTTATGTCTTGCCCGGAATATAGCGTGTTTGCTCGCATTTCTAAGGTATATGGTAATAAAGGAGAAGTCGTTGCACACTTTGTGCACGGCTTTTCTTTTACACCCACCTCAAAGCAAGAACTCTATTGCATACCTCCCATGTTGCACCGTCCGCGTGTGCTTCACGTACAAGCTGCCACGTGCGCAGCCGATGGACTTGTTTTGTTGTGCGCAGAGCTTGATTCGCGAAGTATGGCTGAGTCGTATGTAGGTACTTATTTGGCTATCAACCGTTGTGATTTAACGGATGAGCAGGCAAAGCAAAGTATTGAGCCTGTGCTCAATAGAGCGGTGCACGATAAGCGTTTTGGTGATTTAGGTGTTGTAAGCGAGGTTCTTAGAAGTTCGGCTCAAGACACGCTTTTAGTACATGGCAGGTACTCTGATGTGATGATTCCGCTTGTTCCTGAGTTTGTAGATGATATAACAGCAGATACAGATGTTATAACTACGCATATTCCGCAAAGCCTTCTTGATTTGCAAAGTAGGTTGTAAGTGCATGATTAGCTTTGAAGTGCTTTCGATATTTCCTAACTTGTTTCAGCCATATATGGATGCGTCCATTATGGGCAGGGCACGTGCGCATAATCTCTATTCGCTTACAACGTACGATTTACGTCGCTGGACTCACGACGCACATCACAGTGTAGATGATGCACCATATGGTGGGGGACAGGGAATGCTTATGAAGTGCGAGCCTTTTTTTGAAGCTTTCTCTGAAATTTCTTCGTATAGCGCAGAAAAGCCCTACATTGTTATGTTTTCTCCGTGCGGTAAACGTTTTACACAAGCCTGCGCTGCTGAACTTTCGCACAAAAAGCGCGTGCTGTTTGCATGCGGTCACTATGAAGGTATTGATGAGCGCGTCTACCAAAAAGCCGATGCTATTTATTCGTTAGGCGATTATGTACTTACTGGTGCCGAATTAGCAACGCTCGTGGTGCTTGATGCTACTATTAGGCTCATACCTGGAGCTTTAGGTGATGCACAAAGTGCTTGTGACGAATCATTTTCTGACGCGGGGTTGCTTGAATATGCGCAGTACACGCGTCCACGTGAGGTAGAGGGCGCGCGTGTTCCTGATGTTCTGCTCAGCGGTAATCATGAAGCAATTAAAACGTGGAAACGTATGAATGCGCTTGAAAGAACGGCTCGTTGGCGTCCCGATTTGTTATCACGCGCAACGCTTACCGATAAAGAGTATGATTTTGTTCAAAATCTAACATCTTATAGAAAAGAAATGTGATGCGTATGAGACATATGCAACCTCAACAAGAGCGTAGTTCATTTTTAAGAACGTGTTTTGACTGGGTCATGACACTTGCAATATCTGCAGGTATTGTGTTTGTAGTTCACGCTTTTGTGGCGGAAGTGTATTTGGTGCCTACGGGCTCTATGCTTTCTACCGTGCAGTTACAAGATCGCCTTATTGGAGAAAAGATCAGCTATAAGTTTGGCAAACCTCAAGCAGGCGATATTATTACGTTTAACGATCCTGCAGGTACAGGACATACTCTGCTTAAGCGTGTTATTGCAACTGAGGGTCAAACCATAGATTTGCGTGATGGCAATGTTTATGTTGATAACAAAAAACTTAACGAACCTTATGTTAATCATCAACCCACCGAGCCTATTACCAATCAGGGAGTAGGTCCACAAGGTGCAATCACGTTTCCTTATACGGTGCCTGCACATTGTATATGGGTAATGGGGGATAACCGAGGCAATTCGCTTGATTCGCGTTGGTTTGGTGCAGTAGATATCTCTTCTGTTTCGTCGCGCGGATTTTGGATTATTTGGCCGTTTGACCATGCAAAAAGTTTGGAGCGTCCGCATTAAAGCGTGGTGCGCGTGTGTTTATAGACACATAACACATGTAAGTTTTCCTAAAGCGGTAAGGAGATTGATATGAGCAAAACGCCCCTGACATTTCAGGATATGATTTTGACTCTACAAACGTATTGGGCGCAACACGGTTGTACCGTTATGCAACCCTATGATAGCGAAGTTGGCGCAGGAACGTTTCATCCAGCAACACTGCTTCGTTCACTGGGAAATAAACCATGGGCAACCTGCTATGCTCAGCCTTGTCGGCGTCCTGCTGATGGTCGTTATGGTGATAACCCTAACCGTTTACAGCACTATTATCAATTTCAGGTGCTTATTAAGCCTTCTCCTGCCGATGCACAAGATTTGTATCTTGGCTCGCTTGAAGCAATTGGTTTGGATCCTCAAGAAAACGATGTCCGCTTTGTAGAAGACGACTGGGAGTCGCCAACCCTTGGTGCTTGGGGACTTGGTTGGGAAGTTTGGCTCAACGGTATGGAAGTTACGCAGTTTACGTATTTCCAGCAGGTAGGCGGCATTGAAGTTGCGCCTGTGCCGGTAGAAATTACCTATGGTCTTGAGCGTATTGCAATGTATACACAAGGTGTAAATTCGGTCTACGATTTGGTGTGGAATAAGCTTGCAGATGGAACTTGTGTTACCTATGGTGACGTGTTTCACCAAAACGAGTTTGAATTTTCGACCTATAACTTTGAAGTTGCAAACGTTGAACTTATGCGCGAAAAATTTGACGAATACGAAGAAGAATGTCATGCCTGCTTGCGTCGTAATTTGCCGTTGCCTGCCTATGATTGCGTGATGAAATGTTCTCATGCGTTTAACTTACTTGATTCGCGCGGTTCTCTTTCTGCTACCGAGCGCGCTAATTACATTTTACGAGTGAGAAGCGTTGCCAAGGCGTGCTGCGAGGCTTATTTAGCCTCTCTTGTGGCGCTAGAATCAAAGGCACCCAAGCCTGCAGACAATTCTTTATCAAAACAAAATCCAACTGCAAATGAGGTGGCATAAATGAGCAAGTCGTGCGAATTCTTACTTGAAATTGGAACAGAGGAAATGCCGTCAGCACCTTTGATTCATGCAACAAAACAGCTGGTTCAGCTTATGCAGGCTCACTTGCAAAAAAGTGGCTTAACATTTGGTAGTGTTGAGGCACACCAAAGTCCGCGCCGCCTGGCTGTTCTTGTGCATGATCTTGCAGCTCAAACACCTGAGATCAATGAGATTAAGCGTGGACCTGCTGCCTCTATCGCATTTGATGCAAACAAACAGCCTACAAAGGCGGCTTTGGGATTTGCAAAAAAGTGTGGGGTAGATGCGCATGATCTTATCGAAAAAACCGCAGAAGACGGCAAAAATTATGTGTTTGCCCAAAAGTTTATAGCTGCACGCACCGCACAAGAGTTGCTTGGTGATATGTGTCACGACATAGTAGCTTCGCTCGAATGGCCAAACTATCGAAGCCAACGTTGGGCGTTTGAAACCGAATCTTTTGTTCGTCCTGTTAGATGGCTTGTTGCTCTGTTAGATGAAGAAGTTATTCCGTTTTCTTATGCAGGAGTGAGCTCTTCTTGTACAACGCAAGGTCATCGTGTGTTAGGACATGGCTCACATACCATTGATTGTCCTGGCAACTATCGTTCAATTTTGCGCGACGCGGGTGTTTTGCTTGAAGACGAGCGTCGTCAAAAGATTTTAGATGAGGTAGCGGCTTTTGAACATACCCATCCTCAACTTCATGTTGACATGCCAAAAAAGACCTTTGAAGAGGTTATTAATTTATGTGAATATCCGCGCGTTTTAATTGGTTCTTTTGATCAAGAATTTTTGGATGTTCCGCACGAGATTATTTGTGAGTCCATGCTTACCAATCAGCGCTATTTCCCCATTTATACTAAAGATGGCGAACTCACACGAGATTTTGTTATTGTCTCAAACGGTGCTGCCTCTGCCGACAAAGCTATTATCGATGGTAATGAGCGTGTTGTTCGCGCGCGTTTAGACGATGCAAAGTTCTTTTTTGAAGAAGATCTCAAACATCCGCTTGATGAATATGTTCCGCGTCTTTCTAAAGTTGTCTTTCAAGAAAAGCTGGGAAGCGTTCTTGATAAAACCAATCGTATGACTAAGCTCATTTTGGTGTGTGCTGAGCTTCTTAAAGCAGACGACGAGCTGACTAAACTCTGTGAGCGTGCAGCTTATCTTGCAAAAGCCGATTTAGTAACCAATGCAGTAGTAGAATTTACTTCGCAACAAGGTGTTATGGGTGGCTATTACGCGCGCGCTATGGGCGAGGATCCGCGTGTGTGCAAAGCAATCGCCCAGCACTATCGTCCTCGTTTTTCTAAAGATGTAACGCCTGATGATTTTGTAGGAAAGCTTGTTGCGCTTGTTGATAAGCTTGATACAATTTGCGGCATGTTTGCTATTAACGAGCCTCCTACTGGCTCGTCCGACCCGTTTGCCCAGCGTCGTAGTGCCTTGGGAATTATAGCAATTTTACAAGAGTTGCCCTCGTGTTCGCTTAAGTCGCTTATCGACGCTGCTTTGAACTTGTTTAAAGAACAAGGTCTTGATTTTGATGTGCCAGCGGTGTCAGCTTGTGTTTGTGAGTTTTTCTCGGTTCGTTTGCAAGCGCTTGCAAAAGAGCAATCGGTAAGTGCTGAATCTATTTCTGCTATCGCTGCAATAGGAATTATTGATCCGCGCGAGTTTTTTGCGCGTGTACAGGCATTTGATTCGGCGCGTACACGCGAGCCTCAGCTCTTTGAAGATTTAGCAATTGCATTTGCGCGTGCTTCGCACCTAACCGATGCAAGCTTGGGAACCGATGTAAACGTTTCCATACTTACGCCTGCTGAGCAGCAGCTTTTTACCGCGTGTTCAAACGGTCGTGATAATGTGGAGAAAGCGTTGTCAAACGGTGAATACGCACGTGCATTAGCCTCGCTTGCCGAATTAAGAGAGCCGATTGACCAATTTTTTAATGACGTGCGCATCATGGACGACGATACTGAAATTAGAAACAACCGCTTCCGCTTGCTAAATACCTTTACATCAGTCTTTAGCAAGGTGGCAGATATAGCGGCTTTAACTAAGAAGAAGTAATTCGTTTGGAGGTTGTATGTCTTTAGAAGCGCATCCACAACAATTGAAGCCCCGTACGGCGTGTATCTTTGTAATTTCGGATTCACGTGGTGAGACCGCTGCAAAAGTTGTTGAAGCTGCTGCAGATCAGTTTGAAGAAGGCAGTGTTATTGTAAAGCAGTTAGGTAATGTAACCAGTGTAGAAATGGTTATGGAGTACCTTGAGAAAAATATGAACAATGATGTGCCTGTTGCTGTTTTTCACACCATTGTTAACGAGCCTTTACGAAGAGAACTGCGCCGTGCTTTTGATGACCACGAGATTTCATCGGTTGACTTGCTAGGCCCTGCAATTACGGTTTTATCAACGCTTACTCATCGCGATCCGCTGTATGTAGCAGGACATCGTGCGCATACCGTTATCGAAAAGCTTTAAGAGAGCCGCTTGATCTGTACTATCAAAACAACTGTTAGCATGTTGCGTGTATAGATTCTATAGTGCCCACCATGTGTTTGCATGGTGGGTTTTTGTGTAAAGAACGCCTGGTATCTGCCATAAGCGCATGCGTACGCAGGCACGGTATAAATTACGCTTTGTACGCGCTTTTAAGATTCTATCCAGCTATAACTTGGAAAAGCCATACTTGAGCTGCGCTTAGGAAAATCGCTTCGATAAAACGAGCCGCGACTTTCGTTTCTCTTAAGTGACGCTAGAATAAACATTTTGGCAATAATGAGTTGCTGCTGCACCGCAAGTGTGTACATAACATCACGATATTGTGCGGTTGGCTCTTTTGTGCTTGCCAAAACTTTATGCAGATAGGTAATGCTGCTCAGCGCCCGTTTACACGAAGGTGCGTCTTTAATCAAAAAACATTGTCGCGTCATAAGCATATGAAGCGTTTCTTCAACTTGTGGCGCTTGAGCAGACGCACATAACGAAAGCTGCGCCTGTTCGGTATAGAGTGTATGGGTACGACTATCAATATATACGTCACGGGTATTTGTTGAATCGAGCGGTTTGTGCGCTTGCTGTGCACGTGCATAAGTTGCTGCCTCAAAGCCACTGATTTGACCAAAGACAATACAGCTGGTAGACGACATGGCACCGAGGCGATCGGCTCCTTGCATGCCTGCGGCAATTTCTCCAGCGGCAAAAAGTCCTTTAATATTTTGATTGCAAGCCGTGCGCGCAAGCGCATGCGAATCAATGACCACACCGCCGTTAGACGTATATGCATACAAGTCAAAATTAAGACGTTTGTGCATGGATAGTTTGGACGCTTTAAGCATGTTGATATAGGTCAGAACAGATTGAGGAAGCCGATTTGGAAGGCGCGTATACAAAAGTGAAAGTTGATGGTTAAGACTTTGATACGCAAGCTGTAAGTCAAAAGATTTGCTCGAAAGACGCGAGGTAAACGGGCTATATTGCGAGCGGTGTTCCAACAGGTCTTTATCGCCTGTATGCTGCGGATGAATTAACGTATCGTCTGCATAAAAATCTGCCCACTTAAACATATTGCGGTTGCATATAATCGGTGCGTGATTGCTATGAAATGCAGGTACGATTTGCATAAACTCAAGATTAGACATGCATAAACCGTGCGAAAGCAAAACAGCATGGATATTGCCGGCCCCTGTTCGCGCGCTCAACGACCGCTTGAAAATTGAGGTAAAACCACCCGTTGCCATAATAATACTTGTAGCTTTGATATACACAAAACGGTTGGTGTTGGTTTCAAAAAATAGTGCTCCACAAATAACGTGTTCCGCCGCTTCTTTCACCGCTTGTTCTGGCGCGTGCGTGTGCGCGTCTACATGCGTATCTTGTGGTTTGTTAGACCAAGCGTAATCTTTTGGCATATGCTTTGATGTACAACGCGTAAAGAAATCTCTGTCCCATACATCCTCTGCAAGTACGCGTTGTCCACGTTCAACAAGATCAACGAGCTGCAGATGGGGTTTTTCGATAATATCGAGCTCATGAAATTTGCGCTCTAAGGCGTGGCGATATCGTTTTGGCTCAATTTTGCACCAGGGGCGCCTTCGATGGTCAAACGACGGGATGTATGTTTGCGCTTCTTCGCCACGGGGATGAATAAGACTCAATTTTTGATGTTTCAGATTTTCGTGCGCGTCTGCAATGTGATCTATCATGGTTTTTACAAGCTCATGATCAGTTACGTTTTGACCTACAGCTTCAATGGTGTGAATAAGTTCATCTTTTTCTGAGTCACGAGGGGGCTTCAGCACATTCATCTCGTAGGTACTGCGTGAAAAACTTGACCCCGAAAAAATATGAGAACTACTGGTAATAGCAACGCGCGCCCCAAGTTGTGCAGCGGCGTAGGCTGCTTGTGTACCTGCAAGCCCTGCACCGATAACCAAAACATCTACTTGAAGTGTTGACGCGTGCATAATCCCTCATTTGCATTTGAAATGGTGTTGTCAGACCGCCTGCAAGCACATCTTCATTATGAACTTAGCTTGTCAGCTCGTGTTATACTGCACATAAGTCTTACAATACAAAGCTAAAGCAATTTAGCAAACCCTATCATAGGAACTATATGAGCATACATCATACTACACAACAAGCGCGCGTTGGTTTGTGTGTACCAGATGAACAAGCCCTGCGCGAAGCGCCCGCGCAAACGCAAGCGCCCACGCGCACGATACATGGTATTCGCTGCGAGCTTGTGCATGAAGTTGAACAAGTTCCTATGCTTCCTGGGTGCTATTTGTGGAAAAACGCGTCGGACATCGTAATTTATGTGGGCAAAGCAAAAAACTTGCGTGCGCGCATGCTCCAATACGTAACGCTTAGTGATGATCGTCTTAAAATTCCTCGTATGATGCTTGAAGTGGCAAGTTTTGATTATGTGGTTGTAAGTTCAGAACACGAAGCGCTGGTTTTAGAACGCAACCTTATTGAGCAGTACAAACCGTATTATAACGTTGATTTTAAGGACGACAAAAGCTATCCCTATATTGCGCTTACCAAAAATTCGCTGTTTCCCGCAATTAAGTACACGCGCGAGCATCATAAACGCGGAACAAAATATTTTGGTCCATATACCGACGTGTATGCTGCGCGCGAAACGATTGAAATTTTACGCAAGGCAGTGCCTTTATGTAGCGCTTCGTGCACCGAGTGGAAAAGACTTGAGCGTTATTTTAAAAAGCACGCGGACGAAAAAGAACTCGCACCGTTTAGTTTGGCACAACGCGGCAAGGCGTGTTTTGATTATCATATGCAAAAAGCACCTGGTGCTTGTATTGGGCGTATTGGTGTTGATGAGTATCGCCAAAATGTTGCGCTTATCGAAGACTTTTTATCGGGCAAGCGTAAGCATATCTTGGATGTATTGCAAGAGCGCATGCGCGCGGCGGCACAAGATCTTGAGTTTGAAAAAGCGGGGAGAATAAAGCATCGCTTGCAGGTATTGCAGGCGCTTAACGATAAACAAAAAGTTGTTTTTTCGTCGCGACTGTCTATGGATTGCATTGGGTTTTATCGCGAAGAAACCATATCGGCTGCCTGTGTGTTTATTGTTCGTGAGGGCCGTGTTATTCGCACAAACGAATTTATTTTGAATAAAGGTCTAGACGTTTCAAAAAACGAGCTTCAAGAAAGCTTCATCAAGCGCTATTATCATCAAACAGCAGATATTCCTGCCGAAATTAACCTTGATGAAATGGTTTTTGATGTAGATGCGCTTAGCAATTGGTTAAGCGAAAAACGTGGCTCGCACGTGACATTTCGCGTTCCTCAACGTGGTGAAAAGCGTGATTTGCTTGCTATGGTTATACAAAATGCTTCATGCGCACTTAAGCGCTACTCGGTACGAACGGGGTATAGTGAGGATCGTACTAATCTAGCATTAACACAGCTCGAAAGCGCGCTTGCGCTCGACCGTGCGCCTTTGCGCATCGAATGTTTTGATATATCTACCCTGCATGGATATTTTACCGTAGCGTCCATGATTGTATTTACCAACGGTCGGGCGGACAAAAGTCAATATCGTAGATTTATTATTAAAACACCGCTTGATGAGGCTAACGATTTTGTGTCTATGCAGGAAGTTCTTTCTAGACGGTATAGCAAAAAAACTATGAGCAATAAGCGTTTTGGCAAAAAGCCCGATTTATTGGTGCTTGATGGAGGAAAACCGCAGCTTTCTGCCGCGCTTTCGCAGTTGCACGCGCTTGATTTGGATATACCGGTGTGCGGTTTGGCAAAATCCGATGAAGAGGTTTTTGTGCCCTGGGATACAACGCCCATTGTGTTGCCTTCGGGTTCTGCGTCTTTGTATTTAATTAAGCAAGTTCGTGATGAATCACATAGGTTTGCGATTACATTTCATCGCGAATTGCGCGATAAAGCAATGACTAAATCAATTCTAGATTCAATTGAAGGTGTTGGTCCCAAGCGTAAACATGCCCTGCTTACTCATTTTGGTTCTATGAAGCGCTTGCGCGCGGCAAGCGTGCGTGATATTGCACAGGTTTCAGGTATCTCCGCTCAAGTTGCACAAAATGTGTGGGAAGTTCTGCAAACGTGGCATTAACAGCCTTGCATGGTTAAGGTCATGCGTGGTATTCATAGCGTTGGATAGTTTTAGGCTTTACAGGCGTAATTTCGTTGTAAATTTTGTACGCGACTATTCATTCGCAAAATTTTGGATGATAATAAAGATGTACGTATGCACACTGCACTCCTAAGATGTGCATAGGCACGTATATCTTCACTAGCAATCGGATAAAGGATAACGTATGGGCGCACCAGTTAAAGAGAACATTAAATATAGCGACTTTGAAAAACTTGATATTCGCGTTGGAACAATTTTGCACGTTGATGATGTGCCCGATTCAAATAAGCTCGTTTGTCTGACGGTAGATTTTGGCGACTTTAAGCGCACTATTCTTACTGCACTTAAGGAAGAGCGCGAGAACCCTGAAGAGCTCGAAGGAATGCAAACACTGTTTTTGGTGAATATGGCTCCTCGTAAGATGGCAGGTATGACCAGCGCTGGTATGTTGCTTGATATTGGTTACGAGGACAATATTCCATCTGTTATGCCTACGCTTGAGCATCCCGTACCAAACGGCACGCGTATGTGTTAGTTTGCCTTTTGTTTGATTGCGATATCCCATGAACTCAGCATCTCATACAGACCATACAGAGCAAATTGCAAACCATCCGCAGATTCCCGATGTGGTTGTTATCACCGGCATGAGTGGAAGTGGTCGTACGCAGGCAATGCACGTGTTTGAGGACATGGGTTATTACTGTATTGACAATTTGCCGCCGCGCCTTATTTTAGGTCTGGCGCAAATGGTTGGAATCAATTCTGGGATTGGTCGTCATTTGGCTGTAACGTGTGACTTACGTAGCCAAGGGCTCTTTGATGAGATGCTCGACATTTTACATCAGTTGCATGACGCGCATATGTTTGTAAAGACTTTGTTTTTGGATAGCAGCGACGATGTTCTTATCCGTCGTTATAGCGAAACACGCCGCCGCCATCCGCTTGCAAATCGCAAAGAAAGTTTATCGCATACTATTCAGCGCGAACGTGAGCAGCTTGCTGTTATAAGACAACAAGCAGATTTAATCATTGATACTTCTCATCTGCGCGTAAACGATTTGCGTCTTAAAATTCGTCGTGAGTTTAGCGAGCGATCGGATCTTCAGCTTATGGACGTTAACGTATTTTCGTTTGGATACAAATACGGAACTCCTGCAGAGGCCGATGTTATGATGGACGTGCGCTTTTTGCCTAATCCATTCTATGATGCGCATATGCGCCCTTTAACTGGTCGCGATAAACTTGTTCGTGATTTTGTACTCAATAATGATGTAACGCGCAAGTTTTTATCCTCGTGGACCACGCTTCTTGATGTGGTTATGCCAGGTTATATCAACGAGGGTAAAACGCGGCTCTCCATTGCAATTGGATGTACGGGTGGCCAACATCGAAGTGTTGCTATTGCAGAATATACTGCGCATTACCTGCAACAAAAAGCATACCGAACAATTGTTTCACATCGTGATTTACACTTTGCCAATGCAGACGCACCCGCCTCATCTCAAAATACGTGTGAGCATGACGTTAAGCCTTCAACTGATAAGGCGTAGCCATGTCATTTACCGCTTCTGTAAAAGACGAATTATCACACATCAACGCTACATGTCCGCACTGTGATTATGCTCTTTTATCAGGGATCGTAAGAATATGTGGTTCGTTATCACTTAAAGGTTCTACTACATCACATTCAAGATATTCGGTAACCATTGCCACCGAAACTGGTGTAGTGGCTCGTATGATTATCAATCTTACTCATACACTTTTTGATCTTGATACCTATTTAACGGTACGACATTCTAACTTGCATAAAACAAGAAATTACGTTATTCAAATTCCTTATCAAGACAGTTTGCCAACATTTTTGCATACGCTCGAAATTTTGGATGCCACTGGTGCATTATGCACAGGCATTCCTCAAAAGCTTTTACAGCGAACGTGTTGCGCGCAGGCATTTTTGCGTGGATGTTTTATTGCAGGCGGTTTTATGAGCGACCCAAGAACATCATTTCATATGGAAATTTCGGTGTCTTCGGCTGCGTTTGCACGCGAAATTGTAGAGCTTGCAGATACCTTTGGCATTGTGATTCGCAGTAATCAAAGGCGCTCTACCATTTCTTTGTATATCAAAAAGTTTGATTCAATTTTGCTGTTTCTACAGGTTGTAGGAGCAAAGCGTTTGTCGCGCGCCTTTGAGAATATACGCAAGGTAAAGCGCCTTAAAAACGAAGTGAATCGTAGGGTCAATGCCGAAATGGCAAATCAAACGCGATCATGTATGGCAGCAACCGATCAGCTCGTGCTGATTGAAAAAGTTCAAGCGCGCTATGCGCCCGATGATTTACCACGCGCGCTCCGACAATTTTGTGAGGTGCGCCAGGCACATCCCGAGCTTTCTTTAGCTGCGCTTGGCGAGCTTGTTTGTCCTCAAGCCTCAAAATCTGCTATGTATCATCGTGTTTTGCGTTTGCAAAAACTTGTAGACACACTGGAGTAGAAAATCAGCTATGACGTACTGATTTCGCTGTATTCCAGAATTTTTCTCTAAGCTGAAATTTCACATTATTTTAAGGTACAATAGATGAGTATTTGTGTTTTTAGGTATTGGAGGATTTTGTGAAATCTCAAGGTAAGCATACAGAGCACACCAAACGAACTAAGGCTCAAAAAAACACCCACCACGCTGATGTTTCTACGATTGCAGCGGGAGCTACTTCCATGCTGGTTGCGTCGTCATTGTATCTAGGTGTTAATGCCACGCACGCTGAGGCGCATGAAGCTACTACGGATGAGCACGATTCTTCGCATAACTTGTTGCTCAATTCTAAAAAAGAAGCACAGAGCAACACGCTTGATTCTAAGACATCACCTAAGCACACCTCTTTACATGCAGAAAAGTCTGCATCTAAAGCGATGGGCTCATCTGTGCCTTTAGAAGACTCCACTCATAAAAAAACGCTTACCCCCCCCCTAGCTCAAAAGAAGGAATCTGCTTCTGCAGCCAGCAATCCTGGTGTGGAGCCTTCTGTTAACAACGCAAACGCCATTGAACACGCACAAGACAGATCTGCGCAAACTACTACAGCTGTTCGTTCCAAGCGCTCTGTTGCAAGCCTAGGTAAATCCCAAGATGAAGATAGAGACTTTGACCTTAAAGGCCTTGAACTTCATAAGGTACAAGGTGCAAAGGAGTTTAATTCCGAGGAGTTTAAGCTCCAACAAGCAAAAAATTCCGCTATTGCATTTTTACAATATGCATTGAGCTGGAATAAAGATGAGCGCAATAAGGTTATTGATGAGACGGCGGGAAATACAGAAGCTACCGATGAGGCTATTGGTCAGAATGCAATTTTGGGTATTAGAAAAGCCTCAGACCGTAATGAAATTAGACGCTGGCTTGATTATGTGTTTTGGCACAAACGTGGTATGTACATTGTTCCCGAGAATCCTTCTGATTCGCGAACGCCAGACGATGTGTTTGGTCTCTATAAGCCTGGTACTTTTTTGTATGGTACGCATAATAATGCACGTGATATTCCCACTGTTAAAGACATTAATGGCACTATTTACGTCAGCAATAAACCCATTAAGGATGCTCAGGGCAAATTAGTAGGATACCGCTGGTATTTGCGTTTTAATAAAAATCACGATTTACATCGGTCTGGTCACAATTATTTTACGATACCAAAAGGTCAAACGATTGTTTCGTCTCGAGATGGTAGCGCATTTCAAGACTCAACGCTTAAAGTAACATCAAAAAACGTAACACAAAGCGGACTTCAATCCATAACCTATACGGGCCAAGGTGTTGACAACCTGTTTGCGAATATTAGAAATCAAAATAAGGACATGATCAGCAGCATGGTTACCGGTACTGCTGAAGGGCCTAACACCTATTTTAATGATAACAATAAGCCTTATGTGTATGAGGGAAATAACGTTTGGTGGTCAAACAACAAGTATAACTATACTGGTTTTGCCCATACTCTAAAAGATATTATTTATAAGCATTATTGGCAGGGAACTCCCTACGAACAAAAGGGCTGTACAAAAAAGAAAAACAGTGATGAATGGACAGACCTTGCTGCTTTCACAAATAACTCTGATGGCATTAAGATGGGGCCGTTTGTAGATAATTTGTATAAGTATAAATTTGATTTTAAAAATCAAACGGCAAGTGAGTATCAACAGATCGACTATGCGCAACTCATTCAGGAAAACACGGGACGCGTATTTCTGTTTGATACGCGTAGCCAAGACACAAATATGTATGAGCTCACCTACGACACGCGTATTGATGATCCCAACTCGCCAAATGCGCATAACCCCTATTATGCAGCAGGGTATCGCTCATACGAGAATCGAACCACTATCAACTTTATGCAGTGGGGCGGTATGCGCTTTAAGCCCGAACTTGGTATTACCATAAATGGTACTAAGAATGACATTAAAGTTGACCCTACCACTAAAAATGAATATGTTGTTGTTCACGAAGGTGAAAAAACTAACATTTCGCTTACCTCTAAAAATGATAAGCAAGGCTTGTACATGTGGACAAGCAATTATAAGAGCAATTCTCCTCTTTCTTATCAGCTTGGAAAGTCAGATGAAAATCTCTTTAATGCAGACTTTAAAGAAACGCCTGTTGATGTAGATAACAACGTGCAAAACCCGTACGTGCATCATAACGCCCGCATTGACCTAAGCGGAGTAGTTATTGCTAAGCCAAATAGTGAAATGAATATTGCGTGGGCGGGTTCTGGTTTTCCGTGCTTTTGGGATAAGGATATTACGGACATTTACGGAGATAAAACCGCTGAGGACGACGGTCTCAACGCCTTTTTGCCCAACCGCGAAGTAAAATCGTTGAATGTACGTGTTATTGCGGCAGAAGCATACGCCAAGAAAACCAAGATTGACGTGCGTTTTAAGGGTCAAAAAATTGTTCTTTCGCAAGCGGAAAAAGATAAAGTTAAACAAACTATTACCGAGGCGAATCAAGACCACTACGATATTGTCCAAAATGATGCAAAGCATCCGTTTGTGGTGAATGATGACGGAAGTGTAAGTTTTTGGATTAGCTTTAATGCAGCAAAACATAAAGGTGACGCGCCTGACATGCAGTATAGAAAACTTACGCTTAAAGCATCTGACACGTTAAGCTATACTACCGTAGAAGTGGTGCCACAAGACGGATCTGCTGAGTTTTCGCTTACTGACGCAAACGGAAATGTGAAACCCACGCTTACGATTTATAATCACGAGCCGTATACCGTACAAGCAAAGGTAACCGACACCACCAATAAGATGAGCGATTTCCTTACCACAAGCTCAAATGTTCCTGGTCTTTCAAGTGACCATTGGGATTACCAAAAAACGCACCGCGGTATGTCGGTTGATAGCAGCCACCCGTATGTGTTAACGCTTAATGGGCAAGGTGTTGATCGCAATGGTAATCGTACATATACCTTTAAGTTTGAATCTTGGGATGGCAACAACATTCAAACGTTCTCTATGCCGATAACGGTGGTAGTGGCTCCTCAAGCAGGACGTTATCGCAATAAAGTAAACGGTCGTTTCGTCACGGTTGAGGTTAATGACCCTCATGCAAATCTTACGCCAGAACGCTTTGTAGACGACAGAACTAAAGCACTTCTAAGCCAAGCTCCTTCGGGTGATCCTCACAAAAAAGGAGTTACGTATTCATGGGGAGTTGCGTCTGGCTCACATGCCACGCCTTCCAAGCCTTCGATTGACAAGCTTACCAACAAGGGAAACGGCTCTAAACCTGTATATGTACGAGCTACGTTTAGCGATGGCTCAACTATTGACTTTACGGGCAATCTGTGTGTCAATGATACAAAAAAGCCCCAGCTTGCATTTGAAAAAGTCACTCAAACTGCAGACGGAAAAGAGCATGTCGAGTCACTTCACGCAAATGCTGATGGCAGCTATAACGTGGACGTATATGCTGATGAGAAATTTACGATTCGCGTAAAAGGTAGCGATAACTCAAATATCGTACAGGATCTGCGCGTACAAGCAGCCACAGGTTCAGGTTTCCCATCGTGGGTTACTTCTGATGAAGGTACTGTTCAGCAAACGTATATAAAAGATACGAATGGTGCACGTGATACGCTTGGATCGAAGGCAAATCCCTATGTAGTGACGCTTACCGGTACTGCTCCTAAGCATCCTTCAGACCCTAATGCTGAGCAAACATTTGACCTGACGGCACGTGCTTGGGATGTAAAAGACCAAACACAAGACGGCCGCCTTAGGATTCGTGTGCTCCCACAAAATCGCAAGTATAATAACCTTCGCGCACATGAACAGACCATAGAAGTAAATGGAAAAGTTCCAGATGTGCGCAGCTTTATATATTCTTCGAACGGCAAGCAGGCTCTTCTTCCGAAAAATGCCAAATTCAGTTATCTGGATTCAGAAGGCAAGGCATGTACGGGCTTTGATAACCAGTACAGAATAGATCCTCAGATCAAAACTATTCATATAACGCTTAGTGATGGATCAACTGTTGACGTTGAGAATGCAAAACTGCGCGTCCAAGACACCAAACTTGCAAGCGTTTCCCTTGTTGCAAAGACAGGCGTTACCATTACAGGCGCTGCTGTAAATGTCCAAACAGTTGGCTCTTCTTTTAACACTTCAAAAGCGCCTAAGCTTACGGTGTATGCCAATGAAGCATTCAGTTTTGATGTTTGTGTGCGCGATAATTCAAACCATGTTACCGACGCACGCTTAGGTGACGTCGCAGGTAGCTACTTAAGCTCAAATGACGCTGCATATCAGCAAGGACATCGTTATCAAGATACTTCAAAAACGCCTTACACTATAAGTGTAAAGGGTATGGCGCACGAGCAGGGTACGCGTACTTTTAGAGTAAATACCTGGGATGGTGCTGATCATGCAGGTTATATGGAATTTGTTGTGGAGGTTTTACCGCAAGCGCAAAAGTATAAAAACCTTACAGGAACACAACAAACGGTTGAAGTAAACGATCCAAATGCACATCTGTCGCCGCGCGATTTTGTAAGTCAACAAACGCTTAACGCTTTGAAGAATGTAAGTGGTGTGAGTTACGAATGGGCAAAAGTTGAGGGTGCTACTACGGGTACCGCTCCATCAATAGGAAAGGTATCCACGCGCAATGGTCGCAGTTATATACCTTTTGATGTAAGAGTTGTTGCTCGCTTTAGCGATAACTCCACAACACAAATTATTGGAAAACTGATTGTACAAGACACAAAAGCCGCACAAGTAAACTTTGCTACTACTTCAGGTGTTGATAGTCAGCATAAACCTTTAGCTGGAAAAGTTGAGATACACCAAACTACTCAACCTGTTGAGGTTGTGGTTTATCGCAACGAGCGTTTTAGTATCCAAGCTCGTGTGAGTGATAATTCTGGCGTTGTAAATGATGCACGTTTAATTGGTGATATTGCTGGTATAACAACTGATTCTACTACCTACAATAAGGATCATCGCGCAAAATGTGGTACACAGGACAACCCGTATGTGCTTACCATCTCTGGTATGGTTGATCCGCACATGAAACTTTTAACAACCGATCAATCTGGGCGCACTTACAATGCCTATACTCGTAAAGTTCAGACGTGGGATGGCGTTGATAACACACAGCAGGCAGACGTTAAATTTATTATAAAAGAGCAGGCGGCGCAGTTTGATAGCGCGAATGTTGCGGGTAGAACACAGTCCATTTCGGTTAATAAACCACTTGCGTATAAAGCAGAAGATTTTGTATCGGAAGCTACTAAGAAGCTGTTATCAAGTGCCAATGGGGGAGTAACGTCATATACGTTTAAAGGTGGAGCTCCTTCCACGAGCGCGGTTAATGAAGACGGTATGGCGGTTTCGGTACTTGCTCACTTCTCTGATGGTTCTACCAAAGAAATACAAGGCACGCTTGTGGTTACAGACGCAAATGCTCCTGTGGTTACATTTGTAAAACACAATACATCTGGTAAGTCCAATGTTGTTGACATAGATAACGAACAGCGAACTATTACCGTATATCGTAACGAAGACTTTAGTGTAGACGTGCGCGTTGTTGACGACTCAGGAATTGTGAACGATGCTAAGCTCTCTAATAAAGGAAATGCTGTAGTTTCATTCCCGAACGCTACTATTACCACCGATCACGATACACCAGGTGTTCACCATGGTCAGAATCCTTATGTTTTGAATATCAGTGGTAAATTTAATGCCAATGCTAGTACAGGAGAATATACGCGTACTATTGTTGCAACTGACGGCAATGGAAATCAAAGTACCACGCAGTTTAAGTTTATTGTCAAAAATCAAAGCGAGCGTTTTACACAAGACCAGTTGCAAGGTGCTGTGAAGGAAGTTGAAGTTAATTCGGTTGCTCCTGCACCGTCAGATTTTGTAAACGAAGATACCAAGCGTTTGATTGGTAGCTCGCTTGCACAGAATCCTTATACTTTTGCTGATGGCAAGGCACCTGCTATTGACAAAGTTGACACACACGGCAAAAGCGTTTCAATTACCGTCAAATTTAGCGACAATTCAACGCGCACTCTAACAGGTACGCTCAAGGTAGTCGACACAACAGCACCACAACTTAAGATTGAAAAAACACCTGATGTAAGCGGTGCTTCTAACCTCGTTGAGTCAATAACGCCTGATAAGACTAACCACACGACGCGCATTGTGGTATATCGCAATGAACACTTTAGCATTCAAGCACAAGCCACGGATAATTCTGGTGTTATTAACGATGTGCAGCGTCAAGGCGCCGATATTCCAGGTATTTCTGATGATCGCGACAGCTATCAGGCTGCCAACCGCGGCACAAAAGGCACTACGCAAGATCCTTACGTTTTGACGATTTCGGGAACGGCTCCTGCTTCAACAAACTTAAACGATTTGGATTCTGCAACTAAACGCAAGAGTGGGGTCTTTACACGTTCTATCTGCGCGTGGGATGGTGTGGATAAAACCTCTGTTGAAACGATTCAAATTGTTGTAAAAGAACAAGCAGCTCAGTTTGATGGTAATAAGAATATTAAAGGCGCTACCAAAGAAGTGGAAGTAAATACCACAGAGCAGCTTCATCCTGAAGACTTTGTAAGTGAGGTTACCAAAAAACTCTTTGAAAAAGCCAATGGGTCTGAAACATATGCGTTTACCTTGGACGATGACCATAAGGTTGATAAAGTAACTGCAGGTGCTGGATCTACGGTTTCTGTAACCGTAAAGTTTAGTGACGGTTCAACGCAGGTTGTCCTTGGCCATCTTAAAGTTAAGGATAGCGTAAAGCCCGTTCTTTCTGTTGTTAAAACACCTGATACTGCAGGCGAGAGTAATAAAACCGCGTCTGTTACGCAAAATGGTAATACGGTTACAGTTGAGGTATATCGCAACGAGCACTTTAGCATTCAGGCAAAGGCAAGCGATAATTCTGGCTTAATACGCGATGTTGTGGTGAATGGTGATGTCATTTCGGGTGTCACCAATGATCACGATGCGCACCACAATGAATATACAGATAAAAAAGGTAGCGAGACTAATCCTTACGTTGTAACGATTTCGGGAACTGTTCCTGCGAGCACAACGCTTAGCAAGCGCGGCATAGACGGTCATGCCTATGACCAGTTTACACGCACGATAACTGTTACCGACAGTGCAGGTAATAAATCGAGCTATACGTTCAAACTTGTGGTCAAAGAACAGGCAGCGCAGTTTGAAGACAGCACGCTTACGGGTACTACGCAAACGGTAGAAGTTAACTCAGGTGCACACCTTCAAGCTGCTGATTTTGTAAGTACCGATACAAAACAAGCGCTTCTAGCTGCAAAAGTTGATGCAACCTATACGTTTAACGATGAAAATGACCATAAAATCGATACGATAACCAAAGATCAACTTGGCAAAAAAGTGACCATCAAGGTAACTTTTGGCGATGGTTCAAGTAGATTAATAGAGGGTCGTCTTGTTGTAAACGATGTAACTAAACCCGTTGCGCGTGTGGAAGCACCATCAGAGATTAAGCCGCTGTCGGGTGCGGGCGAGGGTAGTACTGCCTCGGGTACAATCGCAAACAGTGTTGAATTGAAGCAGTCGTCCACAGATTCAAATACGTATAATTTGACGGTTTGGAAAAATGAGGCGTTTGAGCTTCATATTAAGGCGCATGATAACTCTCACATTGTTTCTGATATTGCTGTTCAGGGCGAGGATATCCAGGGTTTCTCGAGTGATCACGATGCATATAAACAAAAATTAGGTACCAGTACAAAGGGTACAGAGGCCGATCCTTATGTCTTAACCGTGCGTGGTGCATTTGGCAAGAACGCTCAAACTGGCTCGTATTCTCGTACTTTCCGTGTATTCGATGTGTCGGGTAACTTTACGGATATTGTGTTACATATCACACTTAAAGATCAAAGTGATAAGTACCGTGATAAGAAGGTATTTACTAGCAATAAGGTTCTAACACCAACAGGCTTTGATTGGGCGCAGGCGCTTACGAATGCTGGTCAGTCGCTTATTGCCGAAAAATTTGTCAAGCATACCGGTAAGGTACCTTCGGATGTCACGTATAAATTGGTTGTTGGTCAAGGCGGTGAACCAGGTACGCAGCCTGGAGGCGGCACACCCGTTGCACAAAAGCCTACCGTTGTTGTGACATTTGCCGATGGTTCGCATATAGATGTTGCGCTTGATGTCCAAACTGTTACCGACACGCCGTCTGCAGAGGCGGGGGCACATGCTCAGGTACCTGCAGTTGCCACTACCATCACCAGAAAGATTGTGGTGAAACAAGATGGTTCGTTGATTACTCCGCAGCCGCCTGCGCAGAGTGCGCATTTTGTTCGCTATGTTATTGAGAAGAGTGGCGAAGGACAGGCGCCCTCGTATGAAACAGGTATGTGGCTCCATCCCAATCTTGATGAGCATGGGAAGATTGATTCGTATAGCAGCTCTGCAACGTTTGAAAAGTATCAGGCTGAGCCTAAGAGTGGATATACCATTTTTGAGAATCACAATGATACGCTTGAGGTAAAGCCGAACCCCGATCCACATGGTGCAATTACCATTCCGCAACGCGCGAATGCTGCATTTAGAAGTGCACTTATCGAGCGTGCGGTGGACGCGGCGCAGGCACGTATCGCACAGGGCGTTAACGAGTATGATTATCTGGTAAAAACTGGTGACGCGGGCGATTTTGCAGCTGCGTCGTCTATCCCTGATGCTGTTATTGAGTATAAGAAGAATGTAATTGATGCACAAGGCGACCAAGCGCCAGAAGGTTATGTACGTGTAACCTTCAAAGCGGGAGAACATGCACAAGTTGCAGGTGGTTCTTCTAAGGCATTTGATGTCTTGAGTGGTACTAAGTTCAGTGAAGTTAAGACAAAGCTTCCTTCTGTCACCACTGATGAGGGCTACACCTTCAAAGGCTGGACACCAGAGCTTCCAACAGATACTGAAGCAGTTACCAAAGCATATGAGTTCACCACG
>NZ_ACGK02000001.1 GCF_000159235.2 Fannyhessea vaginae DSM 15829
GTAAAGTGCGCAATAGGAAGCTTATGGAAGTGAGCAAGATATACTACATCTCCCTTATCGTTAGCGACAAGCTTTTGCCAATCAAAGAAGGTATAACCTGTATCAGCTTGGGTTGAAGGAACACCTATTTCTTCGTTTCCTTGTGTATGAGCACTACGAAGCTCTTTGTCAAAGTACAGAAGTGCATTAGGATCAATGGTATAGCCACGACGTACATAAAACGTTGTAAATGGAGAGGTAAGGCGTCCATGATCGCGCAAACCAACGCGATACATAACCTTGGTGTAGTTATGCTTAATGAACTCAGCTTCTGGTGTGTCTTGCGCTGGGAGGTGTTGCTCTGGTATGACACGAGGCAGGACACGAATGTTTACGGCAATGTTCTTTACTTCAATATCACCCTTATCGTTTTTGTACTTAAGACCAAAACGCTCAACATATACACCTGGTTTTCCAGCAAGCGGGTTCAGCGGCACCTCAGTTGACGGAGCCTCAAAGCCAACAAAACGATCAGAGTTCATAAACGCAGCTAAACCAGGTACTACCGTAGTTCCTTGTTTAATATCGTTGATGAGTTTGTCATAATTGGGCACTTCATCATACACACCAATAACAACGTCATCCTTTGCCGAAATGTCGGGAACTTCGGTTTGGTGAGCAATTAAGGTATACGCATGCTTTGGATTATTGGCAGCGTTAATTTGGTCTGCGTCTTGAATAAGCGCACCGTTTTTGTCGTACACCTGCCAATCAACAAAGCCCGAAAGTAACGCCTCAAGCTCATGCTTATGCTTGGTAATATCGGTACCACTTTGAATGTAGAAGATATACGGACGCGTAGAGCCATCTTTCCATGTATGTTTTGGACCAGGTAAGAACGCGAGTGGCACATAACCTTCTGGAACGGTATCTTGTTGACTTGAGTCCAAAATGTAGGGTTGCTTTTTATACTGTGCAACAAACTCATACGTGGCGTCACTAAAGGCTTTACCATAGACAGCCTCAAGTTTACGAAGTGTTTTCGTTAAGTTTTCTGGCTTTAAGTCTTCGGCAGAAAGCACGATATTCGTCACGGTTGTGCCTGTTGGCGTGTCAGTTTGTACCAACGTGGTGAACGGCAATACACCGTCAAGGCTTCGACGCTGGCGTGACGAGCTGCCTGTTTGAGGTGTGTGCTGAGCATTTGGCTTTATTTGCAACTTCCAACCAGTAAATACCCACTTGAATTTTTCACCTGAAGCGTCGGTTTGATCTACCTTTGCAATAACACTTGGAACAGCAAGCGTAATGTCGGTATTTTTCTTTACATAATGAGTAAGCGTTGATTCATTATCTCCGCCTGCCAGAACACCTCCATCTGCTGCAGAGAATACAACTTTGGCATAGTTGTCCTTAAATTGTTGCTCTTCTCCGTTAAGCGGCTCAGATGTTTGCTGCTTACGTGTAATCTCGCCAACTATTTTACCACCTTGCGTATTAGAGAGAACCTTATCCATAACACGCAAAACGCTGGTAAGTTTATACACGATAGGTTTATCCATATCTTTATGTTGAATGGTCACCGTCAGCGGTACCGTATATACCGCAGCATCAGAAGAGCTTGGTTTTTCAGAATTGTTCTTATCGCCATAAGTTACACTTATTTGATAGCTACCATCATTGTTTGTAGCAATGTTATCTTTTTCGATAGCAGCCATGTTAGCGATAAAGTCTTTTGCATCGGGTACCTGACCATATTGCGTGATAACAATTTCTTTTTTAACAGAAGGATCAACCACCGATTTTTGACGTGCAACAAACTCTTGGAATGCGTCTTTTGAGAGCCATGCGGCTGGATTGGTTGCGTGGGCAGCATTCATACTGCTTTCTGCGGTAATTCCTTCCATATTACTCTTTGACCAGTCGCCCTCATAGTCAACAAGCTGATTGCCAAGCCATGCAAGTACGCTGTCTTTAGGATCGGTAATAGGTTTACCGTCCTTATCAAGCTTAGAAATATCAGTGTCTTTCTTAATGTAGAGTACCTTTGGACCAGTTGAGCCATCACGCCACATACGGCCGGGAGCAGGCTTAAACGATACAACAACCGAGTCGGCAGGAACCGTACCATCTATAGGCTTAGTTACTACATAAGGAACTTTCTCATAAACCGCCTTATAGATGAGGTCACCTGTTTGTTCGGCTAAGGTGAGTTGCTCTGCCGCTGGTGTTCCTGCTACTAAGTCACCATCTGCTGCTTTATGAGCGTCTGCTACCTGCTGATTAGAAGCTGAAACCAGTCGCCATCCCAAGAAACGATAGTGATATCCATCATCTTTATAGTCTTGATTCAAAATCTTAGGAACGCGTACCTTAAGTTTTTGGTCTTTTGCTACATAGTAGTCAACAGAATTTTTGGTTTCACCAATCATCGTACCCTTATGCTGCGACTTTTCGTTATCGTCGGTAATAAAGGTAACTTTACGGTAGTTTCCATCAAAAACCTTGTAATCAATGGGTGACTTGTTTTGATCGGGCTTATTCTTGCTGTACAGCACGCCATATATAACTTTAAGCTGAGAATTCATCTTAAATACTTTAGGCTCTGCCATGTCGTGATACTTAATGGTCACCTTAAGCGGAACCAGATATACACCCGAAACCTTAGACTGTGGCGGATTTCCAACAAACTCCACTGTATACGAATCTATATTTTCTGACCCTGGAATCGTTTGCCCAGACGCGCGTACCAATGCCTTTAATGCAGCGTCGTTCTTAATAAAGTCATTTGCAGCAGGAACCTTGGTATTTTGAATGATTGCCAGATAATCTGGGATAGGTTCGGGCTCGGTATGTTTCTTTTGATGTGCAACAAACTCTTGGAAGGCGTTGTTAGACTTCCACGCATTTGGATCAGTAGAGTTTTTCATACTGTCAATAAGCGTAATGCCATCCATGGACGACTTTGTCCAGTCGTTATCATACGCCGAGAGCTGTGAACCTAATACCTGCAAAATTGAAGGAGTTGTAGTATCACCATCAGGAATAGGTCTTCCGTGCTCGTCCAAACGAGAAATATCCATGCCCTTTTTAATGTAGAGTACCTTTGGTCCAGTTGAGCCATCATGCCATTTACGACCAGGAGCTGGCTTGAACGATACAACAACACTATCGGGTGGAACATTACCATTTTCAGGTTTGGTTACAATGTAGGGAATCTTCTTATATTGAGCCTCATAGATTACATTTTCTTGCGCGTCAAACTTTATAATACGCGTATCCGAGCTAAGCTCAGCCGCTGCCGCGCCACCTGTAGAGGTTTTCTTCCAACCCGTAAAGACGTAGTGATATCCATTTGCCTCATAATCATGACCCGATACCTTAGGAACAGCAATGTCATATGACGCGCCTGTTTTCTTAAAGGTAAGGTATCCAAGTTCGCCCTTATCATTTGCACCCGACAGCTGTCCGGGTTCTTCTTGTGCGCCCGTGGGTTTACCGTGCTCATCTAACACATTGGTTTTCTTTGTTACAAAAGTAACCGTTGTATATTGTTGTTTGAGCGTTTGATCCGAAGGTGCGTTTTCAGATTTTAGAACAGCACCTAATACCTGCAGGCTACCCGTAATGTTGTACACGCGCGTATGCGTAGAATCTGAGCTGTCTTTGTATTTGACGGTCACCTTAATGGGAACCGTAAGGTTTGCAGCTGCATTGGTTTGAGGAGCCTCTACAAATTCTGCCTTAATACTTTCAAAGGGTGAATTTGCATCGGTCTTAAATTCGTTGATATTCTTAATGAACTCAAGAGCCGCAGGCGCATCTGTTCCTTGAATAATAGTTTTTGCTACGCCACCTTGTGGGTCTGTGTAGGGTGTTTGACGTGCGACAAACTCTTGGAAGGCGTTATTAGACTTCCATGCTTCATCGGCACCGCTTATCCCCTCGCCATGTTTTTTCATGCTTTCGATAAGCTGGATACCTTCCATGGATGACTTGGTCCAGTCGCCTGTGTAACCATAGAGCTGCTTGCCCAGATGTGCAAGAATACTCTTGCTTGGATCGCTCACCGGCTTACCATGCTCATCAAGCTTGGAAATGTCCATGCCTTTTTTAATGTAGAGAACCTTTGGACCAGTTGAGCCATCAGTCCACGCACGACCAGCCGCCGGCTTAAACGAAACAACAACACTGTCGGGTGGAACGTTTCCGTCCTCACTCTTTTCCATGATATAAGGTATCTTTTTATACTGCGCTTCATACACAACGTTGCTGTCTGCGTCAAAAGTTAGCGTACGAGCAGAAGCGTCAAGCAGCACCTCTTGAGCATGTGCGCCAGTTTGTACCTTCTTCCAACCCGTAAAGACGTAGTGGTATCCGTTAGCAGTGTAATCTTTGCCCGTAACCTGCGGGATGGTAATTGTGTAGTTGGCATCGTCTTTTTTGTACGCCAAATATTGTAGCTCGCTCTGATCGCCATTATCCGTAGCACCCGATACCTGACCAGGCGCTTCCTTGTCGGCAACCGCTTGACCCTCTTTCAAAGGAGCATCTTGCTTCTTGCTTACAAAGGTAATGGTTGTGTACTTGCTTGTAAGTGCAGGGTCACTTGGAGCGTTTTTCTTTTCAAGTACATCGCCTAATACGTGCAAAGAACCTGTGATGTTATACACACGAGTATGCGTGGTTTCTGCGCTGTCTTTATATTTAACGGTTACTTTGATAGGTACGGTAAGGTTTGCAGCAGCATCGGTTGAAGGAGCTTTTACAAACTCAGCGCTTATGCTTTCAAATGGAGAGCCATCAGCAGCCTTAAACTGGTCTTTATTCTTAACAAAGTCAAGTGCCTCAGGTGCCGCGGTGCCCTTGACAATGGTCTTTTCTACACCGCCAACAGGATCAACATACGCTGTTTGACGTGCAACAAACTCTTGGAAGGCGTTATTAGACTTCCATGCTTCATCGGCACCGCTTATCCCCTCGCCATGTTTTTTCATGCTTTCGATAAGCTGGATACCTTCCATGGATGACTTGGTCCAGTCGCCTGTGTAACCATAGAGTTTTTCACCCAAAACCTGAAGGATCGACTTAGTGGTATGGTCGTCTGCTTTAATGGGTTTACCGTGCTCATCGAGCTTGGAAATATCCATACCCTTTTTAATGTAGAGTACTTTAGGACCTGTTTGTCCGTCTTTCCAAGCGCGACCAGCTGCTGGCTTAAACGAAACAACAACGCTGTCGGGCGGAACAGTACCATCTTCGGATTTAGCCACAATGTAGGGGATTTTCTCGTACATTGCTACATATGACGCATTATCCGTAGGTTTAATGTCTTTATAGTGGTCTTTTGGACCAATATCAGGTGTAAAGTTTTTCCATGTAAAGTCGGCGGGTAACACGTCAGGTGCGGTACTACCAGACGCACCACCAGTTTGAGCAGACGCCGTATCAACTTTTTTCCAACCACGGAACACATAATGATAACCGTCGGCTTCAAAGTCACGACCAGCAGCAGAAGGAATATCAAGCGTATAGGTGTCTGCAGGTTTTTCGGTAGTGCCTACATATACATATGCGCCTAGTGTTTCGTATTCGCCTTCTTGGTGCGCAGTTTCGCGACCAGTCATAATACCTTGGTTAGTCTTAGACTTAAAGGTATATTTCTTATAGTGTGCAGCTACCTGAGCTGGGTCATATTTATTAAGATCGCCTTGGAGGAACGCGCGCGGCATGACCGTATAGAAAAACGGAACTTTTTTGCTTACGCGATGGCCTTCTCTACCTGCGGTAACCTCAATAAATACCTTGTGCTCACCTGCTGTGGTTGAGTCAAGCGAACTTACAGGCTGTCCATTTTCATCGAAAAGCTTATACGTTGCAGCCGCACCAGGGGTACTAGCATCTGCCTCATTTTTATACTCTTTAGCATTTTTAATAAGGCTCATGATCGTTTCATTGGTGCCCAATACAGGAGCGCCTGGCAAAACATAGCGATGATCAATTGCTATAGGGTCAATCATCACAAAATGCTTGGTGTAGGTACGGTCTTTGGCGTCTTGCCCCTCAAACGTAAAGCCATCTATAGCCTTAAAACCTTTATCGGGTACAGGAGTTGGAGCTTTGATAACGTTTATCTTATATTTGTCCAAAACAACAATATTGGTAAGCGTATCAAGCGTTTCATCTTTAGTACCACCATGACCGTCAGAAATTTGGCGCGAGAGGCGGCCGTTTTGGTCGGCGGTGTAGTTAACTTTGTAGTAGCCCGTGGGCGTTTCTGCCTTGGGGTCGGAGCCTACAAAGGCATTTTCGGTCTTTTTGAAGTGGGCAATGTAAACAATCTTATGGTCAAACGTTTGCGAGTTGGCAGGCAAACGATTGGCACCATCGTATTTTTGTCCGTCATAGTAGTCTTCTGAAGTCCAGCCTACAAAGGTAAAGCCTTCTTTTGCAACAGGAGTTGGCAAAGGCAGCTGATATGCTTTTGTGCCCTGTACCGCGTCAAGCACAATCTCCGAAACATTTGTTGCAGGCGCGCTTGGATCAAACGCAAAGGGCTTAAGCTCACCGCCAGCCGTTTTAGAAATTTGTGAAATAACTTTTTTATTTTTTACAACCAGCTCGGTAGTTTCTGTCTTAAATACCAAGCGCGAATAATTGGTAGGTGTTACTTGCGTATCGTCTTTACGATTAAGTATACGCACGTCATCATAAACAAACGTGTAGTCGTAGCTGTCTTTATAGCTACCGTTTGACTCTGGCTTAATCACAAACTGGTACTGCGGAGCAATACCATGTTTAAGTACATAGCCAGGAATTGTTTTTGCTTCAACAACGTTATAGTTAAGCTTATTTGTAGTGTAAACAGAAACATTTCCCTCTTGAGGCTCGGACGCGGCAATCTCATTACCTGCAGCATCTTTATAATGTACCGTATAGTGTCGTTTTGAATACGGCTGATATACAAACTCGGCGCTGTTTTTGCTTGCGTCATCATTTACCACAAATGTTGAATACGTATGATCGGGGAAATACTCATCATCGCGGTACCCCGCTTGTACCGAGGTAGAAGAACCGGGGCGCAAATCGTGGAGTTGCTCAACTTTTATATTGTGAATAAGTTTGTTAAGCTCTTCTTGATTGCCTGTTTTCTTAGCTGCTTCATATTGTTCAATGGTGCAACCAGGATTGAGGAACACTTGACGCACCGTACCAGTAACACGCTTGTCTTCAATCCACTCGGCACGAACTTCTAAGTCTTCTACTACAGGCGTGCTAAACGCAAACGGCAACCAGTGTTCGTGACCGTCTGCATCGTGCGTTTTTACTTCCCAACCATAAAATACATAGCCAGAACGCTCGGCAGGAAGAGGAAATTCATCTTTAGGAATTTTATTCTTGTCACGCGTAATACCATCATTTTTAGCTTTGTGAGCATGTGCTCCATGCTTTACAAACACTTCTGAGTGCGAACCATCCCCACGGTTCATATCGACCTTAATGGTATGTGTAACCTGAGCAGGCACCCAATGTGCATAGAGCGTAAGTCCACCATCTGGTAGTACGCGCTGTGTTGTTTGTTTTTGTACATAATCAAGAATGTCTTGTGCACTTAGCGGCGTACCGTCAGACTTCATGTGCGGAATAAGCACCTGCGAGCCATTGGCGTCAAGTGCCCAGCCGTCAAAGACGTAGTCTTTAGGCAGATTATCAGGTCGTTTTATGAAGTACTCTTTACCGTTAAGCTCAAAACTGTACATACCGGGGAACTGCTCAGGCGCTTGCCCAGCTGGCGTATAAGGCTTAATAGTAGGCGTAAACTTTCCATCTTGAATGCGGCCGCCCATAATATAATCTTTTTTGAAAAGATTACTCCCAAAAGGAGATTGGATAGTAGCGGCGTTACCGTTATTATCTGTTACCTTGGTAGCTGCGTCGCTATAGAAGTGAAGTGTGGGTGTAGTACGATCGTAGGTCCACACAAGAATGGCGCTAAAGGGGTACTTAACAGGTACTTCTTTGAGGTTACCCTCCTTATCAACTACTTCTTGTATGCATTCGCCTTTGCTGTTTTTCTTATAGGTAAAGTCAAATGCGTCTTTCCACTTTTCATTAACGTATTTCTTAAAGCGCTCTTTTTCGTCTTTATCTTTTTCTTTGTCACCTACAAGTGCAACAGGTGATTCGCCTTTCGCTTTAAGATATGCACAATAGTCTTGATACAGCAGTTCATACACGCATTGCATGTGTTTTTCGGGTATAGAGGCATTTGGATCGAGTATGGGTTTTTGCTCTGAATTGCCAAAAAAATACTCGTCTTCATTATTCCAAATAGCAGGATCTCCACCTGATGTACTCGAGGGCGTTTTATACCCAATAAGATTTGGTCCGACAAATCCATTCCAACCAAGTAAACTCGATTCGCTAAAATTTCCGTTTCTATATATATAGTTATACTGGGTGTAAGACATCACGCTTATTTTGTACTGCGGTTTTGCGTGAGGGTCTTTAAGTCGTGCTGCAGCAGATTCAGGTGTTTCTACACGTATCACTACATGAAAAGGCCCATTTGATGGCTCATTTGATTGAAATTGCCTCGTGTCCATAGGAAAAGGCGTAAAAAGCCGCTGGTAGGGGTTGTAGTCGTAGTTACCTACCTCGGTTGTAGAGGTGCCTTGATGGTAATGCTCACTAAAGCAGAAGAAATCTTGTTTGTTGTAAAAATCTGCGCCCTTTACTTCACGCGTGTAATACACATCTTCAAAACCAAAGCGATAGGGCGGCGTATCAAACACATTGTCGCCATCATCTGATATACCCTTATGCTTGTTGGTAGCGTCACCAAGTATGTATAAGCCCATATTCGCCTGAGGCTCTTCTTTTGAACCGTCGATTTCTCTTCCGTCTATATCATGTGTTCTATCAACAGGGCTATAGGTAATTTGAGATGTCTTTGGAAATTCTATACCAGGGCGCAGCTCTTCGTTAAAGCGCACTTTAATAGCGTATGCAGAATCATGTTTATCTTTATCGTATGTATATTTTTTCCCGCCTATCGTAACCGTGGTGCTGCTGCCTCTTGCATTACCCTTATAGTCGGGGTCGCCAGCTATGGGAGGATTGGCGTAGGGATCTGCATCTGTACTCTTCTTCGACCCATCAGGCTTAGCAAAGTAGTAGGTATACACCTGTCGGTCATACACCGCGTTCAGCACGGTTGTGCCATCGGGACGCAGCTTATACAGCGGACGCATCTCTTTTGCACCAAACCACTCAGGCGCCTCGCCTGCGTTCAGCTTATTTTCTAGCTGATAGTTTGGCTTATAAAATCTATCGAACTCTTTATCACTCGCAAGGACTTTTTCAACGTCTGCTTTTATACGATCATTGGTGGTATCCAGCCCGTCAAAGTGCACCTGCTTGCGCTCTTCTGCGGTAAGTGTGCCTTTGATCACACGATATTTCCCGTTTAGCATATCGGCTGGTGCGTCAAACGATGGGTTGTATTTCGTGAATTCATTTTCGATATTCTGGTCGCTTTTGCCTGTGCGCTGTACACGTCCCACGTAGTCGTAGTTGTCAAGGCTGTTGGGATCGTTGGGTTTTACCAGGCGTGCTTTTTGCACCCATACATTTACCCAGTAGGTAGTTTCTTCTTGGGCGGGCTTCCAGTGCGCTATAAATTTAACGTCGTTATCGGGCAGAACCTGTTTGGTAAAATTCGGGTCGAGCGAAGGCGTGTCACTTTCTTTTCCTTTAATACCTTTTACGGTCCAACCCAAAAACTTGTAACCCTTGCGTGCAGGATTATTTTGTTTGAGCGTTTTTTCGCCAAATTTATACACATGACCTTGAATGGCTGTGCCGCCTTGCACGTCGTAGGAAACTTCGTGCTTTTTAAGCAAATAACGCAGCTCAAACACCAAATGTTTATGTGGCGTTTGAGTGGAACTGGGATCTTGCGCCTCGTCGTCATCGGCTTCGGTATAATACGCGTCGTCTGGAATTGCAGATCCTACCAAATTGGGCTCTGGGCTATAGCCCTCGATATTTACCGGCTGCGCAAATACTTGCGAGCCCACCAAACCTATTGCCTTACTTACGCATACCGTATGCCAATGTCCTTGCTCGTCTTGCAATTGTACTTTGTGATTAATGTCTTTATATTCGATAAAGCGCTTGGAACGTGGATCACTAGAATCGGTAACCGTTGGGTCATAGTTTGGATTTTGCAGCATATGACGAACATAAAACGTTACCTGCTTGGGGTTATATTCAAGCGTAAACTCACTAACAACCGTATCGCCCTTACTCAAGCGGTCATTTTTATATTTTTCAATAAGTTCTTTATCAATTTTAATATAGGTTTGCACCGATGCATTTTGCTCGGTATCAAGTACATATTTGCCCTGCTCGTTTTTAATATATTTACCACGTGGAGCACGATAGCCCTTAGTAGTAGGAACAGGAATGTATACACCATCTGCGCCTTGTGCGCTAATTTCGTTGAGTTTTGCCTCGGTAAACGAAAATTCTGTTGGCTGAAGAAGTTGTTTAGTTTGGTTGCCCGAAACCGCATAATGCACCGTAAAGTTATACACCGTCTTACGCTCATTTTCGGGGCGTGCCACCTGACCATTTGCCGTAGGTTGATCTGTTGCTTCTGGGTGCTCGGTATTGGGCTTTACAACTTGTTGGTTGGTGTTGTCTTTAGGTTTTGAAGGCGTATTAGCTGGTTGGTGAAGGGGGGGGGTAGCCGAATTTGGCTCATTATGCGCAGTGGTGCCTGAAGGTTGTGCGCCTTGTGCACCTTGTGCACTTACAGGAGCCGGCGCTACATTGGGCGTTTGAGCTGACTTTGCTGCAGAAATTGTATGCGCTGCTGCTTGAGTGTGCTCAGAAATTGACGGGTGGGTAGCCTTAGATCCAGCGTTTGCTGAATCGTGTGGGGTCGTTTGCGCAGACGCCGAAGCTTGTTCGATAGCAGCATCCGTTGCATTGTCTGCCTTCTTTGTTGATTGAGCAGCAAATGCTGGCGTGGTAATTGCAAGTGTAGAAACAAGGGCAACACTTGCTGCAACACCTAAAGACGTTTTCTCGCGCTTATGTTTTGCGGTTATTTTTTTATGTGATGTAATTTGTTCCATCCTATTATTTTTAACCATACCAACACCTGTATACAATAATCGATATTTACACCTATAAGCTTAACTATTGTAACAACGGTGCTAAGCTTTGTATAGAGCAATCATTGTTTCTCCTGTTTTAGCAGATTAAAGCCTATGGATATAAGCGTCTGTAGATATTTATATCCAGACGGTATATTTATTGCATAAGTCGACTAAAAATATTCGATACGGTTATTTTATTGTATATGCTTGGCAAAACGCATGATTTATGGTGTGCACGCGAAAACAGATAAAAATTCACTGTATAACTTATACACGCGCTGATATACAACTTTCCTAAGTCAGCTTAAACGGTTTTTATACTCAAATTCTTGTTTGCGCAATCAGCTATAAAAAAAGGTACTTTTCCGCTTATGCGAAAAAGTACCTAAACACCCCTTGTCTTATGCAAGTGCTATAAGCTATAAACAGCGTATAAATATACGTAATTTACTCTTATAGCCTCTCAAAAGGTGTAAAAACTTAGTTCCAACCCTTGTTATCAGAGCCAAAATCGCGAATGAGTTCACATGCGCGCTCCACAATAGCTTCACGACCAGGCTTTAAGATCTTACGAGGATCAAAGCCCTTAGGCTCTAAGTCTTTACCCTCTTCTACATATTTACGAACTGCAGCGGTAAATACTTGTTGGAGCTCGGTATTAACATTAACTTTGGAGATACCCATAGAAATTGCTTTTTGAACTTGCTCGGTAGGAATACCGCTTCCTCCGTGAAGAACCAAAGGAAGATCGCCAACTTTTTCTTTAATCATAGAAATACGCTCAAAGGAAAGGCTCTTCCAGCTCTTAGGATAAACGCCGTGAATGTTACCAATACCACAAGCAAGTGCGTCTACGCCAAGATTAGCAAAGATTTCGCATTGCTTTGGATCTGCCAATTCACCAGTGTTGGTTACGCCGTCTTCGGTACCACCAATGCCACCAACTTCTGCCTCAACAGAGATACCTTTTTTGTGGCAAAGTTTAACAATTTCTTCGGTACGCTTACGATTGAGTTCAAAATCATTCTCACGAGAACCGTCATACATAACAGAGGTAAATCCTGCCTCGATAGCCTGAAATACTTCTTCGTAGTTACCGTGATCGAGGTGCATAGCAACAGGAACCGTAATATTTTTAACTTTAACTAATTCTTCGACCATGTCTTTAACAAGCTTGAATGAAGTTTGCCATTTAGCAGCTCCACCTGTGCACTGAACAATGACAGGAGCTTGCTCTTTTTCAGCGGCATCCAAAATTGAAGAAGCCCACTCAAGATTGTTGGTGTTAAACGCACCAATAGCATAATGTCCTTGCTCTGCGCTGCGAAGCATAGAAGATGCAGAAACGAGCATGAAAGTACCTCCTTGACGTACCAACCGTTAGCATTCATATATATAATACCTTTTTCTCCATAAGAGTAACGTAGGTATTGTAACTTATACGAAATATATACGAAACTTCACGAATAACGGCGTGATATAACGTTTTATCACGGATTTTCTGCTTATTTTTGCTCGTGGTGGCACATTACATTTGAAGGCAAATTTGATGAAATGAGCCAAATGTATACAATTTCATGCTCATCATGTGACACTTCTATTGTCTTTGTTTGCATGCAAACATTTAACGACATATTTTATACCAACAAGCCTGCGATGTGAGCTTACCACGCAAATGCATCAGTGGGCGCTTGATAATAGGCAAGCCATGACGGATCGTGAAGCTTAAAGAGGGTAACCGAAAGCCCTGCCATATTTAAGCTTGTCATAAATGTTCCAATTTTTACATCGATAATATTGAGCCCTTCAAGATCAAGGAGCTGTAGAATGTCATGCGTGAAAATAAGCTCCTCTTCGCGCGTGCAGCCACCCAGATTGTTTACAAGCACAATATAGGGGTCGTGAGTATGCCAGTGGAACTTTAAATTGAGCTTATTTACCAGCTCAACGGCTAATTTTTCAGACGATTCAAAACCAATAGTGCGATAACCTTCTTCGCCATGAATACCAATGCCATAAGAAATATCATGGTCATCAAGCTCAAACATGGGCTCTGTTTTTCCTGGTAGCGTTGCTGCTCGACTTGCAACACCCAGTGTAGCAATACATTCAGAAATTTGATTCCCCATGTACACTAAGCTGTCAAGATCAACTTTTGCCTGCGCTGCTGCACCTAGAATTTTGTGCATAAGCACGGTGCCTGCCACACCACGCTGCCGACGCGTAAACGAACTAGACTCAATAGAAATATCGTCGTGAGAAATTACATACTCAACGTTCATGCCCATCTCACGAGCCTGTCGTATGGCACTCCCAAAGTTTGTAACGTCTTCTTCAAAGTTTTTAATGATAACAAGTAAACCCGTTTTGGCGTTATACACCGTTTTAATGCCCTCAAGGATGTGCTCGGCTGAAGGAGGAACAAAGATCGGACCTTCAACAGCACAACTAAGCATTCCCTGGCCAACATATCCAAAGTGCGCGGGCTCATGACCCGATCCACCGCCCGAAAGCAGTGGCACACAGTCTTTTGTTAGGTTTGTACGATATACAATACCCGTTTCTTTTTTATACTTAAGTTTGGGGTAAATATCAGGCAAAACGCTCAGCATATCTTCAACAACGTTCTCCGGCTGATTGATAATCTGTATCATGATGCTTCCTGTTCTGTATCTTACGTATGTGGCTGCGCTAGAGCGTATCGTCCGAAATAATTTGTAAAGTAATGTTTATGGTATTCTTGCACATCTTAAACAATATCTCACGGTTAAAATTTTCATGCATCACATGGTAGCGAATAACATTAGAAAGCGCGATGCTGTGATAACTTATATACGGAGCAATGTCTATATCTGCACCGTTTAGCTCCTCATCAAAGATTTTGCGTATGAGTTGTTCGCAATAGTCCAAAAAATAGGTTGAAAAGTCGTTTTGATCAACAATCTTAAATAATTGTGCATAATAATGCACGTGTTTTTCAAAAAAGTAAAACACTTCTTGCAGCAAGTCCAGACCACTCAAAAAGTCGAGCCGATCGGAAATTTGCTCGTGAAGATCGTTTTGGAATATCCAATCTACCAGATCGTATTTGTCGATAAAGCAATCGTAGAAGGTTTGCCTGCGGATATGTGCACGTTTCATTATCTGGCTTACCGAGATTGAATCGAACGTGCGACATTCAATTTCTGTTTTGAACGCATTTGCAATTTTCTTTTTGGTGATGATCGAACCAGACATGCACTCTATCACCTCCCACGTGTACCAACAGTATATAAATTATTACGGAAAATGTGACCAAGGACAATGGACAAGGAGTATAAGTTGTCCACTACAATCAAAAAAATTCCTTGCATACAATAGCACTAACAAGAATGCAAAGCGCACATACACAAGCGTTTACTGCAAGAGATGACCCATGGTACACAAGGCTTGCATAACTACATGGGTATCACGTTTGGCCTGACAAGACTCAACGCCTGCAACACCAACGTTTAATTGTGCGCTTGCATTAAACATTTATAGAAGGGTTGGTAGCCATGAAAAAGATTATCAACGATCCCACTACCGTTGTAGATGAGATGTTGCAAGGCCTCACCTTTATTCACAGCGATGTATTACGCCGTGCAGAAGGTTTTGACGTTATTATGCGCCGCGCTGAAAAGCAAGGTCACGTTGGTATTATTTCGGGTGGTGGCTCGGGTCACGAGCCTGCTCACGCAGGGTTTGTAGGTGAAGGCATGCTTTCTGGTGCTGTATGTGGTGCCGTGTTTACATCTCCTACGCCCGACCAAATTTTGGAGGCAATCCGCCAGGCAGATGAGGGTGCGGGCGTATTTATGGTTATCAAAAACTACTCAGGCGATATCATGAACTTTGAGATGGCACAAGAGCTTGCCGAATCCGAAGATATCAGGGTAGCAAGCGTTGTTGTAGACGACGATATTGCTGTTGAAGACAGTTTGTACACACAAGGGCGCCGCGGCGTTGCAGGAACCATTTTTGTGCATAAAATTTTAGGCGACGCGGCACGTCGTGGTTGCACGCTTGAGGAGATCAAAGCGCTTGCCGACGACATTGTTCCACGTATTCACACCATTGGTTTAGCACTTTCAGGTGCAACCGTGCCTGAGGCTGGAAAACCTGGCTTTGTTTTGGACGAAGACGAAATTGAGTTTGGTATTGGTATTCACGGTGAGCCTGGTTACAAGCGCGATGCGATGGCTCCGTCCAAAACCTTTGCACAAGAGCTCTTTGGAAAACTGTATGAAAGCTTTGATTGGGATACCAATAAAAAAGTTGCTCTTCTTGTTAATGGTATGGGTGCTACTCCACTTATGGAACAATACATTTTTGCTCACGATGTTGAAGAACTTTTAGCCGAAAAAGGCATTGAAGTTGCATTTAAGAAACTTGGCAACTATATGACATCTATTGATATGGCGGGCTTATCGCTTACCCTTATGCAGGTAACCGATAACGACGTTAAGGCGCTTAACGCACCTGTTAATACACCAGCTTGGTAGTGATAACATGGAAACTCAAGTAACTGTAAAGTGGCTTTTAGCCTTTGATAAAAAAATTCAAGAAAACAAAACCTACCTTACCGACCTTGACACCCCCATTGGTGACGGCGATCATGGCGCAAACATGGCGCGTGGCATGGAGTTTGTGCGCAAAGCACTTGAAGAAAAACCACCTAAAACAACAGCCGAAGCCCTTAAACTGTGTGCAATGCAACTTCTGAGCCACGTTGGTGGTGCATCAGGTCCTCTGTACGGTTCGGCATTTTTGGGCATGAGTATGCATGCAAACGATAGTCTTCCCGACATGTTGCAGTGCGGGCTTGATCAAATCCAAAAGCGTGGTCATGCCGAGCTGGGAGAAAAAACCATGGTTGATTTTTGGAGCCCAGCCATTGAACAGCTGCGCCGTGGTGAACTTAGCTGCGACAGTATTAAAGCTCTGGTAGACGCTACTGCACCTTTGCGCGCAACGAAGGGTCGTGCTTCATACACCGGCGAGCGCTCGTGCGGCCATATCGATCCTGGCGCGGCTTCATCTGGCATGCTCTTTTGCGCCCTTCTTGAGCAAGGAGTGTAGTATGAGCACAACAGATACACAAGGCACTGGCAGCGTTGGTATCGTTATTGTTTCGCACGTACCCGAAATTGCACTCGGCGTAAAAAAGCTGGTGGATCAGGTTGCCCATGATGTAAGTATTACCTATTGTGGCGGTACGGCAGACGGTGACATTGGAAGTACGTTTGATGTGGTTTTAGGAGCTATCGAAGAAAATACCGCTGATACGCTGCTTGCATTTTATGACTTGGGAAGCGCAAAGCTCAACTTGGAGCTTGCGTGCGAAACGTGTACAAAAAAAGTACTTATGCAGCCAGTTCCTATTGTTGAGGGTACGTTTGCCGCAGCTGTGTTAATCCAGGCAGGCGCTGCGCTTAGCGAAGTCTTAGACGAGTTAGAACCCCTCAAAATTACCAAATAATCTCGTTGAAATGAGATGAATAGTTAGGTGTAATTGCTAAAAGGAGGCACGTATGAATGCTCTTATTGGTGAATTTTTTGGCACTATGATCATGGTGTTGCTTGGTAACGGCGTTGTAGCAGGTAACATCTTGCACAAAACAAAAGAGGAAGGAACTGGCTGGACAGCAATAGTCCTTGGCTGGGGTGTTGCAGTAACCATTGCCGTATATATTGCAGGTGTTGTATGTCCTGGTCACTTAAATCCTGCAGTAACTATTGCACTTGCCGCCGCTGGTATGTTTCCTGTTGAGCAAGTACCCAGCTTTGTTCTTGCGCAAACACTTGGCGCAGCTGCTGGTGCTACTTTAGTGTGGCTGCACTACTACCCACACTGGAAAGAAACCAAAGACGCTCCCACTATCTTGGGTTGCTTCTCAACTGCTCCTGCCATTAGACACACCTGGTCTAACGTACTTGACGAGGCACTTGGCACCGCTGTACTGGTTATTTGCGTTATGGCATTAGGCCCAAACAACCTTGCGAGCGGCCTTGGTCCTATTGTTGTTGGTTTGGTAGTTATCGTTGTTGGTTTTTCTCTTGGTGCAACAACTGGTTATGCTATTAACCCTGCTCGAGACCTCGGTCCTCGTATTATGCACGCCATTTTACCTATCACAAACAAAGGTGACTCCGACTGGGGTTATGCATGGATCCCTGTTGTTGGCCCAATCGTAGGCGGCGTTTGCGGAGCATTGTTGTATCAGGCATTTTTAACGCTTATGTAGGCTGAACTTATTGGTCCTATCTACATGTTCGTTGTAACCTTTGCTTTGGTTGCGGCTCTTACGATAGGTGTACCTCTACTTTAATTTCATTTGAGTTTGTGGCTTAAGTTTTAGCTGCACCAAAGTTTGCACTGCCTTGCTACCATAGGTGTAGGGCAGTGCATTTTTATGGAATTTAGGCGTATGGACATTTGGGCGTATTTTTGGCGGTCGCATTCCCATGGAGTGCAGTATTTACTAGAAAGCTACACCCAGCTTTTCTGTTCTTAATATGACTTTATGCCTTGATACTTATTTATACTAAAATTTGCAAAATGTATACAATTTCATGCTTATCATGTGACACTTCTATTGTCTTTGTTTGCATGCGAATATTTAGGGATATATTTCAAAGAGGACATAGCAAACAAAGGATATATACATGGACAAACAGCAGCTTCAACAAACACAGCTTCCTATAGACATATATCAGAAAACACAAGCTGCGTCTACACACCAACAGCAAAAGCAAGCATCATACTCAACGTATCAACCAACACAAACAATGTATTCCACTCATCAACAAAAACAAAGCGCGTATGATGTGCAGCAAAATAACTTAAATCAGACCACTAACATTGCAGAACACGTGCCGTCTATTACAAATCAGAAACAAAATCAGCAGCCACATACTAAAAAAGGCGTGCTCAACGATATATCGTTTGTTGCCATTGTTGCAAGTACGCTTGCTTCTCTTACGTCTTTTGTACTTTCTTCTCAGATAGGCCTTACAGGTTCGATTATAGGTGTAGGTATTGCTGCCGCAGCATCGGCTCTTGCATCACAAGTATGTAGTTCAGTATTAACCGCTACTGGTGAAAAACTTAAAGCACAACAGGATCAGCAAGAACAAGCGCGCCTACAGCAAGCGCGCACGCAAGCTCCGGCTCAAACACCACATGCAGGCACACAGACACCAGAACATAACGCCCAACACTATAATTTACGACTTGCTCCACAATCCTTAAGACTGGCAGCGTCACAGCAAGCAAGAAAACGATTGATACTTGTTGGTGCGTTGAGTACTCTAGCTGCGCTTGCATGCGTTGGAATTTACGCAGCTGTTGTCATGTTTGCAACGCACGGCGAAGGCATTGGCTCAAAACAAGTCTTTACCCCAGCACCTCAAGTACACAACATACAAGATAAACAAGGATCATTGCCTAAAAAAGACGAAACAATTGCGCAAAAACGCGATAATGCATCTCCTAAACAAAATAAAGGCACTTCTACCACTCAAAATGCTCAAAACCAGCAAGATAGTGAAAACGAAGGACAAAAAGATACCACGGATACCAACACCGAATCAGACACAGGCGGCCAAAAAAATACCAATGAACCCACCGCTACTCATCAGAAACATGAAGGCACCGTTCAAGGTGGTACATCTGTTTCTGGACAAGAGAAGAAAGACAATAACGCCAATAACCAACCAAATGACACACAGCAAAAATCATCAACAGACACTAACGAAAACTAATGAGTAAAGCGTCTACTCAAGTAAAGCGTCTGTGCATCTAACAAGCACATAGCAGGCATTCGACCCAGCTACAGAAGCGATAGTATCTCTTTTTTGCATGATAGAAATTCGGGGGTAAGCGCAAAAGCATCGGCGTGCATTGATACATCGTGCGTAGGAACATGAACCTCACCAACTATAGTATGCGCCGTAGTGGGTACCTGTTGATTTTGAAGAGTACGCTGCGTTTTTTTGGACATATGTCCTAATACGTACACGCGTGATGCCATAGTAGCAGCTTCGTCTACATCGTGCGTAATCGCAAGCGTTGCAATGCCTAAATCGTGCGCAATATCACAATACCAATTCCGCATGGCAACGCGCGTAAGCGCATCAAGTGCCGAAAAAGGTTCGTCCAGCAAAATACAATCGCTTCCCATAAGATAGGTGCGCAAAAATGCGGCACGCTGGCGCATGCCGCCCGAAAGCTCGTGTGGCCACTTATATTCACAACCCGCCAAGCCAAAGCGCTCAAAAAGTGGCTGCGCTTGACCGTATGCTTCTGCTTGCACAACACGGCGCAAAGTAAGTGGAAGGCAAACATTATCAATAATACGTTTATGTTCCAAAAGCAAATCTTTTTGGAACATGTAAGAAACATGACCAGGGCGTCCTGTAATATCTGTTCCATGAAAAAACACCTGCCCCATCACAGGTTTCATAAGTCCTGATAGCGCATGTAAAATGGTTGTTTTACCACAGCCCGATCTTCCCACCAAACACACAAGCTCGCCTTTTTTAACAGACATGGTTATATCCGCAACAACCACCGAACTCCATAGACGCTCATCACATGTTGCTCTCTTTTGATGATCGTTAAGATTAAAACCAGAAAATAACGTATGTTTGTGCTCTACAGACGGCACCTGCTGCCACGAAAGATACATGTGTTGTGCCATAAGTGTAGGCATATCTGTTTGTTCATTCATATACAATCCAACTTAGCTATACAAGCACAATTTTATGTGCAAAAGCAAAGACTCTTTGTGCAAGCCCGTACGCGGCAATAGAGCATATACAGACGTTTAAGCATGCCCAAATCGCGCATTGGCACACCTCATAATTATAGATGTGCCAGTAAGCGCGTAACCTCTTAATATGTGATATATTCCATGCTAAAACCTTTATTAACATCAATTGGGTTATTTACAAGCTTGTTGTCATTAAGCCATTGGAAATATCTTGACCAACGTACAGGATCGATAATGCCCCATCTCTTCGCATCGTCAATATACTTTTTAGAAAGAAAATGTTGACTTTCGCGCACCAGTGCCGGATCAAGCTCTTTAACAGCGTCGCACAAAATTTGTGCTGCTCCATCAGGATCTTTAACTGCGTCCGTGTAACCCTGACTGCAAGCTTCTACAAAATTTTGTACCAAGCTGCGATTATCTTCACTTTCTTGTACAAAATTACTGTTAACTGCAAGCACCGGTGTATAAAAATCAAACACTTCATCCATGTCGTTAAACGCAAAATAATTGATGTCATAATTTTGAACATGAGCGTTTTGAACACCCCAGCCTTCAAACACCCACACGCAATCATACAATTTTGCTTTAAGCCCTTGAACTTCATCGGTTGTAGCATCGGCAGGAACCATCTTAATCTTTGAAAAATCTCCGCCGTCTTTTTCTACAACATGTTTTACCGTAGCTTGTTCAATAGGCATGTTCCAAGTTGCATAGGTATGATTTTGCATAAATTTAGGCGAAGTAATACCGTCTTCTTTTCTGCTCATAATACCTGATGTATTGTGTTGAATAATGGCTGCAATAGCCTCGATAGGAACAGGATTATCACTTGCAAGCGTATTGGCAATAAAGTCTTGGTAACTAATACCTAACTGCGCTTGGCCAGAGCCGATCATAGCCTCGGCTCCATCTTCTGCAGGCTGCACAATTTCGATATCAATGCCTGCATCTTTAAAGTAACCTTTTTGTTGTGCAACATATATGCCTGTATGGTTAGTATTGGGCGTATAGTCTAAACAAAACGTAATCTTGGTGAGTTTTTTAGATTCATTGTTATCTGAATCGCCTGAAGACGCGCTATTTTGAGAGCATCCAAACAGCGAAAAGCCCGCAAATGCCGCACCTGCTGTTCCAATAAATGCACGACGAGTTAATTGAGAAGCCATACTACTTCCTTTCTACCTTTTCCAAGGCATACATATATGTTCAAGTGCGCGAACCGCACCCATCAATACCAATGAAAGTGCCGATGTTAAAAAGATGACGGCAAACATTTTGTCGTAAGAAAACGACTTACGAACACGAATCATGTACACACCCAACCCCGATATACCTCCCAACCACTCGGCTATAACGGCACCGATAATGGCGTAAGTTGCGCTTATGCTTAATCCACTAAAAAAGTGACTCAGCGCACACGGGAGTTTAACGTGCAAAAATACCTGCCACGGGCGTGCATTCATAATCTTCATGAGGTTAATAGTTTGCGAGTCAACCGATGCAAACCCTGTAACCAGCGAGATAGTAATAGGGAAAAACGTAGTAATAATCACTAAAACAACTTTAGGTAACAAATCGTAGCCAAGCCACAACACCAAAAGAGGAGCAATGGCAATAGTTGGAATAGTTTGCGAAATGGTGATAAGTGGATTAAGTGCCGCATGAATAAGCGGTGAGGAATCCATAAGAATTGCAACAATAAATCCTAAAACACAGCCCCAAAACAAGCCCAAAATTGCCTCGGTTATAGTTGTGATACCGTGAGCACACAACAAGTCTTTGTCGCGAATCATCGCGCTCAATACCTGAAGCGGGCTGGGAAGTAAAAAGTTGGCAATAGCTCCTGTATCAACTGCTGCTTCCCAGATACAAATGAGCAACAGCGTTACTACAACAGGAATTATGATTTGTTTTGTTGGGAGCGCCTTACGAAGTTCCATCTTACTATCAATCGACGTGCGGAATAGATACTAAATACACAACATGTGCGTGCGTCTGTATACTCATACAGTACCTGCATGAATGTACGCATTTACGAGCTAAGCTGTGTTGTTGCATTATGCTGGGTATAAGGAGATAACTTTTGCGCAGTTGAAAGCACTTCGCCTTGAGGATGATAATTGATTTTTACGTACGTCATCATTGAGTGGCAGCCAGCTTGTGCGCCAACAAGCGGGCAATTTTTAACGATTTCTAAGCATTGTTCGTAAGAGCCTTCAATGGTGGTTTCAAAAGGAGCAACAAAATAATTTACACCCGTCGAAGCAATATAAGCAATTACAGCATCTACCTGCTTACATATTGTTTTATCATCTTTGGCGTCCATGGGTAAAAATTGAATAGCAACAGAACACTCCATACTAACCTCAACTCTCTTAACATAGCACTTACAATTACCGAGGAATCGATTACCAATACAGGGCAAAAATAAGCCTATGCCAAAGCTTAGGCGTATGTGTTTGTATATGATTCCTACGCTGGCATTGTCCAGATCAGGTACGGTCAGATGCTGGCATCTTTCTCAGCCTACCTCGCTGTAAGCTCCCAAACTTAGATTAGCTTAAATTGAACACGTGAGCGCGCATAAACTTGATGTGCCACGCAAATTACAAAAACGACAGGAAATAAAAATCCCACTACATACACCTTGGCAACGCACTAATCAACACTTTTAAGCGATTCAACCATATCAATACGATTAAGTTTTGGCGTCATAACCAATACAATAAGTCCGGTAAATACCAGCGTCAAGACAAAAGCAATCACAAAGCTCTCAAGGTGAATAGTTCTACTGAACATCACATAATCAACCTCGGCAGTTGCCACTACAAAGCGTTCAAGATATACACCTACACCCAAACCAAATACATCACCTAATAACGACAACAAAAATACTTCTCTAAAGATATACGCATATATTTCGCGCTTGGTAAAGCCCAAAACTTTAAGGCTTGCAATTTCGCGCAAGCGTTCCTCGATATTGATGTTGGTAAGGTTATACAAAACGATAAACGCTAACAAAATGGCAGAAATAATCAGAACTGCCACTACGTAATCAACCACCGAAATCATATTGCGATATAAAGAAATGGTTTCGTCTGAAAACGCAACAAGCGAAACATCGTCACAACTGTGCAACTCACTGGCAATATTTTGTTGCTGTTCGCCGGGTTTAAGATCGGGCGCTTGAATAAAGAGCGTTTCATACATAACAGGTGACGACGAAATCTTGGCAAAAATTGTTGGTGCAATGTAAACGGTAGTGCCTACGTAATTTTCGCATATTCCCGTAATAGTAAGTTTATGGCCGGCGCCAACTGAATTCCCCACTTTATCGCGGTCGAAAAGTACAAGCGTATCGCCAACACGCAAGTGATGAAGTGTTGCCAGCTTTTCGCTGATAACAACGCTTGACTCATCAAAGGGAACCTGCTTGCCACTGATTCGGTTTTTAAGCGTAATTGACTTATTAAAAATATCCAACGACTGCGGAACAACAACATCTACATGCGTTGAAGAAAGTGTATCGTCTTCGCCTTTTGCTGCCATATGTGCTGTATGCACGCGATCGATATGCTCAATTTCTGGATGTTGGTTAAGTACGTCTTTAACATGCTGCACATCCAGATCGTTGGCATGATCATTTAAACCAACCGTCATCTGATAATGCGTAATATCTACGTACTGTTTGTTGATAATATCCCAAATGGCGTCATGTAAACCAAAGCCCACCAGCAATAAAGCGGTACAACCTGCAATGCCAATAACGGTCATAAACAAGCGTTTTTTATACAAAAAGAGATTTCTAAGCGTTACTTTCCACGAAAACGAAATGCGGCGCCATAAAGGACGAATACGCTCAAGAAGAATACGTTTTCCTGCCTTGGGAGCGCGCGGAAGCATAAGCGGAGCAGGCTGTTCGCGCAAACTTGAAAGCACCGAACAAATGGTTGCAATCAGCGTAATGCCTATACCCAATCCCGCAGAAAAGACTGCTACGTCGGCTTTTATGGGAAGCGGTGGTGGCAACAGTGGAATAGCATATATTACTGAGTACGCCTTCATAATAATAAGTGGCAAAACTTGGCATAAAACGCCAACGCCTAAAACAGAGCCAATACCAGCAGCCAGTAACGCATACACCAAATATTTTGTTGCAATTTGTATAGTAGAGTAGCCCAATGCTTTATAGGTGCCAATAAGTATGCGCTCATCCTCCACCATGCGTGTCATAGTGGTAAGCGAAACAAGAGCTGCTACCAAAAAGAACATAAAAGGAAATACACGAGCCAAAGCGTCCATGCGCTCGGTATCGGCATGGTAAATAGCAGCGCCTTCGTGTTGAGATCTATCTAAAATGTATATGTCGGGAAGATCGGTTGTATCAATCGTTTCTTGTGCATCATCGAGCTGCTTTTGAACGGTAGCAAATTTGTCATCGAGTTCTTGCTTGCGCTGTGCAAGCACACGCGCGCCTTCATCATATTTCTTTTGACCTTCTTGCAGACGAACATACGACGCATCAAGCTTGGCTTGAGCTTGTGCAAGCTCTTGCTCGGCGTGAGTCAATTTTTTATCTGCCACAGCGCGTTCATCTTGTAGCTTTGCTTTTGCTGCAAGTAATTGCTGTACCCCTGCAAGCCCTTGTTGCAAACCTTGCAGCTGCTCATCAGGCGATACAGTTTGCTTAGATAACGAAGACGCAGCTTGCGAAAACGGCGCATGAGGCACGTGCAGGCGAGCGACACGATTTGAACTTGTGTTTTGAGCAGAGCGATCGCTTGCAAAAGGCGGCGTATCTAGTGTTGAAAACTGTTTTTTCGTTGCAGCATCCTCAACCTGCTTAGATCCTGTAGTTTGCCCTTCTTGCGCGCGGAGCTTAAAGTCTTGTATGCGTTGTTGCAAAACTGTTTGAGCTTGCTCAAGTGAAGAAACATCCATCCCTTGTGCGCGAAGTGTTGATAACAAAGTTTTTTCTTGCGTGGCAAGACGCGTTTGAGCTTGAGACAACTTGTTTTGTGAGGCAGCTTTTTGTGATTCAAAGGCTTCTCGCGACGCTTTTAACTTGCTTGTACCTTGTGTGTATTTGCGCCATGATTCCTGCAGCTTGCTATGTTTGCGCGCAAGCTCAGATTCGCCAGCTTCTAACTTTTCAAATGCTTCGTTTTTTTGCTGCTCAAACTCAGTCTTTTTTTCGTCAAGCTTGCTTTGTGCCAGCTCTTGCACCTCGTGCTGGCGAAACACGCTCATGCGGTCTTTTTGAGCTTCAAGACGCTCTTTAGTAGCACCTACGATGTTTTTGTATGCATCGCTATTACTTTGAACACTATCAGCACCTTCAACGCTTATATACAGCTCGGTATAGGGAAAATCCTGCTGAAATGTAGATGTTGGTACAAAAATATATTGATCAATAGAGCCCGAACCAATAGTTGTAGATCCAAAACTTCGCGTGTAGGGATATAAAGGAGATGTTATGGTTCCAACCACACGTAAATGTCTGGTAGAAAAAATTTTATCAAGATCTTCGTTTGCCGAGGTAATATCAACAATATCGCCTTCACTCAATTGTGCATGAGGAGCATATGCCGCAGCCAAACATTCGTCAGGTGATTGCGGAAGTCTTCCTGTTACCAATTGAAAGCGATTAAGAAAATCAAAAGAAGAATCCTTTGCAGCATATGTATGTCCATCAACAAATTGTTGTGCCATCGTAGTGTCAAACGAAGAAACGCGCACCGCTACCTGCGTATCATTCATACGTGCAATAGCGTCAACCGTATGATTGGGCATGCAAGCACGCACACCTTCTACATCGTCAAATTGATGAATATCGTCGTTAGAAAAACCAAGCGTTGAAATGAGGCGTATATCCCAAACGTGGTTATCGTCGTAATAGGTATCCATGGCCTGTCGCATGTCGGGACCTGTCATCATAAGTCCAGCAAAGAAACCCGTGCCTAAGGCAACTATCGCAACAATAGCCAAAAAACGACTGAACGTGGTATGTATGGACCGCAAAGTTTGGTGAAGAAGCGGCGCAATTCTTTTGAGCACTTCATCACCTTACCATTCAACATCGAGAGCATCACGAGGGTGATCGTGTATTTCTATAGACTGCGCACTCCCCTCGTGAACATGAATAACGCGATGCGCGATTTCGGTAAACGCGCTGTTATGCGTAACAATGGCAACCGTTTTTCCTGTATTAATACAGGTGTCTTGTAACAATTTAAGAATCTGTTTGCCCGTTACATAATCAAGGGCACCCGTAGGTTCATCACATAAGAGCAGCTGAGGATTCTTGGCAAGCGCGCGGGCAATAGCCACACGCTGCTGCTCACCACCAGAAAGTTGCGCCGGAAAATTGTGCATACGTTTTTCGAGGCCAACTTGTTTGAGCACATCTGCAGCTGGTAAAGGATGTTTACAAATTTGACTGGCAAGCTCTACGTTTTCGAGTGCTGTGAGGTTTTGAACTAAATTGTAGAACTGAAACACAAAACCAATAGCATGTCTTCTATACAGAGTAAGCTCGCGCGCATTGAGTCCACTAATTTGTTTACCCGCAAGTAAAATGCTTCCCTCGGTTGGAGAATCCATGCCACCGAGCATATTCAAAACGGTTGTTTTACCTGCACCAGAAGCACCAACGATGACCACAAGCTCGCCTTGTTCCATAGTAAAGTTCATATGATGAACTGCATGAACTTCGCAATCGCCCATATGATAGGTTTTAGAAACATCTTTGAACTCAACAAATGCCACCGCGCACACTCCTTATGTGCTCAGCGTACACGCTTTGCTGCTTTATACAGCAAGCATACACACGCTCCCACCGAAGATAAACCTGTTAGTGCATATACACAATACCTTGCTTAACTTTTTCCATGGTATCGTGATCAGCTAATTCTTCAATAAGCGCCAAGCCTAAATCAATGCACGTACCAAGCCCTTTACTGGTAAAAATGTTACCCGTTTTAACATAGCTATCTTGCACAACAACAGAGCCAAACTCGCGCAAAACATCCTGAAAACCAGGATTAGACGTTGCACGCTTATTCTCAAGCAATCCCAAGCGTGCAAATACCGAAGGAGCAGCGCAAACTGCTGCCAAAAGCTTGCCCTGCTTGTGATGATTTACCACTGCGTCACAGAGCTTTTTGTTTTCTTGCAGATTTGTGGTTCCTGGAAGGCCTCCGGGCAAGAAAAGTAAATCGTAATTATCAAACGAAAAATCTGGATCATCTAAGGCGTAATCGCAGGTAAGCTCTACGTTATGAGAAGATACAACGCTGCGCGTAGGTGCAACGGCAATTTTGTCGCACGCAATAGAGGCTCTAAATAACAAATCATAGATAACAAGTGCTTCGCATTCCTCGACACCTGGCGCCAAAAAGAGAGCTACACGCGGTTGAGTTTTTGACATATTGTCCTCCCATACTCTTAGTATAAAGGTGCGCATAAACAGACACGCACATCTATTACACGCTCACTTGTCACAAACAAATATACTCGTAACAAGTTTTATTTACCTCTATGGTATTACTCCAAATGAAGTTCGCGTCTAAACACAATTAGAATCCATATTGAAATCAAGGCTGCAATACCTGCCGAAACAGGAGCGTTAAGCCACAGCCCCAATAGGCCAAGCGGCTTAAGCGCAAACAGCACCACAAGCGGCAACAACGTGACCATACAAAATGACAACAGTGACGCAAGTTTGGTTTTTTCGACCGCGGTAAGCAAGCTTCCACAGGCAAGCGGAAACCAGCGAAACACATATGAAAGCGCATAGAATCTAAATGCATCGCGTGACATAACCAGTATGTCTTGTGAAACATCAACCATAAATAAACGCGCGCATTCATCGGGAAACACTGCCATAATAGCGGCGAGCAGCAGCGCAATAGCACAGACCGTTGAAAATACGTACTTTTCGATCTGTTTAATACGATCGTAGCGGCGCGCGCCCCAGTTGTAGCCTACGGCAGGTTGCAAAGCGTCGCAGATTCCATAAATCAAAGGATAAATAAAACTTCCTGCAAAGATCAAAAAACCGTAGACCGATACAGCGGCAGTTCCTCCTGCTATCATCAACTCTACATTCAAGAAAATAACGGTCACACGCCCTGCTACGTCGTTTAAGAACGCAGGTGTTCCACTTTGAACAATTTCTTTAAGCAGTGCATACGAGAATTGTGGCTTAACAAATTGAAGTAACATTTTTTTGGCCATAAAAGGAATGAGCGCACACAAAGAGCCCACGCTTATTGCAATTGAAAATGCAAGTGCTGCACCAAGGGTACCTAAATGCCAAAAATAAAGCATAGAAAATTCTAAAACGCAGCCAAAAAGTGAGGTAAACGCGTTAAGTGCAAAACTGCTTTTAACCTTGCCACATATACGTAGATAATTATCAACCGCAAACAAAATGGTGCCTAAGGGCGCAAACAGAGCAAACATCCGCAAATAATCGGCTGCCATATCACGCAGCGTTCCATATGCACCCATCAGTTCCATAAGCGCTGGCGCTAAAAACCAAAAGAGCGTACCAATGAGCGCACCGCCAGCTAAAATCATCAAAATACCGCAAGTAAAAATATTATTTGCGCGGCGTGTGTTTCCTTCACCTAAGCTAATTGAAATAGGAACAGACGAACCAACTCCCACCATATCGCCAAATGCAAATAGCATAATAACAAATGGCATGGCTAAATTGATTGCCGCAAACGCCTCTTCACCTAGAATCTGTCCTACAAAAATACCGTCAGCAATTTCGTAAATTGCCGAAGAAAGCATGCTCAAAGCTCCAGGAATTGCCGCAATGCAAAAGAGTTTCCACGGATGATAGGTAATAAAAAGCTCGTGCGACTTTTGAAAATTTTTGGAATTATACTCGTCTAACTCATTTTGCGCAAGTACGCTTTCCGTGAATGGCTTATCATCTATATTTTTTTCATGTGGATGTTTTGTATATAAGTCTTCACTCTTACCCTGCATTGTTTTAAAATCCTTTCGCACCTAGCATACGCGTTGTGCGGAACATGTGTTGTATATCTTATCTTAGTAATACGTTTACCTGTAATAAGTCTATCATGACTTGATAATTATTTGACAGACAAAAAATATTTGAACTTTTCTCATAAAAATTTTGTGTTTTTGTATACAATATATATTTAATCTGTCGGATTATGTTACTCACGATTTTACCATCAGAAAACTCATTTTCTAAAACCACTCGGCTATTGTGTGTAATATTGCAGTCGATTTTTGGTAAATTAAGTAGAGTTAAGTAACATACGAGCAAGGAGCGTGTCCAATGAAAGAGGCATGGCGTGGATTTACTGGTGGAGAGTGGACACATCTTATTGATGTTCGCGACTTCATCCAAAAAAACTACACTCCCTATGAAGGAGATGAATCGTTTTTAGCTGGTCCTACCGAAGCTACCACTAAGCTTTGGGCAGAAGTAATGGATTTATTCAAGCAAGAACGTGAACATGGTGGCGTTCTTGATATGGATACCAAGATTGTTTCTACTATTACCAGCCACCCAGCAGGATACATTGACAAACCATACGAGAAAATCGTTGGATTGCAAACAGACAAGCCATTAAAACGTGCCTTAATGCCTAATGGTGGTATTCGTATGGCAGTGTCTGCCTGCAAAAGCTATGGTTACGAAGTAGATCCTGATCTAGTTAAGTTCTACACTGACCGTCGTAAGACTCACAATGCGGGCGTTTTTGACGTATACACACCTGAGATGCGCGCTTGCCGTCACTCTCACATTATTACTGGTTTGCCCGATGCATACGGCCGCGGTCGTATCATTGGTGATTACCGTCGTCTTGCACTCTATGGTCTTGATCGCCTGATCGAAGAAAAAGAAGAAGAGAAGGCAAACACTCACACCACGATGGACGAGGAAACCATTCGTCACCGTGAGGAGCTTTCCGAGCAAATTCGCGCCCTTAAAGAAGTTAACGTTATGGCGGGCGAGTATGGCTTTGACGTCTCAAAACCTGCTCAGAACTTCAAAGAAGCTGTTCAGTGGCTGTACTTTGCATACCTTGCATCGGTTAAGGAGCAAAATGGTGCTGCGATGTCGTTTGGCCGTACGTCAACGTTCCTCGATATTTATGCCCAACGCGACCTGCAAGAAGGTACCATTACCGAAAGCGAAGTTCAGGAAATTATCGACCACCTTGTTATGAAGCTTCGTATGGTTAAGTTTGCACGTACTCCCGAGTATAATGCACTCTTCTCAGGTGACCCACAATGGGTAACCGAGTCCATCGGTGGTATTGGTATAGACGGTCGTCCTATGGTTACCAAGAACTCCTTCCGTTTCTTGCACACACTTGAAAACATGGGAACAAGCCCCGAGCCAAACTTAACTGTTCTTTGGTCAACACGTCTTCCTGAGCCGTTCAAACGTTATTGCGCAAAGATTTCTATCACCACTTCGTCAATTCAATACGAAAACGATGACCTTATGCGTGTTTACCACGGCGATGATTATGCAATTGCTTGCTGCGTAAGCTCCATGGTCGTAGGTAAGGAAATGCAGTTCTTTGGTGCTCGTGCAAACCTTGCAAAGTGCTTGCTTTACGCCATCAATGGTGGTCGTGACGAAATTACTGGTGAGCAGATAGGACCTCGTTTCCGTCCTGTAGAAGGCGATTATCTGGACTACGATGACGTCATTCAAAAATACCGTGACATGGTTTACTGGTTGGTAAGCGTATACGTTAATGCTCTTAACGTTATTCACTACATGCACGATAAATATGCCTATGAGCGCATTCAAATGGCATTCCATGATGAACATATTCACCGTTGGTTTGCAACTGGTATTGCTGGTCTTTCGGTTGTTGCCGACTCACTTTCTGCAATCAAATATGCAAAAGTTAAAGTTATCCGCGATGAAACTGGCTTGGTTACCGACTTCAAGATCGAGGGCGACTATCCTAAGTATGGTAACGACGATGACCGTGTAGACAGCATTGCTCGCGATGTAGTTGAATACTTTATGAAACAAATACGTAAATTCAACTGCTACAGAAATGCAGTTTCTACAACTTCTGTATTAACTATTACATCTAATGTTGTATACGGTGAAAAAACGGGTAATACTCCTGATGGTCGTCGCGCAGGAACTCCATTTGCACCAGGAGCCAACCCCATGCACCAGCGTGATACACACGGTGCGGTTGCATCTCTTGCATCTGTTTCTAAACTTCCCTTCCGTGATGCAGAGGATGGTATATCAAATACCTTCTCTATTGTTCCAGCTGCTTTGGGTAAGAGCGGTAACGTCATGTTTGGTGAGTGCGACATGTGTGAGATGAAAGAGTTAGACGATGTTTCAAAGATCGACTTTAAAACGGTTGACTTTACCATCGAAAACAAACCTGATTGCGCATGTGCTGCAGACGCAAGTGCAAAAGAAGGATGCGAAGACAACAAATAAAGGGCGCACCGTGTAATCGGTGTACAAGAAAGGAGCGTTGCTATGGCAGCATCTACAGAGCAAGTCGACAACCTCGTCAGCATGATTGACGGATATGCCGAAAAAGGTGGTCACCACCTGAACATTAACGTATTCAACAGAGACACTTTGCTTGATGCACAGGCTCATCCTGAGAAATATCCTCAGCTTACCATTCGTGTTTCTGGTTATGCCGTTAAGTTCACCACACTTACTAAACAGCAACAGGACGACGTTATTTCTCGTACGTTCCACGATGCTCTTTAATAAGTCTAAACAAGAGATGTTTTTGTGGTAGCTCAAACCAACATAAACAAGACAGTGAACCCGCTCGAGGTAGTTGGGCGGGTTCACTCTCTAGAGACCATGGGTACCGTAGATGGCCCTGGTACTCGTATGGTTGTTTTTTGTCAAGGATGCCCATTTAGGTGCAAATATTGCCACAACCCCGAAACGTGGGCGTTTGACACAGGACAACGCATGAGTGTTGCTGAGTTAATGAAGGTTTATGACCGCAACCGTCCTTTTTATCGTCGTGGCGGTATTACGGCAAGTGGCGGCGAGCCTTTGGCTCAACCAAATTTTATTGCAGCACTTTTCAAAGCAGCGCACGAAGATCCTAAAGGTCGTATACATACCTGCCTGGATAGCTCGGGCGCTACCTTTAATCCACGTCATCCCGAATATGTGTCGGATTTGCTTGACCACACCGATATGGTTTTACTAGACATCAAGCACTCAGATCCTAAAGGCCATATGGAGCTGGTAAAGGGAACGTATTTGCGTCCGCGCGCGTTTGGTGATGAACTGTGCCGCAGACATATTCCTGTATTGATTCGTCACGTTGTAGTACCAGGTATTACCGATCAAGTGGACGAGCTTAAAGGCGTGGGCTACATTATCGCCGATTGGGATAATGTAGTTGGACTTGATTTATTGCCGTATCACAAGATGGGCGTACCAAAATACAAAGACCTCAATATTCCCTATCCACTTGAAGGCGTGCCCTCAATGGACGCTGCAAAAATACCGGAACTTAGAGATATTGTTATGAAAGCGCGTGCTGAGCGACTTATGGCGCGTAAAATGGCGCTTAGAGCAGCCCAGGCAGCGCAAGCACAAGCGCGCATGCAGACGCAGCAAACGGCTTGTGTTGCAACAGGTGTTGCACAATAGAAATACCTAGAACACGTTACTTATAGATTTAGTGATACAACCATGAAAAAAGCGTTTACCTTTGTTGTGAGGTAAACGCTTTAATTTGTACTTGTAACTTGTCTTTTAACTCACGCTTGCGATACGTGCTTTACATGCAGGTATATCTACACCTAAGATGGCTTACAGGCGGTCTGCAATATTATAAATTAAGCGAGCTGTTTTATCCCAACCCAAACAAGCATCGGTGATAGATTTACCAAATACACCACCGTCAACAGGCTGATTGCCGTCTTCAAGGTAAGACTCCACCATAAAACCCTTAAACAGGCGCGCAATATCTTCGTTTCTATGTACACTATCAAGTACTTCGTGAATAATACGAATTTGTTCAAGCGGACGTTTGCCCGAATTATCGTGGTTGCAATCAATCACCACGGCAGGATTAGCATAGGTGTCTGCGGTATAAAGCCCGCACAGGCGCTCAAGATATTCATAGTGATAGTTAGGATAATTACGACCATCCAATCCCTGAAATCCACGCAAAATAGCATGTGCTAAAGGATTACCCGTTGCTTCAACCTCCCAATTTCTAAAAATAAATGTCTGAGGCTGTTGAGCTGCATAAACGGAATTAAGCATAACCGAACACGAACCACCAGTTGGATTCTTCATACCAACAGGAGTTGAAATTCCGGCTGACACTAAACGATGCTCTTGGTTTTCAACTGAGCGCGCACCAACTGCATTATATGCAATAACGTCTATAAGATATTGGTAGTTCTCGGGATACAGCATTTCATCGGCAGTAAACATGCCAGTTGTTTCTGCAACCTTAATATGCATATGGCGAATAGCTTTTACGCCACCTAATAGATCGGGCGCACCTAAGGGATCGGGATTATGCAACAAACCTTTATAGCCCGTTCCCTTGGTACGAGGTTTATTGGTATACACACGAGGAATGATAATGAGCTTGTCGCGCACTTCTTCGGCAACACGCGCTAGACGCTCAACATATTCCAAAACAGAGTCTTCTCTATCGGCAGAACACGGTCCTATAATGAGCAATTTTTTTTCACTTTTACCGCACAATACATCTGCTACAGCTGCATCAAATGCAGGCTTTTGAGCCGCAATTTGAGGGGCGAGCGGCATTTCTTCGCGAATTTCTTTGGGAATAGGTAAGCGTCGTTTAAAATTCATGGACATAGAAAAACTCCTTTGTGAGCGCGCGAACAGCTTTTGTAACACGCGCGTGCTGACGTGCTAACCTTATCTTGAGCGCGTAAAACGAAATAAAACAATATATACAGATTAAGATGAATAGTATGCTATGTCAAAATCAGATACAATAATTTAATGAAATGTTTTCTTAGAAACGGAGGCTATGATGGCATGTACCACCTTACTTGTTGGTAAAGATGCAAGTTTTGACGGGTCAACTATTATTGCGCGTAACGAAGATTCTCCCAATGGCGAATTTTGTCCTAAAAACTTTACCGTTGTACAACCGCAGGATCAACCGCGTCACTACAAATCGGTGTTAACGCATTTTGAAATGGATCTGCCTGATAATCCTATGCGTTATACCGCGGTTCCCAATGCGCTTTCAAATGAGGGTATCTGGGCTGCAGCAGGTGTAAACGAAGCTAACGTAGCCATGACTGCCACCGAAACGCTTACATCCAACGAGCGCGTTTTAGGTGCTGATCCCTTGGTTTACTTTAAGAAGGCATGTGGTAAAGAAGGAGACGCTGATTATACGCCCGAAGTCCGCGGTGGTATTAGCGAAGAAGACATGGTTACGCTTGTTCTTCCCTATATTCACTCTGCGCGCGAAGGCGTAGAGCGCCTAGGTCATTTGCTTGAAACGTATGGTACCTACGAGATGAACGGTATTGCGTTTAGTGATACCGAAGAAATATGGTGGCTCGAAACCGTAGGTGGTCATCACTGGATCGCGCGTCGCGTGCCTGATGATGCCTATGTTACCATGCCAAACCAATTGGGAATTGACGAATTTGACCTTACCGATGCTTATGGTGAACAAAAGTCGTATATGTGTTCTGCGGATCTTAAAGACTGGATAGATACCTATCACCTTGATCTTACACTCAAAGACGACAACTTAGATGAATGTGCATGCTGCTGTGATGAAGATAACTGCGGCGATGAGTGCAACTGCAACGATGATTGCGACTGCGACGATGATTGCGACTGCGACGACAATGCATGCTGTGCCGATTGCTCTTGTGACGACAGCTGCGCCTGCAAGCACGAGATCTTTAATCCGCGCGATGCTTTCGGCAGCCACAGTGATGCCGACCACGTCTACAACACGCCACGCGCGTGGAGTATGCACAAATACTTTGTTCCGTCACTGTTTGCCGATCCTGCATGTGCTCCTTGGCAACCCGAAAGTGACGATATTCCCTGGTGCCTTATCCCCGATCGCAAGATCACCATGGAAGATGTTAAATACTCGCTTTCGCTTCATTACCAAGGAACCGTTTTTGATCCATATTCAGCACAGGGAACAGCTGCAACGCGTTCTTTGTATCGCCCTATTGGTATTAACCGTAATAGCGAGCTTGCAGCACTGCAGCTGCGTGGATGGGCACCTCGGGGTTGCCAAGCACTTCAATGGATGGCGTATGGATCTAATGCCTTTAATGCGCTGGTACCTTTTTATGCAAATGTTAATAGCACACCTGTATATCTTAATAACACCTGTGCACACGTTGATACCCAAAGTTTTTACTGGGCAAATCGCTTAATTGGAGCTTTGGCAGATGCTCACTTTAATGCATGCGCCAATCATATTGAGCATTATCAAGAAGCAGTTGGATCACAAGGTTGGCGTTTAGTATTTCAATGCGATAAACAGGTAGAAGATCAAAAACTCTCGTACGAAGCTTGCACAGAGGTATTAGAAAAAACCAATCAGGCTATAGCCGATATGACCAAACAAGAAACCGATACAACCCTTGACAAGGTGTTGTATAGCGCTTCTATGGGTATGAAAAACGGCTTTAACAGAAGCGACCATTAGTAAACGTGTAAAAAACTGCATGCATACCAAGTATGCATGCAGTTGAATTTGTTGTGCGTTAGATAAACGCGTGTTATAAAAAGAATGTATGAAACGTGCACAATTTCGCGCCTGCGAGTTTACGTGTTTTTAGCCTTTGCGCGATTGCGGCTTTACGACTTTTCACTCTTGCGTCTTCACGCGATTACGACCTTACAACCTCACAACTCTACGACCTTACGAAAGCGGTATCCCCATACACCAACCCCAACGCGGTGTTGTAATAGAGCTATAATAGCTAATCCAACGATCCAAAGACCACGTTGCAACAGAGCCTATGTTGTGGCGAACTTCTCCGTTTCCAACATAAATACCTATGTGGCCATAAATTCTACCAGCGGGCGTTCCTGCATGAGCAGGAACAGCAATAATCATCCCCGGTTTGAGCTCACTCTTGTTGGAGCTATGGCACCAAGCATAATACATATCGCAAGCATCACCTGAAGGATAGCCCAACCCCGCTGCCGAGAAAACCTGAGAAACCCACATAGCACACAAGCCATAACCCGGCGAACCTACTCGATATGCATACGAAATAACTGCCTTTTGGCTCCCCGATAAATTAGGGCTTAAATTAACCTCACCAGATACTTCACTTAACGTATAGGTACGTTTTCCTGAACGAGCAGCTGCAGCCTGAGCCTCTTGAAGCGCGCGCTGCTGTGCAGCCGCTTGAAGTTCAGCATCGCGTTTTGCCATGAGATCTTTTACATCCTGAGAAAGACCATCCAGCACACGTTTAGACTCATCTTGCTTGGCGGTCATTTGTGTAAGCTCTTTATCTTGTTCTTCCTTAAGCTGTTCAAGAGCTGCTTTATGACTTTCAAGACTGCTCTTTTTATCATCTAGATCACGCTTAACACGATTGACTTCCTCTATCATCGTTCGATCTTTTTCGGAAATTTTATCAAGATAATAAATGTTAGAAGAAAGCTCTTCGAGCGACGACGAAGAAAAGAGCACCGATAAAAATCCATCTATGCCAGACTTATATGCACTTGAAACACGTTTTGAAAGCGCACTTTTTTTTGCATCAAGCTCTTGCTGTTTTTTATCGATCTGATCTTGCGTAGAGGCTATTTGTGTCTGCGCATCTTCTATTTGCTCACATGTTTTTTCTTGCTCACCCACGAGCTTTTCGTACTGGGAAGCAATGGTATCGAGTTGTTTTTGAACTTCGTCGAGCTTTTTTTGAGCAGCATTTAAGTCATCTTGTGTGTCAGCAAACGCAATCTGAGCAGGCATAGCCGCAAGAGCTGCGGTTATAGAAAACAGCTGCAAAATTTCTCGCCGTGTAAACGTTTTGATAGCCAAGTTCCAACTCCTTAGTTGTATTTATGCTACGATGTCTCGTAGGAGCTTGTTATCGAATATGTACAGATATTCTAACACAACTACATACCCAAGTTTATAGATTCACAATTCCTTATAACCGTATATAGAAGATGAGTGCTTATCCAAGCTTGCATCCGATTATGCTATTTTGCGCGGTGCTCTACGATTTTAAGAAAACATACGCCAATAGCTATAAATATCAAGGTGAATACGCACACAAAATAGAAAACTCCAATTCCTAATGTGTAGGTATTTGCTGTGGTTACATCAATGCCAAACCATCCACATGGCGCACCAAAATTTAGAAAATTATATGGTGCAAGCATAACGGTTTTCCAGCGCACACCAAATACAAGCGACAACACGCACACATATCCGATATAAACAAAGGGTGGAAGCAATGCCCAAAACACATCGTGAGTCTGCGGCTTAAAGCCATGATCAAATAACAAAAAATCTGCTATAGCGCACAGAGGAGCAATAAAATGGGTGCAGAGTGACGAAGCATGATTATTGAGATATGCGCCCACAAAACCAGCATCTGATGTTGGAGCCAAAAAGCACAGATAGAGCAACAATGTAATAGTGATTGCCAGAGTTGCCATATATTTCACGCGGTACCACACTTGTGTAGAAAGCGTTTTCTGTATAAAAACGCGCCAACCACCTGCAGCGTCTTGTGCCAATGCGTCTGTTACACATGCACAATCACCATGCATTACTAGACAAGTTAATTTACCCACAAGTGCATATAACAAAATGGTGGCTATAACAAGATTAGATAAGTTTGTAAAATAGGTAAACGAAAATAAGCCCTCCCAATGTACTGCCATTCCATAAAATGCAGCTATCACGCCAACGATTTTAATTATTATCTCGGGACTTAAGATGTGAATAGGTTTGTGCAGCGTCGCATTATGCGGTGTTGTATTGTGTAGTGTTGTATCCATTACAACTCCTTTGTTCAAATGTAAAAGTGAACATAAGGATAGTCATATTAGTTAATATTATCAACTATTTTTTCGTATCTGGAGCGCAATCAAATTGCTCCTCCACTTAAAATATTTGCACAAACGCAATATACACATAGTTTAAGAAGGGCGTATACATAACCATATACCACGCAAACACAATAGAAGGAGCCCATGGAAACGTTTTCTGCCTAATGAGCGCAGCATGACACAGACCGCCTATACACGCAATAACCAACATAACCAAAAAGGACAACGGTGTCATATACAAAGACAATACAAGTAAAAGTTTTATATCACCAGCGCCTATCAGCGGTGCCGCGTTTGCGTCGTGATTTGCATAAGCAAATACAAACCAAATAATACACAAGATAAAACATATAAAGGGGGCGCTATCATATGTCAAAAGCGAGCAGCTCAGATGCGCAAAAAATACCCCGATACAAGCAGGTATAACAAGCAACGTATGCGGAATAACGCGATACTTGTTATCAACCAAAGCACATGCAACCAAACACAAAGTTGTAAGTGCGTTGAGCGCAAAATACCAGGTAAATGCCCATAAAAAATAAAGCCACCCAAGTAAGCACGCAAGGGTTATGCCTACGCCTACGCGCATATGGGCAGATGAAGAACGGTAGATATCTAAAAGCTCACTCACAGCAATTTCCTAACTCTACACATGTTTACCTACTGTTATACCTGCTGTTATTACACCCTCATCTTGTAAAATTAAACATCCGTATGACTATGGCGCACTTTCTAGATGAACAAAACGCAGTTACAAACGACGCCCATATAAATAAATAACGCTATTTCCTCTATCGCCCGAGGTTCCCTGTTTTTCCTGAATACAGTTAAGCCCGCGGTGCTCAAAGAAATCAATGTCAGATTCCGAACTTACAATAAGGAAAAAGCCACGAGCACCAGCATCTTTAAAGCGTGTTGTCATATCGTCAAACAATCGCGAGCCAACACCTTTGCCCATGTGGTTAGGATCTACAATCAATAAGTTAATTTCTGCTTCGGAATTTGCATAGCCAAGCGAGATAAAAACATCCGCCGTTGTGTAGCTTCTTAAACGACTAAAAAGACGATCCTCAACTTTTACACCACCACGGCGTGCGCGGTCGCGCGCAATTACCATAATGTCTTCAAAGCGACGGTGCCAAAACGAGTTTTGTGAAATGCTCCTATTGCTACTTAATCCACCAAAACAAACACCTATCACACTACCATTTTCTTCGGCAACCATCGTATACACCGAACGCTGCAGCGCGCCAGCGGTAAGCACGCGCCCAAAAATAATACGGTCATATGCACCCGTAATATCACTGCACCATTTTCTGACGCACAGATTAACAACTTCATCAAAATCAATATCCTTAAAAGGGCGAATGATGATCGAGGTATCAAGTTGTGACATAACCTGTCCTTTGAGTATGAGCCAATATGCAATAAGAAGCAAATATTAAGTATATTACAAGTAAATATGAATATTCACAAAGCTTTTATATTGATTGTGGTGTTCACCGTGCAAGAAAACACACTAACTATTTGATAATGCTCACCAACTCATCCAAACTTTTACGCTCTTCGTGACGAGCAGATGGCACGCCTTGAGCTGATGGATAGCCGATCTCAAGCATCGCAAGCATGCGATAACCCTTCATCTCTTCAAAAGAATCAGCCAGCACTTTGGGATCAAAATACCCTACCCACGTGCTATATAACCCTAAGTCTTGAGCTTCAAGCATCATATGAGTAACCACTATCGCAGCGTCTACATCCACAAAATCATGCTCATCACAACGACGCATCCAACCGCTTCCGGGCTTTGCTCCCACAGCTATGATCAAAGGGGCGTCAAAATTAAAACGCGTGGCTTCGTATGCACGGCTCAGAGCTTTTTCACCTTGTATCACCCAAGCGTGCCAAGGTTGCCTGTTAACACAGGTAGGTGCCAGCTGCCCCGCCTGCAATATTTTTGTTATCTTTTCATTCTCAACAGGTTTTGAGTCAAAGCTCCTGCACGAATACCGAGCTCGTGCTAATTCAAGAAACGACTGCATAGCTGCTCCTTAACACAAAGGAGTGCTCAAGGCACTCCTTTGCACTGCACGTTTATAAAGCGTGAACGTCGTCAGACGAAAACTTAATGAATGCCTTTTCTCCTACTTCATAAATACGCTTGTTCTTTGGGTTGAATTCCGTGATCTTTACTAGCGTATCGCCACACATCACATGGTAATTTTGATAATGTCCCATAAAACGAGACAGAATTACTTCGCAGGGAAGCACGCCTTCATCGGCTACATGTACCGATTCGGGGCGTAATACCAGCGTAATCTCGTCGTCTACGTGCTTACCATTAAGATCGGCAATTTTTACTGGTGAACCCTCTATAACCGCTACACCCCTCTGTTCGTGGGCTTCGGTTACTTTACCGTGTAAGAAGTTAGATTCACCGATAAAGTCGGCGACAAATTCATCGCACGGACGGTGATAAATGGTGCGCGGATCTCCAATTTGATCAACAACGCCTTTTTTCATAACAATAATTTTGTCTGAAAGCGCCATAGCTTCGGACTGGTCATGGGTAACGTAAATTGCGGTAATTCCTGCTTCTTGTTGAATACGACGGATTTCGGTACGCATATCAACACGAAGTTTTGCGTCCAAGTTAGAAAGCGGCTCGTCAAACAAAAGAACACCAGGCTCAATTACAAGCGCGCGAGCAAGGGCAACACGCTGCTGCTGGCCACCAGAAAGCTGATTAGTTTTGCGGTCTTCCATGCCTTCAAGACCTACGAGGGATAAAATGTGTTCAACTTTGGCTTTAATGGTTTCTTTGTCCATATTTCTAAGCTTTAAGCCATAGGCAACATTGTCAAAAATATTGTAATGCGGCAAAAGCGCATAGCTTTGGAATACCATAGCAGTATCGCGTTTATTAGGCGTAAGCTCGTTAATAGGCTCATCAGCTAAGAATATCTCGCCCTCATCGGGAGACTCAAAACCAGCAATCATACGCAAGATGGTTGTTTTACCACAACCCGAAGGTCCAAGAAGTGTTACAAACTCTCCTGGTTCAATGGTAATGTTTGCATCGTGAACTGCATAAAAGTCTTTATGAGTTTTTGGATCTTGATAAATCTTTGAAACGTGTTCAAGACGAACACCTTTTTTCTCTTTAGCCATCATATACTCCTTGTTAATCTCTTGTAGATGCACTTGTACCAAAGAACTTGATGGCAATATTCATCAAGAGCACTGCACCATAGGTAATAAGTATCAAAATTGTGGCAAACGCACACGCAATACCATATGCGCCTTTTTCGGCAAATTCGTTAATCTGCACGGTAATAAGCAAAAATTGAGGTGTAACTAACAAAATGATGGCCGAAATTGCGGTAATTGAACGCACGAACGCTGTAACCAAACCACTAAGGAACGAGTCTTTAATAAGAGGCAACGTAACCGTCATAAACACATGGAAACTGTTTGCACCCATGTCATAGGCAGATTCCTCAATAGATTTGTCTATTTGTCGAAGTGCAGAGATACCAGAGCGAGTTCCGGTAGGAAGTGAACGCACAACAAATACGATGATGAGGATTGCAGCGCTACCATAAAGCCCTTGCATAACGCCCGTATGGAAAAGTCCGCCAGAAAAACCACGAATATATCCAACACCTAATACCGTACCAGGTACCGCCATAGCCAGCATAGATGCTGCTTCGATAAAGCCTTTAAGTGCAAATTTACGCTTTACAACCAAATACGAGATGATCATAGACAAAAGCGCTGTAATGGGAGAAGCAATGAGCGACAAAATAAACGAGTCTCTAAACGCTTGAAAACCGTGGTGGAGCTTAAATACTTGTTCAAACCACTTAGTAGTAAGCGAAAAATCATAACCCCAGGTTTTGAACAATGCACCAAACGGTACGCATATATACATCATGATAACAAAGCATGCAAGCAAACCGCATAACAAGGTCAGCGGTAGGCGAACCGAAAGGTCGGAAATAAGCATACGGCCGCGGCTTGCCTTACCAGTAAGCGTTGCCGTGCTTTTTGCCTCAAGAATATATTTTTGTACCACAAACATGGCAAGCGTAATACCAAGCAATACAACTGCCATTGCTGCAGCACCCTGTTTATCGTATGCACCCGTAATTTGAAGGTAGATAGATGTTGCAAGTGTGTCGTAAGAACCACCAATAAGCATGGGGTTTGCAAAGTCGGCAATTGACTCAATAAAGGTAACCAAAAATGCATTACCCAAACCAGGCAAAATAAGAGGAAGCGTAACCGAGGTAAAGACTTTCCAACGAGAAGCTCCCATATCACGAGCTGCTTCTTCAAGAGAAGGATCAATGTTTTTGAGCAAACCTCTAAACATCATGTAGCATACAGGGAAAAAGGTAAGCGTTTGTACAAGCGCAATGCCCCAAAAACCATAGACGTTATTGTCGTAAATGCCCAATAAGTGCCTGGTAATAATACCTGCTTTACCAAACAGCATGATAACCGATAAGGACAAAACAAACGGAGGTGAAACAACAGGCAACATAGAAACAATCTTAAACAGTCCGCTAATAAAGCGACTTTTAAGCTTAACGTACACCTCTACATACGCAAAAAGCAGACCAATAAACGTTGCAATAATACCTACAAAAAAACCTACATTCAGTGTGTTAATGATAGCGGTTTCAAACGTAGGCATAGCTAAAACACGCGCAAATACATCAAGCGTTGGACCGTGTTCGCCTACAATGCTATCAACCATTAAGATAGCAAGTGGGTACAAAATAAACAGCACAAGTGCTGCTACCAGTACGATAATAGTTGATACCAAGATAGGATCGGCTAAAAGCTTTTTACGATCAAGCTGCGCACTTTGACTTGTTGCCATAACACCCTCCTTTATCTGCTCTCGATAATGTTACCAGTAAAAAGAACGGTGTGCATACATGGTTATGCACACCGTCTTTCCAAGACTTACTTGGTCTTAAAGCGATCGTCTCCGCCTTTAAGAGCCTCCATAGTGTCTTTGACATACTGCTCGGTGTTTTTCTTGGCGTCTTCAAAGTCATAATCCATAACGTTATTAGGATCAAGACCAAATTGAGTTGCAACTTCTGGTTGTTTAGCATCATCGATTACCAAGAATTGATACGATCCTACTTCCTGACCACGATCAACACATGCAGGTGAAAGCGCGTATTCAATCCAAAGCTTTGCGGCGTTCTCGTGCTTTGCGCCCTTAAACATAGCAGTTGCACCAACTTCAAACGATGCACCCGAGGACGGAATAACCATACCAATATTTTGATAACCATTATCTACAATCTGATAGATTGCATCATGCAAAAATCCAATGCCAAGCGTGCACTCGCCCGTTCCAACATTTTTAGAAGGACCAGAACCGCTTTTTGTATAAACAGAAATATTTTTATCAAGCTTGGTAAGATACTCCAAGCCCTTGTCGTGTCCGTACTTTTGAATAATGGTGTTAATAACAAGCTTTGCCGTACCTGCGGTATTGTAGTTTGAAAGCCAAATAAGGCCTTTATATTTTTCGTCGATTAAATCGGGCCAGTCTTTTGGAGCATCCAAATTACGACGATCCATCTCGTCTTTATTGTAGAAGAATCCCAAAATTCCTTTATAAACACCGTACCAATGTCCGTCTTTGTCCATGTATACTTTAGAGATAAGGTGTGATGCGTTTTTTGCCTGATAAGGGGCCAAAATGCCCTTAGTAATAGCAACATTATATGGATCGGTTGTACCACCAAACCAAACATCTGCAGATGGATTGCCAGCTTCTTCTTCAACCTTAGACTCAACCTCACCTGTTGAGAGGCGTTGATATTGAGTATCAATGCCAAATAATGTTTGGAAATTCTCGCACACTGCCGCAACGTGAGATTCTTCACTTGAACCGTATACAACAAGCTTGCCATCTTTTTTTGCAGCATCAATTAAATCTGAGCTTGCAATTCTACTTAAATCTCCACCATCGTTTGCCGAAGTAGAGCCCTTATCACATCCTGCAAGGGCACCCAAGCCAACTGCAGCTCCCAAAATTCCTGTGTTTTTCAAAAATGATCTGCGCGAAATAGAAACCATATGTCTCGCCTCCATAACGAAATCTCTCCTTACGTGTACGCTTCACAGACATACACCTCACACGGTACGTGCTTTTTGCTCCTGTTGAACGTACAACTTACTTTGACATAAAAGGAATGCAATGCGTGCACATCTTCTACATGCTCTTACAAAGAAGTAGAAAACCCATGCAACCAAAAACAATGCAACCGGAACAAATCAAGCTGTTTCTTTTATAAGACAATATACAAGCGCACTCAAGCACGTATCGGCAAAACAGCTTAGATTTTAGGTAAAGGGTTTAACCACTTTGGCAAACGGTTATTTGTTTAAGTGGTTATAAAGCCCGTTGATAGTGGTATACATGCTATAAAACAACAATACATAAAAACGGTATATATTATGTTGAATGTTATAGATTAAGTCGTTAAAATAGAGAACGTTCTTTTGAAACGCAGCACTTTTGTACCCATAAATCTAACTATCGAGGTTACTTTGTCTAAACATGCAGCACACTTTGCTTCCTCCAACGATACGCAAAATAATCCTTCAAAAACTATTACCAACCTCAAAACAACTCAAGCGTCCAACGATACTGCTGTTTGTACCGATCTTAAAACCATCACTTCTTCTGAAATGAATGGCTCCGCTCAGCAAGACATGCATAAAAAAGATACACAGACACACAAACATCTCGGGCGTCGTATTGCTCTGGCGGTTTTTGTTCTTCTGATCCTAGGTTATGTTGGTGCGGGGATATACTTTACCAACCATCTTATGTATCGCACTACCCTTAATGGACAAGACGTTTCGTATATGGATATCAACACGCTTGCCACTTATTTGGACAAGCAACTTTCCACTTATACCATACACGTAAGTGGACTCAACTTTGATATGACGCTTGATCAGAGCCAACTCAACCTAAATGTTGATACACAAAGTTGTGCCGAGGATGTTCTTAAGCACAATGCAGCTGGTTTTACATGGGTGCAATATGTATTTCAACCACAGCACATAAATATGCAGCAACAGCCAAGTTTTGATGAGGATTCTGTTCAATCGCTCATAACCGAGCAGGTAAACGCGTTTAACACTAACGCTACCAATCCGGTAAATGCCTACTCACAATACGACAGCTCTACTCAATCATTTACCATAAAAGATGCACAAGTTGGAAGCGCGCTTGAGACCAAAGCCGTAAGCGATTGTGTAATTCATGATATTTATGAGCTGCGCTCAGAATCGCTATTAGATGATAGCGTGCTTAAACAACCAACACTTACCGCACAAGATCCGGATCTTATTGCGATAAACAACAAAGCTAACAAGGCTCTTGAACTTTCTATTGCGCTTATGTATAACCAGCAACAAATTGCCACCGTAGACAAAACTTTGTTGGCACAATGGATGCACGTAGCCGATCCTAAAACGCTATCCATCGACCAAAGTGCTGTTGAAACATGGGGTAAAGATAATTTGCACATTAAATCGAACGACGCAGGCGTTATCACAAAAATAAATTATGACAAACTCAATGAGTTGCTTACCCAAGCTGTATGTAATCTTGATGTACACGAAATTACCCTACCCGTTAAAGTTTTACATACAACACCAAAAGGCGCACCTGCCGAAACCCCTGGTGCGCGTGAACTTGGGCGTCACATAGACGTTAATCTTGCCACGCAATATGCACGTCTATACGATGAATCCGGTGATATTCTATGGGAATCGTGGCTTGTTTCGGGAGGCAACAGCACCGATCACGCCACCCCTACAGGTACCTTTGAAATCAGAGCTAAGGCACGCAATCAGACGCTTATAGGTGCCGATACCGACAAAGACGGTGAACCTGACTACAAATCACACGTAGATTATTGGATGCCCTTTGTTGGTAACATGGTAGGTTTGCACGACGCCCCCTGGCGCAGTTCATTTGGTGGCAGCATTTATAAAACAAATGGAAGTCATGGCTGTGTTAATTTACCGCCTAGTAAAGCTGCCGAACTCTTTTCGTTAGTACACGTGGGCGACTCTGTAGTAGTTCACTGGTAACACCTGACAGCTCCAAATCATAAAAGCTAACATGTAGACATGTAGAGCGCATGCGTGCGTGCAAGCGTGTTGCATGATACTAGACGCTTAAACATATATAGTGTCATGAAAAAAACTTTTGTTGAGCAGGTGCATACGCGGGCTCTAAAGTCCGCTTATAGCATTTAATGCCTCGTATAACTGGAACAATATAAATCACAATCAAAATTGTGTAAAAGATAGACAGCGAAACACCATCAGCGCCCTTAACAACGTAGTCCGTTGATACAGGCTGACCCAAAATTCCAAATGGGATAATCATGACAATAAAATCATCCAACGCATGAAGTAGTGAAGCACCCACAATTGACTTGGTTTTATACACGACCAAACACAACAAAATAGAGCACAAACCCGTTTGCACAATTTTTCCTACAATTTGGGCAAGTTGTATGGTGTCAGATAGGTCAATTTGATTCCAAGGTATATGAAACGCTCCAAATACCAAAGATACTACAATACAACTCAAGAATAATTTATGCTTATGTGTAGAAAATATCTTGAGGCACCCGTGGAAAAGCACTCCCCTAAACAAAACTTCTTCGGAAAAGCCTATGCCTATGCACAAGACCATTTGATACATAACAGATTGGCATACATGAGATGTTATAGAATCGTGCAGCAGCATGGGAATCGAAAGCGCAGCACTTACCATTGAAATAAAAATCATTGGCTTATATATATCCCATGAAATGCATAATTGTACTTTAGTGGCTTTAAATATCGACAAACCGTTGAGAAGCACGCAAAGCAATATGGCCCAAACAAGACTTGCAGCTTCATAAGTGAGCATAAGGTCAAAGTTACATCGGTAAACGCAAAAAAGTGTAGTAAGCGTGGTTGCACCCATATGAAACAACAAGGCAAGCACATAGGCCCCTATGTGTAAAACATGCCGCAAACATGCATGTTTGGTGAGTAGATTATGGAATGTGCTCACAAGAAGAACCTTTTTTATTCGTCACATAATTACATTACAATACGTCTTGATAGGTAAGGTATGCTATCTTATACACAAGATCACACACAAGGTATGAGTGAAAAAACATACCACCTGCCTTTATCCATTATAAAGCAACTGTATGTTGAACGCACGTCAACTCGTGAGGCACTGGGATTACAATGTTTTGGGAACGTTTACCCATAATCAAAAGTAAACGTTCGTTACTACGAAGAAGGTACATATGCTGCGCGATATTATAGGCTCAATTGCAAGTTGGAGCCCACTTGCTATCTTTTTACGACTGCTTTTAGCAACCTTTGTAGGTACTTTTATTGGTTTTGAGCGCGAGTTCAAAAATAAGGGCGCTGGGATTAAAACACATGTTCTGGTGTGCCTAGGATCCGCTATGGCGATGATCGTAAGTGAATATCTTATCCATCAATTTCCTGGAGTACGTGCAGATATGGCTCGTATTGGCGCGCAGGTCATAAGTGGCGTTGGTTTTTTGGGCGTAGGAACTATTATCATTACAGGCAAAAATGAAGTTCAAGGCCTTACAACCGCAGCTGGTTTATGGGCATGTGCATGTATTGGTCTTGCGGCAGGCGCAGGATTTGCAGAAGGCACTATCATTGCCATGCTGTTTGTTATCTTTACCTTTGTAATTCTTAACAAAATCGATCATTGGCTCCACGAAAACGCACGAATTTTCACCTTGTATGTTGAGTTAGAAGACAAGCATGCAATTAAAGAACTCCTTAAAAAACTCCATAGTTGGAATTGCAATTTTTCTTCATTTCAACTGGTAAAAGGAGAAGCAGGTAAGTTTGGAGGAGCTGCTACATTTACCATTAAGCTCGAGCGTGGAGCACGTAAGCAGCCATTCATCGACGCAGTTCAAGCACTTGATTTTGTGTGTTTTGTTGAAGAAGTTAATTAGTCTCACAAAAGCAAACAGCCTCAACTTAGTTTTGGTCAATTAATGTCTGCCTATACGTGTACACTTATATTATGTTATCAGTCATCCTAAGGAACGATCATCATGAATATTCAGCAAGCACTCGAACATGCACATAGCTCTGTTTTGCCAGGCTTTATCACCGGAGATACCGCTATCACGGAAGAGCGTAGACGCAACGAAGATTGCGTTGCCACGCTTATGAGTGCATGGAAAGCGTCTAAAGCAGGTGAAGAACCTTGTGATTTTGCCACTATTATGCAAGTAGCGGATAGAAATCGCGAGCTTTGCGATTCGTACGGAATTGAACGTCTTGAACGCGTTAATGGCAGCAGTCTGCAAAGAACGCTCTCAGACAATGACTTCATCCGAGCTGTTGCAGTCATGCAACAACGCAGCTTTCAAAAGGTGCAAAAAACTGCAGGTTCTGCCTTACAAGATCTTTCAATCGCATATCGAGAAGCTACTATTAAACCTATTTCTATCTTAGGTGTAGACCTCGAAACCACCTCGCGCTTTCCCGACCGCGGTTACATCATTAACCTTGGTATGGAGTTCATTGATTTACGCGAAGATTCCGACCCGCGTGACGGACACAGTGCGTATTTTGGAATGCCAGATCTCTATGCACAAAAAGGCGTTCCTCTTGCACAAATCCATCACATTACCTGGGATAATATTGCAGGAAAAACTCCCTTTAGGCAAGCAACAAAAATTCAAGAAGCCTTGCTGCATGCGTTTTGTACATTCCCTATCATGGCTCACAATGCCGCATTTGAGGATTCGTGGTTTATGCTCCACCTCAACGGCTATGCTCAAGCACGCAAAGAAGGAAAAATTGTAGTGATCGATTCTCGTGATATTTGTAGACGATGCGACCCCGAAATTAAATCGCTTCCACGTGAATCAAGACCTGCAGCGCTTGAAAGCTGGGCACGCAGAAGAAAAACGCTTGTAAGCGGAGAAAAAGAAAAACACCTTGGCCTTGAAGACGTAGATCTTATGTTTAGAACCGTTCAAGCAGAGTTCAAAGAGCGCGAAATGTTTGCATAAGCACAATGGTTGTGCCCCTTAAAGTTACTTAGTTCACTTTAAGGGGCACCTCTTACGTTTTGAACGCATACGTAGCCTTGGGTATACTACTTTTTATCATGCACAGCAGGCGACTGATGAAGCGTGCAATCACTGCAATACCCATACATAACCGACCTCATCAGATCAACTACAAACTTATGCTCGTTATGAACATGGGAGGCAAAATTAACAAGAGCGTCGCAATCAAAGGGAATAACCTTACCACAGCATATGCAAACAAGTTGACCGTATTCTTGGCCTTTACCTGCCAGACGATACCTCGACTCTTCTCCCCCTGGAGCTGCAACCTTGGCAACAATGCCATCTTTTACAAATGCTTCCAGAGTTCTATACACGGTTGTTCTACCAGGCGACTCATTTTGTTGTGCAAGACGTGCGTAAATTTCGTCCACGCTTAAATAATGGTCTTGGTTGTTAGCCAAAAACTCGCCTATGATCTTCTTTTGTCGCGTGTTATATGAACGTCGCTCTACCACAACACCCAAGCTCCCCTCGTACATGCACGATACTTGTCGATACGTACTAAGGCTTTAACCGTGCTTACCGTTTGATTATATCATGGTAAGCGTAACACTTAAGTTAGTCTACATTAACTCACAAATATGCTTTGCGAACATAATTGGATCCTCAATGGTAAGACCTTCAACCAACAGTGCCTGATCCAAAAGTACGTTTGCATATAATTTAAGCTTGTCTTTATCTTCTAAAGCACAGGCATCAACAAGTTTTTTGAACACAGGATGCTCTGGGTTGATCTCCAAAATACGCTGTGCACGCGGCGCATGTGCTGCATCGGGGCTTTGCTCAAGCACACGCTCCATCTCAAGAGATACATTGCCTTCTGCAGAAATACGTGCAGGAAAATCTCCTAGTTCAGCAGAAACCCTTACGTCATTAACTTTAGATCCAAGTGCGTCTTTAAGCGCCTCAAAGACATCCTTGTGCTCTTCTCGAGTCTTTTGAGCCTTTTCTTTTTCTTCTTTAGTCGCAAAGTCAAGACCAGCCGCTGAAACATTTGTAAATGCAAGTTCACGCGTGGTCTTTTCAGACGTTTCACCATCTTGTACAGCAGCAGCCGCCTCATAGTTACGCCATACTTGGAACATAAACTCGTCCACGTCTTGCGTGCATAACAAAACATCAAAGCCGTGAGAGAGCGCCGCGGTTACCATAGGAAGCTGTGCTATACGCTCGCGCGAAGAGCCGGCAGCATAATAAATCTTGTCTTGATCTGTTGGCATGTGTTCTGCATATTCGGCAAGCGTAATAAGCTTTTTATCGCGTGCAGACCAAAAGAGTAACAGCTGCGATAAATCTTGCGCTTTTGCGCCATAGCTACTGTAAATACCAAATTTAAGCCCGCGTCCAAAGTGCTCAAAGAATTTTTCGTAATCTGAGCGTTTGTCGTTGAGCATACGCAACAATTCGCCATGAACTTTTTTCTCAATTCTGCGCGCAATAGCATGTAATTGAGCATTTTTTTGGAGCGTTTCGCGCGAGATGTTAAGACTAATGTCGCACGAATCAATTACGCCGCGCACAAAGTTGTAATAATCGGGCAAGAGCTCGGCACATTTATCTTGAATAAGAACATTAGACGAATAAAGTGCAAGGCCTTTTTCGTAATCCTTGCTATATAAATCAAAGGGAGCTTGTGATGGAATGAACAGAAGCGCGTCATAGGAAAGCGAACCCTCCGCGTGAAAGCTCAACACAGAAAGTGGGTCATTCCAATCGTGAAACGTTGACTTATAAAACTCGTTGTAATCCTTTCCTTCTACATCACTTGCACGCTTTTTCCAAATAGGTGTCATAGAATTGATGGTTTCAAGCTCTTGGTATTGTTCGTACTGCGGCTTGTAATCATCGCCCGCGTCTTTAGGACGTGGCAATTCGCGACTTTTTGTGACCATCATTTTAATGGGATGGTGAATATAGTTTGAATACTCGCGAATAAGCTCTTGCAACGTCCACTCGCTTAAGAAATGGTCAGTATTATCTTCTTCGGTATTATCTTTAAGATACAAAATAACATCCGAACCATGATCAGCAGGCTCGGGACGACTAGAGCTTTCTTTAATTTCGTAGCCGTCAATGCCGTTAGATTCCCACTCGTAGGCGCAGGTCTCACTCATAGAACGGCTGATGACGCGCACACGTTTTGCAACCATAAATGCCGAGTAAAATCCAACACCAAATTGCCCGATAATATCAACTGGTTTCTGCGCAGAACTTTGTGCTGCATTATCTGCGGTATTATCTGCGGTATCATCAGATTTTTGTACTTCGCTTGTAGATGAGTTTTGTTGCTGCTTAAACTGTTCAGAACCAGAATGCGCAATGGTTCCAAGATTGGTGTCTAGTTCTTCGCGCGTCATACCAATACCGTTATCGTGAATGGTAATAGTGCGTGCGTCCTTATCAAAATCAATGGTAATAGCTGCATTTGAAGAATCAACTTTAATTGAGGGGTCGGTAAGTGAAGCAAATGCTAATTTATCAAGGGCGTCAGATGCATTAGAAATAAGCTCGCGCAAAAAGATGTCTTTATTGGTGTAAATGGAGTTGATCATCAAATCAAGAAGTTTTTTGCTTTCGGTTTTAAACTTTATCATACGGTATTATCTCCTATCTAAATATATGCTATAAGCTTGATGCATGTTTGATGCGCTGGTTACTTAGTTACATAAGGTATTTGACGATACGTGATGCCACAGCGGTCTAAAATACTACGCGAAATTTCTGCGCCTTCGGTATCTTTATAGGTGTCCTCGGCATAAATCACCTCTCCAATACCTGCTTGTACCAGCATTTTTGCACATTCCTGACAAGGGAAAAGCGTAACATATGCCGTTGCCCCCTGCATGTCTTTAAGAGAGCCTCGATAATTAAGCAATGCATTTGCCTCGGCATGGATAACAAAATTATGCTTATCGCGAAGCGGATCTGCCGATGATTCCCACGGAAATTCATCGTCGTTAATTCCTGTTGGCGTTCCGTTATACCCAACCGATAAAATGCGGTCATTGCTGTCGGCAATACATGCTCCAACCTGCGTATGAGGGTCTTTACTACGCATGGCAGCTGCGGCGGCCACGCGCATAAAAAACTCATCCCATGTGATAACATTTTTACGTTTACCGGGCATATTAGCCTCCTCAAGCATTATCATCACGTAAGGCTTATCTTAATTTATAAACAAATTAAGAGAGCGTATGTGTATAAAATATATACTATACAGACTTAGATATTCTATCATGCAAATTATATATATATCAATAAATAATCACAATAACGAGTGCAACCGTTGCGTGAGAGCAACCATTACGCAGATATCATACATCTATACGTATGATTCAGATAATGAAGGACAACCCAGATATACCACGCGGTTACCTATTTATGAGAATCAAGCACATCAAAGCGATTGATACGCATTAAAATTTGTTCAATATCCAAAATTGACCAGATATGAAATACATAATGTGTATCCTCGTGATACGTATTGGTGTCAACACTTTGCGATACATCATGAGTTGCCGCTGACTTAGTATTGGTGATCGCATCTTGCGTGTGATGAGCGAGCTTGTTTTGAGCTTGATTGCTTATCTCTTCTTGTTCGTATGTACATTTCTTGGGATCTTGTAGGAACTTACTTGCGGATACATAATCAGAATGGTTTTGAGACGAGCAAAACGCAACGCGGATACTTTGCTGCGTGGCAAAGAAATACGCAGGCGTCCATTTCATTGCGGTAATTTTTTCGTACGCAACTATAAAGGATTTACCAAAAAATGGCGTAATACACATTTGTGTATCATAGGTTGCAATGCAATAACGGCTTAATAGCACCCAAATAGCCGCGCATGTAAGCGAAAATGCAGAAAAAAATACCGTCACGGTTATCGAATCAAACGCAATACTACCAGTTGCGCACAAACAACCAAGGACAATTCCCATGAACGAACTACAAATGGACGCATATGCAACAACTTGCAACAATGCAGGAGAAACCGAATAGGTATCATGGTGTGCGTGATGTCGCTCGGCAAGATCGTTTGAACGCTCCCACATGCGCCATACAACAAAAAGAGGAACGCACACAAGTATTATAAACATAACTTCAAATACCATTTCGTCGTCACCTCTGCTGACGTTCTAAACACCAAACCTAGATACAATGAGCCTGTTTTTTGAGTACACGGTACGCGAGCTTACCATTAAGGCACTGCAAAGCGCAAAGCTTATGTACAGACATTTGTATCAGCACAAAATCAGCTTAACCGAAGATGCACAGGCGTCATACAACAGTTACGTATATGGACGTGTATTGCCTGCAGATGGTTATCGAGTGCTACAACGAATCAAACAATATTTTTATCAGAAAAGAAATGAGCGCACACTTAAAAGCATATATTCCTACGCAAGCAATTTAAAGTAAAGAACTAAACCACGCAATAAGCGGAACAAAAATAATGGGCAAAAACGCAGCAGGCAGCATATTTGCAACCTTAAACTTTCCAACTTTCATAAGGTTAAAGCCCACAACAATTAAAAGAAGCGAACCAGATGCAACAACATTATTAATGACCTCAGGACTTAAATATGGACTCACAATATGAGCCAGAACGCTTAAGCATCCTTCATAAATGAACACGCTCAACGCACAAAACGGCACGCCTTTGCCCATAGAGGCACCAAACGCAAAACAGGAAATCATATCAATAAAGCCCTTTGCCAGAAGCGTTGAATGGTCAAGTTGCATACCGCTTTGCAGCGAACCAATAATAGCCATAGCACCCGTACAGGTAAACACGCTTGCACAAATAAAGCCCGAAGAAAAGGAAGTGTGAGCACATGAGTCGTCTTCGCTCCTAGTTGCGTTTGTTTGTGCTTTACCAGAAAATTTTTGAGCAAGACGCGCAAGTGATTCCTGCATAATATTGGCAAAATGTGTAATTTTTGAATCTATATTGAGCGCAAATCCAATTAAAAAACCAAAGCCCATAGAAAGCGTTATAACGCAAATATCGCTGTGATACCCAATCATTCCTTGTATGCCCAGCAAAATACAAACAAGACCTTGACCGATCAGCAAGAACTCCCCTAGATCACGTGATACATGACGGCGAAAAATAAGCCCTAAAATGCCTCCTGCACATGCAAGAATTGCATCAACAAGCGCTCCTGTAAGTATCATGTATCAACGCTCCTTTCTTATGATGCCTTTGTGCCGCGGCACCTCAAGGCCAATAAAAAACACGCATGAACTAATCAGTACGTGTTTGTTTGCATATGATAGCGTTTAACCTCGTGTTATGAGGCGTCATCCACAATATCTTGATATTCGGGGTGCTTTGCAAACCATGATTTTGCATAACTACACGAAAGCTTTGCACGATTGCCCGAATCCTTAATATATGCCGCTGCGCGACCCATAAGCCTGCCTGCAAAGCCAAGGCCACGGTCATTAGGGCTTACATATGTTTCTACAATATCAATTACACCATCTTGTGGATCGCTCATGCGTACGCGACCTTTAACGTCGCCAGTATCACCCAAAAAAAGAACTTCATTTGGAGTAGTTTGAAAAACCATGGTCAACTCCTTCTTACGCGTTTATAGTTCATCGTTATCTCTTGTCAAGTATGAACGCAAATTACCTAGAAATAAAAATTACACGATAAATAAACGAAAAAAATGAGGGATACTCATGTTTTCGCGTCTTTTCTCGATCTCTTATACAAATAGATGTATATTAATACCAGCTATGCTGTGTATTTGAGAATTATAAACGCAAACCGTAAGACAATCGAATCATTTACTTTATATAGTTTTGATATATTGTTACACTTCAAAGACACATGCCAAATCATCGAAACTTTTTTAAGAAAAATAGTTATTCTGATATACAAACAGAAGGGAGTGCACATGAGTGATTTTGTATTGAGCTGCTGCTCAACAGTTGACTTAACAAAAGAGTATCTTGCTAAGCGTTCGATTAACTGCATTTATTTTAATTACGAGCTTGATGGCGTTGCGTTCAAAGATGATTTTGGCGCTTCTAACTCTAGTCATGAAATTTTTGAACGTATGCTTAAAGGTGCTGATGCAAAAACTTCGTGCGTGTCTACTGGAGCATACATTCAATCATGGACTCCTTTTTTAGAAGAAGGCAAAGACATTGTCCATGTATGCCTTTCTTCTGCGGTTTCGGGGACCTACAACGCTGCATGTACCGCGCAAGAAGAGCTCCAACAACGTTTTCCTGCGCGCCGCATTGAAGTTATTGATTCGCTCAACGCATCCGCTGGATTTGGGCTCTTAGTAGATAAGCTTGCCGACTTGCGCGATGAAGGCATGGATGCAAAGGAAGTTTCTGAGTGGGCACAAAAGAATCGCCTAAACATACAAGCTTGGTTTTTTACCTCGGATTTGCGCTTTTTCATAAAAGGCGGACGCGTATCAAAAACAGCTGGTGCTATCGGCGGCTTGCTTAAAATCTGTCCTATTCTTGCCATTTCTCAAACAGGCGCGCTTGAAGTTGTAGAAAAGGTGCGTACAAAAAATCGCGCTATAAAACGCCTCATCGACATAATAAAAGCAACCATTCCTAACCCTCAAGAAATCTGTGGCAAGGTGTTTTTAAGCAATTCTGATTGCGAGACAGACGCGCTTGAACTTGCGTCACAGATACAAAACGCTTTTCCATCGCTTGAGCCTAGCTCTATTCAAAATTTTGAAATTGGAGCCACTATCGGCTGTCATACCGGACCTGGAACTGTTGCCGTATTTTACTGGGGAAAAGAAAGAGCAGTTTCCTCAAAACAATAAGCAAGTGCATAGTTCTCTATGCACCACCTTAATTCTCTATACACCGCTTTAAGCTTTCTTTTGCTTTACTGTGGCAAATGATAAAACTGCTCGTACAAATCAAGTTGATGCGCGTCATGAGCACTTGTTGCAAACGTCACACACCCACGCTCAATTTGATCGTTCAGCAGATCTCTATCCTGCAAAACATCACGTACATGATGAGCAACTCCTGCGGCACCATCAAAGCACACGGGATTTCCCAAGATTGATACAATGCGATCTTTTACAAAAGGATAATGCGTACACCCCAAAACTACCGCATCAACGGAGCCAATATAGGGAGCCAATATAGTTCGCAAATCGTTATCTAAATCGGGCGCATCAAGATTTCCCTGCTCAATTCTATGCGCCAAACCATCGCATGCCAAAGCGGAAATCTTTACGTTGGCACTGTTACATGCGCACATACGATCACGAAGCTGATGGAATTTTTCCATGCGCAGCGTCACAGGCGTTGCCAATACCAAAATATGTTTATAGATATGTGCGTCACACGCCTGTTTAAGAGCAGGTTCTATGCCAATCAGCGGAAGTTGAGGATACATTGTGCGCAGCTTATGCGCAGCAACGGCAGTTGCCGTATTACATGCAATTACTACGGCCTTTGCTCCTTTGCAGACCATGTTATCTACAATGGCTTTTGACAGATCAAAAATATCATCAGCACTACGCGCCCCATAAGGATTATGACCAGTATCTCCAAAATAAAAGAAATCTTCGTGGGGAAGCTGGCTCACCAGCTTCTTAAGAACACTGATTCCACCTAATCCCGAATCAAAAACGCCTATAAAACCCTGACGATTGCTCATACTTTCACCTTATATCCATTACGCAGGCTCGCACGTATATAAATTATTACACAAGTATAAGGCACAATAAGCTGCAATTAAAGAGTTTACACGCTTATTACGATTGCCAACTTGAGTATTGCGGTTGTCATCTCGTATAAAATAAAGGTTGACCACCTTAAAGAAACGATATCTAAAGCGCTCATTGTCGCTAGGTCACTCAACAAAATTGCAACGTCTTCTCAGCACGGCTACACTATACTGTACGCAATAAGCTATTCGTTTTGAAAGCAGGATTTATGTCTGGTGGTTCTTATAAAGCAAAGCAACTTATTATCATGCGCAAAGATCTTCATATGCGAAAAGGAAAAATCGCAGCTCAAGCTAGTCATGCAAGCGTAGAAGCCGTGCTTATGGCTTTGGCTCATAATGAACGACAATCAGATATAACACTGAATGACGAGCATACATACGCCTATCTTGCACCGCAAACGCATGAAACCTATTCCGATGATATAACTCCTCTTGATGCGTGGTTTGAAGCAGGCGTCGCAAAAATTTGTGTATACGTTTCTTCAGAAGACGAGTTGTTGCGCATTGTTGATAAAGGAAGACAAAGCGGCTTTCTAGTAGCTTTAATTAAGGATGCTGGACTTACCGAGTTTCACGGTGAAGCAACCTACACTTGCTGCGCGTTTGAGCCGCTTTTTCCCGAACAAATTGATCCTATAACTGCCGATTTACCACTCTACTGATCTACACGCCATAATCGCGTGCGAACAGTACAAAACGGCTAAAATTCGGCGTTACCAACGGTGCGCGGATGAGGCAAAACATCGCGGATGTTGTCAACGCCCGTTAAGTACATTACAAGACGCTCAAAACCTAAACCAAAGCCAGCGTGATGGCACGAACCATACTTGCGCAAATCGCAATAGTAAGCATACTGCTTAGGATCCATGCCCAGGTCTTTAATGCGTTGTTCCAAACGATCAAGGCGCTCCTCACGCTGAGATCCGCCGATAATTTCGCCAATACCGGGAACCAAACAATCTGCAGCAGCAACGGTTTTATCGTCATCATTCATGCGCATATAAAATGCTTTAATTTCCGCAGGATAGTCGGTAACAAATGTTGGCTTTTTAAAATGCTCTTCAGTAAGATAGCGTTCATGCTCGGTTTGCAAGTCAACACCCCACGAAACAGGATAGGTAAAATCATGACCTTGAGCTTGAGCTTCCTGCAAAATAGAAATAGCATCCGTATAACTTACGCGCGCAAAATCTGAGTGTGCAACATGCTCTAAGCGAGCCTGCAAACCCTTGTCTACAAACTTGTTAAACAGCTCCATCTCATACGGGCAAGCGTCCATAACATAGGAAATCACATATTTAAGCATAGCCTCGGCGCAATCCATATACCCTTTAAGATCACAAAACGCCATCTCGGGCTCTACCATCCAAAATTCTGCAGCATGACGGCGCGTATTAGAGTTTTCTGCTCTAAATGTTGGACCAAACGTGTAGACATCACCAAAACTCATAGCAAAGTTTTCGGCCTCAAGCTGACCCGACACTGTTAAGCTCGTAGGCGCACCAAAGAAATCTTGACTGTAATCAACCGCACCATCTTTCATAGGAACATGAGCTAAATCAAAGGTAGTGACTTTGAACATCTCGCCTGCACCCTCGGCATCAGACGAGGTAATAATAGGCGTATGGACATACACAAAGCCGCGTTCTTGAAAAAACTTATGAATTGCAAAAGCTGCGGTAGAGCGAACACGAAATACCGCACGGAACAAATTAGTACGAGCACGTAAATGCTGCTGCGTACGTAAAAACTCACGAGAAGCGCGTTTCTTTTGCATGGGGTAATCAGGATCGGAGGTGCCTTCAACCATAATGGTTTTTGCTTGAAGCTCAAAAGGTTGAGGACGCGAGGGCGTAAGCTCAAGCGTTCCTGTTACAATAAGCGCCGCACCCATGTTCTGAGCAGCTATTTCGGCATAATTTTGAAGCGTTTCGCGTTGCATAACAACCTGAAGGTCTCTAAAGCAGCTTCCATCATTTATGGTAACAAAACCAAAATTCTTCATATCACGAACAGAGCGCAGCCATCCGGCAACAACTACTTCGGTCTTATCAAACGAATCCATATCATCATAAATGGCTGCAATTTTGGTTCTATCCATATATGTATCTCCTCGTGGTACAGCGCGCCTACGTTGGTTTTATCGCTTACAATACATGTAATTCTATATCAAAACGACGCTCAATTTTTCCAAAGTAATAAATCTTTATCTTTACAATGGTTTTTCTCAAAAAAACCTCCCGCCACAGCGGAAGGTTTACATGATTGCGTATGCTTAATATGCTACATAGCCTCTTTTGTTACATGGTAGGCGTTTATTTGAAGCCTTACGCTTTATAAGGTTCAAGCGCTTGCAGAACAAAAGCGTTTGCTTTCTCGCACAACTCATCGGTAGGAGCTTCAGCCAAAACACGAATAAGTGGCTCTGTTCCACTTGCACGCACCAACACACGACCATTGCCCTCTAAAAATTCCTGCGCTTTATGAATAGCTGCTGTTACGTCCTTAGCTTCCATAACTGCTTTTTTATCAGCAACATGAACATTGATAAGCTGCTGCGGATAACGGACAACAGGGCGCGCAAGTTCGGAGAGTTTTTCGCGCTCGGCATTGAGAACTTCCATTACGCGCAAACTGGTCATAATTCCATCGCCTGTTTTCTCAAGATCAGAGAAAATCACATGACCCGATTGCTCGCCACCTAACGAGAAACCGCCCTTCATCATAGCAGCCCATACGTTTTTATCGCCAACGTCAGTTTTTACATAAGAAATACCTGCGTCATCAAATGCTTTAAACAGGCCAAAATTACTCATAACGGTAGGCACAATGGTATTTTTAGCTAAACGACCGTGCTTAGCCAGATACGTACCGCAAATATACAGAATAAGGTCTCCATCAATAACGTGACCTCGCTCGTCCACAGCCAAGCATCTATCTGCATCACCATCGTAGGCAAAGCCCACATCAAGATGGTTACGTAAGACAAGATCCTGGAGGCGCTCGATATGAGTAGATCCACAATCAACGTTAATATTAAAGCCACTCGGCGCGTTGTTGATAACATGCGTTTCTGCGCCCATAGCGTCGAATACAGGACGTGCAACACTTGACGCAGCACCATTGGCACAGTCCAAACCAACGCGCCAACCTTGCATTGAGAATCCACACGATGCAATAAGGTGCGCAATATAGCGATTTCTTCCCTGCATATAATCTACGGTGCAGCCAATTTTATCCCCTGTTGCCAGTGGAACATCACTTGCGCCATCAATATAGGCCTCAACCTGCAATAAGACGTCTTCGTCCATCTTATAACCCTCGGAATTTACCAGCTTAATGCCGTTATCATCAAAGGGATTATGCGAGGCTGTAATCATAATTCCGCAGTCAAAACCACCATCAAGCACCTCATAGGAAAGTCCCGGGGTTGGAATAACATGCAAAATATAAGTATCTGCACCTGAAGCAACAAGACCCGAGACAAGCGCACTTTCAAACATGTAGCTTGAGCGTCGTGTATCTTTTCCTAACAGAATGCGCGCTTTTTTACCTTCGCGCAAGCCGTAATACCAGCCGATAAATCTACCTATTTTAAAAGCATGATCAACACGTAAGCCTTCGTTGGCTTTACCTCTAAAACCATCTGTTCCAAAGTACTTCATTCGTAGTACCCCTTCTATATTGCAGTGCATGAATCCAACGTTATGTCTCGATAAGCGGCTCATACATAAAAGCTTATACAGACACAAAAGTTGTTACTTATTATAAACCGATTGACGCATTATTGCGAAAAGCGCACACATCACAGATGTTTTATGTATAAGCCGCTTACACACGGACTTGTTACAAAAAAAGAACTTGCCTGCATACCAGACAAGTTCTGTAATACACATATGTGTATAAAATTAACGCTTTGAGAATTGCGGGCGTTTACGAGCCTTCTTTAGACCGTATTTCTTACGCTCAACAGCACGTGAGTCACGAGTAAGCAAACCTGCTTTTTTAAGATCTGCACGATACTCGCCTGCTTCAAGAAGTGCACGAGCAATACCCAAACGAAGCGCACCAGACTGACCATTAATGCCGCCGCCGTCACACAAAGCAACAACATCAAAGCGATTAACAGTATCGGTTACGCGAAATGGTGCAAGAGCATTGTCAAGCAATTGGTGGCGACCAAAGTACAAGCCAGCATCGCGACCATTTACCAAGATTTTACCAGTTCCAGGAATTAAACGAACACGGGCAGTAGCCTCTTTACGGCGGCCAGTGCCGGTGTATACAGCGCTTGTATCAGCCATGTGCTATGCCTCCAAATCAATCTTTTGTGGGTTCTGTGCAGTATGAGGATGCTCAGCACCTGCATACACCTTAAGCTTGGTAGCTTGTTTGCGTCCAAGGGTACCCTTTGGAAGCATGCCTTTAACAGCGTGTTCAATAACGCGTTCAGGATGTTTTTCCATAGCCTCGGCAAAAGACTCAAACTTAATGCCGCCAAGGAATCCAGAGTGACGCCAGTAAGTTTTCTCTGCCGCTTTATTGCCAGTCAGCTGAACTTTAGCAGCGTTAATGATAACAACAAAGTCTCCAGTATCAGCATTAGGTGTGTACTGAGGCTTGTTTTTGCCACGAAGAATCATCGCAGCTTTGGTCGCAAGACGACCGAGTGTTGCGCCATCTGCATCGATGAGCACCCATTTGCGCTCTACTTCGCCTGCTTTGGCGTAATGAGTCGATTTAGTCACTTGACTCCTCCAGTTATTACGATAAACCGCTTATCCTTTTGAGATTACGGGGCTCAGTGGTAAGCCTTAAAAGTATACGTCATTTTTATTTGTTTATGTTGGCTGAACCTTCGCATTGCTAAGCCGTTCAAATTTTATACACAAAAACCTCACGCAACTGCGGTGCATACATATGCGCGGCTCATAATGCCTATCTCTTATAAGCGCCAATCGATTGGCTCGACGCCTTGAGAAGCCAAAAAAGCATTCGCCTTTGAAAACGGCCTTGAGCCCATAAAAGCTGGACAGGCGGCAGTACCTTTGTACGCAGAAAGCGGACTGGGATGTGTAGACCTTAGAACACATACGTGTTGAGGCTGTATGGCGCGCATGGCGTCTTGTGTAATGCGATACGCAAAACTTCCCCAGCACATAAGTACTTTGGGTTGCCCAAAACGCAATGCAACGCGCAAAATTTCCTGAGTTACCATATCCCAGCCCAATTTTTGGTGACTATTTGCCTTATGAGCCTCAACGCTCAGTGTAGCATTAAGAAGAAGCACGCCTGCGCGCGCCCATGGTGTTAAATCACCTGTTGTTGGAATATCTATTCCCAAATCATCGTGCATTTCAATAAATATATTGCGAAGCGAAGGCGGAATTTTGGTGGGAGCGTCTACCGAAAATGCAAGCCCATTAGCTTGATGTGGCTCATGGTAGGGATCTTGTCCAATGATAATTGCCTTCACCTTATCGGGGGGCGTGAGCTTAAGAGCGTTATATATCTTGTCGCGCGGAGGATACACCGTTTTGTGCTCTTGTTCGACAAGTGTTGTTATAAGGTGATTCATTGTATGCACTTGTTCGCGTGACTCACGAGACATATAAGGAAACCATTTTTTTGAATTCTGCAAAGAGTCAGTTGGTGCATTTTCAAACTGTACAGGCATGTTGCGCTCACCTTATAACACAAAATTGTATACGTATTGATATGTAACAGATACATTATGAGATATACCTAAATGATACCAATTTTTTATGCTTGGTACAAAACCTGCTTTTTATTACGTGCCTACATTAGGCCACGTATAAATTATAACTTCATATGCCCGTGAGTGGTGCTATCGCATTCCTATATTTTTTTGAATACAAATTGATTGTGTTCAGAGATTTTTTCATATTTTACATGAACTTTAGAATGATAATTGCAGTACAATTGATACGTGAATGCATAAGCTTTTTCAGCATACTTTATACAATATAGGATTATATGGACGTTATGGTATAAAGAGTATACTATGGTGTGTGATATAGCCAGCTGTACCAGACAGCTCATAAGCTACGCGCACAAGGAGCTACACAGGCACGTGTCTATATGGCAATAATATGTATTTCATCCAACTGGCGGGTGCAGCATTACGGAAAGGCCGTCACATGAAAATACCCAAATATTCATTGGTAAAAGACACCCTAAAGGCCGAAATCACTACTGGTAATTTTTCTGTCGGTCAAAAGTTCTACACCGAAGCTGAGCTTATTCACAAGTTTAATGTTTCATCCATTACGGTTGTACGCGCGCTCAGTGATCTTGTACGAGAAGGTTATCTTGTCCGTCATCAAGGACGGGGGACTTTTATTTCACAAGCACCACAACGCAAGAATGAGAAGCTTGTCCACATCATCAATCAAAGTATTACAAACGAAGTGTCTGCAGTTGTGTATGTGCAACGCAACTCAAATCATAAGATTCTCTCCGAGCTTGATTTAAACGATGATAATTATTGCATCGCAATCGCACGAACTCATTCAGTTAACGATATGACTTTTGAATATCAAGAAAATTATTTGGTAAAAGAATTGATCGATGAACACAGCGACAAAAATAAATACACTCAACTTTACGACTACATAAGCGCAAATAAACGCATTTGTTTACGTGATGAGCCTTACGAACAAAGTATCTGCATTGAGGTTCCTGCCGAAAAACATGTAGCAGATATTTTAGGCTTGCACGAAGGCGAAGTATGCGTTAAACAGATAAGAAAAACAAGTTCTTCTATCACCGGAAAGCCTCTTGAGTATTCCTTAAGCTTTATACGCTGCGAGTTCTTCAAAGTTTCTATCACCAATCGATAGTACAAACATGATTATTGAGCGTCTTTGAGATTTTATAAGGTGTTTTTAACGTCAAAAGTTATTGCAAGAGCTTTTTCTGATTAATTATTGCAAAACATTGCACCAGTTAAACACGGTAATTAACACTTTTGCACACTTAGCGCGATTAACAAAAAACAGTCCATACATGCTCCTGCGTTTGTGCAGGTAAACAGGTATGAACTGTATCATTTTTAATGGTGGAGGTGCGGAGAATCGAACTCCGGTCCAACGCAAATTCCTGGCAGGTGTCTCCAAGCTCAGTTGTCAATTAAATTTAAAACATACACCACTTAACAACAGGCGATGTATGTTCGATTCTGTTCAATCTTAAACATAAGCATACAGTCCACGTCTTATGTTGCATCTTCCTAAAATGACGACGCCCTAAAAACGGAAGCAATTCTTAGTTTGTCGGCTGCTTGTATAAATTAAGCAGCAAGAGCAAGCTTACGCTCACTCTTGAAAGGAATAACATTGTCAATTAAATTTGACAGTACCCCTGATTAACGTGGCGAGGAGACCACGGCTTGCTGCCCACCTCAAACTTACCCTGTCGAATCCAGTCACCCCCAAAATGCATGCACAACACATCATTTAGAGCAATCAAAAAACATGTGTGCCGAGGCTTTGTGAGATCTAAAGGAAAAATACGCAAAATTCATGCGCGTAAAGCACATATCCACCAACTGTCAAAGAACACCATCTATAAAGATATGTAATAAGTATAGCTAATAATGAACGTTGTACAAACTGCAGAGAAAAATATCATGTAAGCACAGGTAGAAAAACTACATGACACTGTCTATAAACAACAGCTTATAACGCAGCGTTTCCAAGCGTCTCCAAGCATTAGCAGTAAAGCACAGACACAAGAGGTTTATACCACAGTTTATGCAAAACGCTCACGCGTGCGGGCTTTTAACACTCTTTGAATCTCACGATCAGAATCGCGCTTTGCAGCAGCGGCGCGCTTATCGTACATTTTCTTTCCTCTACCAACCGCAACTTTAACTTTTACGCGATTGCGTTCGTTAAAATAAATTTCAAGTGGAACCAACGACACGCCTTTTGTCTGAACACGCCGCGCAATCGATAAAATTTGCTTTTTGTGCATCAGAAGGCGACGTCTTCTATCAGGGTCAATATTCCAAACGCCCCCGTGAGAGTATGGATGAATGTGCAAGCCCACTAAATATAATTCGTTATTTCTTACGATACAAAAACAGTCGGTCAACTGACAGCTACGCTCGCGCAAGCTTTTTACTTCTACGCCAGTAAGCTCAATACCTGCTTCTTCGGCATTGTCTAAATCATAATCATGATAAGCGCTACGATTTTTAGCAATAAGATGAAAAGTTGCCTGCTTACGCGCGCCCTTATGTGGCTGCTGCTGAACTATCTGCTTCATGCATACATCCTTAATTCTGCTCAGATTTGGCGTTTTGGCGAAGTTCATCGAGAAGTTTATACACCATATCTTCGCCTACCAAATGAACTGCTCTAAGCGTTAGATTAGTAGCCTCATGGTCGTCACCGTGTTTGCGCTGAATTTCAGCCGCGGTAAGCAGACATAACACAATATCGGCATTGGCTCCATCGGGGAGCTGATTTTGCTCCAAGAGTTCATGTGCTTGAGCGTCGCTAAGTCTGTCTGCGTCTAAATCAGTATCGGCAACCTCGTGAATGAGTGCGCATACTCTACCATCGCGTGCATCAAGCTTTTTAATCACATGCGTAAGCGAAGCGGCTACGTCGGTATCGCCTTTATCACGGTACAGCGCAACAAAATTGCAAAATGCGCGTGCAAGATGATCAACATAACTTGCACGCTCCAAAACAGAATAGCTAAGAGCTAGGTACTCATCGTGATTACCCAAAAGACGATACACGTCTGCTAAATTAAGGCGCGCAGCACAATCCAAAGGATTCCAGCGAACGGCCTGCTTAAGCGCCTCACGTGCCAACTCCTTATTATCTTTATGAGCATACGCAAGCGCTAAATCGGCATACATACGCGAGAAAGGCTCAGACACATCATGAATGGTACGTGGGTCATTTTCAAGACGCGCATACGCCAAATGTTCAAATATGTCATTAAAGGAAAACCACTGATCGTGAGCAGACGCTTCGCAATTTGCTGCAATATAGCTTTCTGCATCATCGGCAAGACTATGCAAGAGCTCTAACGCTTGATCGTCTTCCCCTTGGCACAAAAGGCTTTCAGCAACCAATAATTCATCTGCCAAATTGGATTGGTTTATATCGATAAATGACACAGACTCACTCCCATATACGCCTACACCTTAAGATAGCGTCTCATTGCAATAATAGAACCAAACATACCAATTAAAAGACCGATAAGAATTAAAGCACCATATGTTGCAAGCAGCACTTCCAAAGAAAGCTCAAAGGTTAAAAATTGCAAGCTTGATTGCAATTTTGGAATAACAAGTAACAAGCCAGTTTGCAAAACTGCAATGCTTAACAGTGCACCAATAAATGCTTCAAGCATACCTTCTAGCATAAAAGGCCCGCGAATAAAGCCGTTGGACGCACCAACAAGACGCATAATAGCAATCTCACGACGACGAGCAGAAATTGCCAGACGAATGGTGTTATTAATAAAGATAAATGCAATAAAAGCAAGCATAACAATAAGAGCAATTGCACCAATACGTAAATAATTTGTTACGCTAAATAGACGCTCAACTGTTTCACGTCCGTATTGTACCGATGAAGATGGCTTATCAGCGTCATCAGCAACTTTTTTGAATAACGTGTCTTCAACCAGTGTTGACGCAATGTCTTCGACACTTTGTGGATTAGTTAAATTAATAACCAACGAAGCTGGCACGGGATTTTCTCCATCCAAAGCAGCTACTGCGTCGGCAGCATTTCTGTTGCTCATGGTTTGCTTATATTCAGCTAAAGCTTCCTCTTTGCTTTTATACGTTACAGTTTTTACACTATCCCAGCCTTCAATTTTCTTTTTAAGCGCACTCACGTCGCTTTGATCTGCATTGTCAGACAAAAATGCCTGTATGGTTACTTGATTTTCAACGGTACCAACCATATTTGCCACAAAAGCAGAGGCAATGGTAAACAAACCAATTACAAACAGTGATAAAAATATGGTGATTATAGCGCCAAGGACGGTAGACCAGTTGCGTCTAAAATGTCTTCCTACCTCGCGAAATGAATAACCTAAATTAGAGAGCACCATAAAAACCGTAGCCTCCCTTCTCTTGATCGCGAACAACTTGACCTGCTTCAAGCGCTATTACACGCTTGCGCATAGAATCAACCATCTCGCGGTCATGCGTTGCCATAACAACGGTGGTACCTGCATGATTAATACGGTCAAGTAGTTTCATAATGCCCAGCGAAATGGCCGGGTCAAGATTACCTGTAGGCTCATCGCACACCAAAAGTGGTGGTCTATTTACCATAGCGCGTGCTACAGACACACGTTGTTGCTCACCACCAGAGAGCTGATCGGGATAGTGAGACATTTTTTCACCCAAGCCAACAAGACGTAAAACCTCGGGGACTTGTGCTCGAATAATAGACTTTGGCTTTCCGATGCACTCAAGCGCGAATGCAACGTTTTCGTAAACTGTTTTATCTGGTAAAAGCTTAAAGTCTTGATATACCGTACCAATTTGGCGGCGTAAATAGGGAACTTTCCAGTTGCGCATAACAGTTAAATCGTGACCCGCAACAATAACTTTACCCTTGGTCGCGCGAAGCTCACGCGTTAAAAGCTTTAAAAACGTTGACTTTCCCGAACCTGAATGCCCTACCACAAACGCAAACTCTCCTGGGTAAATATCGAGCGTGACATGGCTTAATGCTGGTTTATCTTTTTGAGCAGGGTAAACAAGTGTCACATCTCTTAGTGCAATTGTTGGTTTTCCAGCTTTTGCAACTGCAGGTTCATCAGTATGAGAAAGAGGCGCAAAAACCTGCGTAAACCCGTTTTGCGGATTTTCAGCTTGATTATGTACTTGAGTATTTCCCTCTAAACTCTGCTGCACACTTTGATGAGACATAGGAATATTTTGTACCTGTGTCTCTTGAGCTGTCTGCATGTTAAGGTTCTCATGCTGCATTTGTTCTTCGTGTATGACGGGCAGTGGCTGACTTTGTTGAAGCTGCTCGGACGAAGCATTGGTCATTTGATTGCTGTACTGGTTTTGATCAACCCGTACATCAGTTTCGCCGCTTTGTTCACTGCCACGAAAGTGGTTTGCCACAGAAGCTCCTTAATCTAGTAAATTTATAGATACCTGTGTTTATTCTAACAAAATTATGAAATATATTCCAACAGTGCACACTATTGGTCGAACAAAAAAGCGCGCAAGATCGGGACAAAATCTTGCGCGCTACGAGGAACTTTAATGGATAGGCGTATAAATGAACAAAACATGCATACGCTGCGATACTTAAATCTGACTTACTTGTACAAAAACGTCTTATGCATTCTTCACTTTTTCCCAGTCATGAGCGAAGCTGGCAAGGCCTTGGTCGGTAAGAGGATGGTGCACACACTTCTTAAGCGCTGCGAACGGAATCGTAGCAATATCTGCACCTAAAAGCGCTGCTTGTGCAACGTGATACGGCGTACGAACTGAAGCGGTAATAATTTCGGGGCCGCCTTCTTCTTCCCAGTACCCGTATGAATAATTTTTAACTGCATCAACAACATTTGCAAGCTGGTCAATTCCGTCTTCTGCAACATCATCAAAACGGCCAACAAACGGAGAAATATAACGTGCACCCGCGCGAGCTGCAAGAAGTGCTTGTGTAACACTAAAAATAAGCGTCATGTTTACACGAATACCGCAAGCTGCAAGCTCATGGGTTGCCGGCAAAGAAGCCTCACAAATAGGCAACTTAACGCAGATATTAGGAGCAAGCGCACTTAAACGTTTACCGTCGGCAATCATTTCTTCGGTAGTAGTTGCACACGACTCAGCCGATACTGGCACATCTTTTCCTACGATCTCACAGATTTTTTTCATGTGGTCTTCAAAGTCAGATAGTTTTCCTCCAGTTTTTGCATACAAACTTGGATTCGTGGTAACGCCAGACAATACACCCCACTGAGCAGTTTCGCGAATTTCGTCTAAATTAGCGGTATCAATAAAGAATTTCATACGTTGCTCCTTCTGTCAGCTTGTGCAATCTTTGTGCACCTAAGAGTTATTGTACAAAAGTCGTACCGTGCAAACACGCAATTTGTGCTCGTTTTCGCTCGATGGTATCTTTATTAGGTTAAACGTTTTATCATTTGCAAAAAATAAGCACGTGTACACAAAACCAACAAACGATTGCAACAAGTTATACAAATAGTGCGTGATCTTTTAAGGCATATAAACAGCTCGATAGCCAAACGCGCGCGTAAACCGTGCCGCTGTTAGTAGCTTTACGAAGACGAAATTTGACCAAAACCTTCACCAAAGGCCTCATGCACCTCTGAGACAATCACAATGGCTTCGGCATCAATTTGTGCCACAATTTGTTTAAGTCGCAAACTTTCTGCACGCGAAAGCACGCACATAAGCATGGGCTTATTATTGCCGCTCCATACGCCGCGTGCCTGCAGCTCGGTGCAGCCTCTACCCAAGGTGTATAGAATCTCGTTGGCAATCTGGGCATGTCGATCAGAGATAATATATGCAACACGCGATGTATTAGGGCCGTCTACCACGGCATCGATAACCTTGCCCGTGATATACATTGCGATTGTTGCGTAGAGCGCGTTGCGCACAGAAAACACTGGTACCGACGCCAATACAATAGCGCCATCTACAATAATGGTAAGCGTTCCCAGCGCAATACCAGTATGTTTTGCCAACAACTGACAAATTATATCCGTGCCGCCCGTATTGCCACCCGACCTAAATACAATACCGATTCCTACACCTACAATTACGCCGCCCCAAATGGACGCAAGCAGTAATTCATCAGCAGCAAGATGTGGGACAAGCGGTGCAAACAAGTCGGTAAAAAAACCGGATACTAAGATACCAAAGATACTTCGAGCAACATATGTCCAATCGTGAGTAGTAACAACCACAAACACCAATAATGCCACGTTCATCAAAATTGTTTGTAAACCAACAGGGGCTATAATTCCAAGCTCCGCTGCAACGGCAGAAAGAATGGTCGCTAAACCCGTGAGACCACCTGCAGCCAAACCGTTTGGAATTTCAAAGATGTCAACGCCAAGCGCATAAATAGCGGAGCCCAAAATAACTAAAAAACTCTCTGTTAGCACACGGCGCCACGAAATATCAGAAAGCATGTTATCCCCTCCGCTCACTTGCCCATCTATGATAGGCAATAATAAATTGGTCCAAATCCCCCTCTTGTAAAACCGCGTCAACGTTTCCCGTTTCAACTTGGGTACGCGTGTCTTTTACCAGTTGAAAAGGATATAAAATATAATTTCTAATCTGATTACCCCAAGAGATGTCGTGTTTAGGGCCACGCAAATCGTCAAGCTCTTCCTCACGACGTTGTTTTTCGAGCTCATACAACTTACTACGTAGAATTTGCATAGCAGCAGCCTTGTTTTGCAGCTGGCTGCGCTCATTTTGGCACGTTACTACTATTCCAGTTGGAATATGGGTAATCCTCACCGCAGAATCTGTGGTATTAACACCTTGACCACCAGGACCAGATGCATGATATACATCAATTCTTATATCTTGGGTGTCAATCTGTACTTCAATAGTCTGAGGAAGCACAGGTAAAACTTCAACACCCGCGAAGGTAGTTTGCCGACGCTTTTTTGCATCGGTAGGAGAAATACGCACAAGGCGGTGCACCCCTTGCTCGGCACGCAGCATACCATAGGCGTTCTTACCCGTTACGGTAAACGTTGCGCGATCAATACCGATAACCTCACCTACCGGTGCGTCGTTAATATCAACGGTCCATGATTTGCGCTCGCAATAGTGAAGGTACATCTTAAAGAGCATGTCGCACCAATCCTGCGCCTCAAGACCGCCTTGACCTGGCGTTATTGTAACAATGGCCGCACCTGTATCAAATTCGTCATTAAACCAGGTATTAAGCTCTAAGTTATCAAGGACATTAGTGAGTTTGTTTGCAAGTCGTTTTGCTTCAATAAGCATTTCGTCGTCTTGCGAGGATGTATCTGCAAGCTCAAAAGCCGCCTGCACATCGAGTAGGAGCTTATAAGCGCTGTCATACTGATTAAGCTTTTCTTTAAGCGCGCCAAGCTGCGCCATAACTTCAGTGGCATGCGCGGCGTCATTCCAAAACGTGGTCTCGCCTGCTTGTACCGTAAGTTTATCTACATGCGAGCGAAGTTCATTTATATGCAGATACATACCAACTTGTTCACAGCGTTGTTCAAGTTCGTGTAATTGAGACGCAGTAAAATTCTCAGCATATACGTCGTTCATTACCTGTTCCTGCCGTGACAATTCTTAAACTTAAGGCCACTGCCACAAGGGCATTCTTCGTTTCGTCCAACATGCGCATAAGGATCCTGGTCGCTTTTTCGATACGGAGCAGGTTTCCCATCAGCATGTGGGCTTTCTAAATCTCTAAAATGTTTAGGGCCATGGTCACCATCTACATCTTGAGGTCCAGAGTAACGCGCAGCTTCAAGATTGGTATTCTCGTGAGGAGCAGGAGAAGCCATAAGCTCAATGTGTAAAATAGTACGCAAAAAGTCCTCGTACATAGTATTAACTAACTCGGTAAACGCTGCAAATGCCTCTGTCTTATATTCAACAAGTGGATCTCTTTGACCAAAACCGCGCAGGCCAATACCCGTCTTTAAGTAATCCATTTCCTGCAGATATGCCATCCATCGCGTATCAATAACACGAAGCATAACCTGCGCTGAAAGCTCTTTCATAATGTCATCGGAAAGCCGCTCAGATTTTTCGCGATAGCAATCCTCAACAAAGTCATAGACAAAATCGACCAGTTCATCATAGGATCCAGAATCTGGCAAATTAGGGACTTCTTCATTACCAGTAAGATCAATCATCCACTTTTTAAGACCTTCCAAATCCCAATCATCGGGGTCAAGATCTTGAGAACAAAAATGCGTAGTAAAACGTTCAACAGTATCCTGCGTTACTTCATGAATGTGCGCAACTAAATCTTTTCCATCCAAAATTTTATTGCGTTCTTCATAAATTACTTGACGTTGTGTGTTCATAACATCATCGTAATCAAGAACATTCTTACGCATAGCAAAGTTAATCTCTTCAACCTTGCGCTGGGCACCTTCTACTGCTTTGGTAACCAATTTTGCTTTAATGGGCATGTCATCAGGCATTTGATATTTTTCCATAAGACCTGCAATACGATCCATACGATCACCGCCAAAAAGACGCATAAGATCGTCATCAAGCGAAAGATAAAATTGCGTTACACCAGGGTCGCCTTGACGGCCAGAACGTCCGCGAAGCTGATTATCAATACGTCTGCTTTCATGACGCTCTGTTCCGATAACGCATAATCCGCCTGCGGCTAAAACTTCTTTCTTTTCTCGTTCACACACACTCTTAGCGCGAATTTTAAATTCGTTAAATATAGGTTCATCTACCTCATCGGGATTCAGCCCTTGCTCGCGCATAAATTCACGCGCAAGCTCATCGGGATTTCCACCCAAAAGAATATCAGTACCACGACCTGCCATATTTGTTGCAATAGTAACGGCGCCCTCACGACCAGCTTGAGCAACAATTTGCGCTTCACGCTCATGGAATTTTGCATTTAACACTTCGTGCTTAATCCCACGTTTATCCAATATCCTAGAGAGTCTCTCAGAACTCTCAATAGAAACAGTACCAACCAAACACGGCTGTCCTTTTGCATGGCGTTTAATAACGTCTTGCGCAACCGCGTTAAATTTTGCATCCACCGTTCTGTACACAAGGTCATCAAGATCACGACGTTGAACAGGGCGATTGGTGGGAATAGCCTGTACGGGAAGATGATAAATTTCTCTAAACTCAGCATCCTCAGTCATAGCAGTTCCTGTCATACCTGACAATTTGTCATATAAACGGAAATAGTTTTGAAGGGTAATGGTTGCAAGCGTTTGATTTTCTTCACGAACATACACGCCCTCTTTTGCTTCAATAGCTTGATGAAGACCTTCTGAATAACGGCGTCCTTCCATAATACGACCAGTAAATTCATCAACAATTTTTACTTCACCATCTGCAACAACATATTGTTGGTCACGATGGAACATATACTGAGCTTTAAGTGCTTGCTGCAAGTGATTAACCAGCTGTCCACTCATATCGGCATAGATGTTATCTATGCCCAAGCGCGTTTCAATCTTTTTCAAGCCTGTATCTGTAGCCGCTATGGTATGTTTTGCCTCATCCATATCAAAATCAAGTTCGGGCTTAAGATCACGAACCGCGCGCGCAAAATCTTTATAGGTAGTTGCCGACTTAGTGCCCGCACCCGAAATAATAAGTGGCGTGCGTGCCTCATCAATTAAAATTGAGTCAACCTCATCAACAATTGCAAAATAATGACCACGCTGAACACGCTGTGAAGCCTGCGTAACCATATTGTCACGTAGATAATCAAAACCAAATTCAGAGTTAGTACCATACGTAACGTCCGCGCTATATGATGGCTTCTTATCAGAAAGTTGCATACCATTTTGAAGTAATCCAACCTTCATACCCATAAAGTTATAAATTTGCGCCATTTGCTGGCTATCGCGTCGTGCAAGGTAGTCGTTAACAGTAACAATATGAACGCCCTTTTCGGGTATAGCATTAAGATAACCAGCTAATGTTGAAACAAGGGTTTTACCTTCACCTGTTCTCATTTCTGCAATAGTACCATGATGGAGTGCAATACCTCCGATGACCTGAACGTCAAAATGGCGCATGCCCAAAACACGACGCGATGCCTCTCGTACCGCCGCAAAAGCCTCGGGCAACAGCTCGTCAAGCGTTTCGCCCTGGCTAAAACGCTCTTTGAACTCTTGAGTTTTATGCTGAAGTTGCTCATCACTCAAAGCCTGTATAGCTTCTTCCTGTTCATTTACTAATTGAGCAATTTGTTGAAATTCTTTTAATTGCTTATCAGCCCCTCGAGAAAGAAGGCGTGAAAATAAATTCGGCATGTTAATCCTTTTGTACCATCAAAGAAAGCAAACTTTTACATGTAATCTTTATTATTCTAGCAATTAAATCTCTTTATGCACATCTCGGCAGATACCGCACGTTCTCGTCTTGTAAAACTGCGCGCAATCACCACAAAATGCACGATAACACTTTGTCTTTGATAAGCTTTCCATACGTCATACGTATTCTATTGCACGTATTGCACACCATGCACAATTCTGGCGCGCCAGTTCATAACTTTTCAGAGCTAATTTGCATAGCTAATTTTGCAACCTATCTTTTTGATTTATTTTGATTGCCATACAATTATTTCGACTATTTGAAGTATGACTTATTGAGCGGCGCGAAGTAAGACGCGTAAATTGCTGTATCGCGCGAGGTATCTCGCGTACACCCACCGCATGTAATTGAGCTTTATACATCGCAAGATAGTGAGGAATCTCGCTCGCTCTATCGTTTGTTTCCAGCAGCTTTAAAAGATAACACACAATATCCTCTCTAAGAGGCATTTGCGAGAAAGCTGACTGCATCACACGTAAAGCAAGCCGTATTCTTCCCTGTCTGCACGCAGCATTACTTACCAATATCGATACAGTGGCAAATAAGTTTTGGATTTCCTCACAACAGCCATAAAACTTACCATTCAAATCGTTGATTATAACGTCAATACCTGATCCAAATAATGTCAGTGCACGACATCCTTTATCTATCACAGCTTCATCGTTAAGTTCTTCATGCACAATACTTTTTGATAAGCGCACAAATATATCAACATCACAGGTAATTACGGCATCATCTAAAAAAACCATGCCTTCATTCTTATTAACACGTAAGGGATTTTGAGGTAGCTCCTTTGCATGCATGGCTTTACGAGCAGCACTCATGGTTTCATATAGCCTTACCATGCCATATTCAAAGTCGCAATCTCCCCAAATAGCAGTAATTAAATTATAACGATTAGAACGATGTTGTGGGCAAAGTGACAAATATCCTAAAAGCTGGTTAACATGGCGTTTTTGCAACAAACGTGTATCTTGAGCCACACCATCAACATAAACTGAAAACCGATTAAAACACTGAATATAGATGCGCTTTCCACATGAGAGTAGCTGTAGTTCATGCAAAGGCTCTAATTCCGAATGTAGATTCACCTTGTTGTCTTGTAAATCACTTGTCAATAAACCCTTATCCGGCGATATATCCATTTGCTTAAATTGAGGCTGCATAGATACCATTGTTTGTGGACCATCCCATGAAAAATCAACAAAGCAGGTTTTCATGAATTGCAAAAACGTTTTTTGCCACAAAAGCGGTGTGTTTTGCACAAGCACAGATACACAAGTTGGGAAAAGCTTGTACACCAGTGCATAAATCCACGACATATTTCTCGAAGGAATGCTTACGATGGGTTTAAGTGTGGTACTGCGCGATGGTATCGACCCTCTATCATCAAACCAATTGGTAGCATACAGTGAATATAAAACGAGGCTTACAAGGTCTTGAAAGAAACCTTCGCAGGAATTGATATCTTTTGTTTTAATGGGCTCTTTAGCAAGTAAACATGCACATATATACATAAAATATGCAACCTGTTGAATGTATGTTGCAGACGCTCCAGTAAAGCTGGTTGCCATGCTGAATCCTGCTTGAGCACGCGACAGCGCTTGCCTAAAATTTCCCTGTAAAAGATGGTGAATAGCATCTGCTATATAAAAAATAACTTCAAACGTTTTATTATCATGTTCATGTGCACATCGTATTGCCTGAGCACCTCGGGAAAAAACAGGTTTTAATGCAGACAGCATGGCAATAAGCTCATCACAATAACTTATATAAGTGTATAAAGACGAGTCCTTACCAAAAGCATATATACTTTTCTCACCACTTGAAGAAGGAAGAGCACCCTCGGGAGGAAGACCAAGCATAACATATGCATAATACCTGGTGTGACACTCCAAAACGTCAAATATAGTTTGTGGTACGCTCACATGTGTTTGTAAACTTGCTCTATGGAGTGCTTTAAGAAAATTACCCTGCACCAATTGCTTAACCATCTGTGTAATGTGATAAACCAAAGGTGCGCGAGATTTAGATAAACGCGGCAAACGTTTATGTTCGTCTAAAGCAAAGCGACAGTACTTCCTTATATATTCCAGCAAACGAACAACTTCTATATATGCATAGTATTCCTTCGTCTTCTTGGTAACATATGGTATTCTCTTGTGAGCTGTTTGCAGTATTGTTGCATGAGGTACTTGATTAGGATTCGTCAGCGTTGTTTGTGGTAGCGCAGCATTTGCAGCAGATGAGGTGCGGCGGCTAGATTGCTCTAAGTTTTCAGCTTCTTCTGCATCTCGTTTTACCGTATGCGCAACGCAAGCGCCCTTTAACTCGTGAGCCTCATTAACCAAGTTAGATTTATCCATATCCTTTAATAACAAATCTTCTTTCTTTTTTGAGGCCTCTGGAAGAAATTCATTGGTAAGTAAGTTATAAGCTTGCTTTAAAAATTGAAAGCTCCATGTTTTGGCATATGCATATTCGCAAGTTTTCAGTAAGAAACGTACGGCATTGGTTTGTCCTGACAAAATAAGACCATAACCTCGCTCAAGCAAAATTCCTATACATTCTTTAAGATATGCATCCTCTAAAAAAGACACACTTGATATATCGCAGGACGTAGAGATGAACTCACTTATAAGATTAAGCATGGTTGCACACCGTATATAAGAACCTCTTTGCGCAAGTTTAGAAGCAACTACCCAAATCAGTTCAGGATAATTCTTAAAATATTGAGCTAAGTGTTTGATAACTAACTGCCATAAACGATCATCACATAAACCCGCAACCTCAAAAGAAGATGTGTATAAATTAAATTCAATAAATCCATCCTCTAAAGACGTATATTTTTGAATATCGTTAGAATCTATATTAAGTTTTCTGCATATTGATTCAACTTCGGCTAAACGAGACGAACCCAAACTAAAAAGAAGCAATAACATAGGCACGTATGTTTGACATGCATTCTGATCCTTGCTCTGACAATGCTTTCCATAATCATTTATATAGAAAAGCATGTAGCTTGTAAGCGCTTTAAGATAAGACGATTTGTACGTATGAATATCGCAATCATGTTCTCTATCATGCAAAAGTGCGCAACCAAGCGCTGCAATCCCATGTGTAGCCTGTAAGATCCCTTTCGATTTGTTTGACGTTTTAGCCAGCAAATCAGGCTTATTGACAAGCTGGGCGAGTGGGTAAAGCTTTCTATAAAAATGCAAATATTGCGGCCTTGTTGCAATGAGAATACGGTTGTGTGCGTTATAAAGCAGAGAAGCCACTCGGATAAGCTGTTCATGTACCTGCTCATCATGGCTATAAACATGACTAAAAACAACAAAATATCGATGCGCTAAAAGATTCTTCTTTGAAAATTTATTGTATAAACGGATAAAAAAGTTAGAAAGATTTTCCTGCGCGCAAGATGACAGGTCAAAATGTACAGTCTCATAATTATTCTGCTCATAATAATGCATAAGTGTATCTGTAGAGAAAGTTTTTCCGCATCCATGAGCAGCACTGATAAGGAGAATGTGTCCACGGTTGGTGTCATCGGGTACGTACTTATCAAGCAAAGAAGTACTAGAGGGTAGTAAAATTGGATCAGAACTAAAAGCATAGTCATCACATGAGATAATAGAAATCTCAGAATGTTTTAATGTATCCGAATAATAACACATATCAATCATCTCCATTCAGCTATGGAAACCTATTTTTTGTAAGTTAGGGATTCTATTTAGAAAAACGAAAAGCCATAACTTGAATGAAAATAAAAGTAATCTGCAAGAAAAATGCAAGAGTAAATTGAAAGATTTTTTAGATTTTTGAATATTTTTATGCATGAGAGTTTCCCATGAAGGCGAAATTTAGAAAACTTGCAACAAACTTGCACAGATTTGAATAAAGACTTGCACAAAACACGTAAGATTAAAATTTTGAGGTAAATTTTTTGCAAGGATTAAAGCGGTGCAAAACAAAGCCTGGAGTGGGTCAAAAAAACAAGCATTGCTCAATAAATGACAAAAATACGAATATTTGTAATTCGGCAGGTGGTATTATTTAGTCGGTAGGCGGTATATATTTATGTTCGATAAAGACAAGATGAGGTTAAATCGACTATTCATATCAATCAAGATTTATAAACAAGAATGGTTGTATAGAAGAAAAGTTGAGCCAACAGTTCTAAACAAAATAACACCGTGAAAGTATCCGCGTAACCGAGCAAGACATTATGCGGCGGACCCGCGCCACAAAGGTGCAGACTTAAAGCCTCTACACATCCCCATGCCAAGCTTTAAAGCACTCTAAATAGCCTCATACAGGCATGAGAACACGCTAGGCAGCCTTATACGGATTAAAAAGGAAAAAACACAACAAACAACTTAAGCAGCCCGTATTCAAGCTTACATGAGCTTTGAATACATAGCAAAAATATATATCGAGGATAATAAAGATCTAAAAATAAAAGGTTGTCTCACACGCATCCAACCAGACACACACGATATACAAATGTCCCTCGTTGGTCAGCGACGTCCTGCTCTCCCACGGACTAACTCCGCAGTACCATCGGCGCTAGGGGGCTTAACTTCCGGGTTCGGAATGGGACCGGGTGTACCTCCCCTGCCAAAATCGCTGACCAACGAGGGACATTCAATTATCAATCAGAGCACATGAGCATGTACTCTGAGAGCTATACAGCATAACAATTGATTAGAAGACGCATATGATCTACATTGAATAGAAAAGAGCTCGACCGATTAGTACTTCTCGGCTAAGTGCGTTACCACACGTACACCTGAAGCCTATCACCTTGTTGTCTACAAGGGGTCTTACCAAAAGGAAAACTCATCTTGGGATGGGCTTCCCGCTTAGATGCTTTCAGCGGTTATCCCAACCGGACTCAGCTACCGGGCAATGCTATTGGTTAACAACCCGTACACCGGAGGTCCGTCCACCCCGGTCCTCTCGTACTAGGGGCAGCCTCCCTCAATTTTCCTACGCCCACGGAGGATAGGGACCGAACTGTCTCACGACGTTCTGAACCCAGCTCGCGTACCGCTTTAAATGGCGAACAGCCATACCCTTGGGACCTGCTCCAGCCCCAGGATGCGATGAGCCGACATCGAGGTGCCAAACCTTCCCGTCGATGTGGACTCTTGGGGAAGATCAGCCTGTTATCCCCGGAGTACCTTTTATCCGTTGAGCGACGGCCATTCCACTCTGAGCCGCCGGATCACTAGAACCTGGTTTCCCATCTGCTCGACTTGTTTGTCTCGCAGTTAAGCCTGCTTATGCTCTTGCACTCAAAAGGATGATTGCCGACCATCCTGAGCAGACCTTACGTGCGCCTCCGTTACATTTTAGGAGGCGACCGCCCCAGTCAAACTACCCACCTGACACGGTCCCCTTCCCGGATTACGGCGAAGGGTTAGGATGCCGAAACGTCGAGGGTGGTATTCCAAGGGTGACTCCCTGAAGACTGGCGTCTCCAGTTCACAGTCTCCCACCTATCCTCTACACGACGAACCGGCAGCCAATGTCAAGCTGCAGTAAAGGTTCACGGGGTCTTTCCGTCCTTCCGCGGGTAAGTCGCATCTTCACGACTAGTGCAATTTCACCGGGTCTATGGTTGAGACAGTGTCCAAATCGTTACGCCTTTCGTGCAGGTCGGAACTTACCCGACAAGGAATTTCGCTACCTTAGGACCGTTATAGTTACGGCCGCCGTTTACCGGGGCTTAGATTCGCTGCTTCGCAAATGCTAACAACTCCTCGTGACCTTCCGGCACCGGGCAGGCGTCAGACCCTATACGTCGTCTTACGACTTCAGCAGAGTCCTGTGTTTTTGATAAACAGTCGTTTGGACCTCTTTACTGTGACCACCAAAAGCTCAAAGAGTAAATCTTATCACCTAAGATGGCACCCCTTATCCCGAAGTTACGGGGTTATTTTGCCGAGTTCCTTAACCATAGTTCTCCCGATCGCCTTGGTATGTTCTACCCACCCACCTGTGTCGGTTTGCGGTACGGGCTCCTAGCAACTCCCTAGAGGTTTTTCTCGGAAGTATGGGCTCACTCACTTCGCTCAATCGTTTCGTCCTTCACCTCAGCTTTAATACAAGGCGCATTTCACTACCTTGTAGCCTACGTGATCTCACGGGGACATCCAGAACCCCGCTGAGCTACCCTTCTTCGTCACCCCATTGGTAATAATGTTGCGTCGGAGGTGCAGGAATATCTACCTGCTGTGCATCGACTACGCCTTCCGGCCTTGCCTTAGCTCCCGACTGACCCTGGGAGGATTAGCCTTGCCCAGGAAACCTTGGGTTTACGGCGGAGATGTTTTTCACATCTCTCTCGTTACTCATGCCAGCATTCTCACTTCCGGCCGGTCCACCATGGGTTACCCCACAGCTTCACTCCAGACGGAAAGCTCCTCTACCACTAGTAAAACTAGTCCGTCGCTTCGGTACTATGCTTAGCCCCGTATATTGTCGGCGCATGTTCACTCGACCAGTGAGCTATTACGCACTCTTTAAATGAATGGCTGCTTCTAAGCCAACATCCTGGTTGTCTGAGCAAACGCACATCCTTTGCCACTTAGCATAAATTTGGGGACCTTAGCGGACGGTCTGGGCTGTTTCCCTTTCGAACACACGGCTTAGCCCACATGTTCTGACTCCCGGATTCTAGACCATACGGCATTCGGAGTTTGGTTGATGTTGGTAGGCGGTGAAGCCCCCGCAATCATCCAGTGCTCTACCTCCGCAGGTAAACATCCGAGGCTAGCCCTAAAGCTATTTCGAGGAGAACGAGATATCTCCAAGTTTGATTGGCCTTTCACCCCTATCCACAAGTCATCCCCCCAGTTTTCAACCTAGGTGGGTTCGGCCCTCCACGGGGTCTTACCCCCGCTTCAGCCTGCTCATGGATAGATCACTTGGCTTCGCGTCTACGATGTGCGACTAAAACGCCCAATTAAGACTCGCTGTCGCTTCGGCTCGCTTTTTAGCTTAACCTTGCCACACACCGTAACTCGCTGGCTCATTCTACAAAAGGCACGCTGTCACAAGAAAAATCTTGCTCCAACTGCTTGTAAGCACACGGTTTCAGGTACTATTTCACTCCCCTTCCGGGGTGCTTTTCACCTTTCCCTCACGGTACTGGTTCACTATCGGTCACAGGAGAGTATTTAGGCTTGGAGGGTGGTCCCCCCAGATTCCCACCGGGTTTCACGTGTCCGGCAGTACTCAGGTATCACAAGACAGATTTCTTAGATTCGCGTACGGGGCTTTTACCCTATCTTGCCGGCCTTCCCAGACCGTTTTGCTTCTAAGAAATTTTCTTACTGTACAATTTGTGACCCTACAACCCCACAAGAGCTTTCGCAACCTGTGGTTTGGCCCTTATCCGCGTTCGCTCGCCACTACTAGCGGAATCTCGTTTGATTTATTTTCCTCTGGGTACTTAGATGTTTCAGTTCCCCAGGTTGTCTCAGATGCGTCTATGTGTTCAACGCACTGTAATAAGAAATGACTCTTATTAGGTTTACCCATTCGGAAATCTACGGGTCAAGCGGGTATGTGCCCCTAACCGTAGCTTATCGCAGCTTGTCACGTCCTTCATCGGCTTCCTGTGCCAAGGCATCCACCGTGTGCCCTTACCATCTTATCTATCAATGGTTTGGTACATACATACACTATCAATGATTTCTCATTGATGCGATCAGATGCGATCTTCTTCTTAAATAAGAAAATTATCGTTTGTTACGCTATACAGCTCTCAAGGTACACACAAGGCATTGAGCCCTGAAGACTGAACACTGTAATTGAAGATAAAAGATGATCAGCGAAATTTAACGGCAAGACACACTGTATAAAAGGTAATAACAATCTAGTAGAGCTTATTCTCCCTAGAAAGGAGGTGATCCAGCCGCACCTTCCGGTACGGCTACCTTGTTACGACTTCACCCCCCTTACCCTCCACACCTTCGGCGCCTCCCTCCCTTGCGGGTTAGGCCGACGACTTCGGGTGCAGACGACTCGGGTGGTGTGACGGGCGGTGTGTACAAGGCCCGGGAACGCATTCACCGCGGCGTGCTGATCCGCGATTACTAGCAACTCCGACTTCATGGAGGCGAGTTGCAGCCTCCAATCCGAACTGGGACCGGCTTTAGGGATTCGCTTCTGCTCGCGCAGTAGCAGCCCTCTGTGCCGGCCATTGTAGCACGTGTGCAGCCCAGGACATAAGGGGCATGATGACTTGACGTCGTCCCCACCTTCCTCCGGCTTAACGCCGGCGGTCTCGCATGGGTGCCCGGCCGAACCGCTGGCAACATGCGACAAGGGTTGCGCTCGTTGCGGGACTTAACCCAACATCTCACGACACGAGCTGACGACAGCCATGCACCACCTGTTTAGGCTCCTTTCGGCCACAGTGTTTCCACTGCTTCACCTAAATGTCAAGCCCTGGTAAGGTTCTTCGCGTTGCTTCGAATTAAGCCACATGCTCCGCTGCTTGTGCGGGCCCCCGTCAATTCCTTTGAGTTTTAGTCTTGCGACCGTACTCCCCAGGCGGGACACTTAATGCGTTAGCTGCGGCACGGAAAGTATAATCTCCCCACACCTAGTGTCCATCGTTTACAGCTAGGACTACCAGGGTATCTAATCCTGTTCGCTCCCCTAGCTTTCGCGCCTCAGCGTCAGTCATGGCCCAGAAGACCGCCTTCGCCACCGGTGTTCTTCCAAATATCTGCGCATTTCACCGCTACACTTGGAATTCCATCTTCCCCTACCAGACTCAAGCCTGCCGGTATCAGGAGCGGATAGGGGTTGAGCCCCCAGATTTAACTCCTGACCTAACAGACCGCCTACGCGCGCTTTACGCCCAATGAATCCGGATAACGCTTGCCCCCTACGTATTACCGCGGCTGCTGGCACGTAGTTAGCCGGGGCTTCTTCTGCAGGTACCGTCACCTTGCGGCCTCGTCCCTGCTGAAAGCGGTTTACAACCCGAAGGCCTTCATCCCGCACGCGGCGTCGCTGCATCAGGCTTTCGCCCATTGTGCAAGATTCCCCACTGCTGCCTCCCGTAGGAGTCTGGGCCGTGTCTCAGTCCCAATCTGGCCGGTCGGTCTCTCAACCCGGCTACCCATCATTGCCTTGGTAGGCCACTACCCCACCAACTAGCTAACAGGCCGCGGGCCCATCCTTTGCCGCCGGAGCTTTCCCATATTCGCCATGCGACAAATATGGAGTATCCGGTATTAACCTCGGTTTCCCGAGGCTATCCCAGTGCAAAGGGCAGGTTGCCCACGTGTTACTCAGCCGTTCGCCACTTTATACACATCCGAAGATGCTTTAACCGTTCGACTTGCATGTGTTAGGCGCGCCGCCAGCGTTCATCCTGAGCCAGGATCGAACTCTCCATTCAAAATGAAATAAACTGAATTGCTTCAGTTTTCAATCAAAATTAAGAAGTGTTTATCTTGCTCATATGATCGCTGATCTGGATTCGCTTGGTTCGAAAAAATTGACGTATAAATACTTATATAAATTCGAATTTGCTTAGCTATCTTTTATGATTTCTCAATCACAGTATCCAGTTTTCAAGGTTCAGTGTGCGCTCACGAGACAACGTAGCGTCTGTGCGGCGCGAGGAATTACTATACGCGAAACAATAGGCAATGTGTGCGAGAATTTAAGTCTTCACGTCATCGACACAATTAGGGAGGGAATGGCAGAAGCTAAGTGCTCCTAAAACCATTTAAGGTTGATAAATGCCTATGTTTTATCACGTAATGTATCTTTATTATACATGATCTTATATAAGTGGTTAGATTTATATTTGATACTTTGCTTAGGGACACGGCCAACGTATAACCAAGCTCTTTCAAACAAGGCAATTGTTTATCAATCTCCTTGGCAAAGTGTGTAGTCACTCAAGATAATGAAAACAGCTCACGTTGTGAGCTGTTTTCGGATACACCATCTATATATTATGTATAAGTCTTTGTATATGCTTACGAAAGATTAAACTCTTTAGTAATCTTATCTTCTTCTTTCCAACTTGATGAAATTTCAACTCGAATCGGGGCCTTTTTATCTTTTACTACAAACGCTTCGACATAACTAAACTTTCCGCCTGGTTGTATTTGCGTTTGGTAGTGATTTGCTTTAGAGTCATAGCCCTTTGGTTTGTGAACATACATAGCATGATTAGACACCGCCGTGCCGTTTTGGAAAACTTTAACGTTCCAATCAAAAGGATTGCTTGTCTTGTCCTTTTGATTATTGACTACTTCATACGTGACCAAAACGGTTGGATTACCGTCATAATCTTCGCCGGACAACTCGGCACCTTTAATTGTCACATGATATTTTCCATTATCAATTTCGCCTTCGGAAGCATCTTTGTTATCGCTTTTGTTATCCTGGCTTTTTTCTTCATTTCCTGCCGAATCATCCTTTTGAGCTTTTTCGCTATCGTTATTGGATGTTGATGTGGTAGCTGTCTTGGTATGAGATGTAGTGGTAGCTTGCTTTAAGACCTCGCCATAAAGCGACTGAGTTGCCAACATTATGGCAAAACCAACTATAGAAGTAATAAGTCCCGCATAAGCTATGCCACGACCACGAACTTTATGATGCTTAATGCCAACAAAAGCTACAATCGCAAATACCAAACCTAAAATAGAAAAGAGAAAAGTAATGTTATTTATAATGGGGATCCATGAAATCACAAGTGCAAGAATACCCATCACAAGAGAAGTAACACCCATTGCGCTTAAAGGCAGTGAGGCAGTGGCGTTGTTTTTCTTGGATCCCACAACTGGATCATGGGACAGAGAATCTTGATTAAACGAATGAGTAGCCATGGCGGCCTCCTTATCGCGTTGTTCTTAAACATTTTGCGGAAACTCATGAGAAACTTAGAAAAAGTGTACCCCCCCCCCCGCTTACAAAAGTCAAGAGAAATAATCTTGAGATACGAGGTGAGGCAATAAAACTCTTGATGAGTTATGCATTGTTACCGAAAGTACCAAAATGTCGAAAACATTAACGCTTTTCTATAATCGTATTTATGGCGGCTTGAACAGCTTGATATCTGTCTTTATTGGAATGCGCAGCTAAACAGATAATTAAATATCTTTTGCCATTATTCTCGTACAGGGCAATGATATTATAAGAAGAAGCAAATGTTCCCGTTTTTACACCTTTGATGTACCTGTTGTAAAACAGCGACTCTTTATCTAAAAACTCATTAGTATTTTTCCAGGTAAAATTGCCTTGTTTTGTTGTAATGGTAAATGAGCTCTCTCCCATGCACTCTTTGACAAAATCGTAATCGAGCAGTTTAAGCGTCACCCTATTGATGTCATCCAAATTGGTAGTGGCCTGCATAGAAAATCCACTTGGGTCATAGAGATCTGTTTTGCCATAGCCCTCACGCGCTAAATAGGTTCTCAGTGATTTTACAAAATGATTGATATATTCTTTTGCGCTATGACCTGCGCCTAAATCCATTTTGCCGATATTATATGCCATAACATAGGCCGCATCGTTTCCAGATGGAACAAGCATCGCCTGCATAATTTGCTTTGCAGTATACGTTCCACGCGTTAGATTAGCCATCGATGAACCCGCAGGCACAAGTTTAAGTGTTTCGTCGTTGGCTTCAAAAACGTCATCAAGCTTAACCTTACTAAGCGCATAATCTATGGCAAAAAGTTTTGACAGGCTTGCAACGGTTGGCTCCTGACCCGCTCCTTCATAAAACAAGTAGGTGTTCGCATTCATGTCATACACCGAAAAAGCAAGGGCATCATCAGGGATTTTAAGTTGTTTAGTATTTACAATAAAATCGATTTTATCGCTAACGTTTCTTACAATACTTGACTGAAAAATTCTGTTCCTTAAGAGCCCGAATATAACAAAAAGCATCGCAAAAACTATAACGCACACGATTAGCAGCGTGTTTCGTTTGTTTTTGCTTTGCTTTTCCATAACTTGTCTCCTATTGAAGCGGCGGCGTTTGCGGTGTTTGGGTCGCGTGCTTCGCGCGCGCAGCTTAGATTTCTTGCAGCGCTTGAATCGCCTACACCGCTTGGATTGCACGCACCGTTTACAAAGTTAACAACATTATATACAAATATATATATATTAGTTCATCTCTTTCTTTCCAAAACGCGTTACGGAGACCCAAAATACACCTGCAGAAATCGCAATGGCGCATGGCAAAAACGGAACGAGCGAAACACCATCACCTATTCCCATGGACGTTACCGCATGTAAAGACCGAGAAACCAAATAGCCGCTATAACAATAGGGGTATGCCAACCAAAGCGGAGTATTTGCTGCTAAAACGCCCGGAATGACTAGAAGAATATTTAACCCAATGGACAACAACGACTTTTCAAAAAGCACCGTAATTGCCCACATAACGGTAAGGCTTGGAATCATAGTTAAAAACAAGATGCAACACCAATTCAAAAGGTACATCACAGGAAGCGTTTCAGTAATTCCAGTGCTCATGGTTGCAAAAAGACCAGCTATAACAAATACCGCAAAAAATACCGCGATTTCCATAAACAAATAAAACACCAGCACACAAAATTTTGCAGCAGAAAGAGCACGGCGGCTTAAGGGCAACGCCAACATTTTTAATATCCCGTTATGCGCTGTTTCTCGTCCTGCAATCATCACGCAAATAACAATCATACTCAGCGGCAGCAAATAATACGAATAAATCAATGCGCTTTGAATAAACATAGCTGCCCAAGCGTTTGTATATTCAGGCGTAAAGTATCTGTGAAGACTAGCTACGCCAGATGAAACCACCAGAAGCGGAGCAATAAAAATCAAAGGAATAATTTTACTGCGCTTTACTTTTATAAATTCAATGCTAAGCAGGTTCCAAAAGTTCATTTCTATACCTCCTATTCGTAATGCACATGTTGAGCTGTCCACACGCCAGCATATAAAAACAGAATTGTTTCAACAAGCGAGGCAATCACAATCCCCATATGAGGCGCAGCACTCATAGCAACAGCAGGTTTTAGCATAATTACAAAAGGAGAAATCATAAAAAGCATCATGTCTGACGAAGCTACAGCCATGCTACTTAAAAAGCCTGCCACACCAATTCCTAGTGTCATCCACATATTTTCAAATCGCGACGAAATGAGAAGCATAAAAGACAACACCGGCATGGAAGTAATAAACGAATAACCCCCAAAAGATATAAGTGTAGATAACTCAAAGGCACCCTGCGGTAAATCGGTCATGCCAATATATGCAAGTGCTAAATTCTGGAGAAAAATAGCAAGCAAGAGTAGCGCGGTCAGGAGCAAGAATTTACATAGATACATGCAAGGTACGCTCATGGGGAGCATATGCATCTTTTTAACAGCATTTCCCTTAAATTCCATGTTATACATAATGCATGCCGCAACGATCACACCAAACATGTTTAATACCATGATCATGCCGTAAAGCTGCGTAAGAAGAATATCCATAGGAGCTAAAGGTAAGCTTAATAACGTGTCTTTTCTCACAACAAAATTTACAAAGGCATAAGCCGCACCCATAATACCCACCGCAAGCATAAGGGGGATAAAACCCGTCCTTTTGCTTTTCTTAAGTTCAATTACAAACGTTTTCATAACTTTGCCCTCTGCTTTTTGCGCAAGTTGTCACTCTCAATCATAGACAGAAACATCTCTTCCAAATTATCGGCAGCAAAGCCAGAACGCAGAGCATACTGGCGCAAGTCATCCAAACTGCCCTCAAATAACAAACGTCCGTGATTAAGTATTCCAATATCATCTGCCATGAGTTCAATTTCGGAGAGCATATGAGAAGAAATAAGAATCGTACAATCGTAAAGACTGGGTAGTGACTTAATCAAATTGCGGATTTCGTGAATACCAGCAGGATCAAGTCCATTTGTTGGCTCATCCAAAATCAGAATAGGCGGCCTACCAAGCAGCGCTCCTGCAAGTCCTAATCGCTGTTTCATGCCAAGTGAATATTGCTTTGCCAAACGATCGCCAAACTCAGAAAGACTCACCAACTCTAGCGCGTCTTCAACTGCGCATTGGGGAAGCCCTAAGATACGTCGAATGATATCAAGATTTTCTCTACCGGTTAGATTAGCGTAGAACGACGGGGATTCAATAAATGATCCTATTTCCTTCAAAATGGGTATACGGTCTGCAGGAAAATGCTTCCCATCTATGGTAAAAGTGCCTTGTGTGGGAGCTGTAAGCCCCAAAAGCATTTTCATAGTGGTAGATTTTCCCGCCCCATTTGGACCAAGAAAGCCGTAAATGCTTCCTTTGCGGATATGAAGTGAAACGTTGTTAACAGCTATAAATGATTTATATCTTTTTGTAAGCTGTTGTGTTGTAACAATATTGTTCATAGCAATATCTCCTTTCTGAGGTTTATGATATTGCACCAACCTTGCAACAACATTCGCTCTACCTTACATCTACCTTACGTTTTATAAGGCGTTCAACAAAATGTATACGTACATGGCATAATAGAAGCAAAGGAGGCTTTGCTATGAATCGGGATGATTATTTGCTGAATAAGCACGTGTTGCTTGTTGATGATGAGGAAGAGCTGTTACATATGGTTGTATCCATCCTCAACGAATACGGGTTTCGCCATATAACAGCGGTTCAAACCATGAAAGACGCGGTAGACGTGGCTAAAAAATTCCCTCCAGAATTAGCAATCCTTGATGTGATGCTTCCTGATGGAAATGGATTTGATCTTATGAAGTGCCTCAAACAATATAGTGATTGTCCTGTTTTGTTTCTCACTGCTTGCGGTGAAGACGAGGACAAATTTAAGGGATTTAACCTAGGTGCCGATGATTATGTGGTAAAACCGTTTCTACCAAAAGAACTCATGTTTCGTATCATGGCAATATTAAGAAGAAGTTACAAGGGCGAAAGCCCAGTTGTAAAGCTAAAAAACAGTCTGCTTGATTTTTCGGCTGCAGAAGTAATAAAAGACGCCAAGCATATTCCGCTGACTGCAAAAGAGTATGATTTACTTTCTGCCTTATACCGCAATGCAGGACGCATTATAACCATTGATGCGTTGTGTGAGGCGGCGTGGGGCGACAATCCTTTTGGATACGAAAATTCTTTAATGGCACATATACGTCGTATTAGAGAAAAAATTGAGCGTAATCCATCGCAGCCTGTTTCGCTCATAACGGTTAAGGGATTGGGCTATAAGCTGATTGTGGAAGAGAAGTAGGATGAAAAGCATACCAAAACTCATAAAACGATTTATAGGTATTTTTCTGCTTAGCTCGGTACTTATTTTAGCTATAAACATCATTGCGTTTGCTGTACTGATGGCAAATCAAATCCCCCATAAAGAGACGTCTCCGTATAATATTGCAAAAGAAGCTGGAAAAGCACTCCACGTATCTGCAAACGGAGATTTTACACTCCCTGAGCACATGAGCACTAAACTGAAAGACGCCCATGCATGGGCAATTTTAATTGATAATGACACCTCGCGCGTTGTATGGAAAACAAAAAATGTTCCCTCTACTATTCCTGCAAGCTATACACTCTCCGATATAGCTCAGTTAAGCGTGGGATATCTTAAAGGATACCCCACATATACGGGCGAAAACGAACGAGGCGTGGTTGTTGTAGGTTTCCCACACAATAGTTTTTGGAAACACACAACACCAAGTTGGAACTACAGTTTAATTTCAAATTCTCCGCAGATCGTTTTAGGTGTTTTATGTATCAACATCTGCCTTGTCCTTGGAATTTATGTAATAGCCAATATGAAACTCCTTAAATCGGTCAATCCAATTATTAAGGGCATACAACGCCTGTCCACAGCCGAGCGTGTCCACATTCCAGAAACAGGAGCGCTTTCAGAAATATCTGCTCATATCAACTCAACATCCGATGTTTTACAACAACAAAAAGAACAATTACGAAAAAAGGAAATGGCGCGTGCAAATTGGATAGCAGGTGTTTCCCACGATATTCGCACGCCTTTATCTATGGTCATGGGATATGCTGGTCAGTTAGCGAGCTCTTCTTGTCTTGAAACAGAAGATCGAAAAAAATCGAACATGATCATGAAGCAAAGCGAACGCATGAAAAATTTAATCAATGACCTTAATCTTGCTTCAAAGCTTGAATATAACATGCAGCCAATTAAGAAAAAAGAGGAAAACGCCGTTAGCGTTGTTCGTCAAGTTGTTGTTGATTTCATAAACATGGATATGCAGGGCGAATTTGAAATCGTTTGGGAAACAGACGAGAGTCTTACAACTTGCAATATTTTTGCAGATAAGGACTTATTAAAGCGAGCAATCTCAAATCTTATGTGGAATAGCATCACCCATAACGAAAGCGGGTGCACAATTTATGTGTCTGTGAGCGCAAATCGCAATAATTGCATGATTTGTGTTGAAGATAATGGCATAGGAGTCTCAGATGAAAAGCTCAAACAGCTTAATCACACACCTCATTATATGATCTGTGATACAAGTACCACCGAACAGCGCCATGGCTTAGGGCTTTTGATTGTAGAACAGATTGTCGATGCGCATAATGGAAGAACGTCCATAAGCAAAAGTAAGCACGGCGGCTTTATGACTACCTTAACACTGCCGCAGATAGAGGTAAAAAGTTCTTATTCAGGCTTTGCACGTTCCTAAAAACCCATAAACAACAGGCAATACAAACCTATAGAAGATAAAATATACGTAATAGCCACTGTTAGAAAAAAGCCTCTACATAAGCCGCGTTTAGTATCAACAAAATACCTTCCATAACCAAGCGCGCACGCCACGCATAAAGACAGACTTTGAACAAGTGTTACCTCGTAAGAAACTCCACATATCGATAAAACCTGTGGCACCAATATGGCACCTATAAGAGAGCTTATCAACAAAAGCGCTGATGTACTAAACGTAAATGGAACAAATCCTGCAGACGCTGTTTGTTCTTCTACCATATCATTACGTATCACTCCATGAAACTTAACAGCAGCGCTTGCTGTAGTGGATGGCGAAGATACGTGCTGGGCATGCTTGTGTGCAGTGTCCCTATGCAAGTTATTGTTACGAGATTTACGAGCTTTTTGAGAAGATTTACGGTTATAAGACATCGAGAACTCCAGAATTGGTAGGAATGGGACAAGGTGTTACGTTACCCAAAACAACAGAACACTTAGCACCAGTCACGCGAGGCACATTGGAAGCTCTGCCGTGCAGAGTTTCATTGCCCATAAGAGCAAAAGCGATTGCTTCTTTTGCGTCACTTGAATAGCCTAAATCGTGCTGCGAACATACCATAACACCTGGCAACATATTATCAAGCATGCTCATAAGCGTCTTATTATGAGCGCCTCCCCCAGATACAATGAGCTGGTCTTTGCAAGGTTGCTGTGCAAAATGAGGCTTTACAAAATGCTTGTATGCTTCTGCAATGCAAAATGCACTATAGTGCGTAAATGTGTACAGCACATCATAAGCATACTCAGATTTTAATAGCGCGTCAGTCGCATTTAAGATATTGCATTGACGCAAAAGCGATCGGGTATATTGAGCGCCAAACATCTCTCTCCCTGTGCTTTTTGGAGGATTTTGCTCATAAAACTTGTTATCACACAGACGCTGCCACAACTGGGGATTTAGATTTCCTCGTGCAGCAAGTTGTCCCCCTTCATCAAACTCACAACCAAAAAAGACTCGACATACCTCGTCTATCATCATGTTTCCCGGACCACAATCAAAAGCAAACACGTCGTCTATCTGAGCTTTTGCCTTAAGTGCGGTAATGTTAGAAATTCCGCCAATATTTACAAGTGCTCGATTAGTAGAATCTTTTGCATACAAAACAAGTTCAGAATAAGGAACAAGCGGAGCACCTTGCCCGCCCGCTGCCATATCCATAGAACGAAAATCACTGACAACAGTTGTTTGGCATTCCCAAGCTATAATTGCGCTGTTGCCAAGCTGTAAAGTTGACGAATACGTGCAAGAATTGCTATCGTGCGAATTTGGCGCATGCCAAACAGTTTGTCCATGACTTGCAATAAAACGCAAATCCTTAGACGCAATATGTGCTCGTTTAAGGGCTTCTTGAACACTGTGCGCAAAAAGATACCCAAGCTCGCTATGCAATGAACTAAGCTGTGATGTTGTTGCTTTATCAAGACAGGCGCGCATAATATGCTGTTTAGTGTCCAAAGGCATGGGAAATGTATAAAACGATATAAGACGACAGGTAGTAGCCAAACCCACACCATCAATATCAACAAGTGCAACGTCTATTCCGTCCAAACTAGTCCCGCTCATAATACCCGCGGCAATCATGAGGTTCCTCCTCTGTATACACTCCTAAAACGCTTTATTAATTGATGCGATCTAATTCTTCCTTAAGCAACAAACAAGCACCAACATCAGGTTCTCTTAGTGGTTTACGCAACTTACAGTAGGAAGGAAGAGCCTGACTCAGTGGTTCAAGCACAAGACCTCCTGCCTTAAATACGCCACCAACATAGCTTATGTTGATATTTGAAGCACCGCTCGATAGCTCCCGAGAGTTATCGCATATATCAAGCTGAAAGCCAAGCTTTTGTATGAGTGCTTTAACATGCAACACATAGTGAGAAATGGCCGTATGTATAATACGCTCTGCACAAATATCATGCTGCGCGGCAGCCTTAAAAACAATTGGAGCAAGACGGGCAAGCTCCGTGCGAGAGCCCGTCTTAGGATTTTGTACATAAGATATGAGATTAAAATCATCTGTGCAAGAAAGGTGTGCGCGGACAAGACTATATAGCAACGTTCGATCTTGACGTCCATCACTTTGAGCAGAAAATTCTCTCAGAAGCTCTTTCGCTATCCAATAACCACTACCTTCGTCACCTATAAGAGGTCCCCAACCACCTACACGAGCTGATTTGTGATGATGCTTCCCGTAGGCAATTGAACCAGTTCCAGCTATAAGAATAATCCCGTCTTGCAGTCCAAGAGAAGCAGCATGGGCAGCTTCAACGTCACTGACGAGCTTATAAACGTGTCCAGCTGCAATACGAGAAACTCTTCGCTCAATTTCTGCGCGTACTTCGGGTACTGACCCATATCCTGCAAGGCCAAGACCTATACCATAATTCTCGTCTTGTGGTATCAGACCTTTGGCGTGTTCTATACCCTCTGTTAAAACACGCTCAAGGCCATCAAAGCCTACCTGAGCATAGTGCATGGTAGAAAGCACAAACGCTGAGGCAACTGGTGCCAGCTCATTATTGTATACCGTAAAAGCTGTTTTAGTTCCGCCACCATCAACGCCAATGTACCACATGTTTTGCACACCTCAATTTTGTTCGCTATCTTAAGTTCACTATGCTGAAAAATTCTCGTGAAAGCTAAATTTTTGCCAAGGCTTAATAAGATCAAGTAAAAAGAGCTCATCTTGTGCAATATGGCCAATAACACTACTCTTTCCGCTGTTTTTCATAGGACGTTTTGCAATTTGCAATTCACCTGCATAATGCCCATATTCGCTGCTTTCAAGTACGATATCTCCAGGTTTAATATCCACAGGATGCATAAGTTCAAACGTATGCCCTTTATACTTAACCCTACTTTGCGTAGAACGGATAAGCTGTGCGGAAACATCGCCTCGGTTAAAATGCAGCTCGTCAAAGACAATGCTTTTTTCAAGAGCGGGAATATCGGAAATCAACGTAGCGGAAAAGCTCACCATATTATGCGGCAAATTCTGAAGTTGAGCTAATTCTTCTGAACTTGGATAACAGTTTGAGATCATCACATCGTCAATGCCGCCCAAAGCTATAATATGTTCAATTTGCAAATGTAGAGGAAGATGACGATGCAACTCTAGTGTGGGCAAGCCTTGAACTACCGACCAATTTGCAAATGTTTGAGGTGCTTGGCTAGTGACAAAACACGCGGTATTGATGCCGTGTTTTTTGAAACGTTGGTTACACGCTTGAAAATGTTCTACCGTAAGACCTGAGTAAGCATGTGGGTAAAAATTGTGCGAGCCCACGAGCTTTGAACTGTCGGGCATATAATCCATAATAGTATCTACGTAATGAACATTATTACTCATGTTTATCTCAATAAACAACCCTTCGGGATTAAAAGTCATCAACGATTCTTCAAGACCCGAAAAACCCATGTCTAAACGAATACCGTCGGCTCCAATTTCTTTGAAGAATGACAAATCTTTATACGATGCGCCCAAATCGTTCATTACACGAGGATTACAGTCGAGAACAATTTCAAATCCTAAATCATGTGCAAGCTTATTAATTGTGCTAAATTCTCGTTTCACGGCGTCTTTGGTATCGGTAATTGAAAGCAAACAACTAAAAAGACGCGTAAAACCTGCTTGAGCAGCTTGTTTCAAATATGCGGCCGTCTCTTCAAAACTTGCTTTCTCTGGATAAATTGAAATCCCCAAGCGTTTCATACTATTTCCTTACTCACATGTAAAATTACTTACGTATTTAACTATAGGTATGATTGTTATACTCTATACGCACTACGCCAAGGTTTAATGCTTGCAACGCTACTGTGCCGTTCCTTAAAAATGTCTATGACTATCTGCGTGCAAATAAGCCATGTTTGGAGCGACTTACAAAGATTAAACCAAGGCGCAACACGACCTTATATGCTGCTTGTGTGGGGTGTGCAGCAATATAAGGCCGTAATCTGTTGTGATGAACAAACAAATTATTTAGAATCTTTTTCTTGCTTAAGGTATTGCTGATCCCAAATCCTAACAAAGGGATAGTAAATTACGCAAGACAAGATAATCAGTACGACATTGAGAATGGCTGCACGTATGTCGCCTCCTGTTGCTAAAAACGCACCAATAGGCCCTGGGAGCGTCCAAGGTGCACTTACCACAACACGTCCAACCAAGCCTAATGAAGTGGCAAACCATGCAATAACGCCTGAAATCATGGGAACAAGAATAAAGGGAATGGCAAGGGTAAGGTTCAAAACAATGGGCGCCCCAAAAATCAATGGTTCATTGATGTTAAAGATGGCTGGAAGAAAACCAATCTTTCCAAGATCTTTAGCATACTTAGATTTACACACACTCACAAGAAGAATAGCCAATCCCACTGTACTACCTGCACCACCGATAAACACAAACCATTGGTAAAAAGGTTCGGCACTAATAGCTGGAAGCTCGGTTACAGCAACTCCTGCGGCGGCGGCAGTTGCATTAGCCTCTAGAAGCGTAAGCCACAAAGGACGAGCAAGTGATCCTACAATGGACGCACCGTGGATACCAAAGAACCAGAAGAAACAATACAAGAAGGAAATAAGTAAAACACCAGGCAGAGAGTCTGTTGCATAGATAAGTGGCTTAACAAGTGTTGATACAACTCCGCCCCAATTAAACTCAAAGAAATATGTAATGGTCCCCATTAAAAGGATGACTATGAGTGTGGGCGTAAGCGCCTCAAACGAACGCGCAACCGATGGCGGCACCTCATCGGGCATCGTGATTTTAAACTTTGAGTTTTGAGTTAGTCTAAAGATGTTTACCGCAATAAACGTGGCGATGATTCCCACAAAAAGACCGGCGCTACCCAACGAACCCATAGGCAAAACAAATCCCGCAACGCCCGCCTTGAGCTCGGGCTTAATGACTACTGGATTGATAGTAAGCAAAAATGCCATAACAGATAAAATGGCACCCGACAGACCATCAAGTTTATAGGACCTAGAAAGACTGTAGCCCATACCAAAAACAGCATAGAGTGTCATGATGAACATGGTCATACGATACGGCAACAGAATTTTTCCAACGTTTGCTTTGATAAGCTGACATAGAGGCCAATCTGCAGGAAGTGGAGGAAAAGCCGCAATCAGGAAGAATGATCCAACGATAATAAGCGGAAGTGCTCCCACAACACCGTCGCGAACAGCAAGTAAATAACGATTAGATCCAAGCGCTCCCATAAGTGGTGCTAGGTGCTCTTCGAGCCATTTTTGAAATTTTTCCAAAGCATTCATCTCCTTTTTGATTATAGTTGTTTGGAATTAGCGTAAAAAATTGAACGCCAAAAACCTGCGTGACATCCCCATGCAGATCAAAGCCGTAAACCTGTCATCGCCTTACGACAAAACATCATCAACATCTTTTAGAATGTTTTCAACATTACCAAAGGCATAATCTTGCGGTTTTATACCTACTACTGGTACCGTAACGGTTGACTCAATCTGCTTTTTACGATAAGAAATCTGCGGACCCAGAAGGATTATATTGTACTTATCAACCTCATCAAGATACTGGGTGGTACCACATGCAGCGACCTCCATGGTCACCCCATGTTCCTCCCCATATTTCTTCATTTTGTTCATAAGTACTGATGTTGACATGCCTCCTGAGCAAACAAGTAAAATTTTATATTGCCTCATAACATTTCCTCCTTAATGACTCCGTTTGTGCACCATCTATTAGTGGCACATATCTACACTATCTCTTTTTACCTGTTCAAGAGCAAAAATAACCATAGTATCGTTGTCTGCATTGCCTCAAAGTCACCGTAAATAACAGTTAGGCTCAGACGACAAGCTGAGCGTTTAATGTTTTGAGCTTCTATTTTTTTGAAATGTAATTATCTTCAATAGCTGTGGCGTAGACATCGTAGTGCTTATTAACCAGCGTAGAAAAAAGCGTGTCAACAATCATAAGCTGCGTAATGCGCGATGTACCCGCCGAACTTCTAAGAAGCGGCTCGGTTGAGGCCACATAAAGAACAATATCAGCATGTCTAACAAGCTCTGTACTGTTAACTGAACGCGTGATCGCTATAACCTTGCCTCCGTGATCTTGCGCTGCGTGCACACATCGCAATGTTTCGGGAGTAACTCCCGAATAACTAAACGCTATAGCTACATCTCCGTCTGACATATTATTAGCGGCAATAAGTTGCATATGCCAGTCAGCACTTAACGTACAATCGATGTTTGCGCGCAGGAATTTGTATTGCAAATCCTGGGCACTTAAAAGCGAGCTACCCATGCCAAAGATCGTTATATGACGAGCGTTGTGTATAAGCTCTGCGCACGAATCTATGGTTTTAGGGTTGTTAAGTTTTTCAGTAAGCGTAATAGATTCTATGGTTTTTCTCATAATCTTAAACATAATCTGTTTAGTAGAATCTTTAGGGTTAATATCCTCAATTGAACTCTGTCTTGATGTTTTCATAGAGGCAAGTTCGTATATAAGATATTGCTGAAACTCCTTGTATCCCCCAAGCGATAACTTCCTAAGTAACCGAGAAATAGTGGCTGCCGATACAAAAGTCATCTGCGCCAGTTCGTGTATTGTTACACCAACAATAGCTTCAGGTTTCTTTAGTATATACGTAATAATTTGCTGTTCACTTGTACTTACGCGATCCTTATTCTCTTTTAAAAGTACCAAAAGACTTTTTGGTTCCATAGGTATCACCAGAGCCTTTCATTACTAGTTATAACAATGTGTAAATTTTAAGTCATTAAATTTTATAGAACATGAAATTTTATTTCCATTCCTGTTGTAAAAGCACTTGTGAGTGGTTGCTATTTATAAGTAAACGGATTATCTCCAAATGAAGATATTTCATGTGTAGACGAGATTTTCTACCGTGATATTTTCTACCCACAAGCTACTGTACCACTGACAAGTTTTAAAAACACCAGTTGAATGATTGTATTTTGAACAATGCCTCTACTCAATCCGCATTTGAAGCAATCTCACCTACTTATATAATCTTTGCAATTTTTAACTGTAGAATAATTGGCGGATGAGTTAGCATCCATTTGAAAATGCCTACAGCTGCATGTATTCTCATTGTTGAAAGGCACTCCAAGAAAGTATGAGGTTACACATGGAAGAAAACGAATCTATCAGCTTTGGAATTATAGCTTCCTCAGGAACAGCAAGATCTCTTGCATTTGAAGCTCTTGAGAAGGCAAAAGAAGGTAATTTTGAAGATGCACAAGACCTGATCGATCAATCAGAACAGGCCTCGCTTGAGGCTCATAATATTCAAACAGAGCTGTTATGCAACGCTGCTCAAGGCAATCCATGTAACCTAGACATCTTGCTTGTCCACGCGCAAGATCATCTCATGACCTCAATATTGGCTAAAGAGCTTATTGAACAGATGATACTTCTTTACAAAAAACTCGACAAAAAATAACTTGTTTTACAAGTTTTTCGATAACACAAAACCACTTTAACCCGCCCGACCTTTGTACTTATTTGTAACGATCAAGGAACTACTATGACAAACATAATGAACCTTACGACCGAACAGCAAAATCCTCGAACAATTAATCTAGATACATTTACTCCTAAACAAATTGCAGAAGTCATGAACTCTGAAGACCTGTATGCTGTAGAGGCTGTAAAAAAAGAGATTGACCACATAGCTCAAGCAATAAGCTGGGCAGGAGAGGCACTCCAAAATAAAGGTCGCATTGTCTACGTAGGTGCAGGTACAAGCGGACGTCTTGGAGTACTTGATGCGGTAGAATGTCCACCTACCTTTGGCGTAGATTCAAATACGGTTGTTGGTCTTATTGCAGGTGGTGATAAGGCATTTGTGAAAGCGGCTGAAGGTATTGAGGATGACGCTGCAGCGGGTGCTCATGATTTGCAAGCGCATAACTTGCGTAGTTGTGACATAGTGGTTGGCATTGCTGCAAGTGGAAGAACTCCTTATGTAATTGGTGCTCTGACCTATGCAAAACAAAATGGATGTAAAACAGTGGCAATTGCCTGTAATCAAAATTCAGAAATCGGACGCGTGGCCGATTTAGCTATTGAGCCAGTAACTGGTCCTGAAGTATTATCGGGCTCGACGCGGCTTAAAGCAGGCACCGCACAAAAACTTATACTGAATATGATTTCTACAGGAGCTATGACATGCGCAGGTAAAGTATATAAAAACCTGATGGTTGACGTTCAACAGACCAACGAAAAGCTCCATACGCGCGCACAAAATATTGTTATGGAAGCCTGTTGCTGTAGCGAATATGATGCACAAGCTGCGCTGAAGGCCGCAGGAGGCCAAGTAAAAACAGCAATAACAATGTTACTCTTGTCTTGTTCTGCACACGAAGCCCTAAATATTTTAGAACAATGTAAAGGTCATGTTCGAAAGGCATTAGAGCAAGGAGTTTAAACATATTTTGATGCTGTTTTAATGCAATTTTCACGGGCGCGGCATGCGTGATTTATATAGCCTTAATTTAAGAGCATATATTCCAAAAAATGGTAAAAGAAAAATAACTCCTATGGCCAATAGTGTTTCAAATACATAGGCTCTTAACATGCCAGACCAGAGCGCCATAACCAGCGGAGCAATTACGATGGCGCACGACATCACAATTAAAAACAAGCATTTGTTTATATTAAGGGTTATGTGATTGATACACAGCATGTGTAGAGGGTAAAGATACAATCCAAAATCAAGTATCAAACCCATGAAAAACACCTTGTTGTCTATGTGGTCAAAAGCATGGGGGTTAGACAGCCCCGATACATCAGGCTCGGGGATTAAAGATATAACCACATCCAACGCTAAGGGAATACAGATAACAGCTATAGCATATAAAACAAACACAAGCTTTTGCCTTTTGGTCATAGGAAACACCTCCTTAAATAACACCTAGATGAACCCCTTTATAACACGATGAGCAGCTTTAATATAGTGTATACCCGCCTCATGAATGTTCTGTTAAGAGTTATATCCCCTGAAAAACTTATTCGGCGTGGGTAAAATAAGCTCATAGTCACACACGAAACGGAGCTTACCATGTTTTACGTTGACAAACGAACACTTTTACTCATAGCAGGTATTGTATGGCTTATAGCTGGTTTTAATGTTGCGCGCCTTGGATTGCTCTCATATGCCCTCATCGAGGCCACATGGATGTCTTACGCGCTCACGCTTATAATTTTTTGCCTATTTGCGTTAATGTTTTTCAATATGAGCACAAAGCATACCGCAAGAATCATGGCTTATACGTCTGCGCAACCTTTTTGGCGGTTTTTTGACCTTAAATCGTATGCTATTATGGTGGTTATGATGAGCGGAGGCATTGGCCTACGCGCATACCATGTTTTGCCCAACTTCTTCATTGCATTTTTCTACACGGGATTAGGGTGCGCCCTTGCGCTGGCAGGTGTAGTTTTTATTACAAACTATCTTTTGTACGATAAGCTAAACCAAAAGCAAAACGACACATCATCTGCTTCTTCTACCCGCTTATAAGCGCACGAGTAGCAGGTGCCTACCTACACTGCATAAGCACCTGTGAAGCAACTGGTAACTCGGTTCGCCCTAGGCACACCCACCCACGATGTTAGGCACCTAGCGCGCAACTGTGAGGCGCGATAAACTCCTATTTTGTCTTAAAGCGAGAGTCTCCGCCTTTAAGTGCTTGCATGACCTCGTGCACATAACGCTCAGTGTTTTTCTTGGCGTCCTCAAAGTCGTAATCCATAACATTATTAGGATCAAGACCAAATTCTGCAGCAAGAGGCGGCTGTTGTGCGTCGTCGATAACCAAAAATGGATTAGAACCAACTTCCTGAGCACGTTCAACGCATTGCGGCGAAAGCGCGTACTCAATCCAAAGTTGCGCGGCATACGGGTGCTTACAACCTTTAATAATGGCTGTAGCACCAATTTCATAGCTTGTTCCCGATGAAGGAATTACAATGCGAATGTCTTTATAACCATTGGTTACAATTTGCTTAATAGCTAGCGAAACAAACCCAATACCAATAGTGCACTCCCCTGTACCAACATTTTGCGCAGGGCCAACACCACTTTTACTATAAACCGCAATGTTTTTATCCAAATCAACAAGGTACTTTATACCCTTATCATGACCATATTTTTGAATCATGGTGTTAATAAGCAGCTTAGCCGTACCTGCTGTGTTGTAATTAGAAGACCAAATTAAGCCCTTATACTCGGGTTTAAGTAAATCAGGCCAGTCCGATGGAGCTTCAAGCGATCGTCTATCAAGCTCTGCTTTATTGTAGAAAAAGCCCAAGCTACCTTTATAAATACCATACCAATAATTGTGATCATCTTTATAGTGAGGAGAAAGTAAGTGCGTTGCGTTACGAGCTTCATAAGGCTCAAGCAGTCCCTTTGAAGCAGCAATGTTATAGGGATCGGTAGTGCCTCCAAACCACACGTCACCTGATGGATTGCCGTTTTCTTCTTCGATTTTTGCCTGAACTTCGCCTGTGGATAGGCGCATAAATTTAGTAGTGATACCAAAAAGCTTTTGAAAATTGTTACACGCCGCCGCCACAAAAGGCTCTTCCGCAGAACCATACACAATCAGCTCTTTTTCGGCTTGCGCTTTGGAAATTAAATCCTGATCGGCAATACGAGATAAATCTACATCTTGCGACTCTTTAGTGTTGTCCGCAGTCGAGCAACCGCCTAACCCACCAAGCATGCCAAGCATAGCTGTGCTTGCAGCCGTTCCATATAAAAAGTTTCTTCTGGAAAGAAGCGCCATATCCACTCCTTATTTGTTTGTTGTCCCAAGCAAAATTATGGTTTTACCTCACAAACTAGTTATATACCATAAAACAAAACTTATTTGCCACGCGATTGGTGTTTTTACCATAAAATAACGTGGTTACAAACTACGCCAGTTTACGGCAAGAACCGTATTTAGTATACACAATATACCTATCAGTAAGACTTAAGTTTTATACGGTAGTGATGTGTTTGTTTATATGACAACGTTCTATGGCGGTGTTTCCTATAAAGGACGTATAAAAGGCGGCAAAGACGGTTGGTTGAGGCGGATGCCATAGGTATCTGGTGTAGCACGCGCCTTCGGTATGTACGGTACCGCCAACTACCTTCCGAACAAGAAATGTACACTACAGACTACATGCGCTGCGCAACCTCAAGAAGTGCTTCATCGCTATTTTGTGGATTCTCATCCAACCACGAAGGATTATCTTTCAACCATTGAGCGCGATTGGGATCGGTTGCCTTGCATGCAGCCAAAACAGCGGCAAGCATCGTCTCAACATCACAAGAATTATACTCAGCCCCTAAAGTCATTTGCTCGCGCGCACATCCAGCGGCAAATTTTTTGTTTTTAAATTTCTTCTTAAGGCTTGAAAGTTCAAGATCCTGACAAGATTTTGAAGGACGAAGACGGGCGCACGCGTCAATAAGTCCCGATGTTTCGTCTGCGGCAAAAAGCACACGCTCCATTTTGAGTTCAGGCTTGGGAAGGCTATCGTTGAGGTCGGAATTGTGCGTTTGGATTGCGCAAATGAGCTCGGCAGACGCTCCTTCTTTGGTAAGCAAACGCTCGGTGCAAAGGGTATGATCCTCATCGCCGTCACAAACTTCCCAATCCATATCGTGCAGCAAGCCAACTTGACCCCAAAAATCAATATTATCTTCATCGTGAATTGCTGCAAAATAGCGCATTAAACGCTCTAAGGTAAGTCCATGAATAATATGAAATTCCTCTTGATTGTACTGTTTGAGCAGCGCAAATGCCTTTTCGCGCGTTAAGTTAGAAGAAAGTGTAGCCGACATGGTATAAGCTCCTTATCACGATTGGTACAGCGCACGTACAAAACTTTTTATATTTGTATTACATCATAAAACTTGTTGCATTTTTATTGCATGAGATTTTTTGGTGTATCGGTCACAACCTGTCACACCAGTTAAACACGGTTATACACACTTTCACACACTTAGCGCACTTGATGAACTTTTACGTATGAGAATGCTTGCATTTCTGCAGGTAAAATAGGGTAAAAAGAAAGAAAAAAGCTGGTGGGGGCGGTGGGACTCGAACCCACATGACCGAAGTCGGAGGATTTTAAGTCCTCTGCGTCTGCCAATTCCACCACGCCCCCAAACACGCATTACGCGATGCGCTCGTATAAAGAGCACGAGAACTTTTAACACTTTAACACGGAATGCGCGATCCATAAAGCATAAATTAAAAATTTGTATAAGATGTGCGGAAATGCGCGCAAGCGACACGCATTCTTACAAACGAGCTAAACCAGGCTTCCATGGCAAGGGCACATAGTCGTTGTGATACTCTGCAGCAGCACAAATACCAAGACCGACCAGCAAATCGTGTTCGCTCACCGTAAGCTCTTTAAAGCCCGAACATTTCATAAGTTCGCTCAAGATAAGAGCGCCGCCAAAAATTACATCGGCGCGTTTTTCTTGCAGACCAGGAAGCGCTTTAAGCCCATCCAAATCGAGCTTGCTCATACGAGCAATAAGACCTTCTATTTCGTCAAATGTAAGCGTGTGCAAATGAACAAAAGCAGGATCATAAGGCTCAAGCTCGTATAGCATTGCAACCAACGAGGTTACTGTTCCGCCACAAGCAATCATCTTTTGTGGCTCAAGCATTAAAATACCCTCTTCGTCCACCGCACCTGCAAAGCTATTGCGCACAAACGCGCGCGCCTGCTCTATTTTTTCTGCGGTAGGAATGCCCGTATATAAATTATACGAATCACTTAAACGACGGCAACCTATACCAATAGACATAACACGCTCTACCACGGGAAGCATGTGATGCGTTGGCTTTGCGTCATTGGTTGGACGATATGAAAGTTCCTCTTCTTCGGTCAAACGACCAACGGTTAGCTCGGTAGAACCGCCGCCATTATCAACAGCTAAAATGCGCTGGTTAGGAAAATCTTGGCATATACCTAAAAACGTCAGGCAACCTTCGGTTTTACCACCAATAACCTGCGCAATAAGACCCTTTGAGGAAAGCCCGTCTAAAAGAGGGCTTACATTATGCGATTCACGGGCGGCAGCTGTTAAAACACAGCAAACGCCCACTACATCCATAGACTTAATGATGGCAACGTAGGTATCAATGCAAGACAGCACGCGTTCGATAGCGTCTTTGCTCAGATTTCCTGTTTCGTTAAACCCTTTACCTAAATCACAAATGGTTGAAAGTTTTTTAACCACTTTAATAGGCTTGGAATCTATATCAAAAATTCCCAAACGAACCGTAACGGTGCCTATATCTATGCATGCAATTTGTTTCATAACACAACCCACCTTTTATACGCAAATACCCTTTTAATAGTACAACAAACACCAAATAACATAAGTCGTAACAAAGACAAAATCGCCGAAAGGTGAGCCGCGGCGCACAGATGGGTTGTGAAATGTGAGCCGTGGCGCGCATGCCTTGCTAATTTAGATGTAAAACACAGCGCAGATGACGTGCATTTGGGCACGAAACATAAGCTAGATGACAGATGTACAGCAAAAAAGCACGAGACAATTGCTACGTATGGAGCAATGCAATAACTGCTTAACGTGCGCTTAAACACCATACGCAGTTAAAAGTTGTAACGCTAAACGCGCTTATTCCAAATATCTTGCGGAGAAAAACCAAAGAGCGTGTCGAGCATTTTGTCAAACCACGATCGCGAATCAGGATATTCAACAGGCTTTGAAGGATCTTCAACCTCTTTTTGTTCCAAACCCTCTACATTAACGCCAACCTCACCTGGAGATACATATCCCCTTTTGCGCGCCTGTGTTTCAACACCTTCTTCGGTAAACAAAGAATCGCGTTCAGCTTCAAGCTCGGAGTTTTTTTCTTCGATATACGCTTTTTTCTGCTCAAGAACGTCACCTGTACGGCGAGCAACATAAAAGTCATGAACAGGGCCTACAATGCCCAGTGCGATAGCCGCAATCACCAGACAGACAACCCAAATTTTACGGGATAAAATTGTAGAAATGATTCCTACAAGCTGGCCTACCTGCGCGGATAAAGAATGTTGCGATTTTGCGCGGTTTCTATTCTTATAGCTGCGACGCATGGCGCGCTTAGAAGATGCTCCTGGTGAAGATACTTGCGCCGAATTGGAAGGGTTGCTTAAAAATGAAGGATTTTGCACGGAAGTGGGATTTTGCGACAGTGGCGCAGATGAGCGCGGCACTTGGCGCGAGCGAGGCACACGAGACGAGCGCGATGAGTGAGGCAAGCCCACTTCTTCGCGTGCATTGCACAACGTGTCTGTAGCGTGCGAACGGCGAACTGTAGCGCGCGTACCATTTGATTTTTGAGATGAATCTGAACTATACATGCAAGAAATATCCCTATAGCCACCAACGTTATAATTTATTGTACCGATTTATTGGACACATCATTCCATATACGTTGCTTATCTTCAAAATCTACGTCATCAAGTGATGAGCCTTGTGCCGCAAGTCGCTGCTCGCATGCACGAAACGTTTCTCGATACGCACGTACCTCAAAAGCAAGTGCTTCCTCGGCATCAACATGCATATCTTGCGCAAACTCCACCAACGAAAACATAAGCTTACCAAACAGGCGTGCACGTTCGTTGTGATCGTCTTGAGTGTTGTGATTGTTATCGGCTTTATTTTGGGCTTGCTTATTTTGGGCTGGCTTGTTTTGGGCTTGCTTATTTTGGTCTTGCTGCTTCTCGTCTGCAACAAAAGCACTCTTAGATGCACACGAATCAACCAATTCATGCATGCGTTTTTCGGCCTCGGCACATACTTGTTGGTGAGTATGCGCACCTAAACCAGCTTTATGCGCACGTTTTACAACCTTTTGAGCCTGCATAAGCGCAGGAAACGAGCGCGGTATTGAATCAAGTAACCCTTTATGAGTGCCCGCGCGCGTATTATCAGCTGCACGCTCGGCGTCTTTAACACTATCCCAAATATTGAGGACTTCATCGGCAGAACTGGGCATATGCGCCAAAGAATTGGTGTCAAAAATATGAGGGTGACGACGAATAAGTTTCTCCGCCAACCCGTGGCAGACATCCTCAAGCGTAAATTCCTGGTTGTCCAGGGCAATTTGCGCATGAAGAAGCACCTGCTCAAGTACATCGCCAAGCTCCTCGCACAGATGCTCGCTATCCGCTTGATGAATAGCATCAACCGCTTCGTAGGCTTCTTCAATCATATTTTTGGTAATGCTTTCGTGCGTCTGTGCTTTATCCCACGGGCACCCGTCGTCTTGACGCAAGCGCCACACCAAACGAACAAGCCGCTCAAAAGCAATTTGAGAAGCTGGCGCGTTCTTCATACACGTAATACGCTCATCAATAGCCGCTTCTTGCTCGTCTGTTACCACTACACTATGTTTATGAGTCATCACTATCACCCAATTCTTCGAGGGCTTGCAAGGTTTGTGCAACTAACTTGTCACCTTTAAGCGAACGCGCATCCCGCGCGATTGTTTCTTGCGGCAAATCGTGCGTTTGTGCAGATTGAAGACACTTAGACGCTTCTTGAACACGTTGCGTAGCACGCTCAAATTCACGCTCACGTTTAACAGGGAATATAACTTTTTTAGTCTTAGAGTAAACTAAAATATTGTGTGCGCGCAACAAACGCGCATGTGCATAAGGCACTTCCAACCCCTGCAAAATGATCTTATCCGTTAATGCAGAAACAGTTTGAACACCTAAACGAGCAGCGCGAATACGAATACGAGCACGCCCAAATAAATTTACGCCAGCAGGTTCAAGCGCGCCGTGGGTGTCAAGCGTCTCCTTTTCAAGCGCGTCTACCTCACTCAATTCTGTTGCAGCCGCCAAGCGCCTATACAAAAGCACACGTTTATCAATTTCGGGGACATAGTCTTCGCTGAAATAAAAATCGGCAGGAATGTTAATAACCACTTCGGCAAGGTCTGTGTGCTGAGTTTCACCTTTTGCTTCGCGAACAGCATCGGAGAGCATTTGTGTGAACAAATCAAAACCAACACCCGATAAATTACCATGCTGTTCAGCGCCCATAAGTGAGCCAGCACCTCTGATCTCAAGGTCTTTCATAGCAATGCGCATACCCGAACCAAGTTCTTGGTGCTCGTAAATTGCTTCAAGACGCCTGCGTGCTTCTTCGGTAAGCGGCTCGGTAGGCGGAAACATAAAATACGCATACGCCTGCACGCGACCACGACCAACACGGCCTTTAAGCTGGTAAAGTTGTGCCAAGCCCAAGCGCTGAGAATCTTCGATGATCAGCGTGTTGGTATGCGGATTATCAATACCGCTTTCTATAATGGTTGTTGCAACCAAAACGTCAATCTCGTGCTCTTCAAACAAAAGCATAACTTCTTCGATCTGAGACGGACTCATCTGACCGTGCGCTACTCCAACGCGTGCCTCGGGCGCACATGCATGGACGCGCTCAAGCGCATCATCAATGGTTTTTACTCGGTTGCTTACGTAATATACCTGACCTTTACGCGCAAGCTCTAGGCGAATAGCATCGCTTATAAGGTCCGAATCCCACTCGCCAACGTGCACACGTACTGGCTTTCTTCCTGCCGGCGCGCTTAAAATCAAGCTCATATCACGCACGCCACTCATTGCCATCTGCATGGTGCGAGGAATGGGCGTTGCCGACAACGTAAGCACATCAACCTGTTCGCGAATATTTTTAAGTTGCTCTTTATGCTGAACACCAAAGCGCTGTTCCTCGTCAATAATGATAAGACCCAAGTTAGAAGGATTAACATCAGACGAAAGCAAGCGGTGTGTTCCAATTAAAACGTCTACATCACCTGTAGAAAAGCCTTCTAACGTGCGCTTTTGCTCGGCAGGTTTAATAAAACGCGAAAGAACACGCACATTCACCTCAAATGGAGTAAAGCGCTCATAAAAGGTTTCAAAATGCTGTTGAGCCAAAATGGTAGTTGGACATAAAACCATAACCTGTTTATGATCCTGACAACACTTAAACGCTGCACGCAGAGCAACCTCGGTTTTCCCAAAACCAACATCGCCGCACAAAAGACGGTCCATAGGTGTAGCGGATTGCATATCGGCTTTAATGTCATCGAGCGCGCGTGCTTGATCGCGCGTAAGCGTATAGGGAAAGCTTGTTTCCATGTCTTCTTGAGCAGGTGTGTCAAAAGAAAAGCTAAATCCCTTAATTGTTGAACGGCGCGTATACAAATCAACCAAATCAAACGCCATTTTTTGTGCCGATTTACGCGCACGCGTACATGCACGCGACCAGTCGGCAGAGTTCAGACGCGTTAAACGAGGCGTTGAGCCATCAGGCCCTATATAGCGCGTAATTTTATCAACTTGTTCAAAAGGAACGTAGAGCTTATCATCTTGTGCGTACGTCAAAAGAAAATAATCGCGCTTTTTACCAGCTACTTCTTGTTGAACAATTTTTTGAAACAGCGCAATTCCATGCGTTGCATGCACCACATAGTCTCCCGGCTTAAAAGGAAACGTTAGTTTGGTGGGGTCAATTTTTTGAAAACGATGCTTTTTATTGTTGAGATGAGCATTTAAGTCGCTTACCGAAAAAATAGCAAGATGTGCAGATGGAATTACAATACCAGCATTAATAGGATCAGCAAAAAACACTACCTTGTTGCGCGGAAGTGGGAGATTTTGCGCTTCTAGGTCTTGGTTGTGTTCAGACTCGTGTTCGGGCGCGCGCTTGGACGCATGTTCAGACGCATGTTCAGACGCATCTTCAAAGGAGATGTTCTCATCTGTAAAACTGAGCTGCAGCGCACGGCGTGCACCGCGATCGGGCACCGAAAAAACAACTGCTGAGTTATTTGCTAATAACTCACGTATGCGCCCAATCATTTTACTCGCAGATCCTGCGATGTCGCACTGCTCGGTCACAACATGATTTGATGCTCGCATTCCCTGTCTTGCAAGAGAAGAGAGAGAAAGTCGCTGTTGTTTGCCAAAATCTAGTTCAACGGGAGAGGTATAAAGACCATCCAAGCTCACGCGCTTTTCCGTTGATGCATGCATGAGCTCATCATATGCACGTTGGCAATCGTCAAACAATGCACGAGGTTCTGCCAAAACAACAAGAGCAGATGGGTGCATATAGTCTATAACACTTGCGGTTGAAGGATATAAATACGGTAGATAGGCGTCTAGTTCGTTGGTATAAACGGATTCTTCTATCTGATCTAAAACGCGCTCGGTATCCAAATCCTCTTGAGCTTTGTCATACAGCTTATTTTTTGCACACTGTATAGTTTCAGGCGATAATTCAAGTTCGCGCGCGGCATAAAACACCGCCTGCTGCTGAGAAGAGATCGTTTGACCTGTAGACGGCACAACTTTTCTAATTTCGTCTACTTCATCACCAAAAAAGGAAATGCGAACAGGAGCTTGTTCACAGGGCGAAAATACATCAACACTATCGCCGTGAACACAAAAATAACCTGGCTCTCTAACTTCTTTAACAACTGTTGTAGAAACGTATCCCCATAGCACCAACTGGCGTGCAAGCGCGTATATGTCCAGCTCGTCGCCTATGCAAATCTTTTGTTGCTGAGCAAAAGACGACGTTTTGGGCGGAAGCCGCCTCAGAAGAGCTCGTGCACTTGCCACAACCACACACCGTTGTGGCTGCGCAAGATGAAACAACGCCTCGGCGCGCGTGCCACATACCTCTGCACTAGCACTTTTGTCGCTCCAAGGTAAATCGGCTCGGTCAGGATAGCGAAACACCACGTCGGGTCCAAGCCAGCCTGCAAGAATGCGTGCAGCTCTATCCGCTGCATCTTCGCCTGATACTACCAGCAATATAGGACGTGCTTGGGCGCACGCGCACGCAGCAACTATAAATGGACGAGCACTTTGAGAGATGTTCAGCGTACAATCTTTTCCCTGATCAAGCTCGTTCCATATCCTGTGTATTTCGCGAGATGTGAGGAGTTGCTGAACAACTCTATGTAAAAACATGCTATATCCGTCCAGTCTGATCAACCAATGTGCGTACGTATTCCGCCGATGTTGCCAAATCTTCTGTGTTCGCTTGCCACGACCAATTATCGTTACTTGTACCTGGTACATTCATACGCGCAGAATCGTCTAAGTGTAAAATATCTTGCAGCGTAGCAATTGACACGAGCGCATCAGAAGAAAACGCCTCACTCAACAGGTATTCTGCCTGCTTTTCGGCTGTATAGCTGTCCATATGATAATGGTCTTTACACCAGCCAATAAGCGTTTGTGTATCATGCGTAGAAGTATATGCTACCTTCTTATATGAGGGATGATAGCCAAAGCGCACATCCTCGTGAGAAAATTGCATAACATCCATACCACAAATGTGTGTATCCATTAAAAGCGCGCGAACCGCAGGCGTTACAATACCCAAATCCTCAGCAATTAAAGGAAGCGGTCCTAACTTTTTATACAAGGCGCGCATAACACGAACGCCTGGACCTTCGCGCCACGAACCATGCGCAATAGCCTGAATAGCTGCCTCTTCGCTTTCTGTTTGTTCACTACCGCGTACGGCCTGTTTAGTAACAGGAATTGCAAAATAAGAAGAAAATCCTAAGAAGTGATCAAGGCGCACATAGTCAAAAAGATCAAACTCGCGTGCAAGGCGACGCGTCCACCACGAAAAACCGTCTTGTTCCATCAAGTCCCAATTATAGGTAGGGTTTCCCCAAAGCTGGCCAGTTGCACTAAACTCATCAGGCGGAACGCCTGCAGCTAACGTAGGATAACCGTCTACATCAAGGTTAAACATCTGAGGGTTTGTCCAAACATCGGCTGAGTCCGCCGAAACATACATAGGAATATCGCCGATAAGTGACACGCCGTTTTCATGTGCATACGCCTTAAGTGCGCGCCACTGACGGTCAAATATAAACTGCTTTTTTACGCATGTTTCAATATCGTCAAGCAAATCATGCTCACGCGTAAACGCTGGATCCCAACGATTATACGGCGCTGGCCACTTCTGCCAGCAAACTCCCTTATAACGCTTCTTGAGCGCTCTAAAACAAGCATACGGCACTAACCAGTGGTCGTTGTCTTGAACAAAACGATGAAACTCAACGCTGTCGGGCGTATTGTCCTCGTCTTCGTCATCTTTAGTATTACATTGCTCTTGCTGCTCAACGAGTGCCATGTTTCCAGCAAAAGCAGAATACCCTGCATATGGTGACTTATCTTCGTCTACAGGGTGCACAGGAAGCATTTGCCAATAACGCATGTGCGCTTGTGAAAGATAGTTAACAAAGTTATACGACGGCTGGCCAAGCGTTCCTCCGGGCAATGATGTTATGTGACACAAAACACCCGCACCAGGCTTAAAAGGAAGCGACAAAGGCGTTTTAATAGACGCACATAAAATCATTGAACCCAAATTTTGAAGCGTGAGCGTAAGTGTTCCATTATGAGCTTGATACTCATTGCCTGTTAACAGATCCACCAGACGCAGAGCTTGCATATCTTTACCAAGATTTTGAGTAAGCGGCACAAAGTTCTCAACAGGAATATCTACGGTTTGGCTCATCTCGGTATGTGTGTTTACCAGCACGCATACACTTGTGGTTTTATCACGACGCCACATGCCAAATACATCATAGCCAAATGAGCGCACGTGCAAATCACCCGTTACAAACACATCAAGCGTTTTACGCAGCTGAATGGCATTACGATAAATGATCTGACAATTTTTGTCGGGGTTTTCCCACGGAAACGTGAAACGACAGAATGGATCGCTATAGCCTTCAAGTCCTGCCTCGTCACCGTAATACACGCACGGAACACCAGGCAGGCACATCTGTATAAGCGTGGTAAGCCACAAACGACTTACCGCCAAAGCTCTACAGCCAGGATTAAGTCTAAACCAATATTGGTCGCCTTCAGAGATTGCACTTTTATCGGGAGCGTCTCCTAGCATCGTAAGAATACGAGCGCGATCATGCGTACTCATCATGTTAAATTCAGCATAAAATGCTTCACGCGGATAATTAGCCCGCAGACTTTCAATGGATGATGCAAAAGAATCAGCAGAGCTACGACGCGTAATAAACGAGATAAGCGCATCGCGAAGCGGATAGTTCATCGTGGCGTCTAATTCTGCGCCCTGAAAATACTTTCGCAAATTGCCGTATGCACGCTTATGAGACGCGTCTTCCCAAACTTCTCCAATAACTACCGAATCGGGCTTTTCTGCCAAAGCGGCACTTTTTATGTCTTCAACAAAATCATCAGTAAGTTCGTCTACAACATCGAGACGCCATGCACGAGCACCTCGGCGCAACCAAGTTCGAATAACACCGTTTTCACCACAAATCAGTTCACGAAATTCCGGACAATGCTTTCTAATAGCAGGTAAGTCTTTAATGCCCCACCAGCAATCATATGCACCTGAATCATTAAATGTAAACCATGAGTGCGTTGTTGCTTTTTTGTTAGACGCTGGCAATTCGGCATAATTTCCGCACGCGTTAAAGTAATGAGAATCTGCTCCTACATGATTAAACACGCCGTCAAGCATAATTGAGATACCCATATCAGAAGCTCGTTTGCAAAGCTCTTCAAAGTCTTCATCGGTACCTAGCATGGGGTCAACATGAAAATAATCAGCCGTGTCATAGCGATGGTTAGACTGTGCTTCTACAATAGGATTAAGGTAAATAATGGTAATTCCCAAATTTTTAAGGTAGTCAAGCTTAGAAATAATACCTTGTAAACTACCTCCGTAAAAATCCCAAGCCAAAATATTACCATCAGCATCACGTTCGTAATAGGGATAGGTGTTCCAATCGCCTACCAGCCTACGCGTAACTCCTTTGCGCGGAATGCTTAAAACGCGCTCACAACGAGCTCGCCAGTTGTCGTCGCGTGCAAAACGATCGGGAAAAATCTGATAGGCAACACCTTGGGTATACCACGTGGGATCAACGGTTCTTTGTTTTTTATATACCGTTACCTGAAATGAAGGAGGTTCACCATAGGCAAAAGCACCAACGCCCACTTTATCCTCTTGAGCTGCACCGTAGCGCCATACATCGCCTTTAGAAGAAGTAATTTGAAAGCTGTACCACAGCACTTGCGGCTTATCAAACGTAAGCGTTACACCATAGCGACATCCACCGTTAAGTTCTCCACAGAGCACAATATTACGGCGTTCAGAACAGCCAACTTTTCTCATGGGAACGAGCTTTTCTTTTTCTTCGTCCGTCCATGTGCGCAACACAACACGACGAGGAACATCATCCCAAATATCAATAGTTAACCGCAACTGTTCACCAACCGCTACGGCTCCAGCAATTGAACGGTATCTTGTGTCAAGACTATTATGTTGCGCTCTCACGATATTACCTCTTTACGTAAATGTTTGTATATTCAGGACAAAGCTGCAGATAGACGCGCAGATATTCATGCGCAGCCCTACTCCAGCTAAAGTTGGCACGCATTGCACGTTTTTGAAGCTCAACCCATGCTTTTTTATCGGTCCAATAAAGCTCGCAAGCATCCATAAGTATGCGCGTCATTTCATCGGCATTGATATTGCAGAACCTAAAACCAGTACCTTCTTGCGTATATTTGTTATAAGGAATAACACTATCGCGCAAGCCTCCTGTTTCGCGAACAACAGGAATTGTTCCATATCGCATCGAAATGAGCTGAGACAATCCGCATGGCTCAAACACAGAAGGCATTAAGAAAATATCTGCACCAGCATAGATTCTATGAGAAAGCGCGTTATCAAAGGTAATACAAGCGCTTACTTGACGAGGGTAGGTAGCCGCAAAATATCTAAACGAGTCTTCATATTCTTTTTCGCCTGTTCCCAGTACAACCACTTGAACACCTCGCTGCATGAGGTAGTTCATAGCGTAGGTTACCAATCCAATACCTTTTTGCGCGGTTAGACGTCCAACAAGCGCAATCAAAGGACGTGTTGGATCTACGTCAAGCCCAAGCTCTTGCTGAAGATGAGCCTTGTTGCGTGCCTTACCGCTTAAATCCTGAATTGAGTACCTGCTGTGAATGAGCTTATCGTTTTTGGGGTTCCACAATTCAACATCAATGCCGTTAAGAATGCCTCGAACAATACACGAACGTCTTCTAAGAAGCCCATCCAAACCCTCACCATAAAAAGGCATTTGTATTTCGCCTGCATAACTAGGGCTTACCGTGGTAATACGGTCGGCGTAGCATAGGCCTGCTTGCATAAAGTTAATAGACTCGCGATCAATATAAAGCTGACGAACGGCATTAGGCTTACCCGCCAAGCCCAAAACATCGCCTATCATTTGATCGCCAAACTGACCTTGGAATTTAAGATTGTGAATGGTAAAGGTTACCCGAACATTGCGACAAGATGGTATTTCGTGATAAAACTCGTGCAAAAACACTGGCACAAGAGCGGTTTGCCAATCATTACAATGAATGATGTCACAACGAAGCTCGCCGATATAATTTATGGCCTCGCAAATAGCTTTTGAGAAAAACGCAAAACGCTCGCCATCATCAAAAAATCCGTAAATGCCATCACGCTTAAAGTAATGCTCATTATCAATGAAATAATATTCAACGCCTTTATAGCGAAGCTTTTCCAAACCGCAATATTCATAACGCCAAGATAGTGGCACATAAAACTCGGCAATATGTTCCATCTTTGAAACATACTCCCAAGGAATTGCGCTGTATTTAGGCAAAATAACACTTACACGCGCTCCTAATCGCTTAAGCGCACGCGGCAAGGCACCTGCAACATCGGCAAGCCCACCCGTTTTTACAAAAGGAACGCATTCAGGGGTTGCACATAATACATGCAGTTTTTTTGTTTGCTTAGTTGATGCGCGTTCAACCATACTCATATCAGTCCATTACCTTTGTTGTTGACGTTACATTTTGCGATAACCGCTGCTGCAAGCAGCAACTTCGCTCGTTTTTAGGTTAGTTGCCTTTTTCTTTGATCAAAATAGCGTCGGGCGTACCGCGAAGCTCGGTTGAAGCTGGAACCGTAATGTTTCTGTCCACAATAGCATGTTCAACACGTGCTCCCTGCTCAATAACGCAAGACTGCATGATAATAGAATCGTTTACAACCGCGCCATGCTGAACAATAACATCGCGGCCTAAAATTGAATTAGTAACGGTTCCATAAATGCGGCAACTTCCCGATACACGCGAGTTGGTTACACGCGAACCCTGTTCAAACTTAGCAGGTGCATTATCGTGTGCTTTAGTACGAACAGGACGATCAACGGGGAACAGCTCTTGCGTAATAGTAGGATTCAGCAAGTCCATATTTGATTGAAAGTACGTTTTTTTGTTAAAAATACCTTTCACATACCCATTAAACTCAAAGGTTTGAACGTTAACACGATTAAAATCGTGCTCCATAGCTTCAAAAAGATCAAGGTAATCGCTTTGAGCATACCATTCTAGCAGTTCAAGAAGCAGCGTTCTTTTAATCACAAAGCAATCAAGAAATGCAGCGTCGCCAAACACAATTCCATGGGTGATTCCGCGCACGCGACCATCCTCAACACTTAGCCCCACAATATCGGAATCGTTTTGAGAAGCGCGCTTGACAGCCACGGTAATATCGGCACCCGACTTTATATGAGCGTTAAGGATATCATTATAATCAATGGTCATAACAAAGTTTGCCGATGACACAATAACGTACTCATGAGCGTCACGTTGCAAAAATTCTTTATTGTTTTCAATATCGCGCAGCAAAAAGCGAGAACCAGTACGAGAAGTTCCAAACGCCGAACCAGGAAGAATAAACAGTCCGCCTTTTTTTCTGTCCAAATCCCAATCGCGACCCGACCCAATATGGTCGATAATGGAGCGGTAGTTATACGGCATAATCATGCCAATGGTACGTGCTCCGCTGTTTACCATATTAGAAAGCGCAAAATCCAAAATACGGTATCTTCCCAAAAACGGCATGGACGCCACTGGACGTGTTTCAGTTAAAATACTGGGGTGTTTTGTAGAATAGTTGGCGGTTATAATACCAATAAACTTTTTCATCGTATACCTTCACCCTTTCCAACTACAACGTCGTTTCCAATAACCGCTGTGTCGCGTGTTTGATCAACGCTGCCTAGTACAACGTCTTCCTCAACCACAGCATGTTCTCCCAAAATTGCACGAACTACGTGCGCACCTGCTTTAACAACGGCGCCAGGCAATAGTACGGAATCTTCAACAATGGCACGTTCGCCCACAAAGCTATCCGTAGAGATAATTGAGTGACGAACGCTTCCATAAATATTACAACCGTTGCCAACCAGGCAATCATCAATTGAACCCTGTGGTCCAATATACGCAGGTGGGCGCGTAGAAGCGTTGCTCATCATGGGGTTGTTTGTGTTAAATAAATCAAATGCAGGGTGCTCACCAAGTAAGTCCATGCTTGTTTCGTGATACGAAGAAATGGTACCAACGTCACGCCAAAATCCTCGATATTCATAGGTGTAGAGTTTTTTGCCATCTTCAAGAAGTTTTGGAATGATGTCTCCACCAAAATCGTGCTCGGACGTTTGATTGATAGCGTCTTCGCGCAAAGACGTTACCAGCAAGTCTTTGTTAAAAATGTAAATTCCCATAGATGCAAGATTAGAATCGGGTTTCTTGGGTTTTTCGGTAAACTTGGTTATGCGCTCGTTTTCGTCTTGCGTAATAATTCCAAAACGAGAGGCTTCTTCCCATGCAACTGGCATAACAGCAATCGTAAGATCGGCGCCGTGGCGTTTGTGAGCGTCAAGCATTTTTTGATAGTCCATGCTATAAAGTTGATCGCCTGAAAGAATAAGCACGTACTCAGGGTTATTTTGTTCGATAAATCCAAGGTTTTGTGTTACAGCATCGGCAGTACCGGCATACCACGCACCGCCTGTTTGTGTTGCAAACGGAGGCAGAATGGATACACCTCCATCGCTTTCGTTAAGATTCCACGCAGCACCCGAACCAAGATAGGAATGAAGTACATAAGGCTGGTACTGTGTGAGAACACCAACCGTTTCTATTCCAGAATTCGCGCAGTTTGACAGCGCAAAATCGATAATGCGATACTTACCGCCAAACGATACGGCCGGTTTAGCTATCTCTTTGGTAAGAGCACCAAGCCGACTGCCTTGACCGCCGGCAAGAAGCATTGCAATGCACTCCTTCTTGCTCATAATAACTCCTTCCAAACCCACAAAAAGACAACTTAAAGTTCTGCTTTAGCAGCTTATATGCCATATATCATTCGCGTACTCACGAATTGTCCTATCAGAGGTAAAGTAACCCGAACAAGCACTGTTATGAACAGCGCCATGATTCCAAACGTGACGATTGGTATAACTACGAGTAAGCTCTTCCCACGCCTGTACATACGCATAAAAATCAGCCAACACGAGGTCATGATCGTTATTGGTTAACAGTTCATCGCGAATGCTTTCAAAACCACCTGATAAACGATTAAGAGTTCCATCAGTAAGCTGGTCAATAATTCTTCCTAAGCGAATGCGGTCGTTGTTGTACATATCCCATGCCCAATATGCACCAGGCTGACGCAGATTAACAACATCTTGCTCGCGAAGTCCAAAAATTTTGATATTTGAATCGCCCACGCGTTTTGCAATTTCGATATTTGCACCATCGTAAGTGCCCAGCGTCCACGCACCATTCATCATAAGTTTCATGTTAGACGTACCAGACGCCTCAGAACCTGCCCAAGAAATTTGCTCGGAGATTTCGGCAGCTGGGTAAATAAGCTGTGCGTTTGAGACCGCAAAATTAGGCACAAACGCAACTTTTATGATCTGGTTTACGCGCTCGTCATTGTTAATAACATCGGCAACCGAATTGATAAGACGAATAACTTCTTTTGCAAATACATAACTTTGTGCTGCTTTGCCCGAAAAAATAAATGCCGTGGGATGCATAGTAAATCCCTTGCCGTCAAGCAGGCGATTATATACATCCATAATTTTAAGAACATTCAAAAGCTGGCGTTTGTAGGCGTGAAAACGCTTAACTTGCACATCAAAAATCATATGTGGATCAAGCGAAACGCCTGTTTGTTCTTTGATGTAGCGCGCTAGACGCTGTTTATCGTTAAGCTTTGCCGCTTCAAAGTCTTCAAGGAAACTAGGATCGTTTTCATAGACGCTTAATTTTGCCAGCTCGGATGCATCGCTTAACCAACCATTGCCAATTGTTTTGGTAATAAGTGCACTATAAGCAGGATTAGCATTACCCAAGAAACGACGATGAGAAATGCCGTTAGTTTTATTGTTAAACCTATCTGGATAAAGCTCATAAAAACCGTGGAGCGTTGTGTCTTTAAGAATTTGGGTGTGAAGCTCACTTACACCATTAACAGAATGCGAAAAAATAACCGAAACGCTTGCCATGCGAACACAGCCATCCCATAGCATAGCTGTTTGAGATAACAAATCGTGCCAATTGTGCTTATCACGCGGAAATGTATCATGAAATCTTCGGTCAATTTCTTCGATAAACATATATGTACGAGGCAAAAGGCTGCGGAAAAGCGAAATTGGCCAACATTCAAGAGCTTCGGGCATAACTGTATGATTTGTGTACGAAAGCGTATTGCGCACAATCTCAAATGCACAATCGAACTCAACGTTCTTTTCGTCGACCAAAATGCGCATAAGCTCAGGACCACAAAGAGCCGGATGCGTATCGTTAGTATGAATGGCAACAAAATCGCTCAGCTTATCCCAATCGCACCCGTGCTTTTTCTCAAAACCTCTAAGAATTGAGTGAAGACCTGCACAAACAAAGAGATATTCCTGCTTAAGACGCAAAAGTCTGCCGTGTTCACCCGAATCATTGGGGTAAAGAATCTGCGAAATAGCCTCAACGTCCGAACGAAAACGCATTGCCTCCGCGTAATTACCATTGTTAAATGCAGCAAGATTAAAGTTTTCCTCTGCAGGCTCCGCGCTCCATAGGCGTAAATTGTTTACTGTTTTGCCACCAAAACCAACTAACGGTACATCATATGGCACAGCGCGAACCAAATCGCCGCCTTCTTGCGTAAACCAAAAACGACCGTTTTCTTCGTGGCGAACAACTTGTCCACCAAACTGGACAATAACCGATTCGGCAATACAGCGTGTTTCCCAAGGAAAACCGTGTTCAAGCCAGTTATCCATCAGCTCTACTTGGCGGCCATCTTTAATAGCTTGACGAAACAGCCCATAGTGATAACGCATACCACAGCCGTTTCCTGCAATACCAAGCGCCGCACACGAGTCCATAAAACATGCAGCTAAACGACCTAAACCACCATTTCCCAAGCCGGGGTCAACTTCAAGTTTAATAAGATCGTCTAAATCAACACCAAGTTCTTTGCATCCATTTTCAACAAGATCACGAATACCAAAATTCAACAGATAATTGTCTAAAAGTGGGCCGGTCAAAAACTCAAGAGAAAAGTAAAATACTTCTTTCTGTTGAGGGTCTTGATCTGCTTGCAACGCCTTTGCCTTCTTTGCGATAAGCGCCGACAAAACATAGAGCCGCTGGGTATCTGTAAGATCCTCAAATGAACGAGCGTAATACGACTCACACCCCTGTCTATACTGCTGAATAAAGTCTTGCGTATCGTTGAATAAAGATGCCATGTAGTCCCTTTCCCATAGTTGCCCACACATCTGACATGTGCGTAGGCATAAAGCTATTTACGTTTTTTAACCTTCTTGGTAACTGTGTTATGTGCAGATTTCTTGCTAACTGTCTTGGTGCGCGTGCTGGTATGCGACGCTTTTCCTGAAGCCGGTTTATCGCTATCTTTACCTGCGGCTTTACCTGTTGCCTTACCTTTTGCCTTAGGTGAAGCTTTTTCCGTAGCTTTACTTGCAGCTTTCTTTTTTGCAGGCAACGCACGCACATATTTGAAGATAACCCCACCTAAAGGAGGCACGGTAATAACCAGCGAATTGTCACGCCCGTGTTGAGGTTCTTCCTCGGTAGCAAGCGCATGAAAACCGTTAGAAGTTCCCGAACCACCAAATGCAGGATCATCGGTATTGAAAACCTCTTTCCAATAACCTGCCATAGGCATGCCAAGCCTAAAGTTATCGTGTGGATTAACTTCAAAATTGATCACAACAACCAAATCGTCGGTCTTGTGCTCACCATGGCGAATAAACGCAATAATCGCTTGGCCAGAATTGTCTGCGTCTATCCACTCAAATCCGCGCGACTCAAACGAAAACTCCCACATTGCAGGGTTGTTATTGTAGAAAGCATTAAGCTCTTGTACAAAGTGCTGGTGCTTTTTGTGTGCGTCAAACTTGTGGGTAAGGAAATACTGAATTCCCTCGTAATAACGCCATTCAATAAACTGCGCAATCTCGTTGCCCATAAAATTAAGCTTTGCACCCGCATGAGCCATCTGATAGAGCGCAAGCGCGCGCATGCCAGCAAACTGACGCCAGTAATCGCCAGGCTGTCTGCGAATCAAAGAGCATTTTCCATGTACCACTTCATCGTGCGACAGAGGCAAAATAAAGTTTTCGTTAAATTGATACATAGTAGAAAACGTGAGCAAATGATGTGCGCCTGGACGATAAGGAAAATCGGCTTGAATGTAATGCAAAGTATCATTCATCCAGCCCATATCCCATTTAAGATGAAAACCCAAACCTCCGTCTTTAGGCGGATATGTTACCAGCGGCCATGCAGTAGATTCCTCGGCAATCATCATGGTGTGTGGGTAATACTTTTCTACTGCTTCGTTACACTGCTGAACAAATTTTATAGCGGTAAGATCTTCTTCGGTGCCTTTTTCGTTGAATTGCTTTTGAGCAGGATCATCTATACCAAAGTTAAGGTACAAAATGCTGGTAACACCATCCATACGAATGCCGTCTACATGAAACTCCCCCACCCAATACAGAAGGTTAGATATAAGAAAACTTCTTACTTCGCCACGACCAACATCAAATTTGTACGTGCCCCAATTAGGATGTTCTTTTTTCTCGAACAGTTTATCGCCGTTAAAACGACTAAGACCGTGCTCGTCTTTACAAAAACCACCAGGTACCCAGTCGAGGATAACACCAATATTTGCCTGATGACACGCGTCAATAAAGTGCTTAAACTGATCGGGCGTACCATAGCGCGCAGTTGGCGCAAAATAGCCCGTAACTTGATAACCCCATGATCCGTCAAAAGGGTGCTCCATAATGGGCATAATTTCGATGTGAGAATATCCCATTTTTTTAACATAAGCAACCAGACGCTCGGACAGCTCGTCATAGCTCAAAAACCGCCCTTGACATTGCCATTCGTCGTTTGAAGTATCCTCATCATCAGATGCAGTAGAGGTGTCATTTGCATGTTCTTTAATAACTTCATCAGATGGTTGACGCTTCCAGCTGCCTAAATGGCATTCAAAAATATTAAGAGGCTCATGAAGAAAATCGTGGTTATTACGGTACTTGGTATATGCAGCATCTGACCACTCATATTTTGAAACATCAAGCAAGCGCGAAGCCGTACCTGGAGGACACTCAGCACTAAAAGCGTAAGGATCTGCTTTATAAAACGTAGTACCATCTTGTGTTTCAATGAGATACTTATACAGCTCACCAGCCTGTGCTCCGCCGACGAAACCTTCCCAAATGCCAGATCCTTTATGTTCAAGATAATTTTGAGTTTCACCCCAGCCGTTAAAATCACCATCTACGCGCACGCTTTTAACACCTGGAGCCCAAACAGCAAAATAGAAACCACTACATCCATTACAAACAATAGGATGGGCTCCCAATTTTTCGTGGCTTCTATACCAATTACCTTGAGCAAAAAGATAACGGTCGTCATTTGTTAATTGCACATCATTAAGGGTAAAGCTCTTCATACATGTCCCCCTCAATACAAGCCGTCAGCTGAAAACTGATATCTCTTTTACGTTCAAGCTTTGTGTATACCTGCGCTTTATACATTCAAACCAATACCTACAAAATGTAGTGGCTGCATGTCCACGCGCACACCAAAAAGCTACATTGAAACAACATATTTTCTATTTTACGGCAATATCTCTATAAAAGCCTCGACAAAATCAACAACTTTGCTATAAGTAAAAAACACTTCTGTGAACGGTTTGAGTACCTATTTATAGGAAAGACCGGTGGACGTTATAATGAACTGTACAGGATGTCCTACTATTTGTGACATCCACTCGTTTGATTGCATATAAATCAACCAACGCAAAACACTTGAATACCAGATGAGGAGGGGTGATGGCAAAAGAATCACAACGCAGCAAACAAAAGCGTGCATGCGCGTTCTACGAAATTCTTCACGCGCGTTATCGTGGGGCAAAGTCGGCTCTTACCTATCACAACCCCTTTACCCTTACCATCTGCGTTATGCTTTCGGCGCAAACAACCGATGCTGCTGTTAATAAAGTAACTCCTCAACTGTTTGCGCGCTGGCCAACTGCTAAGCACATGGCGCAAGCAAAGCCCGAAGACATAGGAGAGGTTATCCGCACCATTGGGTTTTGGCGCGCTAAAGCAAAACACTGTGTTGAAGCCTCGCAAATGATTATGAGCGATTTTGCAGGAGAAGTGCCTCAAACCATGGAAGAACTTATGCGTCTACCTGGGGTAGGAAGAAAAACCGCCAACATTGTACTGAACAAAGCGTTCAACAAAACTCAAGGCATTGCCGTTGACACCCATGTATTTAGAATTTCAACGCGTCTACAGTTTACACGTGCAAAAACGCCGCTTGAAGCCGAGCAAGATTTGCTTAAGCTACTCCCTCCCACATTGTGGAGCAGCGTAAATGAAGAATGGATCCATTTTGGACGCGAAATATGCAAGGCAAAAAATCCATGCTGCGAAACGTGTATTGCTCGTGCACTTTGCCCGTCTTATGCAAAGTTTTCTAAAAAGTAAGCCCAAAAAGTAAGCTTAATAAGAAAAAATACTCGTAATTCCTAGGGCTTCTCATGGTATTTTAGTAGCTCATATAAACGCCGTAAAAAGGTGCGTAAAACCGTGTAGAATTATAGTGTATGTGTACATGTAGGTTTATGAAAATAGCCATGAGCGAGTAAGGGGTTTGTATGATTTATCTATCCCAGCTATTGGGCAATCCCGTATTTGATGCAAAAGGCGAAAAAATAGGTCGTGTAAACGACCTTGGCATTGCAACGGGCGAAGTCTTTCCTCGTATTACTGCACTTGCCGTTGAAGGTCCTGGTAAAACGCCTTTTATGATTTCATGGCGTAAGTATGTTGAATCGTTTTCTACCGAAGACATCCACTTAAAAGTAGTTGATACCGATATTAGATTTTCTTATCTTCAACCTAACGAAGTTTTAATTGCGCGCGATTTGCTTAACAAGCAAATTGTTGATACGCGTGGCATGCGAGTTGTAAGGGTAAACGATTTAAAGCTTTCAGACACCAGCTCATCGCAGCTTCGTTTGCTTGGTGCCGAAGTTGGAATACGCGGTTTGCTACGATCGCTCTCCCCTGCACTTGAAACGCTTACGCTTAAAATTGCAAAATCGCTTGGCAAGCCCATGCCCGAAAAAATTATCGCATGGAACTATATGGACCTGCTTGACCGCGATTTGTCTAATGTAAAGCTATCTGTATCGCATAAAACACTCGATGGTCTACACCCTGCCGATATTGCAGACATTTTGGAGCGCCTTGATCCGCGCCTACGTGGACGCGTGTTTGCGCAGCTAGATGACGAGCGCGCCGCAGACGCAATCGCTGAGTTTGACGATGATCATATTGCCGCAGAAATTATGGGCGACATGGCCGATACCGATGCGTCACGCATGTTATCGGAAATGGATCCTGACGACGCAGCCGAGCTGGTAAGCGAACTTGACTATGACAAGGCAGAAAAAATCCTTCGCCTTATGGGTGTAAAAGAGCGCAAAGCCATTAGACAGCTTTTAGGATATAGAGAAGATACTGCAGGTCGTATTATGACCTCTGAGGTTTTGTGCCTGCCAGAAGCACAAACCGTTGCAGATGCAGTTGCCCGCATGCGCGCGCTTGATGAAGACTTTGAAACCGTACACTATGTGTATCTAAAAGACGATGAAAACCGTTTAAGCGGCGTGGTAAATCTCAATAAGCTTATTATTAACGAACCAGCAACACCACTTAAAAACATAGCAACTACCGACATGATTACCGCAAATCCCGATGACGACCAAGAAGACGTTGCAGAAAACATTGCAAAGTACAACCTGTTGGCAATGCCTGTTATTGACGACAACAAGCGTCTATTAGGTATTGTTACCGTTGATGACGCGCTTGATGTTATGGAAGAAGAACACGAAGAAGACCTGCAAATTGCGGGTGCTGGCGCAAATGATGGTGATTCCAAGCGACAAACAGGCGCGCTTGTTTGGTTACTTCGTCATAACGCATGGCTGTTTATATGGGTGTTTGGTTCATGTATTACCTTTGCACTCCATTTGTGTGGTTTGCTTCATCTTCCTTTACCTGATACTCATAAAAATGTACTCATGCTGTTTACATGCACACTTCTACCCGTATGTTTAATGTTTGGTGACGCCTCTATTTCGCATACCGTTAATTTCTTCCTCGAAAACGATGCGGACGACGAAAACTCGCCATCCGATTTGGGCTTTGGTGTTAAAAGCCTTGGTCTGGCGCTTGTGTTTGCTGCTATTTTTGCGGCAATCGAAGTGATCTTTTCTATGTTGTGCACCATGCACAATTTTGATTCCGTGTTGGCAAAAGGTTTTCTTTCGTCGTTTGTGGCAATTGGTATTGCGTCTTGCATATCTTTTATAGTGTCTCCTCTATTTCTTGCCATTTTACGTGTGCGCGACGCAAAAAATCTTGATACGTCAGGCTTTGTGCTGTCACTTGTTTCTATGATCTTGTCGTTTGTAATATGCATAGCAGCCATTATGTGCATGGGTGCTTTAGGAGTTCTTCAGTGATAACACAGCAAACAACGCCCTTACAAACGCATAATGCAGAAAACACGCAGAGCGCAATAAATACACAGCAAACCAATACTTTGGAGCGTCGACCCCAAAAATTGCAGTTTAAGCGCGTGTTGCTTGCTATGGGACCTGGTATGGTTGCAGCCCTTGCAGGCGCAGACGCAGGTGGTGTAGCAACATACTCAAACGCTGGTGCGCTGTTTGGTTTCGGTCAGCTTTGGACGGTTCCTATTATGTGTTTCTTGCTGATTGTGGTGCAAGAAACAGCCGCTCGTATGGGTTGTGTTACCGGAAAAGGCTTTGCGTCACTTATACGCGAATGTTTTGGTGTCAAGCGTTCTGCGGTTGCCATGCTTGCACTTCTTATCTCAAATACAACGGTTACGCTTTCAGAGTTTGCAGGTATTGCCTCGGGTTTAGCGTTGTTTGGTATGCCTACCTATCTTTCGGTTCCGCTTTCTGCGTTGCTCATTTGGGTATTGGCAATGAGCGGAAGTTATCGTTCTATCGAAAAAGTGCTCTTAGCTATCAGTTGTGTATTTGTTACCTATATTATTGCAGGATTTTTAGTACAGCCCGACTGGTCATATGCTCTTTTCACCACCGCCGTGCCGCAGATTACGCCTAATCCTCAGTATTTGTCGTTATTGGTTGCAAATGTAGGAACAACCATTGCACCTTGGATGATATTTTTAGCACAATCAAATGTTGTTGATAAAAACGCACACGACGAAGATATTCCCTATCAGCAAATTGATACGGTTACTGGAGCTATTGTAGCAAGTGTTATCAGCTGGTTTATTATTCTTGCAACGGGAGCGGTTCTGTTCCCTGCAGGCATTACCGTTAACGGTGCAGAAGACGCAGCAGCAGCTTTGGCTCCACTTGCAGGCGAATACGCCTATGCGCTTTTTGGCATTGGTCTTATTGGCGCATCATTTTTAGCAGCCTGTGTACTACCAGGAATTACCGCGAGTGGCATTTGCGAAGCTTTTGGCTGGGAACGCGGTGCAGACTGCACGTGGCAAGAAGCCCCTGCTTATCGGGGAATTATTACTGCTATCTTGGTTATATCTGCGGTAATTGTTCTGATTCCTCATATTGACCTGTTTGGAATTATGATGTTTGCGCAGGTCATAAACGGTATTCTTTTGCCAATTCTTTTGGTATGTATGGTACGCATCGCTTCAAATAAATTTATCATGGGAAAACATGTTAATAGCAAACTGTGGACCATGCTTACGTGGTTTACCGTCATTGCGGTAACCATTCTCACCATCATCATGTTTGTTATGCAGGCAATGGGATATTAGCCACCTTAACTGCTCAATATACTACATAGGTTCATACATCACACAAGGCGCCGCAAACGTGCGATATGAGCGCGGTGGCATGCGCATACTGTGAGAGCTGCAAACAAAACAACCCCGCATACAACACCAACACACTTTGTAAACACCTCACAAAAGAAAACGAGCAAGTCATCACTTGACCTGCTCGTTTCCTGTTATCATGCAAGCGTTTTACATGCGCGTACCGCCTCATGTTACCCAATAGTCATGATCATGCTATTAAGTCTCATGGGTGGATCGCACAGCATACCTTAAATCATGCAAACCTGACATTCCGAAGAACCATCACAATGAAACGCAGATTTTTTCTCGTCAGACTTTGCAGCATCGGGTAAAATCTCATCGCTTTCTAGATGTTCACTGCCTTCCAAAACGTCTTGACGAATGCGCACGTAATAAATGGAATCACACTTTTTCTTAAATGCATAAATATAGGCGCGATTAAGATCTCTGGTAGTGGCTTGGGAAGTCATAAACAAAGTAAGCGAAATTGCTTGGTCTACATGCTTTTGTGCAGCAGCAACAATGTTGATAATTGCCTCGTAACCAACCTCATAAGCACCGTCTTGATAATATTTGTAGGTATCGTCACTAATTTTATAGGCAGGAACATACACACGTCCAACTTTGCCTTCCTTGCGCGTTTCAACAGGAGAAACAACTGGCTGCAAACTTGGCGTACACGAAGAAAGATAGCTGATAGAACCTGTAGGAGCAACTGCCATAAGGTGCGAATTTGCCAAACCATGCGCGCGAATGTCTTTAACCAACTCTTGCCAGTCTTGTTGGGTAGGAAGTTCAAAATGGCAATCAGCCAAAAGCTTGGCAATGCGCGGCGTTGCAGGAGCAATCTTATGCTCGGTATATTTCTTAAAATAAGTGCCATCGGCATATTCTGAATCAGCAAAGCCCGCAAACGCACCTTCGGTTTGCGCAAGTTCTGACGAAGCCTTAAATGCGTGGTATGCCATTGCATAAAAGAACATATCAACAAAGTCAACAGCCTCTGCCGACGCATAATAAATGTGGTGCGTTGCCAAAAATCCGTGAAGGTTCATAGCGCCTAAACCAACAGCATGATTAAGCTTGTTTCCTTTATTAACAGAAGGCGCACACGATAAATCAGATGAACGCGACACACGATCAAGCGCAACTATAGCGTCTTTGATAGTGCGTGAAAACTCGGACGCATGATCCATGGCAGCTGCTATGTTGATAGATCCCAAGTTGCAGCATATATCAACGCCTGTTTGCGTAAATCCAAGATCTTCGGTATAAGAACTTGGCGTAGATACCTGTGCAATCTCGGAACACAGATTTGACATCACAATACGCCCAGCTTTCTTGTGGGGATTGCGTCTGTTTACCGTGTCTTCAAACAAGATATACGGATAACCCGATTCAAACTGCAGCTCAGCTATGGTTTGGAAAAACTTGCGCGCGCTGATATAGTCCTTTTTTATACGAGGATTGTTAACCAATTCGTCGTACTTTTCGGTAATAGACATATCAGCCATAGAACATTTGTACTCTTTTTCTATGTCGTACGGCGAAAAAAGTGCCATGTCCTTGTTTTCTTTTGCAAGCTTAAAGGTAATATCTGGAACGATAACACCAAGTGACAGTGACTTAATGCGTACCTTTTCGTCTGCGTTTTCGCGCTTGGTATCAAGAAAACGCATAATATCGGGATGATGTGCATGCAAATAAACAGCTCCTGCACCTTGGCGCTGACCCAGCTGATTTGCATACGAAAACGTATCCTCTAACAATTTCATAACGGGAACAACACCGCTTGCTTGGTGAGCAAAGCCTTTAATAGGAGCACCTGTTTCGCGTAAGTTGGTAAGACATAAAGCCACACCGCCACCACGTTTTGAGAGCTGCAAACTGGTTCCAATACCACGAGCAATTGATTCCATATTGTCTTCAACACGAAGCAAATAACAAGAAATATATTCACCACGACGCTTTTTACCTGCATTCAGAAACGTAGGAGTTGCAGGCTGGAATCTATTAGACATTAAGTCGAGCACCAAATTACGTGCAAGCGCAACATCGCCGTTAGCAAGAAAAAGCGCGCACATCACAACGCGGTCTTCAAAACGCTCTAAATATGTTGTTCTGTCGTCAGACTGCAGCGCGTATGCCATATAAAATTTCATAGCACCCATGAGCGACAAAAACTCAAAATGCTGCTCGTAAGCCAACGACGTAAGTGCCTCTATATCTTCTTGACTATAAAGATCTAATACCGCCTTGTCGTAATATTGGTGTTCAACAAGATAATCGAGGCGTTGCTGACACGATTCAAACGTTTTAAGACGAGGCTCTACCTGCTCTTTAAGATAGAGTTGTACCGCCTTTTTATCGGCCGAAAAATTATAGTGGCCGTCTTCGGTTTTGAAGCGCGTAAGCGCATTAAGAGCAATATAAGAATCAGTTGTAGAAGTTGACATAGTAAGTCCGTTCTTTGGCAGGTTTATAATACGTGCGAACATTGCGACAAGGTGCAAAGACATGCATACAGCAGCACACGGAGGCAAAGGTTTCTTGCATGATGTGCATCTTAGACCAGCATGGGCGCTTTCTCGGGTTGAGTAATCTTTTCGTCGATAAGCATTTGCACACGCGCAACGTCTTCTTGTGTTCCCGATAATTCAAATTGATATGCAAGAGGAACACCAACTTTAGCAGCAATAATGGGACCAGCAAGCGCAAAGCTATCTCCAAAATTAGTGTTGCCCGTTCCAATTACAGCCCTACACAGCTTGCGGTTATGTTCATCGTTTAGAAAATGAATAACCTGCTTGGGTACAGCTCCGCGCGTATCCACATGGCCGTGTGTGTTTTTGCCTCCGCCCGAGTATGTGGGGCAAATAAGGATGTATTCACTATCAACTACCATATGCTCCTGCAGGTTAAGCGGAATGCGATGGGATACACAGGTAAGCTTTTGCACAAAGCGATGCGTATTTTCTGAAGTAGAAGAAAAATAAACAATTTGCACGATTAAAACTCCCAATCTTCGTCGGTTGTTTCTTCAGAGGTTCCTATAACATAGGATGACCCACTACCAGAAAAGAAGTCGTGATTTTCATCGGCGCGTGCAGAAAGCTGTGCAAAAACTTCGGGCGAAATATAGGTTTCCTGCTCTGAAAACGGAGAATCATACCCTAAATTCTGTAAGAATTTGCCAGCATTATACAAGCTAAATCGTATGGCATCATCTGCCAGATCAAAATCTTTGTACAGGTCTTGCAAATATGCTTTTTCTAAATCAATAAGTTGATACATAAGATCAAACACAAAGTCTTTAACAGTTTGTTGTTCATCGCTGGTAAGCTTACGAACTTTTTGCTGGAACTTATAACCGCTGTAATAGTTGTGAATAACTTTATCGCGCAAAATAAGACGAATCATATCAGAGGTGTTAGGAAGTTTGCTGCGAGCAGACAAATAAAACGGCAGATAAAAACCACCATAGAGCAAAAATCCTGGCATAAGGGCTGCGGCAACCTTGCTTTTTAAGGGATCAGAACCTGTATAGTAAGGAATAAGTGCTTTTGCGCGTTTTTGGAGCGCGTCATTATTAACCACCCACGCCTGCGCTTCATCAATTTGCTCACTGCTACACAGCGTAGAAAACACCGTTCCATACGAGCGTGCATGAACTGCAACCATAAAGGCAAAGTTTGCGTAATTTGCCTGCTCTATATCGGTGAGGGCATGACGAATCTGAGCCACATCGCCAACGGTTGCTTGCACCGTATCTAAAAGCGTAAGCCCTGTAAAAGTGCGAATAATGAGCTGCTGCCACGAACTATCCAACTCGTTCCAAGACGGCAAATCATTAGAAACAGGTATGTTTTCGGGAAGCCAAAAATTTTGAGTAACACGATTCCAAACCTCAAGATCTTTTTCATCTTGAATTCTGTTCCAATTAACAGCACGCATATTGCAGCCTTTATCAGCATACGCAAAATCAACTGGAGATTGAGATGTTGGTTGTACGTTTGAAGCAGATTGCATTCCCGTTCCTCTCCTTATCGATAACAATACAAGCTCGTGTTCAATAAAGCTCAAGAAACAATAACACAATATATAGTGAGTATCAATATGCGTTTGTACAGCATATTGATACTAATCCACAGTTAAGCGTTAGTAACGCGCGATTAAAAATTTACGCTCATCACAATAAATCCTTGATACCACAAACGCACTACCCACAATCACGTAGAGTTTGTTACTTACAGGCGCACTGCGCTTTCGACAAACAACCAATAACGCTCAATACAGACGCACTGCACTCTCGGCAAACAAACCACACTGCAAAAACAGCACAACAAAAAACGCGCCCGTAATAAGCTACGAGCGCGTTTTAGTTAACAGATTAAAATCCGCCTTCTATGAATGCATAACAGGTTTATCTTTTGTTCAGTTTGCGCGAAACAAACGCACCAGCAAGCGAGAACAAAGCTCCTAAGCCACCTAATACTCCAGCACCTGAACCTGCTAAATCGGAGGTTTTTGGAGTCTTTAACTGCGAAGCAGCCGAGGGTTCTCCTTGGGTATTGGCATCCCCTTGAGTTTCTCCCTGGTCATCACCTGCTGTGTGCAGCGTTGGTTGAGCAGGTGTAAGCGTTGCTGGAAGCACGCCGTTTACCGTAAATGCTTTGATAAGCGCGTTACCAAATTCAAATGCGTCACCGTCGCTTATAGCTTTCGTAAGAGCTGCAGGAGTTACCCATTTAAGACCGTCTTTGGTTTGCAAACGAATAAAGGTTTCGCCTGGGTTAGACTTTACATGAGTCCAGAGATACTGCATAGGCAGACCCTTATTCAAAAGACCATCGGCATTCTTTTTCTCATGTGGATTTGGATCTTGTGCCGATTGGGAAAGAGCTGTTTCCACATTTAACCACGAGTAAGCCTTACCTTGGGTATCTTTTGATACCAATGTTTCTACCACAGCAAATTTTTGTCCTTTTTTAAGCTGAACAGGCGTATCAAGCTTAACCGTCTCAAAACCTGCTGCCTCGGTAACGTAATTTTGTTCTGAAACCACTTGAGAATCATTTGTTGGGTCAAGGTCACCAAGATTATCATCACTTACCAAATAAACCTTGATATTAACTTCGGTTCCAGCAAGTTGAGAACGAACAGACACAGCCTTCAGCACTTCGGTGCCTTTTGCGGTAAATACATTTGCAACCGCAGTATCGCTACCTTGCGTTCTTAGTGCAAACGGATTATCGGTTCCAGTTTTGGTGTAGTTGTACGTATAAACGTTATCGTAATCAAAACCGTCGTCTGCAACATCTACACTTAACGCTTGAGCGCCTGTAAGCGAGTGGTCGTAATAGGAGATCCAGAAGAAGCCCGATTTATCACCGTTTTTATCTTTTAAGCCCCAACCGGCACCCTTACCAGAAAGTGCGCCATCAACCTTTTCTTGTACAAACTTCTTGTAGTATTCATCAAAGTTGTCTTTTGCTTGTTTGTACTTTTCAGCTTGCTTTTTATACCGAGCCAGTTGGTCAAGGTCAGCTTGTGCAGGAGTCTGTGCTGCTTTGATCTTGTTTTCAAGTCTCTCTACCGCTCGAGCGTATGCGTCAGCATAGTAGTCAACATTATCCTTTTCCGTAGCTTTTGCCTGGTCGTTATCAAACAGAGCCTTGATCTTCTCTTTAAGCTGCTCATCGCTCAATTTATATTGAGCCTGTAGCTTTTTAAATGCCGCAGCTGTATTAGATTGCGAGCCCCAACTGTTTTTGATTAACCATGCACCGTTACCTGCGGGCTTTGTTCCTTTTTGGAAGCCCTTGAATTTATCGGCTGGGACATCGTCATTCCATCCAACAATAGATACTGCATGGTTTTGAACGGTTGTATCTCCGTCGTCATAGGTATACGGTGTAACTTTTGAGGCGTTCATTGATACTTGTACAACACCGTATTTAACCAAAGCTTCTTTCACACGCAAGCGCGCCTTGTCGTTTTGAGAAACCCAGTCCATATTTCCTTTGCCATCAAATTTATAGTGATTAAACGCAGGAAGATAATACACACCGTCAACATGAGCTACTGGTTTTTCTTTGGCTGCCGCAGCTTCATCATGATAACCCCAGTTCTTAGTTTCCCAGAACTCATCGGAATCAATAAGACCAAGCAGATACTTAATACGGTTATCCAAATTGTCTTCAAAGCCAGGAGCTTTTTTAGGCCAGTATGGTTCGTCTTTCTCGCTCACCACACCTTCCCAGTTGGTAAGTGTGTTCTCATTAAAATCAGTAAAACCACCGAGGTTCATACTATTAGCTACTGGAGCAACATTACCCGTTTTATCGTCAATTTGCTCTGCACCTTCACCTTTTTGGCTGCCTTGTTTTTCGGGGGTAAACGATTTTAACTCAAAATAAAGTTCAGATAAATCTACGTTATCGGGGATGTTAGCAAGTATGGGAGAGTTGTGTTTTGCCTCATCAAGAGCTTTTCCACCGTCACCCTGTTTTTTCTTAAGAATTGCACTTTCAAGCTCAGACATAATTGCATGAACCCAGCATGTTCCCATTTGACCCTGATCGCGTGGTGGTGTAAGTTGACCAACATTTTGCAGGTAGTATTGTTTTGCCTTTGATACATCTGGAACATTTTCAAGTTTTTTGTCGCCTGAATCAGAAACACCGGTAATAATTTTAACGGCACCTAAGGCTGTATTTCCACCTTCGGAGTTATCGGGTTGACCCTGTGCATCGGGTTTAAGCGGCTTATAATCAGACAGCCATTTTCTAAAGGCAAACCAGTCCTCTGCGGTAGTTTTACCGTCCTTATTCCAGTCAAAATTAAGGTCTGTTCCCAAAGCATCTTTATATTTGGCTGGATCAAGTTGTTGTGTGGGTTGCTGTGGTTGAGGGTTACCTGCTGCGGGCTGGGGATCCTGCTGTGCTGTAGTAGTACCAGTTTTTGTATCTGTTTGAGTTGGTTTTTGTTCAGAGGGCGCAGCGGGTGTTTGTGTGGAAGCTTGTGCTGCAGATGGCGCTTGGGCAGTGGTTGGCGTCTTAACGGTGTTTTTAAGAACTTGAGAGACAACGTTAACCGCATTAACATTAACGACAGGTTGAGCTGTAGGGGAGGCGTCTACGTGCTGCGCTTGAGCAGGAGCATCACTTGTAGCAGTTTGATGTTGTGCATCTTGTGCAAAGGCTGCTTGTGGAGCAATAAGGAAGGCCGAAATTGCTAGTGCAAAAATAGCTTCTAATACGTGGTGTTTTGACCATGCGCGATGTTGTGCATGAGCGTTTAATATCTTGAGTTCCCATTTTTTATTCATGAGATCCTTCCTTTCCTCTACAATCGTGGTGACCTAAGATACACGTTTTTATGTATGTTTGTCAGAAGGACTTACTTATAAAACAACGAGAATCTTGGATATTTTTCTCTTAATCGTATATATTTTTCATTTTATCTTATATTTTTGCGCTATGTTAAGTTTTTATGCAGTTTTAGAAAATATATTTCTGTTACAATTCAGATACATTTCTGTAATATATGTAACAAAAAGAAAGAAACCTTAAAAAAATTGAACTTATTCTCATGGGCATATAAGCCTATGCAACACGCCACATATCACCCTGAGCTACACAAAATCCCTGACAAGCAAGCTCCTCAAGTGTTTTCTGCACATACTCATACGAAACATCTTCACGTTTTGCGCTGTTTTCTATTCTATTAAGCTCACGACACAACAATTCGGTGGTGCACACATCCCCACTAACTTGATAAGCCAACAACAAGCGCACAAGCTCCGCGCGTTTTTGGCGATGGCTCCCCTCAAATTTAGATTGCTTAACATACGTTTTTGATTTTCTTGCGGGATTAGTTTGTGTTTTCTTAAGATGAGCGCCGTAATCGAGCAACGCATAATACCACATGCGCGGACACATCTGCTCGCGAGACCCTAATGCACCTGATGGCGGACAGGTTTGTTCAATATACGGAATCAACAGCTTATCATCAACCTGCTCGGCATCGCGAAAAAACTCATGCAAAAACACGCTTCTGACGTTAGTTTCAAGGTACACAGCATGCTGATTGTACGCAAATGCACAAATACCTGCTGCAGTAGCAGGTCCAATACCGGGCAACGCTTGAAGGTCTTGTTGAGAGGAAGGCATAGTGCCTCCTTGCTCGGAAAGCATCTGTGCCGCGTGCAAAAGCGCTAATGCACGACGGTTGTATCCCATGCCCTGCCACTCGTTTAAGACATCAGTTACGCTTGCTAACGCCAGCACATCAACTGTGGGAAATTTTTTTATCCATGCACAAAAACGCTTTTCAACACGCGCGGTTTGCGTTTGTTGAAGCATAACTTCAGAAATCCAAATTTTATAGGGATCGGTCGTGTTTCTCCATGCAAAATCACGATACAGCTCTTGACCTTTTTGAGCAATTTTAGTGCGAAACGCCTTGAGCTCACAACTTGATAGAGGAAAAGCAGTGTTGTTCATCATATGAGCTTATGCTCGTTTCCAATTTTCGATCCGCCATTTGTTGCGGCGAGCTTTATATTTAAGAACAACACCTGGATTAATTGCAACGGGATGTACAGCTTTTTGGAGCAAAGCATCGTCGGTATGATGATCTCCATATGCATAATCAATATACCAAGCATCCGCACCAAACGTCTTTTGAGCCCATTTGGTAAGTTCTTGCTCTTTAGCTGCGCCTTCAACAACATCGCCATACACAAAACCTGTATAACGTTGTTGATCGTCGTAGCGCATGTCCGTTGCAATGACGTGGTCAATGCCTAAATAGAGCGCTGCTTGTTCGGCAATTCCTTTAAACGTTGCCGAAACAAGCACAATAACACATCCTTCACTTTGCTTTTGATGAACTTCTTGTATTCCACGTGTTCGATACCTAGGCATAATAATGCGCTCATGAAAATCTTTCATAAGGCGCGTTACGTCTTGTTTGGACCTTCCCGCCAGCTTTTTAAAGAGAATTTCGCGGGCTTGAGCTTGATTAAAGGGCAAATGAAGAACATAGCGCGCAGCCCACCAGGTTAAGTGGAGCATATCAACGCACGATAAAAGATGATGACGAAACAGATACAGCGTAAAAAGTGTACCCGACTGCCCGTTAATAAGTGTTCCGTCAAAATCAAAAACAGCTAAAGGAGCTTTGTGTTCCGAGGAGTATGTTTGTTCTTGAACGCTCGTTGGTGTACACTTCACTCTCATAAATCTATAATCCTATAAGCCAATCAGTCACAAATTATAACGTATTGCTTTGCTGTATTCATTATATTTTTGCAAATAAAAAAGCTCAGGAAAAATCCTGAGCTTCTTATATCCAAATGGCGGGATATGCGGGGATCGAACCCGCGACCTCCGACGTGACAGGCCGGCGCTCTAACCAGCTGAGCTAATACCCCGTGCGTTATCGCAAAAGTTATAATACACAATCTTGCCCTGTTTTGTCTAGTCTTTTTTTAAAATTGTGAGATATTTATAAAGACTTTTATGAACGCCCAACAAAACACAAGGTAGGAGCACTGCCAATATTCGATCTTTGTATGGCAAACGGTACTCGTCTCTCAAATCAACTGCAACGTATTTACACAAGCGAAATAGAAGTTTCTTTGTGATTGGCATCGGTAACCACCAAATGCGGATCACGAAGCTCTGCTTTTACTAATTCGCCCGTACCAACAATGGGTGCTCCTTGAGCATCAACCACAGGAGAAGGGACGCTTTCAGGACTAAATGTATACGCAAGCACATCCCACGTTCCATCAGAAAGATTTTCTGGTATAAGCAGCGCACCGTTATATAAAATCAGCTGAATAGGTGTGCCTTTTATCTGTGCAAGCTCACTTGCGTCGTCTTGCGATGAGTTGATAGCTTTTGCCGAAAGCACATGGCTTCCATCGTCTTTTTCTTGAATATAGTATTTCATTCCTCGATATTCAATAGCAACTTCGGGAGCCACTTGTTGTTGGGGCATATCGGCCTCTGCTTGTGGAGCTGCAGGTTTTTCGATAAACGGCTTCATAATAAAATATGCACCTATAAACACAGCTATAAGCACAACTAAACATATAATAATTTTTTTCACGTTATTCCCTGAAAGCGCTTGTTGTGTATATGCTTTGCGATACAAGAATTTTTGATGCGCTCTCTCACGTGAGCGAATTACACGCTTATCTGCAGAAAGGCTTTCTATGGTTGCGCGCGTTTCAACTGCTACGCCACACCCTTTTGCCACATGCGAAAATGCGCTTTGTTCCGCATGATGGCTTGCATTAGTAGAATAGTTCAAAGTCCTAGACGGCTGATTGCTTGATATGCCGTGACGTCCATGTGATGGCTTTGGTCTTGTAGAAAAACTATTCACAATCCCTCTTCCTTAGTTGCATACACTCAATTTTCTTATTCCAACGAGCTTAAATTCCTACATAGCCTCATATTGCAAGCAAGAACAAACATAAAACTTACATTTCGTGACGCGCTTCAATCGCTCGCCCAAGCGTTACTTCATCCACGTACTCAAGATCTCCTCCAACAGGAAGACCGCTTGCCAAACGCGTAGTTTGAATGCCTAAGGTTTTAATGGTACGAGCCAGATAAGTAGCTGTTGTTTCGCCTTCAACCGTTGGGTTCATCGCCAAAATAACTTCTTTGATTTCATCACCTGCAAGACGCGCCAAAAGCTCTTTTACGTGCAATTGTTCGGGCCCTATTTTATCCATAGGAGAAATAACACCTCCAAGGACATGATATAACCCGTGGTAAACGCCCGTTTTTTCGATAGAAGCTATGTCGCGAGGCTCGCAAACAACACAGACTTTTGAAACGTCGCGCGTAGAATCATTGCATAAAGCACATACATCATCGGTGGCGTATGCAAAACACACAGGACAAAAATGAACATGCTCTTTAAGGTTTAAAATTGCTCTGCTTAACCTGCGTGCGGTTTCATCATCTGCTTCCATCAGAAAATACGCTATGCGTTGAGCCGATTTTGGACCAATGCCTGGCAAACGTCCAAATTCATCCAATACAAATTGTAATGCTTGATTAGATGTTTGTCCCATAACTTACCTAAAACAACCCAGGAATGTTCATACCGCCAGTTACTGCACCCATTTGTTGATTTGCCGCAGCGGAAGCACTTGCCAAACAGTCGTTTACAGCAGCCAAAATACTATCTTGTAAAAGTTCAACATCATCGGGGTGCAATGCTTCTGGATCAAGCGTAATCGAGGTGATTTTCCCATCTGCGGTCCCCTCAACTTTTACCATACCTCCACCAGTTGATGAACTAACCGTTATGTCCTTAAGTTTGGCTTGCGCGTCCGCAAGTCTGCGTTGCATAGCTTGCGCCTGTTTCATCATCTGTTGCATGTTCATAAAGACTCCTTTGTGTGTTACTAAGTCGTATAGCTCGGTACGCATTTCTATTATATGGTGTTATTCCAAAGATTCCCGACTCTCTATACGAGGTTTTACTCCTTCTCCAAATGCCTCGGTAAGCATGTCAAGAATTTTTTGTGTTTGAGCACGAGTTGCCTTACGTGGAATTGTTTGTTGCGGGTCTTGCTCTTGCTGGGAAAGCGCTGGAGAAGAAGGGGGCAGGGTTTCGGTTGCTACTGTTTTTTCGTGAGCACGAGCAGACGAGGCACCGTTTGAAGCGCTTTGCACCGAAGGTGTTGTGTCTTGAGGCGCTACGGACTGCGTGGGCTGGGGCATAGGTGTAGAGACACTTTTAGGCTGCGGCGCAGGCGCTGGCGCTACGCTTGGGGTTGGTACAGGTGCAACTGCAGGTGCCTGAGCAGGTACTGGGGCTGGCGTAGCTACAGGAGGCGTTGACACAGGTGTTGGAGCAGATATAGAAACAGACGATGTGGACGGTGCTGGTGCAGTAATTGGTTTGGGGGCAGGTGTTTGAGCCGCGTGCGCGCGTGCAATATTTGTCTGCTGTAAACTACTTTCTGCATATACCAACTTACGATTACCAAAAATCGGAGCAACACACGATTGAACCAAGGCAGAGATGCTGGGTTCTGCAAGCATTTTGGTTGCAAACGAAGATCCGATCGGCAATTCAATAACTAAACGAGTTCCATCGTCTGAGCGAATTTCGGCATTAGTAAGCAGTGAACCACGAGAAGGATTAACTTCCATAAGCTTATCAACAACTTGTTTCCACATACGCTGAAGTTGACTTTTATCAGCAGTTCCTTGCGACAAAGGTGCCGCTATGGCTTGAGAAGGTTGTTGCGCAGGTTGAGGCGTATGCGCCTGAATTGGCGGTTGCACAGGCTGCTGTGGCATTTGCTGTGCTTGTTGTTGTATAGGCTGCTGTGCCTGTTGTTGTATAGACTGCTGGACGCGTTGTTGCGCAGGCTGTTGTAAAGGTTGATATCTAGATTGTTGCACAGAAGTGTTCGACGCTGACTGTACGCGCGCTGTGTGCTGGACAGGCGCATGAGCTGCAGACAAACCACTTTGCTGTGGACTCCTCGATGTAAGTTGTGCAAGTTGCGTCTCAACTGCTTCCAATCGCTTTATAAGCGCGGACGATGAATTTGTTACAACGGGATGTATCATACGACAGCTATAGAGTTCAAATGTTAACCGCGGATTTGCTGCCGTTTTAATATGCGAAATCATATCAACTACTACATTAAGCACGTAAGCTATGTGACGCACATTCTTAAACGCCTGCGCGTCTGCCTCAAGCTGTGATGTTGCAACACCACAGGTAAACAGCTCCGCATAATCGTCTAAAGTGAGATGTTGCTCCATTAAAGTTTTTGCCAGATACACGTCGCGCATATATTCAGCAAGCTCACAAGCAGCTTGAACAATGCTTTTTCCCTGCTCACACAAAGACGCAATTTCTTCAAACAAACGTTTGGTATCGCGAAGCGCCAAAGATTGCACCAATGCAGTAAGGTTTGTCTGCGAAGTTGCGCCTAGCATATCCTCTACCAAACGCTTACTGATAACACCTTTGCCAAACACAGAAATCTGCTCAAGTGAAGAAAGTGCATCACGCATACCACCTTGTGCATGCTCAACTATAAGCTTAAGCGCTTCATCGTCGGCAGAAAAATGCTCAAGCGTACACACTTTTTGCAAATGCACGAACATCTCATCGCTTTTAATACGATGAAAATCAAAACGCATAACACGGCTTAAAATGGTTGCCAAAATTTTATGAGGCTCTGTAGTGCACAAGATGAAAACAACATGAGAAGGTGGCTCTTCGAGCGTTTTGAGCAGCGCATTAAACGCAGACGCCGTAAGCATGTGAACTTCGTCGATAATATATATCTTGTACGCACCTTTAAGCGGCGCATAATTAACGCGATCAATTATCTCTTCTCGCACGTTGTCTACACCCGTACGAGAAGCAGCGTCGAGCTCAAAGACATCGGGATGAATGCCCTGCGCTATATTTTTACAGGTTTCGCACACGCCACAAGGCAGACCGTTTTGAGGAGATGTGCACAATAACGCTTTGGCAAACAGGCGAGCCATCGTAGTTTTACCCGTACCGCGAGGTCCGCAAAAAAGATAAGCGTGTCCAATTTTATGTTCAAGAACAGCGTTTTGTAGCGTTGATACCACATGAGTTTGTCCAACAACATCTTGGAACACTGCAGGACGATACTTAGTATAAAGCGACTCCATACGACCTCCAATATGGCGGCAAATCCTCAAAGAGACAGTCTAGCGGTAAAACTATAAGCGTCTCTATAAGCTTCTTGCAAACATGCGCGAAGCAATACCTCTTTCGTACTTAAAATATGTACTACTTAGTTAGTTTAGACCTGATGAAGCCCGCAACAAGAGGTATGGCTGAAATAACAATAATACCTACAACCACTAGTTCAAAATGTTTTTGTACCTCGGGAATTGCGCCAAAAAAGTATCCAAGCGCTACAAACAGCGTTGACCAAACAATGCCACCTAAAATGTTATACAGTACAAAATTGTGCCAATGCATATTTCCAACGCCTGCTATAAAAGGCACAAAAGTTCGGATAAATGGGAAAAAGCGCCCAAGAAATATAGCAAGCTTTCCCCATTTATTAAGAAAAGCCTCGGCTTTTGCAATGTGCTCAGGTGTCATGGCTTTAACTTTACCCGAAGCTATGATTTTTTGTCCAAAATAATGACCAATTACAAAATTGCACTGATCACCCAAAATTGCCGCCGCCCACGCAACAACAAGCAAATGTGCTATATCAAAACCACCGTTATGAGCAAAAAATCCCGAAACAAACAAGAGTGAATCTCCTGGTAAAAAAGGGAAAAACACAACACCAGTTTCGATAAAAATAATAACAAATACCAGACCGTAAGCCGCCACAGGTCCCGACGCTATAGCTGATGCTATAGCAACACGAGGGTCTCGAATAAGTTCAAGAAGCTCAGAAAAAATATTCATACGATTATCCAATAATTGACGATACAAACAAGCGTGCCTGTTGGGTGCGGACACCCACTAGAGGCATCTTATGGCTGCTGTCTTCCGACCCTGACCAGGTTCGAAACATAGTGTCGCCCGAACCCAACAGACACGCTTATGTGGTACTTACTGTATCATGTTTTGGATAGTTCTCCAAGACCTAAGCTGTGCTCATCACATGTTATGCGCACATGACAAGCACAGCCTTAAACACTCAAACTATTTACGATGTTTACGGTAAAACTTAATAAGAGCTTGCGTAGATGCATCTTGCGCGGCAAGAGCCTCATCATCGTGAAATGCTGGTGTAATTTGCTTAGCCAACTGTTTACCAAGCTCAACACCCCATTGATCATAAGAATCAAGGCCCCATACGCTACCTTCAACAAAGGTGATGTGTTCGTAAAGTGCAATAAGCTCACCAAGCGTATGTGCGTTAAGCTCAACACCAAAAATAGAGGTGGTAGGACGATTACCACTAAACATACGAGCAGGAACCATCCACTCGGCAGTACCCTCAGCACGGACTTCATCTGCGGTTTTACCAAATGCCAATGCTTTAGTTTGTGCAAGGAAGTTGCCTAAAAATAGCTCATGAACATCCTGTTGGTCGTCTTTAGTTGGATGTTTTGTGTTTACAAAACCAATAAAGTCGGCAGGGATAAGATTGGTTCCCTGGTGAATAAGCTGGTAAAACGCGTGTTGACCGTTAGTACCTGCTTCACCCCAGAAAATTTCACCCGTTTTAGTGGTTACTGGACTTGCATCCCAACGCGTTGACTTGCCGTTAGACTCCATAGTAAGCTGCTGCAAATACGCAGGAAAACGATGAAGATACTGGTTATAAGGCAAAACAGCGTGGCTTTGAGCACCAAAGAAGTTGACGTACCAAATGTTACAAAGACCCATCAAAAACACAACGTTGTCTTCTAAGGGAGTTTTGCAGAAATACGTATCCATATCGTGGAATCCTTTAAGGAATTCCTCAAACACTACAGGACCAAATGCAATAATTAACGACAGACCCACTGCCGCATCAACAGAATATCTACCGCCAACCCAGTTCCAAAAACCAAATGCATTTTCGGGATTGATACCAAACTGAGCAACAAGTTCTAGATTAGTAGATACAGCAACAAAATGCTTAGCAATAGCCTCGGCTCGCTTAGCATCAGAAGTATCAATAGCTCCTTGTTTTTGCAGGCCTTCCAACAGCCATGTACGAGCCTCACGAGCATTGGTCATAGTTTCAAGCGTGGTAAACGTCTTGGACACAATGATTACCAGCGTAGTTTCGGGGTCAAGATCCTTGGTTTTTTCGGCTATGTCATTAGGATCAATGTTAGAAACATAACGGACCGATAGCCCTTTTTGAGCATAAGGCTTAAGAGCTTCGTATACCATAACCGGACCCAAGTCCGATCCACCAATACCAATAGAAACAACAGTTTCTATACGTTTGCCAGTAACACCTTTCCACTGACCCAAACGAACACGGTCTGCAAAGGCATACATACGATCAAGCTCGTGACGAACATCCTTAACACAGTCTTGACCATCTACTATAAGGCTTCCAACCTCGTCAACAGGACGACGCAGTGCAGTATGCAAAACAGCGCGGTCTTCAGTTGTGTTAAGGTGCTTACCACTAAACATGTCGTCACGGCGCTGCTCAATGCCTAATTCTTGAGCAAGCTCACACAAAAGTTGCTTGGTAGTATCGTCGATCAAATTTTTTGATAAATCAAAGTGTAAGTCGTTAACTTCATAGGAGTATTTTTCTACGCGCTGTGGATCATCCTGAAACCATGAACGCAAATCTATGCCTCGTGATTGAAGCTCATCAAAATGTTTTTGTAACTTTTTCCACGCATCGGTTGTGGTTGCATCAATAGGTGCTTTTATGTGCGATGTACACGTATCCATACATACTCCTTTTGTTTATGTCCCTTTATAAGTGTAGCGCAAGCACGCAATTAATAAAGAATGTTTTTGTATACACACACGCTCTGCAATGATGTATTTACGACGCGTTTGGACGAGCAAGACTTTTCAACGCACGCCATGCGGCCTGTTTGGTATCAGTGCTTTTAAGTGCTTGACTAAAGTTTCCTAAAGCAAGCACCACATGCATGGGAAGATGTTCTAAACACCCTATTTTTAGGTGATGATTATTCAAAAACTCTGCTTCATAATCGGTTTGCGCTTGTTCGTCACACAATATAACGTATAGAGGATCCAGCGCAGTTAAACTGAGTCTTAGATTTTCTTGAGGTTTTTTGCATAAAGCTGTGCTTATACCACAAAAATCATTGGGAGCAAACCCAAGAGCTACACACGCCTTACGCAGCGCTTGACCATCGTCTTTGTGTAAAAACGTATCGGAAGTAGAACTGTCTTTATCTAAGAGCTGCTTTACTACAACAATACTTGCATAAGGATTACCGTCAATAAGCATGTTATTATCAAGCAAGTTAGTAAGCTCTTGTGTTGTTTTGCTTAACAGGCTCTGCTTTAATTTTGATTCAAAGTTTTCCAAAACAACACACCTCTTTACACAAAAAATCGCATATATTAAAGCATATCACACACATGATTCCAATTTTTATCGACAAGAGGTAAAATCAAATACGCGGTCAGACATACTGCGCTAAGACGGATTATCAGTGCATGATCACCCATTCTTTTTATGCACATAAAGAATGGGCGAACGGATAAACCGACACTGAAAACAACGCAGAGGATTGGGTATAACCGTACATATACATAGGCTTTTTTGCCGTGGTTTACCATCGGTACAACTTTCAAGGAGTTATTATGGCACAAGCTATTACTTCAGCTGATTTTGATTCTATCATCAGCTCATCAACTAAACCTGTTCTTATTGATTTTTGGGCAACATGGTGTGGTCCTTGTCGCGCTTTAGGTCCTAAAATCGAAGAAATCTCAGAGGAAATGGCTGATAAATTAGCTGTTTATAAATGCAACGTAGACGAAGAACCTGAGCTTGCTCAACAATTTCAGATTGTCTCAATTCCAACAGTTATTTTATTCAAAGACGGCAACGCTGTTCATTCTCTTGTAGGCAATATGCCTAAAGATGAACTTGTCAGCGAAATTGAAGCTCATCTTTAACAGAAATCTTGCGGACGCATAAACACCATACTCAGGTTTTATGCGTCCGTTTGCACTACATCTACGCTGGGTTCTATAGATTTTAATAGCAGTCTTACATCTGTAACGCACGTTTGTGATGTGAGCCAGCTAGTTATCCACAAACATCATCTAATGTTCAATTTTACTCAAAGAGGTTTTATGTCTAAAACCGCGCAACTCACGCTCTGCTCTTTACCTTCAAAACTTTTAGGTCTTGTTAAAAAGAACATCCTCATTGTCATAGGTTTTATTGCCACCATTGTTTTTTTAGCGCTTATGGTAGAAATCCTACAAGGCGATGTGATCGCTTTTGACAACGCTGCTTATGAGCTTATTGTTGTGCACATGAGAAGATCGTGGCTTACTCCTATTATGCAGTCTATATCCGAGCTTGCTCTTCCTGTAGTATTGGCAGTTATGCTTTTGGCGGTTGAGGCATTTGCTCCGGGTAAAAAACCAGGAGCCTGCGCGGCGTGTAACCTTGTGTTAGTTGTTATACTCAACCTTATTCTTAAAGAAATTGTGCACCGTCCGCGACCCGACGGTTTTCGTCTCATTAGTGAAACAGGTTATAGCTTCCCCTCTGGACACTCAATGATTGCTATGGCATTCTACGGCTTGCTTATTTGGATGGTTTGGAATTATGAGCGCGATAAGACCGTCAAATATACCTGTATGCTTGGCTTTACCCTATGCGTTATTGCAGTTGGTATAAGCCGTGTGTATTTAGGCGTGCACTATGCTTCCGATGTTCTTGCTGGCTTTTGTGTATCACTTGCGTGGCTTGCTGTCTACACAAGAGTGATTGCACCTCTTTTTATGCTCGAAAAAGACCTTGGAGAAAAAGCATCTCATCGCAAAAAACACTTACATCAGTAAATATCGAACATATGTTATATAGCTCGCCTGTCAATATGGTGTAAGTTAAAATCTTGATTGTTTACGCCGAGAGATGAATGATTTCGGCAGATTCCACTTTTTTGTCGCTACAGTATATACGGCCCATAGTTGGTCCTTCTTCACTACGTGGATATGTGGTGCTACCTGGATTCATAACCAAAGTGCCGGTTTTTTCGTCGTGAGCAATAAAAGGAATGTGGGTATGACCGCAAATTGCCACATCACAAGTTACAAGGTCAAGGCGCTCGCGATAATGGCAAACTTGCCACCGTAAACCACTTAAGAAAAAGTGGGTGAGATTCTTTACAAACGAGCCGTAGTCAAAACCATAATCGTTGTTTCCCTTGGCCATATAAAGCGGCGCTATATGCGACAACACGTCATAGTCAGAAAGAGAGCACATATCACCTGCATGAACAAGTGCATCTGCACCCTTAATTTCGGCAAGCAAAGCATCTGAGAGATGCCCATGGGTATCGGACATAATATCAATACGCATATCAGCCTCTTTTCAAAACACCACAAGTAAAGATAAAATGTAGGCCCTTCAACCAGCAGATACTCTACAAGCCTAAAGCCCTTTTGAGAGACACAACGCGGCGGCGTGATACGGGGATTTTTTTATCGGGAACGTCTTTGATGCCCAATTGCAAAATGCCTGCGGATACCGCCTCAATGTCTTCAACCTGTTCGAGATTAACAATATACCCACGATGAACTCTAAAAAAACCGTGATCGGCAAGCTTGGCTTCAAATTTTGCAAGTGAAACCGTAGATAAAAATCGTTCATCAAACGTGTAAATACACGAATAATCATCGCGCGCCTCGATGTACCGAATGTGCGAAATGGGAATGAGCACTTTTCTGCCGTTTTTTTCAACAGGAATTCTCTCAGGCGTAGCACGAGGCACGCCCACAGGCTGTAAGTGCTGTTCAACCTTATCAAGAGCACGGAGCAGCCTGTCCATTTCTACCGGTTTCATAAGGTAGTCAATAGCGTCTACATCAAAAGCTTCCAGGGCATATTCACTGTATGCAGTAACAAAAACAACAACGGGCGGATTATTCAGTTTGTGAAGCGCCTCAGCAAGCTGCATGCCCGACATCTTTGGCATTGAGATATCCAAAAATATAACATTGGTTGCTTGCTCGGCGCCCTCTTTGCTGCGCACAAGCGCCTCAACAGCGCTACGAGCACTTGATGCCTCTTCTATACGCGCTACACGACCGGTTTGTTCAAGCAAGTACTTAAGTTCCGAGCGCGCAGGAGCCTCGTCGTCCACAATCAATGCATTAATAACCTGCATGTTTCCTCCCTATAAGGAATACATCATTACATTTGTTGTCTTTAGGTATTCAGTATATCACCCCATGTATTATAGCAAGTAACCTAGGGTTGTGCCTTTAAGCATTATATCTATGTGAGATAGGTTCTTGATGTATAACAACTTGTGTATAAAAGGGTTTATACACAAGAGGGACGCGCTTCACGCGAAAGCCTAAGCGTAACACAGGTTCCTTCGCCAAGCTTGCTAACTATTTCAACACCTGACCCCGCACCATAAAAGCGTTCGATTCGTTCTGCAACATTGCGAAGTGCAATACCCGTTCCACGTGGATCATGTGCTATTGATGTTTTGGTTGATCGCAATAATCTATCGGCTGTTTCGGGATCCATACCCAAGCCATCATCACACACCGAAATAAGTACATCACAATCGTCTACTACTGCTAAAACATCAATATGCAGGGGTTCATCGTCTTTCATGGCATGACGAACAGCGTTTTCAACAATTGGCTGTACTATAAAACCCGGCACCAAAATGTCTGCACAATTAGGTGCTATACGTTCGTTTTCTATAATGCGATCTTCACCAAAGCGCGCTTTTTCTATCTGTAAATACCTGCGCGTTTGCTGCAATTCTTCCGAAAGCGGAATAAGTGTTTGAGAGCTTTCTAGCGTATGACGATAAAACGATGAAAAATCACGCAATAAAAGACGGGCTTTTTCTGGATTAGTCCGTGTAAAAGACGCAATGGTATTAAGTGTGTTAAATAAAAAATGAGGGTTTATTTGCGCTTGGAGTGCTTTTACCTCGGCGCGCGCCGTAAGCTCTGCCTGTCTATCCAGCTCATATGCAAGAAGTTGTGTAGACAACAATTCTGCCAAACCACATACGATAGTGATTTGAGTATGAGTAATATCTTGTTTTCGTGCGTAATACAATTTCAATGTACCAACGCTTTTATCAGAAACAATCAAGGGCGCTATGATTCCCGCAGGAAAAGGTACAAGTTTAGATGATTGAGGAGACGAAAAAGAAAATTCATCCTTCCATTCATCCTGGTCTCCCAACGTAAATGTTTGAACGCGTTTGCTTTCCAATACGTTTTTTACAGCAGTGCTTATCTTAGTGGCAACAGGAACGATACCCGCTTCGCTTCCCACGTACGCAAGCGTTGTGCGCGTGTCGGTCATAGCAATAGCGTTTGCCGCTGTTTCGGATAAAAGTAATTGGCATACCGCCATACAACCCTGTTCAGACAGACCATCGGCCATGTGAACAAGCGTTGCCGACGCAACTCGAAGCGTACGCTCGGTTGCTTGGAGGCGCTTGTCAACAGGTGATACAAGCTGTGCGGTACTCCATGCAACAACAATTGCCAGCATAACACCTGCAAACAAGGCGCTTAAAAGATTGGAATGAGCAACACCCCAAACAAGCAACAAGACCAATACAAGTGCAAATACAAAAAGCGAGCACATACGAAACGAAAAGCTAACATGTGAGCTTTGTTTGTGCATGTGCTACGCTCCTTACCTGTTGTAATTAATAGTGTTCGCACAAATAGATGTGCAATACTACATTGTACCGTTGATGTTCAATATAAAGAAAAACCCATATATATTACGGTATTTTTTAATTACTATGCCATAGAGTCTGTTTTTAGAAATTTACCTAACCCAGCCTTAACAAGCGCTTTATACAAAGGCAAGCCAATGATATACATCACAGCAGCTTCGCCAACACCTGTGGCAATAACGCCAAACACGTACATCGCAGCATAAGATGCGTCCAAAGAAATCTCTGTAAAAGGGATGGTATAAAAACCAATACCCGCAAGTATAAATGGAAGATATGCAGGAACAATAAAAGCATTTGCTACAACTGGTCCCAAAAGTGCCAGTAGAGGCTTTTTTCTAAAATGCCAGGTAAACCAAGCACCAATCAGCGTTGCAAGCGAGCCAAAAACAACGTCGAGCAATCCTAAAATACCAGTTGCTGAAAGCGAAATGTTAATAAGATTTGCCAAAACACAACCAACAGTTAAGCCTACAACTGCCTCGGGACAAAAAAGAGCCAGAACGCAAAGAGCTTCCGAGACTCTAAATTGAACAGGGCCCCAGGCAAATCCCGAAAAAACGCTTAAAACTACCAGCGTCATTGCTCCGTACAACGCCGCAACTGTTGCAATTTTTGCAGCTTGTTCTGCACTCATGCTTTTATGCAACACAGTCGCGTCTAAACGACCATCGCATGCAGGGGTTTTCCCAAAACCCTGTTCGTGTGCAGATGTAAGAGGTTCTGAATTATTTGTATTCATCACCACGACCTCCTAAATTTGGGTTTTATATGCGTTTTAACATTGTAACGGTTTTGACAGGCATATGAGGTCTTAAGTGATTAAATTTTCTGACAAGAATAAACGTGCTGACCGTGCATAATTTATACACATCTTCTTATAAATATTCGTAAAAACGTATAAACTTGAATGTATTGCTTTTAAAAGATTCCATTGTGTCAAAATATGAATTGAGCGTGAAACACATGGATATATAGTACCATTCATGCACATAGATGTTCTCATACAAGCAAGGAAAGAGAGAGGTATGGAGGCATTTCAAGACCGACTGAATAAAAAAGAGGTTGAGGCAGGTACGCGTATTGCCGACAAACGCGATCATCCAAGCTCAATAAAGTTTTTTCTGATTCTTAATATTGGGCTCATTATAAATGCAGTTGGTATTATGTGTTTTAAGGCGCCTAATCACTTTGCTATGGGCGGTACGTCGGGATTTTCTATTATCTTAGCATATCTATTCCCAAGCCTTCATTTAAGTGCATTTATTTGGGCCGTCAACATTCTCTTAGTTGTTCTAGGGCTTATCTTTTTAGATAAAAAAACAGTTGGTTGGTCGGTATATTCTTCTTTAGCCTTATCAGCTTATGTAACCATTCTTGAGTTTTTTGTACCAATGAGTCAGCCTCTTACTAACGACACCCTGCTTGAACTGGCGTTTGCCGTTATCCTGCCTGCAACAGGAAGTGCTATTGCGTTTAATATTGGTGCCTCAACAGGTGGAACCGATATTCTTGCTATGATTCTCAAAAAATATACTGCCGTAGAAATTGGCAAGGCACTCATGATTGTCGATGCTGTTATTGTTGCGATTTCTGCATATTTGTTTGGTCCGCGTATTGGTCTTTATTGCATTCTAGGACATATTGCCAAGGCTTTTGTGGTAGATACCGTAGTTGAAAGCGTAAGTATTAAAAAAGTCTGTACCATTATCAGCAAAAATCCCGACATGGTTCTTAATTTCTTGGTAACACAGCTCCATCGGACCGCCACGGTTAGAAAAGAATACGGTGGATTTTCAGGTAAACCAGAAATCGAACTGGTAAGCGTGCTCACCAGAAGAGAAGCAGCAAAGTTGCTTATCTTTTTGCGTAAAAATGATCCAGACGCTTTTACCACTATTGTTAATACCACCGAAATTATCGGTCATGGATTCAAGGGGTTTTGATCTAAGGGAAGCTTTAACAATTTCATGAGAATATGTTGGAGCTTCATATCCAAGCAAGTTATTGAGCGTTTTTTGAAGTGCTCTGTAGAAGCTTAAGATAGCTTTGTGCAAGCTGTTTAGTCAAGCTTGAAGAGTGGTCTTTGTCTACTACAACGCCATGCTCATCAGAAACTAAAAACACTTCAGATACTTCTGCTTGCTTACTCTGAACCTCATTAAGCAAGTTTTTATCCTTAATAACGCGTATGCCAAGGGTTTTAGCAAGATCGATCACCAATGCGGTAACGCCGTTAGGTTGCTCAATATCTTGTGCACACCATAAAAGGGTGTCTGCACGCAAAGCCCACAAGCTCTCGGGTGCAACATGCGTAATGTTAGCCTCATCTTGCGCGCTTTGGGCACGAGCACAAAAGGTGGATACATGAGGATGTGCAAGATTTGTATAGGGTCCCACACTCATAGCTGCTTGACCCTTTTCGTCTATAACAAGCATAAGAACACCATTGGGGTAGTGCTGCGATCCCGAGGCAAGAGTCCACTCTATATGCTGTTTTGCCCATGCAACAAGGCGCTTATCAACCTGCTTTCCATTAACCACACGGCGCGATAAAGCGCGTAATAGTCTGTTTTCTAAGGGAAGCTGCTGATTGTAAATCCTCCAGCGACAAATGCATGAGGGTTTTTCTAAGCTAAATTGAGTCATGATTGCCTCGAAACAACACCAATAACGCCTTATTCTAACTCTGTTATATATGTAAATGCGTTATAGGTACAAAGTCTTACAAATATGCATAAAGGAAAGACAAAAATAAACTGGCGGAGAGCTGGGGATTCGAACCCCAGATAGAGTTTGCACCCTATACTCGCTTAGCAGGCGAGCACCTTCGGCCACTCGGTCAGCTCTCCGTTTGCAATGGAAAATATTATCACATAATAACCAATATGTCATCAATACTTATAAGAATAATGAATCACCAAATAAAAATCATGGTTTTGTCCGTGCAAATACTTACTAACTTATGCATATACATGTGTATTTTAGAAAAAAATAAAAATTTTAAATTTTGTTGGCAATTCACGCTTGACAAGAGCGGGCGATAAGAGCATTATACTAAGAGTACACAACGCGGCGTTACCTCAGCTGGATAGAGGGTCTGACTACGAATCAGAACGTCATAGGTTCGAATCCTATACGCCGCACCATTTGATTTTTCACAGAGTCGTTTAGCGGCTCTTTTTTTTGTAGAAAAACTTCGGAGTATGTTATAACTTACGGGCTTGTTGCACGCACGTCTGTTACACATGTGTTTTATGAGTTTATATATAAATTTGCTTCTTCAATACCATGGCTTATGTACACAAGACACCCTCATCACAAAAATTATATAGAACACTTGTTTGCTTTTTTGAGAATCTGTCGTACAATAATACAAAACCACAACAAAAGAGGCTGTTATGATAACCCGAGGTATTCTTTATAAAAATTGCCAAAACGGCCGCAACGTGCGCGCATATCTGCAAAAACAGTCAGATGTATATGAAATTGTTGAATATATAGACGAATACGACACACTCAACCAGCACAAGAAAAGCACTCCCGCGGTCAAACAAAAGCTCACCAAGGTGCTCAAATTTCCTCAAAGTGCGCAGTCTCGCATTTATCTGGCCTTACAAAAAATATGGGCGCAACATTTAAAGGAGCAACCACAACACAGTAACTTTTTTACCCTTGAGCTTTTATCATCGTATAACGCGCATTCAGATTTATCCATGCTTTTAGAAACAATATTTGCTTTCAAAGTGCTTACTATAAAGTCGTTTGGTGCATTTCTCAATAATATAAATGTTGTTTGTTCGTATGCAGAAATAGACTCAAACATTATCACATATATACCCTCGCATGCTTAGAATGCGCTGTTGGCGTGCACAATCTAAAACTACACGAGGGTACAAAAATACTATTAATACACAAAAGCTTATGCAAGCTCGGCAAAATCACGCAACATCATAGCTTCTGCTGCTATGAGTTTTTTCAGCGAAGAAATCGACTGAGATTCATTGGGGGAATGCGCATTTGCCTGAGGGTCTTCAGGACCTGTTACCAAAACTTGATACTTGGGGAACATTTCACATAAATCAGGAATAAAAGGAATTGATCCGCCCTGACCTTGATTGATAGGCTGTGTTTCAAATGCGTCTTCCAATGCCTGTTCTGCTATTCTGCTCACTTCACTGTGCGCGTCCATTGCCCAACCACGACCCTTATCCACAGGTGTCCATGATACATGGCTGCCAAATGGAGCATTTTGCACCATGAACTCTCCGAGTGCTTTTTGTGCTTGTTCGGGGTCTTGCGATGGTGCTGTGCGCAGCGATAGTCTAAATTTGGTAGAAGGAGAAATTACATTAAACGACCCTTCTACAGGATGTGCATCAAAACCAATAACCGTAACAGCAGGCTTTACCCACAAACGAGAAGCGAGAGAGTCAGAGCCAGCCAGCTTGACACCAGACAACACACCACCGTCGACTCTAAATTGTGCCTCGTCAATATCTTGTTGCAAGCCGCCTACCACTTCTTGAGACTCCACACCAGGAACCACTAGATTGCCCTGGTCATCATACATGCGTGCAATAAGCATGGCAGCAAGTGTATGAGAGTCAAGAATTGGACCTCCAAATGCACCTGAATGACGCGGGCTGTCCATAACACGCAGTTCAACATCAATATTGGTGTTCCCACGCAAAGAAGTTGTAAGACTGGGGATTTCTGCTGACCAATTACCCGAGTCAGCAACAATCATAATATCCGCATCAAAAAATTCTGGATGATCTTTTACAAAGGGGATAAAACTATCGGACCCCATCTCTTCTTCACCCTCGATGAAGAAACGGATATTTACACCAAGTTTTTCACCCAAAATACTCAATGCGCCTAAATGAATTGCAATGCCCGAGCCGTCGTCAGAAGCGCCACGACCATACAAACGATCTCCTTTAATGGTCCCCTTAAAAGGATCGGTTTGCCAAACACCATCTTCATTAGGAGCAGGTTGAACGTCGTGATGTGCGTATAGAAGTACAGTTTTTGCAGATGGATCAACAATTTTAGAACCCACAACTTCCCACGCACCGGGAGTACCGTCAGCATTGCGCGATTGAATCACTTGAGCATCCACACCCACACGCGTAAGCTCGTGCGCCACAAATTCAGCGTCTTCCTTCATGTGAGGTGCGGTAATACCTTCAGCGGAAACTGCTTTTTTTTCGATTTTCCTCATAAGAAAATCAAGCGCGGTATCCAAATATTCACCCGCCTGTTGTGATATTTCCTGATTGGAAAGTGACATACTTCCTCCTTGCACAAAAATCGTTACGTACCATACTATTTATCAGTGTAGCTGATATCTTTGTAAAAGACCTCAAAAACTAAAGAATGTTACATGTTAATAATTTATAGATATCGTCGCTTTGCGCATAACCACTTATATATAGGTACAATAAACACAAGACACCCACGGTTAGCTCTTGTGAGACAGTTGGTTTATAGATGACTAAACACAAACACATATCAAGTTTTACCTACCAAAATTTAGATTTTGAAGGGCGTATGGAATACAGAAAACGCAAGAGAGCGTTGTCCAAAATAAGCAAGGTATTTCGGATTTTTGTCATATTTGCGGCTGTAGCGTTTGTAGGAGCTGTGTTATACACGCTCAACACAACAAAAACCATTCAAATTGAGCCCATTCTTACACCTCCTGGTACATCTAACGGCTACATAATTGATCCTTTAGCCACCGCACATCACGCAAGTGGTACATATCGCTCAAAATATAGATATGTCTACGATATAACGCACCGTAAAGAAGTTATTAACGACGACGCAGACGTGGCATGTGCACCTGCGTCACTGGTAAAGCTGATGACTATTTATACCGCACTACAGCACATACAGTCCTTAGACCAAGTAGCTCCCATAGACAAAGAAACATTTCAGCACTTGCTCGACGAAAACGCATCTATGGCAGGGTTTGTAGCCGATGAACAAACAACATATAAAGACCTTCTCTATGGAACGCTATTAAGGTCGGGAGGCGAATGTGCTACCAACTTAGCAATACATACAGCTGGCTCTGTAGACGCCTTTGTAAAAAAGATGAATGATAACGCGCATAAACTTGGATTAAGTGCAACTCATTACACCAATCCAACAGGTCTGGATGATCCAAATCAAATAAGTTGCGCAGCAGATGTTGTAAAAGTGTTCAACGCATGTTTGCAAGACAAAAGGTTCAAAGAGATCTTAACCGCTCAAGAATACACGTCTTCAAAAACAAACCAACACCCTAAAGGCATCACCATGAAAAACAACATTCTTTCTCATATAACACCTGAGGAACAAAATGGTTTTAAGATACTTGGTGGTAAATCTGGAACCACTGATAACGCAGGTTTATGCTGGGTAACACTTGTAACCAAAAATAATGTTGATTACATTGTCTGCGTTATGGGCGTTGCGTTTCAAGACATCAATGACCCTGGCCACGGACAAAAAGATGACACAATCCAGCTCATCAATGAGCTGCCGTAAGCAGACAAACATCACCAATGAGTGCTCACTCCGCGCACTGTCGTTAGGTTAGTTGCCAAGTAAAACAAAAGTGAGTCCTTAGCCAAATGAGCAACTAGTCAGATAAATTTACCTCACTTTTAAGCGCGCACACTGTTTCTGAACGTCCATAACCTTCGTAATAATTACAGGTGGACATCGTCATAACATGCTTTAACCGAGGAATGATCTGGTCTGCATCAGCACGACGCGTAACAGCTTTTTGTAAGCGTTGTTGTAGATAATCATGAAATTCTTGATCATTAGCGAACGAAAGCTTACGAACATCAAGATCTTCGGGTTGTGTGTAATACACAAATAGCGGTTCAAGCTCATACGCCTTTTTTTCAGTTACATACCAAATAGTTTTTGTTTTGTTAAATTTATCCTGATCATTGAGCAAAAAGAAGTGATAGAACATGGTGCCGTCTTTTAAGTGGTGGCCGTATAAAACTGTTTGATAATCCACAAGCCCAGGTTCTTTGTTATCACAGTCCATGAATACCTGTCCACCAATGGTCCATTTACCTTCGGCGTTATGCCTTAAATACCGCTCATTATCAGTTGTATGGTACACGGGGTAATTAACAGGAGTTCCTGGCATTTGCAGCCATCCAACAACTTCTGAGTTAATAGCCTTAAGACCAGCCCAATCAACTTCGGGAGCACCATTAGTTTCATCTCCATTGTTGTCGGTTTGAGCGTCAGGAATAGTTGCGTATTGCGCCAACTTGCTGTTAGTTTGACTTTGGTCATAATAACACCATTGTGTATAACCATAGTAAGCGCCACCTGCAAGCATAAGCAAAAAGCCAACAACAATCAAAATGGTTGACAAGTAATCTTTGAAGTTTTTCTTCTTGGTTTTATGCTTGGAAACAAGTGAGCTGTACGTATTTTGTTCTGGCCGATACGGCAGTGGTTTTTGAGGTAAATTATTTGATTTCATTTGTGCTTGAGGGCTATGTTTACCCATGTTGACCTCTATCTATAAAGCGCTTTTGCTTGTTATAACAAGCGTTGGATAATGACTTTGTGCGCGATGCGGCTTTTGACATTATACCCCAAGAGTATATGCGTTCATACTTCACACACGCACGCAAACACACGTTTTAGCTTATACTGATATACAGAAACAATAGTTGACATTCTTGTCATCATTTTTTAACACGTTATACAACTCATTTAAGGAGTGCTTAGTATGAAAATGCAATATCTAGAATCAGATTACGATGTATGTACCACCAAAATAGACAACAACGACTTTACAGCTATTTTCTCTCAAAAGTCTGGATATATTCCCCGTGTAGCAGCGGTACACGATTTATGTGGCTATGGAAAATGCTCATTAGGTGTTGCAATTCCTTTGTTGTCGGCAGCTGGATGCGATGTGTGCCCTGTTCCTACATCGCTGTTTTCAGCTCATACTAAGTATGAACATTTTTATATGCACGACACAACGTCGATGCTTGAGTCTTATCTAAATGCATGGGAAAAAGAAAAGGTTGAGGTAGATGCAATATATTCTGGATTTTTAGGCGACGCTGAACAGGTGAGGACTATACAAAGGCTCTACACTATGTTTCCTCACGCGCTACGCATTGTGGATCCCGTAATGGGCGACGGCGGTAAAAGCTACCCAACATACACCAAAGACCTCTGTTGTGCCATGAAAGAACTTGCGCGTGATGCCGATATTCTAACACCTAATCTTACTGAAGCCGCCATCTTAACAGACACAGAGTATGAAGGACAAAGCCCATCTCCTGAATATGTAAAACACATGCTTGAAGCTCTTGGATTATATCACGCGAAATACACGGTCTTAAAGGGTATCGAAACGGCTGATGGAAAGATTATTAACTTTGTAGCTAATAAGGACGCTCGCATTGTTAAAGTCTCTCAAGAAAAACTCAACGTAAGCCTACATGGAACGGGAGATTTATTTGCAAGCTGTATTTTAGCTTGTTGTATGAACGGAAAAGGTATCATCAGAGCCACCGAATTTGCAGGCAATTTCGTATGTAAAGCTATTGCCATCACTCAAAAACAGCCCGACTGGCAAATGCGCGGAGTAAGTTTTGAGTCTTTGCTTGGCGATGTAACACAACTGGTGTTATAGAGTAACAACATAACGAGCGTGCATGATAGTTTAATGTCATGCATATTTAATTGCGGATTCCGCATGCATATGCTTACCTAAAAGTTATCGCTTTACCAATTCAGCCGCTGTTCTTAAGCGTGTACATGCTTAAGAACAGCGGATTTATATATACAAACAATACGTGCTATGTAGTGCGCGTTCCGCGGTTTTAACGAGCGGATGCTACACTGTTTGAGTTATCAACTGCAACACTAGATCCTTCAGATGCATCTTTATCTGATTCTTGGGAACTGGAAGCAGAATTACTTGAGTCTTTTGTTGTAGCGGACGTATCTTTTTTGTTTTTCGTATCACCTGTAGAAGATTGAGGTGCACCCGTGTGATCTTCAGCTAATTTACCCGAAATCCCATTTTGAGAAGACTTGTCCTTGGTAGTATCAGTGATGTCTTGATCTACCGTTCCAAAAACCTGACCAATGATAGTACTTGGGGTAAATGAGGACGTGATATTGGTTCGTAATTTATCGGCAATTTCTTTGTCGACGCCTTTAATGGTGCAATGGAAACGAACTCCATTATCAGTTGTTGTTTTTGTCCAAATAAACGTCATAAGCGTTCGAGGTGCCCCTTGGGGAGGGAGTATACCAAACAGGTTAGAGTGTTGCAGTTTATTATCTTCGTTAAAGTACACCTGAACATGGTAAATTACGGTATTTATATTAGGATTGAGCAACGAATTAATAGAGAGGGCAGCTGCTTGAATTTGAGAACCAGCAAAGACTTCAAGCAAATCTTTAGAGGTTGTGTCGGTAACTGTAACCTCTATACGATGTGTGTTTTCGTCGGCTTCTTCAACAGAAAAACGCTCGGGGAATTGAGTAAATCCGTTACCCCATTCAACGCCTCCGCTCATAGCAGAACCAACCGCTTTAACCGACACCTCAGTTGCAAGATTTGCCGTGCTATTGCGTCTAATAACACCTATTGCAACCTGTGAAGCAATAACTAAAACAAAGAAAATAGCTACAAATGAAACAGCGGTTATTGCAATAACGCGTTCGATATTAGAGCCTGATGGGTCATCTGTCGATAAAGGGTCAACTGCAACAGCATTTCCAAACCGACGACGCCGAGCACGTTGCTTTTTTGCCGTTTCAGCGTTGGTATGACCTGTTTCATCTACCGTGGCAAATAGTATTTCAGCGTTCTTTGCATCCAAAGCATGACATTGAACGCGTGCGATTTCTCTTTTTTTTCTCATGAAAAATCTCCGTACTAAAACCGACAATACCTACTATTCAACAGAATTTTGCGAGGTTAAACGATGGGAAACAGCATCACAGATAAGAGCTCCCACCACTGTTTTTGCGTCCTCAATCCTACCATCTAATACAGTATTGATAAATTCGTGTAAAGGCACAAGTTCCGTGCGAACAAACTCATCCTGATCAGGATGAGGCGTTTCTTGTGTAAGACCAGTTGCCATATAGATACGTACTAATTCATCGGAAAAACCAACAGCAGAAGCTATTGTGGTAAGGAGTGCCATATTTTGTGCAACCATACCTGTTTCTTCAAGTAATTCCCTTTGTGCTGCTTCAAGAGGATCCTCGCCAAGTTCCAGTTTACCAGCGGGTATTTCCAGGGTAATTCTGTCAAGTGAAGGTCGGTATTGTCTTACCAAACAAATAGACCCACTATTGGTAAGCGCAACAACAGCTACAGCACCAGGATGCCTAACAATATCACGTTCGCCAATACTTCCATTGGGGAGTTTAACTTGCATTCTTGATACGTTAAAAATAAGTCCATTAAAAAGCGTTGACTCTTCAAGGGGATATTCAAGTAAGTCTGTATCACCAAGAGCTTGTTTTGAGGCGCGTGTAATGCTTGTTTTTTTACATTTATCAGCGGTAGAATCGCTTTTTTGTGTACGTTTTGGCATAATACTACCCCTCTTCTTTATAAGCGCCTCTCACCCTAAAATATGCTTTTGTAATGCATACGGTTTTATAATAGCGAAAATTAGCTTATACGATTGATTTATCATAACGAAACCACATGACATAAGCGGTTTTAGTGGTTAGCATATTATGCGGTGACCACACAATGAGGCGTAGATTTATAAATAGCTATTCCCCCGCGAGAAAAGATGAAAATTGCTGTGCAGTAATATATGCAGCCGGTGTATAACTTACGCCCACAGTACCTACGCCAAATAACTTGGTTGTAGAAGGATTGGTATTAACAATACCTGCTCCGTGAGATTCAAATTCATTGGTATCAAGTGGCTTTTCTAATGTGCTCAAGAGTCTCGGCGCACCAGAGCTGATTTCAACATAAGTTAAAGGACCAACCTGATGACTATACAAACTCATCTTGCGCACCAATCTACCTGCTAATATATGCAGTTGAGATGCACTACAAAGCTCATTTGGTAAACCTTCGTCACTCAAGGTAAACATACGACGCACGCCAAATGCACGTGCTTTAAGTGCTTGCGCGCCAAGAATAATGCTTCCATATGGTTTGGAAGACACTTTTGTTAAGTCGGCGGCTTGAGGAGGAAGAATCATCGCTATTTTAGTAGTGTTTGCGAGGGTTACTGCTTGTTTGCATGCTTGATCCACTTCTAAACCATTATCACGATCACGCACTAAAGCAGCTAAAACTAACGCTAGTTGGGCAGATATGCATTTTGTATCAATGGCATGCACGCATACACCAGAAACAGACTTAGCTGCAGCAACGCAGGCAGAATAAGAATCAAAAAGCTTTGTTGACGCATGAAGCGTTACAATGTCCTTATAACCCAAATCCCTGCACTCTTCAAAAGTACGAACATAATCTTTTATTGCAGGGGTTTTAATAACAAAGCGACCCTTCGTAGAAGAAAGATGCACATAGAAATCCAAGGGATCAAGGTCTATACACTCACGATAGTTGTGCCCTTTTGAACATACATAATAGGGAACGAGGTGAACTTGGGCAGAATTAAGCGCATGTAGTGGAATATCACATGCACTGTCACATACAATTGCAAACTTTTTTTGTTGTGTATCCGCCATGTTAACACCCCTCTCCCTATTACAGTGCAAGCGTATTTGTCCTATTTATTTCAGTGTAATAAATTGCATTCAATTATTGTTTAATTCCAATAACGATTAATGGTTTGTTCACGCTCTGGCCCAACCGTAATAATTGAAATACGAACACCTGCAAGCTTTTCCAAAAAGTCAATGTAAGCTTGAGCTTGTTTAGGCAAATCTTCAAAGCGGCGAATTCCAGTAATGTCACAGTTCCAACCAGGAAGCGTTTCATAGATAGGCTTTGCGTGCAGAAAACGACTCTGGAACTCGGGAACACTATCGTAGCGTTCTCCATCACAGTTATAAGCAACACATACCTTAATTTCATCCATGCAACTTAGCACGTCCAGCTTGGTTATAGCTAAATCAGTCAAACCATTTACGCGAACCGAGTGTTTAACAATGGGTGCATCATACCATCCACATCTACGTGCACGTCCAGTTGTTACACCAAATTCTGCACCTTGTTGACGAAGCTTTTCGCCCATCTCATCGGTTAACTCTGTTGGGAAAGGACCCGATCCAACACGTGTTAGATAAGCTTTTGCCACACCAATAATACGGTTGATCTTAGTAGGACCAACTCCAGAGCCAGTTACCGCACCGCCTGCAGTACAGTTGGAAGATGTAACAAAGGGATAGGTGCCATGGTCTATATCAAGCATGGTGGCTTGAGCACCTTCAAACAAAATACTTTTACCGTCATCAAGCACCCGATTGAGGTATAAAGAACTCTCAATGATATATGGTTTAAGCGTTTGGGCATAGTTAAGATACTGTACGCTTAAGGTTTTTTGATCATAGGGTTTTAAGCCGTACACGTCAGTTAAAATTGGGTTAATGTAGGCAAGCGCGGCCTCAAGCTTTTGATTGAACGTGTTGTCATCAAGCAAATCCTGTACGCGCAAACCAATACGATTCATTTTATCCATATAGGTTGGACCAACGCCACGCTTAGTAGTTCCTATAAGATTCTTACCAAGTTTTTGCTCATGTGCGCCGTCTAAGTCTTTGTGATACGGCATAACAAGGTGCGCGTTGCCAGAAATACGAAGGTTTTCGCATGAAACACCTTCTGATTCAAGCGTATTAATCTCTTGAATCACAACTTCAGGATCAACAATGCAACCGTTGCCGATGACAGAGATTGCGTCTTTGTACATGATTCCCGATGGGATCTGATGAAGTGCCAACTTTTTAGAACCCACCACAACAGTATGTCCCGCGTTTGCACCACCGGAATACCGGCATACAACATCAAAACCACCTGCAATAAGATCGGTAACTTTACCTTTTCCTTCATCGCCCCATTGAGCACCAACAAGAACTGAAGCAGGCATAAAATCCCCCTTCTTAGATTTATATAACTTCTTTAGTATTGCATTATTTGCACACAGGAAACAAGCGATAAAACAAAGTCTACGTACAACTTGTATATATCATACACCCGTCAAAACACGTGACAGATTGTACATAGCGCTTACTCCTCATGCGATTTATCAATTTCCAAAAACTTGGTTGTTCCCGGCAAGAATCTTAATGAAACAACGCCTACAGGACCAGACCTGTTCTTAGCAATGATGAGACTCGTTTCTCCCCTATCCGGCCTGTCTTGACGCTCCGCCTCTTCATCTGTCATAGAACGGTCAAGAAGAATAACAATGTCGGCATCTTGCTCAATTGAACCCGATTCGCGCAAGTCAGACAGCTGAGGTTTTTGATCTCGACGGCCCGTAACCTGACGATTGAGCTGAGACAGCGCAACTACAGGCACGTTAAGATTCTTTGCCATAATTTTGATACCACGCGACATCTCCGAAACTTCAGTAGCGCGTGAGTCTGCACGATAGCGCCCAGATGGTGGGGAAAGCAGCTGTAGATAGTCTATAATAACCACGCTGTTTTCCTTATTGTTAAGCATACGACGTGCTTTAGCACGAATTTCAGTAACAGTAGTTCCTGGTGTATCGTCAACCATAATATCAAGCTTAGAAAGATCTGCAGTTGCTGCCATAATAGGAGCCCATTGATTAGCCTGAATATTTCCGCCTCTAATAACCGACAGGTCAATTTTTGCCTGAGCGGACAAAAGACGCTGTGCGATTTCAATTTTACTCATCTCAAGAGAAAAGAAAGCAACAGACGCTCCTGAATTAGCCATATTAACTGCCAAATTGAGCGCAAACGATGTTTTACCAACACCAGGACGAGCGCCCACGACTATCATTTGACCTGGACGTAATCCTTGCAACCAGCGATCAACCGTGGGGTAATCGGTGTACACTCCTTGTGGCTTACCTTTTTCCTGCATGTCGCTTAAGTCGTTGTACAGGTCTGCCATAAGATCTGATAATTGCGAAAAGTTACTGGTAACTTCTTTATTGGTTACATCAAGCAACATATTTTCTGCTGAGTCAACCACTTCTTTGGTGTCTTCAGGCGCGCTAAACGCCAGCTTTTGTATATTGGCTGATGCATGAATAATGGCACGCAACGTAGCGTTTTTGCGCAGGATTTCAATATGATGTTCCCAAGACGTTAACGAAAACGTATTCTCGTTAAGTTCAAGAAGTGTTGAAGATCCACCTATTTTATCAAGTTGATTTTGGGTTTTAAGGTAATCCGCAACCGAGATCGGATCTGCCTGATGTCCTTGTTCTGCAAGTGCGCAAATTGCATTAAAGATCATTTTGTGGGACTGCAGATAAAAATCATCCACGCGCAAACGCATCAAGCATTCTTGCAGAACGTCATCAGATAACAGCATTGCAGAAAGAATTGATTTTTCTGCATCGCTATCCTGTGGCATGCGGACCTGCGTAGGATCAAGAGCACCTAAATTTTGAGATTGTTGCTCGTTTTGCGCGTAATTTTGAAATGTAGTTGTTGCAGACACAAAATTTCCTTTTTGTTGTCATTACATGGAATGGTTTGTAAGAGCGTTATTTAGTCTACAACAAAAAAGAATGAAGAAATTTGAAATCAAGTCTTTACTTTTAAACTTTGTCGGTATTATCAACTTTCATCTTCCAATGTTTACAATACTCAAGCGATTTCAATGTGTTTTATAAGTTTTCAACATTTTCAACATTTTAGACAACAAAGCTGAAAAACTGTTTAAAGTATGAAGAATTTATGATGCTTACAGCTTATAAATTTCGGTGAGGATGAAATAGGTGCGATTATTCATTCTGTTTTTTATTTGCGCAGGTAGAATTGTTGTTAATCCGTGTTTTTGAATACAGCTGAAAGCTTAACCAGTTAAATTCTTAATCTAATGAATACTCCTGTTGATTTTTGCAGTATAAGAACGTGTGTGAGTACCGTTTTTTATAATTTATTGTTAATAAGTCACTCTTGTAACTAAATAAAAAAACAGGCGAACCGCTTGTTCACCTGTTTCAGTTTAAGGTTGAGTGAATGCATAGTGAGCTAAATACTACTCAGCCGCATTCTCTTCGGTTGCAACATCTGCTTGCGCGTCTGCTTCAACGGTTTCAGAGTCTTCCTTGTCGTCAGAAAGCGATTTTTCAATCTCTTTAACATTTGCTCCAACAACAACAAAAATCTCTGCGTTAATATCACGGTAAAGATTGATTTCAACCTTGTGAGAACCAGCAACCTTGATTGTTGCACCACGCGCAATACGCTTGCGGTCAATCTCCACGTTCAATTGTTCTTTAACAGCTGCAACAATTTGAGCAGTTGTAATTGAACCAAACAGTTGGTTGTTTTCTCCCACTTTTGCTTCGATGAGAACTTGTTTACCATTAAGCAACTCTTTAGTCGCATGTGCATCAGCCAAGCGCTTCTCTTCACGCTTTTCGATGTTATGACGGCGCTCCTCGAGTTGTTTAATGTTACCTGGGGTAGCAGGTACGGCAATTTTGCTTGGGAATAGGCAGTTTTCTGCATATCCTTGAGCAACGTCTACAACATCGCCTTCTCCGCCTTTGCCCCTCAGCTCACCCAAGAGGATGACTTTCATAGGAACTCCTTTAATATGTTGGTTTTAACCAACTCTCAATACGTATAATGAGCTAATTAGCCACGGTTGCGGCCACCACGACTCGAAACAACAGTTACTGTATAAGGAAGTAACGCCATCTCACGAGCGCGCTTAATAGCCATTGCAACATTGTGTTGATGCTGCGTGCAAATACCGGTCACACGACGGGGTTTAATTTTCCCACGATCGGTCATAAACTTGCGCAAAAGCTGTGTGTCTTTGTAATCCACAAAATCGAGTTCAGCTTTATCAAGTTGACTGAATTTACGACGCGGCTGAGGTTGCTCAACTTGCTTTTGTCTAGCCATGTCTTAAAGCCTTTCTATGATGGAAAATCCATCTCGTTTGATTTTCATATCACATCACAAAATTTAAAATGGAATTTCTTCGTCATACACATCTGCTGCTGGAGGCTCTGGAACCGAAGCTTGCGCCGGCTGTTGAGGATCTTGATAACCACCAGTTGCTGGAGCTTGTGTATATGGAGTTGGTGCGGCAACAGGTACACTTTGTTGCATGGGCATCTGTGTGCCATAAGGTTGTTGATAACCAGAACCTTCTGCGCCACTTTGACGACGTTGAGAGAAGAAATCAAGATTATCTACGATAACCTCAAGCTTAGAACGCTTCTGACCGTCGCGCTCCCATTGGCTCCAACGAAGTTTTCCTTCCAATACAATTTTTTGACCTTTAGCAAGAAAACGGCTTAAAGATTCTGCACGAGCACCAAATACAACACAGTCAACGTAATTAGGAACATCTTCCCACTCGCCTTGTGCATTTCTGCGGCGATCATTTACAGCTATTCCAAAAGAAAGCACTTGCGAACCCGAGGTTGTACTACGTAATTCGGGGTCACGTGTAAGATTACCGGACAATGAAACTCTATTAATACTCATGATTTATCCACCTCTCACATCAAGGTCATGTGATGTTATTTGTACTAATCTTTGTCAGGACGACGCACAATCATGTGACGAACTACCGTGTCGTTAATACGTAAAACACGATTAAGTTCTGCGATTTGCGTTGGATCTGCATGAAAATCAATAAGGGTGTAATCACCTTCGGTAAGCTTATCAATCTCGTAAGCGAGTTTATGCTTACCCCAATCCTCTACATTATCAATAACACCGCCGTTTTCTTTAACAGTAGTGTCAATACGCTTTGCTACAGCATCGCGAGCTTCTTCGGTAGAAGATGGACTTACAAAATACAATAATTCGTATGCCTTCAATATGGTCACCTCCTCTGGGCTAACGGCTTTGAGTTGTGAAGGTTGCACTCAAAGCAGGAAAAGTCAATTTTCTATACTACCACAGTGCTAACGATATTTTCATACACACACAATCTTGCCACACCCTTATAGGTATTTCATACTCGTTAGACATATCCTATCAAGTTCAACTTGCACAAAACTTGGTGTAAACTTGCAAAATCACCCACGTAACATACGCAGGTGATTTTGAAAAGGGAAACAATATAAATTTGTGTTCTTCATTCATGTATTACTACTAGTACCACACAAAGGTAAACGCCTCTACACGCCATTACCCATTATCAACCTCATACGTATCTGTTGTGCAAGAATGAGCATTTCCATCGGTAATAGCCGGAGCGTAAAACTTACGATCGGCAGAAATGTCGCTACGAGCAATCCAAACTGCAACAAGAGCCACTATTAAAGCGTTTGTTATTACAAGCACAGGAGAAACGATCACCGCAGTAATAAGGCCCATGATCATAAGTGTAACAACAATGGATAAAAGATGAGATAAATCACCTTTAAGAACATTAAGTATAATTTGAGGGTCTGCAACCGAGGCAAATCCAAAGATAAGAATTACCAAAAACAAAATAACCATCACTATGGATGTAAGAAAAGAAATAATAAAACTAAGGACAATGCAGCTCAAGAAACCACCCATGTCTTCTAGACACACGCTCAGTATAGAAGAAACGGACCAAAGTTCCGAAAAACGACGGTATACCGTTTGGCGTAAGCACAATCCTGTAAAAATAACGGTTATCGCGACCTGCAAAAACGTAAGGATAAACCCAAAAAATGGTATGCCTACATCTTTAGTAGATAATGATATCTCGGTAAAGACACCATAAATAATAATTCCCACAATAAAGGGAGCTAAGCCTGCTAGAAATGTACGCTTCCAGTTAATTTTTCTTACAAATGGCAGTTCAGTATGGTTTATAATGCCTGCAGCCCATTCGTAAATATATCCAGTTACAAATATTAAACCGTAAATTGGGATAAAGCCTATAAGACAAAGCAATAGCACGCGTTTGAACCATCCGCCCTCACAGGTTAAGGCAGATTTTGCTGCAGAAAACAAACTTTGATTAGAAGAAAAACGAGAGTCCATGGTTTTCCCTTCGTCAATACTTTTGAATAGACCATAGATTCCAATGATACCACAATGAGCTTATTTCAATGATATATAAGTTGTTTTTGGTGCTGATGGTTATAGCAAAATTGTCGCATGAGTTTTTTGGTAAATTATTGCAAAGTATTGCACCAGTTAAACACGGTAATTTACGCTTTTATGTTTTCATGCTCTTATACCGTCTTCAGTTGTTTGGTTTTTCCGAACAGGTGAAGTGTACCATTTTGCACGTATTATAATGTTCGCGTTTTCGCTGGTAGAATAGGGTAAAAAGGAAGAAAAAATATGGCGGAGGAGGAGGGATTCGAACCCTCGTACCCTTATACAAGGGTAAACGGTTTTCGAGACCGCCGCATTCGACCACTCTGCCACCCCTCCAGGGTGAACGCCTAAAAATTTGTGTATCAAACAGCACAAACAAATTTCAAGGCAACAAGCACGCGTGTAAGCAACTATAGGTTAGATGCACATATCCCTCGTGCTCCATCTATAAAACTTGGCGCCACACAATGTGCAACGCCAAGGTTACTTACTGGCGGAGAGTCCGGGATTTGAACCCGGGATACGCTTTCGGCGTATACACGATTTCCAATCGTGCTCCTTCAGCCACTCGGACAACTCTCCAATAAAAGCTTCTAAATCAGACGCTTTTGTACAGCGTCCATTTAAGAGTGCGTAAGAAAGTATAACGTATTTTAGTATGTACGTCCATAGCGTTTGTATATACGCGAGTTTATATGCGGTTTGCACAATATTTACATGCTCTACTCATATAGAATATACATGGTGTACTTATAAAAGTGCTTATAAACGTATGTATAGGGTACTATATTACACAAACAAAATACTATATGAAGCAAATAACAGATATAAAGGTGACACTATTTATGAACGACTTTTTCTTCGCATACGGTCCAGACGCTTCTACACTTTCAATTCCTTTGTGGCTTGACCTAGCATCGGTTATGGTTGGAGCACTATCAGGCGTGCTTGTTGCCCAAGAAAGAAAGCTTGATTTAATAGGCTTTATGGCGCTATCGGTTTTAGGAGGATTGGGCGGCGGACTCATTCGCGATATGATCATGCAACGCGGTGGAATTTATGCGCTTGATTCGCAATTTGCCATACCCTCGGTGGTAATTGTTGCATGTGTAGGGTTTTTATTCCCCAGTTTTTTAACCAAGCATCCAAAATCACTTGAGTGGATCGATATTTTGTCAGTAGGTCTTTTTGCTGCGGCAGGAACCGACAAAGCTATGGCGTTTTACTTAAGCCCTTGGGCGTGCGTGCTTATGGGAACGCTTACAGGGGTAGGCGGCGGTATGGCGCGCGACATTTTTATCGGTAATACACCGCGCATTTTCCAGAGAAGCAATTATTACGCAATTTGTGCGATCGCAGGGTCGTTGGTAAGCTATACAGCGGTATTTGGCCTATACATGCATCGTCCAATCGCGGCTGCACTCTGTGTACTTGCAACCGTTGCATTAAGAAGAATATCTCTTACATATAATCTCTTATCCCCTGCCGATGTAGATCTTACGCCGCAAATTGAAAAACAAGCAGAGCGAGCGAAACAGGTGTTTTCCCATAACACCACCATCAAAGCGGTTATTCATCCTCGTACGCGTTATCAACGTTGGAGGCGCATGCATAAAAAATAGCGAGACAGCTAAAAACCATCTCGCTATTATCTTAAGCACCATAAGTTGGCTATACGTAGGTAGATTATTTATCAACCATACCGTTACGAACACGCCATTTTCTACGATCGGTTTCGTTAAGAATACGCTTTCTCATGCGAATATTTTGCGGTGTAACCTCAACAAGCTCATCATCCATAATGTACTCAAGTGCTTCTTCGAGTGTAAATGTCTTAGGAGGAGTAAGCTGAACCGCAATATCAGCAGTTGAAGAGCGTTGGTTACCAAGATTTTTAGTTTTTGCGATATTAACGACCATATCACCAGGTTTAGAGCGCTCGCCTACCAACATACCCTCATAACATTCGGTACCTGGTGCTACAAAAAGCTGACCTCGTTCCTGAAGCGTTCCAAGAGCATATGCCACTGCTTTGTCGGTTGACATCGAAATCATAGCACCGTTTTGACGTGTACCGATTTCTCCTGCGTAAGGTCCGTATTCCAAAAACGTGTGATAAAACACCGCATCACCGTGTGTCACATTTAACACCTTGGTCTTTAATCCCATAATTCCGCGCGTTGGAATCTTAAAATCAAGATGAGTATGCGTAGCACCAGTTTTCATGTTTATCATCGTACCGCCAGCATTACCAAACACCTCGATAACCTTACCTGAATATTCGCCAGAACATTCAACAACTGCCTGCTCAATAGGCTCAAGCATGTTGCCATGTTCGTCTTTTTTGAAAAGCACGCGAGGACGGCCAACCTGAAATTCATAGCCTTCACGGCGCATTTGCTCCATAAGAACCGAGAGATGAAGCACTCCTCTACCAGCTACTTCAACACCAGTTTTATCGTCAAGCTCTTCTATGCGCATGGTAACATTATTTTCGCGCTCGGTCTCAAGACGCTCTTTAAGTTGACGACCACCAACAATATCACCCTCACGACCAACAAGAGGCGATGTAGATGGTTCAAAAACAATTGAAAGTGTTGGTTGATCTATTTCGATAGGCTCCAACTTTACAGGATTATCAATATCGGTATATACATCACCAATATCTGTGTGATCAATACCTACAACAGCACCAATATCACCTGCAGAAATCTCACTACACTCCTTTTTTCCTAAATAGTCAAAGGTATATAGCTGCTTTACCTGAGCAACAGATGAGGTACCGTCGTTTTTAACAACCAAGATTTTGTCGTTATTATGAATGGTTCCCGAATAAATACGGCCAACACCAATACGACCAACGTAGTCCGAGTGATCAATGGTAACACATTGCATAGCTAAAGGCGCATCAACATCAACTTCAGGAGCAGGTAATTCGTTCACAATCATGTCCAAAAGTGGGAACATGTTATCACAAGAATCATCGGGAGTAAGACGAGCAAAACCGTTAACAGCCGAAGCGTAAATTACATGTTCCATCGTGAATTCAAGCTGCTCATCTGTCGCGCCCAAATCCATCATTAAATCCAGCGAATTATTGAGTGCTTTCTCACAATTTGCAGCAGGCTTATCGATCTTATTGATAACCAACATAATTTGTAAGTGCGCAGCAATAGCGTGCTGTAAAACAAAACGTGTTTGTGGCATAGGACCTTCTGCAGCATCCACCAGCAACAAAGCACTATCGGCCATTTTAAGAACGCGTTCAACTTCTCCACCAAAGTCAGCATGGCCCGGAGTGTCAATGACGTTTATTTTTATACCTTTATACTCAATGGAAATGTTTTTAGCAAGAATGGTAATACCGCGCTCACGCTCTTGATCATTTGAATCTAAAACACGGTCTTGAACCTGCTGGTTGGCTCTAAATGCATCGGTTGCGCGTAGAAGTTTATCTACAAGTGTTGTCTTACCATGGTCAACATGGGCAATAATAGCAATATTTCTAATGTGCTCTTGGAGCATATAAACCTCTTCTTTGGTCGTAGATGTGCGTTTACTTAAATGTATAAACATTAAAACTTTATACCACTGTTTTGTAAAAGAAATTAAAATCCTATGATTTTAAGGAATTTACACGGTATATTCTTATATCAGTTTACAAAAGTTCCTCTACAACACCTGCCGATAAAGGCGAACGAGAAAATAATCCTTGTTTTTTATCTAAAGGCAGGTACGCTGAATATCCCGTACCTCCTTTTTCTTGATATTCAAACAAAAGTGCCAAAGTAAAAGATGGTGTAGATTTGTCTTCACTTACACTTCCTATATAGGATATAACATATCGAACAGGGTGAAAGTTTTTAAGATGTGGCTGCATGCGCGGTAAATGTTTGACATAGACCTGTGCTTCTTCAAGACATTTTTCAATGCTATCGTGATCAAACTCAAATGAAACGCATTCATCGTCTTTATCCTGCAGAACAAGAAGAACTGGTATTGAGGTATCTGTTTCATATCGTTCGCAAACAGCATCCATAACTTGTGTAACAAAGACATCTAATTCCGAAGAAATAGAGGCTACAGAGTTTGAATGCATAGGTGATTGGCTCATAAGTTCCTCGATATAAAAAAAGCTAGGTGAAAACACCTAGCTTGAATTGCAAATGGTGGAGACGATGGGGGTCGAACCCACGACCTCAGGCTTGCAAAGCCCGCGCTCTCCCAACTGAGCTACGTCCCCAAATGGGTGCTTCACACATTTTATAACCACCCCAGCGGGTTTTGATAACCGCCACTGGGGTGACTATCTCAAAATGTGGTGGACCCGACAAGGCTCGAACTTGTGACCTCCCGGTTATCAGCCGGACGCTCTGACCAACTGAGCTACGAGTCCAATGCAAGAAAAAATAGTACCCTGTTGTGACTCGTGAGTCAAGCAGTTTTCTAATCTTTTTTTATACTATAAGAACTTCACAGAACTTATATGTTTCTACATCTCTACAATATCGGGCTAACTTTATACATAATGCCGTTTATTTGAGCTCTTATCGGATATTCAAATATTCTTATACGCTTTAAAAATCATGTAAATGCGCAGTACAAACCATATATTACTGTTTGTTATTTGTTTTCTTAAACGTACACGATTACAAATATGAGATACTAAGATAGATATCAGACAAACTTTTGGTTTTTTTTGGAGAGCATAATGATTGCAATGGAGATTCAAAGCTTAGTACGAGGAAATTCTAGCGTACCTTCTCTGGTATTTTTGCAACCTACCGACAGTGCTTTTAAGAAACTAAAACATAAGCGCATGGATCCAATTAAAAATCCTTCGCTTAAAGGCAACGAACAAAGTAATACGCCCGATGTAGACAGCAAACCAATTCTTCCTATTCGTGTAGGAACACACGAAGCGGCCGTGTTAAGCACATGTATAGACCGCATGCGAAAAGGTTGTAGCGCGTGCGAGGTGTTTTCTCGCCCCACTCCTTTTGATATTATCCTGCAAATGCTTAAGCATACCAATACGCGTATTGTCTACTTTGAAATTTACGATGTTAAAGACACTGTGTTTTATGCACGAGGAAACATAAGCAAAGATAACGGTGAGTTTTTTACAATTGAAGTGAGACCCTCTGATGCATGTGTTTTGAGTATTTTATTAAACGTTGCTCTGTTTGTTGATGACCATGTTATTTCATCAGCGCAGATCCCAAATTTAGAAGCCCAATTAAACCAACAGCAAGACAAAGCGTTAGAAAACTTTATATCCTCTCTTGATGATTAAAATAAGCTATACGTAACTCATTTGGCATACGCATATTACCGTATGTATCTCTATATAAAATGGCTATATGCACCATCGAGATACATATAGCCATATGATTATATATGCCACAGAGCTTAAAGTGAGTTTTTTGTTCTACTCATCATCATCTAATAACTCGTCATCAATCTGCTCATCATCGCCAATATTTATCTCTTCTTCCTGATGCTTCTGAGATAAAAAGTCGAGTGGCAATTGCGGCTGATTGCTATCTGGTTGCTCATTTGTGTCTTTCTTTTTGTGAATATGCATACGAGCAAGAGCGGATACACTGTCAGATTCAGCAAGGTTCATAATCTTGACACCTTGCGTTGCGCGGCTAAGAAGCGAAATATCTTGACTTTGAACACGAATCATGACGCCTTCTTCAGAAACAATCATAAGTTCGTGCTGAGGGCCAACTACACGACAAGCGCTTAATTTACCTTTTTTCTGAGTCATAGCGATGGTATTAACGCCTAACCCGCCGCGCTTTTGGAGTGGATATTCACTAACAGGAGTGCGTTTTCCATAACCGTGTTCGGTCACAACAAGCAAGTCGCCTTTACCGTTGGATATTTCCATACCAAGCATCGTAGCACCATCTTTAAGCGTTATACCACGCACGCCAGATGTTCCACGACCAGTTGGACGAATATCGCTTTCTTCAAACATTATTGCTTTACCTGCACTTGAGCACAAAATTACATACTCTGACTCTTTTACACGGCGAACATTTACTAATTCGTCGCCATCTTTAAGGTTAATAGCAATAAGTCCATCACGGCGCGATTTATCGTAGTCGCTCATAGCTGTCTTTTTAACCATACCCGATTTAGTTGCAAACATAAGATGTTCTTCAGCTGGGAAATCACGTGTGGTAATAACCGCCGTTGGATACTCACCCTCACTCAAAGGCAAAACGTTAATCAAAGCAGAGCCGCGGGCATGACGCGAACCAACAGGTAGTTCGTGGACTTTAAGGCGATATACCTTTCCTTTGTTGGTAAAGAACAAAACATAATCATGGGTGGAGGCAACAAACATGTTCTCAACAAAGTCGTTATCTTTAAGCGATAAGCCCTGAACGCCTTTACCGCCGCGCTTCTGAGACTTATAGGTTGCTACTGGTAAACGCTTAATATAGCTTGCGTGCGTTACCGTAATAACCATGTCTTCTTCAGCAATGAGGTCTTCTATGTCAAGATTTTGAACGCCAAGCGCAGAAATTTGCGTGCGGCGCTTATCAGAGAAACGAGTAGAAATTTCGGTGAGCTCTTCTTTAATAACTTCCAAAAGTTTTTGTGGATGAGCAAGTAAATCACGATAGTATTCAATTGACTTATAAAGCTCGGCAATCTGTGCTGCAAGCTCTTCTCGCGCAAGACCAGTTAAACGACGCAAACGCATTTGAAGAATCGCTTCGCCTTGAATGTCATCAATACCAAAACGCTCGTTCATGCGCTGTTTTGCCTCTTGGTCGTCATGAGAAGACCTGATAATATGAACAACTTCGTCAATATTATCAACTGCAATCAACAGACCTTCGAGAATATGAACGCGCTTAAGTGCTTTATCCAAATCAAATTGCGTGCGGCGCGTTACAATATCTTTTTGGTGCTCTATGTAGTAATAAATCATCTCACGCAAAGTTAGTGTTCGAGGAACACCATCAACAAGCGCAAGGTCAATTACACCAAAAGAGACCTGCAATTGAGTTCTTTTGTATAAGTTGTTAAGTACAACCTGCGGCACTGCACCCGATTTAAGATCAATAACAATGCGCATACCCTTACGGTTAGACTCATCACGCATGTCAGATATGCCTTCAATGCGTTTTTCGTTGACTTGTTGAGCAATGCGTTCCTGCAAAAGACCTTTATTAACCTGATATGGAATTTCGGTTATAACAAGGCGCTGACGACCGCCACGTCCAACATTTTCGACGTGCACTTTTGAACGAATGGTAATAGAGCCTCTACCAGTTGTATAGGCGTCACGGATGCCATCGGTACCCATGATAATGCCGCCGGTTGGGAAATCGGGTCCTGGAAGTACCTGCATAAGATCTTCAACCGTAGCATCAGGGTTATCTATCATCATGCATACAGCACGAGAAACTTCTGCTAAATTATGAGGTGGAACATTTGTTGCCATACCAACAGCAATACCATTTGAACCATTTACCAGCAGATTTGGAAAACGTGCTGGCAAAACAGAAGGCTCTTGCAGAGATTCATCGTAGTTAGGTTGTAAATCTACCGTTTCTTTATCTAAATCACGCAACATTTGCATGGCAGCATGAGTAAGGCGTGACTCGGTATAACGCATAGCAGCTGGAGGATCGCCATCAATAGACCCAAAGTTTCCATGACCATCCACCAAAGGTAAACGCATTGAAAACTCTTGAGCCATACGAACCATAGCATCATAGATCGAGGAGTCACCATGTGGGTGATATTTACCCATTACCTCTCCTACCGTCCATGCACTCTTTTTATGAGGACGTGTAGGAACAATGTGAGCCTCATTCATAGCATAAAGAATACGGCGATGAACAGGCTTTAATCCATCTCGTACATCTGGCAATGCGCGAGCCACAATAACAGACATTGAATACTCAAGAAATGATGCTTTCATTTCAGAAGACAAATCTGTTGGTTTAAGCGCTCCACCATGAATATCAGATAAATCTAAGCGTGAGCCTGCCTCATCAGAAATAGTGTGATCAAGCGTTGCTCCAGCAAGATTAAGCGTTTGTTCATCTTCATTTGAGGTTGTTTCTTCTATATCATCTTCAAGTGCTTCATCGTCAGATGTTGTGTCATTTGACAAGTTGTCAAGCTCATTGTCAAATGAATCATCTTGCGAAGTGTTGTCTACATTATCAGAAGAATCCTGTTCGTTAAACGAAGACTCATCGTGGTTATGAGGTGTATGTTTATCGTCTGCCACAGTTTAGCCTTTCATTAAATGTCAAGGAAACGCACGTCTTTTGCGTGTGTTTGGATAAAATCTTTACGTTTTTCCACTTGAGTGCCCATAAGGTTAGCAACAGCTCGTTCTGCTTCGCGCGCGTCGTCTACCGTTACCCGAAGCATAATGCGGTTTTTAGGTTCCATCGTAGTGCTCCAAAGTTGTTCAGGATCCATCTCTCCTAAACCTTTATAGCGTTGAACACTATATTTAGAAGAATCTTCAAACTGTTTTGCCTCTAGCGCCAACTCTTCATCGGTATATAGATACTTACCGTATTTTTTGCCTTTTGCCTTAATTTGATATAAAGGTGGCTGCGCAACATAAATATATCCGGCGTCAACCAAAGGCTTCATATAACGATAGAAGAAGGTGAGGAGCAAAATTCTAATATGTGCACCGTCTACATCAGCATCGGTCATAATAACAATTTTGTGATAGCGAGCTTTCTCGATATTAAATTCTTTACCAACACCAGTACCAATAGCCGTAATAAGAGATGTGATAGATTCAGAAGAAAGAGCTCTATCTTGCTGAACACGTTCAACGTTAAGAATTTTTCCTCTTAATGGTAAAACTGCTTGTATAGAACGGTCGCGCGCCATTTTAGCAGAACCACCTGCAGAGTCACCCTCAACAATAAAAAGTTCAGTCATTTGAGCATCGCGAACAGAACAGTCGGCAAGTTTACCTGGTAATGAAGCACTTTCGAGCAAACCTTTTCTACGAGCAACTTGGCGTGCGCGTTGTGCCGCCAGACGACCTTTAGCTGCTTGGAATGCTTTTTTAAAGATCTCTTTTGCTTGATTAGGATGTTCTTCAAGATATTCAGTAAGTCCTGCGCCAACAATTTTGTTGGTAAGCGTTCTCATATAAGAACTTCCAAGTTTTGCTTTGGTTTGACCTTCAAATTGAGGGTCAGGAAGTTTAACCGAAATAATTGCACATAAACCTTCACGAATATCGTCACCGGTTAAGTTTGCTTCTTTTTCTTTTAAGAGCTTATGTGAACGCGCGTAATCATTAATTGTTTTAGTAAGCGCACTTCTAAAGCCTTCAAGGTGCATACCACCTTCATCGGTATAAATATCGTTAGCAAACGACATTACATGCTCGGAATAGGTTGTATTCCACTGAATGGAAACTTCTACCTCACCGCGCTGATTAAGGGGTGTGTCTGGTGCAGAAGAACCTTCGATATAAATAGGGTCATTAAGTCCAGGTAGGATAGTTTTTTCTTCGTTTAAGTATTTAACAAAGTCTACAATACCACCTGAGTAGCAAAACTCCTCTTTACGAGGTGTCTCTTCACGCTCGTCAGTAAGACTGATATGCAAATTTTTGTTAAGAAAAGCAGTTTCTTGCAGGCGATCGTGGAGCGTATCAAAATTATATGTTGTGGTTTCAAAAATAGTGTCATCAGGCCAAAACGTAATAGTTGTGCCAGTATGAGACGAATCACCAACACGCGTCATCTTTTTTGTTACTTTACCACGTTTAAATTCCATTTCAAAAATGCCACCATCACGCGAAACACGTGCAATTAAGCGTTTTGAAAGTGCATTAACGACCGAAACACCAACACCGTGCAAACCACCTGATACTTTATAGGCAGCGTTATCAAATTTACCACCAGCGTGTAAAATTGTTAAAACAACTTCTAGGGTAGGAATTTTCTTTTGAGGGTGCATTTCAACAGGAATACCACGGCCGTTATCTTCAACAGAAATAGAATTATCGGGGTGAACTATAACATTTATTGAGGTACAATACCCCGCCATTGCTTCGTCTACTGAGTTATCAACAATTTCCCAAACGAGGTGGTGTAAACCAGATGCCGATGTTGTACCAATATACATTCCAGGACGTTTACGAACTGGGTCAAGTCCTTCAAGAACTTTAATTTCGTTACCACCGTATGAACTGACTTCTTTTGTCACAAACACCCTCCTTTTATACGATATTTCTATTTTACGCTAATTATTAAAACTCATGATAAAATCATGTAAATGTTGTTAAATATGCAGAAAAATCAACGAGCCTAAACAATATTGCACACAATACCATAAACAAACATATCTCTCAGCGGTTTATGTAGCTTAATTTAGCTATAAATTGTCTTTTGCGTATGATGATAACTTCTGCCGTTGCAGTGTTGCTTTAACAGCCTTCAGAGCAGATGAACGAAGTGCAGATGGAAGGTTTTGTACCGTGTGTTCTGCAAATTCAGTCTCTTGAGGAGAAAGTGCAGGTAAAGTTGGTTGCGTTTTTTGTAAAGCAGAGCTTGCGCAAGGCGGTTCAGTTGTTTGTGGTGTTAACACAGGTTTTATCTGCATATATTTAGAAAGCTTAAAAAGAATGTCATCAAATTTATAACCTAAGTGCGCAAGTCTTATAAGATACATCTCTTTATTAACATTAAAATCGACAAGAATAGAAGAGGAATCAACAAACACACCAAGAATAGGATAGCGACCTTTTATTTTAGGCTCTATAACAAACACACCAGTTGTATGTTTTCTTTCGATATCCCCGATAACCGCATTCCAAGCAGCAGCAGAAGCTTTTTGCTTTTTAATTTTTGCGAGTGCAGGATTAGTTATACATGAGCTTAAAAGCGAAGAAAGACTACTTTCAGTGTGTTGTCTATGATTGTTTTTCATTCATATTCACCACCTGTGCGCGATCAAGTATGTCTTTTGTAAAATATGAGAGATTCGTAGTTGTAATTATAGTCTGAATACCTTGTTGGATAAATTCCATAATCGCTAAACGCCGTGTTTCATCAAGCTCACTCATAACATCGTCTAACAGTAAAATAGGATTTTGTCCAGTTAACTCCTTAATAAATAAAACCTCTGCTAGTTTCCACGCTAACACAATACTTCTTTGTTGACCTTGCGACGCGTACGTACGTGCAGGGATACCATTGATATAAAATTCAATATCATCTCTTTGTGGACCTATAAGTGTTACCTGCCTGCGTAATTCTTCTTGCTCCTTTTGACTAAAGGCATCTAAATATGACTGTACAAGATCTTCTTTACTAAGAGAAGATAAGCTTTGTGGTGTATACATATAAGGCTCTTCTACCTTATGTTCTAAATCTTTTATCAAAGGTATTGAGCTTTTGTACTTAATTTCAAGTTGCTCGGCAGGAGAAATTGTATGATATACCTCGCAAGCTTTACTATAAAGGTGATTAATGAGTTTAAGGCGAGCAGCAACTACACTTGCAGATCCATGGGCCAACGATACGCTCCATGCGTGTAATATATCTGAATCACTCAAAGGCAATTTAAGTATGTTATTTCTTTGCTCAAGAGCGCGAGAAAATGTTTTAATGAGCTTTCTATAACCTTTATGAGCAAGTATGCCGAATCCATCTATTTCACTTCTGCGATAACGAGCTGTCTGTTTAACAAACAATAAGTCATCTGGAGAAAAAAGTACCGAAGGCATAACAGAACAAAGCGTTGACACAGAACACTTTTTATCGTTTTTGAGGTAAGTTTTAGAGTGAGTTGATATATTACATGCTAATTCAACACTATGCAGCTCATCTTCATAAACTGCACAAAGGCGAGCTGCATTTTCGTTATGGTAAATCATCTGGGTAAGCAAAGGCTTCCTAAATGATGTACCTGTAGTAATCATTTGTACAGCTTCGATGGTATTTGTCTTACCAACAGCATTGCTACCGTGTAAAACAGTGGTTTTATCACCTAAACTTATACGAAGATGTTGAAAATTTCTCCAGTTTGTGCAGGTAAGCTCATGCAATACAAAGCTCATACTAACTCAAAACTACTAATTGGTACGAAGCGGTATCAACAAACATTGATAGTTCATTGTTCCAAATGACTTAATGACAATAGGTTGAAAACTGTCAACTATCTCAAAAGTCATTTCGTCGGCATGGGTTGTAGAGCGACAACACTCAAGAATAAACTGATAGTTCATTGAAAACGAGATAGGATTGCCTTCGATAGTTGCACTAAACTCTTCTTTTGAAGCACCAAACTCAGAAGAATCTGCTTTAAGTGTTATGAGTTGATTTTGAGGATCTACATCAAAGATAACGCCAAGATTTTTATTCGTGGTAACCAATGCAACACGCTTAATTGCCTGCGTAAGTTGCTCGGGGTTAACAGTGAGCTTGGTATTGCAGGTAGTAGGGAAAAGATTTTTATAATTGGGGAACATACCTTCAATTTTTAAGCTTACATACGTTGTGTTTTCAAAGCTAAAAATAACTTGATTATCAGTCAAACCTATTTGCAAACGAGGTGTAATGGTTGGTAAATTGAGGAGCTCGTGGAAACAAACGGCAGGGATAATTGCGGTAAACTCAGAATCAATAGACGCGGTTTCTGTGTTTGTATCAATAATAACCAAGCGATGAGAATCTGTTGCATACATAGTAAGCTTATTTTCTTGTGCAACAAGAGTAATACCACCCAAAATAGGATTGGATATATCCTCTTTTGTTACACGATATACGCGTTCTACCATATCGTTAAGCAAATCACTTGGCAATTCAATACTTTGTGAAGGCGTAATGTCTGGAAATTCGGGAAAATCAGCGGCATCAAGGGTAGAAAGCTCATAGGTAGATTTGAGACACGTTAAAATTGCCTGAGTTGGTGTTGTTTCCATGGTAATAGGTGCGTCAGGTAGGTTCTTGACCAACTTTGATAAAAATAAGCCAGGAACAACGGTTTGACCTTCTTCTTCTACAGCCGCTTCGAGCTTGTGACGTATTGACACTTTAAGATCACACGTTTGTAAGGTTAGTGTTGATCCTTGCGCTTGAATATAAATACCACCCAAAACAGGAAGCGTAGCCTGAGAGGCAACTCCACGTAAAACTATGGTAATCGCCTGATTAAATTCCTTTTGACTTACAGAGAATTTCATATGCTTCCTTTCAATTAAAAGTATCTACATCTCATTATATAAATAATAATAAATATCTAAATACTTTATTACTAATAAGTAGTGTTCATATGTTAATAACTTGTCATATATGCAGTTGATCCCTACTATTTTACTAACCAAATCTTTTATAAGTTCTCATCACTTTTAACACAAAAATTCAATCATCTCCGTTTATACAGGTATTTGAAGCTGTTTATATACAACAATCAACACGTATCAACAAAATTGTAAACATACGCTGGTAAATCTACTCTTTTGTTAAGATGTCTTTTAATTTTTGCAGTTGATCATAGAATACCCTGTCTTTTTTCTTTTTCTCGATAATTGCAATACTGTGTTTTATAGTTGCATGTGTGCGGTTGCCAAACTTTTGACCTATGTCAGCTAATGTAATATCGGTGAGCTCGCGTGCTAACCAAATACAGATATGGCGTGGTTCAGTAAGCTCTTTATTTCTATGATCACCTACTAAGTCGTTATGAGAAATGTGATAGGTATCCTCTATACATTTTTGAATTTCCTCAATAGTAGGGATATGTTGACGAGGTTTCCATTTGGTAGCTGCTATCTGTGCGATATCGTTATTAGAAAAAATTCTTCCCTCTTTTTTCCTTTTACCTGCATTAATTAAGCATGTTTGAACAAAGCCTTCAATGACTCTAATATTGCTTCCTGCAATTTTTGCCATATACATTCGCTGTTCTTCGGTGATTGTTCCAAAATCGATAAGTAGATGTTCTACCTCAGCATCGTGACGAATGTATTTATAAAAGTTGTTAATAAGATTAAGTTTTAGCTCATAATTTGGTACCTGAATGCTGATAGTTATACCAGAATCCATACGACTCGTTTCGCGTTCGTCAAACTTACTTTCACCTAATTGAAGCTCTTGAGGCGATCGATCAGCCGCACATACAATTTGTTTTCCATTAGAAATAAGCGAATTAAATGTATCAAAGAAAAACTTGATGGTACCTGCTGCTGTTCGCATATTTTGGATATCATCAATAATAAGCACATCAATATTTTTATAACTACGAGCTAAAGCATTTCTTTCGAGTGGTGACTTTTGCCATGCCAGTGTATATTCCTCAATAAACTCTGTTGCTGTTTTGTAAGCGCAGGTGCGCGTAGGATCGTTTTTTATAATATAGTTTTGTATTGCACGCAAGAGGTGAGTTTTTCCCAGCCCACTTTTACCATAGATAAAAAGCGGATTATATGATTGATTGCATGATCCACATGCCACTTGATTTGCCGCTTGATATGCTAACTGGTTTTCCTCGCCCTGAACAAAACGGTCAAATGTGAGTTTAGAATCAATTTCGCTTTGTACAGTGTTTTCTACTTGTCCTGTTTCAAATGAAATGATTTTATGATCGCGATTAAGACGTTCCATATGAGAGGTTTTCATTTGATCAAAATACTGATCGATGAGCACATTATCTTGGCTTTCAAGTTTGTCTAACTCATCCTTAGTAATTTGAGTTTGCACGTTAATTAGTTTATCGCTTGCCTCATTTGCGTTCTGTACCGTGGGTTCATCAGTCTTTACTTGATGGGATGGCTGTGTGGTAGCTGATTCTTGACTTGTTTGAACTACATATGTTTGGTTGTTCACATGAGCTGTGTTGCTTTCATTTAATACGTCATTGTTAAAAGGTTTGAATAGAATTTGCAGCGAAATTGGTTCAAATGCCGCTTCTTCCATTTTTGCGACAATTGCGTCTTTATGTGTTGTTAATTTTTTGTATGCAAAATTTAAGGATGTACTGATGGTGAGAACGTTATGAGTAAAGCTCACAAGAGTGCATTTTTCTAACATCGCTATAACCGAAGGAATATAACCGTCCTCACGAAAGAGATTGATAACGTCTTGCCATAAACTGTATGCATCGGACATATCATGCTCTGTTGTCTGTATGTCTGATGTGGTAATCTCTTTGCTCATCGATACTCCTGAATTATAAATAATGTCTTACTAAGGTAGTTTCCTCAATAATGTTGAAAACTGGTTCTAGTATATGATGAAAACTCATAAAATACAAAAATTGTTGAAAACTCCTGCGACACATACCTAGGAAGTAAGACGTATCAATATAAGATACGAGATGTATCGCTATAGAATAATTCCAAGGTAATCCATATAAATATCTACCACGAAAAACTATTGTTGTAGATGAGAGTTTATATACGCATATCCAAGTTTGGTTATGACTCTTTTTTGTTCCTTAGGATTTTTATGGAGTATACCCATATCTTCTAATGCTTTAAGCTCACGCGACCACGTTGGCTGTGACAAGCCATAAAGTTTTGTTAATTCAGTTGGTCCTACATATCCATAGGTTTGAGCACATCTTAATACTTGCTCCTGCCGCGCTGTTAGTGGCAATGTGCTAAGAGGAGATGTGGCTTGCGGTTGTTGTATCTGCATGGGATATGACGCCTGGGCTTGCTGCTGTAGATAGTCTTGTAGCGGTGTCTGCTGATATTCTTGTGGCGGTGTCTGCTGAGATGTTTGCTGATACAGAGGGGCATAACGTGTAGGTGTTTGTTTGGTGCTGTATGGCGTATAGACATTAACAGGATAGTTGGTATTAGCTTGATATGCTCTGTTAAAAGCATCTGGCTCGTTTACTTCGTAGTTCTGTACCGAATCCATCGGTTGATGAGTTGTATACCCTTGCACACTAGGGTGTGTATTAACTGTTGGCGTTTTATCATACGTTTTACGTGAGTATTGTGTATCGCTTTGCGCACATAAAGTGACGATAGTTCCACCATTAATGTTATCTTCAACATCTAAAAATCCGTGTGTACTTTTCATATACTCACGAACATAAGGAAGTCCCGATCCAACACCGCGGATATAGCGTTTCATCTCGGTTGTTGCAGATGTGGTACCAAAATCAAGCGCTTTGTCTTTTTCTTTAATTCCAGGCCCTTGATCTGCAAATCGTATAGTCATACCTTTATCTAAAATACTAATTGATGGCTCGATAAAATACGCATGAATAAAATTTTCAACAATTTCTCTAATGACCATAAAAGGTATAGTACCACCTTGTTCGGAGGCAAGTTTGGTCACTTGTTGAGTTATTTCTTCCAAATAGTCGCGTACATTACAAGGTTCAATTACTACCACGCGCGGTGCAGCGTTTGTAGCATCAAAAACTGCAATTCTAGCTGCGTAATGAGGTAATAAAACATCATTTTTAGAGGTAGAATCTGACACTGTTTTGTCTTTACTATCTAGTTTGTCTTGACTATCTAATTCCTTTTCACCTTCATGATCCTCTACGAAAGGATAAAACGCATGTGCCATATTCTCACCTCTTTTACTATACATAGATTTTATTGAGTGCTGCAAACTTATATATTACGACATATATCTTCTTTTTCATCATTCAATCTAAGTTTCTTTCATAATAAATGCATTCTCTTTCATAAATGAAAAGTATTGAAAATAAGTTTTCAACAATTGTTAAAAAGATGTAGATAACTTTATAAACATGTCTAAAAAAGAATGAATAAAACTGTGAAAACTTTTATAAAATAGCAGGTAATATATAGTAATTGCGACAAAACTTTCAAACATCTATCATAGATTTTCTTAAACAATGAAAAGTTATGAAAACAAAAAGAGAAAATTTTCTAAAAGCTAAAAACGTTTCTAAACACGGTGAATTTAAGGTGTTCATGTATAAATATTGACATACACCTGCATAAACTCCTATACTTTTTTAGCTTATTACAAACAGGCATCGTATACCGTATATAAAACTAGTATAAAGGGGTTTTTATGAAACGTACGTATCAACCTAATAAGTCTAAACGTGTTAAGACTCACGGCTTCCGTGCTCGTATGGCTACCAAAGCAGGTAGACTCGTCCTTGCTCGCCGTCGTGCTAAGGGTCGCAAAAGACTTACCGTAAGTCTGTAATAACGTAGATAGTTTATAAGGAGAGGGGTATGCAAACCATAAAGTCAAAACAAGACTTTGCTATGGTTTTTAAAAACGGGAAAAGATTATTTCATCCTGCTGTGAGGATAGTTTTTATTCCGTCTACGCAAACAACCCGCGTTGCGTATTGCGCACCTAAGAAAATAGGATGTGCACCTCTTAGGAACAGATGTAAAAGGCTTCTAAGAGCAGCTGTTCGCGACATACCTTATGTTCCACAAAATTTTGATGTGATTATGTTTGCTACACACAAAACAAAAGCGTACTCCTCTTGTGAACTAAGTAAGATTGTAAATAAACTCCTACATTCCATAACGACAACATAGGTGTTACAGATCATAAACTGTAAGGTACTTAAACGTTTATCTTAAGAGCTATAAAATGAAATTAGGCAAAACAGAAAACGTCTTTATTACGCTTATCAGAGGATATCAAAAGTGTATATCCCCTCTTATGCGTCCTTCATGTATTTATAGCCCTACCTGTTCTGAATATGCATGTGAAGCACTTAGAAGGTATGGATGGTTAAAAGGAAGTTATTTAGCTCTTCGCCGTATTTTACGTTGTCATCCCTTTCATAAGGGAGGATTTGATCCAGTGCCCTAAACAGTTACGGAGGACGTATGTGGGATTGGTTTATAGGAATATTAACTCAAATTCTTGAGCTTTTACAGTCGCTGTGCGGCGATTGGGGCTTAGCAGTTATTATATTAACCTTGATTATACGTGTGTTGTTGATACCACTTATGACCAAATCAACCGAATCTTCTGCCCAAATGCAGGTTCTACAACCAAAAATGCAAGAGATCAAAGATAAATATGCTGATGATCCCGCGCGTATGAATGAAGAGATGCAAAAATTTTATTCCGAGCATAAATTTAATATGCTTGGTGGGTGTTTGCCAACACTTTTGCAAATGCCGATCTTTTTTGGTTTATTTACCGTTGCAAGTAAGATTCCTCAAGATGCTTCGTTCTTTAATATACTTCCTTCTATTTCATTGTCACCTCAAACAGTTTTTGAACAGCAAGGATTGTCGGGTGCGGCAATTTACATTCTTTTGGTTATTACCTTTGGCGTTATGACATTTATTCCAATGGTTATTACTTCTTCTGCATCGTCATCTCAACAACGTTCGCAAACGATAACCATGGGCGCTGTGATGAGTGTCTTTATGCTTTGGTTTGGATGGACTGTTCCAACTGCAGTTTTGCTGTATTACAACACTTCATCGGTTTGGCAAATTATTCAGCAAAAACTTGTAACCGATAGGGTTATGGCACGTGTTAAAAAAGAAACCGAAGAAAAAATGAAAAATCAGAGCGTGCAACCAGATGTTGTGAGAAAAGAAAAGAAAAATCGTCCTCATAAAAAGGGATAACCATTAATATCACTAAGGAGAGTTTATTTTATGAGTACCGAGTCGCAATTTATGCCAGATAGCTTTGATTCACTGGATGAGTCTGATTCTCAGGTGAATCGTAGTGATTCTATGTTTAAAGATACTAAAGCTTCACTTGATGCGTTTTTAGCTCAACAACGTGCGGATGGTTTCTTTTCTGAAATTACTTCAACATCAGACCAAGAATATAAACCTTCCAAAGAAGATAAAAAACCTGTACAACGTGAATTTTCCTCAAGCGCCTCTAAAGATCAACACATTAAGGATGAACATATTGAAACCGAATATGTTCCAAGTGATAACCCCGTTATCAATGCAATTCATGATCATATGGTTGCTCGTGAGGCTTTGTCTGAAGAGGAAAAAGACTTTATTGCTTCTATTGTTGTAACACATCTTAAATCTATTCTGGGATTTTTTGGTGAAACAAGTGTTTCTATAGATGAATATGAAAGCGAAACAAACTCTCTTATTTTTGATATTTCTGGTGGCGATTTAGCTGTCCTTATAGGACGTCATGGCTTTACCCTAGAGGCACTGCAAACCATTATTAATGCATTTGTAAGTAACGAACTGCATTTTTATTATCCAGTTACTATAGATGTTGAAGAATATAAGGTTCGCAGGAAAAAGAAAGTTGAAGCTATTGCCTTAGCAGCAGCTGCTCGTGCACGTAATCGTCACGGAAAAGTAAGTTTGGCACCCATGAGTCCTGCTGAACGTAGATTAGTTCATATTGCACTTCTTGGGGATTCTTCCGTGGCAACACATTCCGAGGGTGTTGAGCCTCATCGTAGAGTTGTTGTTACCTATGTAAGAAAAAATAGACAACGCTAATCCTTTATTGTAAATATTTTGCAAAAGCTGCAGCTATGTGAGTTGCAGCTTTTTTATTAGGTCAAACTATGTTTCTTTATTACAGACTTGAGGTTGCTTGTGATGAATAGTTGACGCTAACGTACAATAGGATTTGTTTAATAGGTATGAAAACTGCCTGAGTTTTGTATTTCATAAAATTAAAGATACGTGATAATGGTTCATACGATTGTTTTCGTTTGTTGCTAAAGAGAAATGATATATATGAAAATTTCTGATACGCAAATCAACATTGCTTTACATGACATACCTCTCCCCTATCGTAACTTCTTAAAATATGACAACGGGTTATATAGTTTTAACAACTCTTTTTTAGATAAAGAAGATTCTTTTTTTATTAACATTCTTTGCTACTTAGCAGATGCTTTTGGAATAAGGATTACTGTAAGCGAGGCGGATGTCCTATACAAACATTTTTGTTCAATGCGTGAGTATAACAAAATTACCAACTTGACACGTATTACTGATACATGGAGTGCTCTTGTTCTGCATTATCTTGATTCTCTTTTGAATATTTTAGTTATGCAAAACTTGAATATTAACTTGCAAACACAAACTATTCTTGACTTAGGCACAGGCGCTGGATTTCCAGGTATTCCTTTATCAATAAAGCTGCCAAAAAAACTTGTATTGTGTGATTCTGTCGGAAAAAAGACAAAATTTCTTTCACATTATATTGCAGAAAACCGTATTGATGGCCCTATTTATATTGAGAATAAACGTGTTGAAGAACTTTCTCCTCAATACGATCATCAGTTTACTCTGATCGTAACTAGAGCTGTTGCACAACTTTCTATTCTCCTTGAGTATGCTTCTCCCCTCTTGAATCATAACGGTTTACTCATTTGCTCTAAAGCGCAGCTTTCAGAAGCAGAGTTTCAACATGCAGAAAAAGTCGCTTCTATATGCGGATTTAGATTTGTTTCACGTGAAACATTTGAGTTACCACTTCAGATGGGACATAGAGAATTTGTTGTATATCGTAAAGAAAATAAAGCTAAGATAAAACTTCCAAGAAATATTGGTGATGCTGTACATAAACCGTTGTAAAATGTTTTACGTGAAACAATAATCTCTGAGAGGTGTTTGATGGAGACAGAAGCTCAAACGAAACAATATAGGGGTCATATCATACCAATCATTAACCAAAAAGGTGGTGTAGGTAAATCTACAACTGCTATAAATCTTTCATCATGCTTAGGTGAGCAGAAAAAGCGTGTTTTGGTTATTGATTTAGATCCACAAGGAAACACAACGTCTGGTTTTGGCATTGATAAAACATCACTTGAAAAGGATATTTATAATGCTTTGCTGGATAACGCTCCGTTGGAAGAGCTAATTTACGACACACCTCAAAAAAATGTCTGGGTTATACCGGCTACTATTCAACTTGCTGGTGCCGAAATTGAACTTGTCTCAAGCATAGCTCGTGAAAACATACTAAAAAGTTTGCTTGAACCTATTAGATATCAATACGATTATATTTTTATTGACTGTCCCCCATCGCTCGGATTACTTACTATTAATGCTCTTGTAGCAGCAGAAAACCTTCTCATTCCTATTCAATGTGAGTTTTATGCTCTTGAAGGAGTAAGTAAGCTTATTGAGTCGATGAAAATGATTAATTCGAGGCTTAACCCAACACTAGATGTTTTTGGTGTCGTAATGACTATGTATGATCCTCGTACGACATTGTCAAAACAAGTTGTAAGTGAAGTAAGAAAATATTTTGGTTCCAAGGTTTTTAAAACGATTATTCCGCGAAGTGTTAAATTATCCGAAGCCCCAAGTCATGGACTTCCAATTAATCTTTATGCACGTTTTAGTAAGGGATCATTGGCATATCTTAAACTTGCAAAGGAAGTGAGTCGTCGTGGCTAAAAAATCTGGGTTGGGGAGAGGTCTTGAATCTCTTCTAACAAGTAGTGATACTGAAGCCGGAACTCCTAAGGAATCGGAGCTTATATCACTTGATAAAATTAAACCAAACAAGAATCAACCGAGAAAACATTTTGATCCAGTTCAACTACAAGAACTTGCGGATTCTATTAAGCAAAATGGTGTATTACAGCCAATTTTAGTGCGTAAAAAAGGTTCAGCTTACGAGATCGTTGCAGGGGAGAGGCGTTTTCAAGCGGCAAAACAGGCTGGTCTAAAAGAAATACCAGTATGTGTTCGCAATATTACAGACGACGAAATCTTTAAACTTGCCTTAATCGAAAATCTTCAACGTGCAGACCTTAACCCCCTTGAAGAAGCTTTAGGGTATAAAAAACTTATTAAGCAACTTAAGGTGACACAAGAAGAACTGAGCAAAGTGTTATCAAAGTCGCGGTCGGCCATAAGTAATACCATGCGTTTGCTTGATTTACCTCAAGAAATTCAAAATTTGCTTGGTGATATGTTAATAAGTGCTGGGCACGCTCGTGCATTGTTGAGCATTCCTCAAGAAGACGCACAAATAAAACTTGCAAAGAAGATAGTTGAAGAGCATTTATCGGTAAGAGAGACAGAAAAACTTGCTCCATTGTTTTCTGGCGCAACATTAGATAAAAAACCTCGGACCGTGTTGCCACAAGAATACAAACGCGCCGCTCGCCAATTACATATTGCTCTTGGTGCCAAAGTTAAAGTTAAAGAATCTGGAACAAAACATAAGATTGAAATTGAGTTTGCGGATAATGACGACTTAATGAGGCTCGTAAGACGCATACAATCAGGTTCGTCTGAGGAATAAAGTCTTTAAGATAATGATAAAACGGACGCCCGCCTTGTAACAGACGGGCGTTTTGCTAGATAATGAAGCAAAATTTATATGAAAAATATTGTTTCACATAAGCATTTGCACAGCTATACACGTTTCTTTCCCACTACTTTTTGCTTAAGTTGGCCGCATGCAGCATCTATATCCGCACCGCGCGAATGGCGAATAGTTGCCTCAACACCAAAACGTTTAAGTGTTTTAACAAAATGTTCAGCACGTTTTTCGCTTGTTGGTAAAAAGGGCGAATCATCTATCTTATTAAGTTGAATGAGGTTGACATGCGCAAGCGTTCCAGCACAAAAATCGCAGAGCGCCGCAAGCTCTTCATCGGTATCATTAACACCTTTTATCAGTGCATATTCATAGGTTGGACGTCTGCCCGTTGCTTCTACATATAAATTCATTGTGTCGTGTAGGTGTTGCAGATTAAACCGTTTAACACCAGGCATGAGATAATCTCTGGTAGATTGCACGGCGGAATGCAGAGAAACAGCTAAGGTAAACTGTTCTTTTTCGTGAGAAAATTTAATAATGTTAGGTAGTATTCCACAAGTAGAAATAGTAAGGTGCCGAGCTCCTACACCTAGACCGATAGCAGAGTTCATCATTTTAAGTGCAAATATGCTTGCGTTATAATTAGTAAGCGGTTCGCCTTGTCCCATAAGGACTGCGCTAGCAACGCGCATTTGGAAATCGTCTTGTATGAATAGAGCTTGTTCGTAAATTTCATAACCCGTAAGCGAACGAGTAAGACCAGCTTTACCTGTTGCGCAAAACACACAGCCTATAGCGCATCCCGCTTGCGTTGAAACACATATCGCAAGTTTGTTTTTAGTTGGCATACCCACACATTCTGCCATAACACCATCTTGAAAGCGTAAAAGATACTTTCTGCTGCCATCTTGCGAAACCTGCTTACTAACGAGGGCGGGGGAGTATAAAGCAAATTTTTCCTTGAGTCGCGCGCGCAACTTTTTAGACAGATTTGTCATATCATCAAAAGAGCGTGCGTTCTTTTGCCACAACCATGCCTCAATTTGCTTAACTCTAAACGCAGGTTCGCCCATAGATGTAAGTTCATATGTTAACTGATCGTGGTTCAAGCTTCTAATCTCAACCTTTTGTGACGCTTCTTGTTTACACAAAGCAGCCGTGTGAGCCGCATTTATGCAACTACAACTTGGTTGTCGCGTTGATGTATGAATATTTGAACCATCCTCATCACCTTCGCTTGATGTTAGCTGCTGTGGATCTTTTTGTGTCTCCTTGTACAGAGCATGCACTTCATTGGCGATAGCTGTGCGGTCTACTTTGGTTTTACTGTCTTGATTGTTCATATGCCTACGGTGAACCTCTCTCATAAGTGATAAATGTTGTATGCTTATACCACTTAACTACGTTGTAAATGTATATTTTTATTCTACCCAAATGACAGGCATGTAAGGAGACGGTTATGCAGAAAACTGATGTAACACATTATCGCATTGCAGTGTTGGCAGGTGGTTGGTCTGACGAAGCTCAGATATCGCTCCAATCTGGTACCGAATGCGTAAAGGCTCTTAAAACAGCTGGTTTTACAACAGTTGAAATGTTTGACGTTAAAGACCTTTCTTTTATTCAACGACTTGCTGCGCATGAATTTGATATTGCTTTTGTTGCTATGCACGGTCGCTATGGTGAAGACGGTTGTATTCAAGGTTTGTTGGAAATTCTTCATATTCCTTATACGTGCTCTGGAGTATTGGCATCTGCTATGGGTACTGCAAAAGATATCGCTAAACTAGCATACGAAAACGCAGGTATTCCCACTCCAAAAGATGCGTGTCTTGCTTCGGATGACGAGATTGATAAAAACGTAGTACAGCATATTGTTGATAAATTAGGATTGCCATTATTTGTGAAACCCACGGACAACGGTTCGAGTTTTGGCGTGTTTAAAGTTGAAGAGCAAAAAGACCTTGCAGACGCAATTAAGGAAGAGCAAAAAACAGGAACACATGTTCTGATAGAGCAAGCTATTGTTGGCACCGAGATAACGGTTCCTGTTATTGGAAATCATCACCCTCACGCACTGCCTATTGTTGAAATTGTATTTAACGCTCCGTTTTATGATATACAAGCAAAAGCCGAGCCTGCACCCCTTCACCATGTTATACCTGCGCGTTTGGATAAAGATGTGTACGCTCACGCTCAAGAACTCGCTGAGCAAGCTCATGTGGCACTTGGTTGTCGTGGTGTTTCGCGTACCGATTTTATCGTTGATGAAAATGGTGTGCCGTATGCTTTGGAAACTAATATTATTCCAGGTATGACTGAACGTAGTTTAATTCCTGATTCTGCAGCACATGAAGGCATGGGCTTTCCTGAGCTTTGTAAACGCTTAGTAGAGTATGCATTAGAAAAATAGTCCAACGAATTTGGGTGACTGACGTGGAACAAGACAATCAACAACGGCAAGATTTTGAGACGAGAGTCAATGAATTTTTGCCTTTGGATATTCATCCTCATATTCGTAAAAGATATACAACGCTTATGGAGCGCGCGTCTTTATACGATTTTGGCTGCCTAGAATCTGACATTGTGGCGCTTGACACCGAAACAACAGGGCTTTCGCATAAAAATGATCAGCTCACCCAAATTGCCGCCGTAAAGCTTGAAGAGGGGAGTGTGGCTGATGAGTTTACAACATTTGTAAATCCATCTCGCCCTATACCACACAACATAGAAAAGCTTACCAATATATACAGTGTTGATGTGGAACATGCGCCAACTCCCCAGACTGCGGTCGCTCGCCTCGCTGATTTTGTTGAACTTGATCCCATTCTTGCTCACAATGCAAGCTTTGATAGAGCTTTTATTGAAGCCGCACAGAACGATACCTGTGTAAGTGATACTTGGATCGATACACTGGCGCTTTCTCGTATAGCATTTCCTGCGTTGACCTCGCACAAACTGCAGGATTTAGCGTACATCTTTGGCTGCGAAAGCGTTACTCATCGTGCGAATGACGATTGTACTGCCTTAGCAGGCGTGTGGCATTATATTTTGGCTGGTATTTGTGACATACCTCAACAGATTTTAACAACATTGGTAGAAGCGCATAACGAGGTAAACTGGCCGTATAGATTTATTTTTTCGTATATACTTCACGAAGTGCTTTCGGAAAATAGCGAAGCTCCTTTTATATATAGTTTAGCTGTTGAGAATGCATCTGTTGGAATGTCAAATACAGGCACGATTTCCGAAATTAGACGAGATCTTTTTAATACGCATACCTTTACGTTTCAAGCAGAGCATGCCAATCAAGATAAAACGGTTGACGAAGCTCAAACAAAGCATGATTTTTCGTCTGCAGGCTGTGTGGCTCAGATGTTTTTGTCGCAAAATTACGAAGTGCGTCCAACCCAACAAGAAATGGCTGTACGCGTAACGAGCTTGCAAAATAGCGGTCAATGCGGTGTTTTAGAGGTTGGAACTGGTGTAGGTAAAAGTCTTGCATATTTACTTCCTTCGGTTTCTCGTGCAGTGCAAAATGATATACAAATAGGAGTTGCTACTAAAACTAACGCGCTTGCAGAACAGCTTATCAAAAAGGAATTGCCCCAGTTACACGAGGTTTATCCCAAGGATTTTTCATACCTTATTGTGAAAGGTGCCGAGCATTATCCCTATCTTGAAGGGATCGATACGCTCATGCGAGAAGAGTTTGATACTTCGCAATTTAAAGATATTAGATTTTCCTCGTCAAAAATTAAGGCTGAAATTCTTACTACGGCGGCTATTATATACAGTGCTTGTTGCGAATTAGTGGATGTTGATGTAGATAGCTTGGGTATTAGGTGGAACATGATTCCTAAAGGGGACTTTGTTGCGTCGCATCGCACCGGTTCAAACCACACCCTGTCTACTTGCGCACCGCATTATATGTTAAGTGAGTTGCGCGAAAGAACTCAACACGCCCACATTGTTGTTACCAACCATGCGTTACTTGCAACCGATATTGCATTAGGGCATGTGTTATTTCCACTTGTTTCCAATTGGATTGTTGATGAAGCGCATGGATTTGCTGATCAGGTTCGTGATCAATGGGCACAAGAGCTATCTCAAGATGTCTTTTCCGATTTATTTTATACATTGGGTGGTATAAAAACTGGCTTGTTAGGTGACATGTTTTCCAGCTCGTCTAACAGCGAACAAAAACCTCTTTTGCAAAAACTTATTTCAAAAGCTGCTGTGTTGGTGGCACAGTTGCGTGTTAAAAACGAAGATTTATTCGATTGTCTTAATACCGTTGTGCTTGATGATCGATACCACTTTTCTCGTGGTGCGCATACACATATGATTCAGCGTGTAGATAGTTCTATTGTTTCTCAAGATGCATGGAATGCGTTTCTAGACAAAATGAGCGAGTTTGCTAAAACATTCGATACGCTCAAGGCGGTGCTTATTCAACTTTGCAAGGCAATTTCAAATGAGGCGTCCTTACATCGTGATGTGGATTTTAAGCGTGTATGTGCATATGTTTCCTCGTATCTTGGGGTAATAACTCGTCTGACTCAAGGTTCAGAAGATGGATTTGTATATACGGTTGAGCGAGTTAAGCAAAAGAAAGCATATCAGACCTATCTTAAGGAAATGTGTCTTGATATTGGAAAACGCCTGTACACTGATTGGTATTTGGATGCACAAAGCGTGTTATATACCTCTGCAACACTATCGATCGAACAATCATTTGAGTACTTTGATCATTCGGTTGGTCTTGATAGGCTTAACAGCGATCGTGTGGAAACCAAAACACTTCCTTCGCCATTTGATTACGAGAATCATATGGGGGTTATTGTTCCTAATAACCTTGTGTTGCCACAGCATGAAAAGTATATACAATGCCTGTCTAACCTGCTGTTTGATATTCATGTAGCTATGAACGGCTCGGTTCTAACGCTTTTTACCAATCGGCGTGAGATGGAGGCTGTGAGCTCAAAGCTTGTGCCTCGTCTTGAAAGTCATGGTCTAACACTGCTTGAACAACTCCCAACAACATCTGCTCAGCAAATTATGCGTGGATTTAAAAAAGATACGACAGCATCACTAGTGGCACTTAAGTCGTTTTGGGAGGGTATTGACGCGCCTGGGGATACGTTGCGCTGTGTTGTAATTCCTAGACTTCCGTTTGTGCCACCAACCGATCCTATAGTTGAAGCGCTTACCGAACGCGACTCATCTACCTGGTGGAATTATGTGTTGCCTCGTGCCATTACCGAAGTCCGTCAAGCAGCTGGGCGGCTTATTAGAACGCAACATGACAGTGGACTGGTGATTATTGCTGATACGCGCGTTTTGAGCAAGGCATATGGAAAACACGTGCTTCACGCGTTACCAAATGTGCACCATCAGGAAATATCCTGTGAGAATATGAAGTCATATATCCAGATGTGGAGAAAAGCTCACGAAGAGTAAGTTCGTGTTCTTTACGTTCTTGGCGTGGTATCAAGGGTTATACAATGTTTTGATCTTTTAACAAACTTGCCGTTGCAAGAAGCTTATCAGCATATGCTTTTACCTGCTGAGAGAAGCTTGTATTGCTTGTGCATACGCTATCGGCGCAAGCGCACATGCGCTGTATAAGCCACGAGCTTGAAAACAAACGATACGATATTTTGATAACACCATCTAGTTCTTGCGGTTTCTTTGGCGAGTTTGGCCACCATAGTTTTTGTAGAATGGCAGGATTGGTAACAAAGAAGTCTATTAAATCTGTATTTTCTTCCGTGGTACACAACGTTGTGTCGTGTAAATTCGTAGGACTTTTGTGGGGCGTGTAGGGGAGTTCTGTAATAGTATGCATGTTTTTGCATTTAAATACGCGTATAGCACGCTTGTCTAAATCATATGCTTGAATATACCACGCCTGATCACGACGTTGTAATTCAAGCGGCATTGCACGACGTTGGTGAGATGAAGTTTGAGTTTGACTAGTTAAAGAATTAGGTTTTTGTGACTCATTCAGCGCTTGGTAACACGAGAAATGTGATTTTACGTAGGTAAATTGTATAACATGCTGATTGCGCAGAGCGTGAGTTATGACTGACAACTCTTGCGTCATACTCGCCAGCTGCTGCGGTTGCTCTTTAAATTTGCACTCTTCAGACGCGCGAGAGCTGTTGCGAGCCCTCTTTACAACACTTGTTTGTAGATAGGTTAAAAATTCATCTTTGTTTGCAAAACCCTGCAGAGCCAGTGCTTCGGTAAGTGCTTTGGTTTCGGCTAGCGTTAAACACATGCTTCGTCCTTTAATACCATATGAATCGTAATGCGGATCATAAAGCGTAATGCTTTGAATAGGTGTATCTTCATAGGAATCATTATCTGTTGGACAGGACTTTGCGGCACTTGAATTATTGCTGGTAGTACTAGGATTTTTGGTATCTACATACGTAAGGGTTAAGCCAGGAAACTGTGTGTCGCCGCCGAGCATAAGTAACAATTGCAATATTTTTTGCGCTTGGTCGCGTTTGCAATGAGTAATTTGCATAATTTGCTCTTCGGTAAGCGTATCTCCATTGTGCTGAAGCCTGCCCACAAGAGAAATGAGAAGTTTAACAAGCGATTTTGTATCTTTTCGTCCGCGCGGATGTTGTGATGTAGCTTTGTTGTCAGCTGATGAAGGCGTCTGCTTTATAGTATTGGGTTGCTCAACATAAAAATTTTCTGTGCGGTGCAAAAGTTTTTTCCATGCAGTATGTAATGCAGATGGTGCAAGTGGAATACAGTCATTTTCAATAGCCCAACGCACGGTAAGATCAATATTTGAAACCTGTGTTTTCCATAAAGTAACATGTTGCTGTGCAGCTGCTTGTTGTGCCTTGGTGGCTGTTTGCTTATTCTCGCAAAGCTGCGCTGGATGCAAGTGCATATGACATGCTTCGCGCACTTCTTCAGGGCAGCTGTCCAGAACAGCAAACGTTGCTTCTAAGGGGGTGTTTCCCAGTTGATAGGGCATAACACGATAATCAAGCGATGAAAAATCTTGAGGTGGTGTGTAAGTTTTTGAGGTGAGCGCAACTTTTACAAATCGATCTAAACGAAACACACGAATGTGCTTTTGAACACAAACTTCAGACGATGGTTTACCCTGATTTGCGTTGTGTTTTTCGTCGCTTTTTTCGGCAACAAAATAGGTATGCTCGTGAAATCCAAAAGTTCCGAGTGGCGCAAGGTTATAAGAGCGAGCCTCTCCATTTTGTACGGTATATACACAGCTGACACAATGGTGTGTGCTCAGCGCCTGAATTAGGGTGGCAAGTATAGATTGTTTGGTTTGCTCGTTTGCGCAGGTATCTACTGGAAAAGACGATGTCTGCTTAGAAATGGGCAAAGTTGATATATGTGGTTGGGAGTCAAGTTTTATAAGCGCGCTTCTTAATTCATCTCTCCATGCAAACGAATTATCACGCGTAAGGGGATCGCACAGAACACATAGCGCCTGCATGAAAACTGGTGAAAATTTATGGATAACAAAGCTCTTTTTCTCGTTAACCTGCCATGATATACATGGTTTACCTTGTTGTAAGTCTGTGTGTTTCATAAAAACAAAGCCACAAGATTCAAGGCGAGCTATATCTCGTTTAAGCGCTTTAGCTTGGGATTCTCTTTTTTCGATTGCAGTATAAAACATCGACAAAAGTCGATCTTCGCTTACACTTGATGCATTATTCATGAAGTACGTTGCTAATGCAACAATCCGTCGAACGGCATAATCATTTTCGGTAAACATATATCACTGCCTTGTATTCTTTTTGAAGAAGCTTTGTGGAACAATCAAAATCTACGGTATTAGTATACAAAACTCAATCAAATCATGACATGAGTGAATTATGAGAATATCTTTTGTAACAAATTCTATATTTTGCGTGCGTAAAGAGGAAATTTGTGGCAAACTTATACATAACTGTATGTGGAAGAAAAACATACGTTTCTCTATATCTATAAAAGGAATGCGTGTGTTTGCATAAAATAACGTAGGTTATTTATTCCATATCTGTTAAAGAAGACGGCTCACAGCAAAACAAAGGATACTCGCATGGCAGATATTCGTACATATCTTGATTACTTAAATGAATCCATTGAAATTGCGCCCACAAATAGTCAAGAGGAGCTTGACGCCGCTGAACTCATCGAAAAACTCATGAAAGATCACAGTCTTGAACTACACCGTCAAGACGTGGTTTCACATGGCTGGGGCATAGTTATACACGACAGTTTGTATATTGCCTTATTTATCGGCATGCTTATTTCTGGTTTTACGGGTACGTTTGTAAGCTATTTTGGATTTATAGTATGTCTTGCTGCAACTATTTTGCTTGTGCTGGAAAAGCTTCATATTTTTGAAATAAGTTCGTTTGGCCCACTTGCACAAAGTCAAAATATTATTGGCGTGCACCGCGCAACAGGTCCATTGGTTATGAAGGGCAATCGACCTATTGTTGTAGTTGCTCATTACGACACCCCTAACGAGGATATTCTTTCCAAACCTCAATTTGCACCGTATCAGCCGCGCCTTAAAAAATTAGTATATTCTGCCGTGTTATTTACCATGTTTTGTGCGCTGGTACAAGTTGCGCTTTTCTTGCCATTTTTAAATGATATTGTCCGTCGTGCGTTTTGGTTATTAGGAATTTTAAGTGCTTTTTCGTTTTTAGCGCTGGGAGTAAACACGGTATATAAGAAATTTGCTTCGTGCACCGAAGGTGCAAACAGTAATAAAAGCTCCTTAGCTGCCATGATGGACGTTGTGAATACTGTTCGTCCTGCAGATGACGAGGCAAGCAGATGGGGCTATGTTCATCCCCAACAAAAGTTTAGTGAAATAGCAGAAGTACCCCAAGAAAGCAAAGCAAGCTCATTGTCTTTGGTTGACGATGAGCGCGAGTCGATTCCCGAAAAAGAAGAACATACATCTGATTCTGCACAACTTCAAAACACACTTAAGACAGCACCTGTTTTGAATCAAGACACTCATAATCTTGTGGAGAACAACCTAGATGAGCCAGTGTCTGAGGTAAGTAAAAAAACCTCACTTACAAATCCACAGGGTGACGTTACTACAAACAACCAGCAGCAAGACGATTCGCCTGTTACATGCCACCAAGATGAAACTAGCGCGCAAATAAGTGCAACATCTGCTCCTGTGTCGAGCGAAGACCTTATGTCTGACAATCAGGGATTAGAAAACGTTGCCGAACGAACCGCTCCTTTACACCATGAAGACGCTTATGATAGTCAAGCACGCGCGCCAAAGGTTATTGGTTATGATGTTGCTGCTGGTGTTGTCCGTCGTGGTAAAGATACGTTGATAGATCTAAGCCTTCTCCCTAAGGATTGCGAGATAGATTATACCGTGGGTCTTAAATACGAAACGCCTGTAGTAGAAACTGCGGCCACACAGCCAGAATCTAATCTAGAACAAAGTAATGCTATGAAATCTAGTATCGCTTCGTCTGTGGATGATGGTGCTCGCCAAAACTTAAGTGACGGTCAAAACGTAGACACCCCCTCACGTACGAAAGTTCGCACCGCATACATTGCTCCTACCTTTGAAGAAGATTATCCAATTGCCAGTTGGAAGCCAGTAACTGCAGAACAAAAAATGTCTGTAGTTAAGAATTCAGAAAACCATGCGAATGAAGATATTCAGATTCCTGCGGACTCACAAACAGATAAACGCGAGTCAAAGGACGAACCTTCCGTTGTTACAAAGGCTGATGTAAACACCCAAAGTGCTGCTGCAGAACAAACCAAACCACTTGACGAAGCGGCTGATAAAATAGAAGAAGACAAGAACTCTCAAGCAGTGGAAAAAGAGTCTAACAATTCACTTTCACCCGAGGAAGCGATAATTTCTCAAATTCATCAAGAGGTTCAAGCTCGCACACAACGTGATGACTCACAAGTTTCTAACGCTTCACAAATACTTAAAGACGAACAAAGTGCTCTTGGTGGTTCTGCTTCGGGCGTTGCTATGGCGCGTCGTGCAGTGTTGTTTGATTTGCCTGATCCACGTGAACAGGTGCAAGATCCATTTGCGTCAGAAAATGACGACCAGGCCGCTCATGAAGTCCTCTATGAAGAAGTAGACGAAAAGAAAACGACGTACGCTCCCGCCGATGAAAAAACTATTACTTTTGCGCCGCAAGGTAAGCGTGATATAAAAGTATTAGATGCTGCTGCTAAGCCCCAAGACGGATCGCATGGACCTTCTATCGATCGTCATGCAAAGCTTTCCGATGAAAAGAAACAACGTGGCTTGGGCTTATTTGGTAAGAAGAAAAAAACAACAACTGCAGATAAGAACTCAATGAGTTCGTGGTTGGGTGTTGACGATAATTTTGATGCTAAGAAAGATGGACGTCAGATTGGTTCATGGGATAACTTTGTGCACGAAGAAGACAATAACAACCAAGCTTCATCGCATCCAAAGTCGTGGAAAGGTGGCGCAACAACACGAGTTGGCCTTCGCGTCCATGATGGTACAAAGGGTACGCAACCGCAAGATTTGCCAAGTGTTGATGATGTTGAAGCCCATGCAACAACTACTAACGAGGCAGATTCTCGTACGCTAAGTTTGAAAAATAACCCATTTGTTCAAGGTGGCATCGTTGATGCAGGTGTTGCTTCCACAGCTTCTGCCGATGAAGATACGGCACACTCTGTCGCATGCTCATCAGACACTTTGAGTGATGAAAATATTTCAGAAAAAAGCGCATTATGGGAAGACGCTAAAAAAGATGCAGTGAAGTCAACTTCAAGCAAACTTGAGCAAAAAGATGAATCGATGTCATCTGATGAACAAGTTCAAGAATTGAAAGACGCTGTTTTGTCGATGGGTTCAGATGAGTTATTATGTCACGACATTTGGTTTGTGGCACTTGGTGCTTCTGAAAATAATCATGCAGGCATGAAACAATTCTTGTCTGAATACCGTCGCGAAATACGTGGTGCTTTTCTTATCAACCTTGATTGTGTGGGAGCAGGCTCTCTTACGGTGTTAACGGCAGAAGATCCGTATAATACGCGCCGAGCAGATAGAAGAATTACACGCCTTCTCTCTAAAATTGCTGAAGATTTGCACGTTCAACTGCAAAAGAGAGCATATGATTACGGTCGAACTGACGCAACACCAGCTATGCATGCTTCCGTGAGATCTGCTACTATCATGGGTTGTGACGAAAATGGACTGCCTGCACTTGCTCATACACAAGACGATGTTGCTCATATGATAGACGCAAAGCAGGTAAAACAAGTAGCGCAAATGGTGTGTGAACTTATTCGTCGCGCGTAATGTAACCTTTGTGTCGTGTGTGCATATGATACAATGTAATGCACGTCTTTACTAAGAGGCGCTATGTTGCGCGGGCATCGCCAAGAGGTAAGGCAATGGCTTCCCAAGCCATCATTCGCGGGTTCGAATCCCGTTGCCCGCTCCAGATAATAAAACGCTCTTGCCGAATGTGTCAGCAAGAGCGTATTTTATATCAACGACCCTGATTTGGTATATTTGGTATTACACCTATTGGTCAGGCTTATATAAACGCCTCAACCAGCTATTTTGTTCTTCTGAGCAAATGATTTGCAAGGCGATTAGCAATAAATTGTACAAGCTGAACAAGTATAATCATAATGATTACGCAGGTCCAGGTAACATAGGGATTAAACTTTTGATATCCGTAAGCAATAGCAAAGTTACCAAGACCGCCGCCGCCGATATATCCAGCCATTGCACTCATATCCAGTACACCTATGAACAAAAACGCATAACTTAAAATGAGCGGAGCAAGAGCTTCGGGTATAAGAACGGTTTTAACGATTCCCCACTTAGACACACCCATCGACCGCGCAGCTTCGATAACACCAGAATCTACTGAAAGAAGGTTCTGCTCTACCAAACGTGATGACGCAACTGAACACGCGACAATCATAGGGCAGATAGCTGCTGCTGTTCCAATGGAGGTTCCAATAAGCGCAATAGTTACTGGTTGGATGGCTGCTAAAAATATGATAAACGGAATGGGGCGTATAAGATTTATGCAAACATCAACAATGTTATATACGGCAACATTTTCAAATAAGCTACCTTTACGACATCCCCATAATACAACGCCTACAGCTATACCGATGATACCTCCGGCAACGAGGGTAATTGCAACAATCTGCAGTGTTTCAATAAGTGCTCGTATAAATTCGCCATCCGCAACATAGGACGAAAAATCCATCCACGCGGCAGAATTTAGTGTGCTTGCCTGTGTAACCCACAAATGATTAAGAAATTGAGAAGACATAATAACCTCTTTTACGTAGCTTAGATATTAGTTTGCGTCTGTAGCGGTGTTGCTATATGCACTACAACGTTTTTCGTCTAAAGTTTGATAGGTCTCGTATGCCTTAGACCAGGGTATGGGATGTTCTGCCGAACCAAAATCAACGATTGAGTTTTCGCGTGCTAGATCGGATATATACTCATCCATGCGCGAGACGTCACCGTAAAGTTCATAAGTAAACGTTCCCAAAGACTTGTCTCCTATCATTTTTACACCGCCGCACAAAATAGCGTTGGTAATGCTTCTGTGTGTGAGCATCGCCGAAATGTGATCTCCCGATGAAGCAATGCCATTATGAGCGTCTTCATCGCGCATAATAACGCTTATAAGACGTCCTGGATGCTGCGCACGCAGAACCTCAAGTTCTTCTTTGGTGGGCGCACAATCAACAGCAGCACGTACAAAATTTTGCGTAATTGATGTTTGCGGACGTGCAAAAATCTTAAAAGCTGGACCTTGCTCAACAATGCGTGCTGTTTCCATAACGGCTACATGCTTAGCAATTTTTGCAACAACGTCCATTTGGTGTGTGATAAGCACAACGGTAATTCCAAGCTCGGCATTTACGCGCTTAAGTAAATTAAGCACCTCTTGCGTTGTCTTGGGGTCAAGTGCGCTTGTTGCCTCGTCTGCAAGTAAGATTTTTGGTTGCAGCGCAAGCGCACGCGCAATACCAACGCGTTGTTTTTGTCCGCCCGAAAGCTGAGAAGGATATGCATGTGCATATTCACTAAGACCAACATAATCTAGCAATTTTGCAACGCGGCGTTCTTGAAAATCGCGCCGCCAGCGATCTTGCACCAAAGGATATGCAATATTTTGTGCAACTGTTTTGGATGAAAATAAATTAAACTGCTGAAAAATCATGCCAATTTTTTGGCGAAAGGGGCGAAGTTGTGTTTCGCTTAAGTGTGTAATGTCTTTATCAAAGACAGAAATGTTGCCGCTATCCACTTTTTCAAGACCATTAATAAGGCGCACCAACGTAGACTTGCCCGCACCCGAATATCCGATAATACCCATGATATCGCCTGTTTCGACCGAGAGCGATACATCTTCAAGAGCTGTGTGGGTATACTTTGACTTTCCGCCTTGAGTAAAGGTTTTATGAGCGTGATTGATTGAAATAATAGGGTTTTCCATAGTTACCTCTATACCTGCAAGGCTCACCCATAGCATATGGGTGAGCCGCATATGACGTTATTGAAATTACACATGCATATCTATTGTACTTACTTTAGGTACAAGTTTGCGAGGTTATTTTGCGCGGTTTGTAACAAGTTGAACCTGTTGTAACGCTGGACCTCGCGCATGCGTATTATTTGGTCTGTGCTTCTTTGATGCGCTGCTCTAAGTCGGCAAGATCTTGTTTCAACAGGTCTGCGGGGTCATTGTTAACAATAACTTGACCTTGCATGTGCTCGATAACTGCGTCTGAGACTTCCTTATCGTGCCAAATTTCGGTAACCTTTTTGAACACTGGATTGTTTTCGTCTTCTTTACGTGCAACCCATACGTTGATATAGGGTCTCGATGAAGGCGAATCCGCGCTATCGGCAAAAATGGCATCCTGAGGATTTAAGCCAGCGTCTTTGGTAAACGTGTTATTGATTACAGCTGCCGCAACAGAAGGATCTTGAAGGGAAGTTGCTACTTTTGCTGCCTCAACAGGGACAACACGAACTTTAGAAGCTGCTTCGTCCACGTCTTTTGGCGTAACAAGGGCATTCCACTCGCCTTTAAGCTTGATAAGGCCACAGGCACTTAAAACGCCCAACGCGCGAGCTTGGTTGGTTTCGTCGTTAGGAAGAGTGATTTGCGATCCTGCTGGAATGTCGGCAGGCTTCTTGTATGCTTTTGAATACAAGCCCAAAGGAACAACAGCGTCGCCAGCAATTGGTTGAAGATCCTGGTTGTTTTTAACGTTGTAATTTGCTAAATAAAGCGTGTGCTGGAACAAGTTAAGATCAAGGCTTCCTTGTGCAAGAGCTGGATTTGCCGAAGTATAGTCAGAAAAATTCTTGAGCTCAACAGCAACTCCAGCTTCTTCGCATTTCTTCAAAAACACTTTCCACTGTGGATCATTGGAGCCAACGGTACCTATGATAACAGGATTGTCTTTGGTCCCTTTTTCGGCTGCTTGCGCGCTCTTGGTGCTTTGATGCAGATAAATACCGCCGCCAACAAGAGCTACTGCTATAAGTCCAAGGCCGCCTAAAATAAATGTTCTACGCGAGGTATCTGTACGCACAACATCATTTATATCATCGTCAAACAAGCTTTGGGCACTTTGTTTTGAGTCACTTTCGTTTGAGGTGCACATGCTCTGGCTCTTCTTATCTTGCATGGAACTCTGCACACTTTGTTGGTCGTGACTGGTGGTATTTTTTATCTGAGCCATAAACGCCTCCTCAAATTACGTGACTACGTATGCAGTCAGTTGGTCAGATAGTGAACTATGCAAAATAAAACTCATGTTCATTTTGAATTTTCCTTGCATATGTTCACACGATAGCTTTGTAAACTACGTTGGTAAGCATAATACACACAATTTCTTACGAAACAAAGTGAAAACGTAAATTTTTGAGAATTTTGTACATAATTCGTAACAATTTAATAGTTTCTACACAAGTGTATGCCGTTAAGTTTCTTGGATGCTAATTATGTCAAAGTTAACGCAGGTTCTTAATAGAAACATATATTTCGGCTGGTAAAGCGTGTATATTTGGTTTTGCACTTTTGATTTTAAAGCTGCGCAACACCTGTTAGATCGTCTGAAGAAAGAGATTGTTGGAGATCAACTTTATTCCACCTATCTTCAGAAAAATCTCGAGGCGTATTTTTCGATTGGTAAACTTTATGCTCTACTTTGCGATACGAGCCATCAAAGCGCGCATATAAGTCAGATGTGTAGGTAGACCCTTTAACACTGGTAACTGCGCATGTATCGTCTTTTTTATTGGTAGACAAATAATACATATCGCCTAAAGAAGGCGAAAATTCAAACACGTGTGCTGGCTGCGCAATCTTTTTACCTTCGGCAAAGCATAACGCGATACTAAATGTTTTGGGATTGGTCCCTGGTTCATCTGAGGCAATAAGAATAAGGTCATCTACTTTATCCGAGCTTGCGTCGCGAACAAGGTAGCGATAATACTTAAACGAAGATCCGTCTTTCTTTTTGAGATATGTTGCAGGTTGCTTTAGTGCTTCTGCATAAGCGTTGTGAATGTCAGCTTGTTGGCGCTTATTAGGAGTTTGGGATGTGTTTGCACTTGTGTTTGCGCTTGTGCTGGGGTCTTTGCTGCTTTGCTGGTCGCTAGACGTCATTTGTGCACCCGTTTGATTACTGTTGGTTGACGATGTCATAAACGTATAAAGCCCCCAGGCTGCGCCCATTACAACAACACCAATAATAAAGGCAAGAACAACACGCATGGTGCCGCGCGGCTGTTGTGTTGTATTGTGCGCTTGATCTGCTGAAGAGTGGTGCGCTGTGTTTGAGCTGTGTTGCGGCATACGTGCTCCTTAAACTACTGATACGCTTATAGTAATGGTAACGGTAAGGAACAATTTTTCAAAGCGTCAAACGGTAAACGGCTTATGCGAAAGGCGCTGTATGCGGCTATGGCTGTGGTTGTTTGGCGTGAGCAGCACCTATACAACGTGCTGTACCTTATAGATGGTTTAATTGGTGTTCAGGTGATGCCTAAGCGTGCATGTTGCTTTTGAATGGCTGCATGTGAATGATTGCATGTGCCCAATGACAAGGTGGACATATGGAATTATCTCCATAATTGAAACTTTTTTGAGATTTTCGCTGTAATTACAACTGGTTTGTAAGAAAATAATTAAGCTTACTTGAGGTCATGGTCTAATTGTTGCAGAATTTGTTATCTGCACATGCCTGACATTTTGGGTCGTTAGCTCAGTTGGTAGAGCAGGGGACTTTTAATCCCAAGGTCGTGGGTTCGATTCCCACACGACCCACCACCTTTTTTCTCCCTTTTTTACATAATCTACCAGCGCAAATGCGAACATTTTAATACGTAAATATTCATCAATTGCACTAAGTGTTGCAAAGTGTGAATTACCGTGTTTAACTGGTGTGACAGGTTGTGACCGATACGCCAAAAAATGCGCGTGCAATTAACATGCAATAATAAATTTAAGTAATTGAGCGTTCAGGCTGTGCTTCGCCACGCATTTATTACCGCTTATTTATTATTTTTTGTTTTTATTTTTAGAACATATATCGTTGGTATACTTAACACGTACATTATTTTACAAGGGCTTGGTAAGAAAGGTTCTCTTATGATAGACCGTTATACTCAACCTGCTATGGGGCATATTTTTTCTCTTGAAAACAAATATAACGTCTGGAAAGAAATAGAAGTATGTGCCTGTGAAGCACAAGCAGAATTAGGGCTTATCGGTATTACCAAAGACGAGGCAGCGTGGATTCGCGCTCATGCGGCTTGCAATAAAGAAGAGATTGACGCTCTTGAAGCGCAGGTAAACCATGATGTTATTGCCTTTCTTACCAATATGGCGTCCTATATTGATAAAGACGTTCCCGCAGAGGCGCCACATCCTAGCCGTTGGGTGCACTTTGGTATGACCAGCACCGACTTGGGTGATACGGCTTTATGTTATATGCTTTCGCAAGCGCTTGATATTCTAAAAGATGATGTTACTCGTTTGGGTGAAATTTGTAAGCGTCGCGCGTTTGAAGAAAAATCAACGTTGTGCGTAGGGCGTACCCATGGTATTCATGCCGAGCCTATGACCTTTGGTATGAAATTTGCAAGCTGGGCTCAAGAGCTTAAACGCGATTTAGACCGTCTCAACAATGCGCAAGAAAGTGTGTCTTACGGAGCTATTTCGGGTGCTGTTGGTACGTATTCTTCGATTGATCCGCGCGTTGAACAAATGGTGTGTGAAAAACTACATCTTAAAGTAGATCCGCTTTCTACGCAGGTTATCAGCCGTGATCATCATGCATATGTTGCAGGTGTTTTGGCGGTTTGCGCCGCAACCTGTGAGCGTATTACTACCGAAATTCGCGGATTACAAAAAACGGATACGCTTGAGGTTGAAGAGCCATTTAAGAAAAAACAAAAAGGTTCAAGTGCTATGCCTCACAAGCGAAATCCTATTACCGCAGAAAAAGTTTGTGGTCTGGCTCGTGTTGTTAAGGCAAACGCGCAGGTAGCTTATGATAATGTTGCGCTGTGGCACGAGCGCGACATCAGCCACTCTTCAAATGAACGCGTAGCACTTGCCGATAGCTTTATTGCACTTGATCATATGTTCACCTGCTTAATTCGTATTGTTGATGGGCTTGTTTTGTACCCCAAACGCATGTTGGCAAATCTCAACAAAACGCGCGGTCTTATTTATTCCTCCAAAGTATTGCTTGCTCTGGTAGATACGGGTATGACGCGTGAGGACGCGTATCTCATTGTTCAATCTTGCGCAATGAAAACATGGAAAGAAATTCAAGAGTGTGAGCAGGGCACGTCGTTTAAGGAAAAGCTTAAAGCAGATCCCGCTTGTGTTTTGTCTGACGATGAATTAGATACCATTTTTGATCCGCAACAATTTTTAACACACACCTCTATTGTGTTTGATCGCTTGCAAGCACTTGATTTCGCTTGTGCTTGTCATGAAAAAATCAACGGTGAATAACGTAACAATAACTTAAGGGATTAGCTTTTATGGCACAAGTTTTTGGTCATCAAACAAAGGGCGGATCAGAACATTCGTCTGCGCAAAAGCCGCGCGTTCTGTTTTCACGCCGCGCCTTTTTTCGGGCAACGTGTGCAACAGCGGCTTCTAGTGCACTGGCGTGTATTGCGGTATCTGCAGGAGGGTGTAAGCACCGCGCTGTGGATGATCCGCAAAGCCCTGTGGTTGTGGATGACGCGCAGGCGGAATACATCATTGATCCTCAAACCAACGAAAGTAAATATTCGGCTGTTGATTTTGAGCTTAAACAAACAGGAAATTGGGAGTTGCCGTTAGGAAACATGTTATATCCTTCGGACGGAGTATGGATTGCGGCTACAACTGCTGGAACTTCTGCAACACCCGCTATTAAAGCGTCGGCGTTTAATACAAAAACCGGCCAGCTTGTTCAAGTGCTTGAACAACCCTATGGTAAGAGCTCAACAAATTGCATTATTTACGATGTCCGCACGTCGGATAAGGTGTTTGTATGGCTTGAGTTTGATATTGTTACGCGTGACTGGACGCTGTATGCCTCGGCGTTTGCCGATGGAAAATTGCATGGTCAGGTCAGTGAACTTTGGAAAGCGGACGCCGATTATCTTCCTGCACAGTTTTGTGTTCACGAAAACTATGTTGTATGGCAAGTATCTCCCTCACCGCAAGGATCTCGTGCAAAAGAAAATTCCTATTGCTATTTATGGAAATTGGGCGACGATAAAGCGGCTTCGGTTGTAGAATCGCTTTCGCGTTTTGCGTGCGCGCCAACCTTTTCTAAAGACTTGGTGGTCATTGTTCCTAAAGTTAAAACAAAGTCTGCACCGCTGTATGTTATACGCGTTTATTCGTTGACCGATTCTATGGAAAAGCAACAAGACGAGTTGTTTTTGCCGCCTTCTGTGGCACCTTTATACGCAACGTATATTAACTCGCTTTTTGCGTTTTCCATTGAAGCAAATCACCAAAGCGGTGGTTTGCTGGGTAAAATGGGAACATATATAGGTTCTCGCGATAAGGGATTTGTTGTAGTGCCTCGTGAGCCATCTGCCCCCGTTGTTGGAAACAATAATACATTTATTGTGAGGAGTAAGGCTTCGTATTTTGTAGTTGACACTGCTCAAAAAAGTTACTCCATTTTGGCTGCTTCTAACCGTTGCACCGATTATGGTGAATATCCTGCGTGTACGGGTGAGCAAAACAGCGTGGTAACATATGCAACTATTAAGGATAAAACAACCGGATATCCTAAAAATGTTTTAGTAAGGCAATTTAGAGTGTAGAATAGTGCTGTTAGAAGTTTATTTTGATGTTAAACTACTATCAGAACCATTGTTTGACGATAAACATTAAAGGAGGCTGTATATGGCTTCAGATGAGAAACGTATTCTTTTAGTAGAAGACGAAAAAACCATTCGCGATGCTGTTGCCGCGTATCTTGAGCGCGAAGGCTACTTTGTGCGTAGTGTTGGCGATGGTCAAAGCGCACTTGAAGAGTTTGAAAAACATTCCTTTGACCTGATTATTTTGGATCTTATGCTTCCTAAACTTTCTGGTGAGCGCGTGTGTCGTGCGGTGCGTGAGACATCTAATGTACCCATTATTATGCTTACCGCAAAAGGCGAGGTAGAAGATCGTATTATTGGTCTTGAATTAGGCGCAGACGACTATCTTATTAAGCCGTTTTCACCACGCGAGCTGGTTGCACGTGTTCGTGCGTTGCTCAGACGTGCCCACACCGAATCAGAGCCTGCACTTGAGGTTCTTGACTTTGGCCAGCTTGTCATTGATATTTCGGGTCATAAAGTATTGGTTGAGAATAAAGAAATCGACTTAACTGCGTCAGAATTTAAGCTCTTAACCACACTTGCTCGTTTTCCTGGTCGTGTTTATACACGCATGGAGCTTGTTGAAAAAGTTTTGGGCTACGATTTTGAAGGCTACGAGCGCACCATAGACTCTCATGTTAAAAACCTTCGCGCAAAATTGGGCGATGATCCGCGCAATCCACGTTGGTTGTATACCGTTCATGGTGTTGGATATCGTTTTGAAGCTCCGCAATCTCAAGATGCGCCGTCACATCAAGAATAGACGTTTGCACGCGTGCACATGTTAAAAGCATGTGCACGAGTTGTATAAAGCGCTGTTATAAGCTATTGGGTGGTGTGGATATAGCGTAGATGAGTTTTTCGGAATATAGGTGATTGTATCAGTGAAAAACAAACCATCAATAACGTCGTATGTAAAGCTTGAAGAACAAATGTATGACAATCTTAAAGAAGACGGTAAAGATGCCTCTAAGGTGTCTTTTAATACCATGTCTCATACTCCGTATAGGGTTCGTCCTTCTGAAACAGTAACGGGTCGTTTGACCATATATTTTGCCCTCACCGCCTTTATGACCGCTGTTATTCTTTCAATTGTTTTGGCGGTTGTGTGGGAAGACCAATTTCAAACATATACACGACGCGGTATGCAACACATGGCGCAAAAAATTGCGCTTTCGCTTGGAAAGCAATACAGTGTTTCTGGTGGTTGGAAATCTACGTTTATACGCAGCTCATCTTTAACGTTTCCCGTTCCTTCAGACGTTGGTATAGAAATTGTAGACGCTCACGGGCAGCTTATTTATGGAAATGTACCAGCTAGTTCTTATGCGCGCGATAATGCGGATCACATTGAAATTATTGATTCTAAAAGCGATAAAAGCAATTCAGCTTCTGAGGTAGGAGGACCTCCCGAAGGAGACCATGCAACTGCTACTGCAGATATTGTTGACAATAGTGGCGAATATGTAGGCAACGTGAGGTTGTGGGCATTTGGCTCGGAAACGCTTATTACTAAAAGTGATGATGTGTTTAGGAAAAACTCCTATGGAGCTATTCTTGCGGCTGCGGTCATTGCAATTTTGTTGGCGTGTGCTTTGTCGTATGCTGCGTCGCATGTATTTGTAAAACCAATTAAAAAAATTACGTCCACTGCAGCGCAGATTCGCAACGGTGACCTTACGGCGCGCACCAATTTAACAGGTGATGACGAGATTGGTCGCTTGGGCGAAACGTTTGATTCAATGGCGTCTGAGTTAGAGCGCGATATTAAGTTTGAGCACCGCCTTACTTCTGACGTGGCGCACGAGCTTCGCACGCCGCTTATGGCAATGCTTGCAACGGTTGAGGGTATGCAAGATGGTGTCCTTCCTGCTGATAATGAACATTATGAGACAGTTGCACAAGAAGTAAGACGCTTGTCTCGTTTAGTGGACGCAATGCTAAGGCTTTCTCGTATCGAAAACGGTACCCGTGCTCTTAAAATTGAAAAATCTGACGCAGTGTATATGGTTAAAAGTCTTGTTTCTATGCAAGAACAGCTTTTTGCTGAACGCAATTTGCGCCTCAAGTTTGATGACAAGATCCCTGAACACGAATGCATGATCGAGATGGACAGCGATCTTATTAGAGAAGCTATCACCAATATTATGTCTAATGCTATGCGCTATACCCCAGCAGGTGGCTGGGTTATTGTAAGCATTAGTAAATCGCGTAACGAAGTGTTGATTTCTGTTCGTGATACCGGTATTGGTATTGCAAAAGAAGACATACCACGCGTTTTTGCTCGATTTTGGCGTTCGGACGCAAGTCGTGGCCGTGTTTCTGGCGGTTTGGGTATTGGTCTTGCGCTTACCAAAGAAATTATCGACAAACATAATGGCCGCATAGCAGTAGAGTCAACGCTTGGCAAAGGCACAACATTTACGCTTGCTATTCCGTGTGAACACAAGGCGCAGCAAACAGCTTAAACACTGAGCTCTTTTCTCTTACGTGTATGCATGCTTGAATAAAATACGTTATTATTTTCATAGTTATAGGGCAGTGCTTGTACTTTTTAGGTACAATCATATGTGTTCGTGGTCTTAAAACATAAAATGAAGTGCGGATGAGGTTTTTATGTCAATTAAAGAAACAATTACCAATGCAATGGACGAGGCGCGCGACGCAGGTTCGCTTCCGTCTTGGTTAGGTGGAAACAAAACAAGTACCAAACCAACAAAATCAAAAAAGGATGATGAGAAAAAAGGTGCGCTGAAGGCCTCTCTTGCTCAGGCAAAGCCAGCAAAGGAAAAGGCGTACGGTGTAAGAGACGCTCACAGCGTAAAACAAACTCATCAAAAAACTGCCGTAGAAAAGCGTGCACAACGCCGTGCAGAGCGTGACGAGCGCGATAGAAGGGTTGCGGTATCTCGTATTTTACTTAATCAAGACCCTGTGTATCGTAAGCGTCAAAACATTTTGTGGATCACGCTGTTCACGGGACTTGTTTGTATTGCCTTGTCATGGGTCATAAATTATTACAATCCGCAAGCCATGTATCAAATGGATCATATAGAAGGTATTGCAGAAGTTGTGCTCCTTGTTTTGGCGTATGCGCTGGTAATTTTGGGATTTATTTACGATTTAAAATTTGTAAAACCGTTTAGAAACGCTGTTGATAGAAAGGTGAGCGCGCTGACTTCAAAAAAGGTGTATCAGCTGCTTGATAAAGATGCAGATAATATTGAACATCAGCATGCAAACAAGGCGTCTTTTATGAATAGACTTAAGCGCACGTTTAAGAAATAATTGTAGGCACACGCGCCGCGTCAAGCGCGCGGTACTTATGAGCATGATACAATACATGTGTATGGCCTCGTAGCTCAGGGGATAGAGCACAAGTTTCCTAAACTTGGTGTCGTTGGTTCGAATCCAATCGGGGTCACCATTTAAGATTAAACCCAAGCGTCGTTGCTTGGGTTTTATTTTTGCGTCTGTAGCGACGATGCCGTATGCGCTCGTGGTACCGCATGAGGTTGTGGTACCGCATGTGCACGCTCGGCAAGCGCCGTCCTAAAAGTAACCATAAGTTAACCCGCTACTTACTTTCTTCATATTTGAGTTTACCATGGTTTACCTGCGTTTATATTAGTGCAGGTACACGCGTTGCAGCCTCAAAAAGAAAAAATTCTTTCGTATTCTCAGAAAGTTTTGCTTGCTAAACGGTAATAAACAGCATAACGTAAAAGTAAGGCTTAGGCTAACTCGCGCTTACGAGTGAATGAGTTAACCTGCCGCGCACGCACAAGTTTGTTGTATCACATCGATATGGCGCCACATCGAGAGGGGCGAAAGTTTTTCGCTACACGTGGCGAAAAACTCAATGCGCGCTTTATACACAGGGCAATTGCCCAAAGAGGAAGGAAGTATCATGAAACACTCATCATTGGTTTTTGGAGCATTAGGTGTTGTAGCAACAGGTGTAGTTGCTGGTTTGGCACAATGTGGAGTTCTTCGTAAAGCTGCTGTTAAAGCAACTGTGGTAGGACTGCAGGCAACAGATGTTTGCTCGCGCGAGTTGCAAAATATTGTGGACGAGGCTCAAGATGTAAGCGCTGAAGCGCGTCGCGAGGCTCGTATTGATGCGTGCGTTCGCCAGCGTTTGGCAAAACTTGAGCCGGGTATACGCAGCGAGGTACGCGAACAGTTTGACAAGCAGCAAGACACTGCAAATTAATTGCTTGTTGTAGTGGTGTACCATGCAAATTAACATATGTTCAGATCAGCCGCAGCGCCTGCGTTTACGCTGTGATATGGGTTATATTTCGCTTGCCGAAGCACGTGGAATTTCATCTGAGTTGCTTGCGATAGATGGGGTTACCTCGGCACATGCACATATTCAAAATTGTGCATTTGTTATTCAGTATACCTCTATACAGGCGCGCTTAGATGTTTTAGCGTATTTTGAACAACTCGACGTATTGAATATTCCCACAAAAGAAGAGGCTGCGCTTGACGCGCGGTCCGTGGAGTTTGAAGCGGCTGTCGAAAACAACAGATTTTATGTTGAGCTTGCTTTTTTGTTTGCGCGCAGATATGTAATTAAGCTTTTACCCCTGCCGCCAGCGGCGCTCTGTGCATATGTGGTTGTTCGAGCTTATGGGTTTATAAAGAAAGCTCTGCAAACGCTTCGCACTAAAAAACTGCAGGTTGAGGTCCTAGATGCTACGGTTATTGGCATTTCTATTTTCCGTAAAGAATATATAAGCGTTGCAACGATCATGTTTTTGCTCGACCTTAGTGACGCGGTGCAGCGCCATGTTTCGTATCGTTCTCGCCTTGCGCTTAAAAGTGGCATTATCACGCGAGCGCAGAAAGTTTGGAAGGTAATTGATAACGAAGACCGCTGTGTTGACCTCAATGAAGTTGTTAAAGGCGATGTGATTCATGTTTTGTCGGGAAGCGTTCTTCCTATAGACGGCGAAATTATTAAGGGTTTTGCCGATCTCAACGAATCGTCGCTCACCGGAGAATCGCGGCTTTCTCATAAAGAGACGGGTGCCAGCGTTTATGCAGGTACTGCGGTTGAAGATGGTGACATTTATGTTCGTGTGAATGCCGCTGCAGGTTCTGCACGCATTGACGCTATCGTAGACATGGTTGAAGAGTCAACAGCACTTAAAGCGCATTTGCAATCTAGGGCAGAACATCTCTCTGATGCTTTGGTGCCATACAGTTTTGCTGCGTTTTTTGTTGTGTTGCTCTTAACGCGCAGGGTTTCTCAGGCGCTTAGTGTATTGATGGTAGATTACTCGTGTGCCATTAAACTTTCTACTCCTATTGCCATTGCTTCGGCTATGGAAGAGGCTTCTAGCTATGGAATTACCGTAAAAGGCGGCAAGTTTTTTGAGGCTCTCTCTGATATTGATACCGTAGTCTTTGATAAAACAGGCACGCTTACTAAAGCATTGCCGCAGCTGAGTCGCACTTTGAGCTTTACCGAGTTGAGTGAAGATGAAACTTTGCGCATAGCTGCATGTATAGAGGAACATTTTCCGCACAGCATCGCCAAGTCTATCACGCGCGCTGCAGAAGAGTTGAATCTTGATCATACCAAAGAGCTTCATACAAAAGTTGAATATGTAGTTGCACATGGTATTAAAACCCATGTTGGTGACGAAGAAGTGTGCATAGGTTCAGAGCGCTTTATCTTTGATGATTTGGGCGTGCGTAGGCCTCAAAACCTAACTTTGAGGTTGGCAGAACTTGAGCACGAGCAAGGTTCTTTAGGAACGCTTATTTACATGTCGCGCGCCTCAGAGCTGGCGGCTGTGTTTAGCATTAAAGACCCCATCCGTGAGGACGCGCCTGCTATGATTGCGGCACTTAAAAGCGCTGGTATAAAACGTCTTGTTATGCTTACGGGGGACAGCGAAAAAACGGCTCGTGAGGTTGCTCAAACCCTAGGCATTGATGAATATCACGCCGAAATCTTACCCGAGGACAAGTCTGAATTCATTAAGCAATGCCAACGAGAAGGGCATCGTGTTGCTATGGTTGGCGACGGCATTAACGATTCTCCTGCCCTGGCCTGCGCCGATGTGTCAATTGCTATGTCCGATGCAAGTGATATTGCGCGCGCGGTTGCCGATGTTTCTATTCACAATACCTCGCTTAATTCACCGGTTATTGCGCATAGAATTTCAACATTGCTTATGCGTAGGATTCATGAAGACTTTTACGGTATTGTAGCTGTTAACACGTCTTTAATTGTGCTGGGTTTGCTTGGCTTAATTCCTGCGATTCATGCAGCGTATGTGCATAATGGCTTTACCTTTGCAGTGACATTAAGGAATACATTGCCGCTGCTTAGAGATGTGCAAGCTCGTGAAGTTCAAGACGATAGACGCTTAGGCATTGTTTAGTTATTACAAAGTGAGTTAGCGCAGAAATACGATAGCGCTATTTGGTACTATCTAGCACTATCCAAGCGCAAACAAAACGACCTAGACGAGGTGTTTAGGCCGTTTTTTATTAAGCGCGTGCGTGGCATTGGGCACACACATGCATGTGCACGAGATTCCTTGCCTTTACAAGGCGCGCACAAACGCTTGTTGGTAATTTAGTATAAAATAGCATAAGCACTTAAAAGCGAATGAGCACTTGATTGCAAGGCGTGCTGTATATTGGTAAAACATCACAAGACACCTGTCACAAAGGTTTGTGCTATGGCAAAGATATGTGTTATAGAAGACGATAATCAAATACGTTTAGAGCTTGTGCACCTTTTGCAGGCCAATGCGTATGAATGCTATGCACCTTGCAATTTTACTAATCCCGATGAACTTATGCACGAAATTGTATCGCCGCGCCCTGACTTACTGCTGTTGGATTTAGGACTTCCTTCGGTAGATGGTAATGTGCTTGCGCGCGAGTTTCGCCAGAGTTCAACAGGTGCAATTATTGTGCTTACGTCTCGTAATTCAGAGCTTGACGAGCTAGTTTGTCTGTCAAGCGGAGCAGATGACTTCATCGCTAAGCCGTATAATCCTCAAATATTGCTTGCACACATTGCTTCGGTTTTGCGCCGTGTGATGCCCATGTCGGACAAGCAGGCATCGGTTCTTAGGTGTGGAACTATTGAGCTTAATTTAAAAACATGTACCGCAAGCGCGCATGGTAAAACAACTGAATTGACTAAAAATGAGCTTAAGATCTTAACACTTCTGATTCAGCGTCAAACAGAGGTGGTAAGTCGCACGCAAATCCAAGAGGCGCTCTGGCAAAGTGATGAGTATGTTGATGACAACACGCTTACCGTAAATGTTTCTCATCTTCGCCAGCGTCTAGCATATATTGGTGAGCCTCACGCTGTGGTAACTCATCGAGGTCTTGGCTACTGTATTTTACCCTCAGCAAAGTAAGCGAGTAGGCTATGCATGTCTTTGGATATATACGCAGCAGAGCGTTTCTTCTTTTTACTATGGTTTTCACTGTGGTGTTGATAAGTGTTATGCTCTATTTGCTAGGTATAACATGGGATTTAATTAATGTTTTGTTGTCTGGTATTTTGCTGTGTACTCTTTTTGGCGTGCTAGGGGATTATCTTTTGTATGCACGTCATTTGCAAACCCTTAAGAATTTACAAATCCTGCCAAATACGCGTGTTTTGCTTGACGAGGATAATTTTAAGACGCTTTTACAGGAGCTTCCTCGCGAAATGCGTGATGCACTGGGGCATACGGTTTGGCTTGTGCATCAAGAAGTTAAAAATATGGCAGATGAACTTTCAAATCAAAAAGAGTATACAGAATTATGGGTACACGAAATAAAAACGCCCCTTGCGGCAATAAAGTTATTGCTACAAAATAAAAATCGTGGTTTTGTTGAAGATACATCTTTTGAGGTTGACCGTATAGACCATCTTGTTGATCAGGCACTTTATTACGCGCGGAGTAGCTCGGTTTCAAATGACTTCTTTATTAAGGAGATCAACCTTAAAACCGTGGTAACACGTGCTCTGCAATCGTATGCAAAAACACTTATAGATGCTCGTATTGCTCCAAAGCTCATCAATCTTGATGTGGTGGTCGAAGCCGATGCAAAATGGCTTCAATTTATGATCGAGCAGATTTTCTCTAACGCTGCAAAATATCGAAAACCAAATGATATGACCGCTGAACTTATCATTTCTGCTGAACATACACAAGGTGACAACGGTGTATGGAACACGCGTCTTTCTATTCAAGATGAAGGTATTGGCATTAGCGCCAGCGACAAAGCGCGCGTCTTTGACAGAGCGTTTACGGGCGAAAACGGAAGACGCTCGGCAAAGTCAACGGGTATGGGGTTGTATTTGGTTCGCAAACTTGCAAACAAAATGAATCTAAGTGTTGCGTTGGAGTCGCAGGTTGGACGCGGCACTTCTGTTTCTATTTATTTTAGCTCGTCACTCCATGATGTTTTGTAATAAGGTTCGTATGAGCAATTCTGTAACAGCGCTCTTATTCGCAATATCCCTGTTTATTCTCAAGGTGATAAAAACGTAAGAATACCGTAAGGTTCTTCTATGGTGATATGTGCCGCATTGTGAAATAGTAGGTAATCATCACCTACCACAATAAGGAGGAATAATGACCGCTCAACATGCCTTACATACCAAAGAGGCACGCACTGATGTGCACGGTATGTCTGCACACACACATTTCAGCAACATTTCTAAAGGAGCCAATGCCTCAAGTGCTGATTCTATGCTTGTTTGCACAAACGTAGAAAAATATTTTGGTACACGTACCAATATTACCAAAGCGCTTGCTGGTGTAAGTTTTACCATGAAGCAAGGCGAATTTGTTGGCGTAATGGGTCCTTCGGGATCGGGTAAAAGTACGTTGCTCAACTGCATTTCTACCATTGATAAACCTACACTTGGTACTATTACGGTAAACAACCAAGACGTCACGCGCTTGCGCGGCCGCCAGCTTGCCAGTTTTCGGCGCACGCAACTAGGGTTTATATTTCAGGATTCAAATCTTCTAGAAACGCTTACCGCTTACGAAAATATAGCATTACCGTTATGTTTAAGCGCATGTTCTGTGCGCGTTATGGACGAGAAGGTTAAAAACCTTGCCAGCCTTCTTAACATTGCCGATGTACTTAAAAAATATCCCAATCAGATGAGTGGAGGTCAGCGCCAACGCGTTGCTGCTGCGCGTGCCCTTATTTCTGATCCTGCAATTGTTTTAGCCGATGAGCCTACAGGTAGCCTTGATTCAAAAAATTCTCGTATTCTTCTGGAGTCTTTTGAGGAAATCAACCATAAACGCGCTGCAAGTATTCTTATGGTAACGCACGACCCGTTTTCGGCTTCGTATGCAAGCCGCATTATTTTTATTAAAGATGGGCGCGTGTTTAATGAGCTTGTTCGTGGCGAAAAATCGCGTCAAGCGTTCTTTAAGGAAATCATGGACGTTGTGTCTTACTTAGGAGGTAGTGATGCTGCTTTACATTAAGCTGGCATGGGGTAACCTCTGTCGAGCCTTAAAAGATTTTACTGTCTATTTTGTAACACTGATGCTTTCGGTTTCTCTCTTTTATTCTTTTAATACGCTTACTAATCAGGCGTTTTTTGTAGGACTAAGCAGTTCAACATCACATCTTGTCTTACGCATGGCAGAGCTGATAACAGGTCTTTCGATATTTTTAATGATTGTTATTGGCATTCTTATTGTGTATGCCAATGTCTTTTTTATGCGCCGTCGTGTTCGTGAGTTTGCAACATATCTGCTGCTCGGTATGAAAAAATCAAGCCTTGCATTTGTGATTCTCATTGAAAATTTTATAGTAGGCATATGTGCACTTATAGTTGGTTTGCTTGTAGGAGTTGTTGTTTCTCAGTTTTCTTCTCTTGCTGTTCTCAAGCTTTTTAATTCACCCGTTGAGCGGTTCCACTTTCTTTTGGTACCTCAAGCGATGATATTTACCGCCTGTATGTTTGGCGTGGTGTTTGTGCTTTCTACACTGTGCGCTACGTTTGTGATTTCGCGTACGAGGTTGTCTGTGTTGTTTCGCTCAAGTTTTACATCTGATCGTTTTAAGATCAAAAACCCATGGATTACCTTGGTACTTTTTGTTGTATCAATTCTCCTTATTGCTCAAGCCTACCATATGTTTTCCTATGAAGTGCTTACAGCTAATGGCGGGGGAGAATTCTTATGCTGCACCGCATTGGTGGTGCTTGGAACAGCGCTTTTCTTTTATTCGGTTTCTACAGCGTTTACACAAATTGCTCGTGCAATAAAACCTCTTTACTACCGAGGACTTAACTTATATGTAGTGCGTCAATTTGCCTCAAGAATCAATTCCTCTTGGATTTCTATGACTATGATCTGTGCAACAATTTTTATTGCACTCTGTACGCTTTCTATAGGCTTTACAGCGGTTGCTTCGGTTCGCAGTCAAGAAACCCTGATGTGCCCCACCGATTTTATTGCAGATTTTCATTGTAAAGACGGGTATCAATCAGTGCAAACAGATAAATTAGTAAGCCTTATGGCAGAGGAGATTCCATCTTGGAATACAACTGTACGATCGACCACGCAGCTTACCAGCTATACTTTGGGAGAAACTGACAATGTATATACCATAGCAAACCTTATTTCAGACTGCGGGCTATCAAAAGAAAAAGCAATTGACGGCGCTCCTATAGATGTTGCTGTTAATCCCGTGTATTTTGTAGGATGTTCTGAATACAACAGGTTTAGAGCATTGGCTGGGCTTCAGCCAATTGAACTTTCCGACAATGAAGTGAGGTTTGCGTCATATCCTAGCTTGGCAGATCAAACAGATGATTTAGCTGCATCAGAAAAGACAGTTACGTTAGGAAATACGTATCATAACGTACGCATAAAGCAAAAGCTTAAAATCTCAGATCTTGCTGGACTTCCAAGTAATCCGTGTTCACTCATTGTGCCGGATGCTTGGGTGCATACTATGAAACCACAGCAAACACGCCTTTTTGCCCAGTTCTATACAAGTAGCAAAGAAATTAACGAACAGTTTTCGCAAGAGCTTGCTCATGGCAATAAACACAAAGAGGGAATTTTAGGACAAAATAACGCGTACCATTTGCGTGCTATGAATACAGTTTTGCGCTATGAACTTCTTGAGGGAGCGCTTGCCATTCGTGTAACGGGAACGTTTGTGGCGGTATATACAGGTATTATTCTGCTTATTACCTCGGCGGCTATTCTTTCTATTCAGCAGCTAAGCGAGCTTGCGTATATGCGCAAAAGTTATACAAAGCTTCTTCAGCTTGGAGCCACCAGCACGTGTTGCTCGGGTACTATTTTTACGCAGCTGGGTATATGGTTTATGCTTCCTTGCGCACTTGCGATTTCTCATGCATTTTGTATTATGAAAGAAATGGATGCCCTGTACAGGCTTATGGGTACCGATGCCGAAGCAAAACAATGGCTTTTTATTACGGCTGGTATTGTTCTTGCTATCTATGCGCTGTATTTTATTATGACCTTTGTTATTGTGCGTGTGTCGGTGTTAGGGAAACAAACAAGATAGTGCGCGTTATGTGCTAGTACCATGTTGGCGCATTGATACATATATGAGTGCCACAAGTAGTGCTCGTGGCGGTTAGGAAGGTTATAAATATGCGGAGTATCCGTTGTGGATGCTCCGCATATATTATTACTTATGCTGGCACATATTAGTGCGAATCGTTGATAAGCGGCAAACCATCAGAAACGACAAGAGTTACCGTTTGTCCTTTCTTTGCTTTATCGGGGAAGGATATAACGGTATCTTTTTTCACCAGTGCATCTGGTTGACGTTTTACTCGTACACCAAAGCCTGCGTCAGAGAGCTTTTGTGAGGCTTCGGTAGCATCCATTCCTTTAGAGACAAGCGTTGACAGGCTTACCTGTGAGGGTGCTTTTGCAACCGTAATAGTAACGGTTGATTTTCGAGCAAGTTTACCTGTTGCGCTTTGTTTGGTAACGGTTCCCTCGGGTTTGTTGGATTCTTCTCGCTGTACCGATACATTAAATCCTGCAGCTGTAAGCGCGGCTTGTGCCTCGTCCTCTGTTTTTCCTACCACGTTGGGCACGTCGGCTTCGTTTGGACCTTTAGAAAGCTGATAGGTAATAGTGTCTCCTGCTTTAGCGGTAGTACCAGCAGCAGGGGTTTGGGCTGCAATTTTGCCCACTTCTACATCGTCGGAGTTAACGGAGTCACCAGCCTGACTTTTAAGACCAAGCTGCGACAAAATAGCTTCTGCTTCCGAAGGCGATTTTCCTTTAAGATCGGGAACCGTTACATCAGCTGCAGGCTCTGCTCCCTTTGAAACCACAATATTGATTTGCGTACCCTTAGCAACTTTGTGGCCTGCATCGGGGTCTTGGTCGATAACTTTTCCTTTTTCTACAGTTGACGAAAATTCTTCTTTTACGGTACCGCGCTGGAAGAAGTTAGAATTATCTATCTTCATTAAGGCTTCTTGTTGTGTGAGGTTAAGAAGATTTGGAACTTCTTGCGTTGCGCCCTGACCCATAAAATAGCTTACCAGAGCAACGATAATGGCAATGAGGACTAAGGTTCCCCCTAAAACGCCTGCAATCACCTTGTTTTTATGCCGTTTTTCATCTTCTTGTGCGCGTAGCTGAGCTCGATGAGTTGCGCTTTTTCTGTTCTGTGTTGCACCATTGGCAATATGCGGAAGTGCGGTAGTTGAATTAAGTGGCGAAACGGCATTTGTAGCCATAACGGGCATTTGAGCTGTTGCATTGTTAACTTCATTCATTTTGCCAGCTAGATAGTCGCGCAATACCTTAAAGACTTCCTCGGCAGTTTGAAAACGATTTTTGGGATCTTTTTGCATGCACTTTAAGATAATGCGTTCGAGAGCTTGGTCAACGCGGGGGTTTCGAGCGCTTGGTGGAACGGGCTGCTCGTTAACTTGTTTAAGTGCAACGCTAATTGCATCGTCACCATCAAAGGGGACAACACCTGTTGCTGCTTCGTACATAACAATACCAAGCGAGTAAATATCGGTTGTAGGACCTAAAGGCTTACCTTGAGTTTGTTCAGGCGATACATAGTGCGCTGTACCAAGAACCGAGTTATCTGTGGTCAGGTGACTATTTTTTGCGCGCGCAATACCAAAGTCCATGACTTTGATGTTGCCGTCGGGCTGAACCATGATATTTTGCGGTTTAATGTCGCGGTGAATAATATCGTGACGATGTGCTACCGAGAGTGCTTGCGCAATTTGGGAGCCAATTTGAGCAACCTTTTTGCAGTCAAGCGCTCCGTGTTTGCGAACGCCGCTTTTAAGGTCGGTACCGCGCAAGTATTCCATAGCAATGAAATACGTGTCATTATCTTTTCCCCAGTCGTACACCGAAACAATAAAAGGGCTTTGAAGTGCGGCGGCTGCTTGAGCCTCTTGCTTAAAACGAGCTGCAAACGATGGATCTGCAGCATATTGGGGTAGCATGGTTTTAATTGCAATAGGTCGTCCTAAGCGATTGTCAATGCCACGATAAACAATAGCCATACCGCCTGTTCCGATTTTATCTTGTATGATGTATCTTCCACCAAGAACTTTATCGGGCATTGTTACTCCAATCTGTTGTGTTTAATGTTGTTATAGGTAATGGTAGAAGCGCTTTATACGGCACATGCGCGCTTGTTTGTGTACGCCCTGTTTGAGACGATTGGTGCGTGTGCCATTTGTTATGCACCATAAACGGCAGGTGTGCCAAGCGTTTGTAACGAAGGTAAAGCAGGTAAAATCGTATCATTTTGCCGCTCCTAACGCTTGTATGTTTAGACATCCTGCAAGAATTTTTCCTGCAATAGCAGCAGCTTTGTTATGTACGTCTTGTTCAGAGGATCCCTCTACACATACCGAGATCGCAATAGTTGGTTTGTCAAAGGGCGCAAAGCCAATGAACAAAGAGTTTGACACCTGAGGCGAAACTTCGGCAGTACCCGTTTTACCTGCAACCTTTACGCCTTTTATACGTGCGGGTTGACCTGTTCCTCGTTCTACAACATCGAGCATTGCTTCTTTAAGTTTGTCGGCTGTTTGCGCAGAAATTACCTGACCCAAAACCTTTGGTTGCGTTTTAGAAGTGCTGACGCCTTCTGAGGTGAGTAAATGATCAATTACGAATGGATTCATAACCACGCCGCCATTTGCAACAGCTGCAGCAATAACAGCATTTTGCATAACGGTAACTTGAGGACCAGCGGGGCTTGCGTGCATACCTACAGGCTGTCCGCATGCAGCCCAGGCGGTTTCCCATTCGGTCATTTCTGAAGGTTTGGGCATAAGCGAAGACGAAGTAGTAAAGTCTTGGCCTAAAGATGATCCAAAGCCAAAGCCTTGTGCATAATTGACCAGTTTAGAAGCGCCTACCTGTGTTCCCAGCTGACCAAATGCTGTATTCGCCGAAAATCTAAGCGCATCTTTAAGTGTTATTTGTCCAAAGTCTTGATTTTTGTCATTAGAGAGATCTCCGTTGCCAATCGTTATTTTTGCGGGCGCGGAAATTTTTGAATCAAGAGAAGAAATCCCTGAGTCAAGGGCAGCTGCAAGTGTAACAACTTTGAAGGTAGAACCAGGTGTGTACAGTGTTTGTGTGCTTCTATCAAGCAATTGACCTTTGGTGCTTGAGCTACTCATCACTTCGTCGAGATTGTCGGGGTTAAAGGTTGGATTGGAGGCTTTTGCAAGAATTGCTCCCGTGGTTGGATTAAGCGCAACAACAGAGCCAGTGTATCCTTCCAGTGCTTTCTCAGCCACTTTTTGCATTTGAGAGTTTATGGTAAGTACCGCCGATGATCCGGGCTTTGCAGCTCCTGCCAAAGATAAGAGCACATCGTTAAGTGACGTATAGTTGCCGTTGTTAATGAGTGTGTCGTTAAGACGCGCTTCTACACCCGACGTACCATATCGAACAGAGGCATATCCCAAGGTATGAGCCGCAAGCGATCCTTCAGGGTGTTTGCGCACATACGACTTTCCATCGTTTTGCTTAACGCTTTCTGCCAGCGTAACGCCATCGGAGCTGATGATGGATCCACGTTTTATATTTGATGTTTTTGCAATGGTATGGTTGTTGCCAGGCATCTTTTGGAATGTTTTTGCACTGATAACTTGTATGTTCGTAAGGTTTGCAATCAGAAGCGCAAAAAGGATACAAAACGCGGTAACCAGCTTTACGAGCCTATTTCCAAGTGCAACTCTTCCTAGTATACCCGATTCGGGCGTATCGATCTTAAAACCACCTCGTACGTGCGCGCCATGCAACACGGACGCATGAGATGAATTTTCGTCTTCTTGTAACAGTATTGAAGAACTTTGCTCGCAAACGTTAATATCGGTGCTTCTGCCCGTGCCTTCGTCGCCTGCTTTAAGCAAAAGCGCAACAATTATAAAGCTTGCCAGTAAAGAGCTTCCTCCTTGGCTAATAAAAGGCAAGGTTACGCCAGTAAGCGGTAAAAGTTTGGTAACGCCACCAACGATGATAAAAGCCTGTATAACAAGCGAGGCAGTAAGTCCAGTTGCGGCAAATGCGGCAATATCTGATTTTGCACGAGCTGCCGTTGCAAGGCCTCGTATTGCCAGTACAACATAGGCAAGTAAAACGGCTGAACTTCCTAACAAGCCCATTTCTTCGCCAATTGCCGAAAAAATAAAGTCTGAGGCAACTACTGGAATAAGCGTTGCAAGACCGCGTCCAATACCGCTTCCTATCAGACCACCATCTGCAAGTGAGTAGAGCGATTGCACTATTTGAAGGCCTTTGTTGCTAGGATCACTAAAAGGATTAAGCCAAATTTGTACGCGTGTTTGTACATGGCTGAACAGGTGATAACACAGAATTCCACCAAGTATCAACAGCACAAGCGAGATAATGACATAGCTTACTCTACCTGTGCAAACGTAGAGCATAACAACAAAGAACGCAAAGAACAACAGTGCGCTTCCTAAGTCGCGCTCAAAGATGACAATTAACAGCGAGAGTCCCCACATTACCAAAAGCGGTGCCAACATGCGTGGCTGCGGGATTTTAAAGCGTCCAATATGAAGAGCCGAAGCAGAAAGTAATTCTCTATTTTTTGCTAAGTAGAAGGACAAAAAGAGAACGATAAGCACCTTAGCAAGCTCGCCCGGCTGAAATGAAAACGCGCCAAAACTGAGCCAAAGTTTTGACCCACCGCGCTCTGTTCCTATAAGCATAGGAATAAGCAAGCACATAACTCCTGCTGCTCCCAGCGTAAATTTATACGAGGAGAGCTTTTCTATGCCGGGCACCACAGCCAATGTTACTACCAGCGCTACCACTCCTAAGAAGAGCCATAAAACCTGACTAATTGCCAGTTCGGGGGAAAGTCTGGTAACAAAAGCAATGCCTGTACCCGATAAGAAAAAGACAATGGGCAAAATAACGGGATCGGCACCTGGCGCATAGATTCGGACAGCAAGATGAGACACGGCAAAAGCCGCAAACAAACCGAGCGGAACCGACAAAGAAAATACGGATAGTTCTACATGTGCATTCATAATATAGAGTGCGTAAAGAAGTGTGGTTGGAATAGCTGCTGCTATCAACAGCCCCAGCTCCATGGTTCGTCTTGTGTTGGCGTTCTGGCTCATTTGTTCACCTCACTTGTTGTCGTGGAGGATTTAGAATTGGTATCTTGTGTAGACCCATTATCTGTTTGATCGTCTGCTTCGGGAGTTTTACTACCAGCAGAGGTTCCTTCCGAGGCGCGCTGCTCTGCTATAGCGGCCGCGCTTTTTTCGGCATCAATTTGATCACGATAATTTTCTACCACACTACGTGCTTCTTGTTCGCTTCCTACGCGAACTCCTCCTTCGAGGTCTTTTTGCGTGGTAAGCGGCAGGTCTTTTACTTCAACAGAGGTTGAACCCGACAGATGGGAGAGTTGTATGCCAAAAATACTATTATTTACCCCTTGATAAATTCCTACGGTTTTATCGTTTATGCCTAAATACCAAGATGTACTTACAACCATAAGGCCCATGATCAAACACATAATAAGTGATAAAAGTGCACACGCGCCAGCAAAGTACAGGCGCCTCATGTGCATATGTTTGCTTTTTTGCGGTGCGCCATCATCTTTAATGTCTACGACAACTACCGTTACATTATCTAGTCCTCCAGCCTCAAGAGCTGCAGCAACTAAATTATCTGCACAGGATTGAGGGTGCACAGCGCTAACCGCCAGCGACTCAATTTTTGCATCTTCTATCATAGACGAAAGACCGTCCGAACAGATAATAATACGGTCACCCGTGTTAATATCAAGCTTAAAGTGATCGGCATACATGTCGGGATCAGAGCCAAGGGCGCGCGTAATAATTGAGCGCGATGGATGAACACGCGCTTCATCGGCCGTAATTTCTCCTGCGTCTACCAGCTCTTCTACAAATGAATGGTCGTGCGTAAGGCGAACAAGCGAGCCGTTGTGTAAAAGATAAATGCGAGAATCGCCCACATGCGCAATAGCTATTTTGTTGTTTTCTATTAAGGCGCATGAAGCGGTACAGCCCATGCCTGGTTTTCCGTGTCCTTGCGCTGCCTGATTTATAATTTCGGTGTTTGCAGCCTCAACGCTTGCGCCCAATAAAACATCGTTCGCACAATGAGGCGCTTGCTTTCCAATTGTTTCGACCGCAATAAAACTTGCCACTTCACCTGCGGCGTGACCGCCCATGCCGTCACATACCGCAAAAAGGGGAGGTTGCACCAAAAATGAGTCTTCGTTATGCTCACGCACTAAACCAACGTCGGTACGCGCCCCCCACATAAGGCGTGCGTTGGTCCCAGTCCTAGAATCGGTACCTTCTCTATTTTCTACCGAAATTGATTCGTGGCCAGGGCTATTGGCAACTTTGACATGCGCAAGACGGGAAATTTTCTTTGCGTTTGCGCCAAAAAAATCCTCCAAATCTTTTCTTGATAAGGGAAAAGATTTCATCGGCGATTCACCTTCATGATAGTATCTCCAATTTGTATTTCATCGCCGTCGCGCAGTGCAACAGGTTCATCGATAGGGCAGCCATTAACAAGAGTGCCATTCGTTGAATGGAGATCTTCTAGTACCAATGCAGGGCCTTGCAGCGAAAAGCGCGCATGAGATGCCGAAACAAAGGGTTCGTCAATAACAATATCCGATGAAGGCGAGCGCCCAATAAGCACTGGTCCAAGCACGTCTATATGTAAGCCGCGCAGTTGTTTGCTGCCTTTCTCGCAATCAATATACCAAATCGCATCATCTGTTCTCTGTCGTCTCACAAGACCTATTCCTGTTTTCATAACTAAAAACAAAAATAGGTACAAGAACACGACCAATATGATTCGACCTGCAAATAATATGAGGTCAAACATGCTAGTTCTCCCTAAATTCTAAGTTCGTAAGCGCAAGCGTTATGATATCACCGTTGCGCAAAACGCAACTGTCTACCGTCATGTTGTTTACCTGCGTTCCATTGGTTGAGCCAAGATCTTGTATCAACCAATTTCTTCCGTTGTATGTTATTTGCGCGTGACGACGCGAAATATTTGAATCGCGTAACACAATTTGTGCGTGCGAGCGTTCGCGTCCAATAACGGTTTGCGGCGCAAAGACCTCGTACGTTTCGCCTGTCTGATGATTGATAAGCAGCGAGGTAGGAGTAGCTGTTTCGGCATAATTTTGCGCAGGTTGCGAGAACGAATCTCTTCTTTGCGTAGGAGCCATACCATCAGGAGCTGCAGGATAGGCGTTTTGTGCGTACCTATTGGAGTTTGCGTCGTCTGCTGTGCTTGCATGGCGACCCCAATTATCTGCGCGCACGTTAACTAAAGGCGTGTGCTGTACGTTTTGAGCTGCAGGCATAACGCTTACAGGAGGTGTGCTGATGGAAGCCGAGCCTATGGTAGCAAGGTTTGAAGGCAAAACGCTTAAACCAGCAGATAAATCGAGGTCTTGTCCGCCAATAAGCGGCGCAAAATCTCCAGCAGAAGTTTCATCGGGAATAGCAACCACACCTCGTTTGTACGAATTTTGCGGATTAGCAGCTGCAACTTCGTTTTGTCGAGGTGTTGGCTTATATGCAGACTTGCTTTGTGCGACGCGTGCTCCCTCATTGGACACACTAGACAGAGCGTTAGGCGAGCTTACGGGCGGCTGAGGAGTTGCTTGCTCAGAAAAACGAGCGTTTCGCTGACGAGCGCGTGGTGGATTAACCATTTTAACTTCACCGTGCAGCTGCTCTTGTGCAGCGCCACCAACGCCCAATGAACCCGAAAGGAACGCGTCTTCTTCGGCACGAAGGCGAGCAAGCGTGGACGCATCTATGTTTTCGGCAAAGACGGCAAATTTTCCGCTTTTAAGACCGGGGTCAACCATAAAGCGAATGAGTGGCTTACCTGTAAAAACATAGGATTTTGACTGTGCTTTTGCTTCGATAAAAGCAGAGATTTCGCTGATGAGCTTTACATACAATGATCGCATGGTAGCGTCATCGGTGGGGGAAACCAGTACGGTATAAAGAGCGGGAGCGGTGTTGATCCCGTCTATTTCAAATGTTTCTGCTTCCATTTCGCGAGCTGCGCGTTTAGCAAGCTTTTTTATCGAAAAAGGTGCGGTAAAGCCCTCGGTGGAGCTCCCGAATATGGTGTTCATTCTTTCTTCAAACGTTTTAATTAAGTTCATAGACATTCTCAATCTCCTCACCTGCAGGTTGTGAATCGTCTAACTTCATCACAATAAACATAAGGATACTTAAGCATAACGCAAGAGCGATTCGCGTGATATCCACAATTGAGTATATACCGCAACTCTCCATGTCAATAATGGTATGCGATGTAATAAACGCATAGAGCATAAGGGTGCTTGCAGCGATTTGAACGGTGTATCTAAGCCATGGGCTTTGGGTTTGTTGCAAAAGGTATGCGGCAAGAGCCGTGCTTGCCAGGCTGATACCAAGAGCTATAAGCGACGGTTGTTGTATAAGATGAAACAGGTACGCGCAAACCTGTTGAGGATTGGCCGCAGCCATGGTGGTCCAGCTTGTAAGATGAACGATGAGCCACAATGCAAAACAGTGTATACATGCAGGAAGTGGTTGCACATGAGAGGGAATAACCAGTGGAGCTATAAAGGGATTCTGGGTAGCAATTCCAATAAGCGCGCAGCTTGATACCCATGTATTTTTGCGCACGCATACGATGAGCCAAGCAAGGCTTAAGACAGCTAACACGATGGGGAGCAAGGCACCAATGCCTGTTAGAAATTGTGGATGTAATATAAGCGAAAATGCATATATAAGGCATATAATGCCTACTGCACTAAACGGTATAAAGGCTGATAAAACACCTATAACGCAAGCACTCGCCAAAAAAACTATCAAAGGAGTGCCGCCAAGACCTTGCGTAAAAAAGGAAATGCCTTCAAATGTACACGGCGCGCACAAATGAGCAAAAAACCGCACGATTCCTGCCAGAGAAATCCATACGCCACTTATTCCGCATACGGCATTAAGCACCTTTTTTGCATAGGGAAGCACATGAGGGTGGCGATACCCAAAAGGAAGTTTGTGCTTATCAAATTCTGCAGCGCCCTCGTCTGTTTCAAGAGCTTGTTGCACCAGTTGCGCAATAGAGCGCTTGCCTTCGTTTTCGTCGCCTAATACTTCACCAATTTGGTGTGAGAGATTTTCTACATGTGCACATCTCAGCGATGGATTTGCAGTAAGTGCCGCCTTTAAGCTTTGATCAACAAGAGTTTGACTTACAGGGGCAAGATCGCACGCGTAGTCGGAAAGTGACTTTTTAATTCCCTTTTCAATGAGCTTGCGCGATGCTTCTGCCGTGTTTGCCGCAAATGGACATGTGCCTGTAAGACACTGCCAGATTACGGTTGCAAGCGAGAAGATATCGCTTCGCTCGTCTACCAAATCTCCCGATATTTGCTCGCAAGACATATAGCCCACGGTTCCTCCGCGTGCATCGCCATATCCAGTTGCCGAAGCAAGAGAAGCCATACCAAAATCGCAGAGTTTAACGCAGCCGTTTTGATCAAACATGATGTTTGACGGCTTAATGTCTAGATGAAGCACTCGATTTTTATGCGCGCATGCCAGAGCCGAACAAAGCGCTCGACACACATAACTTGCCTCATCGCCCGTGAGCGTTCCACCTTCGACGCGTCCAAGCAACTCTTGCAGCGTAAGACCGTCGATATACTCCATAACAAGATAGGCATACATACTATCGGTTTCAAAGTCGTACATCGATACAATATTGGGATGTGAAAGCCTTGACGCAGCACGTGCTTCTTGCAGCGCTTCTTGCATGGTTGAACTTATGTGGTTATATGCGCCGTCTTGACTTGAAAAATCACCATATTCAGTGCCGCTAAAAAGCGGAATACGTTTAATCGCAACACGACGTTGAAGGCGTGTGTCCCACGAAATAAGAATATCGCCAAAGCCTCCCGTGGTGCATTCGTCCATAACGCGATAACGACCTTGTAAAACGCTATTTTGAATTTGTTGGTCGTATGAAGTTTCGTAAGCGTCAGCTCTTTGCGAAAAATCAGAATCCGCAGCAGTGCTCCCGTTATGAAATGCACGGGATTGCTGTGGCGAATAGGCAGGTGGCGTGTAATGATCGTTCCTCATAATGTGTCCTTTTGAACTTCGTTTTTGGTTGGCGTGACACATTGCTGCACATGTGATGTTATACTTTTTTCTTCAATACGCACATGCGTTATTGCATAAGTTTACCAAATTGGAGTAAAATTTCTACCCATGCGGGCGTGGCGGAATTGGCAGACGCGTATGCTTCAGGTGCATATGAGGGTTCCCTCGTGAAGGTTCAAGTCCTTTCGCCCGCACCACGATTTACTAACAAATCTCCTAGCTGTGCAATTACGTGGCAGCTTTACGGGTTCTACGACTTCGTGTTTTTTGCGCTCTACCTGTGTTTTACAGCCTCTATTTGTTGTCTTCTTCAAAATCGCTCCAACCACTTTCGTCATTAGAATCAAACAAATCCCAATCACCTTGTTGCTTTTTGTGGTTTTTAAAGCGCTGACGTGTTTTGATTTCAAGGAAAATAGAAATAAGGACAAAGAACACAATTCCGCCTAAAACAAGCACCAAAACGCCTTGTCGGCTTGCGAACAACCAGGTAAAAAAGTCATTTATTGCGTCCATATACATCCTTTCCCAAGGAGTGTGTAAATCTTTTATAGAACAAGTATATACTTTAGTGCGTATATATAGGTAATTATGCCTGAATGGCGTATAGTTAAACACATATTACGTACGAGTAGTTTAACAGTTTTTGTATAACAGTGCTTTGATGAGCAAAGCTGGTAACGCAAAAGGAGTAGCAATGCTTGATATCAGGTTTGTGAGAGAAAACCCCGACGTGGTAGATAAGTCGTGCGCATCGCGACAGAACGCACATTGGGATAGGGAACAATTTTTTGAACTTGATGAGTTACGCCGATCAACCATTGTAGAAGTTGAGCGTTTGCAAGCCGAGCGCAATAGTGCCTCAAAGCAAATTGGTAAGCTTATGCAAGAAGGCAAAAAAGACGAGGCGCAGGCTGCAAAAGAACAGGTTGCAGCTGGTAAAGCTCGCATTGCCGAGTTGGAAGAGCAGCGTGCGTCTGCCGAAAAGCAGCTTCATGATTTAGTGAGCGCTATCCCTAATATCCCTCATGAAAGCGTTCCTTATGGTAAAGACGACAGCGAAAACAAAGAAGTTCGCAAATGGGGAACTCCACGCTCCTTTGACTTTGATGCAAGAGCTCACTGGGATTTGGGTACGCAAACCCATATGATCGATTTTGATCGTGGTGTAAAGCTTGCAGGTTCGCGTTTTTATGTGCTTGGTGGTTATGGTGCGCAAATGGAGCGCGCGCTCATCAATTTCTTTATCGATATGCACAACGAGGCAGGCTTCAAAGAGTGGTGGCCTCCTGTATTAACCAACTATGATTCGCTCTTTGGAACAGGACAGCTCCCCAAGTTTGACGAAGACTTGTTTCATGTAAGCAACGACCTCTATCTTATTCCAACTGCCGAGGTTATGCTTACCAACCTGCATCGCGATGAAGTGCTTGACGCTTCACAGCTGCCACTCAAATACACTGCGTTTACGCCATGCTTTAGAGAAGAGGCTGGTTCTGCAGGTAGAGATACACGCGGTATCATTCGCGTTCATGAATTTGATAAAGTTGAAATGGTAAAGTTTGCAAAGCCTGAAGACTCCATGAATCAGCTTGAGTCTATGGTTGCTGAGGCCGAGAAGTGCTTGCAGGTATTAGGGCTTGCATATCGTGTTGTTTCGCTTTGCACGGGCGATATTGGTTTTTCTGCATGCAAGTGCTATGACCTTGAGGTTTGGCTTCCAAGCTACAACAATTACAAAGAAATTTCTTCGTGCTCAAATTGTTGGGATTTCCAAGCGCGTCGTGCAAATATAAAGTATCGTGATCCAAGTGAGTTTAAGGGTACGCGTTATGTTCACACGCTTAATGGCTCTGGTTTGGCGGTAGGAAGATGCATGGCGGCTATTATGGAAAATTATCAAAATGCCGACGGATCTATTAGTGTTCCTGAAGCTTTGCAGCCGTATATGAGAGGGTTAAAAACCATTCCCGCATGCTAATCGTGCTCGTTTGTGCGTGGATAAGTATAGAACATATGTTTGTTTTGTGTGATGGTGCTTCGGACAGTTTATGTGCTGTGCGGAGCACCTTTTTGTAACTTACATAATGAGTTAACATAAAAATGTAAATGTTGGTAATATTTGAGGAAACATTATGCGTCAAAATCCAACTCACATGATTAAATCCTTCACGGCTTGGCGCGGTCTTGCCGTTCTTTTTGTATGCCTTTATCACTGGTTTCCTCATACCGTTCAAGGCGGCTATCTAGGCGTCATTATTTTTCTTACCTTATCGGGATACCTTGTAACAGATTCTTTTTTGTCCGAATTGGAGACGCATAACAAGATTTCCATTGTAAGATTTTATGTGCGGCGCATTAAGCGACTCTATCCACCAATGATCTTGTTTATGCTGGTTGCTACCTTATGGGCAAACTTTTTAAGCCATGATTTGCTCTACAATTTCTCTGCAAGTGCATTTTCAACCCTGCTTGGCGTTAATAACTGGTGGCAGATTAGCCAAAATCTATCGTATTTTCAGCACTTTGCTCTACCCGATATGTTCACTCATATGTGGGCGTTAGCAGTTGAAATACAAATTTACTTGTTTTGGCCGTTTGTCGTGTGGGTCGTGGGCAAACTGGCTTCGCGCGCGCCTCGTCGTGCGCTGTTGAGAGTTTCCCTTATAGGTGCAGCAGTTTCTGCCGTATTGTTAGCCGTTATGTATCAGCTATCTATACATAATATTACGCGCGCTTACTATGGAAGTGATACACGCGTCTTTTCATTTTTGCTAGGGTCTGCGTTGGCGTGTCGTTTTAGCCGACAAACACTGGTTAATTGGTATCAGCGCGCTCGCACGTTAGACACATATAAAAGCCTATTGGCGTGCATTATTACAGTTTTGTGCATGATTTTTCTGGCTGGCGATACGTGGTTTGCGTATTATGGCGGAATGGTCTTGTTTAATGTAGTTCTTCTTGTGGCGATGGCAACGTCGGTTGATGAGTCTGGCCTTTCTGCGCGCCTGATTGGTAATCCCGTCCTTATGTATTTAGGCAAACGTAGCTATAGTCTTTATCTGTGGCAATATACCTTATGGGCATTTGGCAAAGCTGGTTTTAACCCTCCAGGAGTCTCTTATGGATCGGCAGTTATTATGCAAGCCGTTTTTCTGCTTATTTTGGCAGAGCTTACCTATCAGATAAGCGAAAAACACTTGATGGCTTTAGTTAACTGGTGCGCACCTTCTGCGTTGCATAAAAATCAAGCGCATAGTCGGGGAAAAATGCTTGTACTTTTGGCATTTTCGGCTCTTATCGCCTGCTTTGCGTGGACGTGCATACATGCGCCCGTTGGTGCGCCTGAAGACGTGCGCGAAATGCAAAGCCGTCTTGCTGATGATGACGACGAAAACGCGCGAACCACAACAAACGACACGCAGCAATCGGACGAGAATGCTTCGCAGCAGGAGGAAGAAGACGGTACTGCTGGTACGACGCCATATGAAAAACCTGACAACATAAATCAGTTTGATAAGGTTATTGCACAATATCCTGAACTTGGAATTACTAAAGAAGAGGCAACACTTGCGCACAACATTAAAATCTTTGCCGTGGGCGATTCGGTGCTTAAAATGTGTCGTAAACAATTGGGCAAAATTTTACCGAATATGACTATTGACGCAACGAATAGTCGTCAAATACCTGCAGGTTTAAATATTTTACGCGAGCTAAAACACTCGGATAATTTCCCAGATGTTGTGTATTTTGCACTAGGTACCAACGGCATAATTAACAACGATATGCTCGACACCCTTTCAACCGAATTTAGTGATACAGATATATACATCAGCACCGTTGTTTCAAACGACTCGTACGAGCACGATGTAAATGATTACATCACACAAGCTGTTAAACGCCACGATAATCTGCATCTTATTGATTGGCACCAATTTGCTAAGGGAAAAACCGAGTTGTTTTATAATGATGGGACACACCCTAATATAGGGGGATCCGAGGTGTATGCCCAATTTGTCGCTAAAAGTATTTTGCAGTCACAACAAGAAAAAAGCTCATCATAACGAAGAACATTGGAGTGCCCCGTGACCCCGCGTCTTGTAAAAGCAGGCTAAGCCACGCAGGTATATGCATGGGTGCATCATGTTTGTGCTTGATAAAATGAGGCGCTTAGCACTGTCTTATTTGAGGCACTATTCCTCAATTTTTGTTCGATTAATTGCACTGCGTATATTATGCAACGTTTGCGCTACGTTTTTATCATCAGATTTAAACATTACAGCACAAAAAAGCGTGTCCAAAATTACCAGTTGTGCAACGCGACTTGCAAGCGATTCGCTTCGGTATCCAGTTTCTTCTGAGGCTGAGATAAACACAACGTCGGCAAAACGTGTAATGGGCGTATTCAGGTAACTTGTAATAAAAATAATAGGGACACGATTTTCGCGTAGTATTTCAGCAATCTGAAGTGTTGTTCTAGATAGACCTGAATGACTAATAATAATGGCAACATCTTGCGCGCCTAAAAGTGAGGCTTGCATAATTTGAATGTGCTCGTCTATTGCGTTTTGACAATGCAGCGGTGATCGCAGGAATTTATGATAGGCGTCTGCAGCCACAATGTTTGATCCACCGCAGCCAAAAAATGTAAGCGTGTGCGCGTTGTTAATGAGACTCAGTGCACGCTTGAGATTGTCTTCATTAAGCAATGCCAGCGTGTTATGTAAAGAGGTTACACTTGAATGAAAAATGGTGGCAGCAATAGTTGCAAGAGAATCACGTGTTGTTATGTGCTCATGAACCGAAACCTCGGGGTCGTAGGCTTCGGTTAAGAGATCGTTTCTAAAATCACGGAACCCTTTATAGCCCATCTTTTGCGCAAACTTAAATATTGTTGAATCGGCAACCCCAAGTTTATCTGCCAATTCATGAATCGTCATATACGAAGTCTCTCGCACATGCTGAAGAATAAATTGTGCAATAGCCTGTTCTTTTTCTGCACATGAGGGAAGTAGCGACTTTATTTTTGCGGTAACCGAGATTCTTTTCATGCGATACTCTTTCTTTAACCTTTCCTTTTTGTTTGGGTATGTTTTATGCGTGATTTGTCGTCCTTTGCCGTTGAGCTTATACTATGCAGCTCCGCGGTCTTTTCATAAAACCCAAACTAACCATAGTGTAGCAATAGTGTAGCGTGTAGCGTGATAGAAGATTTTAATCGACCGTTGAGCTTTCGCAAATGACCGTTTAAGAAAAAATATTTCCTAAATAGGGGTATAATAAGAAAAAATAATTATAGTGTAGATAGATGCTGATTATGCTAAAACGCGTAATCACGCGCACACACTTGTAAGTAAGATACCCTGTTGGTGGGTGCTAACTTGTAAGTTTAGAATGGTTGGCAAAGTGTACGAATAACCTTTGCTACAGGTAAAAGGAGGCAATAAGCGTGGCTTGTTTTGTAGGTGTATACGGAATGGGCGTTATGGGTCAAAGCCTTGCGCTTAACATCTCTCACCATCACTATACCCTTGCAGTTTATAATCGTGATGGGGATAAAACGCGTGAATTTATGCAGAATAAAGTGCAAGAAACCGATCAAATTACTCCTTCATATTCGCTTAAAGATTTTGTTGCCGCACTTGAGCGACCAAGAAAAATCATCCTTATGGTTAAGGCGGGCACGGTGGTTGATCTTGTGACCGATGGCTTGTTGTCCTATCTTGAAGAGGGCGACATCGTTATAGACGCTGGTAATTCTTTCTATAAAGATACCGAGCGTCGTATGAAACACTATGCAGAAAAAGGTATTAAGTTCTTTGGTATGGGTGTTTCTGGTGGCGAGAAGGGTGCACTTTTAGGGCCGTCTATTATGCCCTCGGGTAACAGAGATGTATTTAATGACCACCTTAAACAGCTGCTTAAAGATATTGCTGCACATACCACGACAGGTGATTCGTGTTGCGACTATATTGGAAAAGGTGGAAGCGGCCATTATGTAAAGATGGTTCACAATGGTATTGAGTATGGCGACATGCAAATTATTAATGAAGCATACTTTATGCTTAAAAATGCATGTGGTTTTTCAAATGCTCAAATAGCAGACGTTTTTGAAGATTGGAATCGTGGTCGCCTGCAATCGTATCTTGTTGAGATTACGTCTAAAATTTTGCGCGTTAAAGATCCTTGCGGCACCGGTGAGCTTGTTGATGCAATTTTGGACGAAGCAGGACAAAAGGGCACAGGTATGTGGACGGCAATGGATGCTTTGGAGAAGCATCAATGCGTTCCAACTATGTGTGAAGCTGTGTTTGCGCGCAATTTATCGGCTCAAAAAGATGAGCGTGTATACGCCGCGCGCGAGTTTGGCAAGCAAGCTGAGGGTCAAAATCTTTCGCCAAAGATACTGCAAGAAGAAATCAGCACTTTTGTCACCGATCTTGAACAGGCGGTTTATGCTTCAAAGATTATGTCGTATGCACAAGGTTTTTCTTTACTGCAAGCAGCGTCAGATACCTATCAGTGGAATCTTGACCTGGGCAACATTGCGCTTTTATGGCGTGAAGGTTGCATTATTCGTGCGGTATTTCTTGAGCGTATTAAGCGCGCGTATGATGAAGGTAAAGTTGTTAATCTTATGTTGACCGATGAGTTTAAAGACGAAATCAAATCTTCTGTTGCTGCATGGAGACGCGTGGTGATTGCAGGTATTGCTGCAGGATTATATGTCCCTACCATTGCAAATTCGCTGCTTTATTTTGATGGCTACACCTCGGAAAAGCTCCCAGCAAATCTTTGCCAAGCTCAGCGCGATTGGTTTGGCGCTCATACATTTAAGCGTGTTGACAAGCCGCGTGATGAGTCGTTCCATCACATTTGGGAGCAGATGTAGGGCTTATTTCTGCGCTGAAAGTAGCCTTGTGGTTTTGCATGATCAGTTGTAAGAGTTTACGTGCATTTTGATATGCTAAGCGTGTTATACGCTTAGCATATCTCGTTTTATAAGTCGTACTATTCTATAAACAATACTATGAGGCGCCACTCTTTTTTCTCGTGTGATTATCAATATTATCTTCCGCAATACGACTACCTATATTTACTTGAATAACTTCGATACCCGCTTGCTCAATATCAGCAATGGATTGTGCGTCTGCAAATTCATCGGTTACGAGCACATCTATGGTTTTTGATGCTGCCACAAAAAAGTTTGAATCACGAAAGATTTTGCGATGATCGGCAACAACAATAACTTTTCCTTTGGTGTGCTCAATCATTAAACGATTAACGTTAGTTTCACCTGCGTTGCTTGTGGTTATGCCGTTTTTTAAGCTAAATCCCGAGCAGCCAATAATGGCAACATCGGCAATCACTCGTTTTACGGCAATTTCGGCAACTTCTCCCGTGAGAGCTTCTTTTGGCAGACGAAGCTCGCCGCCGGTAATAATAACGGTTGACGCTGGGTTAAGTGAGTCTTTGTGAATTTGTTCGTGGATACGTAGATTGTTAGTTACCACGCTTACTCGTTTGGTTTGCAAATAGTCGAGCGCATAAAGTGCGGTTGAACTGGTGTTAATAAAAACCGTGTCTTTATTACGCACAAAATTTGCCGCCATTTTGCCTATAGAGATTTTTATCTTCTCGATGCTGGTGTTTGTTGGTTTGGCGTCTTTAAAGCGATAGTGCTCACTCAACGTAGCATAGCCGTGCTTATGAACTAACACTCCCATTTTTTGAAGTGCCGCCAAGTCGCGGCGCATGGTCATGGCAGATACACAACAATGATCTGCAAGAGCGCTTACCGAAATTGTGTGGTCAGGTGCTTGGTGAAGCGTTTCTTCTATAACAGCACGTCGCGCGTTAATGAGTTTAGAGGAGTTTTTCATGAGCATCGCCATCCTTACGTCTGCATATATCGCTGTACTAACTATGGTTTTTTAGACGTAATTTATTTTGTAGTGGTTAAACGTTCAAGACCTGCATTTGAGCGATTTATACCCTATATTATGAGCGAAAAAGATTCATAAACAACAAATAGTGTGAATAAAAACATCATATAAGGGTCAAACACTCATAAAAACACATTGTCTGCATATTTAAACGTTCATATAATTAAGCTAATTTCATCAAGAGAAAGGAATACATATGAGTGCTATCGATGAGATTACGAGAGATTCGTGGCTCAATAAGACGTTTCCCGAATGGGGAACGTGGCTTACCGAGGAGATAGCTCAGGCTAAAGTTCCAGAAAAAACACTGTCTATGTGGTGGTTAGGCAACATGGGCATTTGGATCAAATCAGATCACGGCACCAATGTTGTCATTGATATGTGGAACCAAACAGGAAAACAAACCATTGGCTCTGGTCATATGAAAAAAGGTCATCAAATGATGCGCATGAGCGGTGTGCGCAACTTACAACCCAATCGTCGTAATCAACCGTTTGTTATTGATCCATTTGCAGTTCGTGATATCGATGTTTTATGCGTAACACACTCACATTCAGACCATCTTGATCAAACAACCGCTGCTGTTGTAACACGTAATTGTCCTAACGCTACCTTTGTAGGCCCACAAGACGTTGCCGACAAATGGATTGCATGGGGCGTTCCTGCAGAACGCATTGTTGTTCTTCATCCAAATGAAAGCGTTAAAGTAAAAGATGTTGAGGTAAAGGCTCTTGAGTCGTTTGACCGCACCATGTTGCTTACCGTAGACGATCCTAATGAGTCTCTTAAAGGCAAACCTGTTCGTGATATGAACCAGCTTGCTCTTAACTACCTTGTTAAAACTGACGGCGGTAACGTTTACCACGCAGGTGACTCTCACTACTCCAATATGTATGTAAAGCACGGTAAAGAAAACAAGATTGATATTGCCTGTGTTGCATATGGCGAGAACCCAATTGGTATTACCGATAAATTAACCTCCTCTGATGTTCTTAAAGTTGGAGAAGCTCTTCAGACTAAGGTTATTATTCCTACGCACTACGACATTTGGACCAACTTTATGGCCGATCCTAAAGAAATTCTTATGCTTTGGAAATATCGTAAGGATCGTATGCAATACAAATTTAAGCCATTTGTATGGCAAGTTGGCGGTCGCTATGACTATCCTGGCGACACCGATCACATGGAGTACATGTATGACCGCGGTTTCCACGATGCGTTTGATTATGAGACTGATCTTCCTTATGACGCATTCTTATAAGATGAGCCGTACTGTGAACTTCAACCGGATGTGAGTGTGAAATGCTTAAATATTTTTATGATAACAATCTTGTTTACTACGCCGAAAAACAGCCTCAAGACTGGAAAGAAGCTATTCGTATGAGCTGCAAGCCTTTGCTTGACAACCATATGATCGAGCCAGCCTATGTTGATACTATCGTTCAAAACGTTGTAGACAACGGTCCTTATATTGTTATAGTTCCAGGCATTGCAATGCCTCACGCGCTTGCAACTGCTCCAGGAGTTTTGGGAACAGGAATCGCATTTACTAAGTTTGAAGCTCCTGTTACGTTTTATGATCCCGCCACAAAAGAGGAGCCGCAGGCACAATTATTCTTTACGCTTGCTGCAAAAGATTCTGATGAACATCTTAAAAACATTCAGCGTCTTATGGATCTTTTGATGGACGAAGAAAAGGTTGAGCAACTTAAAGCTACTCATTCTTTAGAAGACTACAAAAAGCTTTTGTAGTTTAAACATTGGTGGTAATTGCACAAATGGTGCAAAGGAGTATATACGTCGTTTAAGACAAAGGAGGCACAATGGATATTCCAGGAATTTTATTAGCATGTTGGTCGTTCTTTGCTAAAAATATTCTTACTCAACCGCAGTTTATGATTGGTTTTATCGTACTGATCGGTTATGTCCTGCTTAAAAAGCCCTGGTATGAATGCTTGGCAGGCTTTTTAAAGGCAACATGTGGATACTTGATTTTGTGCGTAGGTTCAGGCGGCTTGGTCAAAAACTTCCGTCCTATTTTGGTTGGTTTGAGAGACCGCTTTAATTTAAGCGCAATGGTTATCGATCCATACTTTGGTCAAAATGCAGTAACTGCAGGTGTTGAAGAAACATTTGGTCGTATGTTCGGCGACGTTATGTTGCTTTTGTTATTCGCATTTATTATCAACATCATTGTTGTTCGCTTTAACAAACTTACTAAACTTCGTGCTATCTTTACCACAGGTCACGTACAAGTTCAGCAAGCATCTACTGCGTTCTGGATTATTTTGTTCTGCTATCCATTTATGGGTCGCTGGGAAATCTTGGCAATCATGTCAGTTATCTTGGGTCTGTACTGGGCTGTAGGTTCAAACCTTACCATTGGTATTTGCCAAGACTTAACTGATGGTGGTGGCTTTGCTGTTGCTCACCAGCAGATGTTTGGTTTAACGTTCTTTGCTAAAGTTGCAGAACTCTTTAAGCCTAAAGATGGAAAAGAGCCTAAGCGTATGGAAGATGTTGAGCTTCCTGGTTGGCTTTCAATCTTCAACGAGAACATGGTTTCAACTTCTATTTTGATGCTTTTGTTCTTTGGTATTATTTTGGCTGTTTTAGGCAAGGATTACCTTGTTGCGCTTAAAGCGCTTAAACCTGAAGATGACTTCTTCTTCTACATTCTTCAAACAAGTTTGTACTTTGCTGTTTATCTGGCAATCTTACAACTTGGTGTTCGTACCTTCGTGGGAGAGCTTACCGAGAGCTTCCAAGGTATCTCTAATACCATTCTTCCAGGTGCAGTTCCTGGTATCGATATTGCAGCAACCTTTGCTTTTGGTTCGCCAAACGCTGCAACCATCGGCTTCTTGGCTGGTGCTGTAGGACAATTTATTACCATTGCCCTTCTTATTATTTGCCAGTCACCAACTATTGTTATCGCAGGCTTTATTCCAGTCTTCTTTGATAACGCTGCTATTGGTGTATTTGCTAATAACCGTGGTGGTTACAAGGCCGCGCTTGTTCTGCCTTTCATTTCTGGTGTTGTTCAAGTTTTGGGTTCAGCACTGTTTGCAAGCTGGATTGGTTTGGCTGCATACGGTGGATACCTTGGTATGCTCGACTGGGCAACGGTATGGCCAGTTGCAACCCTTGTTATGAAATACCTTCCATTCGTTGGTATCGCAATTGTTATCGTTGTTCTGCTTGCTATTCCACAGCTTCAATACCGTGCTAACCCCAAGGGTTACTTTATGCAGGTAGAGGATTACGAAAAATACAAAGCAGAATTCAAAAAGGCATAAGCTTTAGCGTCTTTACTTTGTATGTGTTGATTTAAGTGCGTGCTCATAGGGTGTTTGTTGAGCACCTGAGCACGCGCTTTTGTTTGAATTGCGTTTGATACGCGCACTGTTTATTTTAGGAGGACATCATGCGTGTTTTGGTTTCTTGTGCTAATGGTTCTGGAACTTCTTTAATGCTTTTGCAAACGGCTACTAAGGCTCTTACCGCTTTAGGATACAAGGTTACCGCAAGCAATCACACCTCTATTGCCGAGGGTAAAAGCACCGCTAAAAGTTACGACGTTGTTTTCACACCACTTAACTTTGTAAACATGTTTGACGACGCTGCTAAACAAGGCGTTACCGTTATTGGTGTTCGCAATGTTATGAGCGTTCCCGAGTGCAAACAGCGCATCGAAGAGAGCGATCTTAAGAGCAAAAATCTTTAAACACCAAGAAAATTAAGAAATCTCAAAAGGAGTAAATTATGGCATTACCTATGCTTCAGATAGCTTGCGATCATAATGATTTACCAAGCGCATTGGCAGACATTAAAGCAGTTGGAGACGTAGTAGACATTTTGGAAGTAGGAACCATCCTTATTCTTCAAGAGGGTCAAAAAGCTATCAAATGCTTTAGATCAATGTATCCTAACAAACTGATTGTTGCTGATCCTAAATGTGCTGACGCAGGTGGAACTGTTGCTAAAAATGTTCACGACGGTGGTGCCAACTTTATGACATGCATTTGTTGTGCAACACTTCCTACCATGGCTGCAGCCGCTAAAGAGGTTGACGCTGTTCAGGTAGAACTGTATGGTGACTGGACATTTGAGCAGGCACAAGGCTGGCTTGATACGGGAATTGAGCAGGCAGTATACCACCAAAGCCGCGATGCTTTACTTGCTGGTCAAACTTGGGGCGAAAAAGACCTTACCAAGATTAAAAAACTTTGTGACATGGGCTTTAAGGTATCGGTAACTGGTGGTTTGAATGTCAACACACTTGAGCTGTTCCGCGGCATTCCTGTATACACCTTTATTGCAGGCCGTGGTATTACGCAGGCTCCAGATCCTCGTCAGGCTGCTGTAGACTTCCAAAACAAGATTAAAGAAATTTGGGGCTAATAACCCATACGCTCATAATGAGTCATGAAGAGATTGGACGTGCAATATGGCACATTTAGGCATTTATGAGAAGGCTTTGCCTAAGAATGTTTCTTGGAAAGATCGTCTTTTACTTGCAAAAAAACTTGGCTTTAATTTTGTAGAAATGTCAGTAGACGAGACTGACGAGCGTTTGGCTCGACTTGATTGGACAAAGCAAGAGCGCAAAGAGCTTATCGATGCTGAATACGAAGTTGGCCTTAAGGTTTATTCCATGTGTTTAAGTGGTCATCGTCGTTTTCCGTTTGGTTCAAGCGATCCTGATACGCGTAGCCATGGTTTACAGATTATGAAAAAAGCCATAGACTTGGCCTCTGATTTGGGTATACGTAATATTCAGCTTGCTGGATATGATGTGTACTATGAGCCAAAGACGCTTACATCGCGTGCTTACTTTATGGAAAACCTGCAAAAGGCTGTTGCAATGGCTGCCGAAAAGCAAGTGATGCTTTCGATCGAAATTATGGACGATCCGTTCATTAATTCGGTTACCAAGTTCAATAAAATTAAAAAGCAGATACATTCTCCGTGGTTGCAGGTATACCCCGACCTTGGAAATTTGAACGCGTGGCCTGAAAACGATGTTGAAGCCGAACTTGAATTAGGTATCGATGAAATCGCAGCTCTTCACGTAAAAGATACGCTTAATGTAACCGATACCTTTAAGGGCAAATTCAAAAACGTTCCCTTTGGTGAGGGTCAAGTAGACTTTTTGGGCTGCTTTAAGACCTTAAAGCGCCTGGGATATAACGGAACCTTTATGCTTGAGATGTGGAGCGAAACCTCCGATGATCCCGAGGCTGAAATCAAGAAAGCACTTGCCTATACTTTGCCGATTTTCAAGGAGGCAGGCTATGAGTTTTAATAGCGAAGAGTTGCTTCATTGTCGCGAAGTTGAAGCTATGTGCGAGCGCGTTTGCGCGGCAAATTGTCGCTTGCCAGAGCTGGGATTAGTTACGCTTACCTGGGGAAATGTTGCTGAGGTTAATCGCGATTTAGGCGTTATTGTCATTAAACCTAGTGGTGTACCTTACGAAACTATGAAGCCTTCCGATATGGTGGTAACCACATTGGACGGCAATGTTTTGGGCGAGCACAGCCTTCGTCCTTCGTCTGATTTACCAACAGACGTTGTACTCTTTAGAGAGTTTCCTCAAATCAACGCTATTACGCACACACATAGCGTTCAAGGCGCTGCATGGGCGCAGGCAGGGCGTGATGTGCCGGTATATGGAACAACGCATGCAGATAATTTTTACGGCCCTATTCCGTGCACGCGCGATTTAACTCAACAAGAGGTTGAAGAAGCGTACGAAGAAAACACGGGCAAGGTCATTGTAGAAACCTTTAGGACTCGTAATATCGATCCTGTTGCTACACCAGGCGTTCTTGTGCGTAATCATGGAACATTTTCATGGGGAAACACTCCTATGAAATCTGTTGAGGTGGGTAAGGTTATCGAAACCGTTTGTGATATGGCTGAGCGCACCGAAGATCTTATGGGTCGCGTGCGTCCAAGTGCAGGTGAGCAACCTTTTGAGCCGATTCCTCAGTATTATCTTGATAAGCACTATTTTAGAAAACACGGTGCTCATGCATATTACGGACAACCTGGCGACGCTCATTAGTACCTTGTGCATTGTAGGTTGTTCTGCTAGTTTTTCACTGCAATATTGTGGTAGTTGAGGATATGCAAATAAAAGGTGCCAGAGTGTTTTGGCACCTTTTATTATGAATAAATCTATTATGAATGGATTGTGTAAATCGATAAAAACCGCGCAACTTTCAACTAGTAAAACGTTTTATCACTTAGAGTTAGATGTGTAAAAAAGTATAAGGAGGACAATATGGGTCAACCGGTATTGGGTACACCGTGGCATAAACTCGGGAAGTCTGTATCTGAAGAAGAACTTGAAGCTGTTGATAAGTATTGGCGTTGTGCTAATTACTTGTCTATTGGACAAATTTATTTACGCAGCAACCCTTTGATGAAGGGTGATTTTAATCGTGACGATATTAAATATCGTTTGGTAGGCCACTGGGGAACTACGCCAGGCTTAAACTTTTTGTTTGGTCACGTTAATCGTCTTATTCACGACCACAACCAAAATACGGTTTTCTTAATGGGACCAGGTCACGGCGGACCTGCTGGTACCGCGCAGTCACTTTTGGACGGAACATACACCGAAACCTATCCGCGCATTACAAAAGACGAAGCAGGCTTGCAAAAGTTCTTCCGTCAATTCTCATATCCAGGAGGTATTCCTTCGCACTATGCGCCCGAAACACCTGGTTCTATTCATGAGGGTGGAGAGCTTGGTTATGTATTGTCACACGCGTATGGTGCTGTTTTGGACAATCCATCGCTATTGGCTGTAGCTGTAGTAGGCGATGGCGAATCAGAAACCGGTCCTTTGGCAACAAGCTGGCAAACCAACAAGTTCCTTGATCCACTAACCGACGGTATTGTGTTGCCAATTTTACATCTTAACGGCTATAAAATTGCTAACCCATCAATTTTGTCGCGTATTAGTGGCGAAGAACGCGATGAATTCTTCCGTGGTATGGGCTATCACCCCTATGTATTTACAGCTGGTTTTGACGACGAAGACCATTCATCTATTCACCGTCGTTTTGCGGCACTTCTTGAGACGGTATTCGATGAAATTTGCAATATTAAGACGCGTGCTCAAGCAGGCGAAGAGGCTCGTCCTGCGTATCCTATGATCGTGTTCCGCACTCCTAAAGGATGGACATGCCCAGCTTATATAGACGGTAAAAAGACCGAGGGTTCTTGGCGCGCTCATCAGGTGCCTTTAGCATCTGCTCGTGATACCGAAGCTCACTTTGAGGTTTTGAAAAATTGGATGAAATCCTATAAACCCGAAGAGCTTTTTGATGAAAACGGTGCAATTAAAAGTGATGTTGTTGCAGCTATGCCTCAAGGTGATTTAAGACTTGGTGCTAACCCCAACGCAAATGGTGGTAAGCTTCGTCATAACCTTGATCTTCCAGATGCCAAAGACTTTGCTATTGACGTAGAAAAAGGTGGACATGGTTGCGGTGCTGTAGAAGCAACACGCGTTTTGGGCGATTTCACGGCCGAAGTTATCAACAAGAACCGCGATTCGTTCCGTATTTTTGGACCCGATGAAACCGCTTCAAACCGTTTGCAGCCGTCCTATCGTGTAACCGATAAACAATGGTTTGGCGAAATAAACGCTGATCCTCAAAATGATGAGCACATGGCTCCTGTTGGAAACGTTATCGAGCAGCTTTCTGAGCACCAATGCGAAGGACTGTTAGAGGGCTATGTGTTAACTGGTCGTAATGGTATTTGGTCGAGCTACGAATCATTTGTACACGTCGTAGACTCCATGATTAACCAGCACTGCAAGTGGCTGGAAGCATGCGTTCGCCATATTCCTTGGCGTCGTCCTATCTCGGGAATTAACCTTTTGATTTCAAGCCACGTTTGGCGTCAGGATCACAATGGATTCTCGCACCAAGATCCTGGTTTTGTGGACATTATGCTTAACAAGAGCTTTAACAATGACCACGTAACCAATATCTACTTCCCAGCTGACGCAAATCTTTTGTTGGCTGTTGCCGAGCGTGCATTTACATCAACCAACTGCTTTAATGCTATCTTTGCTGGTAAACAACCTGCTCCTACCTGGGTTACGCTTGACGACGCGCGTGAAGAGCTTAAACGCGGTGTTGTTGAGTGGAAATGGGCGTCTACCGTACAAAAGGGAGAAGAGCCTGATCTTGTTATTGCGTCGTGCGGCGACGTACCTACGCAAGAAGCGCTTGCCGCCGTTGAGTTGCTTGATAAGTTGGGCGTTCATGTTCGTTTTGTAAACGTTGTTGATCTCCTTAAGATTCAAAATGCTCAAGAAAACGATCAAGCAATTTCTGACGAGGAATTTGTCAAACTCTTCTCTGCTGATAAGCCCGTTTTGTTTGCGTTCCACGCATATGCTGGTAGCATTCGTCGTTTGATTTGGAATCGTCCAAATCACGATAACTTCTGTGTTCACGGATACGAAGAGCAAGGTTCTACCACAACGCCATATGATATGGTTCGTCAAAATCATATGGATCGCTGGGCTTTGGCTCAAGACGCTTTACGCTTGGTTGACGCAGATAAGTGGAAGGATCAGATTGACGCTTGGGAGAAGTTCCGTGCTGATGCGTTCCAGTTTGCGGTCGATAAGGGCTATGACCACCCTGCCTTTACCGATTGGAGATGGCACGACGCAAAGGACTCTGCCGAGGTTTTGTCTGCAACTAAAGCAACGGGCGGAGATAACGAGTAAGTGTCTGCGTTACTTTTTGTATTGCTTGTATGTGGTGTTGCGATATTTGCCATGTGGCTGTCAAACGTTTGCTGTTAAGCGTGTAACGCATTACAGCGGTTGATATGCACGTTATTGAAATACCCTCTTTTACCTGTGTATAAGAGGGTATTTTTTATGGCAAGACTGGTTTAAGATCAAACAAACCATGTATGAAAAAGCGCACATAGATTAGCTATGTGCGCTTTTTATATCTCAACCGCTCTTAACTTTTTTAACTACGATATTAAACAAACTCGCCCACGCGCTTTATGAGTATGAGCACGTGGGGGATACGTATATTGGTCTTGTGTACTTATTTTTTCGCGTGTTTCTTTGCGTGTTTGCGCGCAAACCCTAATCCAGCACCTAGCAAGCCAAAAGCTTCGCATATCCATGCGCTGAAGTTCAAAGCATCGCCTGTTTGAGGTGTGTGCTGCATAGACGTTTCACGTTTAAAGTGTGCTGCCTCATGATGGTTGTGGTCGCTATTCGAGGTATGGTTATCACTGTTTCCTGTTTCATTATGTTCATCTGTTGTGGCGTCTGAAGCTTCACGAGGTAAAACACGATCAATTGCCACTGCCAACACGTGTGCAGAGTGTGCATAACCCTCTTGACCCGATAGAGGATCATCAATTACGCCATCGCCTCCAATAGCAAGAGTTGGCTTACCAAGGAAATTGCCCACAAAGGCAAGAGAGCGACCAAACCGCGCTCGTTCTCCATCATCGCGGATAACGCCTACCTTGTTTCCAAGCTTGCTGATAGCGGTAACGCCTTGGGGAATGTCTTTTACACGAAGTATATAAGCAACACCGTTTTGATCTTCTCTACCTGCTCCAATAGCTAAAAGAGCATCAGGATTATTTTTGCTTTGAGGTAGCGCGGCTACTGCCCAACCAAAACTGCTTTCTTGTGCTTTTCCAGTTAAAACATAAATAGCGGAATCGTTTTTCTGTACGTTTTCAGGGTCTATAACACGTTGCTTAGGTGCGGATTTTGTGCCAAGAACAAGCGCAACCCCGCCATTTCTTTGTTCGCTTATAGTACCGCCATCAAAACCGATTACAAAATCATCTAGACCGTCACCGTTAACATCGCCTGCATTTGCAACGCTGTTACCAGCTCCTAGTCGCCAAGAGGCATTGTCGGGCATGCTAAGCTCATAGCCTACAGACGACTTACCACTATCATTAGATGAGGCGTTCGTGACCACGGAACTCATCGTATCTGCGCTTCTTGTAGCAGAGGCTGCATTAACACTATCAGAGAGTGTATTTTCCAAATCAACGGGTTTGTGTTCTTTTGAGCCATATACCACCCACGCTTTTCCGGGTATATGACCCTGCGTGGTAAACGTGTTAAAGTCAGTGAGCACGTAATCGGCTATTCCGTCGCCATTAACGTCTCCTACTTGGGTAAAACTACTAAGCGTATGATTCTTAGGCGTTTTGACCGTCCATAAAACGTCTGCATGAGCAGCTTCAAGGTCTTTGAGGTTGATATTGCGTCCATCTTTATTGCCTTTAAGAATATATGCGGTGCCGTAGCTTGCCTCTTTGCGACCCAGAGCAAAAGGTGTATTCGCAACAACAAAACCCACGTCAGCAAGTCCATCACCGTCAAAATCACCTACGCGCGTAACTTGATAACCTGCGCCACCCGCATCAGAAGGCATTTCTATTACATAACCGCGGTCAGGGGTAAGTTGATTAAGATTGGTTTTCGCTAAATCTTTTCCACCGTAAATAACCCATATTTTTCCTGTGGTAACAGAAGTTGCCGCTATATCATCTATGCCATCTCCATTAACGTCGCCAATGATTGCCACGCTAAAGCCCATTGCCGAATCAGTTGCCGGGTTATCGGTTTTCTGTGGTCCTTTAATGGTAATAACGTCTTTGTTATCTGCAATTGTTGTTCCTTTGGTACCGCCTTGTGTGCCACCTGGTATAATCTGTATTTCTCCCGTAACGTTAAATACCCAGCCATGTGTGGGTGTTGAGTCTTCGTAAAATGGATCAAATTTATACTCAGAACGAATAGCGTTTCCCGAAACAATATCAGGCTTTCCGTCTCCTGTTACATCGCCCGTTGCTTGTGCAAGCGCACCTCCTAAACCACTGGTAAACTCACCAAGCCATGATTTTTGATCAGCTTCGTTTACGGGTGTATACGCGGGCGCGGCACTTGGCGCTGGGGGTTCGGGATATAAGGGCTTGGCAGGCGGCGTTGTTTGGTGTTGTCTGCGCATATCAGCTGTCCATACGTCAACTTTTCCATTGGTATCTGCGGTGTATATAGTGCTTAGCTGGCTATCGCTGTCGCTTGGGGGCAGTACGCCCACAAAGTATCCTGCGTCGCCCTCGCCTTCTTCACTTGCTAAAAACGCTGATTGATTTGATGGAATACCATCCAAACCAAGTCCACTATTATGATTTTCTAAAAGGGCGGTTTCGCTTACTATAACTGCACCTGGATGCTCTTCGTGGTCGGGTCGAGCAATTACCAGCGCACCTTTATTGTCTGGGTCGTATGCAGGAATATAACCCAGTGTCATTCCAATACGACCTCTATTTGTCTGGCGTATCAGTGTTCCAGCGTGTTCTTGTCCGCGCATAACGGTGTTTTCAGATGTTGAGGAGGTTTGTACGTGAATATCTCCACGTGCCTCTTTGCTGCCAAAAATAACTGCCACGGCTCCCGTATTGCCATTTGCAAAAGGTGCGCCAATAGCAAAATCGTCACAATCATCGTCGTTTATGTCGCTCATAGCAACCATTGACGTGCCAAAACCGCCTTCGGTACCGTAAATAACAGTTCCCGCCTCATCCGCACTTCCACTCTCTGCACTTACGGGAATTGCATACACTTTATTCAGGCGAGGAAGTCCAATACCAACAGTTTGGTCTTCTCCGATAGCATAGTTAAGAGGCGCAAGCGTTACGCGAGGCGCGCTTTGGGCAGTGGGGTCGCTACCATTGCTTAAGTCGTTTTCTGCAAGCTCCCATACTTTGGTTGCTTTTGCACCGTTTGTGTCCGATGTTGGTATTGATTCGTACCAATACAACTTTTTACCAGCTGCAACATACATTCCTGGTACGTCGAAAGCCGATGTTGCTGACGTGATGGCATATACGTTGTCGCTAAACGTAAGCGTCGAGGACACTACAAACTCTTGCGCCTGTGCGGCGGTGCTGTTGGCCGCCGCATTCTGTGATAGGCCTTCAGGCACAATTGAATTGGTTTTTTCGATCAACACTTTTTTGCCGTTGGCAATTGCCAGCGTAGCAGTTTCGCCTCGTTTGGTTTTTACGCACGAAACCTTCCACGTATCAGATGGGTCGTCTTTGGTAGGAAGGCTTATGTGAGCAGCTTTTTGTTGCTCGTTAATGCTTTTTACTACATCGTCTTTGTCAGAGCCATAGGGAATATGGTCAACAACATGAATTTTTTGTTGTGCTTCATCCACAAAGATCATATCAGGGCGATTGTCTCCAGTGACATCGCATGAAACGGGAAGGGGCTTTCCTGCATCGGTATATGTAACGCGTGAGGTTTTGCGAATACTATCGCCGTAACGGCTTCCGTCAATGCCCGACCACTTACGAGCGTCAGAGTCTGTAATCGAGGCAACTCTTTCATCGGGTTCAGGTGCATTCCTTGTGCTTTGTTGCGATTTTATGGCAGGGTTGGCGTTTGCATTAACGACAGATGATGTGTTTGAAACATTGGACGTGGCTTCTTGTGTTTGTGCGTATGCCTGTGGCAGATGCGGTGCAAGGGGAGAAAACGTAAAACACGCAGCTAGTACGGGCGTTGTAAGTGCTGCATGTATGGCATAAAACGCAGCACTATGTTGACGAGAGTTATTCATGGCACCATCCTTGGATAAGGGAATATTAATATAGACAGTGGTATCTATACTAGCCCAAGTTAGCCATAGGTAACATAAGAATGCGTAAATATGTTTGTGATGATACACGCGAAGCTTCGATCTGAAAAAACAAGGCACACGCTCTTCTACGTATGCCTTGTAAACAATTGCGTTTATGCTTATACACGCCGTGTTTATAAACGGCTTATGTCAAAAATGACGTTTTGCCGCATGTTCTGTCTTGTCTGTTATCTCATGTGCTTTTTGTGTGCACGTGCAACAGCAATGCCACTTGCTAACGTAAATGCACCTAAGAGAGCTCCCATCAAGTTAAGCGATGTGCTTGGATCTGACGTCTGGGGTGTTGTCCGCATGTGCTTATGTTTTACCGCACTTTGGTGATTTGAACTGTTAGTGGTGCCGTTATGATTGGGTCCATTATGATTTGAGTCTGTATCATCATGTTGGGACGGAGTTTTTGGTGTTTGTTCTTTGTGCTTGGCGGTTGCCAAATCGATCTCAACAACTTTAAGTGTCTGTGGCTCCCGCGTAAGCTGGGTGGTATCACCTTCATGCGTTTGCCAATTAACCTCAAAAGCAATATCTTCTAGTGGCTGTTCACCAGTTGGCGCAGATGTTTGTCGCAGTACGTATGAGCCTGGTTGTAAATACAGTTTGTTTTGGACTTCGTAATAACCCTCTTTATGCAAGGCGTCTTTGGTTTTCATGGCGGCAACCAAAGCATCGCTTGTTTGGGGTTTGTCTTTTGCAAAATCGTTACTGAGCGATATGTTTTTCTTAACCAGCGTTTCTTGAGTGCCATTTTTTTGATATAAATCAAATGTACCCGTGGTAACAGGGGTCTGTTGGTGCGTTGTATCATTGGTTTTATACTGATGAAAAACAACTTGCGTTGGAATTTTTCTAAATGTCACATAATAATATTTTGTATCTAGGCGTCTGATTGGTTTGCCATCTTTCATTTCGTAACCAAATGAAAGATAGTGATTGCTCGAATCCTCTGTGGTGTCGTTGGTGTTTTCAAATTTTCCGCTCTTTGGTTTGTCTATATCGTTATCCCAGTAGACGTATCCAGGAACATGCGTAGACGTGAGTTGTTCGAGCGTGGGGCGAAATACGCCTGTTTGTACACCATTTTCTACCTTTGGTGCATAGGGGTCTTGATCAAATGAGAGAATGGTGTATTTTAAGTCGTTGCTTTGACTACGACCAAAGCGCGCAGGGTCGGTTATCACGGGTTTAGCAAGATCGCTTAGGCCCTGTATTTGATGATTTGGCACTGATGAAATTACAAAGCCTAAATCCTTTTCCTTTTGTGACAGTGATGGGTGTTCATCAGAGTTTCCTCGCTGTTTAAGTGCGGCGTTCGCGTTAGTTTGTTTTGTTTGCGCGCGATATGCAAAGTCGTCTACAAAATGGAATTGAGCGCTCACGCGCGGCATTGCTTCATATATAAAAAACGCAAAGGGTTGGCCACCCGTATTGGTTTGATCTCCGTAATTAGTAAGCATGCGCTCGTTGAGTGAGCCGTCGCTGTGAAAAACAATTTTGTAATAGAGATAATGGTCGCGTGAATTAAGTTCAATATACGTTTGTTTGTGTGAATCACGTGCAAGCTCTAGACCATTAAACTCAAACGAATAGGGATGCATAGTATAGGCAACCGTTGCTTTTGAGCCTGCATATATGCTTCCGTCTTTAAGTATAAGACCGTTTCTTGTTTGATATCCCTGAGCATACATTTTATTAAATAATCCAGTTGTAGAATATTTTTTTACAACGGTATAAATCGTATAAGTGCCCGCTTCGTCTTTAAGAATATTATCATCTATAAGCTTAGGGGTCTGTGTGCGATCACTATCAGCTGTAAAAAAATATTTTTGAATTGAATCATCGTGCTTAAACGCAGTGGCGATCTCTTCATCACTTATAACGTCAGGAAAAGGATTTTTAATATCAAGATCTTTTTTACGTTGATACACAACCTGATCGTCGTCTTCGCTTGTTTTTTCAAGGTTGTCTTTTGGTTCTTGAGAGAGCTGTGTAGGATGATCTCCCAAACCGTTCTTCTTTGTCGATTGGTTTTGAGCATTATTGGCTTGGATGCTCGTAACGCTTAATCCTGTATGGGGGGGGGTTGCCGTGTTCTGTGCGTACGAAATAGCATATGGTACACCACTATAAAGTAAGCCGCATGTGAGTGCTATACGAGCCACATGTGCCGAAAACGAGGTATGCATGGGTTCCTTTCTCGTGTATGTTGCGCAACCGTTTTGTAGACGTATGCATAATATTAAGCAAAAATGCCACATATAATATTATGGATTTTTAAGCGATGGAGATTATACCCTAAATATCGTTATAAAAAAACCGCACTTACAAAAAAGTACGGCATCTAATTCTATGGTACCCCCAACGAGAATCGAACTCGTATTTCCGCCTTGAAAGGGCGGTGTCCTAACCGTTAGACGATGGGGACAAGCGCAATGAAGAAGTATACCAAACCGAAGAGTTTTATGCTAGTGACTTTTTGAGAAAAACGTGGTGAGGCGGTTTCATCACAAATACTAAACAATTTTTTGGCATACATGAGGCTTTCGCGTGGTGCCTATTTACATAGTATTAATTTTATACAGCACCATATCGCCCTGTTGTAAGACAGGGGTGAATCCCTTTGTATCGGGCGTAATTCTATCTATACCGCTAAATGCTTGAGGCCTATATTCAGCCATAAGAGTTGCGTCCTCACGGCGATGCTTTCCAAGGCTCAATACATATTTTGCACCCAGTTTTTTAACGTCATGGCGTACTTTTTCGTTATACGAGATTTCATCAAGCTCAATACGAATACGCGTAAAACCAGGCTTCTCAAATTCATTGAGGATGTATGGATAACGCCAAAACGTTTGCATAGAGGTCATTCCATACGCTAAAACACTTCCATCAAACGGATTGTTAAGAACAACATCTTGGCGAGTGATCTTTTGTGCTTGCTTCATAAATTCATATCTTTGAGCGTCTACAAAACGGCTATCTTGATAACCAGCAGTCACAACTTTTAAGTTATTGATAACACCACTGCTTTGGATAACGTTAGGAGGTTCGTGGGGGTCTTGTTCTTTAAATTGGGGGAGTGGTATGAGGGTATTTGCTGCTAAAAAGGCCACGATCACTAAGGTAGTCGAGAAATAGGAAAAATCTGTGTGCCATAGGTGATTTGGTTTGATAAAGGCAAATAAGCCTGTTTGCGCAAGCACTTTTTTGCGCAGAGATACAACATGCATGCGTATGTGCATGTTTTGCATAATTGGATAGAGCTGTTCGTGTGCAAAGGAACATAAGCTATCTAATCCGCGTGCAATAACAGGCGTGGTTACCAGCGCAATTAATGCGGCGATACGGTAAGGATCGGTATACCAAAAACTGCTCAAGATACCTTTAATGGGCGAATCCGACGAGATAACTATAATGCAAACGCTTACAAGGTAAAGGTAGCTCGCTGTTAAAAAGCGCCCTTGTGCGTGTTTGAAAGATTGCCACACGCCTATAATAAATACAAAAAACAGTATTGGTTGGGGTGCAACAAACCAATTATCCATTGCCGTCTTACCTACAAATTCAAACAATACTGCCTGTAAAAGGGCGTTGGTAAAACTACTGTACGAGCTCCACCAATAGTTGAGTGCAACTTTTCCTACAATGAGGTAATACAGGCCAATCCACCCTGCAATAACGGCGCAGAAAAATATAATTGATAGTAAGAATGCACTAATACGCTTTGCGCCTATATGCAGATTTCTGCTTGTGTTTTTTATCCGTGCCATACACCACGGTGTAAGAACAAGTACGCACACAAAAAAGGATGAAGGATGAAGTGCTATAAGGGTAATTGCTCCGCAGATAAAAACTGGAACAAGGCATACACGATCCTTGGTAGTTGTTTTTGAGCGCGTAAGCGTCATGAACACCCAAAAGATAGCAGGCGTGATACAGAGCGCGGATACAAAGGGGAAGAGTGGCCCGTATACCAAAAGTATCCATGGAAACACACAAGAAAGTGCGGGTAAAAACGCTCCTACATATATCGTGCGCGGATAGCGTGGATACACTTGAGCTATAAAAGTCATAATTGCTAAAGGATATACTACTGAGGCAAAGATAAAATTAAGTGCATTGGCCGCGATAACGGTATTGGTATGAGCAAGTTGCGTAATGATCGCGCATAACACGTTCCAACCAGCGGGATAAAATGCAGGTTTGTAGGATGATGGGTTTATGGCTGCAAATGCATGCTCGTAAAATGAGGGCATAAGCACATTATATGTACCTTCGCCTATCATGGTCTGAGTAAGACTTAAGTGACTGACGGTATCCCAGCCTTGTGCAATGTTTTCGGGCGATTTAATCGGCAACATAAAAAATATTAAGCCACCTAGTAAGCCCATACAAAGATACGTTATGTATGTTGTGGGCGCCAGTGGCAAAAGTCCATTTCCTTGGCATAACATAAGGCTGTGAGTGGGTGTGTTATTGTGCGAGTAAGCTGTTTGCTTTGTCTTAATTTTGCGCTTATATGCATAAATGTAGAACATAATGGCAGCAACCCACATAAAACTACAATGACATAAACCAATGGCTCTAAGCGGTATGTGCATAAGTGCCAAAGCTTCTGCTGTTACAAAAAGCAGTGCACAACTTATGAGAGGGGCGGTTGCAAGCGCGCGTGCGGTATCCATGTGCGCAACTTTGAGCAGCAAAAATCCTGGGATATAAAGAAGTGCAACTCCAATAAGAGCACTTACCAAAAAACTAAACCACATAGTATGAATCCATAATCACGTCATGTGCAGGTATAAAAAGACAGCAAGATTGTTCATGCGCGCGATAAGCGCGCATATCTCTTGCTATCTGTACATAAGGTACATATCAACTTTACCACGAGTTGCGATTTTTCTGCAGGGCTTAGATACCTGTTGATTTGTATTCGTCCTGACAGGCACACAACAGATGAATAAGATCGCAAAAACCATCAGTGGAAGGACGCTCGGTTACAAATACATTATCCGCGCCCGCGAGTTCTTGCATACACGATTGATTTTTTGCACCGTTTTGCATAAGCACAAACAAACCAGCGCTTTGCGCCATCGAACAGTCGGCAGATGAGTCGCCACAGGCAAGTACTTGCTCGCGAGAAAGATTCATCATGCGCATAAATTGAGCAACTGCATAACCCTTGTTAAGATTTTTAGGAACGATGTGATAGTTGCTGATATTGGTAGCCACGCCTTGTGCATTGCGCGCAAGAATAGTTGGTCCGTTAATATGAGTAACAACACCATTGTTCACTAAGTCGAGTGCTAAACCACAGTGGTTAAGCATATCTTGAGCTTCGGCTTCATCAAGCTTGCCGCGCAGCGCGACGGTCACTTCGCGATATTGATAGCCAAGCCCGTTATCGTTGTACAGTTCAAGTGATGTGCTCCAACGTTTAAGAAGTGCATCAACAACACCTGTTTGCATAATCATGTCATGTGGAGTCTTATGTGAGTTTGCGTCATATTCCATATCAGCACATGCGTATTCCCACACAGATTCTGCTCCGTCTTTTATGCAGATGATGCCGCCCATTTCGCCAATCCATTGTGAAAGGCCTAAAAGGCGTGCGTCTTCGCGAATCATAGCGCGATTTCGACCTGTACATGGAACTATTGAAATATGGTGTTTACGTGCTAAAACAAGCGCTTTTGCAAGCTCAAATGAGGGTGTTCCATCAGCGGAGCATAAAGCACAACTATGGTTAATCATAGTGTTGTCGGTGTCGGAGAGCACGTATGTAATGCGGCTTAGGCGTGCTTTGAGCTCGTCACTGAGGGTGTCTAGTGATGAGAGATGGTTCAGTGAGGTGGTTTGATAAGGCGCGCTCTGTGCGTGGTTATTGGTCATGAGACTCCTTTAGAGCATTAACGGCATGTATGAATATGTCTTTATCAGGCAAGCAGCTTACGTAACGATCTTGCTCGTGTTGGGTGGTTTCGTCGCCCTTGCCAAGCATACAAATAAGTGTTTTGGCTTGTGAACAATTTGCAAGCTCAACTGCTTTTTCTATAGCGGCTGCTCGGTTGCATTCAATATAGTATTTCTGACCTTTTGGCATATGCTTTGCCATTTCGTTGCAAATATCTTGTACGCGCTCATGTCCGGGGTCTTCTTCGGTTAGCATGATGGTATCTGCCCATTTTGCTGCTTCTTCTACCAGATCTCGCCTGCGGTCAAAGGCTTTTCCTCCGGGTGCGCCAAAAAGAGCAATGATCTTGTAATGAGGAAATTCATGAGCAAGGTCACTAAAAAAGCATCTAAACGACAACTTATTGTGTGCGTAGTCTACAATGCCTTGAATGTTTTGCGTGTGAGTTGGAATAAATTCCATTCGTCCTGCAACGTGTGTGTTGGCTAAACCCTGTTGGATATCAGACGTGTTGACATGTAAAAGATCGGCACATGCAACAGCGCATAATGCGTTATCCACATTAAATGTTCCATGAAGTGGTACAAAAAAGTCGCGCTGTTGAGCGTTAGCGTTGTGTGCTTCGTCACAGCTAAATTGCAAACCGCACCCTTGGGGACGTATGTCGTGCGCCGCTATATCTGCAGGTAACGTGCGGTTAAGCGCAGCCTTTAATGTGCTTGCTACTTTTTTGTCTGACAGAAATTGTGTCTCATATGCCTCAAGACGTCGCTGCGCGTGCACGCGTCCGCAGACAAGCAAGGGACTGCATGCGTGAGCATGCGCGTAAATTGCTTCAAAATGATCGGCGTCAAGATTCATAACTGCAGCATTCGCCATAGAAAATATCATAAGCTTGCTTAAGAAATAATCTTCAAAGGTAGGGTGTTCAACTTTGGATATGTGGTCGGGCGAGATGTTCAAAAACAGTGCAACATCTAAATGAAGGCCATCAACACGATGGTGTTTAAGCGCCTGACTTGAAATCTCCATAACCATATGTGTGATTCCCGATTCTGCTGCATTGTGTAGATGACGCCAAAAATCGGGAGCTTCGGGTGTGGTATTGGTACTTTCTTCGTTGAGGATACCGTCATATGTGGTTATAGAGCCCATAAGACCAATAGGAGATTTGCCTTGTGAAGTGCATATATGTTTGCGTTGTGCACGTGCATCAAGAATGCTTTTAATCATGCATGCGGTGGTTGTTTTGCCTTTGGTTCCGGTGATTCCTACCGTAATAAGGCGCGTATCGGGATGTCCCCATGCGAGAGGTGCTGCTTGTGCCATCGCAAGTCTAATGTTGTTAACAACAATTTGTACGGCATGTGGGCAGTATGTTCGCAACGCCTGCGCGTGAGTATTGTCGCACATATATGCCGTTGCACCTTTTTTGAGCGCATCTTGGAGATACTCAGGCTTGAACGCCGCACCTTTGCACACAAAAATATGGTGCTTTTGTGAGTAGAGCGAATTTGAATCCAAACCGTTTATTAAACTGTCTGCAGCTGCCGTAATTTTGTTATTATCGCAGGTAGAGTTAATAAACTGAACGTTTGGCAAAAAATCAACCCAGCGCGGGTCACGCTCGTCGCACTTGAGGTTATAAACCTCAAGAAGTAGCCCTTGAGCTTGGAGTTGTTTAAGTATGTCATAAAGTGTTGTTTCCATACGTTTTAGTATAGTGCGTTTTAGAAATTTAGGATTCTTGAAGAATATCACTGCGAAATAATTCCATTTTGTGATACACTTCTTTCGGGCGATTGGCGCAGTGGCTAGCGCAGGTGCTTTACACGCACAAGGTCGGGGGTTCAAATCCCTCATCGCCCACCATTTATTTTCTTTTTTTATTTTTCCCTTTTATAAAATCTTTTACTTCCTAAGCGTTCTGCTTTGTATCAATATGACGCTCGCGATACAGTTCAAGTGTTTGCGCGTCAATTAATGCCTGAACAACGCCTGGTCGTGTGGTGCTGTAGCCTGCGGCATAACACGCGTCGTCTAAAGCGCGCTCAACAGTATCATTGCTCAGTAAGCTTGTTGCAAACGCGCAGATAAACGCATCGCTTGCACCAGTTGTGTCGATCGTTTTGAATGCATGAGATGGCGTATGAATATGTGAGGACGCCGAGAAATAATCACAACCTTTTTCACCGCGCGTAACTATGACATGAGGAATCCCCAGGTTAAGTAACATATGTGCATGATCAATCAATGCGTTTTGCGCCTTTTTCGCGCTGCGGTCATCACGGTGAGGAGTATGTGCCTGCGCGCAATTTTTGAGCGCGTAACACAGCGCGGCAAGCTCGTGTTCGTTGGGAATAATGTAATCAATATAGGCTGCCATGCGCTTTGGAAATTCAGTAAGTGCCACCGGCTTAAAAATAACCTGTGCTCCCTGGCGTTTTGCCTCTTTGCAAGCCTGTTCGGCTGCATCAAGTGGAACTTCGGATGGAATAAGGCATAAAGACGCGTTTTTAAATAGATGTTTGCGCTCAATTATATCTTGAGCACAAAGTTTGCTATTGGCGCCTGTAAGAATGGTGATGGTTGACGCACCCTGTTTATCTACACAGATGTATGCCTTGCCCGTTTGCTCGTCTTTTGTGCGTACCACTCCTTTGGTGTCTATATTCCAGCGGCTTAACTCTTTATAAATCATGCTCGATTCGCTATCGTCGCCAATGTTGCCAATAAGCACGGCTTTATGTGCAAGTTTGGCAACACCAATAGCATAGTTAAGGCCTTTTCCTCCTACCGAAATATGAGACGTGGTTGTAGTTACGGTAGAGCCTGCGTCAGGAATGTGATCCACTAAAAGCTGAGTATCAATATTGATGCTTCCAACAATTACAATTCGTTCGTGTTGATTATTTTGAGGCGAAGCAATGCTCGCTCTGGTGGTAAGTGCGTTATGCGTGGGGATAAAGTTGAACACGGCGTCTGAGGCAGTGTCTTGCTTGCGCGCACATCCATCAGTATCAACGACCGATTGATTTGCTATCTGCAGCTGTTGCGCTATATATGTTCCAAAATCTTTATAACTTATGCTGTATGCACTTATAGGCGTATTCAAATAGGAATACACCACAGAGGCGCAACCATTTGTGTTTGCAGCGCCTGTATCTATTTGTGTCTGCTCGTCTGCGCTTTGTAGCGCGTATTCTGCATCGCTTTGCAGACATACAAGCGAAAAATCCTGCGGCGCTTGTATGTGAAGCGTATAAAGCTGCGTACGAAGGTCTTGCGCTTGTTGCCATGAAGCACACACCACGGCTGTTATATCGCCGTTTACAAGCGCTTGCAACAGTTCATTGCACACGCTTGTATAACAGTTTTGTTCTGCAAGCATAATTTTTCGCTGAAAAAGTATCGAGGCGTATCCCTGTATAAACGCGCGTGGAGTTTCTTTATTGGTAAGACATGCAATATGACGATGACCAGCCAAGATAAGCTCGGCGCTTAGGTCGTGCGCCAGTGTTTCAAAATCAATACTATAGTTTTGCTTGCCACCATCTTTGCCAAGTTTAAGTACCTCAATGTCGTGCTTTGCACAAAGATTGTCTATAGTTGTGTTAGTAGGAGTCTGCATAGTATTGAGCGGCTCCCAAATGAGCGCGCTTATATTTGATTGTATAAGCTCTGTAATGCTTTGTTCTTCACGAGACTTTTCGCTCGTGTATACCACAAGGGTAGATATGTGATGCTTCTGTAGCGTTTCTATTATTCCCGACACCAAACGCATATTCTCTTTTGTTTCGCGCACACAAACACCTACAAGCCATGTGTTTCGTTGCGCGGTAATACGCGCATAAGGGGTGTAATGATATTTTTTAATGGTGTCTAATACCACAGTGCGTGTTTGGCTGCTAATATTTTGGTCTTTACGATTAAGGATTTTTGAAACGGTTGTTGGCGAAACGCCTGCTAATCGTGCTATATCTTTAATGTTCATGGTATTCCTTAGAACGCTTATCGCCCCTATTAAGACATCTTGTAAATCGAAAAACAACGTTTGGGATTGCAGGCATTATGTTACCAGTAAAGATTGCGTATTGTGCATAATTTTCTAAGAAATATACCGTTGACGGATTAAACCATGCCATTTATGGATGGATATACGTTGCAGGTTTTCATGTGTGTCTACTATAGTAAACAAGATTAGGAAATATGTTCCCTATATATGTATCCTATATAAGAACATGAATGCCTGTATCGCACTGGCATTTGATACAACGGGGTTTAAGCAACCGTAGAAACAGGTTGTGCTCACACAATAAAAGAGGTTGTATTGTATGAGCGCAAGCTGTATCCACGTTACTATAAGGTATGGTGAGGTATGAGCAAAGTTGTGGTGCTCGGTAGCATCAATATGGATGTCTCCATAGAATCGGACAGAATGCCCTTAGAGGGCGAAACACTTTCGGGAGATAATCTGCTTATCAATGCTGGTGGTAAAGGTGCAAATCAGGCGGTGGCGTCTGCGCGTGCAGGAGTTCACACTCATCTTATTGGATGTGTGGGAACCGACAGCTTTGGTAAAGAGCTGCGCGCCAGCATGGCTCAATCAGGGGTTGATATTCAAGAGGTAACAACAACTACCTCAACAACTGGTATGGCAATTGTCCTGCGCTCTCATGGTAATAACAGAATTATTATTAATCACGGTGCAAATGAGTCTGTTACACCACAATTTGCACATGCAGCACTTTCGCGTGTTGCACAGCCGCACGACATTTTTTTGACGCAATTTGAGTCTCCTGCTCAGACGGTAGAGTCGTCCATAGAGTTTGCTCACGCCCATGACATGATCACAGTTGTAAACCCGTCTCCCGTGCGCTCTATTAAGCCATCGTTGTATAAAAGTATCGACATTTTATGTCTTAACGAAACTGAATGCATGAGCTTATTTGATATTAATCCAACCATGGATGCACCCACCATGTGCGCACTTACAAAGGTTTTGCAACTTGGTATGAAAACCCTAGTTGTTACGTTGGGCGCTGCAGGATGTTTGCTTGTTTCGCACCAGCATCAACTCTTTGCGCCTGCATATTCGGTAAAGGCCGTAGATTCAACAGGCGCTGGCGATACCTTTGTTGGCGCAATGAGTGCTTGTCTTGCAAAAGGTGCACACACAGAGCAGGCGATCGCTTTTGCACAAGCCGCTGCCGCTCTTTCAACAACACGTGTTGGAGCACAAGTGTCTATTCCAACTTGTGAGGAAGTTGAAGCGTTTCGGATACAGCACAAGGTGAACGAGCCAATCAGTTGTGTATAAGGATTGCGTCAACTTTGTATGCTTCGGTGAGCGCACAAAGACTTGTGCTACAAAGGGTGTAGCACTAAGTACCATGGCTTTGATGTTATAGAGAACATGCGTGTAAATATATTATCGTTGAAAGGAAATGTTATGGCGAAAACACCAATTATTTTGGACACCGATCCAGGTGTGGATGATGCTGCTGCCATAGGACTTGCTCTTGCATCTGATACAACAGATATAAAGCTCATTACCACCGTTGGCGGTAATGTAACGCTTGAGAATGTAACAAATAACGTGCTTAAACTTTTACATTTTTGGCATGCGCATGTCCCCGTTGCAAAGGGAGCCCAAGGTCCACTTGTGCGCAAGCTTACAACTGCTGCAAACGTTCACGGTGAATCGGGTTTAGCGGGTTACGAATTTGAAGGTCAAGCAGACGAGTGTTTGTTGGAAGACGTTGCACCTGTTGCAATGCATAAAGCACTCCATGCAAGCAAAGAACCTTTAACTATTGTGGCAATAGGGCCTCTTACCAATGTGGCACTCTTGTTGCGCCTGTATCCTCAAGATCAAGAGCTCATCAAACGTATTGTTATTATGGGTGGAACATGCACGCGAGGCAATAAAGGTGTTTTGTCCGAGTTCAATATTGCTACCGACCCCGAGGCCGCAAAAATTGTTTTTTCATCAGGTATTTCTTTAGCTATGGTTGGACTTGATATTGGATGGAAAGCAACAATTCCTGCAAACGATATCCAGACAATTAAAACGTTTGGAAAAACGGGCAAGATGGTGTACGACTTGTTTAGCCACTATCGTTCGGGTTCAATTAACACAGCACTTAAAATGTACGATCCAACAGCCATGGCGTATTTTCTTAAGCCAGAATTCTTTACGGTTGAAAAAACCTTTGTTGATATTGAGCTTGCAGGCACGCTTACAGCTGGTTGCACATTGGTTGACTTTAGGGGATATCTGCATGGAGAGCCCAATGTTGACGTGTGCACCGATATTGATGTCGAAGCATTTCGTTCGTGGTTTGTAGAACAACTTAGTATATGTGAGCGTAAACGTGTTGAAGCTTCAAAATAATTAATGTTTGTGCATATGCATTTACCGTAACGTAAATTTTTGTACTCGTGCACAAGCATGTGTGGTAAGGAGAGTGGTATGGAGCTTATAGTAATGTATGTGATAGCAGCACTATCCATCTGTGTTATCGGCTATATGTTGGTAAAAAAGATGGATATCAAAATTACGCTGTTTATTATTGGTTTAGTGCTTATGTATGTTGCAATTGCAACGGGTCATGGATTAGCAATTAAAGATTTTAAGCCAAGTTCAACTCCGCTTTTAGATCCTTTGCTTGCCATTATTGTCATGTTTAAGTCAACGCTTACGGGCGCAGGCCTTGTTATGCTATTTTTAGGTGGCTATACCTCATATATGAGCTCAATTGGTGCCAATGACGCAACCGTGAGCGCGCTGGCAAAGCCAATTGCGCATGTTCGTTCGCCGTATATTTTGGTACCTATTGTTTTCCTTCTTGGTAATCTTTTATCGTTGGTTGTTCCAAGCGCGTCAAATTTGGCAATTATCTTGCTTGCAACGTTGTATCCGGTGCTTAGAAAGTCAGGGATGTCGGCTTTAACTGCAGCTGCGGTTATCGCAACAACAGCAACTATCATGCCAACGCCTTTAGGTGCCGATAATGTTGCTATTACGGCAGAGCTGGCAAAGTATCCAATGTTTGAAAACCTCACGGTTTCTCAGTACGTTTTTGGATATCATGCATTGGTTTCTATTCCTACCCTTATTTTTATGGCAGTTGTTCATTACTTCTGGCAAAAATTTATGAGCAAGCGCGCTGATCAAACAGTTACCACGCAAAATTCAAGTAAGTCCAAAGACCAAGCTGATGAGGCTGCAGATAAGTCGCACACCGCACAGAAAAATTCTGATACAGCAAAAGACGAAATCAAGGGCGTCTTTCATGCGCTTTATGCTGTTTTGCCTCTCTTACCAATTGTTCTTTTGGTTGTGGCGTACATCGCAAAAATTTGTTGCGGTGTGTCTATAACAATGAGCGTAGAGCTGGCAACGCTTATTTCGTTCATAATCGCGCTCGTCTGTGATGCGCTTAGACGTAAAGATATGCATGAAGCACTTGGCAAAACCGAAACTTTCTTCAAGGGAATGGGTTCGATGCTTCCTATTATCGCTTTGCTGGTTGCTGCCATGATTTATGTTGTTGGTCTTAAGTCCATTGGACTTATTGCCTCGCTACAAGCAATGATGACTGGTATGAGTGGTAATGGATTAGGGTTTGTTCTGCCTCTTATTTTGGTTGGGCTTACGGCTCTTATCGTATTGCTTTCTGGCTCGGGTGTTGCGCTCTTTTATGCAATGGTTCCGCTTATTCCAGCCTTGGCTCAGGCAGCGGGAATATCACCTATTGCTGTTTCCATTCCTATGGGAATGGCGGGCAACTTACTGCGTGCAGTATCCCCAGTTTCTGCGGTTATTATGATTGTGTCGGGTACCACCAAAACTAGCCCGCTTGACGTAGTTAAACGAGTGAGCGTGCCTATGCTTTTGGGTTGCGTATTTATGTTTGTTCTTTCGATGGTACTGTTTATCTAGAAAAGCATGATTGCTTTACGTTGTCGAACGTAAAGCAATCGAACATATGTGACAAACAACGCCTCTATTACGCTTGTAGTATAGGCGTTCCTGTTGTGCGCAACTTTCTTAACACAACCTCGTCATTGCAGTCGGTAATTATGGCAGAAAAATCGGTTATAGTTGCAAAGCGATACAGTTCTTCTCGATTAAATTTATTTTTATCTGCCAGCAAGAAGGTATATGAAGCGTTGTGGATAACTTTTTCTTTTACAGCTCCGCCGTCAATATTGTCGCAGGATACCGCCATTTGGTCTAAATCTATGCTTCCTGCGCCAATAAACGCTTTAAGGAATAAGAGCGGCTCGAGCAAGCTGATAGTTTCGGATCCTACAAAACCATTGAGCTTTATGTTAAGAAAACCACCTGTTGCGAGCGTTGTAATGTGTGGTGCGTCAGAGAGAATTTTAATAACATCTAACATGTTGGTGGTTACAATAACATGCTTGTTTCCCTGCGCTAAAAGCCGTGCAAGCTCTATGTTGATGCGCGATAAATCCAAAAAAATCGAATCGCCGTCGTTTATTTCCAAGTAAGCGCGTTTTGCAACCGCCCATCTGTTGGCGTCAGTATGATCGTGCGTGTTTGAGCCTTGTGCTGTTTGTGGCTCAGGTGAAAGTGCATGGTTAAGTGAAGGTATAAGCTCGTCAACGCGCTGTTTTGTACGCTGACTGTCAGGGCGAGCAGAAAGTTTGGAATCAACACTGGGATGTAAAAAATTATTAAGCGCACTCACATCAGCACTCTTAAGCGCGCCGCCATACACACGCTTGCATAAACCGTGTTTATCAAGATATTGAAGATCTTTACGAATGCTGTCACAGCTAACTCCATAATGGGCAGCTAGATCTTCTACTTCTACGCGGCCTTGTCTATCGAGCAGGCGCAAAATCTCTGCATGGCGTTCTTTTCGGAACAACGTTTCCTCCCTTCTCGTCCAGACAATTTAAGTGTAGCGTACTTTGCGAAATGATTTATATTTTCTTGAGCACTACACGTTTATTCAATTTCTTGTAAATGTAAAAAGTAAACATAAGAAGTAAACATAAGAAGTAAATGTAAGAAACCTTGATTACGCACAAATCCTCAAGGAGGATGTGCGCACAAAGTTGATGAACGTCTTTTGTACGCTTAATATTAAGCTTATGTTGCATATTAAAGAGCTATGGGTGTTTGGACAAGTTAGCCGTACTTTTACGCTTGAAATAAGACCGCTGACGGAAAATCAGGAAAGAACAATAAAAAAATGTGTCAATATTACGAACTAATTGTTACACTAAGAGCTGTCTTAAACGACGATTTTTATATTTTTGCACGCTACGAACTATTTGAAGGAGTTTATGCATGACTATGAAAGAAATGCTCAAGCTGAAAAACATACAAATTGTTTCGGCGTGCAAAGACTGGGAAGATTCTATTCACGTTGCCGTCCAGCCGCTTGTGGATGATGGCAGTGTCACAAGTGCCTATATTGACGGGATTATTGCAAACGCGCATGAATTTGGGCCATATTTTGTTTTAACTCCCGACCTTGCACTGTTGCACGCGCGTCCTGAACAAGGTGTTATACATCAGCAGCTTGCGGTTACGGTGGTGCGTGAAGGAGTCGTCTTTAAGGAGGGTAATGCTCCTGTTCGTGTTTTGGTGACACTTGCTGCGCAAAATCCTAACGATCATATTGACGTTATGCGTATTCTTGCAACCATGTTTGCTTGTGAGGCAAACATTACCAGCATTGCACAAGCTCAAACAACACAGGAAATTTACGATTTATTTATCAGCGCTTCAGCGTAAGGCGCACACATTGTCTGCGGCGGTAAAGCAGTAATAACGCAGCGGATAAAACAGAGTCAGCTTATGCACTTTACATAAGAAGCTCGTGATAAATCCAATTATTGTGTGCGGTATTTTTCGTAAAGTGCGCATACATAGAGAAAGGAAGTCAGATGGCAGTACTTGAGGTTATCATTAACATCTTGTCTACACCTGCTATTCTTGTAGGCTTGCTTGCGTGTTTGGGCTTGTGTTTGCAAGGAAAACCAGTTGAAGACATCGTTAAAGGTACGCTTAAAACCATTGTTGGTTTCTTGGTGTTAAGTGCGGGCGCAGGTTTTTTGGTAGGAAACTCTCTCACGGGTTTTGGTCAAATTTTTAACTATGCGTTTAATATGCAAGGTGTTGTACCAAATAACGAAGCCGTTGTTGCAGATGCGCTTAAGAACTTTGGTGTTAGTTCGGCGGTTATTATGGCAGTAGGAATGGTTCTCAACATTGTTCTTGCTCGTTTTTCACGCATGCGCTACATTTTCTTAACGGGCCATCACACGCTTTATATGGCATGCATGATTGCGGTTATTTTAGGTGGCGCAGGTCATCTTGAAGGTTGGATGCTCTATCTTGCCGGTGGCTGCTTGCTTGGTTTTATTATGGTGCTGTCACCTGCATATTGTCAGGTAACGTTTAGAAAAGTAACCGGAAGCGATTCAGTGGCACTTGGTCACTTAGGCGGACTTGGTTACTGGCTTGCTGGTGTGGTTGGCCGCTGCTTTGCCAATGACCCTCATCGCAAAAGCACCGAAGAAATCAACTTCCCCAAACGTCTTATCTTTTTACGTGATACAACAGTTTCAATTGGTTTAACGATGGTTATTTTATTCTTAGTGGTAACAGGTATTGCTGTTGCACGCGGAATTTTAACCGAAGGTCCTGCATTACTCGCTGCTGATCCCAAAGCATTTGACGCTCAGTTTGGCGCATTAAAAGGGCTTATGAACATTGGTTCCGAAACAGTTAACAACTGGATTGTATGGGCCATTACAGGAGGCTTGAGCTTTGCTGGTGGTGTCTACATCATCTTAAGTGGTGTTCGTCTTATTATTGGCGAAATTGTTCCTGCTTTCAAAGGCATTGCCGATAAGCTAGTTCCAGGTGCCAAACCTGCACTTGACTGTCCTGTTGCATTTACATATGCACCTAATGCGGTGACCATTGGATTTATTAGCTCATTTGTTGGTGGCATTGTTGGACTGTTTATTCTTGGCGGATTAAACGCTATGATTCCTGTTGCTCTTATCTTGCCTGGTGTTGTTCCTCACTTCTTCTGTGGTGCTACCGCAGGCGTATTTGGTAATGCAGAAGGTGGCGTGAAAGGTTGTGTGGCTGGTGGCTTTGCGCACGGTTTGCTTATTACATTCTTGCCAGCTATCTGCATGCCAGTGTTTAATGCTCTTGGTTATACAGGCGCAACTTTCTCCGATGCCGATTTCTCTTGGATGGGAATCGTATTTGGTAACATTATAAATTATGCAAATGGTTCGCTCTTAATGCTTATTTGTGTCGTTGTTTACATTGCTCCTATTTTGTATAACTTCCTTGCACCTAAACCAAAGACGCAGGCGTAAGAATTTTGTTACAGCGACGCTAAGAAGGCTTTGGCGATTGTTTAACATCAAGCGAGGTCAGCTGGCCTCGCTTGTTTTATCGGACGGACTTATAAAGGTACAAGCACACAAATGTATTGTGTTATATCTCTGTTTAACTCAAGCGCAAACATGTGTTCAATAAAGTTCAGAGATAATAATAGTGTAATAAGGTTACAGCCCTGTGATACGGTAGGTGTAGAGGGCGTCCAAATAAATTGTAAGGGGTTGCTATGAGTGTACATAAGATTTTATGTTGTTGCGGTTCCGGATTGGGTTCAAGCCTTATCGTTCATATGAATGCGGAAGACGCTGTTAAAAAGCTTGGTCATCCCGAAATTGAAGTGGATCATACTACTATTTCTGACATCAATCCTCAAGCTGCCGATTTATTTATTGTTGGCAATGATTTAAAGGATTTTATGCAAGGTATTCCCGATGAGAAAAAGGTAGTTCTTATCAATATTTTAGACAAGGCAGAGCTTGAACAAAAGCTGGCACAACATATCGGATAATCGTTGTCTTGTGTGTAAATAACGTATAACAGCTAGATATATAGAGCGTGCAATACAGTGACAGAACAGGAGTGCTCCGTGGAGGATAGGGAATATAAAAAAATTAAGCTTTTAGCAACAAAAATTCGTCGTGATGTACTTGCAATGCTTCAGCATAGAGGTTACGGCCATATTGGCGGCTCGCTTTCATTAGCCGATGCCTATGCTGTGCTTTATGCTAAACATTTGCGTCATCGCCCTGATAATCCTCACTGGGAAGACAGAGATCGTATTGTTTTGTCAAAAGGACATGCAGGTCCCGTTATGTATTCAACGCTTGCCGAGCGCGGATTCTTTCCTAAGGAGTGGCTCTTTACCTTAAATGATGGTGGAACGCGCCTGCCTTCTCATACCGATCGTCTTAAAACGCCTGGCGTTGATGCAACAACTGGTTCTTTGGGCCAGGGAACTTCGCTTGCAGCTGGTATTGCCTATGCCCTCAAAAAGAAAAATTCTTCTCGTAATACCTATCTTTTTGTAGGCGACGGGGAACTTAACGAAGGTCAGTGTTGGGAAGCATTTGAGTTCATTGCTGCGCACCGTCTTGATCGCTGCATTGTATTTATAGATGACAATAAAAAGCAGCTTGACGGCAGAACTAAAGACATTCTTGATCCGTTTGACTATGTAGACAAAATGCGCGCCTTTGGTTTTTATACACAAAAGGTAAATGGTCAAGATATTATTGCGCTTGACGAGGCAATTACTCGCGCAAAAGACCAGCACGATCAAGCCAACGCTATTGTACTTGACACCATTAAAGGTGCTGGTGTTCCTTACTTTGAAGAAACCGAAATGAATCACTCGATGAAGTGGAATAACGACGAAATCAATAAAGCTACCGATGAAGCGATTGCGCGCTTTGACCAAGAAATTGCTGCGCTTGCCTATGCGCTCGAAGGGGAGAGTCTTCCTTGCGCTTGTAGCGGCCTAGACGATGGTAAAAGTTCTTGCGCCACACAAAATCTTTCTTAATATGAGTAGCTACGGAGAGTGAGGAATAATGTTTAAACTTGCAAAAGATTGTAGAAGCGCAGGAAAACCTTATCGTGATGCGGTTGTTGATACGCTGCTTGACTTGATGAAAACAAATGATCGTGTTTTATGTTTTGACGCAGATTTAGGCGGAGCAAGCGGAACGCTTAAAATTCAAAAGGAGCTGCCCGAACAGTTTGTAGAAGTTGGTATTGCCGAACAAAACATGATGGGCATGGCAGCGGGTATGTCGTCCGAGGGATATATTCCATTTTGTCATACCTTTGGACCTTTTGCTACCCGTAGATGTTTTGACCAAATTTATTTGTCTGGTGGATATGCGCACAACACCATCAATATTTGGGGCTCAGACCCCGGCTTTACTGCAGGAGCTAACGGAGGAACTCACACAACTTGGGAAGATATGGCTCTTATGCGCATGATTCCAGGTTCAATTATTACCGATGCAGCAGATCCCGTACAAATGGAGTGGATTATTCGTACATTTGCAACTTTGGAAGGCGTACACTACGTAAGATCGGGAAGAAAAGCCTCGTATAGTATTTATGAGAGTGGCTCTACCTTTGAACTTGGACGTGGAAATGTTCTTCAAAAAGGTAGTGATGTTCTTATCATAAGCGCTGGTCAGTTGGTTAAAGATGCGCTCGATGCTGCAGAAGAATTAGAAAAACAAGGCTTGTCAGTAGAAGTTATTGATATGTTTTGCATTAAGCCGCTTGATAAAGAACTGGTGTTAAGCGAAGTTGCAGGGAAACGCGCTGTAGTAACTTTTGAAAATCATAGCGTTAACGGTGGCTTGGGATCAAGTGTTGCCGAAACTCTTGTAGAAGCGCAAGTATGTGTTCCATTTAAGCGTATTGGGGTAAATGAGCAGTTTGGTCAGGTGGGCACTGCCGATTGGCTTCAAAAAGAGTTTGGCCTTTGTGCTTCAGATGTGGTAAAGACAGTTAACGCTTTGTTGGCGCGCTAACCTGTTTTGCTGTAGGGTTTATCTTTGCGCAAACATGTGAATTATGTATTTACGAGCTTATGTATAAAAGTAATTAAGAGCAGATAAAACGCACGTTGCATGTTGTGACGTGCGTTTTTATAAATGAATTTATACCGACATATCAACTTATGATTTATACTGATGTACATAATTATTAAGAACATTATAACTTTCGTGATAAGGGTTTACCATGCAAGATTTTCACCCCGTCATTATTGGCTCTGACATAGGTACGTATGCACTCGCACGGTCGTTTCATGAAGCATACGGCAAAACTTCCTCGGTAGTAGCTTCTCAAATTCTAGGACCAATCGCTCATTCTCGTATTATTCAGGTGTTCTTAGAGAAAGATTATGTAATGCACGATGTGCCCTACTCGGCACTGGTGCAAGCGTTGCTGACATTGGGTCCTCAATTACAGCGCACGTTTGCGGGCCAAAAATTGTTGCTGATCGCCAATGCAGATACCTACGTAAGAGATTTAGTTTCACATTACGACGTGTTAAGTACATACTACACTTTTGCAGCGCCTTCGTTTAGTTTGTTGCAACAGGTAAATGATAAGGAAGTTTTTCCTTCTCTCATAAAACAATATGGGCTTCAAACGCCGTTGTCGTGTTCGGTTGATTTGGCCGATGAACCTCGTGCAGTATTAGACCAGATTATGGACAATCATGAACTTGCGGTAAATTTTGCAACGCATGCGCTCATTTTAAAGCCCGTGTTAAGTTCTGGTTATGAGAAGCTTTCATGGCCTGGTAAATATAAGGTTTATACAGCACATTCACAAGACGAATTATTTCGTATTATAAGCGATCTTCATGTTCACGCACTTGAACACGAAGAAGTAAGGCACTTTTTGGCTCAGCGCCGCGTTGAAGGTAACGATAGCTATAATTTGTCAATAACGGCTTATGTAGACGAATCCAACCGCGTAACACTGTTGGGATCGGCGCACGTTTTGCTCGAAGATCATGTACCCACAGCGTTGGGCAATCCCGCATGTATGATAACGGAAAGTTATCCAAAGATATACCAAAAAGTTTGCAACTTCTTAACGGGTATTCAATGGCGAGGTTTTGCAAATTTTGATCTTAAAATAGATGAGCATACGCACGAACTGTACTGTTTTGAAATGAATCCGCGCATTGGTAGAAATTTGTATTACAATACCGCATCTGGTCTTAATCCCATGCGCGTGTTGGTGGCAGATATGATTGAGCATCGTGCTATAGAAACGCAGCGTCTAAAAAAGAGTATTTGTTATAGTGTTTTACCGCCTCGTCTTGCGCTCCGTTATTTGGGAGATTCAAGTGAGCGCGCCTTACGCACTCATATAAGAAGAGGTAGCGTCTATAATCCCCTGTATTACCCCTTTGAATTTGACATAAGTAAGCGCGGTCTTCTCCGTTTTGCCTATGTAAGCATTGCTTATCTTAATTACTGGCGCAAGTTTTATCGAGATTTTCCGCCGTCAGTTGCTAAAACAACAGGTACTACGTGGTTGGACACAACAGACATCACTCTGTAAGACTTCCCATGTGAGGTTGCAAAAACTCTTTACTATCATAAAAACAGGTTGGTGAGTCTAGGGATACAAAAGCCCCTGCCGTACAATACGACAGGGGCTTACATATGCGTAATCAAGCGCGCACGCTCATGTAACGGTGCAATTAAAACTTAACCTCGGGAACATCGCGTGCACTTTCGCTTGTAACAGCAAAGCCTTCGCGTTTGCCAAAGTGGAAAAGTCCTGCAAAAATAACGCCAGGAAACGTGGTAATGGCGTTATTAAACATAAGTACACAATCATTAAAGCTCATGCGCGCATAGCTAATTTTATCTTCGGTATCGCTTAGCTGAGATTGAAGCTGCTGAAAATTGGCATTTGCTTTAAGGTCGGGATAGCTTTCCGCAACGGCAAACAAATGTCCAAGTGTTTGCGTAAGCGTGTTAGAGGCATCCATCTTTTCTACGGGAGTAGCTGCGCTGTTAACAGCTGCGCGCGCGGCAATAACGTTTTCAAGTGTCTTTGATTCGTGAGCTGCATAGCCTTTTACGGTTTCAACGAGATTAGGAATAAGATCATTTCTACGTTGAAGCTGCGTATCAATAGTTTGCCATGCGTTGTCGCAACGGTTGTTCAGCTGGACAATGTGGTTATACATCATAACTGCAATAAGCAGCACAACCACAATTATGCCAACAATTATAAGTGTTTCAGGCATGGTATCTCCTGTTCGCCTTGTTGTGTTTGATAATTTTGTTGTATATACCCCTTCATTATACACGTTGCTGAGCAGTTTTGAGACGTTGCATATCGTTACGGAGTAATCAAACAACGAAAGATGGAGCGGCTGATGAAATACAGGTTATATGAAGTGTATGGGCATTAAAACGTAATTAGCGCGCGATTTACATGCGAAGCGCGCGCAAACAACTGCACGTTAAACTGGACGTATTGCAAAAAAATTGTGTAAATGTGATTACGTAAAAATGGCGGAGGGGGAGGGATTCGAACCCTCGGAACGGGGTTGCCGCTCAACGGTTTTCAAGACCGCCGCATTCGACCACTCTGCCACCCCTCCGTAGCTGCCTAGCTTTTGTACGTGCGATGAACAAAACGAAATGAGTACATAAGCTCTTGCACAGCTTTTATAGTGTACAACATTAAGCTCTATAAGTGTACAAAAACTTATATCTTTTTGATTTTCGTGTAAAATTTAAGGATACAAAGCTTGCACGCATGCTATGCGCTTGCTCTTGCTGCAAGATAACGCACCGTTTTTGGGAAAAGTTTGTAAGGAATTATCGATGACCTACAAGAGCTCTTGTTCTGATAACGCAACAACCAATGAGGCGCCTTTGCATCGCGCGCTCGTTGACTGCCAACAATCGCCACGCCATGTGTACGATTCAAGTGCGCTTGATACGCCGTCTGATACATCGCCCGATACATCGCCCGATACATCAATACATCCGACTCCATGTGACAACGAGGATTTTTGCGACCTTGATACGTATTATATGCACTGCGCCCTTGCACAGGCTCAAAAGGCAGCTTTAGAGCAAGAGGTTCCTATTGGGGCAGTTGTAGTTTGTAACAACACCATACTTTCGGCAGCACATAATTTACGCCAACATAGCCATAACCCTAGTGATCATGCGGAATTTATTGCCATGTTACAAGCAGCAAAGAAGCTTGATTCATGGCATCTTGAGCGCTGCTGTGTATATGTAACGCTTGAACCTTGTCTTATGTGCGCAGGTCTTATGCTCAACGCGCGTATTGCACGCTGCGTTTTTGGTGCATACGATCAAAAAGCAGGAGCTTGTGGAAGCTTGTATAACGTAAGTAATGATTTTAGGCTTAATCACTCCTTTGAGCTAAAAGGTGGTGTTTTAGCCGATGAAAGTGCAAATCTTCTGCAACAGTTTTTCAAGCATAAGCGCGCGCACGGCTAGTGCAGCTTGAGCCTTTGCGCACATGGTGGGCGGAAAATCCGATACATTCTTACACGCTTAGTGCGAGAGCAATGGCTCTACGCGGTAGGATTTTGTAATCTTTAATGCTAAATTGCTGGCAACTAAGACGTTGTTAGCTACAACGCGAGGGTCTTCTTCGTCTTCGGGAATGAGATACACGTAGGCAAATTGTGTTTGCATAGAAGCAATAACCTTATGCAAAACACTGCCAGAAGACATGTCAAGTGGAGAAATGATATTGGCTAAATACACGCCGTCTGCGCGTAGGCGGCTTTTAAGTAAGCGCGCGCCCTCTTGATTTGCAAGCGAGATCAGCGCGTTTTTTCCAGCAAACGCATCGTTAATGATTACATCATAGGTTTCTTGAGTGTGTTGCAGATAATGCACGCCGTCGGCATGGATAATGCGCGCGCGACACGTGCTTGGTCGTTGTTCCTCTAGGCACGCAGGATAGTTGAGCTCTTGATATGAGTTTTTGCAAAACGCATCAAGCGTTTGTTGTAAAAAGAAAAACCGTTTGGCAAGTTTTGTAATCGTGGGATCAATTTCTACCACGCTCACCTGCATGTTTGGGTAGTGCGCCCACATCCATTTGGGGAGCGAATAACCTCCTGCACCTATGACCAGCGTTTTACCTGCTTCTTTATGCGCAAGTTCTACCACTTGCATCATGTACTGATGATAGATGCAAACCAGCTTATAGCGCAGCTCTTTTTGCAAGTAGCATACCGACTGAAATTTGTTGCCTACGTTCAACAACCGAATGGGCGTTTTTTGTTTATCTTGTGAATCAAAAATCAGCACAGGGCCAAATTTACTTTTTATGAAGAGATGAGCCCCACGCATTCGTAAGATAAGGTAAAATAGTGCCAATATACCTGTGCTCACTACACAAGTCCAACCGCTTATCGTAAGAAGTGATGTAAGTATATTGTGCATTATTAAAGAAAACTCCTTATGTTGGGCATAATGGATAAAATCTAATTGTTATTTTGCAGTTGGCTCAGCTATACTAACTTGTGCAAACTTGTACATCGCATACTATTGTACGCTAAAACAGGTAACATCAGGTATGTGTAATACGTGGACGTATTGGAGGCATATATGATTCTGGGTATGGGTCCTTTAGAGCTTGTTATTGTGGTAGCCATTGTTTTGGTTATTTTTGGACCTAAAAATCTTCCAAAACTCGGAAGTGCATTGGGTAAAACCGTTAAAAGCGTTCGCGAGGGTCTTGATGATTCAAGCGATGACACCAATAAAAAAGACGAAAAAGCAAAAAGCTCTGCTAAATCTCAAGAAGCAGAGGATGTTGTCGTTGAGGACAGCAAAGAGCATTAGTCTTGTTTGCGCATGTCACGCACTTTGTGTGTAAGGTAAAGTATTGTGCGCTAACACATGAGCATGGATTGTAAGTTTCTTTTGAGAAGGTAGCAGATGGATAAAAAAGAGTTGATACTTACCCCGGAAGGTCGCCAGAAGTTGGTTGACGAACTTGCGTATCGTGAGGGCGAGAAGCACGAAGAAATTGTTGAACGCCTTAAAGAAGCACGTGGGTTTGGCGACTTATCAGAAAACTCCGAATACGATGCCGCCAAAGAAGAGCAATCACTTAACGAGTCGCGTATCAATGAGATTCGCCAAATTTTGGCTACTGCTAAAGTGGTTGAACACACTGATGGCGAGTTGAGCGTTTCTATTGGCACTACCGTTGAGCTTTCCGATAAAAAAGGCAAGTCAATCAGCTTTACCATTGTTGGTACCACCGAAACAGATTCTCTTGAGCATAAAATCTCAAACGAATCGCCAGCAGGCGCCGAGCTTATTGGCCATGTTGTGGGCGATGTAGTAAGCTTTTCTACCCCAAGTGGTAAAGAAAAAACCTACACGATATTAAATATTACTCGTTAGGTGCAACTGATTCGTTCGTGTGTTTTATACGACAAGCATTCGCGTCCTTGCGCCCCGCGGCTCAAGGCGCGTTTTTGCATTTAACAGTGCATATGCGCTCATGAACAAGCCAGGTGCACGCAGCCACACGGTAAGCAATCGATACACATTACCAGCTATTAAGGAGTTATCAAATGTCCGAATCTACGGCTTTAACCTCATCGGAGTCAACTATCAATGACGAGCGCGCCACGCGTCGTGCAAAGCGTAAAGCTCTTATTGAGCAAGGCATCAATCCATATCCTATTTCGAGTACCATTACTGCCTTTGCGCGCGATCTTGAAACGCAGTATGGCTCACTTGAAGATGGAGCTGCTACAGAAGACTCCTACACGGTTGCAGGCCGTATTAGGGCGTATCGTCGTCAAGGCAAGGTTTGCTTTATCGTTTTGGAAGATAAAACAGGCACCATTCAGCTCTTTTTGCGCATTAACAATATGAGCGAGCAAGACTGGAATTTGCTTTTGCAACTCGATTTGGGCGATATTATTCAGGCAACAGGCGTGATCGTGCGTACACGCAGAGGACAGTTGTCAGTGTCGGTTACCAAGTTGGTTTTGCTTTCTAAAAGCGTGCGCCCCTTGCCCGAAAAGTTTCACGGATTAAGTGACCGCGAAATTCGTTATCGTCAGCGCTACGTTGACTTGATTATGAACCCCGAGGTTCGCGACGTTTTTCGCAAGCGCAGCCACATTATTTCGCTCATTCGTCGTTTTATGGAAAACCAAGGTTATCTTGAAGTTGAAACGCCTATGATGCATCAAATTTTAGGTGGAGCAAATGCGCGCCCGTTTACCACGCATTTTAATGCGCTCGACTGTGATTTTTACTTAAGAATTGCAACGGAATTACCGCTTAAGCGCCTGATTGTTGGCGGCATGGATCGTGTTTTTGAAATTGGCCGTCAGTTTAGAAACGAAGGTATGGACCTTACCCATAACCCCGAATTTACGTCTATGGAAGCTTATTGCGCGTATTCCAATTTGCAGGGTATGAAAGAGCTTACCGAACAAATGTTTCAGCTTATTGCGCAAGATGTTTGCGGTTGCGAAAAGGGAAGCGAAATTATTACGTACCAGGACAAACGCGTTAATATGAGTGGTACGTGGCGAAGCGTTGCACTCTCTGATGTTGCGTCTGAGGTTGTGGGCGAAAAAATTAACATGGATACACCTGTTGAGCATCTACGTGCCCTTTGTGACAAGCACGAAATTTCGTGGGAAGAAAGCTGGGGCGCAGGTAAGCTACTCTTTGAAATTTATGATGAGCTTGGTGAGCAAACGCTTCAGGATCCAACATTTGTATGCGACTATCCAGCAGAAGTTTCGCCTCTTTCTAAGCGCAAAGATGAAGACCCGCGCTTAACAGATCGTTTTGAACTTGTGATTTGTGGTCACGAATACGCAAACGCATTTTCCGAGCTTAATGACCCCGTTGACCAGGCGCAGCGCTTTATGGCACAGGTTAAGGCAAAGGGCATGGGCGACGATGAAGCCATGGGTTACGATTATGATTATGTTCGCGCGCTTGAGTATGGTATGCCACCAACTGGCGGAATTGGATATGGTATCGACCGCATGATTATGCTGTTCTGTGATCAGCCATCCATTCGCGACGTATTGTTGTTCCCACAAATGAAACCCGAAAGCATTTCAAAAGACGATATTGCCGCTCAGGTGGATAATTCCTAAAGGGGGCTTAAACCCATATGTTTGAACAATTTACCGCGCAAACACGAAACATCTTACTACTTGCTCAAGAAGAGGCCCGCAGCGTAGGAAAACTCTACGTTGGTACCGAGCATATTTTGCTCGCATACCTCAAAGACGAGGAAAATTCCGTTACGCAGGTGCTATCGTCATTTGATATTACCTACGCGCAGGCATATGAAATTGTGGAATCGCTTGCCTCTACAGGCGCGGCCGACGCCGCGTCGGGACACGTGCCGTTTTCGGCGCTTACCAAGCGTGCGCTTGCACAAGCTTTTACGCTTGCATCCGCTCATGCTACTGGTTTAATTACTACCAAGGATCTTTTTATTGCCATGCTTGCGCTCCCCGAGAGCCATGCATGCTTGGTGCTCACGCGCATAGGTGTTTCGTTTTCGTCGCTTAGCACGGCAATTGACGCGCTTGATGACAGCGAAGAATATAGCGCTCCAGAAGACGCGGAGTCTACTCAAGACGAGCAAGACGATGACTTAACCGAGGTTGCCTATGGTATTCCATCGGCTTCGCAGGCGCGCTCAAAGATGGGAAAATTGCTTAAACGCTATGGGAAAAATTTGGTTGCCGTGGCGCAACAAGAAAAACTTGATCCTGTAATTGGCAGAGATAAAGAGATCACACGCATTGCGCAAATTCTAGCTCGCCGTCAAAAAAATAATCCGCTTATTTTAGGCGATCCTGGTGTAGGAAAAACCGCGGTTGTAGAAGGTTTAGCTCAACTGATAGCCACGCATAATGCTCCCGTGACTCTAGCAGATAAACAAATTTGGACGCTTGACATCTCGTCGATGCTTGCAGGCGCAAAATATCGCGGAGAATTTGAAGATCGCTTAAAGCGCGTTATTAACGAGGTGCGCAAAGCAACCAACATCATTTTGTTTATCGATGAAATTCATACGATTATAGGGGCAGGCTCTGCCGAGGGTTCCATTGACGCTGCTTCTATTTTAAAGCCGCCACTTTCGCGCAGTGAAATTCAAGTTATTGGAGCTACAACTGCAGAAGAGTATCGCAAACACATCGAAAAAGATCCGGCTTTAGAAAGACGTTTTCAGCCCGTTGAGGTTTGTGAGCCCACGGTTTCTCAAACGTTGCAGATACTCAAAGGTTTAAGCGCGCGTTACGAAGCGTTTCATCACGTTCATTACACGCAAAATGCTTTAGTTGAGGCCACGCGTCTGTCGCACCGCTATATTCAAGACAGGTTTTTGCCCGATAAAGCAATTGATGTGATTGATGAGGCAGGTGCTCGTAAATCGGTGGTTAAACGTCATGAGCCGCACGAGATTGTTACTATGCGCACTGCACTTGCCAAGCTCAAAGAAAAAAAGGAGCGCCTGCTCGCGCACGAAAATTACGAGGATGCGGCATCGGTTAGGGATGACGAAAAATCTTTGGAGCAAAAGATTGTTCATGCGGTAAAAGATTGGGAGAAATCGCGTGCATCCGAGCAGCAAAATGTTGATGTAAATGATATAGCTCGTGTTATATCGGATATTTCAGGTGTTCCCGTTACAAGTCTAACAGAAAAAGAGTCAGAAAAACTACTCCGCTGCGAACAAGAGCTGCATAAACGACTTATTGGCCAAAAAGAAGCGGTGGCAAAGGTCGCGCACGCTATTCGCCGCTCGCGCTCGCCTCTAAAAGACCCTGCGCGCCCTGGCGGCTCGTTCATATTTTTAGGGCCTTCGGGTGTAGGAAAAACAGAGCTTGCTAAGTCTTTAGCCGAGTTTTTGTTTGGCACGCAAGAAGCACTTATTTCGTTTGACATGTCAGAATTTATGGAGAAACACGAGGTCTCTAAGCTAGTTGGCGCGCCTCCAGGATACGTTGGCTACGATCAGGGCGGAGAGCTTACCAAGGCTGTTCGTCGCCGTCCGTACTCGGTTGTTTTGTTCGACGAGATAGAAAAAGCGCATCCAGACGTATTTAATATCTTGCTTCAAATTTTGGAGGAAGGTCGCTTAACCGATGGTCAGGGTCGTGTTGTAGACTTTTCCAACACGGTTATTATCATGACCTCTAACATTGGAGCGCGCGAAATCGCGCACACTTCTCCTATGGGCTTTAGTTCCCAAGGTGATGACGGTCTGTCGTACAAAGAAATAAAATCGCGCGTTAAAAGTGAACTTAAGCGCTCATTTAGGCCAGAATTTCTTAATCGTGTTGACGAAATTGTTGTCTTTACCACGCTTTCCAAAGAAGAACTCAGAAAAATTGTGGAGCTTATGGTTTCTCAGCTGGCATACCGCCTTGCACAAGAGCACATTATGCTTACGCTGAGCGACGCTGCTTGTGATTTAATTGCTCAAAAAGGTACCGATCCTATTTATGGTGCACGTCCTTTGCGTCGTACGCTCCAACGTTTGGTTGAGGATCGTCTTGCCGAAGACTTGCTTGAGCATAAGTGGAGCGCGGGCGATGAGGTGTACGTTGACGCGCAGGAGCATGAGCTTGTGTTCAAAAAGCGCGAAGCCGACTTACAAAAGCTACAAGCTTTACGTGCGCAAGGATCACAACTTGCAGACGCGGAACCTCATGTATCGCATGAACGAAGCGTTTCTTATGTGGGCACGCAAAATGCAAGCGGTGGAGCATACAGCGAGTAACCTACATAAGTTTATGCCGCATGCAGACTTTGCAAGCGTTTGTGTGCGCAACAATTATATAATGGTTGTGGTCGCCAAGAAATTCGTGTCAAAATGAAGGAGCCTTTGAAGGCGTTGCGCTTTGTTAAACCATAGCAACACCTCCATAAACCGTGTAAGAGCATAAGCCAAGGAAAGGAGATGCCATGAGCACATCTCAAACACCTGAGGATGCGCAAGATACTAAAGCACGCTTGCGTGACGCCATTCGCAAAACAGCGCCAGGCACGTCTTTGCGTTTTGCGCTCGATATGATTTTAGCAGGTCATCTTGGTGCTCTTATATGTATTGGCGACACGGATAATGTTTTGGCGGCAGGTGACGATGGCTTTCGTTTGGACATCTCTTTTACGGCAAATCGTTTGTTTGAGCTTTCAAAAATGGACGGCGCTATTGTTATTGACCGCGGCTTAACTAAGATTTTGCGCGCAAATTATCATCTTAATCCTTCACCTTCGCTTCCTACGTCCGAAACGGGCATGCGTCACCGTACGGCAGCGCGTATGAGCCTGCTCACCAAAGCGGTGGTTATTTCGGTGTCTGAACGCAGACAAGTGGTTGCTATATACGTGGACGGTCACGGCCATCAGCTTCAATCGGTTCCAGAACTTATGAGTTCGGTTAACCAAATGTTGGTTTCTATGCAAAGCACGCGTGCGCAGCTTGACCGTGCTCTTTTGCGCCTTACCACACTTGAGCTTGATGACTATGTAACGCTTTCTGATATTGCAGACACCATTTATCTCTTTGAAGTGCTTATGACCGTTTCCGAGCAATTAAGCGACATTATTTTACAGCTTGGTAGCGAGGGTAAAACCATTGAAATGCAGCGTGAAGAGTTTATTGGTAATGCGTCAAGCGATTACACGCTGCTTATTAGAGATTATGCAAAGGATTCGTCCGAAGAGCACGCGCAGTGCATTCGTAAGCAATTGCACGAAATTTCAAATTCGCAGCTGCATGCACCCGATAAAATAGCCGAACTTCTTGGATTTGAAAACAAAGGCGAGGAATCAATTATGGTTCCACTTGGGTTAAGAACACTTTCTAATGTTTCGGTGGTTAGAAAGGGTATGGCAGATAAGATTGTAGATGAGTTTGGCTCGCTGCAACAGCTTTTGGATGATATTGAACAAAACCCCTCTAAGCTCGATGAACTTGGTGTGGATAATCCTTCAATTTTGGCTGATAGTTTATATCGTATGTGGGGCAAGCGCGCATGACAGCAGATACCTGCGCCGTTATAGCCTCTGGTGGCACGGGTTCGCGTTTTGGCGACCCCTGCGGAAAACAATACACCACCTTATGCGGTTATCCCATTTCATATTGGGCAATACGTGCTTTTGTAGAAGCGCCTTCGGTGGGCTGTATAGTTATTGTTTGTGCTGCCGAGCGCCAATCCGAAATGGAAAAGCGTGTGGTTTGCCATCTGCATACACAAAAGCCCATAGTGTTTGCTCATGCTGGTGCTACGCGTCAACTTTCAGTGTATGAAGGTCTGTGCCACGTACCTTCTACCTTTAATTTTGTGGCTATCCACGATGGCGCGCGCCCACTTATTAAAGTTGATACCATAGAGGCTTGTATCAACAAACTACGTACCACTCCTCATATAGCAGGTGCAATTTGTGCGTTTCCCGTAAGCGATACCCTTAAAACGGTTGACGGTACACGCATTATCTCAACACCTAATAGAGCACTGTTTTGGTCGGCGCAAACTCCGCAGGTTTTTAGGCGAGAAATTATCTGTAAAGCGCACGAATATGCACTTACGCACAAACGCAGTGTTACCGACGATGCTTCAGTTGTCGAACAAATGTTTGGAGATGTGGTGTGCGTTGAAAGTCCGCGCGATAATATAAAGATAACGCTCCCCGAAGATTTTGCCGTTGCAAAAACTTTGCTGGAGCAACGCTTTAATACGCAAGACTCATAGCAAGGAGATACCATGCGGATAGGGCACGGTTTTGATGTTCACGCGTTTACCAAAGATAGACCCTGTATTATTGGGGGTGTTACCATACCATATGAGCGTGGCTTATGGGGCCATTCCGATGCAGATGTTTGCGTGCATGCACTTATGGATGCACTTTTAAGCGCGGCGCGTCTAGGCGATATCGGACAACTGTTTCCGCCCGATGATCCTACATATGACAATGCCGATTCGTGTAAGCTCTTGCATGAGGTTGTAAGACGTCTTAAACAAAGCGGCTTTGCAATTGTTGATTGCGATTGTACCATTGCAGCTCAAGTGCCTAAGATTTCGCCATATCGTGAGCTTATGCGCAAAAAATTGGCAGAGGTTATGGATATACCGCTTGAGCATATAGGTATTAAAGCAACTACCACCGAGGGTTTAGGTTTTGTTGGAAGGTCAGAAGGTATAGCAGCATGGGCATGCGTTTTGCTTGAGGAAAACGTGTGCGCTAAGATTAAACAGTAAAGTAGTAACCGCCATACCTTTGAAGCAACGGTTGTATAACAAGGAGTTCACATGCTAATTTACAATAGTAAAACGCACAAAAAAGAAGAGTTTATACCTCTTGAACCCAATCGCGTTCGCATGTATGTGTGTGGACCTACTGTTTATGACCAAATTCACATAGGGAATGCTCGTACGTTTTTATCGTTTGATATTATTCGTCGGTATTTACAGTACAAAGGCTTTGCTGTTGTATTTGCTCAAAATCTTACCGATGTTGATGACAAAATCATCAATCGTGCCAATGAGCAAGGCATTTCGGCAGACGAGCTTGCAAAAACATATTCTTGTGCGTTTATCGAGCAAATGCACCGCTTTGGGATTTTGGATCCCGACATTCGCCCTCGTGCAACTGCAGAAATCGAACATATGCAGGTCATGATTCAAATACTTATTGATAAGGGTCATGCCTATGTGGCTGATAACGGCGATGTATATTTTTCGGTACGAAGCGATCACAACTACGGGGTAGTTTCCGGAAGGCAGCTTGATGACATGCGCGCAGGTGAACGCATCGAGGTCAACGATGCCAAGCGCGACCCGTTTGATTTTGTGTTGTGGAAAGCTGCAAAACCTTCCGAGCCCAGTTGGGATAGTCCTTGGGGCAAAGGTCGTCCTGGCTGGCATACCGAGTGCTGCGCTATGATACATAGGTATCTAGGTACGCCTATTGATATCCATGGTGGCGGACAAGATCTTATGTTTCCACATCATGAAAACGAAAACGCGCAGGCAAGCTGTGCATGGGACAAGCCTTTGGCAAATTATTGGATGCATGCAGGTATGTTGCGTGTAGACGGTGAAAAAATGTCAAAGAGCTTGGGCAATTTTTACACGCTCAAAGAAGTTCTTGATGCCTATCCTGCCGATGCGGTGCGTTTGCTTATGTTGCAAACACATTACCGTGCGCCACTTGATTTTTCGTTTGAACGACTTAACGGCGCGCGCGGAACCCTGCAAAAACTTATTGGTTGCGTAGAAAACTTACGCTGGTCGGCAGAGCAATCGGGAGAGTCGGGTGCCTTAGGCAAAGCAGAACAAGCTCTTGGCAATGCAGTTGATCATGCTCAAATAGAATTTGAAACGCAAATGGACGACGACTTTAACGCCGCAGGTGCACTTGCTGCTATTTTTAATCTTATGGCGCACGCAAACAAATATCTCGAAGAAGCAGGTGCACATCCCTGTGTTGCTCCCATGCTTCGTTGTGCCGACATGCTTTGCGAGCTCTGCTCGGTTTTAGGTATTACGCTTGCAGCTAAAACATCTGAGCTTCCTGCTGAAATTATTGACTTAGCGCAAAAGGTTACCCAACAGAGTGCTTCTAGCTGCGAAGAGGCCGCACGCCTGCTTATTATGGCTCGCGCAGAAGCTCGGAGCAATAAAGACTGGACGCGCGCCGATGCCATACGTGACGGCATTGCAGAGCTGGGGCTGATGGTAGAAGATACCGCTAACGGTACGCGCATTAAGGTTAAAAACTAATTGATAATGACACTGCATTTGCTTAATGTATTGGTGAGCAAATCTGCTGATGAGGGAATACAAGATGGCCCAAACACATAATTCACGAGGCAATTTCAAAAAGCCAACAAAAAAGAATAAGAATGTGCAAAATGCCCATTTTACATCAAACGAAAAAGGCGCACCTTACAAAAAGCGTACGCGTGTAAGTGGCGATAGCGGCACACGCGCGCGTTCTTCGAGTGCGCACGCGCGTTCTTTCTCATCTCAAAAGCGCAGTTCAGGTGCTTCTTCTGCGTATATGCGTCCGCGGCGTGAACGTGGCGTACGCGCGCCCATGATTGAGGGTAGACGCGCCTGCTTTGAAGCGCTTGAGGCCCACTTACCTCTTAAAAAGCTCCTTGTTCAAGAAAATATGAACGCCGCGTTGCAAACAGCCGATGTTGAGCGTTTAATTACTTGTGCCCGTGAGCGTGGTATTGCGTGTGAATATGTTAAAAAGTCTGCTATGGACTCATTAAGTTCGCACGGTGCACATCAAGGCGTTATGTTTGAAGCGGCACCTTTTGCATATGCCGAGTTCGGTGATGTGCTTGCCGCTATTGACCGCAAAGGTGCTCGCGCTACAGACGCTTCCGCTGCGGACGCTTCCGCTGCAGACGCTTCCGCTGCAGACGCTCACGAGCTCGTCACAAACACCGACAATCAGACAGCCGCCCACAAACAAGCTTCGCTTGTTGTGCTGCTCGACCACGTAGTTGATGAAGGCAATTTTGGCGCTATTGTTCGTTCTGCCGAGGTTGTGGGCGCGTCTTGTGTCATCATCGCAAATGCACGGTGTGCATCGGTTGGCGTGGGGGCATATAAAACGTCAGCCGGAGCAGTGCTCCACATGCCTATTGTGCAGGTTGTTAATTTGGCGCGTGCAATTGATGAGCTCAAAGAGCATGGTTTTTGGGTTATTGGAGCCAGCGAACATGCACAGCAAACGGTATGGGACGCTCCTTTCACGGGGAAAGTTTGCTTGATTATGGGCTCAGAAGAAAACGGTATTTCGTCGCTTGTACAAAAAAAGTGCGACTTTATCTGCAAGCTCCCTCAACGTGGCCGTATTGAGTCGCTTAACGTTGCGCAAGCTGCAACAGTTATGTGTTATGAATGGATGCGTCAGAACAAACTCTCTGTTTAAGTCATCTGCGTCTGCATGTGAGTTTGCTACCATACGGAAATAGTTATGAGTCGTCATAAAAATCAGTATACAAAAAAGCCTCTTGGAAAGCGCGAAACGCAGGCTGCGTCTGCACAAGCTGCTGCTCGGCGAGCCAAACAGTCGCTACAGCTGATTTGTCGTCCTGCGTTTGCTCATTTGCCGCTTCTTGTGGTTGATGGTTACAACGCACTTATGGCTACCAAACACTATGCGTCTAGTATGGGCGAAGCTTCTTTTTCTCCGTCTGATAATGCTTCTTGTGCTAAGGCACAAGACTCTAGGTCACATAGAAATGCCTTGGTAGCAGGGGAGTCTTCTGCTTTTGCTACTCATGCCGATCCTTTTGATCGCGCTCGTGAGCGCTTGATCAGCGACATTGCTGCTTTTGCTCAAGGTAGTTACGAAGCGGTGGTGGTTTTTGACGGAACACAGAATTTGTCAAATGTGCCTGCGGTTTCTATTCAAGCGGGTATTTGTGTTGTGTTTTCTCGAAACGGTGAAACGGCTGATAGCGTAATTGAGCGTCTGGTTACGCAAGAAAAACAAGTTAACAGAAAAATTACCCTCATTACCTCGGATAATACCATTCGTTCTACCGTGGGCGACGACGTTACTAAATTAACAAGTGCACTTTTATTGCACGATGTTGAACAGCAAAATGCACGTTCGCATACCGATTCTGTGCGTGCAAGTCATCAAAAGATGACGGTGGAATCGCGCGTACCAAAGGAAACGCGCGATAAGCTGTGGAAACTTTTGGGCGATCTCTCTCATCGTTGAGTTGGGTGTCTAGGAGTTAATGCGTCTTGCTGCCGTATCACCTGCGCAAATGTTGCTAGCACAACCAATATCATCTGTGCAAATGTTGCCAACTACAAGTAACATCACCTGCGCAAACGCTTTATATTATTTCAGGCACCTGTTGTCGGCAAATTGTGGAACTTTGCCAAATTTAAGCGATTTTGAAAAAAACAGTAGCAAAAAAAATAAGAACACGATATTATGCATAGTGCAATGCTGGCGTAGCTCAATGGTAGAGCCCTGGTTTTGTAAACCAGTTGTTGTAGGTTCGAGCCCTATCGCCAGCTCCACTGAATTAAACAAACCAAGCTTCGGCTTGGTTTTTTTGTATCTTGATGTCATGTGTGTATTGTTGGCGTGTATAAGAGTTGGCATAAGAATTGCCATCAACCATAAGAGGCGTGTCAGGCAAGCATAAGAGTCACCATAAGAGCAAGCGTGAGGCACAGCATAAAGCTTTGCAATAAAATCCATCATAAAAGTCCTCCTAATGTCAACGAGCTATCGGCGAGTTTTGCCAATTATGGTGGAAATATGATATGGATACGCGCGGTTCAGTGGTAGAGGTTGACAAGAATAAAATTCAGTCGTAATATGCTTACGCTCATGAACAAGATTGAGTCAAGAAAAACTCACAAATGTGCGCTCTTCATCGAAGAGAACACAACGACGAGAGTTCGTGGGAAGCTTGAAAATATGGGGGTGTGGCACAGCGGCAACTGCGGCGGACTGTAAATCCGCTCCTTCCAGGTTCCTTGGTTCGAGTCCAAGCACCCCCACCATTTCGCCCGTGTAGCTCAGTCGGTAGAGCACTTCGTTGGTAACGAAGAGGTCACCGGTTCAAGTCCGGTCGCGGGCTCCATTGTTCAGGCATTTATGCCGGTGTAGCTCAGCTGGTTAGAGCACACGGCTCATACCCGTGATGCCACTGGTTCGAATCCAGTCACCGGTACCAGGAAATTAACGGTGAAAACCGTTTAAAAAAAGTTACTTTCAACTCCTCTCTAGTTGAAAGTACATGTAGAAGTGAATGGCCGATAAGGTTGTTTTTCACAGAGGAGGACGGCAATGGCCAAAGAGAAATTTGATCGTAGTAAGCCGCATGTTAACATTGGTACGATTGGTCACGTCGACCATGGTAAGACTACCTTAACTGCAGCCATCACTAAGGTTCTCTCCGAGCAAGAGGGCTGCAAAGCAGACTTCACCGCTTTCGAGAACATCGACAAGGCTCCTGAAGAGCGTCAACGTGGTATTACCATTAACGTTGCTCACATTGAGTACGAAACTTGGGAGCGTCACTATGCACACGTAGACTGCCCAGGTCACGCCGACTACGTTAAGAACATGATTTCTGGTGCAGCTCAGATGGATGGTGCAATCCTCGTAATTGCTGCTACCGATGGTCCTATGGCTCAAACTCGTGAGCACATCTTGCTTGCTCGCCAAGTAGGTGTTCCTTACATCATCGTATTCCTTAACAAGTGCGATATGGTAGACGATGAAGAGCTTATCGACCTCGTTGAAATGGAAACTCGTGACCTCTTGAGCGAATATGACTTCCCTGGAGACGACATTCCTATCATCCGTGGTTCTGCTCTTGGTGCTTTGAATGGCGAGCAAAAGTGGGTAGACTCTGTAGTAGAGCTTATGCACACTGTTGACTCCTACATTCCAACACCTGCTCGTGACAACGAGAAACCATTCTTGATGGCTGTTGAAGACGTTATGACCATTTCTGGTCGTGGTACCGTTGCTACTGGTCGTGTTGAGCGTGGTGAGCTTAAGCTTAACGACACCGTTGAGATCGTTGGTATTAAAGATACTCAATCTACCGTTGCTACTGGTATCGAAATGTTCCGTAAGACTCTTGACTTCTGTGAAGCAGGAGACAACGTAGGTATTCTTCTTCGTGGCATTAAACGTGAAGACATCCAACGTGGACAGGTTCTCTGCAAACCTGGTTCAGTAACTCCTCACAAGAAGTTCACTGGCGAGATTTATGTTCTTACTAAAGACGAAGGTGGACGTCACACTCCATTCTTCTCTGGATACCGTCCTCAGTTCTACTTCCGCACCACTGACGTAACCGGTGACGTACAAGCTCTTACCGATGCTAACGGCGGTAAAGTAGAGATGGCTATGCCTGGCGACCACGTAACCGTTACTTGTGAACTTATTCACCCCATTGCTATGGAGGAAGGTCTTAAGTTCGCTATTCGTGAAGGTGGCCACACCGTAGGCGATGGTCGTGTATCTACCATTATTGAGTAGTACATTCACGTTTGCTTGCTAAATTCCGTAAGGTTTATTACAGCAAACAATAGGTCCGGTGCTCCACATAGGGACGCTGGACCTATTTTACCGTTTTAGTTATACAGAAGAAATCACTCAGATGACTTGCTGCGATGTTTGATAATTTGGTGGTTTTGTTAAGTTCTGTAATTTGCTTAAACAATTATTGACAGTCTTAACTGTTGAATGATAGCGTTAGCTATCGTGTTGTCTTATCGAAGGCAACAGTTACAGGAGGATTTATGCGTACTTTAGTTACTCTTGCATGCACCGATTGCAAGCGTCGCAACTATACTACGGACAAAAATAAGTCCAACACTCCAGATCGTATGGAGCTTAAGAAATATTGTCCGTGGTGTCATAAACACACCCTTCATAGGGAAACCCGCTAATTAGCGGATGTAATTAGGCCAGTAGCTCCAATGGTAGAGCGGCGGTCTCCAAAACCGTTCGTTGTGGGTTCGAGTCCTACCTGGCCTGCCAGAAATACCACCGGCTTTCTTCATTTAGAAGAGAGCCGGTTTCATGCATACTTAGAAGAGCTCTAAAGGAGTGAACTGATGGCAAAAAAAGAGCGACAAAGGAGAAGTGCTCGTCAAGCACGTTCGCAAGAGCGTGAACGCATGGCTGCTGATGCTGCTAGTGACGAGGCAACAACATCGTCTACTAAGGCGGTTCAGTCTTCTCTTCAGCCATCGCGTAAGCACTCCAAGTCTGATGCAAAAAAGGCTAACGGAGGACGCATTAAAACCTATTTTAAAGCCGTTAAAACCGAAATGCATCGTGTGGTATGGCCAAGCAAACCTGAGCTTAAGAATTATTCAGGTGCCGTTATTTGTGCGCTCGTTGTTTGCGGGCTGGCTATTTGGCTTGTAGATACAGGGTTTGTAGCTCTGCTCGTGAGCTTCACAGGTTTGAGAGGTTAGTTGTGGCAAAGCATTGGTATGTAATTCACACCTATTCAGGGTACGAAAATAAGGTTAAGTCAGATCTTGAACACCGTATAGAAACTTATGGTCTTGAAGATCAGATTGTTGATATTAAAATTCCAACCGAGGAAGTTGTACAGGTTAAAAGCGATGGAAAACGCAAGAACGTTGAAACCAACGTTTTCCCTGGTTACGTTTTGGTTCGCATGGAAGTCGATGATAATTCGTGGGCTGTTGTGCGTAATACCAATGGTGTAACGGGTTTTGTCGGCATCGACGGAAAGCCTGCACCGCTTCGTCGTTCTGAATTTAATAAAATGATGAGAAAATCAAACGCTTCTCAAGAAAAGGTTACGCCACAAAGCATCACCACCGATTTTGAGGTGGGAATGGCCGTGCGTGTTATCCAAGGTCCGCTTGAAAAGTTTGAAGGCAAAATTACCGAGGTTATGGTTGAGGCAGGTAAGCTTAAGGTTTCGCTTACCATCTTCGGCCGCGAAACTCCAGTTGAGCTTACCATGAATCAAGTGGAAGTTATTGCGTAGCAAAGCGAAGTTAAGCTTTTCTACGTGGCTTGTATAAAGCCACAAGTTGGACATTCTCTTGTCTGGTTTACTGCTCATAAAACAGGCAAGATATGAATGATTTGCATGTTGTATTCGAAAGAATATGCTTCTCAGCATGCAAGAAATAGTATGGGTAGCTTTGAGAATAAGATTCTCAAACAACACCAAGGGAGCATTATGGCTAAGAAAGTTGTAAAGTTTATTAAGCTGCAGATTCCTGCAGGTAAAGCAACTCCTGCACCTCCAATTGGTTCTACATTGGGTGCAGCTCAGGTTAACATTATGCAGTTCTGCCAAGCATTTAACGCAGCTACTGCAGACAAGGGCGGAGACATTATCCCTGTTGAGATTTCCGTTTACGAAGATCGCAGCTTTGATTTTGTATGCAAAACTCCACCTGCAGCTAAGCTTATTATCAAGGAGCTTGGTATTAAAGGCGGTTCTGGCGTTCCTCAACGCGACAAAGTTGGACAACTTACTCAAGAGCAATTAACCAAAATTGCCGAAATTAAGATGCCTGACCTTAATGCAAACGACATTGAGGCTGCTAAGAAGATCGTTGCAGGTACCGCTCGCTCTATGGGTGTTACGATCGCTGAGTAGTAACACCTTTCTGATGACTTTTGGGTCACTTGTAAGTCTATAGAATTGCTTGCAACTCAAAAGGAACATCAGAGCTTTTGTATTCATGTGGGAGGACATTGGCGTCCGTTATAACCACCCAACTACCTAAAGGAGGTAGCTTTTATGCCAAAGCATGGAAAGAACTATCGTAACGCTGCTGTCAAAGTAGAACCAGCTAAACTCTACACTCCCAAGGAAGCTCTCCAGCTTGTTAAGGAGCTTTCATCTGCAAAGTTCGACGAGACCGTTGAAGTTGCAATTCGCTTGGGCGTTGATACGCGTAAAGCAGATCAAAACGTTCGTGGTTCTATTTCTCTTCCTCACGGAACGGGTAAAACTGTTCGTGTAGCAGTATTTGCCGAGGGCGACAAGGCTCGCGAAGCTCAAGAAGCTGGCGCAGATATCGTTGGTTCCGACGATTTGATGGAAGACATTCAAAAAGGTGTTATCAACTTTGATGCTGTTATTGCAACACCTAACCTTATGGGTAAAGTTGGTCGTCTTGGTAGAATTTTAGGACCTCGTGGTTTAATGCCAAACCCCAAGCTTGGTACCGTAACCATGGATGTTGCAAAGATGGTAAGCGAGCTTAAAGCAGGTCGTGTTGAGTATCGTGCTGATCGTTATGGTATTTGCCACGTTCCTATGGGTAAAGTTTCCTTTGATCTTAACGACTTAGCAGAGAACTACGGTGCACTTTTCACCGAGCTTTTGCGCGTTAAGCCTTCAAGCACTAAAGGTCGTTATGTGAAGTCCGTTGTATTTTCTTCAACAATGGGTCCTGGCGTTAAAGCCGATACTTCTGTAACACGTAACTTTACCGAGGCATAAACGCGTTTGCGTGGTAAACGCAATCGCAATAAAGCGAGAATCTTCCTCGTCCAGTTTGTTCTGGGCGAGGTTTTTCTTAGGTATTTTAGCTTTACTCCATTCAAAATATTGGTCGATTTTTGTTCAGACAGTTGCGGGTTCATCTATCATGAACAACGAAGGCTGCTCAGTATAGAAATTTTGCCTGTATACAAGCTGTACCAACGTATTCACACAAGGAAATAATGAGTTCTGTGTATAGCAAGGCTTGGATGAATATATGGCAATCATATGTAGGGGCAGCAATTTGCTACATATTTTGCCTGCAAACCTTGCGCTTCCCCAAAAGTTAGCTACAATAGAGAAGTTGCAGATACCAATCTGCTCAAGTGCACATAGCACGTTCGCTGCCAAAGACAGCCGGTGCTTCGTTTTAGAAGCTTAAAGGGAGTACACATGGTGTATAACCGCCTGCCGAGGTGGTCTTAAGAATCGTCTTCTTGTAGACCCCGCTTTGGCATAAGCCAAGCAGGGTCTTTTTTATGAAGGCTCGCTCGCGTCAGCGCTCGTGCCCGAGTAAAACATAAGGAGGTGTATCTATGCCTAACAAACTTAATATTTCTATGCTCGATAAGGCTGCTCAATCAATTGAGAACTCCAAAGGTGTGTTTGTTATTGACTATCGCGGACTTACCGTTAAAGAGACACAAGGTCTTCGTCGTGCTCTTCGCGAAGCGGGAGCTCACATGAAGGTTTACAAGAACAACATTGTTAAGATTGCTCTTAAGAATGCCGATCTTCCCGAGATCAGCGGTCTTGAAGGAACATGTGCATACGTGTTCTACGAAAATGACCCTGTTGATGCAGCTAAAGTTATCAAAAAGCAAGCTGAAGCTCTTAAAAAGATCGAATGGATTGGCGCGTTAGCCGATGGTAAAGCTCTTGATGCACAAGGTGCAAAAGCTTACGCCGAGCTTGCTAGCCGTGATGAGCTTGTTGCTAAACTCGTTTACGTTCTTGGTAGTCCTCTGTCTGGCATTGCTTCTGTTTGTGCAGGTCCTGCTCGTGGACTTGTTACTGCTTTGGACGCAGTTGCCGAAAAGAAAAACGCTGCTTAGATTTAAGCGCACAGGTCAGGCACTATGCTTGCCGTCTTAGTAAATAAAAGGGCGAAAGCCCCGATTGTATAAGGAGAATACAATGGCTGTAACTAAAGATGAAATCATTGAGGCTCTTAAAGAGATGCCAGCCCTCGAGCTTTCTGAGCTCGTTCACGAACTTGAAGATGTATTTGGCGTATCCGCTGCCGCTCCTGTAGCAGTTGCTGCTGCTCCTGCTGCTGGTGCTGCTCCTGCAGAAGAAGAGAAGACCAACTTTGACGTTGAGCTTACTTCAGTAGGTTCTAACAAGATTGCTGTTATTAAGGTTGTTCGCTCTCTTACTTCTCTTGGTCTTAAAGAGGCTAAGGACGCTGTTGAGGCTGCTCCTAAGGTACTTCTTGAAGGCGCAAAGAAAGAAGACGCTGAAGCTGCTAAAAAGCAACTCGAAGAGGCAGGTGCTTCTGTTACTCTTAAGTAACAACCACCTCTTAAGCGCCTAATTTTTAGGTGATACATAAAAGAAGAGCTAGATTCGCTTGGATCTAGCTCTTTTTGTCATATGTTTGAACTGTGTAGATTCTGTGCAGTTTCTGCTAACCCCTCACATGCTCTCCATATATGCGCGTGAGTTGATTTTAAGAAATGCCTGTTTATACATGGTGAAATCGAAAATCTAGTCCTAAGCGTAAAGTATGTCAAGGTCTGATATTGACGACTGTCATAACCTTAGCTAAATTGTTACGTTGCGACAATTGCCGCCTCCCACCCTTTTGAAGGAGGAAAAGCCTGGTGCCTAAATTAAAATCAATCCATGGTGATAGACCGAAGCAGCGCGACCGCGTAAGCTTCTCCAAGATTGCTCCTACTATGGAGCTTCCTAATTTAATCTCTGTGCAGAAAGAGTCCTTTGCACGATTCATGACCGATGGTCTTGCTGAATCGTTCATGGAATTTTCTCCTATAGAGAACTCTACTCAAACAATGGAGGTGACCTTTGGTGCTCATCAATTTAGTGATCCACCACACACCATTGCCGAGTGTAGAGCTAAAGATATTTCGTATCAAGCTCCTCTTCTTGTAAACGTTCGCTTTATCAATAAAGAAACGGGCGAAATGAAGGAGCAGCTCGTGTTTATGGGAGATTTCCCTCTCATGACCGATCGCGGTACCTTTGTAATCAACGGTACCGAGCGTGTAGTTGTTTCTCAGCTTGTTAGATCTCCTGGTGTTTATTTCTCAGAAGAAATGGATAACGGAGTCCAAACACATCATGTTCAGTTTATTCCTGCACGTGGTGCTTGGCTTGAGTTTGAAGTGGACAAGCACGGTCATCTTGTTGTATCCATCGACCGCAAACGTCGTCAGAATGCAACGCTGCTGCTTCGTGCGTTAGGCATTGCCGAGTCCGACGAAGAAATCATCAAACTTTTGGGCGATTCCGAGATCGTTAAAGCAACGCTTCAGCGCGATGTTGCAACCACGCGTGAGGACGCTCTTATCGAAATTTATCGTCGTCAACGCCCTGGTGAGCCACCTGCGGTAGATTCTGCTCGTTCGCTTATCGAAGGATTGTATTTTAATAACCAGCGTTATGATTTAGCGCGCGTAGGTCGTTATAAAGTTAATAAAAAGCTTGCTCTTGAAATTGATCCAAGCGTAAAGATTCTTACCAAAGAAGACATTGTTGCTGCTCTTCGTTATCTGCTCGCTCTTCATGCAGGAGATACTACCAAAAAGACAGACGATATCGACCACTTTGGTAACAGACGTGTTCGTACAGTAGGCGAGCTGGTACAAAATCAGTTCCGCATTGGTTTAAGCCGTATGGAGCGCGTTATTCGCGAGCGTATGGCAACGCAAGATCCCGATGACATCTCGCCACAGTCTCTTATCAATATCCGCCCAATTGTAGCGGCTATTAAAGAGTTCTTTGGTTCTTCGCAGCTGTCGCAGTTTATGGATCAGTCAAACCCACTTGCTGGCCTTACGCACAAGCGCCGTCTTTCTGCATTAGGACCTGGTGGTTTGGCAGGTCATAAGTCTGGCTCAAGCCGTCGTACTAATGTTCCTACCGCAGTGCGCGACGTTCACAACTCTCACTATTCACGTATGTGTCCTATCGAAACGCCTGAAGGTCCAAACATTGGTCTTATTGGTTCTCTTGCGCTGTTTGCACACGTTAATGAGTATGGATTTATCGAAGCTCCATACCGCAAGATCGTAGACGGCAAGGTTACCGATGAAATTGATTGGATGATTGCAGACGAAGAGGAACATCACGTTATTGTTCCTGCAGATGTTCCTGTAGATCCAAAGACAGGTCGTTTTGTTGCAACAGACGCTCACGGAAAAATTTATTATCCCGAAACTGTTGTTGCACGTACACGCAACTTTGACGGTACCTTTGGTGCACCAAGTGAAGTAGACGTTAACGAAGTAGACTACATGGACGTGTCTCCTTCTCAGATGCTTTCAGCCGCTGCTAACCTTATTCCGTTCCTTGAGCACGACGACGCAAAGCGTACGCTCATGGGTGCAAACATGCAGCGTCAGGCGGTACCTTTAATTAAGCCTCATGCTCCTTATGTTGGAACTGGACTTGAGCGCGCTGCAGCATACGATTCTGGCGAGTCGGTTATGGCAACTCATGCCGGCCAAGTTGTAGAGGTAGACGCTTCGCACGCCGTTGTTCAAACCGAGGACGGTTTTGAGCGCTATGACTTCCCCAAGTACCAACGTTCTAACCAAAGCACCTGCATTAACCACCGTCCTGTGGTAAAGGTAGGTCAAAAGGTTGAGCAAGGTCAGCCTCTTACCGATGGTACATCCATTGATAAAGGCGAGCTTGCATTAGGTGTTAACTTAACCGTTGCCTACATGCCTTGGGAAGGTTACAACTACGAGGACGGTATCGTTGTTTCTGAGCGCCTTGTTCAAGACGACCTGCTAACCTCTGTTAATATCTCTCGTCACGAAGTTGACGCGCGCGATATTTCTGCAAAACATGCCGAGGAAATTACTCGCGAAATTCCTAACCAATCCGAAGAAGCACTTGCCAATTTGGACGAAGACGGTATTGTTCGCATTGGTGCCGAAGTTGGCCCTGGCGATATTTTGGTAGGTAAGGTTACTCCTAAAGGTGAGCCTGCTCCAACTCCAGAACAACGTCTTATTGCTGCAATCTTTGGTAACCGTGCACAAGATGTTCGCGATACCTCGCTTAGAATGCCACACGGTGCATACGGCCGCGTTGTGGATGTTGTTCGCTTTGTTCGCCCCGAAGATAAATCTAAAGAAAACGAGCTTCCTCCAGGAGTTAAAGAGCTTATTCGCGTATTTGTTGCCCAACGTAGAAAAATTCAACAAGGCGATAAGATTTCTGGTCGTCACGGTAACAAGGGTGTTATTTGTAACGTCTTACCTGTTGAAGACATGCCGTATATGGCAGACGGTACTCCTATTGACGTGTTATTAGACCCGTTGGGCGTACCTTCTCGTATGAATGTTGGTCAGCTGCTTGAGTGCCACTTAGGTTGGGCTGCAAGCCATGGTTACGACGTAGACAGCGAGGACTCAGACAAGGTTGTAGAAGGACCTATGTTTGTTTCAACGCCTATCTTCGACGGTGCAACCGATGTAGAAGTTGCCGACGCAATTCGTCGCACCAACATCAACATGATTAACAAAGCTATGCGCACCTACGGCAAGCGTATGAACAAAGCATTTGTTCCTCAGCTTAACGAACAGGGTAAAACTACGCTTTATGATGGCCGAACTGGTGAAGCATTTAAGAGCCCCATTACCGTTGGAACTTCTTACATCTTAAAGCTTGGCCACATGGTAGACGATAAAATTCACGCTCGTTCAACTGGTCCTTACTCTCTTGTTACGCAGCAACCTTTGGGTGGTAAAGCTCAATTTGGTGGTCAGCGTTTTGGTGAGATGGAAGTTTGGGCTTTGTATGCATACGGCGCATCCAATGTATTGCACGAGCTTATGACCGTTAAATCAGACGATACCAACGGCCGTGTTAAGACGTATGAGTCTATCGTTAAGGGCGAAAACGCACCTCGTCCGGGTATCCCCGAGTCGTTTAAGGTTTTGGTAAAAGAGATTCGTTCTCTTGCACTTAACATTGAACCTATTGTTTATAAAGAAAATGTTCCGGCCAAGCCTGTGGAGCAAGAAGACAAACCCGAGGCGGTCGATGTATTTGCACATGCCGATTCTGCTGATGATTTAATTGGCGGATCAACAATTATGTCTCATCATTCCGATGAGGTTCTTATTGGCGGCACGCTCAAGGATAAGGAGTAGCGAACGTGGCAGACTTTGATTCCACAGATTTCGATGCTATCAAGATTTCCCTTGCCAGCGCGGATGACATTCGCGGTTGGTCATGTGGTGAAGTCAAGAAAGACGAAACAATCAACTACCGCACGCTTAAGCCTGAAAAGGACGGACTTTTCTGCGAAAAGATTTTTGGTCCTGTAAAAGACTGGGAATGTGCCTGCGGTAAATATAAAGGTATTCGCTTTAGAGGCATTGTTTGTGAGCGTTGTGGTGTAGAAATTACCAGCGCAAAGGTTCGTCGTGATCGCATGGGTCATATCGAACTGGCTGCTCCTGTTTCGCACATTTGGTACTTTAAGAGCCCAGCAACGTTTCCTCTTGCCCGCCTTTTGGACATGAAGAGCAAAGACCTTGAGAAAATTCTTTACTTTGCGTCCTACGTTATTACCGAAGTTGACACCGAAGCACGCGAACAAGATGCTCAAGACCTTAAAGAAGAGCTTCAAGCCGACCTTGAAGAACTTGATGCAGAGTGTGAAGACGAAATTGCACGTTTGCGTGCGCAAGGCGAGTCATCAGACGATGATCCAGAGTTTAGCGATTTAGAGCCGCTTTCTGCCGAAGAAATTGAACGCGGTATTGTTGATCTTCGCGAAGAGTACGCAGACGAAAAACGCTTGCGCAAAGAGGCGTTTACCAAGTTTATGCAGCTTGAGTGCCGTGAGCTTATTTCTGATGAGTCGCTGTTCAGTGAAATGCGTCGTTACTACAAGATGTACTTTAAGGGCGACATGGGTGCAGGTGCTATCCGTGACCTGTTGCACAGCGTTGATCTGGAAAAAGAAGCAACCGAATTACGTAAGATCATTGCTTCTGACGATTCTCAAAAGCAACGTCGTGAGCGTGCGGTCAAGCGTTTGGAAATTGTTGACGCATTTTTGAAGGGTAACAATGACCCTGCCAACATGATCCTCGACGTTATCCCTGTTATTCCACCTGATTTGCGTCCTATGGTACAGCTCGACGGTGGTCGTTTTGCAGCGTCTGACTTAAACGATTTGTATCGTCGTGTCATCAACCGCAACAACCGCTTAAAGCGTTTGCTTAACCTTGATGCGCCTGCAATTATTGTAAATAACGAAAAACGTATGCTCCAAGAGTCGGTAGACGCACTGTTTGATAACGGTCGTCGTGGACGTCCTGTAACTGGTCGTGGCGGCCGCCCCTTAAAGTCTTTGGCAGAGTCGCTTAAAGGTAAACAAGGTCGTTTCCGTCAAAACTTGCTTGGTAAGCGCGTAGACTATTCTGGTCGTTCGGTTATCGTTGTTGACCCACGTCTTAAGCTTCACCAATGCGGTTTGCCTTCAGTTATGGCTCTTGAGCTCTTTAAGCCCTTTGTTATGCGCCGTTTGGTAGAACTTAACAAAGCCGAAAATATTAAGGGTGCAAAGCGCGCTATCGACCGTGGCTCTGCTATGGTTTGGGATATTTTGGACGAGGTTATTCGCGGTCGTTTGGTACTGCTTAACCGTGCTCCAACGCTTCACCGTCTGTCAATTCAGGCATTTGAGCCCGTTTTGGTAGAAGGTAAAGCCATCCACTTACATCCATTGGCGTGTGCTCCGTTTAACGCAGACTTCGACGGTGACCAAATGTCGGTTCACGTGCCGCTTTCTACGCAGGCACAAACCGAGGCGCGCGTTCTTATGCTTTCAAGCAATAACTTGCGCTCACCTGCATCGGGTAAAGTGTTAAATATTCCATCGCAAGACATGGTCTTTGGTGTGTACTTCCTTACTACGCAAAAAGATGGCCTTGCTGGTGAAAAGCGCGTATTCTCTGATTTTGATGATGCGTTGGCGTCTTATAACGCTCTTACTGGTATCGATATTCAAGCACGCATTTTTGTACGCCTTACCGCAGCAGACGCAAATGCAACCGTTGATGGAAAGCCTTATTTCCGCACGTATTCTGCTCGTGGCAAGCTTGAAGAAATCGATTTAAGCGGCGATCCTGTTCGTTTTGAAACAACAATCGGACGCATTATTGTTAATCGTCAATGCCTGCCCGACGACTATCCTTATATGAACTTTAAGATGGCTAAAGGCGACATTGCTACTTTAGTTAACGATTGCTGCGACCGTTATACGCTTTCTCGCGTAGAGCCCATTTTGGACGCCATTAAGCACGTGGGCTTCCATTATGCAACTCAGGCAGGCTTAACTGTTTCTGTTTGGGACGCTATTATTCCAGATGATAAACCTCAGCTTTTGGAAGAAGCACAAGGTAAAGTAGACCAAATTAACGAGTACTACGAAGACGGCTTCTTGTCAGAAAAAGAGCGCCACAGCGAAGTAATTAACGTATGGACCGATTGCACCGAGCACTTGGGTTCTGAGATGCTCGAGGGCTTTAGCGAAGACAACCCCATTTACATGATGGCAGATTCGGGAGCTCGTGGTTCTAAAACACAGCTTCGTCAGCTTGCTGGTATGCGTGGTTTGATGGCCGATATGTCTGGTGATACCATCGACTTGCCTATTAAAGCAAACTTCCGCGAGGGTCTGGAGCCGCTTGAGTACTTCATTTCTACCTATGGCGCACGTAAAGGTTTGGTAGATACGGCATCGCACACCTCTGACTCTGGTTACTTAACACGTAGGCTGGTAGACGTTGCGCAAGACGTTATTGTTCGCGAAGAAGACTGCGAAACCGTAGACGGCGTAACCTACAAGCTTATTAAGCCGGGCGAAAACGATGTTGATATGGATCTGGTGGGTCGTTGCGTTTTGCAAGACATTTGTGATCCTAACACGGGCGAAGTTTTGTTTGCCAAAGACTCTTACATCTCTTCAAAGCAAGACTTGCAAAAGCTTGTTGACGCTGGTCTTAAAAGCGTTGTGCTTCGTGCGCTGCTTACCTGTAAGTCTCGTTATGGTGTTTGTCAAAAGTGCTATGGTTGGGACTTGTCTACGCGCCGTCCCGTAAACATTGGAACTTCAGTTGGTATTATTGCTGCTCAGTCCATTGGTGAGCCTGGTACCCAGCTTACGATGCGCACCATTCACTCTGGTGGTGTTGCAGGTGCCGAGGATATTACGCAAGGTTTGCCTACGGTTGCTCGTATGTTCGACGTTGTTGGAAACGTTAACGAAAAGATTTTGGGACGCGAAGCCGATCTTGCTGCGTTCAGCGGTATTTTGCACATTACACCTGAGCAAACCGAGTACCAAATTAGCATTACCGATAAAGACGACGAAAGCCGCATTCTTGCGCAGTGGCGTGTTCCTGCCTCTGTTCGCTTTATGCCTGGTATCGAAGATGGTTGCGAAGTTGAGCCTGGCGATCAGATTACCCGCGGCTTTGTTAACTTTAGAGTTTTACGCAGCTTAACTGGTATCGAAGAAACCATGCACACCTTTGTTAAGTCGGTTAAAGACGTTTATACCTCACAAGGTGTAGACCTTAACGACAAACACATCGAAGTTATTGCACGTCAGATGTTGCGCCGTGTTCAAATTACCAATCCGGGCGATTCGCAATACCTGCTTGGCCAGTATGTTGATAGATACGTATTTGCCAATACGGTTGCAAACATTAGCGCCGCAGGTGGTAAAGTTCCCGAGGCAGAAGCGGTTATTTTGGGTACGCTTAAAGTTGCGTCCTCAATTGATTCGTGGCTGTCAAGCGCATCGTTTATCCGTACAGCAGGTGTCTTAACCGAGTCTGCTATTAAGGGCGAAACCGACCACTTACTTGACCTTAAGTCTAACGTAATTGCTGGTAAGAAGATTCCTGCAGGTACTGGACTTAAAGCGTATGATGATGTTCAGCTTACGTATAAGGGTCAAGCTATCGATGGGCCTACCTCTCCTAATGCAAAGGCGCTCCCCGATTGGGCACCTGATGAGCTTAAAGATATTGAAGAGCAGCTCCCCAAGCAGCTTGACTGGATTGGTGAGGACTACTCCAACAATGGTGTTTACTCTAAGAACGGACGTTCGCTTTCTACCGAGGACGCTAAGCTCTATCTGTTTGACGACCTTGGTGTGTCACAACGCTGGACAAATAAATTCAGCGAAGTTGGTATAGAAACTGTGGGCGATCTTATTGGTAAGACTGAGGATGAGCTGCTGCGTATTGATGGTATTGGCGCGAAGGCAATTGAAGAACTTCGCGAGGGTCTTGAGGCGCGTAACTTGCTATATATCTTGGAGCCCGATGAAGACGAAGCCGACAGCGAAGATCTTTCGCAGCTGTTGAACATGGTATTCTCGCCCGATCCTGATAACGACATTATGCTTGGAACTGCTGCTCCTGCAACGCATCACTTTACTGAAGATGAGTTTATTGGTGGTGCAGATTCCGATGAGCACGATAACAGCGAAGATAGCGATATTATCAACGAGGATCTTGATTCCTTAGGCGACTTGCTTTCAAGCGTTATGAAGCAAGACAGCGCGGATAGTGATAAACAAGACGAGTAAGTTTGCGTATTGAGCGTTCGTTCTTGTTACGGCGTTGATGTGCAAGTAGAGAGTCTTGTTTGAGTTTTGATATGAGCTTAAAAACAGCCGACATATGTCGGCTGTTTTTTTGTTTGGAGAGCGTACGTTTGTGTTGAGCATGGGCGCGTGCTCTGAGTTGTTCCTCGTAGCGAGCTTTACGCGCCGTGCGTTTGCTCTTCTGGTCTGCTCGTTGTAAGTGCTCAAATATTAACGCCTTCTGTTGCGTCTCGCGCCGCGCGTTCAAAATTGATGTTTCGTGTTTATGTCTCATACAATCGGGTATGATTAACCAAAGCTAACAATATTTCGCAGACAGCATGTACTTTGACAGTATGCCTGTCTTTTGGAGGTGAATCATATATGAAACACAACTCATACATGTTTGAAAACAAAAACATCGCAACCGTGCCCGGACATTGGCTTTTGGCTCGTTTGGGCAAGCGCGTTTTGCGTCCTGGCGGACTTAAACTTACTCAAGCAATGCTTAATGAGGCCCAGCTTGCCAACAAAGTTGTTGTTGAGCTTGCCCCAGGTATTGGTAGAACAGCCCAGGAAATTCTCGCGCGCACGCCCTTGTCCTATACTGGTATCGACGCTAACGCCGATTCGGTTAAACTTGTATCGGCTTTGGTTAAAGATAAGGGAACATGCAAGCAAGGCATGGCTCAAGATACCAAACTCCCCGATAATTATGCTGATGTAGTTGTGTGCGAAGCTATGCTCACCATGCAAACACCCGAGAACAAACGCGCAATTCTTCGTGAAATTCATCGTATTTTAAAGCCAGGCGGAACCTTTGTAAGCCACGAACTAGGCATTACGCCTAACACCATTTCTGCCGACGACGAAGCGGACATTCAGCACGATTTATCTCGTGCAATTCGCGTAAACGTTAAGCCTATAACCCAACGTGAATGGGGCGATTATCTCCAAGAAGCAGGATTTGAACTTACGTGGTCAAAAACCGCTCCTATGGCGTTGCTTAATCCTAGACGCAATCTTGCGGACGAAGGCTTATGCGGCGTTATAAAAATCATAAAAAACGTGCTCACTATTCCAGGTGCTAAACAGCGCGTTTTAGAAATGCGCTCAACGTTTAAGCGCCATGCTGATCATATGTGCGGAATTGCTATGGTTTCGCACGCAAAGTAACAGCATGAACACGTGTCCAACGCAAATAAAGAGCTAGCGCGCGGCATACGCAAACAAAGTGGCAACACGTGCTGCGTGGCGGCACACGTGCAAAGTAACCACACGCCTGACAAAAGAAGGAGAAAACATGCCAATACAAGACGAACAAACATCACGTGCGTTCTTGGGAATTGTACAGAATTTGCCAATCACGCGCGAGGGAATTGTGTCAAAAGTTCCATTTGAAACAAAAAATATGCAGGTAAGTGTCTTTTCGGTTGCAAAAGGACAAGAAATATCGGAGCACACATCGCCTAAGGCGGTAATCGTAACGCTTATATCGGGAGCTCTTAACTTTACGGTAGGACAAGCCGTACATCATATGGTTGCAGGCGATTTTATATATCTTGCACCTAACGAACCACATGCGCTTTCTGCGTGCGAAGATAGTCGCGTGCAGTTGGTTATGTTCAGTGCAAAATAAAGGCGCGCTTGCGTATACAATGTGTATAAAAATTGTGAAGTATAGATACGCCCGAGTGCGCGGACTTTTGACAACTGTGCATATTGGGCGTAAAATTCTTTCGCTTATGAACTTCGTGGGTAAATGCTGTCTCGCACAAGGTTTTATATGCCTTGTACTACAGTTTTGAACAACCGCTTGTTGTTCCCAAGATTTGCCCTTGTCATATGTAATTCAACAATCAAAGACGGTGGTGCTGCACAGTCTTTTGATACATAGGTGCTCGCGCGCCGTTATTTCTGTATGTTCTAAGTAAGGAGAAGAGCTTTGCCTACAATCAACCAGCTCGTTCGTCAAGGACGCGTTTCTCAAAAGGCTAAATCCAAAAACGCAGCCCTTCAGCACAATCCACAAAAACGTGGAGTATGCACACGTGTTTTCACAACTACCCCTAAAAAACCTAACTCGGCACTTCGTAAAGTAGCTCGTGTACGTTTGGTAAACGGTATCGAAGTTACGGCATACATTCCGGGCGAGGGTCACAACCTCCAAGAGCACTCAATTGTTCTTATTCGTGGTGGTCGTGTTCGTGACCTTCCTGGTGTACGTTATAAGATCGTACGCGGCGCATACGACTGCGCGGCAGTTCAAGATCGTAAAAAAGCTCGTTCCCGTTATGGCGCAAAGCGTCCTAAGGAATAAGTTTTAGCTGCTCTTGTATTAGTTCGTTCAAACTTACAATCGCTGTATTGTAAGGTTAAAGGAGAAAATTATGCCGCGTCGTTCAGCTGCCGTCCGCAGAGAAGTAATGCCGGACGCTGTTTACAACAATCGTCTTGTTACGCAATTGATCAATAAAGTTTTGCTCAACGGTAAAAAATCAACCGCCGAGCGCATTGTTTACGGTGCATTTGATTTGGTTAAACAAACTACCGAACAAGATGCTCTTGCCGTATTCAAAAAAGCTATGGATAATGTACGTCCAACTTTGGAAGTTAAACCTAAGCGTGTTGGTGGTGCTACCTACCAAGTTCCTATGGAAGTTAATTCACGTCGTGCTACCACGCTTGCTATTCGTTGGTTTGTAACTTTTTCACGCGCACGTAAAGAAAAAACCATGGCCGAGCGTCTTGCTCACGAAATCATGGATGCTGCCAATGGTGTAGGTGCTTCCGTTAAAAAGCGTGAAGACCTCTTCAAGATGGCAGAAGCAAACCGTGCCTTCTCGCACTATCGTTTCTAGATTATTGTTCAAGTCTTGAGAAAGTAGCACATAGATGGCAAAAGTTAAGTATAAGCTCGAAGATCTTCGTAACATTGGTATCATGGCGCATATCGATGCTGGTAAGACCACCACAACCGAGCGTATTCTTTATTACACAGGTAAAACTCACAAAATTGGTGAGGTACACGATGGTGCAGCAACCATGGACTGGATGGTTCAAGAGCAAGAGCGTGGTGTAACCATTACCTCTGCTGCAACTACCTGTTTTTGGAAAGATCACGTTATTCAAATTATCGACACCCCAGGTCACGTAGACTTTACCGCCGAGGTAGAGCGTTGCTTGCGTGTTCTGGACGGTGCTGTTGCAGTTTTCGACGCTGTAGCAGGTGTTCAACCGCAATCCGAAACCGTATGGCGTCAAGCTGCTAACTACGGTGTTCCTTGTATTGCATTTATTAACAAATATGACCGTGTTGGTGCTGACTTCTTCCATGCAATTGAAACCATGAAAGATCGTTTGGCTGCAAATGCAGTAGCCGCACAAATTCCTATGGGTGCCGAGTCTAACTTCTGGGGTCTTATCGACCTCGTTACCATGCAAGCATGGGACTTTAAGGAAGACGCTAAGGGAATGATTTATCCTGAGGTTATGGATGCAATCCCCGACGAATTCAAAGAGGTTGCTCAAGAGCGCCGCGACATGCTTTTGGATGCTGCTGCAAACTTCTCTGATGAGCTTATGGAAGCTGTTCTTGAGGAAGCAGACATCGATGTAGACATGTTAAAGGCTGCTATCCGTAAAGGCGTTCTTTCTGGCGAGCTTAACCCTGTATTTGTTGGTTCTGCATACAAAAACAAGGGTATTCAAGAGCTTTTGGATGCAGTTGTTGATTATCTGCCTTCACCTTTGGACGTTAAAGAAATCGACGGTAAAGACCTTAAAGGTAACGACTGTGTTCGTCATGCCGATCCTAAAGAGCCTTTCAGCGCCCTTGCATTTAAGATTATGACCGACCCCTTTGTTGGTAAGTTAACGTATATCCGCGTGTATTCTGGTCAGGCCGAATCGGGTAGCTATGTTTATAACTCCGTAAAGGATAACCGCGAGCGCCTTGGTCGTATTTTGGAAATGAACGCTAACGATCGTGTTGATCGTGACGAGTGTTCTGCAGGTGACATTGTTGCATGCGTTGGTCTTAAAAATACTCAAACTGGTGATACGCTTTGCGACGAGAAAAACGCAATCGTGCTTGAGTCAATCGACTTTGCAGATCCTGTTATCGACGTTGCCGTAGAGCCTAAATCAAAGGCCGAGCAAGACAAGATGAGCGTTGGTTTGGCAAAACTTGCCGAAGAAGACCCAACCTTCCAGGTTCACACCGATCACGAAACTGGTCAAACCATTATTGCTGGTATGGGTGAGCTCCACCTTGAAATTATTGTCGACCGTCTGCGCCGTGAGTTCCACGTAGATTGTAACGTTGGTAAACCTCAGGTTGCTTATCGCGAAACCGCAGGACACGAAGTTAAACATGTTCAGGGTAAGTTTGTTCGCCAGTCTGGTGGTCGTGGTCAATATGGTGACGCAATTATTGATGTTGAGCCTAAAGAGCCAGGATTTGGTTATGAGTTTGTAGACGCAACGGTTGGAGGTTGTATTCCTAAAGAGTACATTCCATCTGTTGATAAGGGTATTCAAGAGGCTCTTACGTCGGGCGTTATTGCAGGTTACCCTGTTCAAGACCTTAAAGTTACCCTTGTTGAAGGTTCTTACCACGAAGTAGACTCTTCTGAGGCTGCCTTTAAGATTGCAGGTTCTATGGCAATTAAAGCTGCATTGCAGCAGTCCGATCCTGTTTTGCTTGAGCCTATTGAGTCTGTTGTGGTCGAAACACCAGAGCAGTACATGGGCGATGTTATGGGTAACCTTACTGGTCGTCGTGGAAAGATTGAAGGTATGGAAGACCGCGCAAACACCAAGCTTATTCGTGCAAAGGTGCCTTTAGGTGAGATGTTTGGTTATGCAACCGATCTTCGTTCTCAAACTCAGGGTCGTGCTTCTTATACGATGCAGTTCGATTCATATGAAGCAGTTCCCAAGAGCATCCGTGAGCAAATTGTTAGCAAAGCCGGCGGAAGCGCAAATTAGTATTCGTAGCCTAAGATAGCGTGTGAGCTATCATTAATGGAGGTATTGAAGTGTCAAGTCAGAAGATCAGAATTCGCCTCAAGGGCTATGATCACGAGGTAGTTGATCAGTCCTCAAAGCTTATTGTAGACACCGCACAAAAAACGGGTGCACGTGTTTCAGGTCCTATTCCTTTACCAACCGAGCGCAAACTTTATACTGTTATCCGCTCACCTCACAAGGATAAAGACTCTCGTGAAGAGTTTGAGATGCGTACTCACAAACGTTTAATTGATATTCTTGACCCCAGCTCATCTACGGTAGATTCCCTTATGCGTATGGATCTTCCTGCTGGTGTTGATATTGATATTAAGCTTTAAGCGCTGTGCGTTTTAAGTAACGCGTTATATGCACGTGTATAAACCGAGCTCATCCGAGCTCGGTTTTTTTGTTTCTTGTGCCTTGTGGCTTTAGGGCGCATGACTTTGTCCGCCTTCTTTTACTTTTGTTACCTTGCGGCTTTTGCTGCGCTCTTTGTTTAGGCTTGCATTTTGTATTTTTCTATTCTGTTAACTTTTTTTCTAAAATAAGCTTGTCGAACCTCTCAAACTCAAGAACTTATATAATTTGTAAAACACGTAGAAATTCTTGTAAGAGTGAATACAAAACAATCAGTATAAGATATTCTGCATAATTATCTAAGGAGGCTCACATGCATAGAATTGTCCAAAAGTGGAACAGTATCGACCTAATTTTGCGTATTGTTCTGGGTCTTTTTCTGGGAACGTTGCTTGGTATTTTTGTACCAGCTCATGTTTATGTACTTGATCTTATGGGCAAACTTTTTGTCAACGCCCTTAAATCCGTGGCTCCAATTCTGGTGTTTTTCCTTGTTATCGGTGCGCTCGCGCAAGCAAAAAGTGCAGGTAACATGAAGGTTATTATTGGACTCTATGCTCTATCTACCTTTAGTGCCGGCCTTATAGCGGTATGTGCAGCCATGCTTTTCCCTGTTGATTTCACCTTTGCGCACGTTGAGGCCGCGTCTTCACCATCGCCCGAAGGTATTGGAGAAGTTCTTAATTCGCTCGTGCTAAATATTGTGGTTAACCCTGTCGATGCTTTAGTCAAGGGGAACTTTATTGGTATCCTCTTTTGGGCAATTGCATTTGGAGTTGCGCTTCGTTTGGCTGAGCCTTCTACTAAAGCATTCTTTGATAATGTTTCCTCTGCTATTGGAAAAATAGTTCATTGGATTATTAATGTTGCTCCGTTTGGTATTATGGGACTTGTTTATACAACAGTTGCTAGTAATGGCCTTCGCATATTCCATGAATACGGCGCTGTTATTACGCTTCTTGTTTGTACCATGGCTGTAACTGCTTTAGTAGTGAACCCTCTGCTTGTTTTTGCCCTTACACGCAAAAATCCCTATCCACTTGTATTGCGCACCTTGCGCGATTCGGGCGTTACGGCGTTCTTTATGCGTTCTTCTGCTGCTAATATTCCCGTAAATATGAATCTGTGCGAAAAGCTTGGCTTTGACCCCGATAATTACTCTGTTTCTATACCTTTAGGTTCCACCATTAACATGGGAGGAGCTGCTGTTACTATTTCTATTATGGCGTTGTGTGCAGCACATACGCTTGGTATTTACGTAGACATTCCAACAGCGGTTATACTTTCTGCACTTTCAGCGGTAAGTGCTGCTGGCGCATCTGGCGTTGCAGGGGGTTCGCTTTTGCTTATACCTCTGGCATGCTCTTCGTTTGGTATATCAAACGATATTGCTATGCAGGTAGTTGCTATTGGTTTAATTATTGGTGTTATTCAGGATTCGTGCGAAACAGCACTTAATTCTTCTACCGATGTTCTCTTTACTGCGGTGGGCGAGTATCGCATGTGGTCACGTGCTGGTTTGAGCTTTGTTATGGGTAAAGATCACGAGCGTGTTCAACTTAAAAAATAATCTTGTTGCGCTGTTGATTTCATTAAAGTTAATTTATGCTATGTGCTTTATAATGTGTTAAAATTGTGCACGTTTAATAGTGCGTGAGTTCTGCGCGTGCAGCAAGTTTAATACATGCGCTTCGTGCGCAGGTAAATTCTAGGCCTTTATGTGCTGTTTTGTCCTCATAGGGGCTATATAAGAGAAAAGAGGCTCTATGCAGTGCGAACGTTGTGGCGCGCCAAGAGAAGACAATGCAAGCGTTTGCATGCGTTGCGGTAATAAATTTCCTCAGCCAACTTCTAGCGAAGATGCAGGCATTCCTTCTATTGATAGCTTTGGCGATAATTCACGCTCCAATCAGGTAACCCCTCACGTTGACCCGTCCGCTCAAGAAGTTGCTCCTGTTCAGGCGGGCGCGTCTTCTCACATAGATTCGGCTGATGCTATTGAACCTGTGTTTAATCCTGTTGCGGGTGCTGTTGATCCTGCTGCAACCACGGTAAACCCTGCCGCCACGCCCGTTGTGTCGCCAGTTGCCACACCTGCTGCATCGCCCGTGTCACCCGTTGTGTCGCCCTCACCTCAAGCGAGCGGCTCTGTATCAGGCGCTCAAAACTCTCATGCCACATCATTTTTTGCTTCAAAGAAAAATCGCAACCTTGCCTTTATCGGTGCAGCTATTGTGGTAGTCCTTGTTATTGCGTTTAATGTATTTAACTATTTTTCGGGTCTTATTGGTCCTAACGACGTAAAACAAATTATAAGTAGCGATACCGAATTTATGCAAGGCGGTATCATTCCCAGCCGATATGTGGCACCGTCTACGTATACCGTTAAAGATGTGGTCGTTGAAGAGCAAAAAGACGTTACCGCAGATATACGTACCGAATACGGTAATATGGCTGTAGGTGCAGATTCGTCGCATGTTATGAGAGCAAGAATTAAGGCAACCATTGCTAATGAGAACTTTGAAACTACCTTTGTTACTAATATATTGGTAACCAAAACTCCGCAAGGGTGGAAGGGGCTGGCTCCTATGGCTGTAGCTCCTAAAGATGCCACCACAACACCGTTAAAAGGTGTTGATAAGTCGGACAATTATTCATCCAAGGTGGAATGTTCAGGCAGCGATTTGCAAAATAACAATGGTACATATACTAGCACTATCAACGTAACTTCGCATGATGAAAATTGGTATGGTAAGACGGATTATTCCTGGTCTGATGTGTATACATTTTCCAACGATAAGGGCTGGTCGCTAGACCACAGCACCAAGGACGATCCTACGATTAAAGTCGATTGGAATATGAAAGGGAAAACGTATGACTATACCAGTACAAATGATTTCTTTAGACACGACAACATCTCACTGACCATAAATGACATTAATGACGAAACTGCAGATATCTCATATAGTATTGCAAGTGAGCCTGCTTCGAGTTCAAGTAGTGCCAAATCCATCAATTTAAGTGGTAGGAAAACGGCAACCATAAAGGCTCAACGTGGTGGCAATATTTCGGTTGAGCTCAACGATGCTGATAACGGTGTAACTATTACTATCAATGGCGGTGAAAAAAAGCGCGTTGCAGGTCGTGGTGAAGTTGATGCCTTGGTTGTATCTATTGAAACACAAAGCGATGATGGGACTATATTTGGTGGCAAATATTCCAAGCATTGTGTGATGATAGAAAAAGCTCAATAGAGCTTGCATAACCAGACATTAAACGTTTGCTAAGCTTAAATTGTGTGCCGATGTTGTCAGATGTAGCTATGTAGCAAGTTTGTCAAATGGAGCTAACAAGTTGTCTTATGTGTTTTGGTGCGTTGTGTAACTTGGATATGCTCTAATATTTGCAAAGATGTATCTTTGAAAGTGAGGAATTATGGGAAACACAGTGTTTAGTTGTCCAAAGTGTGGGACTGGTTTAGGTATTGGTGACGCTCAATGCCCAGGTTGTGGGGTAAAAATTAATACCTCGGCATACGCTGCGTATCAGGCGGCGCCCCAGCAACCTGCAGCTGGACAAAATCAAGCGGCATCTTCTAACCCTTCCGCCGCAGCTAACCCAGCAAACAATGCTAACCAAGGTCAGACAACGCCCCAGGCTACCGATTTTTCGCACGATTTTGAAAACGCTGCCAATCAGGCGGCTGCAAAATTTAACGATGTGATGTCTTCGCAAGAAATGCAGCAGGCAAAAGCGCGCGCAAACCACTTTTTAGGTTGGCTTGTTGCATCATGGAAGCGTCCAACGCAAGAGCTCAACGCCCCTCATATGTATGGTGTTGTTTCATTTGCGCTGCAGGCGTTTATTGTTTCGCTCATGCAGTTTATTTCGATTTCTTCGGCTATCAATAACCAGTCAAGAGCTGTATCGGGTATTCTTCCCGAATTTGGCGGAGCTGCTCATACGGTAGCTGGCGTAGCAAATAACTTTTTCTTTGATGTGATTGTCAAGATGTTTTTCGTAACGCTTATATGCGAGCTTATTTTCTTGGCATGTTCATATGGTGCATATAAGATGACGCACAGCAAGTCTATAAGCTTTTTTGCATACATTACTAAGGTTGCACAGTATTGTAATTTGAACTTCTTATTTGTGTGCATTGCTTTTGTTTGCAATCTTATTTCGCTTTCATTTTTCAGCGGAATTCTGTTGTGCGTCATGGGGCCGCTGTTCTTTATAGCTACCATTGTAGTAACGGCTAAAGATGCAGAACCTGCTCAAAAAGACATTATGCACGTTTCGTTTTTAGTGATGCTTGGCTCTTTTGTGTCGTTTGTTATCTACTTCATTTTTGTTCTAAGCGTGCTCTTTGCTGGAATGGGATCAATAGCAAATAATCTTATGCGCCTGTAGAGTGGTTATAATTTGGTTTTTGCTTTCCGAGGCTCGGGCATGTTTTGGATGAATTGCCTTTATGTTTGTTTATCTTCGTGATTATATAAGTAAAGCGTGTTACGCCCGTTTGGGCGCAACACGCTTTTTCTTGTTCAGTTACACTCAAGTGTTACTAGGTGATGTGCAAGGAACGCTCGGTTTATGCAAGTGGGGAGCACTTACTTTGTGCGCAAACCTTTATTTAATCGAGCTGGCTAAAATACGCGTCTGTTTTTTGCGCAATTTCTTTCATAAGTCTATTGGCATTGCCTGCTCCAATATCACATAAAGCGACAATCACATAGGGGTGCTTACCTAAAACGATGCCCCCATCGTGACGCATTGAGCGCAAGGAGCCTGTTTTATGTGCAAATGCGCCACTTGATATGCCTTCGGCCATTCCTTCGTTGTCTGTTTGTTTGCTTAAGTACTCCAAAGCCTTGGCGCATATGGTGCTGCTTGCAGCTGTACCATTTTTAAATTTATACAAAATGGTAGCTGCGTCACGTGCACTTATCCAGTTTTCGGTATTAGTATTAAGTGCCATAAGTTGTCTATTCAGCGAAGTATTCTTGCACCCCAAAGCTTGAACGCGCTCGTTTATAGCGTCTTGCCCCAGCTTGTTGATAAGTACGTTTGTTGCTGTGTTATCGCTGTACATAATCATGTAGCGGCACAATTCGTCATACGAGTAAGATGCGTGACGTTCTGTTTGTATAAGGCCGGTTCCTCCAACTACTTTCATGTTTTTCAGCGTAACTCGGTCTGCAGGGTCCAGCTGTCCATTGTCAACTGCATGCATATATTCGCATAATACTGCTAGTTTAATCATCGAAGCGGATACAAAGGCTTTATCTGAGTTTACGTGGCAATAGTTTCCGTTAGAAGCGTCGATAATACACACCGAAACAGACGAGCCGTATGGTTGTGTAAGCTCCTCAATTTGTTGCTGAAGCTCTTTGATTTCTTGAGGCGCACTTTGCTCTGTTGAAATTTCATTTGTCGTGGTGGCATCTGTACTGTCTGCGTTTTCTGCAATTCTATCTTGTACGATTTGTGCTTTTGGAGCAACGTCTGAAGCGTTTTGCACCAATCTGGCTGATTGTTCTGCATTACAAGAAAATACATATACGAGGATAAGCACCAAAAGTACAATTGCTAAAACTGTAACCGCTAACGCGTGCTTGTGAGTAGTGCACCAGGTTTTCAGTTGGTTTGGCTTGTTTGTCTTTGTCCTTGCACTCGCGCTTGTATCTGTGCTCACGCCTGCGTTCAGGCTTGCATCTGCACCAGCACTGGTTTCACCTGAGCCCACACCTACGCTCGTCGCTTGATTTTGTTTCTCAGCCATACAAGAGCCTATCTACCTGCTTGGTTCATCAAACATAAGCGGCAAAGAGAAATTAAACAAGGTGATTAGTCTCTTTGCCGTCATATCTTTTCTGGCAATTTTTTATACCATTTCTTTTACCGTTATGCTTTAACGTTTTCGCCAAACCGCGCGCGTCCAAACTAAACTTTTAAGTACAGCCAAGGACTAAAATCGCTATGTTCTTTAGCATAGGATTTAAACAGCTCATTGTTGGCAGCCTCTACGCCCTGAAGAGATACGCTGGCATGTGTGCACTTGTACCACGGGCAGTTACGCTCAAAGTAGGTCTGTAGCCCTGCGTTTGAAAACGCATAGCCCTTGCGAGCAAATGGCTCGTTCCAAGCAATACAGAGCTCTGCTGGAGTCAGGTTTTTAGCTGTAATTTCTTCCGCGGTGTATGTGTGAGTATCTGAATCGGCGAGTACGTAACCATTTGCGTCGCGTCTTACCGAACCCGAAAGTGTTGTCCCCGTTGAGCTTACACACTCAAGAGTTACGCTGGCAGCTGACGATGACGAGCTAATTTTTCCGCTATACGTGGGCTTAAATGTTCCATATCCTGCATCTTTGAGCGCTTGTATCGCGTCTTTGGTGGAAGCTTCGTCTTTCCATGTGCCGACGGTAACGGCGTATTTCTTGGTAAACTTTGCTTCGGGAATGGTTGCGGTATCAACGGTTATAGCGGTAAAGCCGTGAGAGGTAAAATCGTGCGCGTGATCATCTGCGTCTTTTTTGTCGTTGCTTTCGTAAACCCATATGCCCCAGAAAGGCTTGGAAGGATTGCACGAGATAGAAAGCGTAGCAGGAGTTTTACTTGGACTGTTGTCCGACTGATCTGCGCTGCTGTCTTCCGAGGTTGCGTCTTGGTCAGCTTGCTCTTGCTGCTGATTTTGCTCTTGCTGAGTGTGAAGATACCAAAATGCACCAGCGGCAATTGCAGCGATACAAACCAGCGCAACGATAAGCGAAATAACGATGACCTTTTTCTTATTTTTTTGCGCTGGAGTTTGTTGTTTGGGTGCGTGAGTATTGGCGGCTTGCACGTAACCTATGGTATGAGGCTGTGCGGTTGTCGAGTCGCTGTTAAGCGCGCCTGTTTGCGCCGTTAAACCCTGGTCGTTGTCTGCGAGATTGTTAGCAGAAGGCATTACCATGGTGGGCATCACGTCTGCTGTTGGGTTAACAGTTGGCTCAACAGCTGGCTCGGGTATCACACCAACTTCGGGCATCACACCAGCCGCAGGATTAACGGCTTCGGGCACTACACCAGCCGCAGGGTTAACAGATGGTTCAACCACATCAGACTCTAAGGAATTGCTCTCATGAGAATCTGAATTCTGCCATATATATACATCTGCGCTCGCAACATCTTGAACCGAGATCTCAAGCGGCTCCATTTCAAACGAAGCGTGTGCGTCAAGCGAAAGCACAAGAGGCTCTTGCGGAAACACATAGTCTTGGCCGTTATGCGCATGCAAGGTAATGCTAGCCGCACATGAAGTTTGTGATACATCAAGCGGATTTGAAATCTTAAGCTGCAAAAACGTTTTGTGCGTTTGTGTATTGTTAAGAATTTGGAGTGCGTCACAAGTTAGTTTACATGGACTGTTTACATGAATATGATCCTGCATATTCGTCTGAGTTGCATCCAAACGATAGAGAACTTGCCACGGTGTACTCATGGGCTAGCCAAGCCTTTCTTTTGATGTACAACAAACTTTCGTTGCACAATATAGTTGCGATACCAATTTTGCTTTTCAAGCAAACAAAACCAAAGTAATCATTTGTGGCAGCATGGTTTGTCTGTGATAACCGTTTTGCCCACACAAATTACTATAGATAATACAGCAAAACGATCAAAAATATGAGTTATTCGTGAAAGTTTGCGTTCAGCCCTCAAAGTTAGTAGACTAATAAAGCTGCATTTTTATGGACATTTAGCATTTCGTTGCTTGTCTTATCCTGTGTTAAAGACAACTGCTCGCAACAAAAGCCAAGTTCAAGCAGCATATATACGTTGTGGTCCGCTGAGGAAAGTGTAGGGTGCACTTGTTGGCAGACGTGAGGTTTTTTAGACCTTATTATGTGCGTTTAATGCGCGCATGCTAACGAAACGTCTCATGACCACCGAAGGTTAGGAAAACACATGGTCACAACGATTCTTGGTCGCAAGATCGGTATGACACAAGTATGGGATGAGAACGATAACATCGTTCCTGTAACGGTAATTCAAGCTGGTCCCTGCACGGTGTCACAAGTTAAGACCAAAGCTACAGACGGCTATGACGCTGTTCAAATTGGCTTTGGTGACATTAAAGCTAAGCACGTTAACAAACCCTTGGCTGGTCACTTTAAAGCTCACAACGTTGAGCCTGCTCGTTATTTGGCAGAAGTTCGCGTTGAAAACGGCGAAGATCACAAATGCGGCGACGTCGTCACCGTTAAGGATTTTGCAGACGTAGCTGCTGTAGATGTAATTGGTACCTCAAAGGGTAAAGGTTTCCAGGGAACCATTAAGCGCTGGAACTTCTCTTGTGGTCCTAAAGCTCATGGTTCACGCAACCAGCGCGAGCCGGGTTCCATTGGTCAGTGCTCATATCCTGCACGTGTTCGTAAAGGATTGCACATGGCTGGTCACATGGGCGATGAGCGTGTAACTGTTAAAAATCTTAAGCTTGTTCGTATCGACGAAGAGCAAAATCTTATGCTCGTTAAAGGTGCTGTACCTGGCGGCAAAAATGCTCTTGTCTCGATCCGTATGGCCTAAGGCCCAAAGCAAACCCTAGGCTACCAAGGAGATTAAGATGTCAAAGATTGAAGTAAAAAACGTAGAAGGGAAAAGCGCAGATACACTTGAGCTTTCTTCCGACGTTTTTGGTATTGAGCCCAATATCCCTGTTGTGCATCAAGTTGTTGTTGCATACGAAGCATGCCTTCGTCAGGGTACTCACTCAACTAAAAATCGTTCTGCCGTTTCTGGTGGTGGTGTAAAGCCGTTCCGCCAAAAAGGTACTGGACGCGCACGTCAAGGTACAATTCGTGCACCTCAATGGGTAGGCGGTGGCGTTGTATTTGGCCCCACTCCTCACTCACACGCACTTCGTAGCAACAATAAAGAGAAAAAACTTGCTATGAAAAGCGTTCTTTCTGGCAAACTTGCCGATGGTGAGCTTATTGTTCTTGATAAATTTGCTTTTGAAAAAGCTTCTACTAAACAAGCTGCTGCTATTATCAAAGCTCTTGAGCTTCAAAATAAGCGCGTTACGCTTGTTGTAGACGATGATGATGTTGAAACTTACCTTTCGTTTAGAAACCTTCCTAAGGTAGTTATCTATGCTTCATCCGAAGTAAACACTCGTATTCTTGTCGATAATGCTGCTCTTGTTATGACTGTTGATGTAGCTAAACAACTTGAGGAGGCGCTCAGCTAATGACTTGTGCCTATGAAGTAATTATTCGTCCAGTTGTATCAGAGCGTTCGTTCGATTTGATGAGTTCTGGAAAGTATACATTTGAAGTTGCTGCAAGCGCTCCTAAAGAAGAGATCGCAAGCGCAGTAGAAAAACTTTTTAATGTACACGTTACCAAAGTAAACACAATGTGGGTTCAGCCTAAGACAAAACGCGTTCGTTATGTTGCTGGCAAAACCCGTAAGTGGAAAAAAGCTGTAGTAACGCTTGCCGAAGGCGAGCAAATTGAGGTATTTGCAAATTCCTCTGCAGCTTCTGAAGAGTAAACAAGCGCCCGCTTTTTAATAAAGCGGGTACTTAGTCGCACGTTATGGATACGCGCGGCAACGTGGTAGTCCGGTGTCGATAAGATAATCCCTAGGCTTATCGGCCAACGGAAAGAAGGGAAGAAAAGTATGGCAGTAAAGCACCTCAAGCCTACGAGTGCTGGTAGACGTTGGCAAACCGTCTCTGACTTTGCAGAGATTACAGCCACTGAGCCCGAGAAGTCACTTCTTGAGCCACTTTCGTCTAAAGGTGGTCGTAACAACAACGGTCGCATTACTACTCGTCACCAAGGTGGCGGGAACAAACGCAAGTACAGAAGAATAGACTTCAAACGTCGTAAAGACGATGTACCTGCAAAAGTTGCTACTATCGAGTACGATCCAAACCGCTCTGCTCGCATTGCACTTCTTCACTATGTAGATGGTGAAAAGGCATATATCTTATGCCCTGAAGGCTTGCATGTTGGAGATCAGGTTCTCTCTGGATCAAAAGATGTAGATATTAAACCTGGTAACACGATGCCTCTGTCCGAGATTCCAGTAGGTACGCTCATCCATGCTGTTGAGTTCCAACCTGGCAAAGGCGCAGCTATGGCACGTGCAGCTGGAACTTCAATTCAGCTCATGGGTAAAGATAACGGTTATGCAGTTTTGCGTATGCCGTCATCTGAGCTTCGCCGCGTTTTGCTCACTTGTCGTGCAACTATCGGTGAAGTTGGCAATGCCGATCACTCCAACATTGTTGTTGGTAAAGCTGGTCGTCGTCGCTGGGCAGGCGTTCGTCCTACCGTTCGTGGTACGGTTATGAACCCTGTAGACCACCCACACGGTGGTGGTGAAGGTAAGAACCACACTTCTGGTCGTCCATCTGTTACACCTTGGGGTAAACCAACCAAGGGTTACAAGACTCGTGACCCGAAGAAGGCTTCAAACCGCCTCATCATTCGTCGTCGTCGTTCTAAATAGTTGGATACCTAAGTAAGAGGAGATTTACAAAATGAGCAGAAGTCTCAAGAAGGGCCCGTTTGTGGAGACTCGCCTCCTTGCGCGCGTAGCCGCTATGAACGAGGCAGGAAAAAAAGACGTCATTAAAACGTGGTCACGTTCTTCAACCATCTTTCCCGAGATGGTAGGACACACCATTGCTGTCCATGATGGTCGTAAGCATGTCCCTGTATATCTTACCGAGTCTATGGTTGGTCATAAGTTGGGCGAATTTGCTCCAACTCGTACCTTCCGCGGCCACAAGGCATAAAGGGGGTAAACGTTTATGGCTAACACTCAAGTTCAAGAGGTAAAAGCAACAGCTAAGTTTGTTCGCATGGCACCTCGTAAAGCACGTATGGTTGTTGATTTAATTCGCAACAAGTCTATTGACCGTGCTTTGGAAGCACTTCAATTCTCTACACGCGCTGCTGCAGAGCCTGTTACTAAGGTTTTAAAGTCTGCTGTAGCAAATGCCGAGAACAATCACAACCTGCGCGCTCGTACGCTCGTTGTTAAAGCAGCTTATGTAAACGAAGGACCTACGCTTAAGCGTATTCGTCCTCGCGCTAAAGGTTCAGCTTCTCGTATTAACAAGCGCACGAGCCACATTACGGTCGTCGTCGCACCTGGAAAGGAGGCGTAGAGATAGTATGGGTCAGAAAGTACAACCAACCGGTTTTCGTTTGGGCATAACCGAGCAATGGCGTTCTCGCTGGTATGCAGGCAAAAATAACTATGCTCAAAATGTCGGTAGCGATCTTGAAATTCGTAAGTATCTCAAGAAGCGTCTTGCTTCTGCAGCTCTCTCTCGCGTTGAAATTGAGCGTGCCGGCGACAAGGTTAAAGTCGTCATCTTAACATCGCGCCCTGGTATTGTAATTGGTAAAAAAGGTACCGAGATCGATGATCTGCGCAAAGATGTTCAAAAAATTGCCAAGGTTGGCAAAGGCGACGTTAATGTCGAAGTTGTAGAAATTAAACAGCCCGATCTCGACGCACAACTTACTGCTGATCGTATCGCAGAGCAGTTGGAAGGCCGTGTTGCATTCCGCCGTGCTGTAAGAAAAGCAGTTCAGGGTGCCACCAAAGCTGGCGCTAAGGGTATTCGTATTCAATGCTCTGGTCGTCTGAACGGTGCCGAAATGGGTCGTGTTGAATGGTCGCGTGAAGGTCGCGTACCTCTGCACACTCTTCGTGCCAAGATTGATTATGCACAAGCTACTGCAAGCACCACTATGGGCGCAGTAGGCATTAAGGTTTGGATTTATTTAGGCGAGAAACTTCCAGGACAAAGTGCTCCTAACCCTGCATTAGAGGGAACAAGCCGTCCTCGTCGTCGCAATGAGAGGAGGAGTCGCTAATGCTGGCACCTAAGCGCGTTCTTCACCGTAAAGTACAGCGCGGCTCCATGAAGGGCCATGCAAAGGGTAATACTGAGTTGCATTTTGGTTCCTATGGACTTCAAGCTCTTGAAGCTCATTGGATTACCAATCGTCAAATTGAGGCAGCTCGTATTGCAATCACCCGTTACATGAAACGTGGTGGTAGAGTTTGGATTACAATTTTCCCGGACAAGCCGATTTCTAAGAAGCCTGCAGAAACTCGTATGGGTTCTGGTAAAGGTAACCCAGAGGAATGGGTAGCGGTCGTTAAACCTGGTCGTATCATGTTTGAAATCGACGGCGTGTCTGAAGAAGTGGCTAAAGAAGCATTGCGTCTTGCACAGCACAAGATGCCTATCAAGACCAAGGTTGTTGCCCGTGCCACGTCGGATGTGGAGGAGTAGACAACATGAAATACACCGAAATTCGTGAGCTGACCGATGAGCAGCTCGCTCAAAAACTCGAAGACGGTCGTTCTGAGCTTTTTAATCTGCGTTTTCAGATGGCAACCAGCCAGCTCGACAACACCGCTCGTGTAAAAGCTGTTAAGCGCGACATTGCGCGCGTTCAAACAGAGTTACGTGCTCGTCAACTTGCAGCATCTAAAGCTGCAAACAACTAGTTGCAGGAGAGATAAGTTATGGCAGATACCGAAAGCAGGAATGCACGTAAGGTCCGCACCGGTGAGGTCATCTCGCTTTCCGGCGACAAGACCATCACGGTGCAAATTACGTATCGTAAACACCATCCTAAGTATGGCAAAATGATGACTATCAGTAAGAAGCTTCATGTTCACGACGAGAACAACGAAAGTGCTCTTGGTGATAAAGTTCGCGTTATGGAAACTCGTCCTTTATCTAAAACCAAGCACTGGCGTCTTGTCGAAATTGTGGAGCGCGCTAAATAACGATTTGTGATGCCCATCTCGTTTTAGTGTGTACGTGCTACATACTAAACGAGGAGGGGTTGGAGGAACAGCAATGATTCAGATGGAGACCATGCTCAACGTCGCTGATAACAGCGGTGCTAAGCGCGTCAAATGCATCAAAGTCTTGGGTGGCTCAAAGCGCCGCTATGCTGGCCTTGCCGACGTCATTATGTGCGCCGTGCAGGAGGCTACCCCAGGTGGTTCAGTAAAGAAGGGTGACGTTGTTCGCTGCGTTGTCGTTCGTACTGTAAAAGAAACTCGTCGTAAAGACGGCAGCTATATTAAGTTCGATCAGAATGCTTGCGTTTTGGTTGACAAGCAAGGTGAGCCTAAAGGTACGCGTATCTTTGGACCCGTTGCTCGTGAGCTGCGTGATCACAAGTACATGAAGATCGTCTCGCTTGCTCCTGAGACGCTTTAGAAAGTGAGATGCTCATGGCTAAATTGAAATTCAAAAAGGGAGACCAAGTTCAGGTCATCTCGGGTAAGGATAAGGGTAAGCGCGGTGAAATTCTTCGTGCTTTGCCTTCCGAAAACAAGGTTGTTGTTGCAGGCGTAGCAGTGGTTAAAAAAGCTCAAAAGCCAACGCAGGCAAATCAACAAGGCGGTATTGTTGAGAAAGAAGCTGCAATCGACGCTTCTAACGTTGCGTTAATTGATCCTTCTACCGACAAGCCTTGCCGCTGCGGATTTAAGGTTCTTGAAGACGGTACAAAGGTGAGAATTTCTCGTCAAACTGGTACCGAGATCAAATAACTTTTTCTGCATATATGTATACGAAAGCTCCGAAGCCATGCGCGCTTCGGAGCTTTTTTGTAGATGAAAGTTTTTGTGGCTAGCTACGGTAACTCACTTGTTGTGCAATGTACGTATGCTGTGCAAACATATGTCAAGTGATAACTTATCGCGTGAACATGTGGCGTGCGAACACGCATCGTACAAACATATGTCACAAGCACTACAACGCCATGCTTCGATTATCCTTCTACCAAAGGAGCGTTCATCAAGTGGTCGTAGACAAAATATGCTATACCCAATAAAATTGCAGCTCCCAACAGAGTACAGGTAACATAGGTGGTATCGCCACCAAAAAACTCGCCTAAGGGGTTGAAACAAACAAGAGTCGTAATTCCAATGCAAATAGAACACAGGACAAAAAGTAGCAACGTCCATTTTTGTTTTTTGAACGCGTGTGCAATTTCGTGAGTATCGTCCCAGCTAAAATTGGGGTCGCTAGCGTCAATTGCCAGAGCGCAAATAGAAAGAAATGCAATCGAGGCAAACGGCATTATCAGCAACGCAAAACGTTCTGCCAAGCTCAACGGCAGAAAAATGTTATACAGCACTTCTTCTATCGCAAGCGTAATTCCTATAGGAGTAGTTGCCGCAATAAGTTTTGCACGCATAATGTCGCGTGCGAGCAAAGGCATCGTTTGAAGGTGCCACCATTTGTTGCCTTCCAACGTGATAGCATACAAGCTAGCCGGTGCTAAGTTGGTATAAATGGGAATACATGCTACAACCGCGCACAATATGTGACCTTCAAGATGGTTTATATAGGGAAATAGACAGAGACAGCTTGCCGCTGCTAAACCAAAAAGTGGACCTATGAGTACGTTCATTGCAACTGCCGAGCTGTGACGCAGCAAGAGACCGTCCTTTTTTATGAGTGCAACCATGCTTCGGTGTTTTATTACAATTGCGCGCAGTAGGTTGTTCGTTTGCTTGTTTGCTTGCGTATGCGTATCGTTTGTACGGGCTTCCTCAAAAGAAAATGAGCGCGTTTGTACCCTTACATCTTTAAGTGCAATGAGCGAGTCAAGATTTCTAGCAAGCCATGTAGCAAAAATCGTGTAGATAACCATAATTGGTACAGCAAGTTTAGCAAGGGCTAATATGTCACCCATGCAAGCTGCGGCAAAGACATCAACAAACGAAAGTACCATGGTAATAGAGTTAAGATAGGGAAGGATAAAGCTTTGTAATTCGGGAATAGCAAGGCTGTATCCAATAATAATAGCCGGTACGATAACTATGCATGTTACTAATGCCATCACAAAAATGTGTCCACCGCGAAACTTGCGTTTAAGCGCGTATCCAGCGCAAAAACACAGGATGGAAAAAATTGAGGTATAAAGTGGTACTAGAATAGTGCCAAAAACGGCAAGACGTATAAGACTTAGTATGTCGACGTGAGCACTCCAAGCAATAACGCCGCATAACATAAAGATAAGTGCAGAAATAAATGATCCGCTTAACGCGTCTATAAGCCGCGCCCAAGCAATGGTCAGCTGCGATATGGGCATAGTTTTAAGCTGTTGGTAACGTCCTGTTTCAAAAAGGGCGGAACCAAGGCTCAAAAAGTCGGTTATCAATATAGAAAGAAAAGTGCATATAAAAGCCGCGCTTGGGAGTATCTGTGGGCCCATGAGTTCTATAAGGTTATTAAAGAAGCCGATGAAGGCTTGCATAAGCAGCACAAGGACAACAACCGCCACAATTATGCCTCGTATGGCAGGGTTGATGAATGTCTTGGTATTGCCTCTTCTTTTTGAGCTAAAAGCTTTAGTCCAATTCTCAATAAGACCCATCTTAATGATGGAATATATTTGTTTTAACGTGTGTGGCATCATGATCACATCTATTCTGCACTGGTGTTTGAAGCTGCTGCGTCAGATAAATCACTGGTCTCATCTATGCTTGCGTTTTCGCATGTAGATACAGCGGACTCACCTGTTACAAGGCTTGCGGAATCGTCTGCGAGCTCGTTCATAAAAAGCGTCTCAAGCGATGTATTGTGAGTAAGCTCAGACATAGTTCCTTGTGCTACAAGGCGACCATTTTTAATCATGGCAGCTTTGTTGCAGAGTTTTTCGGCAACCTCCAAAACGTGCGTAGAATAAAATACAGCGCCACCAGCTTGGCAAATCTCGTGCATGATTTCCTTAAAGTGAAGCGTTGCTTCGGGGTCAAGGCCTACAAAAGGCTCGTCGAGCACAAGCAAGCGAGGGTTATGCAAAAGCGATGCAATAATAGCAATTTTTTGTTTCATACCGTGAGAATAATCGGCACAGCGCATATTAAGCTTTGAGGTGAGCTCAAAAATATCGGCATACTTGTGCATGCGCTCGCGTGCAAGGCGCGGGTCAACCCCATACATATCGGCAACAAAGCGCAGATATTGAATACCACTTACATAGTTATAAATCTCGGGGTTATCGGGCAAATACGAAAAAATTTGCTTGGCGGCAAGGGGCTCATCCACAATAGAATGGCCGTCGATTGTAATGGTGCCACTGTCAAAGGAGTGGATACCCACGATACTTTTGATAGTGGTTGTTTTACCTGCGCCGTTAGGACCAATAAAGGCAAAAATATCGCCCGATTCAACGTTTAAGGAAAGGTCGCGTACTGCGAATGTCTCAAGATTGTGCGCGGATTCTGCAGCGTCCTTTGCAGTTTGTTTTGTAAACTTACGGGCAAGATTTTTAAGAAAGCCCTGTTGCGCTGGCTTGTATGATTTTGTGAGATGTTCTATCTGTAGCATGGTTTCCCCCTCTTAAATGTGGTGGATAGATTCTATCTAAAAAGAATGCGTATGTCTACACAGTATGTACGAAGTGGGGGGGGGTATAAGAACCTGCATATATTGGGTCAAATTATAAATATTTTGTGGAAACTAAATTTGTAATTCGTCCAAAAAGAGCGAAATATGAAAAAGTTGTGAAGGCGGGGGGGTCATGGGTGATACTTGTGAATTGCTTAAAATAAAGGCAGAGAAAAAGCTTTGGAGCACGTATGAACATGCAAGATGAACGCGCTATTCAAATACAGCAAGTTACTACGTTTATATTGCAAAAGAAGCATGCATTGAATCACCGTCAGAACTTATGTTAGCCGGCAAAAACATCAGAAGATAAAACTCAAGTACGTAATTAAAGGCTTCATCTTTAAAAAGATGTCTCGTGGAAGGAAGTTACGCCATGAAACCTAAACATTATAGCAAGACATCACGCATGCACAATATGCTCAGTACTTCTCGTGCGTATGTGTGGGGAGGAGCTGTTGCGTCTGTTTTAATTGCTTCAAGTTCCGTAGTTGCTCAAGCTCAAGAGCTTGAGCCTGTAGGTAACAAAACGCCTGCACTAGAACAAAAAGCACCCGCAGGTGTAGTCACGCCTATCGCAAAAGATCAAGTGACGCAAAAACATGTAGCTACTGCACAAAAGCCTACTGATAACACTTTAGTTACAACTTCGGCACAAACCGCGCTTACTAATTTAGCCGCGGTGGAGGTAAGAAGTTCAAAACCAGATCCTAATGTGCCCGCACAAGTCCAAACGACCGAGCTTAAAGTGAGTTTATGCTGGGAAACCATGAATGAGGAATATGCAGGCGGCAAAAATGCATTTGTTAAAGGCGATAGCGATTTTGGCCAATTAAATTTTGGTAGCTGGGATTTTGGTTCTACGCTCGATTCTTCCAGGAAAGATGTTAAGGAAGCGTTTGGAAAAATCCAGTTTCAGATAAAAGATATAACTGATAACAAGATAGTAGCAACGACTGCCGGCACCTATGATCCCGACACTGCCACGAGCGCAACAAAAAGCTTGGGTAGCTATGATTCAACTCATACATATGAGGTATCCGTAGTAAATAGCACTATTCCAAGCCCGTATTATGTGACGTATAATAATGTTTCAGCCGATGAGGGAAAAGAATTTGAAGCCGATATATACCATTTTAAGTGGACGCCATCCAACGCAAAAGACAAGCAATCTCAAAATAAATATTTTCGTTTGTGTGTTATGGAAGTTGTTTATGCCAAGGATGAGTCGGTAGCAGATAAATGTTTTTCATACACTCAGCCACAAAAAGATAATGGTGACTATCGATCCGACGGCAACTGGAAGTTTACCTACAACGCCGATAATGTTTTTGCGCGTCTTCGTGTGAAAGATAATAAAATTCAGTTCCCTGAGACCAATCCTGTTAAATCGGGCTATAAATTTGCTGGCTGGCAGTTCTATGTTGCTCAAAAAACAAATGGTAGACCATATACGTCATTTGATCGTATGTCCGACGATGATAAAAAAATAATAAATAGCACAACGGTTGCATATTCGCCCTTTGGAGTTAAACCATATATTGACTATCCTTATTTGTTTGCCCTCATAAGGGATAGCAAGGGTGTGAATGTGTTTGGAAGTAAATTAGGAACTCAATATTGCTCTACTAACCATACGTTTGTTGTATTCCCCAAGTGGGAGGCCTCGGGTTATAAAGTTACCTTTATGAATGGCGACGCGCAGCTTGCACAAGTAAAAGTGCAAGAGAACAAGGCTATTGAAACAGACGAATGGACAGATCAGTCGATGCCTGCCCAGCCTACTAAAGCAGGTTTTACCTTTAAGGAATGGAATACAAAGCCCGATGGAACAGGACAAGCATTTAGTGGTACAACGCTCGTGCAAAGCGATATGAATGTGTATGCCATCTATACTCCAAATCCAGCAAAGATAGAAACCGCTCCCGTTCTTACTCTTCAAGATAAAACCATTACCGAAGGCACTCCTTTTACGGTGCGTGATTTAATAGTTTCTGCAACCGATGCCAAAGACGGTAACCTTATAGATAAGGTAGCTGTGGTAGATACTCAAGGCTTTGATGCTGCTAAGGTAGGTACATATACCATTACCTTTAAGGTTGCTAATAAACTTGGAATAAGCGTAACTAAATCTGCTGTTGTCAATGTGGTTAAAAAGGATGAACAAAAGCCAACAGATAAGAATGAGGGCAAACAAAACAAAACTCAACGCCCGAGCCACTTAAAAACAGCCACACCCCAAACTGGAGATGGGCTGCTCTTGCCGATAAGCGCTCTTGCTACTTCGTTGGGCTTTGCTGCTGGGGTTATGGGCGCTCGTTTGCGTCGCAAACACTAGCGTGGCGTCACGTACAGCTAGCAGTTAAGTTTATAAGTTCAGTACACGCTGTGACAACTCAAGCTACACATGTTGTGGCTTGAGTTTTTTTGTGCGTGCTCAAAGCGCGATCTAAGTGTGTTCCCGTTGGTAAGAAGTATGAAATGTTTGTGGGGGGGGGTATAGGTCTCTTTCAGTGCGTTACAGTTAATATTATGAACCATTGAGAGGAGCACCATGAAACCACAGCTTAAATGCAGAGCAATTTCCTCTTTACGTACTTTGTTTTTTGCATGTGCGTTTGTTATTACGTGCCTGTTCGCAGGTATGCAAGAATATTGTTATGCAGATTCTTCTATAAATAATCATGCGCAACCACAAGATAACACGTCCGCGTCAGCGCAAACAACAAGCAATTCAAGCTCTGATAAGCCGGTTAAACTTACTAACGAGCAAATGAAGCAGTATTATTTCATAAATCTAACTCTGCAATACAAAGCCCTTGATACACGCATTGTTCCAAGCGATAAAACTACATTCATCCAGCCTGATAGTGATTTCGGCCTTTTGGATACCTCATGGCAAAATGGCTCGAATTCTGATCCTGCATGCAGAAAGCAACATAATGATGTGCTTGCAAAGTATCGTGCGGTAAAGTTTCGCTTTTTTGATAACACGCTTAAGAAGGAAGCAACCGATATAAAGGAGCTTGATTTTGGTGACCCTGTAAATATCAGCAGGATCTTTTTCGGCTTTAATCCCGATCATGAATATAAGATATCTATTGTTGGTGAAACGGTACCATCACCGTATGCGCTAGGTTTTAGCTTGCGGCATTCCGATCATACGAGCCCTGTTGCCACAACGCTTACCTTTCAGATACATAAACAATATTCACTAAATGAAGGTGCTCCCGTTGAAAAAGGCGATAATTGGAATATTCCTTATCAGTTTATAGATCTTAAAGACCATTTTGTGAAAACCACTCTTTTTATGCTGCCCATGGAGTTTATATTTGCAAATTCTGCAGATGATGCTAAAGACGCACTAACAATTGAAAAAGACCCGACAACCGCAGATAAGTATTCGTTTGTATATCATAACGAAAAGATTTTTAAGCGCGTGCGTATCAAAGATAATAAGCTGGATATTCCAACGGAGGTACCCAAGCGCGCTGGATACAAGTTTTTAGGCTGGGGATATAATCTGTTGTTTCCTAAAAAAGCAGACGGAACGCCAGATGATGATCAAAATGCCTACACTATACACAATTTATTGGAATGTACTCGTCAACAGAATATAACTCCTGACCAGGAAAATAAGTGTTACAGTGATTATACTAACTGGGCTGCGGAGACGATGCGTTTTGATGCAAGGCACATGCGCCCTGCGTATCAGTGGTCTATTATTCGAGATGGTGTTATTAACAAGTATGGTATGCAAAAAGACTTTCTACATGCAGAGTCGCCCGTATTTATCGTATTTGCTGTTTGGAAAAAATTGCCCACCTATACCGTAACGTTTGATGCACAAGGTGGTGTATTTACGAGTGCGGCAAAGGTAAGTGTTGCAGATGGCGCGCTGGTGACTATGCCAGAAGACCCTACTAAAAATGGATATAAGTTTACGGGCTGGTTTTTAGATGATAAGAAATGGGATTTTAAGACACAAAAAGTTACAAAAGATATAACGTTGAAAGCTCAATGGGAAAAGGAAGGACAGCCCCAACCCGATCCAAAACCCGATCCAAAAGGGCAGGATCCAAAAAGTTCCGACACGCCGCCTGACCACAAGACAGCACGTGAGCCAGATCAGGTTTCGCCACAAACAGGCGAGGAACAAAACCTGTATGCAAACATGTTTGGTGTTCTCTTTTGTGCTGGGCTACTTGCGCTGATGGGTGGCTTTGCAGGATATGGAAAGCGCAGTTTTTAATCTGTGCCACCTATAAAGCTACGCCCCAAACTGGCGATTGGTTGCCCTTGCTAATGAGCACTCTTGCAATTTCGCCGGGCTTTGCTGCAGGACTTATGTGCGCTCGTTTGTAGCGCATGTGCTCATGTGGCGTGTGTAACTTTAACAGCTTAATTTTAGAATTGTAACAAACACTGAAACTCAAGCTACACATGTTGTAGCTTGAGTTTTTTTGTGCGCGCGCTCAATGTTCTAGCTCAGCGCACGGTCTAAGTCCACCCCTGTTGGCAATAAATATGGAATATTTGTGAGGGGGGGGGGTAGAACTTGCCTTCATTGCATTAAAGTTAATGCTATAAACCATTGAGAGGAACACTATGAAAACACAGATTAAATGCAGAAACAACGGGCAATTCTCAAGGAATAATGTGGTGCGTGCACTCATATGTGCACTCGGGATTATACCGTTTATAGCTTCTCCCACTATGGCATATGCAGCTGCAGACCCTGTTGTTGAAAGTCCAACTGTTAAGCCAAATGCCGATGGAGTTTATGATTTTACCGATGATAAGAATGTACAAAATCCCTTCCCCAATGTAATTACGCCCGATGAAGTTAAAGAGCTGCAGGATAAATCACCATTTGCTGATCCTTATCCCATTATTGATAAGGTTTTTTCTACACCTCCTGGCAAGAAATTTTCTGTTGAGAATGGTCAAGCATTTGGTGATACTAAAAGTATTCATCCATCTTATCATTCGTTTCTCGGCTATACTGGCCGGTTGGGAAGAATTGACATTTTTGTATTTATTCCGCGAATTGATGACGAACATTCAGAAAACGGGGATATCGGCTTTTTTCCATACCAATCGTCGCGCGAGCTAAAAAACCCAGATGGGTCAGCAAACTTTGATCACTACAAAACTCCCAACAATAAGATTCCATACAAACTTGAGATAAATGGGAAGCTTGTTGGATCCAATATATCAGATCCGACAAAGTTCAAAGTTTCTGTAAGAAAGAACCAAACGTTTTTTCATGTTGTTATGGAGTGCGACAACAATGATGAGGCTGTTTATGGGTATGGATATATAAATCGTCAAAGCGTACATAACTACATGAGAGCTTTTGGATCTGTTGCCTTGTTACCTGAGTCTGGTGCTCAGTTTCACTTTGTAGATGATTTGCAATATCGCAATGCAGCGCGCATTAAAGACGCTGGTCAACTTTCCCAGCGCAGCGCTGGCGAAGCTGACAGATTCTCTACCAAGCCGTTTACCAAGTTAGATGTATCCGATTTGTCTGACATTATAAATGTTAGTGGAGTGCGCTTTGGCAATAATAAAGTGGTCAGCAATATGTATACGCCACTCTTAAGTTACGATGGCGACCCAAAGAAAGGTTCTGTTAAGCGCCCAACGATGGAGGAGCTGACCAGTACAAACATTCCTGGCTATCTTTACTACAGTAACGATATAGACACGCCCGAAGGTGGCACATTTACCAAGGATAATACTGAAAAGTTTGGCAACTATGATTATGGTATTGTGCGTGACAAAGACGACAATCAGGTAAACACCAAACACTATTACGTGACCTATCGCCCGATTCCCACACAGCTTGTTGTGCAGTACAAAAATACAGAGAATAAGGTAGAAGCAGGTAAGCCATACGCTATCTATGCAGGTAAAAATCTGGTTAATACTTCGCTTACATCTTCTGAGCAGCTTCCAACAGCTCCTACTAAACCAGAACTGCAGAAGATGATAACGGATAAAAACACTGCTTTGCTTCCCGAGGCTGCGGGTTATCTCTCTCAAGGGGTTACGTATTTAGCTCCAGGTACGTATGCCGTAAAGCCTACGGCTCCTGCTCCTGAAGGCTATGAATGGGTGGCTGAATCAGCTGACATTAATACTGCATCAACCGAGGAAACACTTCGTGTTTCTGCACATAAAGACACAGATCCCACCCAAAAAGTGGTCACGTTTGTTCCTCGCATGATAACGCATACGGTTACTTTTATGAATGACGGCAAGCAATATAAGCAAGTTAAGGTACAGCACGGGAAAGCAATAGATACCGATCTGCTTAAAGATCAATCTATGCCCGCAGAGCCTACAAAGGATGGATATGTCTTTAAGGAATGGAATACCGATAGTTCTGGTAAAGATAAATCTGGTGTATTTACGGGTAAGACTGTTGTAAATCAGGACATAACGGTTCATGCGGTATATGCTTTGAAAGCAGCAGTTTTGAACGAAGCCCCCACCCTTACTCTTCGTGACGCAACTATTACTGAAGGTGATACTTTTGATCTCACAAGTCTTGTTGTATCTGCAAGTGATGTAGAAGATGGTGATATAACAAGTAAGGTATCTATCAGCGATAATGGCGGGTTTGATAATACCAAGGCTGGAGCTTATAAGATTACCTTTACGGTTACTGATAAAGATGGCGCCTCTACCACAAAACAAGTTCGTGTGACCGTCCAGAAAAAACCTATGCCGCCCATGTCCGCGCATCAACATACTCGCACGGTTCCTCAAACTGGAGATACAAGCGTGCTTCCAGAATTTTTGGCTCTTACAGGTACGTTTGGCATAATATTAGGTTCTGGTATGAGCCTCATCTCGCAAAAGCGTCGTCGGCAGCACTAGCAGCCCACACCTTTAACACCAAATTCCGCCCGTACTCACACCACCTGGCTTATTGCCGCTGCGCGTGTCTCTGCGGGCGTGCTTTTATAAAACGTTTTGTTTTGGCTAAAGTAACATGATGGACAAATAACAAACGTCTGCCCGAAATATGGAATTATCCTGATGTTTTTGTAAATGCGTCCAACAGCACGCAAATGCTACAAGAGAAACAGGTATCATTTACCGTTGCAACTTTATAGGGGATACCTAGGTGTCTTTTATAAAATTGCAGGTAGGCTCCCGATAAGGTGTCGGGAGGTGCGAGGCGATCCCCGTACTTAAAACCCCAAGAGTTTAGGAGTGTCCTATGGCAAAGAAGTCAACCGAAGCCATGCCTCGATTAAAGGCAAAATACTTCGACGAAGTACGCGACGTACTTCAAAAGGAATTTGAGTACAAAAATGTTAACCAAATTCCAAAGATCGAGAAAATCGTCGTAAACATGGGTGTTGGCGAAGCTGCTGGCGACCACAAAGCAATCGAGGGCGCTGTATCAGACCTTCGTGACATTACTGGTCAACAACCAATGGTTACCCACGCTCGCAAATCTATCGCTACTTTCCACCTTCGCGCTGGTATGCCTATTGGCGCTAAGGTAACACTTCGTGGCGATCGTATGTACGAGTTCTTTGATCGTCTTATTTCTATTGCTATTCCACGTATCCGCGACTTTCGTGGTATTTCCTCTAAGAGCTTTGACGGCCACGGTAATTTCTCCATGGGCGTAACCGAACAGCTCATCTTTGCGGAAATTGATTTCGACAAAGTCGATCACACACGTGGTATGGACATTACCGTTGTAACTACAGCATCTACCGACGAAGAAGGCCGTGCACTTTTAGCTGCATTTAACTTCCCGTTCAAAAAATAGTATTTGGTAGATGATGGAGTAGCTGCGCTTTGCGCAGCAATCGTAAGGCTTTGGTAATAAAGCCAAGGTAAAAGGAGGATTTGTGGCTAAGACATCGATGATCGTCAAGGCAAACCGTGAGCCGAAGTTTTCATCACGCACACAAAACCGTTGCCAACGTTGTGGACGTCCTCACAGCGTATATCGCAAGTTTGGTTTATGCCGTGTTTGCTTCCGCGAAATGGCTTGTATAGGCGAGCTCCCTGGCGTGCGCAAAGCAAGCTGGTAGGAAGCTCTGGTGTGTAGGCATCTTTGCTACGGGCAAAGTGTGAACCACATGCACAGTTTCATCACGAACGAAGGAGAAGGAATCTATGAAGGTTACCGATCCCATAGCGGACATGTTAACGCGTATTCGTAACGCTAACTCCGCAGGTAAACCTGAGGTCTCTTTACCCTCCAGCAAGGTACTTGCTGAGGTAGCTCGCGTAATCTGCGAGGAAGGGTATATTGAGTCCTTTGAGATTGAAGATAGTAAACCTCAAAAAACTTTACACATTACACTTAAGTATGGAGAAAAACACGCTCGCGTGATTCGCGGTATTCGCCGTATTTCTAAATGCGGTTTGCGTATTTACTCCTCAGCAGATAAACTGCCGCGCGTTCTTGGCGGTCTTGGTACTGCTGTAATCTCAACTTCTAAGGGCATGATGTGCGATCGTGACGCTCGTAAATTGGGCGTTGGCGGCGAGGTCATTGCCTATATTTGGTAATCGTTACTCATCTGGATAGGAGCAGACAATGTCTCGTATTGGTAAGAAGCCTGTCTTGGTTCCAGCCGGTGTAACGGTGACCATTGACGGAACTCACGTTGTTGCTAAGGGCAGCAAAGGCGAGCTTAAGCGCACATTTTCTGAGCTCGTTGTAATTAAAGAAGAGGGTCAAGAGCTTTTAGTTGAGCTCGCTGAGCCAACGGTAGAAGCCAACGCTCAACAAGGTTTAACACGCACCCTGCTTCACAACATGGTAATCGGTGTTTCGGAAGGCTTTGAGAAGCGTCTTGAGCTTGCTGGTGTTGGTTATCGTGCTTCACTTAAAGGTAAAGACTTGGATTTATCTCTGGGTTACTCGCACCCAGTTATTTATCCTTGCCCAGCCGAAATGTCATTTGAGGTTCCTGATAACACTCACATTGTTGTTAAGGGAATTTCTAAGGAGCAAGTTGGTCAAGTTGCTGCTGAAATTCGTTCTAAGCGTCCTCCTGAGCCTTACAAAGGTAAAGGTATTCACTACGAAGGCGAACACATTCGCAGAAAACTTGGTAAGGCTGCTAAGTAGTTTTACTTCACCTAGGAAGTCTGTTACCCCGTTAGGTAGCGGCATGTTGAAGGAGAAAGTATGAACAAGAACCAGGCTAAGCTTGCGGGTCTTAAACGCCGCAAACGCCGTGTTCGTTCCAAGGTATTTGGAACAGCTGAGCGTCCTCGTTTGAGTGTGCATCGTACAAACGCTCATATTTACGCTCAAGTTATTGATGACTGTGACGCTAAGGTAATTTGCGCTGTTTCTACCTTAACCGCAGAAATTAAAAGTCAAGTAAAAGTTGGTTCAAATAAAGAAGCTGCAGAGCTTGTAGGTAAACTTGTTGCTGAGCGTGCATTAAGCGCTGGCGTAAAAGAAGTTACCTTTGATCGTGGTGGACACATTTACCATGGTCGTATTAAGGCTTTGGCAGAAGGTGCCCGCGAAGCGGGTCTGAAGTTCTAGGAGGAATTTGAATGCCACGTGATCGTAAGCGCCAGGATGACTCCGAGCTTCAGGAGCGCGTAGTTTACATCCATCGCGTATCTAAAACTGTAAAAGGTGGACGTCGTATGTCCTTACTTGCACTTGTTGTTGTAGGAGACGGCAAGGGCAATGTAGGTATTGGTATGGGTAAGTCTGCCGAGGTTCCACAAGCAATTCAAAAAGCTGTGGACGATGCAAAAAAGAATATGTTCCATGTGCCTATCACAGAAAATGGTTCAGTTCCTCATGCTGTTAAAGAGCACTATGGTGCTGGTTGTGTATTGATCCAACCTGCTGTACCTGGTACTGGTGTTATTGCTGGAGGTCCTGTTCGTCCTCTGTTTGAAATGGCTGGAATTACCAATGTACTGTCTAAGTCATTGGGTACCGGCAACGCTCTTAACATGATCAAAGCTGCCGCAAAAGGCTTGCAATCTTTGACAAGCCCCGAAGAAGCAGCTGCTCGTCGTGGTATGAGCGTAAAAGAGATGTTTAATGGAAAGGAGGCCTAAGCACCATGGCTGATAAAAAAGTAAGCGTTAAGCTTGTTCGCAGTGCCGTTGCATCTGTGAAAAAAGATCAAACATTGACCTGTCGTGCAATGGGTCTTCGTAAAATTGGTGACGTTTCGGTTCTCCCTGATAACCCAAGCGTCCGTGGAATGATCTTCAAGGTAAAGCACCTTGTTGAGGTTGAAGAGAACTAGGAGCAAGACATATGCAACTCAATGATCTTCGTCCTGCACAAGGTTCCAAGAAATCACGTAAGCGCATTGGTCGCGGAAACTCTTCTGGTTTTGGAACAACTGCTGGCCGTGGTACTAAAGGTCAGCTTTCACGTGCTGGTGGCGGTAAAGGAGCCGGATTTGAAGGTGGACAACAGCCTTTAGCTATGCGTTTGCCTAAGCTCCCCGGTTTTACTAATCACAATCGTGTAGCATACACACCTGTTAATGTTGATCGTCTGAACACCTTGTTTGCTGATGGCGAAACTGTAAACGACGAAACATTAGTACAAAAAGGTGTAATTAAACACACCTATATTCCTGTTAAGGTTTTGGGTAACGGTGAACTTTCTAAGAAACTTACCGTATCTGTTGATAAGGTTTCTGCTTCTGCTAAAGCAAAAATTGAGGCAGCCGGAGGAAAGGTCGAGTAAGCGTGTTTAAGGGCATCTCGAGCGCATTTCGCATCAAGGAGTTAAGAAACAAGATTTTCATTACGGTGGCAATCCTGTTGCTTTATCGTTTTGGCGCATATTTACCTGCACCTGGTGTGCCGTTTGCTCGCATGCTCCAGGCATTTCAAGAGGCTTCCGCTGGTAGTGGTGCAGTAGCTGTACTTAATCTTTTTTCTGGCGGAGCTCTTTCTCGCGTTTCCGTTTTTAGTTTAGGAATTATGCCGTATATCACGGCTCAGATTATTTTGCAGATGTTCCAGGCGGTTATACCTTCACTTGGAGAGCTCGCAAAAGAAGGCGAATCAGGACAGCGTAAGATTACGCAGTATACGCGTTATCTTACGGTTGTTCTGGCGTTGGTAAATGCAATTGGATATTACTTTTTATTCAAGAGTTATGGAATTAGTTTTTCAAACCTTGGTTTTCCTGAATATATCGAAGCATTTATCATCGTAGGAGTCTTGCTTGTTGGCGCTATGATTATTATGTGGCTTGGTGAAGTTATCACGCAACGAGGCGTTGGTAACGGAATGTCACTTATCATCTTCGCAAATATTATGGCTGGTCTTCCTTCTGCACTTACCTCGTCGGTTAATACCTCTACCTTTGGTATGGTAACAACACTTGTTACGCTCCTTGTTATTTTGGCTATTATCCCCATTATTATCTTCATTGAGCGTGGCCAGCGTCGTATTCCTGTTCAATATGCTAAGCGCGTTATGGGAAGACGAATTATGGGTGGTCAGTCTACCTACCTTCCTATTAAGGTTAATACGGCAGGCGTTGTTCCTATTATCTTTGCTTCTGCTTTGTTATATATGCCTGCTCAGGTTGCGGTATTTTTCCCGCGTGTTGATTGGATTCAGGCTTTTGCTAACTCCCTTTCTACGGGCTGGGTAAACTGGGTATTATCAGTTGTACTTATCGTATTTTTTGCCTATTTCTATACTGCTATGGTATTTAACCCCGATGAAACTGCAGACCAGCTAAAAAAAGCAGGTGGATTTGTGCCTGGCGTTCGTCCTGGTGGGGCAACTGCTGCATATATTAAGGATGTGTTAGATCACATTACGTTACCTGGTGCACTGTTTATGGCTGCTATTGCTGTTATTCCTTCTATTATGTTTAGGTTTACGGGAAACACTTTGTTGCAGGCGTTTGGTGGTACTTCGGTGCTTATTATGGTTGGCGTTGCTATGGATACTATTTCTCAGCTTGAAAGCCAACTCAAAATGCACAATTACGAGGGACTTTTCCATTAGAGCTGCTGGGTACTATAGAGTGCATTTCTGAGCACACGGATAAGATTATAAAGCGGAGCATGCGGCTCCGCTTTTTTTGTTGGCTAAGTGCATGATGGCGCTTATTGTTCGAAATTTATAGCCTTTATGCCTGTAATTTATATATTAAGTACACGCCAGTCCCCTATAAGCTGATGGCTAGATTGTACGCTTTTGAAAAATCTCGATCTTCGTGTGTTAAAGCTAAAAAACGTGTTACATTTATCATATCTGTTTAACAATCGAAAGGTGTTGAATCCTATGAATTTAGTACTTCTCGGTGCACCTGGTGCAGGAAAAGGTACACAAGCGCAAAAGCTTGTTGCTGAATTTGGTTTTGTTCATATTTCTACAGGAGACCTACTTAGAAGTGCGGTTTCGGCTCATACAGAATTGGGGAGTCAAGCCGAGTCTTATATGAAGGCGGGAAAGCTTGTACCCGATGAGCTTGTAATTGGTTTGGTTAAAGAACGCCTTTCGCACGACGATGTAGAAAAGGGGTTCTTGCTTGATGGGTTCCCACGCAATTGCGAGCAGGCTCAAGTTTTGGACGCCGAGCTTGCGACGCTTGGTAAAACCCTTGATGGTGCGCTTTATGTTAATGTATCTAAAGATTTAATTGTTAAGCGCTTGAGTTCACGCAGAACTTGCCGAGCATGTGCTTACACAGCTCCTGCTGGTTGTGATGTTTGCCCTGCTTGTGGTGGTCAGATGTATCAACGTGATGACGATAAGCCCGAAACTATCCAAAAGCGCCTTGAAACCTATGAAACCCAAACTGCTCCTTTGGTTGATTATTACAAAGCCCAGTCTAAACTTAAGGAGGTGGACGGAGCCGCTGATCCCAACGAGGTGTTTGCGCGTGTCAAAAAGCTCCTTTCCTTATGATTCATATTAAAAGTCCGCAAGAAATTGAAGAGATGAAGCGTGCAGGAAAGCTTTCCAAGGAAGCTTTGCGCTTTGCAGGAACACTGGTAAAACCTGGTGTTACTACCAAGGAAATTGACAGCGCGGTAGAAAACTTTATTCGCCTTCACGGTGGAATTCCTACGTTTAAGGGCTATTACGGATATCCGGCTTCGCTTTGTTCTTCTATTAACGACCAGATTGTTCATGGCATTCCTTCTCCGAGCACAGTGCTTAAAGAGGGCGACATCATCTCCATTGATACAGGCGCTACCGTTGATGGTTGGGTTGGTGATAACGCTTGGACATTTTATGTAGGTGCAGTAAGCGACGAGGCAAAGGCACTGTGTGAAATTACACGCGACTGTCTTCACGACGCCATTGAACAGGCTCTTCCTGGAAATCATCTGGGCGATATTGGATTTGCTGCACAAAGCTTGGCAGAAAAGCATGGCTATGGTGTTGTGCGTGATTATGTTGGCCACGGCGTTGGACATGACATGCACGAAGATCCCAATGTACCTAATTATGGTAAAAAGGGACGTGGCGTAAGACTACAGGTAGGTATGGTTATTGCTATTGAGCCCATGATTACGCTTGGAGATTATGCAAGCCATACATTGCCCGATGGGTGGGGCGTTGTAACCGATGATGGTCAAATTGCTGCCCACTATGAGAACACGCTCGCTATTACCAAAGATGGCCCCGTTGTTTTAACGGCTGATGATCTTGGTGCCGATTGTATTATGCAAGGCGGCGAGTCTGACTAATTAAGTTGAGTCTTACTACTAAAGTCAGGTCTAACTACAAAGGTTGTAAGCCAAAACAACAAGTGTATGTGCGATTGGAAGTTTAAAAATATTACACAAGAAGAAAGTTTGTAGGTCTTTTGTGTAATTGTGTACAATACGTGTTGCTATTTCCATTCGTGCTGATTTTATGTATGATAAATGATCGCTGTGATTTGTAAGAAGAAAGTAGGTACGGTGAGTAAACAAGACGGAATCGAGCTTGAAGGCACAGTGCTGGAGCCTTTACCAAACGCAATGTTTAATGTAGAGCTCGAAAACGGTAAAACCATTCTCTGTACTATTTCCGGCAAGATACGCATGAATTATATTCGTATTTTGCCTGGCGATAAGGTAACGGTAGAAATATCTCCGTATGACCTCACCAGAGGTCGTATTACCTATCGCTACAAATAACCCCGTTACATCACGGCAGTTGTTTCGCCTGCGGCTGGGCGTTTATAAACAGATGCTTGTATTAAGCGCATCTGTTGCTACCAGTTTATTCGTACTACTGGGAGGAAGTTTAAGATGAAGGTACGCCCTTCGGTAAAGAAGATGTGCGACAAATGCAAAGTCATTCGTCGTCATGGCAAGGTTTACGTGATCTGCGAGAACCCTCGCCACAAGCAGCGTCAGGGCTAAGAGAGGAGCTCGAAGTTGGCACGTATTAACGGTGTCGATCTTCCACGCGACAAGCGTGTAGAAGTCGGTCTAACGTATTTATACGGTGTTGGGCAAACAAGAGCTACTAAAGTTTGTGCCGAGACCGGTATTAATCCAGATACTCGCGTTAAGGATCTTACAGAGGATGAAGTTACCAAGCTTCGTGACTATATCGATGCAAACTTCACCACTGAAGGTGACTTACGACGTGAAGTAAGGCAAAACACTGCTCGCCTGATGGAGATTGGTTGCTATCGCGGCCTTCGCCATCGTAAGGGTCTTCCTGTACGCGGTCAGCGCACCCATACAAACGCTCGTACCCGTAAAGGTAAGAGACGTCAAATTGGTGCTAAGAAGAAGGCCTAGGAGTAGATTATGCCAAAGAAAAATCAAAAGACCCAGCATATTCGTCGCTCTGAGCGTAAGAATATCGCAGTTGGTCAAGCTCATATCAAGAGCACATTTAATAACACAACTATTTCTATTACTGATCCCCAAGGCAACGTTATTGCTTGGCAATCAGGCGGAACTGTTGGCTTTAAAGGCTCTCGTAAGTCAACTCCATTTGCTGCTCAAGTTGCTGCTGAGGCATGTGCAAAGGCTGCTATGGAGCACGGTCTTCATAAAGTAGCAGTATTCGTCAAAGGACCGGGTTCTGGTCGCGAAACCGCAATCCGTTCTCTTCAGGCAGCCGGACTTGAAGTTTCTGGTATTCAGGATAAAACACCTGTACCGCACAACGGTTGCCGTCCATGCAAACGTCGTCGCGTGTAATAAGGAAGGACAGTAACTATGGCAATTGATAGGACCCCTGTCCTCAAGAGATGCCGTCAACTTGAGATTGAACCTGTTGTTATGGGAATTAACAAGAAGTCCAATCGTCAACCAAGACAACGTCGTCGTCAGTTGAGCGAGTATGGTACTCAGCTTCGTGAAAAACAAAAAGCTAAATTTATTTACGGTATTCTTGAGAAACAGTTTCGCGGTTATTACACCAAAGCTATGAAGGCTGAGGGTATTACTGGTGATAACCTTATGAGTTTGTTAGAAACCCGTTTAGATAATGTTGTATTCCGTCTTGGCTTTGCGCGTACTCGTAAAGAGTCTCGTCAAACAATTCGTCACGGACACATTACCGTAAACGGTAAACGTGTAGACATTCCTTCTTATCAGGTAAAGGCTGACGATGTTATTGCTGTTAGCTCTAAAGCAAAAGATTTGCTTCCTATTAAGGAATCTCTTATCGTTTCTGAGCGTATGGCAGTTCCTGCTTGGCTTGAGGTTGATGTAGAAAAGCTTCAAGGTAAAGTTCTTCAAATTCCTGTACGCGATCAAATTGACCTTGATATTGATGCTCAGCTCATCGTTGAGCTCTATTCTAAGTAACCTGATTGGCAGGAGGTATTCATGTCAGAATTCATCCGTCCACAGGTTAGTGTGGTGGATATATCCGAAAACCTTGCTCGAGTCAATGTTGAACCATTGGAGCGTGGCTATGGTGACACATTGGGTAACTCCATGCGTCGTGTGCTGTTATCTTCGCTTGAAGGTGCAGCTGTAGAAGCTATTTCCATTGATGGTGTTCAGCACGAATTTTCAACGGTTGATGGCGTATATGAAGACGTTACCGACATTGTGCTTAACGTAAAAGGCTTGGTATTTCACGCTAACGGTTCAGGTGAAACGGCAGAAGCTTCGATCTCTATCGACGGTCCTTGCACTGTTACCGGTGGAGATTTTAAGATTCCTGCTGAATTTGAGCTTATTAACAAAGATCATGTTATTTGCACGTTGGGCGAAGGCGGCCACTTGGCAATGCGTATGCGCATCGGCGTAGGTCGCGGTTATGTTTCAGGTGACGACAACGAGCGCGATGAAGATCCCATTGGTGTTATTCATGTTGACTCGCTTTACTCTCCTGTTCGTCGCTGTGCAAAGACTGTCGAGCCTTGTCGTGTTGGTCAACACACCAATTATGACCGTCTGATTCTTGAGATCGAAACAAACGGTTCAATAAGTCCTCGTGATGCAGTTATCGAAGCTGCAGACATTATTAACCAACACATGGCAGCGTTCATGGATTTGGCCGAAGACGAAGAAGAGCCACAAGAGGATGTTTCGATTTTCTCTAATGAAGAGGAAGAAGAGAACACCGAGCTTGATAAGCAGATTGAGGATCTTGATTTGTCCGTACGCTCATACAACTGTCTTAAGCGCGCAGGCATCCATAATGTTCGTCAACTTGTAGAATTCTCTGAGAACGATTTACTTAACATTCGCAACTTTGGTGTAAAAAGTATTGAAGAGGTTCGCGACAAGCTTGAGGACGCAGGATTGGGACTTAAGCCTTAAGCCACAATAATGTGCTATTGAGGAGAAACTAGACCATGAGACACAATAAAAAAAGAGGTATGAAGCTTGGTACTGATGCCAGCCATACCAAAGCAATGAAAAGGAGCTTGATTGCGTCCCTGCTTGCGAATGACCGTATTAAGACGCTCGAAGCACGCGCAAAAGCTATTCGTCCTGAGGTAGATAAGGTTATCACTTGGGCAAAGAAGGGTGACGTTCATGCACGTCGTCTGGCTATTGCCAAAGTTGGTGACAAAGAAGTTGTACGTCAGGTATTCGAAAAGGCTGCTCAGGGCCTTTGGGCTGATCGCCAAGGTGGATATACACGTATTATGAAGCTTGGTCCTCGTAAAGGTGACGCTGCAGAAGTTGTTATCATTGAGGTTGTTACCGAAAGTGTTGCCAGTGCAGCTCCTGCAACCAAGGTAGAAAAGGTTGCTAAGCCTGCCAAGGCTCAAGAGGCTGAGAAAGCGCAAGACACCAAAGAATCAGCAGATTCAAAGGATGAGAACGCTCAAGCTTAAGGACAGCGAAAAACTGAGGCATAATGTACGCCTCGCGTTAAAACGCCTTCAAAGACCTCGCTTTTTTGCGAGGTCTTTTTTTGGCTAGACTTTATTTTTCGGTTACTTTTTAATTGGCTTATTTATTCGTATAATCAGATTCGTAATATATGTCTTTTTATATACGAAAGGTTCTTCGGTGGCGCTCTCTTGTTCTCATATTACTTGTAGCTATCAGCACGACAGCGCCTTTGTTTTGCGTGAGCTTTCACTTACCTGTAAATCGGGTATGCGCATAGCACTTGTGGGTTCTAACGGTGCAGGCAAATCAACGCTTGTTAATGTTCTTGCGGGACACGTGCCTTTTCAAGCAGGACATATAACACTTGATGGTTATACAATCGCTCCAAACGAATCGCTTGACGTCCTTACTCGTGCGCGGCTTTGCGGCTTTGTTCATCAAGACCCCTATACGCAGTGCGTAAGCCCGTCTGTTTTTGATACGCTTGCGTTTGGCCCTCTTAATTTAGGACTTTCAGAGCAAGATGTACACGCCCGTGTAAAAGAGGCGCTGGAGTTTGCGCATATTTCGCACCTTGCAGCGCGCATGCTTGATACACTTTCGGGTGGTGAAATGCAGCGTGTAGCGTTTGCAGCTACGCTGGCACTTCATCCGCACTACCTTGTGTTAGACGAAGCGTTTTCGCAGCTTGATCCTATCTCATCGCAACAACTTCATGCAACTATTGAGCGTTTGGTTAGGACAGGGTTTGATGGAGCGCCTTTGGGCGTGATAGAAATAACGCATAATGCGCAAGACCTAACATATGTTGATAAGGTTGCGGTTCTTTATCAGGGAAAAATAGCCGCAGAAGTGAGTCCTTTTGAGTTTTTGTCTAATCCTACGTTGCAAGCATACTCCGATTTTATAGATGAATCGTCTTATATGAGCGTTATGAGCGCACAAGACCCGTTTATATTGGCGGATAATGCATGTGAAGCGCAACTTCTACCCACAGTGGCACACACCGAGCGTACAACGTGCATACAGCCCACAGGAGCGCACAACGAGGGTACACAGCCCACACAGCACCCACAGCCCACACAGCCCACACAGTCCACACAGTCCACACTGTTTGTGTCTAATCTCGTACCGCAACTTTTAGGAGATGCACTGTCTTCTCGTAGTATTCAAAGCGATACTTCGTATAATTTTTCGTTATATGCAGGAGAATTAACGCTTGTTGTAGGCAATTCAGGCTCGGGGAAAACCACTCTTGCACTCAATCTTATTGGAGCATGTAAGCCGCAGCAAGGAAGCATAACGCTTAATGGGCGACCTGTTGCGTTGGGAGATTGCGCTTTTATGTTTCAGCGTGTTGAGGACCAGCTATTTTGTCCAACGGTGCTTGATGAGGTAACTTTTGGCCTAAAAAATCTAGGTGTTTCTTGTAAGGTTGCCATGTGCAGGGCAAAAAAGATGCTTTCGCTGTTGGGTGTTCCTTCAGACACATTTGAGTGCAATCCATATCAGCTGTCTGGTGGTATGCGAAAACGCGTGGGCATAGCCGCTATTTTGGCGTTGGATAAGCCGGTGTATATTTTAGATGAATGCACAAGTGGATTAGACGGTGCGGGTAGGCGCCTTGTGCGGCGCGTAATTCGTATGCTGTTAGATCAGCATAAAAGCGTCATGGTGATTACTCATCATATGAGCGAATGGGAAGAGATTCCTCATAAGATTCTTGTAGTTTGCAACTCGGTAAGTTTGTAAACACAAGGCACAAATACACGCCCTTGCACGTAAGCGGTTTATTCAAAACTTTGAAGAAATGTCGGTTTTGGACATAAAAGACTTTGAAGAAATGTAAATGAAACGAGCAAAACCATGTATATGCAGCGAAAAGCTTACAAGAAATTACTTGAGTGGAAAAACTCATGCGCTGCGCGGTATGCCGCAAGCTGTTGAAGCATATATGAATGGAAAGAATTTTCAAACAATTGATTACATAAAGCGTCAAATTATTGAACTCTATGAAGCTGATTTTAGAAAAATTGATGCGTCAGGTAAACTATCTGCGCTTTTTTTCTTTAAACTATGCACAACATAACACCTATTGACTAAGATATACTGTGTGGTACAATGTATCATACTAACTGCGAATATGCATATACACCAAGCACGTGTGCATCTGTGCTAACACTAAGAACACATGTGCAGAATGCATTTACTAAGAGGCACGAGACCACGCGGTGGGCTTAAAACAGGATGGTTTTGCAATGAATGAGGAATGGGTATCGCAAATCAAACGAGGAACATTGGAATATGTCCTCATGCTTTTAATACTTCAAAAAGATCGCTATGGCTATGACTTAATCCAGACTCTTAATGCCTACCCCATGCTTAAGACCAAGGAAAGCACGATTTATCCGCTGCTCAGAAGATTATTAAAAAACGGTTATCTTGAGTCCTATTGGCAACATGTAGATGAAGGAACTCCTGCTAGAAAGTATTATCGGATAACGCCAGCAGGCACTTTGTATGTAAATCAATTAGATAGTGATTGGAACGTACTTACTCAAAGCATTTCTAAGCTCAAGATGAGCAATACCAATAGTTAGAGGGTGGTCTCGATGAACAAGCAGCTGACCCCACCAAACAAAACAGCACTGTTGCCGACAATTAGAACAGATGATTGCAGGGCGCTCGTTATTACGTAACTTCACTTAAATGATAGCTTAGTTGTCAGTATGCATAGAAAGGCGGACATCATGAATAAAAAACTTGGCAAGCGCCTCGAAAAATACTTGTCGCAGGTAGATCGATATTTAATACATATGCCTGTTTCAGAAAAAACGGACATATTAAGCGAGCTTAAAAGCTCTTTTTACGAGCGTTTGAATAATGGACAGCGTGAGGAAGACATACTTGCCGAAATGGAGCCGGCAAAAGTTGTTGCCTTGAATTACATGGGGGCGTCTATTGTCCAAAATAAAGAATTTTCTCTTTCGCAATTCATGAAGGTATTAGGATTTTATTCGTTCGCCTCGATGCTTTGGATTTCAATTATTCCAACTCTTGCGGTTTTAGCGGTATCATTTAGCTTTGCAAGTGCGATGAGCATTTTGTGTGCCGCATTAGGCTTTATAAAGGGGATTTGGCCAAGCTCTTTGCTTAATGATATGGTGTTTGTATTTTTTGACCATGAAGTTTCGGGTGTGTACGCATTATTAGCAGGATTACTCCTAGCAATAGTTTTTGCCACATTGGCAATGCTGTGTTGGAAAGTAACCGTTAAAATAGTGCAATATCTGCAAGAGAAATCGTGGAGGCTTAAATTTCGGCGCGAGAAGTGCTAAAAGGGGAGAGAGCTGTAACTGCAGCCAAAACGGTTTTGCTTGCAGCAAGGAACGGCCAACAGCAAGCAAAACGGCACTCCTTACAGCACGGCACGACCAACAGCAAGCAAAACGTACATGATGAGATAAACCATGACACAAGACACTACCATAGTTTCTAAACCCTACACAAACGAACATCCTGCTTGTCTTTCGGGTTTTTGGGCATACGTTCGCGCGCCCTGGAGCGATATTCGCTTTATCGTCTGCGTGTCACTTCTATTTTTTGTGCTGCTGTGGTGCATTCACACATGGTATGGTCTTTCGATTTGTGTTGTTCTAGTGTTTATATATGCGTATACATCAAAAATTTTTACGCGGCAAACAACTGTCTTTTTTCTGCCGTTTGTTTGGTTTACGGTGCTATCTCTGCTCTTTAACGGCTTAGTTTTTGGCACTCCCGATATGGTTATACTGGGTAACTTTGGGTTTAGAATATCGGGCATTATACGAACTGCAATGGTTGGAAGCCGTATTTTATGCATGATTATGATTTGCACAAGCATTGCAACACGATTCACGGTTCTTGATGCAGTGATTTGTATACGAAGTTTGCTATCGCCATTCAGACTTTTACATATCCCTGTTGACCATATTGAGCTTATTATGTCTATGACGTTATGTTCTTTTCCTCCCGTTATGCGCGAGGTGCGCATGCTGATGATTTCTCAGCAAATTCGAGGTGTTGCGTTTCATAACGTATCTCTTAAAAAGCGACTGAACGCATGGATAAGTGTCTTTGTACCACTGGTTATTCGTTTTTTTAGGATGTCAGCCTTTCAAGCGTTGTCAATGAAGGAACACGGATATAACGGTCAGGCGCGACGTTTGCCGCAGCCTCTTGCGCGTGGTGCATGGGCATGTAACCTCTGTGTTTTTGTGATCGGCTGTGTCATACTGATGGTGTTCTAACTGCATAAGCAGAGATGTACAAGCGAAAATACGTAAGCGAAAATACGTAAGCGAAAATGCATAAGTGAGGTTTTATGAACGATAAGCATACAGCAGACGCCTCGCGCGAAACGAGTGTCTCATCTGCCATCGAGCGCGCGAGCGATGATGAGCACGCAACATGCACTGCACGCACATCTGAATTTGATCCTTTTGTCGCAACCCTTGTTATACGTTTTGGCTATGTAGGTACTCATTTTTGTGGATATGCAGCTCAAAACGAGTCAGTTCGAAGCGTTGAGGGTTGCCTTACGCGCGCTCTTTCTACATTTTTGAGACGAAACATCACTCTTACCTGTGCAGGGAGAACCGATGCTGGTGTGCACGCACACGCTCAGTATGTGAGTTTTCCAATCACCCAAAGTGAGCTCGGCATGTCTAAGCATAAAATTATGAGCGCACTTAGTGGCTTGTGTCCTGATGATATTTCAATTAGAACGCTTTATCGCGCGCCGCTCGACTTTTCTGCTCGTTTTAGCGCGTGCGAGCGAAGCTACACATACCGCATCGCGCTCGGTCCGCTTAAACCTATTCTTACTCATGAATTTGTATGGTGGGTAAAAAATATTCCTCATGTTTGCATGGATGACATGAACGCGGCGGGGGAGTATCTTGCAGGTGAGCATAATTTCAAAAGTTTTTGTAAAGCCAGCTCTGCGCAACTCTTAGAGGAGCAAGGTTTATCGCTTAACCGCTGCTTAACAAGCATTAAGGTTTCTCGCGATTATATCGTGGGCGAGCAGATTTTGCGCCTGGATATAACGGGTAATGCATTTTTGCATAATATGGTGCGCATTATAACCGCCTCGCTATTAGAAGTGGGCCGAGGCGCGCGCCAACCCGATTGGATCCAAGATGTGTTAAGACAACAAACCAGAACCGCCGCGGCAATGACTGCGCCTGCGCAAGGTCTTACGCTTGAACGCGTGGGCTATCCTGCAGGCTTGCTGGTACCGTGGAGCAATGAATAAAGTTTGGAGCATGCATATACGCGCTGAAGCGCGCGACACAACACAGGAAATAACACACATGCGCAAGACACGCGCTTAACGTCTGTTGCTTTGATATGCAAATATTTTCACATGTTCATTGAATTTTGTATTTGTCTTGTAATTCACGTGCTGTTCACTGCTTCAACACAACTTTATGGCGTAAGTATTCCATACTAGATGTGCAATAAGGGATAGAGCTTGTGTATAGGAGTACGAAATATGGCTCCAAAAGCGCCTAAAATTTCAGTTATCATGCCTGCATACAATGTAGAGGGGTATGTTCAGCGTGCCGTTGAATCTTTGCAGCAGCAAACGCTTACTAACTTTGAGCTGCTGGTTGTAGATGATGGTTCTACCGATAGAACGGGCGCTATTTTAGATGCCCTTGAAATGCGAGACACACGTATTACCGTTTTTCATACGCCCAATGCTGGTGCGCCTGCGGCTCGTAATTTTGCATTGGACAAAGCACGTGGATCATACGTTATGTTTACGGACGCCGATGACTGGGCAGACAATCACATGCTAGAAGATATGTACACCTACGCCGTAAAACATGGTCTTGAGCTGGTAATATCTGGTTTTTATATCGATACGTATTATGGACGCGATAATCAGTTTACAACCGAAATCAAGCATTGCGACACAAAGGTTTTTTCTTCTAGAGATGAATTTAGGCTGTTTGCGTATCGGCTTTTTGATGAAAATCAGCTCTATACGCCGTGGAATAAGCTCTTTTTGCGCGAGCGCATAGAGGCGATACATGCACGTTTTCGTAATACGTTTTGGGATGATTTTCCTTTTGTGCTTGATTATATTCGCGATTGCGAAAAAGTGGGCGTATTGTCACAGCCGTACTATCATTTTATTCGTGCGCGTAAAGAGTCTGAAACTGCGCGTTGGCGTAAAGACATGTACCAAAAGCGCGAAGAAGAGCATGCGTGGATGTGCGATTTATACCAACACTGGAATTTACACGACGAACCTCACGCCTTTGAAATGATTCAAAGACGCTATATCGAGCGGCTTATTGGGTGTATCGAAAATGTTTGCAATCCTGCTTGTACACTTTCGGTGCCTCAAAAGCTGCAGCACATTAAAGATATGATTTCTACTCCACAGGCTCAAAAAGCTGTTATGTTTGCGCATCCTCGTTCTAAAATGATGGAGCTTATGCTTGTTCCTATTAGGCGCAAAAACGCACGTCTTTGCTATCAAGAAGGTAAATTTATTTCGTTTGTTAAACGTCACAATGCACATTTGTTTGCCTTGCTTAAAGCACGGCGATAAGTTATGAGGAGATAGACTATGGCATCGGTTACACTTGCAACAAAACAAGAAATTGCTCATGCACTGCTGGCGGAGAAGGCTGTATTTCTTAACCCTTCGCATCCGTTTACATGGGCAAGTGGAATTATTAGCCCTATTTATTGCGACAATCGTTTAACTTTAAGCTATCCTGCTACCAGAACGCTCGTTGATGAGTCACTTGCCGCGCTGGTTATGCAGCTTTACCCTCAGACAGAGATTCTTATGGGAACTTCTACAGCAGGCATTGCGCACGCGGCAATTGCAGCTGATAGGCTTGGACTTCCTATGGGATATGTTCGTGGTTCTGCCAAAGATCACGGTCGCAAAAACCAAATTGAAGGTCATCTTGAATCCCAGCAAAAATGTGTGGTTATCGAAGATCTTATCTCTACAGGTGGGAGCGTTTTGGATTGTGTTAATCCATTACGCGAGTTTGGTGCCGATGTTTTGGGTATTGTAAGCATATTTACCTATGGCATGCAAAAAGGTGTTGAACGCTTGGCAGCGGCTCATATTACCAACACAAGTTTGTGCGATTTAGATACCTTAGTTAAAGTTGCTGTAGAGGAACACTATATTCAGCCGTCCGACGAAGCTCGTCTTTTGGCGTTTAGAGATAATCCTGCTGATGAGTCGTGGCGCACTGCATAGTGCAGGTAACACAAAGCACGCCTTATTCAAAACATAACGAGCTTGTTGTCGCGCTTTTCATGCTATTTTTTGTTAATTACGTATATATAAGCGCAATATCCCATGATACATGGCAGAATGTAGCCCGGAACGGTCCATATGCTATCCACAAGATGTGCAAGTACCGATAGGATTATGAGCACGGGAAGCATTACCAAAAGGCGTTTTGCTTTTGTGTGAATATACGTTTTGTTATATCTTTCGCAGGATAGCTTATACCAGCTGTAAAGTGCATAACCGCTTATTGCAAGTATATATATCACGTGGAGTAAATCACCGTAAATTGACGCACTCGTAAGAAAAACTAATGGACTTAAATATCCTATCAATAAACGGGAATCAAAACCCTCAATGAGTTTAGTCTTAGTTTTCATAGCATCACCAGGTACCTACAACGGGATTGGGGTATGCAGCGCCCCAATCGGCTTCAATGTATCAGAAAACTTTATGCATAAGATTAAGCCGATATATCAATGAGCGTGATGTCATATAAACTCCTTTTCTATTTTATACAGGAGCAATTTATATATGTCAAGAAAAAAATCACCTTGATAACGCGAGGTATCAAGGTGATTATGAAGTACCAAATTACATAAGATAAAGCAGCAAGCACGCTAACCTAGTGGCTTTACACAAGCCTGTCACGAGTAGCCAAATTTACACAAGCTTGCTGCGAATGCCTAAAAGACGTGTTTATGAGGCAAGAAGAGTCTTAGTTATGCTGGCAGCAGCGCGTTTACCAGCGCCCATTGCCAAAATAACCGTAGCTGCACCAGTTACAATGTCGCCACCTGCCCATATGCGCGGATTGGACGTGCGCCCGTCTTCGTCGGCGGTAATATAGCCCCATTTATTAAGCTCCATGCCGCCAATAAGTTTTGCAAATGGATTAGCATTAGTACCAATAGCCGATATAGCAACATCACACGCTATGGTTTCAAGTGCGCCTTCAATAGGAATTGGGCGCCTACGACCCGATTCATCGGGCTCGCCCAATTGCATTTTTTGAACTTTTACCCCACAAACACAGCCATCATCACCTGCAATAAATTCTACTGGTGCAACAAGAGGCATTACTTCAACGCCCTCTGCTTTGGCATGGTGAAGCTCTGCTTTGCGAGCAGGCATTTCTTCTTCGGTACGACGATATGCAATAATCGCGCGTTTTGCGCCTAAACGTTTAGCTGTGCGAACCGCGTCCATAGCAACGTTGCCACCACCAAATACAACCACATTGCGGCCGTGTTTGGTAGGCGTGTCAAAGGTAGGAAAATTGTTTGCTTGCATAAGATTTGCACGCGTTAAATATTCATTAGCAAAAAAGACATTTGGTAAGTTTTCACCTGGGATATTAAGAAACTTGGGCAAACCTGCACCCGTTCCTACAAAGAGCGCATCAAAACCCTTTTCGTCCAAAAGTTCTTGCGCGTTTGCCAAACGACCCATAACCGAGTTGTATTCAAACGTCACACCCAGTTTTTTAAGGCCATCTATCTCTCGTTTTACAATCTTTTTAGGAAGACGAAATTCGGGAATACCATACACCAAAACACCGCCCGCAGTAAAAAAGGCTTCAAAAATAGTTACATCAAAGCCGTTGCGCGCCAGCTCACCAGCGCATGCTATACCTGCAGGACCCGATCCAATGATGGCAACTTTTTTACCATTTTTTGCCTTCATTTTGGGTGCACCAGCAAGCTCGCTTCGGTCGCCTAAAAAGCGTTCAAGCTGACCAATAGCAACAGGTTTACCTCTGCGTCCGCGCACACAAACGCCCTCGCATTGTGTCTCCTGGGGGCATACACGCCCACAAATTGCAGGGAGTAAAGATTGTTCATGGATAATATCTAAACCTTCGCCATATTTTCCTTCGTAAATCTTTTGTATAAATGCTGGTATATTGATATTTACGGGGCATCCCTCTACGCATAGCGGCTTTTTACAACGAAGACAACGCTGTGCTTCAGCTTGAGCCATTTCAACCGTAAAACCCTTATCAACAGGACGAAAATCTTTTGCGCGAAGTTCTGCAGGCTCTTCGTTATCGGCCATACGATCGGCTTTCATGTTGGGCATCCAACGTTCTTTTACTTCGGGCATGACTGACTCTTTTCCTCGTATGCTTCAAGCGATTCGGCTTCTTCTTGTCGGTAGGCGCCAAGTCGCGCGCGCAGGTCATCCCAGTCGACAAGCGTTGCATCAAAATCAGGGCCGTCTACGCACGCAAACTTTGTTTGTCCACCCACTTCAACGCGGCAACAGCCACACATTCCAGTTCCATCCACCATAATAGGGTTAAGCGAAGCAATAATAGGAACGTTGTATTTTTGTGCGGTAATGGTCGAAAAACGCATCATAGGAACAGGACCCACGCAAAAAACTCGGTCGATAGCGCCTTGGTTGCAAAGACGCTCAAGCGGAGCGGTAACTACGCCTTTCTCGCCATACGAGCCATCATCTGTGGTAATGTGAATATGGTCTTGAGGTAATAGCTCTTTGAACTGCGGCTCTAACAATAAAAGTTCTTTAGACCGCGCGCCCATAATGGCATGTACCTCGCATCCAGCTTTGGATAACAGCTTTGCAACGGGGAATGCAATTGCCAATCCTACGCCGCCGCCAATGACTGTCCAGCGACCTTCATGCATTTCTGTTGGCTTGCCTAAAGGGCCTGTTACATCAAGGAGTTCCTGACCTGCCTCAAATTGTGAAAGCAGGTAGGTTGTTTTCCCAATGCACATAAAAATGAACTCGATCCAGCCTTCTTGCTTATTCCAGTTGGCAAGCGTAAACGGCACGCGCTCTCCCGTTTCGTCGGCACGAACCATCAAAAATTGACCAGCATGAGCGTGTTTGGCAATTTCGGGAGCGTACACGCGAAATTGAAACACTTTTTCTGAGTATTGTTTTTTCTCGAGAATTTTATACATTGCGCATGATCCTCTCCTTGATGACAACACACATCCCCCAATGTATGCGCATCACATGTGGCACAACGTTCCCCTTTAACGATGTACCGAATGCAAATCTTCATACCAATACTAGCAATATTTTTATGAATTATCGGCAAGAGTTTTTTGGAAGCCGTTTGCCAGACATTTTTGACAAGTCACCGACGCAGCGTCTACCGCAAAGTCAAAAAGTTCTTGCTGCTTGCCGCGCACGGGTGTAAGAACATAGGTGGCTAAGCTCATACGCCCTGATGGTCTGCCAATGCCGCATTTAAGGCGAGCGAAATCAGAAGTTTGCAACTTCTGCGCAAGCGAGCGTAAACCGTTGTGCCCATTGAGTCCGCCGCCCCATTTGAGCTTTACGTTTCCTAAGTCCATATCGCAGTCGTCGTGGAGTACAAGCATATCACGTGTAGTGAGCTTAAGTTCTCGCAAAAGTTTTGAAACAGGGCCTCCAGAAGTATTCATATAGCCCTGTGGTTTTGCGATGTATACCATCGAGCCATCACCACGTGGAGCTGCTGCTACTAAGCACCCTGCTTGAGATTTCCAATAGCTGGCATGCAAGTTGCGTGCGAGGGCATCACACGCCTCAAAGCCAATATTATGAGGCGTGCGCGCATATTCTGCTCCAGGATTTCCCAAACCAATGATACACGATATCTGTGGTGGGATATGTTTTGGTGTAAAAAGATTGTCGCGGGACATCAAACGAGCTACATCTCTGAGTTTCCAGCACCCGATTCAGAAACTGAATGGTTGGTATAAACGTTGTAAATACAATTTGCCACAGTTTCTGCAACGGTGATTGATTTAATTTTAGAACCAGGTGTGTTGGCTACTGGACAAGGGATTGCATCTGTTACCACACATTCAACAATAGGAGCATTTTCAAGACGAGAAATAGCTTCTCCCGAGAACACACCGTGTGTTGCAGAAACGTAAATATCTCCTGCGCCCATTTCTTTAAGTTTGGTGATAGAGCCTACCAAGGTACCTGCGGTATCAATCATATCGTCGTTAATAATGCACGTTTTGCCTTTAATGTTACCAATAATGCCCATAACTTCGGCAGCATTGTGCTTGGGACGACTTTTGTGCGCAATGGCAACTTCGCAGCCCAGGTAATCAGACAATTTTTTGGCAACTTTTGCACGTCCCATATCTGGCGATACAACCACGGTGTTGTTCCAGTCAAAATCTTTTTTCTTAAAGTAATCACCAAACAGATAAAGGGCTGTTAAGTGCGTTACGGGAATATCAAAGAATCCTTGAATTTGGCCAGAGTGTAAATCAACCGTGATAATCCGATCTACTCCTGCAGCTTCAAGCAGGTTAGCAACTAAACGCGCGGTAATAGGCTCGCGTGAGGATGCTTTACGGTCTTGACGTGCATATCCGTAGTGGGGGATAACCGCGGTAAAGCTTGCGGCCGATGCACGTGAAGCGGCATCTGCAACAATAAGGGTTTCCATCAGCAAATCATTAACATTTTTACCTGCAATACTTTGAATGAAGAATACTTCATCGCCGCGAACGGATTCCATAAAACGTGCGTAAATTTCACCGTTTGCAAATTGGTTAAGCGTCAAACCTTGAAGCTGAAGATGTAAAACATTTGCAATGCGTTCAGAAAGCTCGGTTGCACCATGACCGGCATACAACTTGATCTCTTTTTGATACGCAGTTGGCTCGCATAGTTTTTCGTACATGCTTAGTCCTCTTTCTTAAGCTTATCCCAATACTGATTTGCCCAATCCTTTTTTATGAGCTGCGAAGAACGCTCTATTGCAAGTGATCCTGCAGGAACGTCCTTGGTAATACAAGAACTTGCACCAATAAGTGCATTGTCTCCAATAGTAACAGGTGCCACCATCATAGTATCGCTTCCGATAAATACGTGGTTGCCAATTTCGGTATGGCTTTTGTGTTTGCCATCGTAATTGCAGGTAATAGAGCCGCCACCAATATTAACGTCAGATCCTAAACGGGCATCGCCAATATAGGATAAGTGAGGAACTTTTGAGCGCTCTCCAATTTCTGAACCCTTAATTTCTACATGAGTTCCTGCTTTAGCATTATGTTTTAGATGCGCATTGCCACGAATATATGCACGCGGTCCGCAAACTACGCCATCGTCAATGCATGAGTCTACAATAACTGTTTCGTCTACAATGCACCCGTTTCCTACGGTTGCATTTGTCAGCCTGCTTTGAGGGCCAATAACACAATCTGATCCTATACGTGTTGAGCCCCATAAAAATGTTTGAGGTAAAAGTTCGCAGTCTTGGCCAATGCATACCTCAGGTCCAACCCATACTTGGTGCGGATCCAGCATGCTTACGCCTTGTTCCATAAGGTGCTCATTGATACGCATTTGCATAATTTTAGTTACCTGTGTCAGTTGTATGCGACTGTTGACCCCTAAAACTTCGCGATAATCCTCAATATGAAGCGCGGCTACTGGTTGTTTGAGCTTGCGATAAAGTCCAATCATATCGGTGAGATAGTATTCGTGCTGAGCATTTTCGCAGGTAAGTTCATCTATGTGTTGAGAAAGACGTCCACCGCAAAAACAGTACACGCCCGAATTACATTCAGTGAGTTGTTCACGCTGCTGCGGGGTGCAATCTTTATCTTCTATAATTTGTGAAATTTGATCGTTTTCAAAGGTAAGACGACCGTATCCTGCGCAGTTAGGAGGTGTCATGCTTATAACCGAGCAGGCATTGTGGTGCTCTTTATTAAAAGAAACAAGATTTTGTATAGTTTGAGGAGTAATTAAAGGCGAGTCGCCGTAAAGTACGACAACAGGACCTTGAAAGCTGCCTAATTGCTCCTTTACACAAAGAACAGCGTGACCTGTTCCTCGTTGTTCGCGCTGTTCTACAAAAGTAAGTTGTTGCACCTGGTCTTTAAAGTTAATTTTGTCAAAATACGAACGTATTTCTTCTCCTTTATGACCAACTACTATGATAATGTGAGTAGCTCCTGCTTGTTGTGCTGCTTGAGCTGTCCACCAAATAAGTGGCTTATCAAGTAATTTATGCATAACTTTGGAGTGATGAGATTTCATGCGTTTACCCTCGCCAGCAGCAAGGATGATTGCAGTCATGGGCATACGACGTGCCTTTCAATACATTGTGTATAGAAACATCATTAGTATCTCACATTTTATGATTTATAAAAGAGTGATATAAAAGAGAAGAAAATAAAACAAAAAAGTCAAGAGTGAAGCGATGTAAAATCAAACCTCATGAAAAAGTTGAGAGCGGAAGCCCTGTATAAAGGAAGCTCTGGATAAACAAAGTCTAATAAAAAAGCCAAGCAAAAGCTTGGCTAATCATAAACAATGGCTGGAGCAGCAGGGATCGAACCTACATTCCAGGTACCAAAAACCTGTGTCCTACCATTGGACGATGCTCCATTGTGCGCTTAAGTAGACTATCATATTTCTGTATAGCGTGCAAGTACGAAGTAATAACATTTCTATATCTCAAGAGGCGCACACAAAAGTGTGTTTATGTTGCATGCGCTCCTTCGATTACGATTACTCCCCTTATATGTTGTCACATCTGTTGGTAAAGCTTGTTAGCTTGTTACTGTGCATATGTTGCACAGAGTGCATCAAGGAGCATAACCGCAATAGTTTGTGCATCTGAGGTGGTAAACGTTCCGTCATAGCTTAAGCCTTCGGGCAGCTCAAGCCGAACAACGTGTGCGTTTGTGCACTCGTCACAACAAACCGCTTGAAGGCGTTGTGGGAGCGTTTCGATATTATCGCACGAAAGGGTTGGCACGCTTAGCACATGAGAATCTTTCGCAGGAGCCTCGGTGGAGAGCACAAAGATGCTCGTTAAATTTTGAGGAGCATTATCAATAGTTTCAAGCAGAGCAATGCCGCTTTTCTCGCTTGTTGCCGAAGCAAGATTCCATATTCTACCAGCAATGTTTCTTGAGATAGGATCTTGTGCGGTAAGACCTATATGAATGCGCTCTAACACATCGGCTGCGCGAGAAAATGTCATCTTTCCCATCACTTGTACCGATGCGCTTTTTTGTCCCTCCCATACGTGATGAAGACGCTCTATTGCATCAAAGGTGTCTTGAAATGCCATACCATCACCAAGAGATCCTTGACTTTCCTGAAATTCTTTAACTGCAGCCTCGGTATGGACACCATAATATCCGTCAGCCTCTCCGCAGGAAAAACCTAAGATATTCAAGCATGTTTGCAGCTGTTTAACATCGTTTCCGTGAAAGTTGGGTAAACGCAAGTAAAGCGTTCGGTCGCCCATAGTATATGATGCGTCTACAAGCTCTGACCACATTTGTTTGTCTACGTCTGAGCTCAGCGAAAGATTATGATCAAGGCGAAATTTTCCCACGGCTCGTGCAGTTGACGCGCCAAAGTGCTGTTGTTTAATTTCAGATGAATCGATAGCGTAATCCAGGCGTGTTAGACGACTTTGAATATCCTCAACAGCCGCTCCCGTTGACCCTTCACGAATCGGGTTCATAAATCCTCCTTGTAACATGCTTTTATGAGCTCAATGCTACTTTATAGGCCGTAAGCATTAAGCTTGGTAGTGTTTCATGTGAGCAATAGTGTGGTTTATAATTCAACATAACCAATTCGTATTGTATAAAAAAACTCCATGATGTATACGAAAGTTTTAGAATTTGCGAACGTTTTCACGAACAAACAACGAAACGAATCTCACGTCCGCGCGTATCCATGTGTAATTGTGGGCGTTTATATGTTTTGCTTGAGCAACTTGGCACGGTTGAACACGAACTTACGACTAAACCTCCCTTTACGCATACCCTATGCATTCCGTTGAATAAAAAATGCGGTCATTGCATGCAAAATAGCAACGGTTTCTTTAGAGAAAAGATTTTCATCTATACATGCATCGGCTTGTTGTGCTAAAGAACGCGCAAGGTTATGACTGTGCGTGCGCGCGCCTGATGCTTCTATGAGGGCGCATGCCTCGTCTAGTTCATCTGGCGAATTATGGGGCTTGGTTAAAATTTCTTTGAGCTGCGCACTTTGTAGTGCGTTCAAGTGCGAAAGTGCATACAGCGTGAGATAGGTTCGTTTACCTTCAACGATGTCACTTCGGAGGTCTTTTCCAAGTTTGTTTGCATCGCCAAAAAGGTTAAGCTCATCATCTTTCAACTGAAATGCTAAGCCCGCTTGTAGCCCATAAGCTCGCAGAGCCTCGCTGCGTTTTTGGCTTGCGCCAGCAAAGAGCGCTCCTATAACAAGAGGCGTGCTTGCGGAGTAATATGCTGTTTTTGATGTTGCCATATAGAGATAATCATCAAGCGAAATATCCCAACGATTCTCGTTTGACCAGCCCACATCAAGCGCCTGGCCTTCTATGGTGTGCTTCTCCATAGTTATAAATTCTTGTATGAGCCGAACTCGCAATTCATCAGAAATGCCCGAAAGCGAATTTATGCATTCTAGTGCATGTACAAGTGCGCTATCACCCATATTAGTAGCAAGACCTGTTCCATGTACTCGATACAAACATGGCTTACCACGGCGCAAAAGACTCTCATCAGCTATATCATCATGAATAAGCGCCGCCGCTTGAAAATGCTCAAACGCGCAACTTATCTGAAGAAGTGTATCTGATACAGACTTTTGTATACTGCAGTTGTCTTTAAGCATACCTTCATATCCACATGCATAAGCTCCCAATACACACAGTGCTGGACGAATTAATTTTCCGCCGTTCACGGTAAAGTGTGCAAGAGGCTGGTAGAGGTATGCTTGCAAATCTGTCTGCGCTTGAGAGTCTAAAGGCTCTTGCAGACTCTGTGTAAGCGCGTGCACAATATAAGGTAGCGTTTCCTGCAAAAACGTAGTAAACGTTAAGCTTTCATGTGTGCCTTTGTTGTGTTGTGCATTTAACATTCGTAACCCGATGGATTGCTTGATTGCCATTTCCAACCGTCGCGACACATGTCCTTAATATCGTATTGCGCTTTCCAGCCCATTTCTTTATACGCTTTGCTGCAATCTGCATAATTAGTTGCAACATCACCTGGTCGACGAGGTTCAATTTTATAGGGAAGCTCTTTGCCGCACGCCTCGGAAAATGCATGAATAATTTCGAGCACGGACGTTCCCTTACCGGTGCCCAAATTGAACACTTCGCAGCCTTGTTTACCTTGCATCCAACGAAGCGCTGCAAGATGGCCTGTTGCAAGATCCATAACGTGGATATAGTCACGAACGCCTGTTCCATCGGGCGTTGGATAATCGTTGCCAAAAACATGCACGTATTCGCGTTTACCAACGGCAACTTGAGCTACATAAGGCAACAAATTATTGGGTATGCCGCGCGGGTCTTCGCCTATAAGTCCTGAAGGATGAGCGCCAATGGGGTTAAAGTAACGAAGGAGTACAACATTATACGAGGGATCGGCTACAACGATGTCGCTCAGAATTTGCTCGATCATCCATTTTGTCCAGCCGTAAGGATTGGTTGCATTCTTTTTTGGACTTTCTTCGGTAAGAGGAAGCGAATCGGGATCGCCGTAGACCGTTGCCGAGCTTGAGAAAATAATAGAGCGACAGCCATGTTTTTTCATTACCTGGGTAAGCACCAGCGTGGACATAAGGTTGTTTGAATAATATTCAACTGGTTTAGAAACCGATTCGCCAACAGCTTTAAATCCTGCAAAATGAATAACGCTTGAGATGTTATGTTTGGCAAAGACCGAATCAAGTGCGTTTGCATCACAAACATTTGCCTGATAAAACGTAAGATGTGCAAATGCTTCATCGCCTACGATGGTGTGAATACGGTCAAGAACATGTATGTTAGCGTTTGATAAGTCATCTACGATAACTACATCATATCCCGCACTTAAAAGGACAACGCAGGTATGACTTCCAATAAATCCTGCTCCGCCTGTTACCAGAACACATTGATGCTGTTCCATAGTCACACCGCTTTCTGTACGTTAAGACGTTAGTAAACAATCATTTTGTATAGTATACGCCCGTGCTGTGAGTAATAAGAAATTGGATTGTGTAAGCGGTAAGAAAACCCACAAACCGCACTGGGCAGTTTGTGGGCATTATGGCCTTAAATGGTGCAAAGCTTGTCTGTTTTAGTCTTCCAAAACAACAACAGGCTTAATGAGGTCTACTGGTTTTTCACGCATAGTAAAGATTGCCTCTTCGAGATGTTCCCAACCATGATAAAGGTGCGTTATTTCGGGATGAAGGTCCAATCTACCTGCAGAAACAAGTGAGCTTAACTTCTCCATGCGCAAACGACCTCCAGGCATAAGACCACCGCGAATATCTTTGTGACCCATGCCAACACCCCATTCAACACGAGGAATGGTAACAAATTCACCTGAGCCAAGATAGTTTACGTTGCCAATTTTTCCACCAGGCTTTAAGGCTTTGACAGCCTCTTCAAAGGTGGAGCAATTTCCGCCTGCAATACAAACGCGATCCACGCCTTTACCTTGGGTCATTTTGAGAACTTGTTCAGAGATAGAGCCGTCTTTATAATTGATAAATTCGTTGGCGCCATAACCTTTAGCAACTTCAACACATTTTGGACGAGTTCCAACAGCAATAATACGCGATGCTCCGCGAAGGGCAGCACCTGCTACACTCATAAGGCCTACTGGACCAATACCAATAACTAAAACCGTATCGCCAAATTGGACATCTGCAAGCTCAACTGCATGAAAACCTGTGGGAACCATGTCTGACAAAATGCATGCGTCAGCAGGAGAAATGTTTGAAGGAAGATGCGCAAGGTTGCCATCTGCATCGTTAACATGGAATAGCTCTCCAAAAACACCATCTTTAAAGTTGGAGAATTTCCAACCTGCAAGCATGCCTCCCGAATGCATAGCATAGCCTGCTTGTGCTTCAAGGGAATTCCAGTCGGGTGTAATTGCGGGGACCAATACGCGATCACCAGGCTTAAAGTCTTTTACCAGTTCGCCAACTTCTACAACCTCGCCGCAGCATTCGTGACCCAAGATCATGTTGTGACGATCGCCAATAGCGCCTTCCCAAAGCGTATGCACGTCGGACGTACATATCGCAACAGCTAATGGTTTACAAATTGCGTCAAGCGGACCGCATTTGGGAGCGTCTTTTTCGATCCATCCAGACTCTCCAATTTTGAGCATAGCATAACCCTTCATGGGTACCCCTCCTTCTTTATGCCCTTTGTATACGAGATTAATTATATTTTTGCGCAAACAAGATATACGTGCATTTAGGTAAACGATATGCGGTATTCCGTTAATGGTATGGGTTTGTATGTGCATGTGTGAGTGCTTTCACCAACGGCATGTGAAGAGTCCATTTGTACGCAACGATTGAAAAAGTGAGCAGTTCAGAAGTTCATTGAACAAACATGCGTTACGTGTTTGTGCGCTTGAGAGTCTACAAAGGAGCTATGAAGAGGCTACAGAGGAAATATGTTCATGAATATGCATGTAATGCGCAAGGAAATGAAAACTATAAGAAATGCAGCACATTGTATATCAAGTTGTGCAAAATGTAGAGGGTGCCATTGCGTTCGTGCAGCGCTCGCGCGATAATTACGCGCATCTAATGCTTGTGATAAGCCTTGTGCATGTTGATACGTTTTAGTCAGTAAAGCAGTTAACGTAGAACTCATGATATGAAACTGGGTTTTGAGGGTGTCTTTTTGGCAGCGCGCACCGCGAATAAGTTGAGCTTCGCTCAGAGAAGTGGCTTCAAATGCAATAAGCGGAATAAAGCGCAGCATGAGCGAAAACACCATGGCGATCTCGCGCGCGGGAAGACCAATGCGTGCAAGTGGTGCCAAAAATGCTTCAAATGCATTGCATAGCTGCACGGTAGACGTGGTGCGAATGAGAACCGCGCCTAGGGTGAGCGCGCATAGTATGCGTAGTGAGTACAAACACGAAAGTGCAATTCCGCCGCGCGTAAGTGTAAAAAATCCCAAGGATACCAGCGCTTCTCCTTGCTGTATAAAAATCATGTTACATATACCAACAGCGATAATAATTCCTAGGAAGTGTTTGCAAGAGCGCGTAAGCTCTAACAGTGAAATATGTGCCAACAAAGTGATAACAACGATGAGCGCGCCATGTATTAGCAAATCGGTAAAGGTCGATATGCTAAAAATTGAAAATGTAAGTATAATCAGCGCAAGAATTTTAGTACGCGGATCTAAGCGGTGTATACGTGAGAACGTATCTGGTTGGTGATTATCGTTAACATGTATCATGACATGCTCGTTTCGTTGGGTATCGCATGGGTGCATGTAGATGAATCTGTATTTGTCTGATTGCTCTCACAGCTTGCGCTTTTTGTGCTCAAAAGAGCCTTGAGCGTGTGCATAAAGCCTGCAATGGTGCGTAGGCGCTCTCTGTCATGGTCAAGTATAGTAAGGCATGGCTTTGCCCAAATCATGGAATCTGGTAATCCAAGCCCCCATGTTTTCAACATGCTTTCTTTTTCATAGGTAAAAATTTCTGAGGGCGCGCCCTGCGCCACTATACGCCCTTGATGAAGTACCAAAACATAGTCACATTGTGCGGCTTCATTCATATCGTGCGTGGCCTCCAAAAGAGTAAGCGAACCTTTGAGTTGGTCTAATAAATCGTTAATACATCCGCGCGAATGGGGGTCTAAACCACTTGTTGGCTCATCCATAAGTATGAGCTTAGGCTTCATTGCCAACATGCCAGCAATTGCACATCTGCGCTGTTCACCACGCGAAAGCTCGTCAGGCGCAGCGTCTTTTTTGTGTGCCATTCCTACCGCCTCAAGCGCTTCGTTTGTCCGACTCTCAATAACAGCCGCGCAAAGTTTTTGATTGCGTGGACCTTGCGCCACGTCGTCGTATATCGTTTGGCCAAAAAGTTGTAATTCGGGATTTTGCATAACGTACCCAACGCGTCCTAGAATATATCGACGCTCACGCGCCAACTTAAGAGATCGGGCGCCTACGAATATATTTCCCTGTGTTGGTTTATCAAGACCGCTTATCAGGCGAAGCAGCGTTGACTTTCCTGAACCTGTTTGTCCTATAAACGCAACGCGTGTTCCGTATCTAATCTTAAAATTTAGGTTGCATAGTGTCGCTTTACTTGCTTGCTGATAAGAAAAGCCAAGTGATTGCGCCTCTACGGCAAACCCTTGCTTTTCTAAAGAGCTATGTGTCAGATGGGTTTGTGTATTTGTTTCCTGCATATTTGCTTTTGCATGCTGGTATGTACACGCATTTCCACATCCTGCCGTGTCTGTTTGATCATGAGCGTTTATGCATGTATACAGTAGTTTTGCTAGGTTATCAGGCGTTATGTCAACAGCGCTTGGGTAGCCAAAAGCATGACACAGGTTAGAAATTTGTGCCGACAAGGGAAGATCAAGACCTATATCGCGAAGAAGTTTGTCATGGCAAAATACTTTACGCGGAGAATCATCTGCAACAATGTGACCATGATCTAAAACCACAACCCTATCAGCCTCAAGTGCTTCGTCCATAAAATGCGTGATATGAATAATGGTTGTTTTTTCACATGAAAGCTGTTTAAGCAGGCTATTGAGTGTTTTTCTGTTTGCCACATCAAGTTGCGCGCTTGGCTCATCCAAGATAAGAACATAAGGATCCATAGCGAGTGCACCTGCAAGTGCGAGTCTTTGTTTTTGTCCGCCTGAGAGCTGATGGGGATTTTTAAGCCGCAGATCATCGAGGCTAAAACGAGAAAGCTCGCGTTGTACACGACGGTCAATCTCGAGAGGTGAAACGCCTAAATTTTCTGGGCCAAACGCAATGTCATCTTCAACAACGTTGTTAATGATCTGTTCATCGGGGTTTTGAAACACATATCCCAAACGTTCTTGTGCGTGCGCATAGGCAAGCAAGTTTTTGGCTCCTTGCGCAAAAACACAATGGTCAAGCAGGCAAACATGACCTTGATCAGGTGCCATAAGTCCAGCGATAACGCGCGCAAGCGTTGATTTTCCCGAACCATTTGCACCCAGAATGCATACACGTTCTCCTGCATTGATCGACAAATTGATGTTTTTTAGTGCATAAAACGTTTTGTTATAACAAACAGACACATGTTCAAGCTGAATGATTGGTGTGTTCATATTATTGCGCTTGGTATGTTGATAAGTTTGCATGTGCACACGCTTAGCCTTTAGTGTTTGATACTGCGTGTAAACGCGCGTGACACAGGGACAAAAAGAGCCAACGTCAGTGCGCCATTAAGCACCGATTTTATGACATTAAAGGGGATAATCACAGGAACGATAAGACCTGTAACTGCTGCTATGGGCATACCTGTATAGAGTGGCGTTATAAGCAGATTACCTATAATGCATGCAATAATTGAAAAGATACTTCCCACAAGTAATCCAACTATCAGACTACGCTGCGTTTTGTGCCAACGATAAAGCAAAACTGGCGGCATGACATATGAAACCGCAGCTATAATTGCCATGATTGTTCCGTATATGCCCGATGAAGTTGCAACGTGTACAAGATAGGGGATAATGCTTATAGTTAAGCCAACAACGGGGTCAAATAATAATCCTCCAAGCACCGCAATAACGCACGATGGATCGTATTTAAGATACGTGATTCCAGGCATAATAGGAAATTCTAAAACAAGCGTAGAAATTGCCGAAACAGCACATAAAAGAGCTGTAATTGCAATGCGCTGCGTTGACCAACCTTGACCTCTATAGGTGCTATTGTGTGCCGATTCAGCATAGGCAGATTCTGATAAATTTGAATTGCAATACGTCTGTTGTGTATATTGAACAGATTGTTTGTTGTTTGTGGTACCTTGAGATGGTGTTATAAAATCACGCATAGCGCTATCCTCGTTTCTTTCATCCGGACTATAACCGTTGGCCTTGGAATTTCACCAAGTCAGCCACAAAGGCTCGCGGGCTTAGTGCTTTGTACACTATACCGCCAGTGGGGATTTGCACCCCGCCCTGAAACTTACGGTCTTACCGTATCACGGATATCATGAGTTTGTAAAGTCATAGAAACGCTACATGTCAATACATCCATAAACCTGCTGTCAAATTGTTGTAAGAAATGCAATCACGCAACCATAAAGGTTTTATGCGCGTATATCGCCACAAAGGAGCACGGTACACCGCGCGGTTAGTATGTTTTACAAGGCGACAGAACATGTTTTATCGGTATAAGCATTTACCCAGGATTATATTTATACTAAAATTTAATGAAATATGTGTCGCGTTCAAGGTTGCAGTTTGACCTTATACGGTAAGCGTCTGTTGCCTTGTGAAGATGCATATAACTGTATATCCGATGGTGAAAACCACCAAAGATAGGAGTGTGACAAAGGCATGTCTGACAGTGCCGATCATTTGCAGGCTTTAGCCGCAAAATTTCAAGCTATTGTAGGCGAGGACAACGTTGTATGTAATGAGCCCATGAGCGAACATACAACTTTTAAAATAGGTGGTCCTGCTGATATTTTTGTTATTCCCGATACGCCCGAAGATGTTCAATCACTCGTTAAGATTTGTAAAGACGAACAAGTTCCTTATTTTATTTTAGGTCGTGGATCAGATCTGCTTGTTGGAGATGCTGGCTATCGCGGCGTTATTATTGCAATTGCAGATGGTTTAGTTAATGTTTCCATTAACGAATGTCAAATGACTTGTCAGGCAGGCGTGAGTTTGCGCGAGGCGTCAGAAATGGCATGTGAGCTGGGGCTCACTGGCTTTGAGTTTGCCTGTGGCATTCCAGGCTCTATTGGTGGTGCCTGTTTTATGAACGCAGGTGCATATGATGGGTGTATTGCCGATATTTTAACTTCTGTACGAGTACTTATGCCCGATGGAACCCTTTGCGTTATTCCAGCAGAAGAGCTTAATTTAGGTTATCGTCATTCTCGCGTAAAAGATGATGGATTAGTTGTTGTGTCAGCAACATTTACCCTACGCGAAGGCGATCCGTCTGAAATTCGTGCAAAAATGGACGATTTAACAGCAAAACGAGAAGAAAAACAACCACTTGAGTATCCCAGTGCTGGCTCAACGTTTAAGCGTCCTGTTGGCCATTTTGTAGGTCCTTTAATAACCAAGGCAGGATTGCGTGGATATCAATCGGGAAACGCTGCCATTTCAACTAAACATGCTGGCTTTGTTATTAATTTAGGCGGCGCAACGGCGCGTGATGTTCATAATGTTATTGAGCATGTTCAAGCCGAAATTAAACGTCAGTTTGATGTTGAACTTGAGCCCGAAGTGCGCTTTTTAGGCGAATAAGTCTACATAGTAGATATCTAATTAGAGTCTCCCAATCCTAGATAAGATTGGGAGTTTTTTTAAATATACTTCCTAAATCGTTTATATAGCAATTGAGTTCAAAAATCGCAAAAATATTTGTCCGGCAATTTATTAAAAAGCACTTGACCAAATCTGTTGGGGGGGGGGTAGGATTTTGGTCAGTGAGGCATTGAGCTAAGCGTTTTTGTTGTATGTGACTTGCTTTTTCTTGTTGTCAATGCTGACTTATTGCAGAAAGGATTTAATATGGCACAGGAACTTGATCTTAAACATGAGAATAACTCATTTGCAGTTAGCCTCGTTTTCCCATGGATAAAGGGTAATATGAGTGTGGACAAGAATTTCATTCGCGTTTCTATTCCGAATACTATTCTTGGTTTCATACCAGCTGGCAAGCACGTTGACAACTCTCCCTTACAAACAGTATCAAATGTAAGTGTTGGTACTTCTTATAAGCTTGCTCCTATGGTGATTGGTCTTCTGCTGGTTTTAAATGGTATTGGCTCTATTTCTAAAGGTCTCAGCGCAAGTATTTTGATTGTTATAGGTGCTCTTTTGTTTTTTAGTGGAATTAAAACAAGTTTCGCTTACGAACGTTCAGGAATCGGTCAAGTTGTTGAATTTCCCTTTTTTGAGTCTAATCATGTGCATGAGTTTGAGTCTCAGATTATTGATGCGCTTACAAAATATCAAGACGCTCGCGATGCGATGGCGGCAAATATGGCAGGTGCAGCTACCATTGTTGATGCAATAAAACAAAATCGCATGTAACTTGGTATCTAAATCCTAACTTTATTTGTGGGAATAGCAAATAGTAACTGGAATTGTCTAACAAACAAAAGCTATTGAATTATTCAATAGCTTTTGTTTTCTAATTTTTAAGTGAGTTTAAAGGCGCAGGGAATTGGCCTTTTCGATGTGCAAAAACATTTCCTGCAAACGTGTTGAGTTTCATAACAGGAGCTGAACCAAATAATCCACCAAATTCCAGCATGTCGCCTACTTTTTTTCCAAGCGCTGGAATAACACGCACTGCAGTTGTTTTATTGTTAATAACGCCAATTGCCATTTCATCGGCGATAAGACCAGCAATAGCCTCTGTTGAAGTGTCGCCAGGAACAGCAATCATATCAAGCCCTACCGAGCATACGCATGTCATAGCCTCAAGCTTTTCAATGGATAGAGCACCAGTTTGCGCGGCTTTGATCATGCCGGCATCTTCAGATACAGGAATAAATGCTCCCGATAAGCCGCCAACAAATGAACTTGCCATAACTCCGCCTTTTTTAACCGCGTCATTAAGCAGCGCAAGCGCGCAGGTTGTTCCAGGCCCTCCGCATTGACCTACGCCAATGGTTTCTAGTATTTGAGCCACCGAATCTCCTGCTTGCGGAGTTGGTGCCAACGATAGATCAACAATTCCCTTAACGGCGCCTAAACGTTTTGCTGCCTCGCGGCTCATAAGCTCACCAGTGCGTGTAATTTTGAATGCAGTTTGTTTAATTACTTCGGCAACCTCAGAAATTGAAGCCGTTTGAGGTAGCTCCTGGAGCGCCGCATGCATAACCCCAGGTCCCGATACGCCTACATGGATAACGCAGTCTGCTTCACCGCCGCCGTGTACGGCTCCTGCCATAAAAGGCGAGTCTTCAACCATGTTTGAAAAAACCACCAACTTGGTGGCACCCAAGCACTGGTTGTTGCGCGTGAGCTCGGCGCAGCGCTTAATAGTTTGTGCCATAAGCCAAACAGCGTCCATATTGATCCCCGCGCGCAAAGTTGCTACGTTTACCGAGGAACACACATGTTTTGTAGCTGCAAGTGCGTCTGGAATACTAGAAATAAGGCGCATGTCTGCTTCGCCAATACCTTTATGAACAAGCGCGGAGAATCCTCCGATAAAATCAACGCCTAATGTTTCGGCAGCTCTGTCGAGGCACTGCGCAAGAGGAGTAAGATCTTTGTCCTTGCACGCAGCGGCTACATAAGCAAGTGGTGTAACCGAAATTCGTTTATTTGCAATAGGAATGCCGTATTCACGCTCAAGATCGCTCGCAACGTCTACCAGGTGCTCTGCTTTAGAAACAATGCGATCGTATATTTTGGTGCACATGTGCGAGATGTTTTCATCAGCGCACGCATGTAAAGAAATACCCATAGTTATGGTGCGCAAGTCAAGATTTTGTTGGTTAACCATTGTTTGAGTTTCATATACTTCTTGAGGTGTGATTGCCATGGTGTATATTTCCTCCCATACTATAAGCGTACTATGCTTAAGTCGTACTATGTTTGTGTCTTACTATAACTCACGCGCGCTCGTTTGTGCACGGTACCCGTATGTTACGTGCGATTAGATAAGTCCTAGTTGCTTGCATGCAAAATAAATACCATCGTCATCAATATCATGCGTGATGAATTCGCTTTTATCTTTAATACAATCTTGAGCATTTCCCATAGCCACGCTATGAGCGCAGACATCAAAAATACCTATATCGTTGCCACCATCACCAAAGCAGATAACTTCATCTGCACTCAAATTAAAATGTTCAAGCATAATGCGCGCGCCTTTGGATTTTCCGCCTTCGCAAGGCATAACATCAATAAACTTATCAGCCCAACGCGCATATTTTAAGTCGTGCGTTTTGTCAAACATAAGATGCTCTTCGCCTGGATAAAGATAGGCATTCAACTGAAAGACATCGTGTGTAAGTGCGCGTGAAACATCGCGAACTTCGTAATGTTGATTGACAAACTGCTCCATATCTATAACGCGCTGACTGCGGTCGCTTACGTAATAGCAATCAAGTTCTTGAAATTGGCAAGAATATAAACCTTGTTTAACTTGAGCAACAACAATCTCTATATCATGCTTGCTAATAGGGCATGAATATAAAACCTTGTCTTGTGCGAGGCAATATTGTCCGTTAATGGTAATAGCAGCCTCAAATGGGGTGGTGTCTATAATATCAAGCATGTACGTTGGTCTACCTGTTGCTAAAATTGGCATAATGCCGCGGCGTTTAAGCTCTTTAACAGCGTGAATTGCGGAGGCAGGTTCACTATTGGTTGTGTGGCTAAATAGTGTTCCGTCTACATCAAAAAAAGCCGCTTTAATACCCGAAAGTTTTTTCCAAGGTTTCACGAATTCTCCTTTATCGTAGGTTACCTACGATGTACTTCTACGTCGTGCTTTTTATAGGTTTGATAAGCTCGCGTATAGTGTGTAATAGATTGACATGTAGTTCAATCATACAGAACATCTAATACGTGTGGTAGATATGGGCATATCGTCAAAGTTTGTACATAAGAATAATGTTTGCAATTTCGGTGGTTGGCACAATTGTGACCATCTTGAATATGGTTATTTTGAATATGGTAACTCTGTAAATTTTTTCTGATGTCGCGCGTGCACCTAAGCAAATAACAAGCATTGAACAGGAGCTTCCATATAAACTTTTTTGTCAAGACCCAAAATAAAGAAAAATTCACAAGATATTGGGGAAATTTGCTTGCATTAACACTACAGGTTGTGGCAAGATAGAACACGCACACAAAGCATACCTTATGAGTCTGTGCAAAATTTAATGTACATAAACTTTTATTTTTTGCGTTGAGGAGCAGTCATGAAGATTATTAAGCGCAATGGTTCTGAGGTGGAGTTTAACCTTCACAAAATCATAAACGCTATTTCTGCAGCCAATAAAGAAGTCCCCGAGGACGAGCGATTAACCGAGCGCGAGATCACCTTTGCTTCTCTTAACGTAGAAGATCTGTGTAAAAATGCTGGTCATACCGTTACGGTTGAAGAAATTCAGGATATGGTTGAAGACCAAATTATGGCGCTTAACCATTTTAGTGTTGCACGTAAGTACATCATTTATCGTTACTTACAAGCGCAGAAACGTCATCGCAACACAACAGACGACACCATCTTGTCACTTATTGAATCAAATAACGAAGAAGTTAAGCAAGAAAATTCCAACAAAAATCCTTCCGTTGTTTCGGTTCAGCGTGATTACATGGCAGGAGAGGTTTCAAAAGATTTGGCAATGCGTGAGTTGTTGCCACAAGATGTTGTTCAAGCACATAAAGACGGACTCATCCATTTTCATGATGCAGATTATTATGCTCAGCACATGCATAACTGCGATCTGGTTAATCTTGATGACATGCTTCAAAATGGCACGGTTATTTCGGGAACTATGATCGAAAAACCACACAGCTTTTCTACTGCCTGCAACATTGCAACGCAGATCATAGCTCAAGTTGCATCGTCACAATATGGTGGTCAGTCTATCTCCCTTGCTCATTTAGCACCTTTTATTGAGGTATCTCGTAAAAAAATACGTGGTCAGGTATTAGCCGAGCTTGAACTTATTGGGGCTCAACTCAATGAAGATAAAGTTAACGATTTGGTTGAAAAGCGCCTGCGTGAAGAGGTTTCACGTGGTGTGCAAACTATTCAGTATCAAGTTGTTACGCTTATGACCACCAATGGTCAGGCGCCCTTTATTACCGTATTTATGTATCTTAACGAGGCGCGCAACGAGCAAGAAAAGAAAGACCTGGCGCTGTGTATTGAAGAAATGCTCAAGCAACGCTATCAAGGCGTAAAGAATGAGGCAGGCGTATGGATTACTCCTGCATTCCCTAAGTTGATTTATGTGCTTGAAGACGACAATATCCATGAAGACGATCCGTATTTCTATCTTACAAAATTAGCTGCAAAGTGTTCTGCGCGTCGTTTAGTTCCAGATTACATTTCCGAGAAAAAAATGCGCGAGTATAAGCTCTCTACAGGTGAAAAAGTGGGACATGGAGATGTGTTTACCTGCATGGGATGTCGTTCATTTTTAACGCCCGATCGTTCCAAAGGTGGCTACAACAACATTGCCAATGCTCAAAACTATGTTGAGGGTAAGCCAAAGTATTATGGACGCTTTAATCAAGGAGTTGTAACTATCAACCTTCCTGATGTTGCACTTTCTTCGGGCGGCGATATGGATAAGTTCTGGAAGATATTTGACGAGCGTTTGGAGCTTTGTCATCGTGCGCTTCGCTGCCGCCATGATCGCCTCTGCGGAACGCTTTCAGATGCGGCACCTATCTTGTGGCAATATGGAGCGCTTGCTCGTCTTAAAAAGGGCGAAGTTATAGATAAGCTGCTCTACGATGGATATTCTACTATTTCGCTGGGATATGCTGGTTTGTATGAATGCGTTAAATACATGACAGGACACAGCCACACCGATAAAGAGGCAACTCCTTTTGCACTTGCGGTTATGCAGCGTATGGATGATAAGTGCGACGAATGGAAACAAGCAGAAAATATCGACTACTCGCTTTACGGTACGCCACTTGAATCTACTACGTACAAGTTTGCAAAAGCACTTCAGAAGCGATTTGGTGTTATTAAAGGCATTACCGATCATGGATATGTTACTAATTCGTACCATGTTAACGTTCGTGAGAAAATTGATGCGTTCACTAAGCTTAAATTTGAAAGCGAATTTCAACGTTTGTCGCCAGGAGGAGCAATCTCTTATGTTGAGGTTCCTAACTTGCAAGACAATTTGGAAGCTGTTATTCGTGTAATTCAGTATATTTACGAAAATATTATGTATGCCGAGCTTAATACCAAAAGCGACTATTGCCAAAATTGTGGTTACGATGGGGAAATCCAAATCAAAGAAGATGACGGAAAACTCATTTGGGAATGTCCCAACTGCAAGAATAGAGATCAAACTAAGATGAATGTTGCACGTCGTACCTGCGGATATATTGGAACACAGTTCTGGAATCAAGGTCGTACCCAAGAGATAAAAGATCGCGTGTTACACTTATAAACACAAGATGTATCCCTCCTAAGACGCATGAGTGTTGTTGGGAGGGATATTTATATATGTTGGAGTGGGGGGGGGTAGACACCCTTCACGCTTTGTCTTAAAGCGTTTTGTCAGTTGAACGTGTCTTTGAGTAGGGCGTAAACCCTGCTTTTGAGCGAAGAACATGCTTTGTTATTGCGCTGGTGTGCGCCGTGCTTTGATTTTGCATGCGGACATGTAATCATGAGATGTAAACGATGCTTTCTACAAGATTTAGATATGTAGTGAACAGGAACGAATGTGAATTATGCCACCATTAAATATTGCGATGTTGCCAATGGTACTGGCGTAAGAACCGTTTTGTTTGTTTCTGGTTGCCGTCTGCATTGTCCGTTTTGCTTTAATGAGGCAGCGTGGAATTTTCATGCGGGAACTCCATTTACCAAAGACGTTGAAGATACTATTATCGAAAGCTTAAAGCCGGTATATATAGACGGTTTATCGGTTTTGGGAGGAGAACCCACCGAGCCCGAGAATCAAGAGGGTTTGGTAGACTTTATGGAGCGCGTTCATAATCTGTTTCCTCAAAAAAGTATATGGATGTATACCGGTCACACCTGGGATCAGCTTATGCCTGGAGGTTGTCAATATACGCCTTTTACCATGAGAATCCTTAAAACGCTTGATGTTTTAGTTGACGGCCCTTTTATTCAAGCACAAAAAGATATAACGCTGAGATTTAGGGGTTCAGCCAATCAACGTTTAATAGATGTTCCTCAATCTTTAGCGCAAAATCGCGTTATTTTGTGGCACGATGATCCGCTTTTTGATTCGCACACGTGGGATTAGCGTGTGTGTTGTGACGGCGCACTGTAACATTGCGCTGCAATATCGTGCTGTGACGACGCGTTGTGAAGTTTTAGATAAAGCGCACGCAAAAACGCGTATAAAATAACACATTCACTCACTCAAAAAATAAAACCTACCTAAGCACACGTGATTTGGCTTAGGTAGGTTTTAAACTCGTTTATGCTGTTGAGTTTATAACTACACTCTTTATATGCGTTTATGCGTCGATGAGTTTGATGACCTTATCAAACACAACATCGGATGAATCAACGCTTTCTTGCGAGCCAAAAACGCATACATTCATGTTTTGGGCATCGTCTATCCATTTTGTTGCAAGATCGTGTATGTCTTTGCTTGTGCAGGTGAGCTGACTCGCGCGAATCATTTCCTGCCAGTTTTGTGGTTTATGACTTAAAATTTCAGAATCTTGGCGGCGTGCTTGAGCGTAGGGTTTAATCGGCGCGTCAAGTGACGCCGTGCACGAAACAATATAGCCTTCAAGTTCACTTTGTGTTGGATCCCATGCACGCAACCATTCAAAGCTTTTAGCATAGGTTGTAAGTGTTGTGTCAATAGAGGGGTCGCGATATGACCAAAAGCGGCTATACCCATAAGCTGTGCGCGTAAATCCGCATCCATATGCTCCGCTTAACACGCGAACATTATTCCATAGGTAGTCAAGCGACAAAACGCGCGCGCTTATAAGTGAAGCGCCAATTGTTTGTGCGTCAAAATGAACGTCTGCGCAATCGGCGCCTACAAAATTGACGTGTGAAGGTATAATAAACGCTTCGTTTTGTGGATGAAGTGCAGGGATGCTTAATACATTTTTAGAGCTGTGCTCCTCGCTTGCATTTGGCGAGCCCTCGCCTACAAATTGCATACGATGGCTTATAAAACGCTGATAGTCGTCTTTTGATCCTGTAAAGCTCACTTGTACATTGTTTGCGGTAAAAAGCGTTTGCGCAAGTTGTGACAACTTTTTTGCCACGCTTTCTTTTGATGATTCCCAGTTGTCCAAAAGCTCTTTTAAGAATATGTAATGAGAAACGCCTTCAATTTGATCTACTAACGCCGCACTTGGAATGCGTTTGGACGCAAGCCTTTCGGATACACATGCATGACCGGAAGAAATAAAGCCCTGCTCCATGCTTATTTTGCGTTGAGTGAGCAAAGACTTAATCTTATCAAGTTCACTAAATTGTGTGTTCGTCCAAATATCGCTTGGCAACTCAATGAGGTGGTTGATATTCTCACTCAGTGCACTTGCATGCACAACAAAGTAAGGATAAACCTTTGAGAGATCATTAAAATTATGATATATACTACAAAACGCTGAACATTCGCCCAGCTTACGCTCGCAAGCTACGTCAAGTTCATCGGCACTGTACGTTGAAGTTGAAAGCTTACCAAGAACTTCTTGCAAAATGCCTACATAACACATATCGCGGTATTCAATACAGCTTAGGTCAAAATAAGCATACAGATATGCAATTTGATGAGTAGCAATATCGTGATATAGATACGAGATATTGTGGTGTTGCTCAAGCTGAACAGGTGTTTCTTTGGGCGCCGCGTCAATATCGCTCACGTGGAGTTGCGGAAGCGTTGCCAGCGCATCGGGGGAATCTGGGGTTTCCTGCAGACGTTTAAGCTCCTGCGTATGAGCAATCAGCCGTTCAATTTCTTCATCAGAGCTTACATCTTTGAGTTTTTGCAATTTTTGTTCTTCAGTGGTATCCATATCTGCTACTGCAATAAGCTCAACTTCGGCATTATGCGTACTTTTGCATACAATGCTTTCCAACAGTTTTTCAAAGTAACCGTGTTCGAGCCCTGCTTTCATCTCGTCAATACCATGTTGATAGCGCAAATAATCAAGTGCTGCCGCGTCGTTATAAAGCCAGCCGTTAAGAGCCTGAATTGAAATAGCAACGCCGTCGCTATAGTTGTCCCAATCGCCTTCACGTAGGATAAATTCGGTTTGCGAAAGTGCTGCTTGAATACGAGCCTTATCAAGTCCTGTCTGTGCATATTGCGCGCACTTTGTTTCGATAAGCTCGCGAAACTTATGCGCACTTTGAGGGCGTGCTCCTTTGAGTTGGAAAATGAGTTGTGGCTGTAAGCATCCGTCTACCACGGCACAACTTACGTCGCTACCTAATCCTGCGTCTAAAACTGCCTTTTTCAAAGGACTTTCGTTGGTTGAACAAAGTACATCGCTTATGATCGATGCCGCTAGAACGCGGTTTCTGTCTTGATATGTGCCAATCACATAACCAAGATTGATAACCGCATTGTCAGGCGTTGTTTTCATGGTAAATTGTGTGAGCTTGGGCGTAACACTCTTTTGAAGCTCTAGCTTGTTAGGAGCTTGTTGTGTACGCTCGTCTGCGTGTATAAAATGTTCGTTGATTTTATTAAGCATGGCATCTATGGATAAGTTGCCATACAAAATGGTGTAGCTATTATCAAGTTTGTAATGACGTGCGTGTGCGTCTAAAAATGCCTCATAGCTTAAATCGGGGATATGGTTAATATCGCCCCCAGACACATATTTATAGCAGGTATCGGGGAATAGCGCCTCGTTGAGCTTGTGATAAGCCATGGTATCGGGGTTGGATAGGCTCCCTCGCATTTCGTTCAGGACAACTCCGTTATACGAAAATGGACTTTGCGAATCTTGCGCTTCAAGATGCCAACCTTCTTGTTCAAAAATATGAGGCTCGTGATAAATATTGGGGTGCAAAACCGCATCTAAATAAATATCGGTGAGGTTCATAAGATCTTTTTGGTTGGTACTTGATACTGGATAGATAGTTTTGTCGGGGAACGTCATTGCGTTTAAAAACGTTTGCATGCTGGTTTTAAGCAGATGAACAAAGGGCTCCTTAACACGATATTTTTGCGAACCGCAAAGTACCGAGTGTTCAAGTATGTGAAATACTCCAGTTGAGTCTGTGGGAGGTGTCTTAAAACCAATGGTAAACGACTTATTATTATCGGCGCATGCGATCCAAAGCGCACGAGCTTTGGAAGGCTTGTGGGTAAATATATATGCGTATCCGTTTAATTCGGAAAGTTCTTGTACGTCTATAACCTCAAAATTATGATGGACTGTTCCAACGGTAAGCTCAGCTATTGGCTGCGTAAAATCTTGTACAGACTGGTGTGTGTTCAAACGATCATCCAAATTATTTTGATGGTTAGTAGTGTGGTTGTGTGCATGAACGGTATGCATGTGCACTCCTTATCGAATGTATGTTTTGAAGTTATTGTACAGGATTGCTAAGCATGCCGCCGATTATTCGTGAACCTCACATATGAATGTTGTGAAGGTCAATAAAAGTTTGAGTAAGCGGGCAAACACTACGATATGTTTATAACGTATTTATATAAAAAATTTTGTATAAAATATGCGCTTGGTGATTGGTGATGGCGCGCACATAAGAGGAGGAAGTGTTGAATCGTCAGCATGTGAATGCTTTAACAGAGCACGTAGAAGAACATCGCTCACATGGTTGGCGCCCTTTGTGTGTAGCTCATTATACAGATAAGTTGCATTCCAACTTTATACGTTTTAAAGCACAACATCGACTGGCATATGGTATCGTGCTTACCCTTTTAGGCGGAAGTCTTTGGGGTATGAATGCAACACTTTCTAAAGTTATTATGGATACCTATGCAGTAACTCCGATGTGGCTTGCCTGTGTGCGCGAAATTTTTACCGCAATACTGTTTTTAGGCCTTGCCAGTAGGCAAACGCCGCGCCAACTGCGCGACGCGCTTCACTCAAAACATGCACTCATCATGATGGTCGTGATGGCGTTTGATGTGATTTTGCTTTCTCAAGTGTCGTATCTTGAAGCAATCTTTTGGACCAATTCGGCAACTGCTACTATTTTGCAAAACTTAGGCGTGGTTTTAGTTATGCTCTATGTCTGCGTTACCAATAAGCGCCTGCCACGCCGCCGTGAAGCGTGGGGTTTGTGCTTAGCTGTTGTTGGAACATATTTTATTTCAACAGGTGGTGACCCAACACAGCTTAAGCTGCCACTTGAAGGTCTTGCGTGGGGTATGGCGTGCGCAACTGCTGCTGCGATTTTGGCTATTCAGCCAATTAAGCTTATGAATCGTTACGGAAATTTTGTCGTGAATGGTCTTGCATTTTTATGCGCAGGTCTTATGCTTGCATGTTATGTGCAACCGTGGAATTCTATTCCTCATTTTGGAGTAACAGGAACGCTGTATCTTGTTTTTACGGTTGTTTTAGGAACGTTTGGAGCGTATGCGCTCTTTCTTGAAGGTGTTAAAGAAGTTGGCTCGGTTAAAGGTGTTATGCTAGGAACAAGTGAGCCACTTGCTGCAACAATTTCAACTGCGCTTGTAATGGGTACAATGTTTTCACCTGGCGAGCTATTTGGCTTTGCGCTTATCATTATCATGGTGTTCTTAACTGCATAAGCTTTGTATGACTGTTTGCAAAAACTAAAACACATTCAAAAACAAAAACGCCAAAGAGAAACCGTATGAAACAAGCCTGCTCAAGATTAAGTTGCTCAAAACGCTGTTCATGAGTTGCCCAAAGCAGAAATCCTTAGGACATAAACCACCCCTTTACTTTGATCGTATGCACACAAATTAAAGGGGTGTAAGTCTATTATCTGCTGTTATTAGCCGCTATATACGGCTCATTTCTTCGCTGCAACGGCTGTACCAGAAGTCGGGATTAGGTGGGCAGTATTTACGCGCTGCAGAAGGGGTAAGTCCTCCGCCATATCCGCGCGCAAGTCCCGAGACATGTGCTCTAATAGCCGTGTCCCAGTCGCCCCAGCTAGCATCGCCCCAGCCCCAAGCATTATGCGGTCTAAAACAGACCGCGCCTTTGGAGCTTTCGACCGTAGAGATTGCAGGCGACCATCGAGGGTCAACGCCGTTATCCCATGCTGCTTCGGCAAAGGTTTGGCCATGTCCTGCAAGAGGAGAACCGCTTAAATATGAATTGATACGGCTTGCCCATTTGGTAACAAATGAGTCTCGATCAGTACCCATATTTACCTGTGATAATGGTGAATTTGGTGCGTCTACCGTAACGGTATTGCCCGAAGCGGTCGTAAACGTTGAACCTTCGGCCTGGCGTGCTTTTTCTTCGGCTGCTTTTGCGGCAGCCGCTTCTGCTTCTGCACGTGCAGCAGCTGCTTGTTGAGCGCGTGTGCGTGCCTCTATTGCCTTATTCATGGTTGATGATGCATCCGCAACCGCTTGGTCTTTTTCTTGTTTATCTTGTTCAAGTTCTTTTTGAGTGCTTGTAACGTCGTTTACGGTTTCAAGCAATTTACTTATAGCGTCATTATTTTTAGTTTGAATAATATTCAGGTACTGCATAAGTGAAATAAAGCTATTAAAATCTGGTGCCGATAAGAGCATCTCAAGTAAAGATGAGCTCGACCTGCTCATTCTATACATAGTATGAATAGAATGAGCAGCTTGTGCTTTAAGGTTTGGCAGCTCTTGCTGTAATTCTTGTAATTTTTTACTATTTTCTTGAACTTTTTGCTCTGCTTGAGTTGCCTGTTCTTGCGCTTGCTGTAAAGCTTTTGCTGATTGTTCCACCTCTTGTTGCAGTTGATCAACTGTGTTGTCATCCGTTTGCTCTGCAAATATCATAGAAGAAGATGAGCATACGACACAAACGGCCAACAAGATAGAGGCGAAACCATACCATGCTTTATGCATTGTAATGATCTCCTGTAACTGCAGCACTCAACATCTGTGCTGATTGTTAGTAATCCGTTGTAGACTCGTTAGCCTTATATATTACCTTAAATATGTCACTCTCATCTACTTTCCATGTGAGCATGGACATTATGTGGATGTTTATATATGGATATCTACTTAATAACAAGGGTATCGCATTTGGGATATCTAACTAAAAATGTAGAAATTGAACCTAGAAGTGCATATTTAATTGAAGAAAGTCCGCGTGCGCCACAGATAATTAAATCGGGGGTTACTATATCGAGCATATCTTCCTTAAGCGTTTCACGAATACGACCTGCGCGAATAAGTACACGTACACCTTGTATGTCTTTATCTGCTTTGAGATCTTCTACCTGTTTGGCTATTGAAGACTTAAAACCTTCTTCGAGCCCATGCAAAATATCGGCGGGATACGTACTTGCGGTTTCGAGTGCAGACGCGTCTATAACATGACCGATAACTAATTCAGCATGGTAATTACGTGCAAATTCTGCCGCCTTTTGGAGTACGTAATCTTGATGTTCGCATCCATCAAGTGCTACGAAAATGGTTGAGTAGCCAAGCTTTTCTTGATCACTTTGTTGTTGGACAGCCATAACATCCTCCTAAAGTACGCGACCATCATATATAGACATACTGGTCATGAGGTATCTTTATGTGCAAGTTTATATGATTCTAAGCGTTTTTTGTGTCACATTTTTGTTAACGGTAAAAATTGTTCTGTAAAAGTTATGCTATAGCAACAAGCAATTGTTATGTGAGGATAAGGAGTGCCATGCCTGCTATGATCGAGCTTTTAAAAGCATTGCTATTTGGAATTGTCGAAGGTATTACCGAATGGCTACCCATTTCCTCAACAGGCCATATGCTTTTGCTCGAAAAATTTGTGGTTCTTGATGTGTCACCAGCATTTTGGCATATGTTTTTGGTGGTTATACAGCTTGGTGCAATTTTAGCGGTGTGTGTGTCCTTTTTTAAGGAGCTTAACCCATTTGGCTTTTCGCTTACTAAACTACAGCGAAACACCATTTGGACTTTGTGGGCAAAAATTATAGTTGCCTGTATACCCGCGGCGGTTATAGGTATTCCTTTGGACGATTGGATGGATGAACATCTTAGCAGTCCGTTTGTCATTGCTGCTGCGCTGGTTGTATACGGTGTTGTGTTTTTGTGCCTTAGAGATTCGCAGAGTAATCTTGCTATGCACAAGGGCAAACATGCAAAAGCAGTACAGAGCGAACAGCGCAGGCACACGTTTTTAGACAAACGCATTACTACACACGCTATAGATAATTTAAGCTGGAAACAAACTATTGGAATCGGATGTTTTCAAGTGCTTTCTATTATTCCAGGTACTTCGCGTTCTGGCTCTACCATTATTGGAGCGCTGCTTATGGGCTGTTCGCGCAGTGTTGCCGCGCAATTTACGTTTTATTTAGCAGTTCCTGTTATGGTGGGAGCGTCTGGATTGCGATTGGTAAAGTTTTTTATAAAGGGGAATACCTTTTCAACAATGGAAGCTGCTACGCTCGCGGTGGGATGTTTAGTAGCGTTTTTAGTATCTATGGCAGTGGTTAAATTCCTTATGCGTTATATTAAACGCCATGACTTTTCGATTTTTGGGTGGTATCGAATTGCGCTTGGTATTGCCGTTGCTACATATTTTTGGCTTATATAATATCGTCAGTCTATATACAAATTATGCATAATTATACCATAAAATATCTTAAATATTGTATCTAAATTCATAATTATTACGTGTTCATGTAGGTCGTGTGAGTTTAACGTTTCAGATTAGGAAATTATGGTTTTGTGTACACGGATACAATATTTGTTGGGTACTATAATTATCCCATACGCCGTAGCCGTTATGAGCGTCTTGCGCGAACGTGCACGTTGGTGTGCATAACGGTGGTATATAAGTATTCGTAACGCTTTGTTGTAGGTTTGGGATACAAACCTATAGATGTAAGCAAAAGGAGGTAGCAATATGGCGTTTTCGTTATTCAACACTTCGGTCACAAGACGACAAGCTCTTCGCTTAGGTTTGGGCGGAGCATGCTGTTTGGTTGGATTATCCCAAGCAGCCTGTACACCACAAGATGTTACCCCCTCACAAGACCAACCAACAGTTAAAGGTATCGATAAAGAAGCATTTGACGCGCTTATTGCACAAGGTCCTGTGGCTTCGCAAGCCGATATTGATAAAAGCACATGGGCAAGCCAGGTGGCAAAAGCACAAAAACTTCGTGTTGGTGGTGTAAAAACTTCTATTCTATTTGCGTCTCTTGACGAAGCTGATGGAAAAATTCGTGGTTTTGATGCAGGTTTGGTTTCATTACTTACGCGCTATGTCTTAGGTGATGAGTCAAAGAGCGATCTTACCTTGGTTACGTCTAATACGCGTGAGTCGGTTCTTCAAAACGAGCAGGTTGATGTTGTATTTGCAACGTATTCCATAACGGATGCTCGCAAAAAAGCTGTGTCATTTGCTGGCCCTTATTATTCTACGCAACAAGGGATTATGGTTGCTCAGTCCAACACTACTATTAATGGGTTGTCCGATCTTGCTCAGAAAAATGTTGCAGCACAGTCGGGTTCTACAGGTCCTACGATTTTAGAGCAGCTTGCGCCCGAGGCAAAAGTTCAAGAGTTCACTACCGACGAAGAGGCTCGAAACGCACTTTCGCAAGGTAGAGTAGACGCCTATGTTATTGATGAAACCATGCAACGCGGTTCAATTGTTAGAAATCCAGGCAAATACAAGCTGGTAGGAGAGTCTTTTGGCCCGGTTGATTATTACGGCATTGGACTTCCTCTTAACAGCGATGGTGTTGATTTTGTTAACACGTTCCTTAAAAAGGTTGAAGATGCTGGTTTATGGGCAGAACTATGGAAAGTTGCAATTGGCAACCGCACCGAGGCTACCAAAGTGCCTACTCCACCTTCAATAGGAGTGTAGGCACGTAAAGATACGTCTTGTTAAGTTATAGCATCGTAGGGTTGTTCATAAGCGAGGAATAATGGGATTTCAAGAATTATGGGCTACGTATGGTTCGATGTATCTAATGGCGTGGACAGTTACTATGAAGATGGCACTTATTTCGTATGTAAGTGCCACTCTTCTTGGATGCATTGTTTCGATTATGCGTATAAGCCCTATTTATCCACTGCGTTTAACAGGGGATGCGTACGTACATATATTTCGTAATATACCTGCAATTTCTTTACTTGTCATTGTGGTTTATGCTCTTCCAAATTTAAAGATTATTTTGCCGTATGATGCCTGCGTTATGGTAACGGCAGCACTTATTGGTGCGGCATTTGCCTCGGAAAATATTATGACAGGTATCAATACCATTGCTTTAGGTCAAATCGAGGCAGCTCGCTCACTTGGCTTTACGTTTATGCAGAGTTTGAGGGCTGTTATTTTGCCCCAAGCGTTGCGTTCGTGCGTGCTTCCTATGACTAATCTTTTGATTGCGTTGATATTAACTACGGCAATTGCTTCTCAGGTGCCGCTCGTTCCGCAGGAGCTTACCGGACTGGTTTCCTACATTAACACGCGCGCCGTAGGTGGAGTTGCTGCATTTGCCATATCCGCCTTTGGCTACGTCTCTGCTTCAATTGTGGTTGCGTATGCAGGAAATAAACTGGACAGGATGGTGAGAATTAAACGATGAATACTAATTCTTACACATCGGTTCGTGACGCGCTCTTTGAGCAGCCTGGCCCTAAAACCAAACGATTGGTTTCAATTATCACCTTTGTGTCTTTAATTGTGCTTGCGGCATTTGTGGCAAGTATTGTGTATCGTTTTTACATAACCGGTCAATTGGCACCTCGATTTTGGAATTTCTTTTTGTTACCAACAACGTGGATCTTTTTATTACAAGGTCTTGTTGGTACGCTTTCGATTGCTCTTGTAGCAGGAGTTCTTTCTTTATTGCTTGGCCTTGTGCTTATGCTTTGCCGTATAAGTCATAACCGTTTTCTTAAGATTCCAGCACGTATATGTATCGATTTCTTCCGTGGAGTGCCAAGTCTTTTGCTCATTTACTTTTGTTTCTTGGTAATTCCGCAATACGGTATTAAAATGCCTTCGTTTTGGATGATTGCGCTACCTGTGGCGTGTGCCGCGGCAGCTGTTTTGGCGGAGGTCTTTCGCTCGGGCGTACATGCTGTTGCAAAAGGTCAAAAGGAAGCAGCGTATGCGCTTGGTTTTACTCGTGCCCAAGTGTTACAAAAGGTTGTTTTGCCGCAGGCAATTCGCTACGTTATTCCAGCGCTTATAGCACAGCTCGTTGTTGTCGTGAAAGACACCACGGTTGCCTATGTTGTAAGTTATCCCGATTTGTTGCAAAACGCACGGGTTCTTATTACCAATTACGATGCGCTTGTTTCGGTGTATTTGATTGTTGCGCTTATCTATATTGCAATTAACTGGTCGCTTAACAACATTTCTAAGTGGTATACCAAAAAGACAAGTGTGCCGGTATCAAGCTCCAAAGTTGATTTGTCGGTTGAAATGAGCGAAATTTAGGGAGTCGGTATGGAAGATATGAAACAAGCCGAAGTAACGCCAAAATCTTCTCAGGATATTCCTGTTGTTGAGTTTAAATCGGTGAATAAATATTTTGGTAAATTACATGTATTAAAAGACATAAACCTCTCTATCAAAGCAGGTGAAGTGGTTGTAATTATTGGCCCTTCTGGTTCGGGAAAGTCTACCTTATGTAGAACAATTAATCGTCTTGAAACCATTGATTCGGGCTCGATACTGCTTGATGGCGAACCTTTACCTCAAGAGGGAAAAGAACTTGCAGCAATGAGAAGCCGTATTGGCATGGTTTTTCAGTCGTTTAACTTGTTTGCACATAAAAGTATCCTCGATAACGTGTGCATGGCGCCAATTGCCGTTCTTAAACGACCAAAAGACGAGGTACAAGCTGAAGCTTTAAAGCTTTTGAAGCGCGTAGGTGTAGAAGCACAGGTGCATAAAGTTCCCGCCCAGCTTTCTGGCGGCCAGCAGCAACGTGTGGCGATTGCTCGCTCGCTTGCAATGCACCCCGAAGTTATGCTGTTTGATGAGCCTACCAGTGCACTTGATCCCGAAATGATCAATGAAGTACTTGATGTTATGGTTTCGTTGGCAAAAGAGGGCATGACCATGGTTGTTGTAACCCATGAGATGAATTTTGCTGCCCGTGTTGCCGATCGAATTGTGTTTATGGCTGATGGACAAATTTTGGAGGAAGCTTCTCCACAAGAATTCTTTGCTCAGCCAAAAACCCAGCGTGCGCAGGACTTTTTGGACTCTATTACCAATCACTAAGCATGCAATTCCAATTAATGTCGCGCTATGCGTGTAAACTAAAAAAGAAATAGTAGTGTAGTGGCTGCATATTTTGTGCAGCCACCATTTGATTTTGGAGATGTGCATGGCGTTAGTTGCTCAAGATACATTGTTTTCCCCACAGGATTTTAATGCTGATATGTCCCATAGTCATCAAAGTGGTAAACGTGACGCTTTGCCGCGCACGCGACAAAGTAGGGTAGATATAGATTCTCTTAATCCGCAACAAAAACAGGCCGTGTTGTGCACTCAAGGCCCTCTTTTGGTACTTGCAGGGGCAGGTTCGGGCAAAACGCGTGTTTTAACGTATCGCATTGCATACCTTATTGAGGAGCAAGGGGTAAGTCCTTGGTCTATTCTTGCAATTACTTTTACCAATAAAGCTGCAAAAGAAATGCGCGAGCGTATAGAAGCGCTGCTTCCCGGCAGAACACAAGGTATGTGGGTGAGCACCTTTCACGCCATGTGCGTAAGAATTTTGCGCACGCACGCTGAGCGCTTGGGATATTCAAAAAATTTCACTATTTATGATACCGACGATACCAAACGCTTGATTAAGCATATTATGGGCGATTTGAATCTTGATCCCAAAAAATATGCACCAAATGCCATTCGCGAGCGTATTTCTCAGGCAAAAAATGCTGCTCAGACGCCTCAAGATATGGAAGAGACTGCGGGGGGATCTGCGCTGCTTGAAACTACTGCAGAAGTTTATCGTATATTTGAACAACGTTTGCGCACGGCAAATGCAATGGATTTTGACGATTTATTAGTCAAAACGTACGAGTTGTTTTCTAAAAACCCTGATGTTTTGGAATACTATCAAAATATTTTTAAATATATCAGTGTTGATGAGTATCAAGACACCAATGCTGTCCAATATGCACTTACCAATTTGTTGGCACGCAAATATCAAAATTTAATGGTTGTAGGTGATGACGACCAATCCATTTATTCTTGGCGTGGAGCTGATATTACTAATATCTTGTCGTTTAGAAAAGACTATCCGCAGGCTCATGTGGTAAAGCTCGAACAAAACTATCGATCAACAGGGCATATCTTGCATGCTGCTAATGCGGTAGTCAAGCATAATTCAAGGCGCGAAGCAAAAGAGCTGTTTACCAAAGCAGGCGATGGTCAAAAGGTTGAGGTGTTTCAGGCTTCTGATGAGCGCGATGAAGGTCGCTGGATTGGTGCCGAAATTGAGAAGCTCCATGACAGCGGGTGTGCGTATAGCGATATAGCAGTGTTTTATCGTATGAACGCGCAATCTCGTATTTTAGAAGATATGTTTTTACGCGCGGGTGTGCCGTATAAAATTGTGGGTGGTACGCGATTCTTTGACCGTGCAGAAATTAGAGATGTGCTTGCATATCTCAAAGTTGTGGTTAATCCCTTTGATGATGTGAGTGTTTTGCGCATTATCAATACACCGCGCAGAGGTATTGGTACAACATCTATTGATAAAATCCAGTCATATGCCAATGATCGAAATATCTCGTTTTTCGAGGCAGTATGTGCTTGTTGCGATGAAAAAGATCTTCTTAATGCTCGTTTGCGCACCAAACTTTCTGAGTTTGTATCGTGCATTCAAAAAGCGCAGACTATGCATGGAGATTTGTCGAAAGTTGTTTCGGCAATTTTGGACGAAACACATCTTGTTGATGCACTTAAAAGCGAGGGTAGTGTTGAGGCCGAATCTCGAATCGAAAACATTCAAGAGTTTTTAAGCGTTGCTGCAGAATTTGAAGCATCGCACGACAATATGGAAGAAACTCTGATGAGTTTGCAAGACCTTGCCGAAGCAGGTTTAATTGATAGTCAACAGTTAGATGAGTTGGGTGTGCCCACTTTGGATTCTCAAGCGTCGTCTGCTGTAAATGCTCGTCCATCTGCGCAGGTAAAAGACATTATAGCCGTCAATCAGCAAGGCAACTCACAAACACTTGACACGGTCCAAGTGGCTGCTTCTGAGCACACAGCCGATCAGGGTGCGGTTGACGCCAATTTAGCTGCATTTATCGAATGGCTTGCCCTGCGTTCAGATCTTGATACGCTTTCTGGTCAAACAAGTGCTATTACTATGATGACGGTACATGCTGCTAAAGGTTTGGAATTTCCTGTGGTATTTGTTGCAGGAATGGAAGATGGCATTTTCCCTCATGTAGCATTTGATAGAAGCGAATCTTTAATCGAAGAAGAACGCCGTCTTGCCTATGTTGCCATTACACGTGCACGTAAACGCTTATTTTTAAGCTATGCAAGCGTAAGACATATGTTTGGTAGTACGCAAACTAACCCCAAAAGTCGCTTTTTAAACGAAATCCCCGAAGAAGACATACATGCAACAGGCGTTGGCTCGTCGGGCTTTACAGGCGTTGGTTGGGAAAAGCGTGGAGATCGGCACGGAACGTTTGGGTCGGGCAGAGGTCAAGATGTCTATGGTGGACACGTGTTTGGTTCGTATACGCGCTCTACGGGAACAAGTACGCAATCTCAAGCTGCTGGCATACAAAAAGATAGCGCCCAAGTGCTTACATCCTTTAAGCGCGGTGATCGCGTTTCTCATAAAACGTTTGGCATAGGTGTTGTAAGAAGCGAAACACGCGATACCGTGGAAGTATTTTTTGAAAAGACGGGTAAAACCAAGAAGCTCATGAAAGGTTTTGCTCCTTTGGTTAAGTTAGATTAAACGCATGTCATCTTAAAACAGACACCGGTGGCATTTCTGTAAAACAATCTTAACTACGTGCCACGTATTTTGCGAAAGAGGTTATATGATTCAAACGTATGGCATTATCGGTGCTATGAAAGTTGAAACCGAACTTCTGGTAGAACATATGCAGCAGACGCGCCACACACGTTTTGCGTCTATGGACTTTTTTGAAGGCGTGTTGTGCGGCAAGCAAGTTGTGGTGGTTCAAAGTGGTATCGGCAAAGTAAATGCAGGTATTTGTGCTCAGATCCTATGTAATATCTATCACGTGGACGCAATCATCAACACGGGCATAGCTGGCGCTTTGGATTTGCGCTTAACGGTTGGTGACGTTGTGGTTTCAACGGAGGTGGTGCACCACGATTTTGATGTAAGCAACTTGTCGTACCCCCTAGGACAAATTCCTGGTATGGACACACTCACCTTTAAAGCGTCTGATGAGCTTATAGTTGCTGCAGATAAAGCCATACGTTCTGCTCGTCCAGATATACACTGTTACATGGGATGCATTGCGTCAGGAGATCAATTTGTGCATACGAGCGACCGAAAAACCGACATTGTGCAAGCGTTTGGCGCGCTTTGTTGCGAGATGGAAGGTGCTGCAATTGGACAGACTTGCTATCTGAATCATATTCCCTTTGTTGTTATGCGTACCATTTCTGATAATGCCGATGAAGAATCGGGAGTTGATTATCCTAAGTTTGAAAAACAAACAGCGCATGATAATGCGCGGATTATTGAGCACATGCTTTTGACGCTGTAAGGCAGCATCATCAGCTCTACGAGTTATGTTATATGCAGTTTATGCACGACTAATGTTTTGCGCGATACAAATGAGGTGAGTTTGATGGAAAAGATTGCAAGTTTTACCGTTAATCACGAGCTTTTAGAGCCTGGTGTGTATGTGTCACGACGCGATACCTATCCAAATACTTCGTATGAGGTAACTACCTTTGATATTCGCATGTGCGCTCCAAATCGCGAGCCTGTTATTGATACGGCGGCTTTGCATGCGTTGGAGCATATGGGAGCCACGTATCTGCGCAATAACAAAGCATGGGCGTCGCGTGTTTTATATTTTGGCCCTATGGGCTGTAGAACAGGTTTTTACCTTTTATTGTTTGGCTCATATCAAACGCAAGATGTTATTGACCTGTTGTGCGAGTTGTTTTCAAGTATGGCAACCCATGAAGGTACAGTTCCAGGAGCTTTACCCAAAGAATGTGGTAACTGGCATGATAGTGATTTGCCTATGGCAAAATGGTGGGCAAAGCGTTTTCTTGAGCAAACGTTGCTTCACATAGATAACGCGCACATGAATTATCCTGCGTAAGCATCTGAGAATCTACATCATTCATATAAGACGAAGCTTAATAAAAATACCCTCAAACGGTTCATTTGAGGGTAAAAATTTAAGTGTTGCTATATATGCAACATCATAGGCAAAAAATCAGTTGTTCTATACCTATGATTTACGTGCGCTTTTAGTTATCGAGTACTTTTTGAATGCCTAAGCCAATTAAATCGGGACCGGTATGAACAAGCAGTTCAGGGGTTATATCTGCATGTTCGATACCTGCTACATCTTTAATGTCAGCTTGCAAACGCTTATTAAAATGCTCGAAAAGTTCCCTGTTTTTCTCTGTTGTACAAATTGCTATACGAACCTTACCCCAGCGGTTTGCGTAATCTTCTACCAGCGCAACAAGGGTATCGAGCGCCTTGTCCCATCCGCGCGCCTTTTTCTTGATAGCGTATGCGCCGCTCTCGTCGCAGGTAAGAATCGGCTTGATGTTTAATACCTTGCTGATGTTATAAATTGCAGCATTGATTCGTCCGCCTTTATAGACGTAATCAAGTGTTTTGGCACAGAAAAATACACGTGAATGCTCTATGTACGCTTCAATTTTTTCTTCAAGCGCTTCAAATGGAGTACCTTGTTCAATGAGTTCTACCGCACGCTCTACTACCATACCCGATACCATACCTACAAGGCGCGTATCAACAACAAGCGTGGGAAAGTCACTCATTTGGTCGGCAACCATACGCATAGTTTCATACGTTGCTGAAAGTTTGCTTGCAATCGTAAAGATTACTGCTTTGGTATAACCTGCCTCACGTGCGCTCACAAGAGCTCTGTGTATTCTGTCGGGTGAGGGTAGAGATGTAGTAGGAATTTCTTTATCTAAACGTGTAAGAATTTCTGATGAAGAAATATTCACGCAGCTCTCATATGTTGAACCGTCTGAATAGGTAATACGTTGTGGCACCACAATGATGTCGTGTGCGCGTACGAATGACTCGGCAACGTCAGAGCCAGAATCTACTATACATGCAATATGTTGATTATTCATGCATCCTCCAGTTGAGGCTAAATTATCTTTATGGGTATTTTCTCATGAATTTGATAGTTTTCTACCAAATTGCACGGTAATTCAATAACTATAAGTATACTATGTAAACAAAAAATAAACCTATCAAATAAATTCTATGTTTTAACCTTGGCATGTATCAAATTTAGAGCCGTAACGTCGACTGTTTGATAGTATATATGCATACACATTCAGGTATTTATACATTACCTCAATATAAAAGTTTAGGAGTAAGTGCACATTATGAAACAGCGTTTATCCACCACTATTAAAGAGCCTTCGGTTATTGCACGTGTTATCAAGCGAACGCCGTTTGAGGCTCTCAGCTCAGACGGTACACTCGCTGCGGCTGTTATGGTTGCAGCTGCTCTATGCGCGGTTATTGTTGCCAATACCCCGTTATATGCCAGCGTACATCATGCGTTTACTCAAAGCTTGGGCATTTGGATCGCCAATTTTTATGTGTCTATGACATTTGAAGCTTTCATTAATGACTTCTTAATGGCCATTTTCTTTTTACTTGTTGGTATAGAACTAAAATACGAAATGGTCGTAGGACAGCTTAGACGACCCCGTCAAGCACTCTTGCCCATGCTGGCAGCTGTTGGTGGAGTGTGTGTGCCAGCGCTTATCTATACGGCTTTTAACTGGGGAAAAAGTGTTCATGGATGGGCAATTCCTATTGCTACCGATATTGCATTTGCTCTTGGTGTTATGTCGCTTTTGGGTAAGCGCGTGGCTCCTCAGACTAAAGTCTTTTTTCAAACACTTGCTATTGCCGATGACTTATTAGCAATTGTAGTACTTGCCCTGTTTTATGGACAGAGTTTAGACGTGGTTTGGTGCGCGGCTACCCTAGGAGTTATTCTTTGTTTGGCGCTTCTTTCTCGTGCAAAAATATTTTCTGCAAAGCCATATCTTATAGTGGGTTTTGTTCTATGGATCTGTATGTATAATTCCGGCGTTCACCCTACGCTTGCAGGTGTAATTTTGGCATTTTTCTTACCAGTTAAAAGCGATATCCGTCTTTCACACCTGCATAGCTGGCTTAGCCATCAAACAAACATGCTTGATGAGCACCTAGATACAGATGTTCATATTTTAGGACAGCACGACGTAAGCTATGATGCTCAGCGCATTGAACGCATTATGCACCATGTAACTCCTCCACTTGAGCGTGTTGAAGGTTATATTTCTGTTTTAGTTAACTTTGTAATTTTGCCGATATTTGCATTTACGAATGCCCAGATTTGTTTAACGGGAACCGATTTTTCTACGCTTGCAAGCGACCCTGTTGTTCAAGGTGTATTCTTAGGAGCAACGCTTGGAAAACCAATAGGTATTATATCGGTTACGTTTGTACTGGTTAAAATTGGTTTTGCTAAGCTGCCTAAGCATGTTGACTGGATTCAGATTATTGCAGTTGGTATCATGGGAGCTCTTGGCTTTACGATGTCAATTTTGATTTCTGGTTTGGCCTTTGATGTACCGCAAGAAATTATGGCGGCTAAATTTGCCATCTTGATGGGTTCATGTGTTGCAAGCGTTGTGGGCATTTTGTTTGTGTTTGTTGCGCAGGCAATAAAGGCAGACGCACGCGCGAAAGCTTAGTGAAAATTATTTGAGATTTTTTATTGTCTATGGGTTGCGTTTTATTCAACGCACCCATAGACATAGCCCCAACCATGAGCAGTAATAATTGAATTTAAGTGGTCGCATAATACGCTGCGTTTATACGAGCCTCCAGGGAGCAGTTTAATAACTTCGCATAAGTCATCGCTTAAATCATCAATTTCTGCACGCATTTCAACATCAATTTTAGTCACAGAGCCAGAAGGCTTGTGCGCGTATAATGCATCTACAAGCTTTTGTAGCTCACCATATTCGGCGGCACGCGCGCTGCCGCGCCTGTAAACTGCAGGATTGCAGCTATGTTGTGGAACGGTAATCTTTTTCATGAGTTCATGGTAACAAGCAAAAGGGGTTATACTTAAAAAAATGACCTGAAGGGATAAAAACCATGACTTGTACATATGAAACTATGACTTCAGACGAGCTCAAGAGCGAGATTTCTGCGCTTTCGTTACAGCTTCAGCAGTATAGGGCAATGAATCTTTCGCTTGATATGTCACGAGGAAAACCGTCATGCGCGCAAATAGAACTCTCTTGTCCGCTGCTTGATGTGGTTAACTCACAAACTCCCTTGGTAGACGGTGATGCGATCGTTGATAATTACGGATCGCCCGATGGTCTGCCGTCGACAAGAAATTTAGTGAGCAAATTGTTAGATGTTCCGCAGAAAAATGTTATTGTGTCGGGATCATCGAGCTTAAATCTTATGCACGATTTGATTGTTTATGCATTTACCCATGGCATAAGCGGTCAAGAACCTTTTTATAAGCAGGGGAAAATCACGTGGCTTTGTCCTGCTCCAGGCTACGACAGGCATTTTACTATTACCGAAAAACTTGGCTTTATCAATAAAGTTATTCCTATGAATGACGCAGGTCCCGATGTTGCCATGATTCGCGAACTTGTTGAACACGATACGTCTGTAAAAGGTATATGGTGCAATCCTAAGTATTCTAATCCAACGGGTGTAACCTATTCTGACGAAGTGGTACGTAGTTTAGCGCAGCTTAAGCCTGCCGCGCCGGATTTTCGTATCTACTGGGATAATGCGTATGCGTTTCATTGCTTTAAGCAGCCCGATGTTAAACTTCTTAACATTTTTGAAGCGCTTCGTGAGGCACACGCGCAAAATCTGGTGTATGAGTTTGGTTCGTTTGCAAAAATCACTTTTCCAAGTTCTGCTATTGCATATGTATGTGCATCTGATGAGGATATTGCAACTATTCATGATGCATTTATGGAAGAGCGTGTAAGCTCCGAAAAATTAAGCCAGCTTGCTCATGCACTCTACTTTAAGACGCCCCAGGATGTGTATGAGCATATGCAAAAGCACGCAAACATTATTGCACCAAAATTTGCCCTTGTAGAAGAAAAACTTTCTGCTCATCTAGGAAATCTTGGCATTGCTACGTGGTCTCATCCGCGTGGTGGCTATTTTGTTTCGCTAGATGTTATGCACGGGTGCGCAAAAAAGATCGTGTCATGTATGAAAGAGCTTGGCGTTACGCTTACTACCTGCGGTGCAACGTACCCTTATGGTAAAGATCCTCTTGATAGCAACATTCGTCTTGCGCCAACGTATCCTGCGCTTAAAGATTTAAGCTGTGCACTGGATATCTTATGTGTGGTAACAAAATTTGTATGTGCTCAACACATCCAAGAAGAGAAAAGTTGCATTTCTTAGTTTAAGTTTAATTAAGGATGGATAAGTTTGTCTCACATATAAAGAAACTATGAGTTATAGTCATATGTGTATGTCTGCTTGACGTATGCGTCTTGACAGTGCATTCTATACATTTAATTTACGTGATACACAAATGCATGATTACTTGTATTTTGTACGAAAGGTTTTGTTATGTTGCATATGAGCGGAGCTACGCATAAACGAGCGGCTGGTATGAAGTCAGCAGCATCGCGCAAGCGCCAACAGCAGGCTCAAAAGTTGCAGGAAGAGCGCGACAAAAATCGCGCGAAAAGTCCCGAGCAACAAGCAAAAGATCGCAAGAAGAAATGGTTTGAGGCAGGCGTTGTTGTTTTTGGTGTGCTTATGGCATTGGGCATGATGTTGCCGTCATTGGCGCCGATTTTTTCGCATCAAGCACAGCAACAATCGCAAAAAGACGCTCAAGATAAAGCAAAAAGTGCTCAAGAACATGATGGAAATACGGATAAAAGCACATCTGGCGAATCACAGGATACTTCCACCGATGTCAAAGACGAGTTTAGCGTGCTTATTGATAAATATGAAGCTCGCCTGAAAAAAGATAACCACGATTTAGCGGCTTTACTTAATTTGGGTAATGCCTATTATACTCGCGGACAACTGGCGTTTAATAAGGCTAAGACAACACAGGATAAGCAGGCTGCCGCTTCATCTTTTGCCAAAGCGCAATCGTATTTTGATTCTTATCTTACTCTTAAAGACTCTAAGGCAGTTCGAGTAAGCAAGGCAATGTGCGCCTTCTATCAGGGCGATGCTGCATCTGCTCTTCAACAGATCCAAACAGTGCTTGACCAAGGAGATTATGCACCTGCATGGGCAAATTTGGGCATCATCTATGAATTACAAGGCAATAAATCCGAAGCAAAATCTTCGTTCCAAAAGGCTAAAGATGCTGATCCACATAATGATTATGGAATTGCAACATTGGCAAGTACACATCTTATGCGCCTGAAACAAGAAGAAATTGTGGCTCAGCAACAAGAACAAGAGCCTGCTGAATCTAGTGATAATCAAGATCTTGCTGATAAACTAAACTCTAACCAATAAGCAAAAGCCACGCAGATAAGGGGTGAACATGTCACTTTCTATTACATATACGCATGAACAAGCGCAAGGTATCGTGAACGTTTCTGGTGAAGTTGACGTATCGTGTGCCGATGAATTACGTACAAAACTGCAAGATGCGCTTTCCGATGACATTAAACAGCTCATCATCGATATAGAGCATATGAGCTACATTGATTCAACCGGTATTGGTGTATTGGTTGGCGCCGCTCATCAAGCAACAACATGTGGTGTACATACGCAGGTTATACATCCACAGCGTAATGTGCTTCGTATACTTTCTATGCTTGGCGTATGTGAAGAGCTGGGTATTTCTCAATCATAAGCAAGGAGGCTTTTGTGTTTGGAATTAGCGAAACAGAGCTTGCCCTTATTGCGTTATTTGGATTTTTGCTGTTTGGTCCCGATAAACTGCCAGGTATGGGCAGAACTATTGGCCGCATGCTCAAACAGTTTAGACAAGCGCAGGAAGACTTTAATGAAGTTGTCCAAACTGAAGTTATAAATCCTATGAACGATGCTGTTAACGGCACTGGAAACGATGATGCGGCTCAAAAGAAAGCGCAAGGCTTGCATGATGCACTCTCCGATGATGCCGACATTGCTGATGGCGCGGATGAGGCAACTTCGGAGCCTGCTGTGCGAAAAGAATCGTTTGCCGAGCGTCGTGCACGTTTGGAAAAAGAAAAACAAGAACGCGAAAAGCGTGCCCAAGAAAAGCTCGAGCGCGCACAGCACGAACAACTCGACACACTTTCAGGTACACAAACCGAGCAAAAAAAGCCTGTTCACAGCGATGTCCAGTCCTCAAAATCCGAGGATAATCAAGCTGGTGAAAAAAGCAGCCCATGTGATACAGCACAAGATGTAGCTGAAGAAAGGTCTGGCGAACAATCAGATACGGCCGCGTCAGCTGCGCCTAACCCTTTAAGCGCACAGGCGCTTTATGCACTTAAACCAAAACAAACGCTTACGCAAACTGCAGACGCGCGCGATCATTATGAACCTGAGCTTGCGCCAGATGCTAACCATGGTGCTTGTGAAAAACCTGAGTCTACATCCGCACCTGCATGTGAAGACACAACACAGAAGGAGGAACCCTCATGCCAGTAGGTCCTGCTCGTATGCCCTTACTTGATCATTTGGGCGAACTCCGTAGACGTCTTACCATTATCGTAGTATCTGTTGTGGTAACCGCTCTTATTGTGTATGCTGCAACGCCTGTGCTTATAGACTTTCTTATGGACCCTATCCGTGCTTCTTTGCCCGAAGGTTCTCATTTGATGGTGCTTACGGTTCTTGGTGGCTTTACCATACGTTTTAAGGTTGCTATTTTCTTTGGCATTATTATTGCAGCTCCTATTATTATTTGGGAGATGCTTGGATTTTGTCTACCTGCGCTTAAGCCAAATGAGCAAAAATGGGTTATTCCTACGGTTGCTGCTATGGTGTTTTTGTTTTTGTTTGGTATGGCGTTTTGCTACATTGTTATACAACAGGCAGCTATCGGTTGGATGATCGACCAAATTACCGACTTTGCAACTGTTGCGCCCGATGCCGAAGACTATCTTAATATTATTATGCTTTTGGAGATTGGCTTTGGATTTGCATTTCAGTTGCCACTCGTAATTTTTTACCTGTCAATTTTCCACCTGGTCCCCTATAAAGTTTTCAGGCAACAATGGCGTATTATTTACGTTGGGCTGCTTATTATTTCTAGCGTTGTTACGCCTGACGCATCCCCAGTTACTATGATTTTGATGTTTGCTGCATTAGTTGCTCTGTATGAAATTGCTTTAACGATTGCACGCTATGTTCTTATTGCACGTCATGGCAAGGCATCACTTTCGTGGACGCGCGAAGAATACAGTGAGCATCTCTAGCACATCTAGCAGGAAAACTCTGATACCAATACTGAGTATGAGGAGGCATTTTGAAACTTATCGTTACCGAGAAAAATGACGCTGCACAACAGATAGCACGCTTGTTGTCAAAGGCGGGCAAGCCGGTTGTAGATAAAGTTTACGATACACCTGTTTATCGTTTTAAGTATGACGGTACCGATTGTGTGACCATTGGACTTCGTGGCCACATCATGGCACCCGATTTTCCTCATGAATTGCACTATAAAAAGTCAACAGGATGGTATGCGCTTACCGAGGAAGGTGAGATTCTTTCTGCTCAGTTGCCAAAAGAGTTGGCATGTCCTCCGTTTGAATCTAAACGCAAACCGTACTTAAGCGACGGTATTGATATTAAGGGCTGGAAAGTTCCTAGTTTGCCGTATTTGATATGGTCACCCATAGAAAAGCTCCCTGCCGAAAAAGGTATTATCCGAGCGCTCAAAAATTTGGCTAAAAAAGCTGATTCCATCATTATTGCAACAGACTTTGACCGCGAAGGTGAGCTTATTGGATCGGATGCGCTCCATCAGATGCAGCAAGTTGCTGTGGACGTGCCGGTTTTTCGTGCGCGGTATTCTGCTTTTACGCAGGCCGAAATTGACCATGCGTTTGAGCATTTGGTTAAGCTCGATCAAAACCTAGCGGATGCAGGTGAAAGCCGTCAATATATTGATCTTATTTGGGGTGCTGTTCTTACGCGCTATCTTACGATGGCAAAATTCAGCGGATTGGGTAACGTTCGCTCGGCTGGTCGTGTGCAAACACCTACGCTTGCATTGGTGGTAGAAAAAGAGCGTGAGCGCAACGCCTTTGTCCCCGAAGACTATTGGGTTATTTCGGGCATGTTGTCTGTAACGCCAGACGCAAGTGCAGACGAAAAATTCAAAACAACGCATGCTATAGCTCGTTTTAAGGACAAAGAACAGGCAACTGCAGCGTTTAATCGAGTGCGTAATGCGCGCTCGGCAACTGTTGAGGAAATCGAAGAAAAATCGCGCACAACGCGGCCTCCAGCGCCCTTTAATACCACGTCTTTACAAGCAGCAGCCGCCGCCGAGGGCATAACTCCAGCGCGCACGATGCGTCTTGCTGAGTCGTTGTATATGGAGGGTCTGATTTCGTATCCGCGTGTAGATAACACGGTATACCCCTCATCGCTTAATCTTCGCGCTTGTGTTAAAAATCTAGCGCATGTACCTCAGTATCGTCCGTATTGTAATGAATTGTTATCGCAAGAAAAGCTTACGCCAACACGAGGAAAGCAACAAACTACCGACCATCCTCCCATTTATCCAACGGCTGCTGCTGATCCTACAAAATTAGATGCCGCAGCGTGGAAACTTTACAACTTAATTGCGCGGCGCTTTCTGGCCACGCTTTCTGCGCCTTCGGTAGCACAAAATACCAAGCTTAAGCTTAACATTGCCGATGAGCCCTTTGTTTCTTCGGGAACCGTTATTACCACTCTTGGATTTAGAGCAATATATCCCTATGGACTTCATAAAGACGAGCAATTACCTGCAGTTTCGCAAGGTGATGTTTTGTCGGTTCATGATATGAATATGGACGCCAAGCAAACCGAACCTCCTGCGCGTTACAGCCAAGGTCGTCTTATTCAGGAAATGGAAAAGCACGGATTGGGCACTAAGTCAACGCGCGCTTCCATTATTCAGCGTTTGTATGATGTTAAATATCTAAAAGGCGATCCTGTTGAAGCAAGTCAGCTTGGTTGTGCAGTGATTGATGCGCTTACTCAATATGCACCGCATATTACCAGCTCAAATATGACTTCTGAGCTTGAAGAAGACATGACGAGCGTTGCAGAAGGAGCCTCAACGCAAGAGCACGTTGTTGATCATTCGCGCGCTTTGTTGGCGTCTGTTATGGGGACGCTGATTGATCATGTTCAAGACTTAGGCGAAGCAATATCTGACGCAGTTACAGCTGATGCTAAGGTTGGAGTTTGTCCAGAGTGCGGTAAAGACCTTGTGATGAAAAGCTCTGCAAAAACGCGCTCAAATTTTGTTGGCTGCGTTGGATGGCCCGATTGCAATGTAACGTATCCTGTGCCTACTGGGCGCATTGAAGCGCTTGAAGGCGAAAAGAGTAGGTGCGAAACGTGTAAAGCACCTCGTGTAAAAGTTCATCCCTTTAGACAGCGTGCGTTTGAAATTTGTATTAATCCTGCATGTCCGAGCAATCTAGAGCCCGATATAGTTGTTGGTGTTTGCCAAACGTGTGCACAAGCAGGCAAAGATTGCAAGCTTATTGCGCATAAAAGCGAAAAAACGGCCAAGCGTTTTATTCGTTGCGAAAATTATGATGAATGTCAGACAAGCTATCCTTTGCCTCAGCGTGGTGCGCTCACAGCTACACAGCAGACGTGCCCTGAATGTGGTGCTCCTATTGTAGAAGTGCAAACACAACGTGGGCCTTGGAAGATTTGCGTTAATATGAATTGTCCGCTTAAGAAAAATGCTGCAGCAAAGAAAACGTCTTCGCGTAAAGCATCTTCACGTAAGACATCTGCACGTAAAAAGACTACTACCAAGCGCACAACAAGCGCTACTCGTAAAAAAACATCTTCTGTACGCTCAACTCAAAAGAGCTCATCATGAGTGCATCGGGCTTATTTATAACACTTGAAGGTGTGGATGGCTGTGGCAAGTCTACACAAGTACAACTTCTAAGATCGTGTTTTGAAGAGGCTTCTTATAAGGTGTCTTGCTTGCGCGAACCTGGTGGCACGTCTATTTCTGAGGCAATACGAGCTCTTGTGTTAGACCCTGCGTATACGTCTATGTCTTCTGAGTGCGAACTGCTTTTGTATGAAGCTGCGCGTGCACAGCTTGTTCATGAGGTTATTAAGCCTGCTTTAGCGCAGGGTCGTATAGTTTTATGTGATAGATATTTTGATTCAACTTATGCATATCAATATGGTGGTCGCAAGTTAGCAGAGGATATGGTGCTTCGGGCAAATGACCTTGGTTCGTGTGGTATTGTTCCGCATAAAACATATGTGCTTGACGTAGATGTTGCTTGTGCATATGCGCGTGCTACTCAAACGAGTGTTGACAGGCTTGAACAGGAAGGACTTGCCTTCCAACAAGACGTTCAAAAAGCGTATAAAAAGCTCGCTTGTCTTCAACCGCAACGTGTCACGCTTATTTCGGGGGAAGGGACACCGCAAGAGGTGTTTTCAAGGCTTTATGCTGATATACGTAAAACCTTTCCTCAGCTGTCCCTTTAGTTTTGCTATTCCTTTTACGCGTTTTGTGTAAGATATGCGCGCAAAAGATATGCGCGTGCATGGTTTGTATGATAAGTACAGGTAACGTATGGCATATACGTTTTAATTTTGAATATGAGGTGAGCATACGTGAGCGCTTTTGATATAACTTCGGAAAATCTTCTTGGTGTTTTGGCACTTCAAGCCCATGTATGTTCTTTTTTTAAGCAAGCATATGCTCAAAGGCAGCTTTCTCATGCCTATCTCTTTATTGGTAATTATGGGTTAGGAATCTCTGAAGCTCTTGATGAATTGGCAAAAATGCTTCTTTGCCCACATGGCGGCGATGAGTGCGCTTGCTGCAAACGCATTATGCATAAAAGTCATCCTGATGTGCATCAGTTTTATCCTCAAGGCGCACAAGGCTATGTTGTTGAGCAGATCCATGATCTTCTTGATGTGGTACATCGCGCACCTATTCAGGCAAAACGTAAGCTTATCGTGATTCATGAGGCACAATCCTTGGGTGCGTCTTGTGCCAATGCGTTGCTTAAAACGCTTGAAGAACCCCCAGCTTCGGTATACTTTGTTTTGGTAAGTACATCCGCAGCGCAGGTGTTGCAAACGGTATCATCTCGTTGTCAACATATTCCGTTTACGTTCATAAATCAAGCTCAAGCAGCAAAATTGGTTGAACGGGCGGCAGCGTCAACACCCGAACAAGCACGATGGGCCTTGTATATTAAACAAAGTCCAAAGGCGGCTATAGATTTTTTGCGTTCGTCTTCAAAAATGAATATACGAAGCAAAATTATGCATATCTTTGCGATAATGCCCGATGCAGATAGTTGGGATCTTATTGAGCTGGCCGATGAGTTGTGTGTACTTATTCAAATCCCTCTTGATCAAAAAACCGACGAGCAACAAGCCGATTTTGACCGTTCGCAGGACTTCTTGTCGGCAGGAGCGCGTAAAAAGATGCAAGCAGTGCATAAACGCGAACTTAGTCGCGCACAGCAGATATCGGTTGAAGAAATTATAGATATAAGTGCTTCTTTGTTGCGAGATGCTATGTTTTTCAGCGAAGGCGCGCACGCAGAAATTATGAATCAGGATGCCGTGAATATATGTGATTGTCTTGCAGCCTGCGCCTCAACTGATGCTATGTTGGCTACGCTTGCATACGTCGCGCGTGCAAAACAACAAATGCGAGCTCATGTGTCAGCGCAACTCGTACTTGAAGCATTCTTTTTGAACGTACATCGCACGCTTATTGCTGGTAGATAATGCGCAAAGCTTAGAGGGGGGAGTTTATATGGGATTTAGTTTAAAAACTCAAAGTTATTTTAATGCTGCTCATTTTTTAACAAATTATAAGGGAAAATGCGAAAATCTGCACGGACATCGTTGGCAAGTTATTGTGTATCTCTATAAAGAGAATCTTTCATCTCAAGGCGAAGATAAAGATATGCTTATAGATTTTGGCGAGTTTAAGCAAATTGTCCGCGCGGAAGTTAAAAAATTTGACCACACCTTTATTGTTGAAGAGAATTCTTTACACCCCGAAACGGTTCGCGCACTTGAGCAGGAAACTTTTAAGCTTACGTTTGTACCGTTTAGGACAACTTCAGAAAATTTTGCACGATACTTTTATCAACGATTTTGCGCGCTTGGTCTTCCTGTTGTGCGTGTTGAGGTTGACGAAACACCTCATAACTGTGCCATATACGAAGCTTAAACAAGCGACTTAGCTAAATGTATAGATACATGTTTGCGTATACTCGTATGGGATGATGTGCGCATTTTGTTTGTATGCAAAATGTATAAATTAGGCAAAAAAATACTTATCTTTTTTCTTGTTTGTCTAACCTTCGGGGGATTTTTTGGTACACTTACCATAAGCAGTCAAACACGTTAGGCTGTACGATCGCAAAAGGACGCCGATGTCTGATATTGCATTACATGGGGTAAATCTGTCAGGTTGGTTAAAGCTCGAGCCATGGATTACACCTGAGTATTTTGCACAAGCGCAAGTCCTTGATGAATGCGCTATGGTTAAATCGATGAGCAAACAAACCTACACCGACCTCATTCAATACCATCGGTCAACATTTATAGGCGAAATTGATTTCAAAAATATTGCTGCCCGTGGCTTTAATGCCGTGCGTTTGTGCGTTCCTTTTTATGTGTTTGGCGATGCAGGACCTTTTACCTCTCAATTTATAGGCTGTGCCGATTATGTAGATCAAGCTTTTGATTGGGCGGATGAGATTGGCTTAAAAATTGTTTTGGTGCTTGATATAAACCCTGGTAATGAGGGTGAACTTTCTGAATACGTGCCAGAATTTTCTTCGTTTAATACCTATAAACATGATGCACTTAAAACCTTAAGCGCGCTTGCAAAACGCTATGCGTATCGCGCTGCGCTTGCTGGCTTTGAACTTGCAGCGCACCCTCGTATACAAAAAACTTTTGCGTTTAAGCGTCAAAGCGGTATACCTGCTCATTTGTTGCGCAATTATTATCGTGAAGGCTATGACATTATTCGTTCGCTTGCTGGTGATGATGTGCTGGTTATTATGCCCGATGCACACGAACCTCATATGTGGCGTTCGTTTATGGCATCTGGAAATTATAAACATACCATGCTTGACATACATCTCGATCATTTTGATGAATATTTTGAAATGCGCGGTGCGCTTACAACACAAACATTACTGGCGACCTCAAAGAATTATTTACACGCAGCGCAAAAAAACGGTTTCAAACTTATGGTTGGTACCTGGTGCTCGGCACTTCCTGGGCTGGATAGTGCTATGACACCAGAAGGTCATATTGCGCAAGAGCGCATTTATATGTCTGACCAGCTTGATTTATACCGCGCTTGTGATGCGTGGTTCTTCCAAACATGGAAAACGCAGGGTCGCCTTTCGGGCTGGGATGCTCGTCATGCATTTTCTTCGTTTGAAAGAAGAATGATATGCGCCTAAAGCCTCAAGACGATTCTTTAAAGCTGGCTGGCGCATCGCAGGGGGCTTCTTCATCTGTAGAATTGAGCGCGCACGCGCCATCCGCTCTATCTCAACAAACACAAGCAGGATATGTATCGCTCGTTGGAACCCCTATTGGCAATTTGTCCGATATGTCACCGCGTGCGGTATCGGTGCTTAAAGGTGCTGATGTACTGCTTTGCGAAGACACGCGTGTTACATCCAAGCTGCTTAACCACTTTGATATTCACACCAAGCTCATCCGTGCCGATGAGAATGTTTTGCCCGAAAAAATCCCTGCAATTCTTATGCGTCTTGCAGCTGGCGAACACATTGCTTTAGTTTCAGACGCAGGGATGCCTGGGGTATCAGATCCAGGTCAGGTTTTAGCTGACGCGGCACTTAATGCAAACTATCGTGTTGAGGTGATTCCTGGTCCTTCCGCGGTATTAAGCGCTCTTGCGGCGTCGGGTTTTGCAATGAGTAATTTTTATTTTGAAGGCTTTTTACCTCGTAAAACAAGCGCGCTTCGCAAACGCTTACATGTGCTTGCGCGTATTCCTGCAACACTTGTTATCTACGAATCGCCTCATCGTGTGCTTCAAACGCTTCAAGAATTAGCAGAGGAGTTTGCTCATGTACGTTGCGCGCTGGTACGTGAGCTTACTAAAATTCACGAAGATTGTATGCGTGATACCATTGAGGATCTTATAGTGCGCCTGCAAGCAGCTGAACACGTGCGGCCGCTCCGCGGTGAGTGTGTGTTGGTTGTAGAATGTACGCCCGAGCGTGCGCGTGAGTGTTTGGATAATTTGGAACGCATGGACACGCATGTTGCGCGTACGTTGGAGGATGCTATTGCCGAAGGATTGCAACATCATATAAGCCCATCGGCGTTAGCAAAACAGCTCGCCCATGAATTTGATATTTCTAAATCGAGTGTTTACAATAAAATAATTGCAATATCCATGTAAGTTTGTCGTAATTTACATGCTCAAACGTATAATAAATATGCTTTTAGGTTGTTGTAGCGCCCGTGCGTTGCACATAAAAGCATAGAGCAGTTTCAAATCTCAAGGAGTTTGTATGGCACAGACACAATGCCCCTCTTACTTTATAACAACGCCTATTTACTATGTAAATGCAGCTCCGCACCTAGGAACTGCATATTGTACCATCCTTGCCGACGTACAGGCGCGTTATCGTCGTATGATGGGCTACAACGTTAAGTTTTTAACTGGTATGGATGAGCACGGTCAAAAAGTTGCCGAAGCTGCCGCAGCGCATAATCTTTCGCCGCAAGCATGGTGTGACAGTCAAGCTCCTTTGTTTACCAACTTGTGGAAAAAGCTTGAAATTTCTTACGATGATTTTATTCGCACCACCGAGCCACGCCAATACAAGGCGGTTCAGGAGCTGTGGAATCGTATGAAAGAAACGGGATATTTGTATAAGGGCAGCTATGATGGCTGGTATTGCACGCCTGAGGAAACATATTTTACCGAAACTCAAGTAAGCAAGGCCGCCGAGGCACAACAAAGCGAAGGTGAAAACCTGTGCCCTGATTGCGGACGTCCGCTTCAACGCGTAAAAGAAGAATCGTATTTCTTTAAACTTTCTGCATTTCAGGATAAGCTTCTTGCGTTATACGACGAACATCCCGAGTTTGTACAACCTGCGTTTCGCATGAACGAGGTTCGCTCCTTTGTTGCATCGGGTCTGCAAGATTTATCGGTAAGCAGAACGAGTTTTGATTGGGGTATTCCTGTTCCATTTGATATAAAGCATGTTACCTACGTTTGGTTTGACGCGCTGTTGAATTATATGACATCAGTTCGTTATGGTCTTGATGACGCTGCTTCTAAGGATGAGTTTGCGTTTCGTTGGCCAGCGCAGTGTCACGTTGTAGGTAAAGACATCATTCGTTTTCACTGTGTAATTTGGCCTGCAATGCTCATGGCGCTGGGCGAGGCTTTGCCTCAAAGCGTTTTCGCACACGGATTTTTAACCGTGCGTAATCCTCAAACGGGAAATGCTGAAAAAATGTCTAAATCTCGTGGTAATGCCATTGCTCCTGCAGAAGTTATTGATAAACTTGGCGTAGAAGGCTACCGCTATTACTTTATGACCGATGTAACTCATGGTGAAGACTCGGCAATTTCATTTGAACGTATGGAGCAAGTATATAATGCCGATTTGGCAAATAGCTGGGGTAATCTTGTTTCTCGTACCATTACTATGTGCGATAAATATTTTGATGGAAAAACGCCTGTTGTTGATGATACGTGGAAACAACAGACGAGCCCGCTTCGTGACATTGCTCAACGTATGTTTGAGCCGTACCAAAAAAATATGGAGTCTATGAATTTTGCTGCTGCAAAAGACGTCGTTATGGAGCTTGTTCACGCAGCTAATCACTATATCGAGGACATGGCACCTTGGAATGTTGCAAAAGATCCCACGCGTGCAGAAGAATTGCGTTTTATCCTGCTTAACCTGCTTGAATCAATTCGTATAGCAGCACATCTTTTGGCACCATTTATGCCCGAAACTTCGCATGAAGTACTTATGCGCGAAGGTCTTGATCCCGAAGCCGAGCTGGTAGGCGGCACGATGATAGAGGGGCTTTCACTTGATGTTATATGTGCATGGGGAGGTCTTGCAGGCGATCAGCCTGTTGTAAAGGGTGCTGCCCTTTTCCCTCGCCTTGCATAAGATAAAGCGGTAAGTGCATAACAGGCGCTCAATGGTACTGATGCGCATGATATTGCTTGACTGATGGCGTTAAGCGTTCATATTACCTTGTGTTAATATTTGGCTTTTGCCGATATCTGCACAACAGCCGCCACAGCATACGCGCTTGGGTGAGTGTATACAGCAATCAACACTACGTAGAGGAGTATGGTGTTTTCTAAACTGGCATCAAAGTGCGCTACCTTGGATGTTTTGTCTTCGTTTGGCCTTTATACAAAACATCGCCTTGGTCAAAACTTTTTGATAGAAGATAGTGTTATTGGGCACATTTTAGAGCTCGCGCACGTCCAAGCGGATGACTATGTTGTCGAAATAGGGCCAGGTATTGGCACGCTTTCATGTGCGCTTTTGCCTCGTGTCAAAAGACTTTGTGCAATTGAAGCAGATCGCGTTTTGCCCGATGTACTGGCTGAAACGCTTGGTGAATACGCCGATAAATTTGAGCTTATATCTGCCGATGCACTTAAAGTGTCTGCCGACGAGATTCGCGCAAAGCTTTTTTCTGCAGATCGTGATGGAAATGCGTGTTCGGTAAAGCTGATAGCAAACTTACCGTATCAAATTGCTGCTACTGCAGTTTTGCGCTACCTCGAAATGTTGCCCGAGCTCAATGAGCTTATTGTTATGGTGCAATCAGAAGTTGCGCAAAGAATGGCAGCGCAGCCGGCTCACAAGCTCTACGGTGCATATTCAGCAAAGCTTGCACTGTATGCGGAGTGCGTTGGTGGTTTTAAGGTTGCGCCCTCAAACTTTTTCCCTGCGCCTCATGTTATGTCTGAAGTTATACACATACAGCGAAGGTCTGCAGATAAACAGCTGTGTAAGGCTTACGAGAGGGCATATGTTGCGCGCGTCATTGACGCAGCTTTTTCTCAACGACGCAAGACGCTTCTTAATTGCTTATGTGCCTGTGGTTTTGATAAACAAGATGTTCTTACGGCTTGCGATACTATACAAATTGATGTGCACGAACGCGGCGAAAAACTTACACCTTCTCAATTTGTTGAGCTAGCTCGTGCGCTTGGGTCTGTATCTGCACAAACTAGTACGCTAACATGCAATTTTGACGAAAAGAAGCGTGATGAGCACATATAAAAACGCTGCTGACCTCTGCGGTTTTTTACCAGACGATCTTATACTTTTTCATGGTAAACGTGGTAAGGCGGTTCTTTTACCACCGTCAGAAGTGCCTGTTGCCGACACACATGGGCATCTGCATTGCTTGCGTGAACTCACAAGTTCTGCAGCTCTTGCTCGCGCAGCATTAGCAGGCGTTGGCATGCTCGTTGATCCGATAGACCCTGTTGAGGATATACCTTTTGGTATTTATAGTGCGTCTACGGTTGATGCTTGGCGTGCTCGTACCTTAGATGAAGCCCATGCGCTTCTTGAATATGCCAAGCAAAAAGGACTTGTGCTCCCGTATTTTTCACATGCACATATACGCGGCTATGAACAGCCGGCGTACAATCATCTGCTGGATTCGTTTAGAATTATTGCGGGCGTCCACCCTTATGGGGCGGCTCAATTTGACGCGTCTGCGCGCGAGCGACTTATGCAGTTGCTTGATCTTCCGTATTGCGTAGGAATTGGCGAGATTGGCTTAGATTTTGGCCCATATAATAAGGTTGACCCTAACGATCAAATTCGTGCACTTGAATTTCAGCTGCGTCTCGCGCATGAAAGAAACTTACCTGTTGAATTGCATATTCGCGATGCACAAGATGACAACACGGCAGCAGCACATGTACAAGCGGTGCAGTTGCTTAGTAGCATAGGCGTTCCGCCCCGAGGTTGTGTGTTACATTGCTTTACATCTACGCCGCAGGTCATGAAGCCATTTGTGGAAATGGGGTGCACCATAGCGTTTGGTGGTGTGTCAACATTTGCGTCTGCGCCGTATGTTCGCCAGGCTATACAGGTATGTCCGTTAAACCAAATGGTTACCGAAACCGACGCTCCCTATATGGCGCCCGTACCTATGCGTGGTCATGCGTGCGAAATTGCACATGTTGTATTTACAGCAGCTTCACTTGTGGCAACAAAGTGTGCGGTGTCTTTTGATTCAAAAGAAGTAACATGTATTCCACCCAACGAGCCGTATGCGGTAAGCTCTATTTCGCAATCAGAAGTTTATGGTGCGTTATGGAATAATGCATATGAACTTTTTATGAAAGAAATCTAAAATACTTTCGTTTTTGGGCTTTTGGACAATAAATTATTACGTTTAGAGAATAGTTCGTAAATAATTTCTGAAAATCAGCTCCAATATGTTATGTATATGATAGTTATTTTTTCCTTGTTATAACACAAGTCTTGTTAAGGGGGTTACATGTCCAAACGAGACAGTAAAATTTTAGAAATTCTAACCGAAAAGAAACGCATTGATGTAACAACGCTCGCGCAAATGCTCCACGTTTCTAATGTGACCGCTCGTAAAGACTTGGATTCCTTACAAGATAAAGGCCTTGTTGTTCGCGAACATGGATATGCACTCCTTGCAAATCCTAATGACGTTGCTGGACGCTTGGCATATCATTACGAAGAAAAGCGCAGTATTGCCCAGCGAGCTGCTGATTTTGTGTATGACGGATCTACAATTATGATAGAAAACGGCAGTTGTTGTGCTTTGCTCGCGCGTATTATTGGTGAAACCAAAAAGAATGTGAGCATTATCACAAACAGTGCTTTTATCGCGTGGTATGTACGTGATCTTCCTGAAGTTCATGTTACGCTGTTGGGAGGTTCTGTTCAGCCCGATTGCCAACTGACCGTAGGCCCTTTGATGCGCCTTGGGGCGCAGCAATTTTCGGTAGAGTACCTCTTTATTGGTACAGATGGTTGGTCAGAAAAAAGCGGATTTACTAATTGTGATCAAATGAAGGCCGAGGCTGTTCGCGCGATGGCAGACGTTGCAGCAGAAGTTGTTGTAGTAACAGAACCCGAAAAGTTCATGCACTACGGGCCGGTACCCATTCGACTTGACTCGCACATTACGTCGGTTGTGACGGGTAAAAACATACCAAAGTCAGCGTCCGAATACCTTGAGGCGCATCATACGCGTGTATATTTAGCTGATAAATAGGTGTACATCCAAAAGGGTGTGGCAAGATTGTGTGTACTACGTTTATACAGGCTCTATGCATGCAACAGGCGCTATGCATTGAGAATAAACTTCTCTATAACCTCTGCTACGCCGCCTTCGTTGTTATTGTTCTGGGTAACATAATCAGCTTGCGCTTTCATGGAATCATCAGCGTTTGCCATGCATACACCTAAACCTGCGGCTTTGATCATTTCGCTATCGTTAGCGCTGTCACCAACGGCAATGGTTTCGCTCATGTCAATACCTAAGTGATGAGCCAAACGTTTAAGCGCAGCACCTTTAGAAATTCCTTTTGGGGTAAATTCCATGTAGCAGTTAGAAGAAAATGTAACGCCTACGTCGCGCGTAAGGTCGCGCATGTCATGAGCTAGTTGTTGTAGATATGCAAAATCATTATTCATGTATAAGATCTTAACGATATGCGTGTTACGTAAAAATTCCAGATTTGCCTCACGTGTTTCAATAGCGGGTATTCCAGTTAACGTAAAGATATTTCTGTCGTCGTCGCGCCATTTTGTGGTATAAATCGAGGCGAGCGTGTATACATGAACACCAACATTTCCCAGTTGGATACCGTGTTTCCATATTTTGTTACAAAAATCCCACGGTGTTGGTGGCTGCAAATCAATAATAGTATTGTGCGCGTTTTCAGTAATACACGCGCCGTTACACGAAATTGCATATTCGTCTTTCATGTCTTTTGCGCCAATTTCATCGAGAATGTATTGCATAATAGCAAAACTTCTACCAGATGACGGTACGATGTAAACGCCTTTCGCGCGTGCCTGCTCAATAGCACGACGTACGCGCAATGGTACATGGCGAGCATCGTTGAGTAATGTTTCATCTAGGTCTACCGCAACAAGTTTATACATATGTTCCCATTCGTTTGAAAGTATAGGCGGCGAGTTCATGTAGTGCGCCTTCATATGTATACAGTTTAGCGGTGTTACTGTGTCTTGTTGTTTACGTATTTTTAATCTGTGGTTAATTCACAGCTTTTATGGATTAAAAAACGCGACTCCATAAGAGGGATGTTAAAACCAAACAAATGTTTGCATTTTGATCGGTGACGTGTTATCATGAAGTAGCTCATACGTGCTGTTCCAAAAAAGGGATAGCAATGGATACGTGTGGAAAAATTTATGAAGAGGCGCTGCGTCAGGCGCGTGCAACTAAAGTTTTTATATACAATCCCTATGTTTCGTTTTGTACGTTTGAAACTTATCAGCAGTGTGTACACAACATATGTGCAAGCGATTTGTATGCACGCCAACGAGGCTCTTTTGCTAAGCGTGCGCTGGGAGTTTCGTTTGAAAAGCTTATGTGTCCTATTCTTTGCGTTGCTTGTAATAAACGATGCGATAGTTTTATATGCAAATCATGCTTTCATCGCTTGCTGTGGATAAATCCTGTATGGTCGTGTCCAAATTGCTCGGCTCCTGGTGGTTGGCTTACCTGTAGTGAATGTAGCGATTCATGGGGCTTTGCTTCTTGTCAGGCTGTTTATGAGTTTTCATCGTATACAAGACAGCTTATTTTACAATTTAAAGACCAGCGAGATACACGTTTATCTGCATGCTTAGCGGCTCTTTTGGCGTGTTTTTATCGTTTTATGTGTAGCACGTTTTATGCGAATAATGCGAACATGCGCACTGTAAAGTCCAGGCTGCTCTCTTCACAGCAAACATTGCAGAATATATACCACGCGCCACTGCGCTTACCCCATAACGCTGTGTGTTTTATTCCTGCAACGCGTAAAGCATATCGTTATCGAGGTTTTGACCATATGGAGCTTGTTACACAACTCTTTGCGTATGCTCTAGGAATTTCCTATTGCGATATTTTAATAAGGCCATATGCATTGGATCAAAGGCAACTTTCAAAGCAAGAACGTGTTGCTAATCTTACGGGTACTATTTCTGTACTACAAGATATGAGCAATAAACGGGTTCTCGTATTAGATGATGTTATTACTACTGGTGCGAGTATGCGTGAGGCCGCAAGAGCGTTAAAGCAAGCAAACGCAGCCGATGTGTCGGCTCTTGCGTTTGCACGCGTTTGGTGATTTAGAAGAATGCTTTAGCTGCATTTTTCGCGTAAGTCTTATTTACATGCTCCCTTGAGTGTGTTTCTACTGTGAGTGTGGTGCCTGTGCTTTTATGATGAGTTTCCGATTAAAATTTGGTATGCATGTATATCTCCTGCAAATTATATGGTAGACGTAGGTGCACAAGTTGGTATACTTAAGATAACTTATCTAGGTTTGTGGTTGCGGAAATGCATAAGTTCATTTGGGGCATTTCTTAGTCCAAGGCAGACGAGGTCAAAAGGATCCACGTAAATACATGTGTGTGCATATGTATGAGCATGGCTCGTCCTAGGGGTTAGTCATACCGTCTGTTGATTTCAAGGCATACGGCCTTGCAGACGAGAGAGCTTACAGTATGGGTACTGCGGTATACCAGCGAAGGCTCCGGTATGCGAGTGTGGGGTCAAATACCAGGTCAACTAGGTAAGTTATTATATTTGTACCTTAGAGCACTTTTTTCGAGATGATACTTTGTCATACGACATGTGTTAAAGGAGCGTTATATGAGCAGGCGTCACATATCACTTATTTTATGTTCTCAAGTTACACTCTTAAGTGTTTTGGCGCTTGGTGGTTGCTCTCTTTCTCCTGTTGAACTTCCCACACTAGAAAAACCTTCGGTGCAACAGGCTCAATCAGCTTCTCAAGCTAAGTTAACACCAAAAGTCACTGATGATAATTTGGTTACCCCACAAACACTTACCGTTGGGATAAAAATGAGTTCTAACATTGCTCCTTTTGTTATGCAAACTGATAATTCTGAGCTTTGTGGTCTAGATGTTGATTTGGCATATGCTTTAGGTGACGCACTTGGCTTAAAAGTTAGTTTCGTAGAAATTTCGGATGTGGGAAGAAGTTTAGGAAAAACATGCGATATTGTGCTTAACGCAAAACAAAACGAAACAACGGTTGCAAAAATTGTAGGAGGCTATGCAGAATCAGCCGCCGCACTTTTTGGTAAATCAACAGGTGAGCCTCTTAAAGCCTCAAATTTGTCTGGTAAACGTGTTGCACTTCAAAAAGGTTCAATTTCTGAGCTTGCATATAAGCGCTCAGGTTTAACGATGAAGCCAGTAGAATGTTCAAATCTTAACGAAGCCTTTGACGCTGTACAATCTGGGAAAGCTGATTATGTATTGTGCGAGGCGTATGCAGGTGCTTACATGGCAAAGCCTTTAACAAATATTACTTGTGTTGGCACGCTGGATAAACCTACACAGGCAGGTATTGCAGTGGCATCAAAAAACGAGTCGCTACAACATGCGCTTGAACAAGTGTCGTCTACTATTCAGGAAAATGGCATCTTGCAGCTCATTCGTTCTCGATGGGTTGGATCGCGTATCGTATTTTCTGCAGATACGCAAATAAAAGGTATGCCTGCTCCTCAATCAAAAAATAGTGAATCTCCAGAGTCCAAAGATAAAGACGCCTCAAACACATCTTCTGCTGGTTCAAATGCGGTAAATATCTAGGATTCGTGTGGCGGTATTTGGTTGTAATGAGTGTTGCGGATATGGAGTGCCTGTTATATAGAAATATAACAGGCACTTTTAACAGGTATTTGTGGTCCTTGCCTAACGAGTGGATAGGTGCTTAAACTAGGGTTTTAGGTAGACCTATGAGCGCCTTTATTCCCAGTTGCTTATGCATATTGTTTTACCTCATTTCGCATGTTTGGAAAGATTTTTGTATATTATGCTGTAAAGCAACCACTTATAGTGTTCGTACAACCACTTATTACATAGGTGTAGAAATCGCGCCCTGCTATCTTATAGAATTCTCATTGAACAGGAGGTGGACTCATGAAAATCGAACTTAAACTTGATAAAACATATGAGGAGCCAAAAATTATTATCACGGCAAATCAAGTTACGGACGAAATAAAACTTATCATGGACATGTTTTCCGATGAACGTGCTCATTTGATCGCTGGATTTAAAGACGGAGATGTTGTAGTGCTTGATCCATCTGATATCTATCGCATTTTTGCTCGATCTGGCAAAGTTTTTGCCCAAACAAGCCAAGGCGATTACACGCTTCGTTTGCGACTCTACGAGATAGAACAGTGGCTTATAAACAAAGATTTTGTACGGATATCAAATTCTGAAATTATCAACTTAAGCAAAGTGAAGAGCTTTGACCTGAGCTTTACTGGAACAATTTACGTAAAGTTGTCAAATGGAACAGGGACATACGTTTCTAGAAGATATGTTGCCAAAATTAAACAATTCTTAGGCATGAAAGGTGGTAAATAATGAAAAAGACACTCATTCAACTTGGACTTCTTGGGTTTCCTCTAGGCATTGCAATTGGTTATGTGATAACGCTCGTTATATCAATCGGTATTGGGGACAATTGTTACTATCCCGTCAGTCAAGAACTTATAAACACAGCTGGAACCGAATTGAACGCTGTTCTTCTTCAAACACTTTTGTGTGGCATAGTGGGTTCGTTGTTTTCAATGGGTTCGGTTGTTTGGGATATAGATTCGTGGAGTATTGCCAAACAAACGGGCGTTTATTTTGTAATTGCTTGTCTAGCGATGTTCCCCATTGCTTATTTTGCATATTGGATGCCTCATTCTGTTGTGGGCGCTGCGCTGTACGTGGGTATATTTATAGCAATATTTGTGATTTGTTGGATTACTCAATATCTTTCGATAAAGCATAAGGTCAGCGAAATGAATGCTGGATTGCATAAAATTTAAACGGCGTGGCAATAGGCATAATAAATTTTATACATGAAGCCAACTAGTACATACAGCTAAAAAAGTTTTGTTCTTTCAGGATTTTCGCTTCATATAAAGTGTACAATATATACCATTGCTCGATTATATAAACATGCCTACGAAGGAACATGTATGAAAAAATTTGTGCACGCCCCTCGCGCTTTAGTTACACTTGCTTTAATATGCTCTACTTCGGGTTTTTATTCGCCACAGAGCGCATACGCGATAGGTGGCGGAGGTATTTCCACCGTGACAGGGGGAGCAGTTAATTGTAAAGCCGAAAACACCTGCATCCAAAACATAGGCGATACTGCACATGTGAGCTATAAAATACAGACGTCTGCATTTCTTCTTTCGGGCAATCGTGCTCTAAGTGTTCCAAAAACTTCAATTTTTGTACCGAAGATCCTTAAAAATGTTAAATTTACCCTTGTAAGTGCACCAGGTTCTAAAACAAACAACATAGACACCGGTGCTCATCCACAAAAACAAGAGTTAACACCTACGGGCATACCTATTTATCGTGTGCCTGTTCACAAGGTATCCAAAATCATTCCCGTAGTATCGCTTGTTCATGATAATAATGGAGGATTTTGTGATGAACGCGGAAATCAGGCGCCGCTGGATAAAGGTGGATTTATTAGTTCTGACATACATGAACAAGACATGAGTATATATAAAAGTAGTGCTTATGTAGATGAGGGAGAACAAGATTCTGGAGTATCATATTTTGGCTATCAAAGTACCGCAAGTGATCTCAAGAATTATGAGCTCTATGATGAATATAGTTTTGAGTTGAAAGAACCAGGGGTGTTTACCCTTAAACTTGAAGGCGATGTTGAAACGAAGTCAACGCTTACAGTTTTGCCAATACGCGTAACTAATGTAGTTGCTCGCTGTGTGCAAGAAACCAATGGAAGCGATGTTTACGAACCTGATTGTCAAAGTCTTACGGAGTATGAACAGTTTAGGTATGGCGAACTCCCAAAATATTCGCTTTCTGATGACACAATTAATCAAACATTGCTTAAACATAATACAGAAGATGGACTTACAGGATATGGAAATTGTAGAGTTACGCGCGAAATTGATGCGCCTGATATGATCGGGCCAGATGTGGAGCCTGGGAAAACCTCTGCATTTAACGCGTATAAAGATACGTTTGCGCTTGAAGCTAACGCAGCTGAAAGTTATTTTTTGAATGGCGTAGATGAGGATGGCTGTGATCAGGCGGCGGCTGTTATTACAGTCTGTCCAAAGCCCACGCCAACACCTGAGCCCACGCCAACACCTGAGCCCACGCCAACACCTACGCCTACGCCCAAACCAACACCAAAACCAGATCCTGAACCAACTCCTAATCCAGGAGAGCCTCCAACAACTTCTAAACCGCCAGTGCCTTCTACACCAGAAACTAAGGTCACTGCCCAAACAAGCGATCTCTTTGTAAACCCCAGTGCTCATTTAGCTTCTGTAGTATTGGGTTCATTAGCTGTAATTTCTGGTGTATTTCGTAAGCACTAAAACTATATTTACCATTTTGTAAATTAACCATATTCTCGTGTAATAGTATTACGCGAGAATATGGTTGTAGTAACCTAAACCGCAATTGCAACTAGTATCTTTCACACCGTATACCTCAAAGCAAAACTCTACGTTTTCCTTGAAGCCATACTACGCAGATGTAATCATGCATGTACCCAGTTAAACATTTGCAAGTGGAACCTTTATATCTTAGAACATCTCATTTCTAAGAGCTTGAAGCAAGACATTGTCGTCTTTCTCATCGCGTACTGCAAGACGTAAATACTTTTTACCATCTACTTTTGACGACAGATCCTTAATTAAGATGTTGTATTTTGAAAGCATGATTTCAGTCAGTGCTGCGGTTGTTATGTCACCTGTGATCTGAACCATCACGTAGTTTGCTTGTGATGGAATAACTCTAAGTCCTCTGATTTGTGCGAGCTCTTGTTCAAAACGCGATCTTTCTGCTCTAATTTTTACTAAGGCACAAATATAATCTTTCTTATATTTTTCTGCAATTTGAAGATAATACTCGCCAAACGAATTGATATTCCAAATAGCAACTGTTTTTTTGATTTTTTGTATTGCCTCAACGTTTCCTGATGCCACAATGCCCAATCTAAGGCCAGGAATACCGTATGATTTTGAAATACTTTTTACTACAAATAGTTGAGGATTATCGTCGATAATGTCTTGTTTAATGAACGAGGAATCTTCTTCGTCTGCAAAATCAACAAAGGACTCGTCTAGGATAAACACAATTCCTCGTTCTTTTGTCCATTGAACGAGTTTAAGCATCTCATGTTTGGGGATATAATTTCCGGTAGGGTTATCGGGATTCACCAGCACTAAAGTTTTGATTGTTTTATCTGAGAAAAACGAAATAACATCATCGCAGGTATATGAATAATCTTTATTGCTAGGATAAAAACAAATCGACTGTTGTTGATGATAACGATTGGGATATTCTTCAAAGGTAGGACGAATGAAACCGACCTCTTTTGAGGTAGAATCCATAAGTGCTTTGATAAGCTCCGATGCGCCATTTCCTACGGTAATATTTTCTTGTTTGATATTAAAATTCTTTCCTGCTAACAAGGAATTTACTTCTAACCCAGAAGGATATTGAGTAAGCAGAACCTTAAAATTAGCTTGTAATTCTTCGACAAGTTTTGTTGGAGGAAAATACGGATTTACCAGATAACAAAAATCAAGGACGTGAGGATATCTCCAATAGCCTCCATAACGCTTCATCATTTTTGCAAGTTTTTCGGATGGTTTGCAAAAAATCGAGGATGCAATATCTAAGTCTTGTGCGTCATCAATTTCATACCATTTTTCACCGTTTAGCCTTTTAGCGCATAAAAGAGAGCTATCAAGCTCAACAAGGCTCTTTAAAGCACGTTCATAATATTGGTTGGTGCCCATAGCGCTCATGTATGCCTCTATAAAAGGCAAGTATGAACGTTTGAGAAAATCTTTTGAAAATTTGTAAATATTAACCGTTTTATAGTAGGAATCTACCCGTTTAAAGTCAAATTCTGAGCCTGGTACAAATTTTGTAATATGATCGTTTGTATCAAGTTCCAAACACGTTCCGTCCATCCAGGATTCATACTTATCTACAACGGCTAGGTTAGGACGCTTGTCAGACAATAAACCTTGAATCACCGTATCATCAAAAATTAAATCAGATTCAAGAAGAACGGTGTCGTCTTTAACAATTTCATCTTTTGCTAAATAAAATGAATAAATGTTATTGGTTTTATCATATATATCATTATGAACGTACACCAGCTCGATCCCTAAGTGTAATTGTTCAATATAACTTTGCAAAACGTCTGCCTTATATCCCACAACAACTATGACTCTTTGTATTCCCGCGTTAATAAGTTGGGTTAACATGCGCTTTATGAGTGATGTACCGTTAACTTCTACCATACATTTTGCTTGATGTTTTGTTATTCTTTTTAATCTGCTTCCCATACCTGCGGCCAGTATCAGTCCTTGCATAGATGATCCTCCTATTTATATTTTTTCATAATTAAAAACGATGGGAACTTTGGTTCAAAACACGTTGATTTTGGTGGCATCATTAAGTTGAGATCCATAAAGTGAATAAATTCCTGAGGAGTAACAGGATATACCTCTAAGAGGACATCATTTTGTCCTAAGACGTAATTCCCCATATCAAACTCGTTGCCCAACACAAAGGATAGGGCAGAAAAATCATTGATTCTAAACGCCACTGTTAATATTTGGGTATTTAAGCGTAAAACATCGTTATTCCAAAATTCATCATCAGCAATATTAGACAGTTTGACATAAAGCGTTTCATCTTGATAGGTTATCTTTACCACGCCTCTTTGAAGCACAGGGTCTTCTGAGATCATGTGTCTATTTATAAAAAGGTTCTTGGCAGCGTCAAATCTTACCGCATCTACATTTCTAATAATGCGATGAATAGGATAGATTTTTACGTCGTTCATATCCATAAGACAGGCAAGCATTGTTTCTTTGTGTTTTAGAATAGAAGTGGAGTATAAACGATGATGGCCGTCAGCAACGTAGAGAGTTTCTATTTCTTTATACATGTCTAATAATTGTTGAGCTTTTTCATCTAAGTAGATATAGATAGTAAGCTCGCCGAGTTGGTACACGTCATCACTTGTAACAGTTTTAACATAGGTTGCGAGGGGAATATGCTGTTTGTGAATAAGAAGAACGGGCTGCGTTTCTGTGTTGTAGATACTAAAATTAGCCAACATTCCTTGAACAGTGTCAGGAATAACTAATTCGTGCGTTTTAATTTTGCCCGTCTTATAGTCATCAATATCAATATCGGCGACAAGGCTATATACACCCTTGTTCTTCACAATAAATGCAGCGTGTTGATAATTCTTTATGCGATCGTTATTTAACTTGTCTTTTTGTGCTTGCGACAAAAACATTACGGAATCATCAAAATTGATTTTTCCATCATGTATGTAAGTCAGGTTAATGAAATCTGACTTATAACAATTTCCGCTCACATTGAGATAAGAATCGTTCAAAGTGCGCAATTTCATAACCTTCACCTCGTCAATCAGTCAATCATAAACGATGCATCTATCTTACATACTACCATGTAGGTACTACCACGCACTCAATGCTTGGTGGCTATAAAAGTGAAGAGTAGCACCTATATGTTTTAGGTGTTGCAACAAGATGATATAGCAATCCTCGACTTTGCAAAAACTTGCACGTTGAAAAATTGAAAGATACTATGCCTTAACGTTGCAAGCCACTAACTTACCAACGTCCAAAATCCAAACGAGCAGGATAGTGATTTTTACGCTGTTCAACAGGAGGCAGTTGCATATAGTCACCGTCATAAAATTGTGTTAAGTGCTCATGAAGATTGGCAGGGAAATTTACTTTCATCCCTTCAAAATCAAGCTGCTTAAGCGGGAAAATTTCGTCGTAAGACCAAACCGACTTATATGGATTAGTATCACACATAAACGCAAACCTTTTGGGCTCTTCATGTGAGTGTAGAGACTTTGCCTTGTTTTCTTGAGAAATACAGGTTTTCAAAGAAATGGGGAGCAGAGAAATGATGGTGCCTGCCGTATACGTTACTGCTTTAATAATGCGGCTTTTCCATCCGTTATTCAAAATAAAAGGTCGAGGAACAAGCTTGAGCATGCGCAAATGTGACCAAAACCATGCACGTCTAGCTTGTTTGCGAAACTCTTGATCGTTTTCACTTACGGTTTCGAGTGGATAAATATCCAAAAATATACCCAAATTAAGCGGGAGATCCTTCAGTGCTTCTTCGCAAAATTGCGTACCTTTGATCATAATACGAGTAGTAGAAAGCGGATATTTGGGATCTTTATCTGCGTTCATAATTTCATAGCGATCAGAATATTTTTCTTCAAAAACAGAAATCAAGGTATGGTAATCTTTTGAGGGAATACACAGGTCTATGTCATCATCCCAAGGGATAAAGCCCTTATGACGTACTGCTCCTATACCAGTTCCTGCATAGGCAAAATACGTGAGATTATGCTCGGAACAAACGTTAATGAAATCCTTTAATATCATCAATTCAAGCTGTTGTACGTGATGAAGCGTTTCATCATCATATTCAGTCATATGCACTCCTTATACTGTGGCATAACATACTTTATGACTCGATTATTTTAACAAAAAACAGCTTAGGTTATCATTATCCTGTCTATTTTACATACTTTTGTTCTAAGCTTTTATGCGCTATTTTCCTCTTAGCTTTATTAAAAAATGACGAGGCATTACTTCAAAGACGCATTAAGCGAAAAAATTCAGCCGTACAGCTATATTTGTTTGACGGATAGGCTTTGCGGGTATGAAATATATAGTAAAGCGTACTAAATTTAGTGTGGATGAGCGTATTGATGCCCGTTATAGCTGTTATAAAGGCTCATGCACCTTAATTTGAAGTAACTTTATCAAAGGAGGAATCATGACAGACATTAAAATTTCCGGTCGTAAGGTTTCCGTAAGTGATGCATTGCGTGATCACGTACAGCATAAAGTAGGCGATGCGCTTAAAGTCTTTGACATTACACCGATGAGCTGTGATGTGGTTCTTCGCGTAGATAAAAATCATTCAAACCCCGATCGTAAAACGTGCGAAGTTACGGTTTACGTTCGCAATAATGTGGTTCGGGTTGAGGCAAGCTCAGAAGATATGTATGCCGCTATTGACGCTGCAAGCGACAAAGTTACCAGACAGTTGCGTAAGTATAAAACGCGTATTATCGATCGCAAGCAACGCTCTCAAGCGCCAGCGCCTGCGCCTTCTAAAGACTTATCTGACTTAATTGATGAGGTTGCCGATGACGACATGCTGGTACGTGAGAAGTATATTGATCTTCACCCCATGACCGAAGAAGAAGCCCTTGTACAAACGGATTTAATTGGTCATGACTTTTATGTGTTTGAAAATGCAACAACTGGGTTAATTAATGTTGTTTATCATCGCCATAACGGTGGATACGGTATCATTAAACCTAAACTTGAAACAGAAGATGGTGAGTAGTTGTATTCATAGAGTGCAAGCGTGCGGTTGCGTTTCATAATCACATGTGTTAAAACTACGCCATCTTAACCGTTTGTGAGGATTGATTATGGATACAAACCAGTATAGCTCAATGGATGAACAGGCAAATTTCACCGATGTTCAAAGCAGCAATCAGGATTATCCGTGTGGCAACAATGTCCATATTATTGTTGATTCTACCTCGGATTTTTCGCCGGCTATTATTAAGCGCTTGGGTTTGGAAGTCATTCCGTTTACGTATGTCGATGAGGCAGGCATAGAGCACATGGATGACATGTGGCAAACTATGTCTGCCCACGATTTTTATGAGCGCATGAGAAAAAATCCTAAGATGCACTTTTCTACAACGGCAGTAACTCCTGGTAGATACTATGAATATTTTGAGCGCTGTGCTCAAAAGGGAACACCAACACTGTATTTATGCCTGTCGAGTGGATTGTCGTCTTCGATTGAATCGGCACGCCGCGCACAAGCGATGATCAAAGAAAAATTCCCTGATTTTGAGCTTTATGTGCTTAACAATCGTTGTGATTCAGCAGCAGGGGAGTTGCTTGCTATTGAGGTTGCTCATCAAGCATCGCTGGGTTTAACTGCTCAAGAAGTATATGAATGGGCGCGTGACGCTCGTTATTTTCTGCAGGGATTCTTTACGCTTGAAAACTTTGATGCGCTTGCAGCAGGAGGAAGAATTCCTCCAGCGGCGGCGAGTGTGGGTGGAAAGCTTAATATTAAACCGGTGCTTTCGTATGATCTTAACGGTGCGCTTACCTTGCGTGGAATGTGTCGTGGTCGTAAAAAAGCACTCAAAGCTATGATTCAGGCATTTGAAGCAGGATATGCAAAAGATACATCATTGCCGCTCGCGATTGTTTCAACCGATGCCGAAAAAGACGCCGATTGGCTTGAAAAAGAAATCAGAAAAGTTAAAGGTTGCGAGCGCGTGACTATTATCCGCTCTCAAGTGTCGCCTATTTTAGGCTCACATGTTGGACCAGGCATGGTTGCTATGGTTTATTGGGGCACAGACAGAAGGTGCGAACAGTCTTTAACCGATAAAATCGCGCAAAAAATCAAGAGAACTATGGGCGGAGCAGTTTCGTAGGCAGCCTCAGACGCGCATTTTGGTATATCGTACACATCTGTTTTCTTACTAAGGATTGATTCATCTATGAAGCAACGTATTACGACCGTGGCGTGGATCGGCACTGGAATTATGGGTGCACCTATGGCACATCATCTTCTTCGTGCAGGATATCACTTGATTGTGCATTCGCGTACTAAACAAAAGGCTCAAGCGCTCATTCAAGCAGGTGCACAGTGGGCAGAAGATGTTGCTTGTGCAGTGCGTCATGCTGATGCTGTGTGTACCATGCTTGGCTATCCGCAAGATGTTGAAGATGTTTATCTTACGCAGACAGGCATTTTGCAAAACGTTGCTAAAGATACCTGGATTATCGACTTTACCACGTCATCTCCGCTGCTTGCTCAAGAAATTCATCAGGCAGCTGCTCTTAAGCATTGCGTTGCATTTGATTGTCCGGTAACGGGAGGCGAAACAGGAGCAAAAACAGCTCATCTTACCGCCCTTATCGGAGCTCGTGAACAAGATATTTTGCCTGTTGTTCCTTTGATTTCTGCTTTTGCAAGCAAGCGATTTTATTTTAATGAAGCAGGAAAAGCGCAAGTTGCAAAACTTTGTAATCAGGTTTCTCTTGCTTCTTGTATGGTTGGTTATGCGGATGCCCTTGCGCTTGCTAAGCAATCTGGTTTAGATACTGTGCAGGTTATTGATATGATTTCATCGGGCATGGGTTCTTCGCGTGCGCTTTGTGAGCTGGCTCCTAAATCTTGTGATGGTGATTATAAGCCTGGCTTTATGGTTGCCCACATGAAAAAAGATTTATCACTTGCCCTTGAACATGCCCAAGAGGTTGAGGTTTCATTGCCTGGCGCGGATACCGCATATAACCTCTACGACATGCTCTGCGATATTGGGGGAAAACGTCTGGGAACTCAGGCAATTTCTTTACTCTATGAAGACGAAGCGCAAGGTGTTGCAGCAGGGCTTGATTGGTCGGCATATCAAAAAGATTCGTATATAGACAACGAACAAGAATCGCCATCGTCTGATCAATCGTCTGCTGATACCCATGAGCCAAAGTCTTGCGCGCAAGATCAAGATGCCAGAGGTGCTGCTTCATCTCATAGGAGCGGTCAAGAAGAATCTTCTGATTCATCCGATGGCGCGCACAGCGATATGCAGGGTCTTTTGGATAATTGGATGAAATAAGGATACGGTATGCCAACATTTAATTTTGCTTCTTTTGGTGTGGCGCTTATAGCGGTGCTTATGCTTTTATTTGGTATGGTACTTGGTACAAAAATAGGATCCGAGCTTGCCAAAAACTGTATAAATCATAAAGATTATTGGATAGCGCATCTTAAAATACTGGTAATAGGTGTTGTGATATCCGCTTTTGTGTGTTGGTTAAACCTTATTGTGCTGGCGGGCATTCCTATTGGTGCTATGGCAAGTGCTATCACGGTGCTCAAAATGGATTTTGGCGAAAGCGTTGGTGCTTGGAAATTTCATGATAAGTTCTTTCGTGTTAATAAAGATCATGTGCAGCGTGGAAAAACCAAGCAAAGCCGTCGTCGTGCAGAAGAGGTACGCCGTTCTTTGCGCGATAATACCGATGTGCCCGAATATATAAGCGTAAGCGATAAGTAGTAAGTACATAAGCGTGAACAATAAGCAGGCACACCTTTTAAATGAGCTCACAAATATATACTTCGTAAAATTTATAAATACTGTTGTCCTTACAAACACGGCGTTAATTATGCTGTCCATACGATATAATTACATGTAATATGCGATGTGTCTGATATTTATTTTTGCGTGTCAGCAGAGTATTAACAGGTATTTTATAGCTTTTACGTATATACAGACACGTCTTACAGAAAGGGTAGTATTTGAGCGACATCAATCAACGATCAATAGCTGTTTTTATTGATTACGAAAATTTTGCGGCTGGTGCAGGCGCGTCCAAAAATAAAGCATCTGCGCACGGTAAGCGCACGCAGCCAAACATGAAATGCGTGTTTAGCAGGCTTGTTGATAAAGGCCGTATTACCTTAAAACGTGCGTATTGCGACTGGCAGCGTTTTAAGCAAGATGTTACGCCTCTGCATGAGTTGGGTATCGAGCTTATAGAGATTCCCGATCGTTCGTCTACAGGCAAAAATTCTGCTGACATTCGTTTGGCAGTTGACGCAACAGAGATGTGCCTTACCAAAGACCATATCGATACATTTGTGATTCTTTCGGGTGATTCAGATTTTTCGCCTTTGGTATCAAAATTAAAAGAATTTGGAAAAACCGTTATCGGAATAGGCGCAAAGCCAATTACGAGTTCGCTTTTAGTTGAAGTTTGCGATGAGTTTATCTTTTACGAAGACATTTTATCGCAGGCTGGAATTCCCGAGTTTAAAGACATTGTACCTGCTGAAAAGCACCCGTGTTATCAGCTTTTGCTCGAAACAATTGACGCCCTTCAGCATGAAAATGATTCTGCGATTTTTGCTTCGCACTTAAAAATAACCATGATTCGTAAGTGCCCTCAATTTTCTGAGAGAAGCTATGGATATAGATGTTTTTCAGCTTTATTGGAAGAGGCGGCAAAATTACAGCTTATTACCATTCATAACGATGATAAAAAAGGCTCTGTTATGATAGATGGCTTTTCAGAACGTTAAGAGAGGATTTGTTATGGAAGAGATAGATTATTCGAACATTCCTTTGGAAAATTTAGCTCAGGGCTTGCAGAGTACGCGTCGTCGTGAACGTCAAGATTGTGCACATGAGTTAGTTGTGCGTTGCTCGCAAAATCCCGAGGCAGTTGTCCCATATATTCGCCCCTTGCAAAAGTCGCTTGGTTGCAGCGAAGCCCAAACGCGATGGGAAGCATTAAATGCGCTGGCTTTGCTGGCTCCATATGACGTTAAAAGTATGAGTAAAACGTTTAGAGACGCCGAAACATGCCTTTTTGACGACGAATCTGCTGCTGTTCGTTTGGCAGCATGTAGATTCTTAGTTGCCTATGGCAGCCAGTCAGAAAAAAATTCTGATAAATCATGGGGCGTCTTGGATGAGTTTATCCAGTGTTACCACGGTGATCCTGAATATCGCGATATCTTAAAGATGATGTTAACGTTTGCACAAGGCCATATTTCGCGCAAAACACGCGCGGCTATGGAGAAACGTTTTGAATTTGATGCGCATAATTCAAACGGTTATATTAATAAATTTTCCGTTGAGATTATCCAGACACTTAAACAAGATGCCTAATATTTGTCACAATATGTTTGTTAGCGCATTACTTATTGCTTGTTAGTGATGCGGTCAGTTAAGTATATGTAACCTGTGCACGGACGGCATATGCATAATTCGGAGGTTTTTATGAGTATTCATTCAAATGGAAATCATGCTTCGCACGCGCAAAATGTTTCATCGCAGACATCTTCGGGTGCACATGAAGCTCCACGCGAAATTGTTTTGCCTAAAAGCAGCAAGAAGGCTCAAAAGCATGGTCATGGCATTGGATTTTATGTGCTTTTAATTCTTGCATTTCTTGTTGTTTTGCTTGTAGGAATGTGTTTGGGTCATTATGTTTCGGGAATTCCTTTTCCAAACTTTTCTTCGCAACATACTGCCGATGGTCAAACGCTTACCGAAGATCAGCTTAAGTTGCCCATTGCTTCTTATGAAATAGATGGAAAGCACGTGGACGTTATTGCACAAGACGTTATTACACAAAAACGCTCGCTTGAAAATTCAAAGAAAGATGATGGAACGTATCCTATGCCTTCTGCTGAAGACATTATGGGTTACATTCGTACTTCACTGCTTAAAAACGAAGCAGATAACCAAGGTATTGACGCTTCTGATGACGAAGTCTCGGATTTTGCTAAAACATCTTTGGGCACAGATGATATGTCGGTGATTGCAAAGAACTATGGTATGGATGAAGACAAGGTTAAGGAGCTCTTGCGAACTTCGGTTATTTTGGATAAATTGCGTAAGCAGGTTGTTACCACGCAAGCTCCTACAATACCTGAGCTTCCTAAGGCTCCTGCTGCAGGAAAAGAGAAAGAACCCTCTGCAGAGTACGCTCAATACATTATTAAGCTTGCAGGTGATGAATGGGATAGCTCTGCTGACGCATGGAAATCATCGGATAGCACGTATGCTAAAGCATTAAGTAAGTTTGATATATCAAGTAAAGGTGCCACCTTTGATGCTGTTCGTATTGCGTATTCTATTGCTATGCAAAAAGCAAATCAAATTAAACAAGCAGGTGCTGCAGAATGGAAAACGTTTGTGAACAAAACCTTTGCTCGCGTGTCTGTATCTCTTAATACGCTTGGAGCATAAGCTACGTTTGCTACAGTTTCTACGGTTGCATGAAGGTTTTAGTAGAGCGACTGAGTGCTGACTACATTGCTGATAGCGACTGATATAAAGTGGGAAAAGCTTGTCTTGTTTCAAGGCAAGCTTTTTTGATAAGAAGTTTTGCAATTTTGGTTAAATAATGCATGGCATAATTTTCTCTTGAAATATAACTGGTTTTCCGTATAGTTAATAGGCGTATGTTTTCAAACATTACATTATGAATAACATACGCTTGTGGTAGGCCAGCTTAGCTCAGTTGGTAGAGCACCGCTCTCGTAAAGCGGGGGTCACCAGTTCAAGTCTGGTAGCTGGCTCCAGTTTTTTATTTCTTATCTTTGATAGTTTTTGAGCTTGTTGTGCATGCCTTGCGCACATGAACAGCACGAATTTCTTTACATCTTCTGTGTAGTTTATTTAATTTTAGATTTATCAACACGAATTTTGAAAACTCATATTTCTTGGGATAGATAAGATAATTTTAAGTAAACAAAAAAGACCTACTAAAGATTTCTTTAATAGGTCTGAAATATAAAAATAGACTATTAACTTGTGATTAGGGATATGAAATAATTAATCGTTCCATTTTCAGTTAATATATATAGACCGAGTCCAATAAACACGACAGGTACAATTATTTTTTCGTACTTCTCTACAGTCTCTCCGATAGCAGAAATTGAGGCGAGATTTTGAGATAATTTGCATAGAATCAAAATCCCTAACGCAAATATTACTAAAATTATACTAATCTCAATCAAACTCTTTCCTGTAAAATAGGGGATGTAAATTCCTAAATTATCTCCACCCATTGCTACCGTTAAACTTGTAAATGCTAAGATTTTTGATCCATTTCTGGTAATTTTTCCCTCGATGTCTTCTTCATCAATATCTTCATCCACAAAAATTGATCTTATACCAAGACCTAGTGGAATTAGACCAAGGAGGCCGATAATCCAATCTTGTGGAATAAAATTTAAAAAGTAAGCGGCAATAAGACTAACCAGTACAAGCAGTCCTGTACCTATATACTGTCCTGCATAAATTGATTTCAAACCTTCCTTGCCTTGAATGGCGAATAAAATAGTCAAAACAATTAAGTAGTCAATTGATGTAGAGACAAAAACTAATAAAGCGGATACTATTGTTTCCATTATTTCTCCTTTCAAAATGTTAACATTTATTTACATGTTCCCTGCAGTTTATTTAATTTTAGATTTATTAACACGCAGGCAGCGCATTGCATTGGCAACTGCCAAGCACGCAACACCCACATCGCCAAAAACGGCTACCCACATATTTGCAATACCTAAAGCAGCAAAACCTAAAATTAAAACTTTAACACCGAGTGCCACCACAATATTTTGACGTACAATTCTCATGGTTTTACGTGCAATATTGATAGCTGTTGCAATGCCTGAGGGCTTGTCGTTCATAAGTACCACGTCAGCTGCTTCAATTGCCGCATCAGAGCCCATAGCGCCCATAGCTATACCTACATCCGAGCGCATTAAAACGGGAGCGTCGTTAATTCCATCACCCACAAATGCCAGTTTGCCGCCCAAGTCTTCTTGACGAATAAGTTTTTCGATAATTGCAACTTTGTCCTGCGGCATAAGTTCTGCATGGAATTCATCCATTCCAAGCTTTTGGCATACGCTTTTTGCGACGTCGATCCTGTCGCCTGTGAGCATAACGCACCGTTCAACGCCAATTTTGTGCAGATTAAGAATGGTTTGCGAAGCATCGTCTTTAGGGGAGTCGGCAATAACAATGTGCCCTAGATACACACCGTCTTGTGCCACGTGAATGGTGGTTCCCATAACTTCGCATGCTTGCGTGTGAATCCCCACTTCTTCCATAAGTGCAAGATTACCAGCTGCAATGCGGTGCCCTTCAAAATCGGCACTTACACCTTTGCCTGAATGTTCAGTAAAGTTAGTTACTAATTGCGGGTTTGCACCTGCAGTATATGCCTGTCGAAGAGCCTGCGCAGTTGGATGATTAGACAACACTTCTACATGCGCTGCAATACGTAGCAGTACACCACGTGCAATATCGGGAACGGGATGAACAGTGATAATACCAAACTTTCCCGTAGTAAGCGTTCCTGTTTTGTCAAACGCAACGGTATCAACTACAGCTAGTGTTTCAAGATAGTTTGAACCTTTTATGAGTATGCCCTGCTTTGACGAGGCTCCAATACCACCAAAGAACGAAAGCGGCACCGAAATAACGAGTGCACACGGGCAGCTTACCACCAAAAATATCAACGCACGCTGTATCCATGTTGAGTATGAACCATAGCCCATAAGCGGTGGAACAACTGCTAAAAGTGCAGCTAAACATACAATAACGGGAGTATATATGCGCGCAAATCTTGAGATAAAGTGCTCGGCGTGAGCCTTGCGCGAGCTGGCATTTTCTACAAGATCTAAAATTCGCTGTACGGTAGAGTCTTCATACTGTTTGGTAACTTTGATAGTAAGCGCGCCCGATAAATTAACGCAACCACTTACCACTGACGATCCAATATGTACCAACCGTGGCAAAGCTTCGCCCGTAATAGCGGAGGTGTCTATTTGCGAATAGCCGTTTATTATTTCGCCGTCAAGCGCAATGCGTTCGCCCGGTTTTACCATAATGCATTGGCCAACTTCAATATCTTGAGGTTTAACTTTGGTAAGTACATCACCCTCAATACGATAGGCATACGCAGGCGCAATGTTCATCATCGACTTAATGGAGCTGCGGCTTTGATCAAGCGCGTAATCGTGAAACCATTCACCAGTTTGATAGAAGATCATAACAGCTGCACCCTCTGCCATATGAGGATCGCTTTCGGGGAAGAATACCAGCGCAAATGCACCGACCGTTGCAATGACCATCAAAACATTTTCATCAAAGAGGTGCCCGCGGATAACTCCTTTATAGGCGCGCGCAATAACGTCTGATCCTGCTATAAGATAGGGAACCAAAAAGAGTACAAATTGGATCCACAGGCACGCGATAGAAGGTAGTCCAAGTAGTTTGAGTGGCAGAAGCTCAATGATGACAAAGATAACCAACGAAATTACAATTCGCATAAGGTTGAAGCGTTGTTCGGGGGAGAGATCTTGGAATTTACGTACGAGGTAGTTCATGGTTTGTCCTGACGTTGCGATCTATAAAGAAACAAGTTATAGTGCCTGTTTCCTTACGAGGTACTGATAAGTGATGTAGATAAGTTAAATATGTTTAACTTGTTTACGATACATGGATAGGTACAAAATAAGTACAGCTATTCGCACATGTGCGTCATACCTTGGGAAAGCATGGTGTTTACGTGGTCGTCGGCAAGCGAATAGATAATTTGTTTACCTTCGCGCTTAAAACGAACAAGATGTGTTTGCTTTAAAATGCGCAACTGATGAGAAACGGCACTTTGTGACAAACAAACTGCGTCTGCAATATCGTTAACCGATAGGCTACCGCAGGTTAGTGCAAAAAGAATTTTGACGCGCGTTGTGTCCGAGAAAATCTTGAATAGGTCGGCCAAATCGTAGAGAATTTCTTCGTCGGGCATGTCCATAGCGGCAATCTCGGCTTTTGCGGTATCTTTTGCCGTTGCTCCATTAAGAGGTTTGTGTGGTGTTATTTGTGCTTTTTCCTGCGAATTGTGCAAATTCTTTTTGTTCGCGGCTGATTGGCGCGGCATATAACCTCCTTACATATATACATATGAACAAGCGTTCATATGTTAGTTATAATAATAGCAAGTTTTTGGAGGATGTCAAATAAAGCTTAAGTTAAGTTGAAAAGTTGAGCTTTGCGCTCTACAAAAACTTGATTATCTTTACGCTAAAAAAGTTAAATCGCACTCATGATGTCATAGACAATATGCATATAGAACATGTGCATGGCTGTACGTGTTTTTTCAGATAGGATGTCTGTTTATCCTACAACCTAGTTTTTAACCATATCATCTAAGAGTGAGGTATCGTTTGTATCGACAAATTTTATCTCGGAAGCCAAGCGCCAGTGATTAGAAGAGAGTGGCTCTGGTGCATGGTTTTTGATATAGGTCCATTGTTGTTTACGTATCAATTTTCCGTTTGATAGTTTATACATTGTGCTGGTTATCGTTTGAGAATTAGAAGGATACTCATTTTGTAAGAGCTTGTTAGGCTCTTTTCCAATTTGAAATCCTGTTGTGTCATCACCTATGGTTGCATGGCCTTCATAAAGCGGTTTATCTGTGACTGTCATATCGCCTTGCTTGCCCAAAGAAGAAAAAATATAGATCTCGGACATGGCTTTTTCGTATTCGATCTTCATCAGCATTTCGGGTATTTTATCTCCTGTAATGTCAATGACAGCATATGATATTTTAGTAACTGCAAAATCATGAGAAACGTATTCGCTTGGATTTTTAAGTGCATCTTGGTATTGGCTTGCAGCCGTTGTAAGTTTTTCTGTTTGTAATTGCTTTGCCGCAATCTGGGCTTCATTTGCTGCGGCTGCCGCTTGCTCACGCGCGTTGGCTGCTTGCTGTGCAGGACTTAGGCGGTGCGTGTATGTCCACGTAGCAAAAATACAAAATGCCAAACACAAAACCACCAATATAAGAGTAGCAACAGTTTTTATGCTAACGTGTGAGGTATATGGGCTCGTACCTTTTGTATGATGCATAAAGTTCTCCTTGCGTTTTTATTTCTGCAACATTAGTGTTGTTGAATGGTTTTTCGTGCATGTACATACTGCAAGCATAGCAGCATACAAAGTAGTATCATGGCTCCCACATAACTTCCTACAGCACCGCTGAAACGCAATGTAGTAATGCATATGAGAGAACATATAATAACAAAGCCAAAGCTTATGAGATAGGACGTAAAAGCATTTGCTTGTTTGCGTATGATGGTGAGCAACTGAAAGAAAAAGTCGATACATGCGCTTAAACCGCCCGCAATAACCATGCCTAACTGTTCAAGCTGTAAATGTTTAAATGAGACGCCATAAAGAATTCCATTAAGAGTTGCGCCCCAATTCCACATAATAAAAGCCATAAGAACCGTAATGCCTATAATACTTGTTGCAATGATAAACGTTTGTGTGTCAAAACGTTTTGTGTTGTCGCTTTGTGTCCACAGCATCGATAATTTCATGAGCTGTGGCTTATACACAAGCGCAGCAACAAGTACAATAGCCATTGCTGGAAAGTAGAGCGCATTAAAATAGAGCTGCTGCTGGTAATCCAGAATGGCTTCCATAATAAATTTTGGTGAAGTATCAATAAGCGCAAAGAGAAATTGACCTAAAAATGCAGGGAAACACTCATAAAAAAGCTCACTGAGCTCAATTGCTTCCCAGCCGCGCGATTTGGGCGTTTCAAATTTTGCAAGCGGATAGGTGATAATAACAAAGCTTACGCCTGCAAAGAGAGCAAGTGCACGTGTTGCTGTTTGTACATCGCGAAAAAGTATAAGCACTAACATAAAGACAAAGCACGCACCGCCGCAGCGAATTGCTTGTGAAATGCCTGCTAGATAAAGTTTATCGCATTGTTGCAAGCGACCTTCATAGACATCGGCAAGACTGTCGATAAGTTTGAAAGTCATAAGCGAAATAAGCAGAGATGACATGAGCTCACTATCATGGCGCAGCGTCAGATATACCCAGCTTATTACTGCCATAATAATGCAGGTAAGTATGCGTTGTAGCTGATAGGCGGCAAATGAATCTTGTTCGCTGACATCGGATACTTGAAAGGTCCTTACCCCAAAAAGTGCAATAAATTGAAACACGCTGGCAACTACAAATGCCATAGAGAATTGGCCAGCACTATCGCACCCACAGATTTGTGAAACTAAAATGGTAAGCAAAGGGAACATAAGCCCCATGCATGCCTGCCCAAGGGCGTTACAAAGATAATCTTTAACAGTTCGATGCGACCCATAGAGTGCAACCTGATTTGCAAAATCTTGGTGCCGCATGCCTTCCATAAGACGATTTTTCCAAGACTTCATGATGTTATGTGAAGATCGAGGCGCGTGTAGCTCGCTCCACGTGCGCGTTGTACGGCTGTAACGTGTCTTTTTTGGTGCAAACATGTGTTTTACACAACAAAACAGCTGTTTCATAAATCATCCTAACGTTTGCACACCAAAAGTGTTATGTGATAGATGCGTGTTTATTACGTACTGCTGGTTTACACCCGTGTTTGTGTGCAAACGACAACCATATTGGTAACACGATATACACGCCAGCCTTGCAAAATTTTCAATCATACAAATGTATATGTTATATATGTTTGTATGATTGGATATTAAGCTACACGTAATCCTTATTATACGGTTTTGTTTCACCCGCGCGCTCTTGCTTTTGTAGCGTTTACACGGACGTAAGATTTTAGTGAGAAAGATTTCAAAATGGTTACGGCTTCTGTGTCGCTTATGCTAAATTGCCAAACCTGCCTTGCAGCGCTTTAAAGTGGTGTATTGTTAGATAAGTAAGTTAGGTAGGGTATTGTTTATAAAGGAGTTATCGTGTCGGAGTTTAGTGGTCAAAACCAATCTGGCAAAAACGATAAAGAGGCTTACAAGGCACAAAACCATACCAAGAGCAGTGCAACAGCAGCTCATGTATACAAACCTTTGCAGCCTGCACAATCAAAACAAATAAACACACATATGGTTCATGCCGAAGAGGAACGCACTTTTGAGCGTGTTAATATTCCTGAAAGCCTTAAAAGTAATTTAACGCTTTTTCTTCATCTTGTACGTAAAGTTATTCAGGAATACGATGAAAACCTTTGTACCACGTTTGATATGCTTCTTTCCGACTTTATCGAGGCAGATAATCAGGAAGCACACCATCCAAGTCAAACGTGTTCTGCACTCCAAGATGCCGTGCGTATTATAAACGGTCTTGAGATTCATGAAGCCACGATGCTTGCGCGTGCGTTTGCGTCATATTTTCATCTGGCAAACATCTGCGAAGAGAATTATCGTGTTGCTGCTTTGCGCGCACGTGAAAAATCTACGCCTGTTTCAAAAAAAGACAATCCTTTTGCTAATCCTAACAACGATTTAAGTGCCGCCTATCACGAAATTATGCGTGAATGTGGCAAAGACAAGGCAAATGAGCTGTTGCACCGTTTGGAATTTCACCCCGTATTTACGGCGCACCCAACCGAAGCACGCCGTAAGACCGTTGAGGCGCGTATTAGAAATATTGCAACGCTGCTCGAAAAACGCGCGCGCCTTGGTGGAGCTTCTTTGGCCGAGAATGATCGTCGTATGCTTGAGGAAATTGAGGCGCTCTTTAGAACGTCTCCTATTGCGCTTAAAAAGCCAACTCCTGTTGAAGAAGCCGATACCATTATTGACATCTTTGATCACACGCTTTTTGAAATGGTTCCCGATGTATATCGTCGCTTTGACGATTGGGAATTGGGCGATGATGCTGGTAAGGTTCCGCCTTTATGTCCTGCGTTTTTTAAGCCAGGAAGTTGGATCGGAACCGATCGTGACGGTAATCCTAATGTTACGGCAAAAGTTAGTAGAAAAGTTGCCGAAAAATTCCGCACGCATATGCTTACAAAATTAGCCGAGGAAACCAAAAAGGTTGCGCGAAGCCTAACACTTGATACTGTGTCAACACCTGCTTCTAAGCAGCTGCGCAATCTATGGAATCATCAGGTTGAAATGAGTGAAGTTCTTTCTGCGCGTGCGTATCAGGTTTCTGCAAGTGAGCTACACCATGCCGTGCTTAAGGTTATGGCAAATCGTTTGGAAGCAACTATTACGCGTACTGCCGATCTTATGTATACAACGGCAGAAGACTTTATCAGCGATTTGCGCATTGTCCAAGAGTCCCTTGCACAAGCAGGAGCTGTTCGTGCTGCATACGGTGTGGTGCAACGTCTTATTTGGCAGGCAGAAACGTTTGGATTTTCGCTCGTGCAAATGGAGTTTCGTCAACACTCGCTCGTGCATACCCGTGCGCTTGAAGACATTCGTGCGCATGGTCGTTGGGGAGAGCGTGGCGAGCTTGCGCCCATGACTAAAGAAGTGCTTGATACATTTCGTGCTATTGGTTCTATTCAACGCCGCAATGGTGTTGAGGCGGCGCGTCGCTATATTATCTCGTTTACACAGTCGCCTCAAAATATTGAAGACGTCTATACGCTTGCCCATCTTGCGTTTGCGCATGATAAAGACGTACCAACGCTTGATGTTATCCCTCTTTTTGAGCAGGTAGAAGACTTAAATAATGCAATTGATACGCTCAATCACATGATAGAGATTCCTGCGGTTCAAAAGCGCCTGGCTCAAACAAACAGACGTTTGGAAGTTATGTTGGGATATTCCGACTCTTCTAAAGACGCAGGTCCTACGTCGGCAACACTTGTACTGCATGAAACACAGGCGCGCATTGCGCAGTGGGCAAAAGATCACAACATTAACCTCATTTTAATGCACGGCCGCGGAGGCGCAGTTGGACGTGGTGGCGGTCCTGCAAACCGTGCAGTTCTTTCTCAGCCTATGGGTTCGGTGAATGCATTCTTTAAGCTTACCGAACAGGGTGAAGTTATTTTTGCACGTTATGGAGATCCAGTTTTAGCACGTAGGCACGTTGAGTCTGTTGCTGGTGCTACGCTTTTGCAGTCGGCTCCTTCTATCGAAAAACTCAATACCGAAACTACTCAATCTTATTTGGGCCTAGCCGAAGAACTCGACCGTGCAGCTCATGCGCGTTTCTTGCGTTTGATTCATACTGAAGGCTTCCCTGAGTGGTTCTCTACCGTTACGCCTTTGGCCGAGATTGGTATGATGCCTATTGGGAGCCGCCCAGCTAAACGCGGATTAGGTGCAACATCGCTTGCTGATCTACGTACCATCCCGTGGATTTTCTCGTGGTCACAAGCTCGTACCAATTTAGCAGCCTGGTATGGTTTAGGAACTGCATGCGAGGAGATTGGTGATTTGGCACGTCTACGCAGCGCGTATAAGCAATGGCCGCTGTTTACGACCTTTATTGACAATATCGAAATGTCGCTTGCAAAAACAGATACGCGGATTGCAAAAATGTATTTGGCACTTGGTAAGCGTGACGATTTAACGGCGTTGGTTCTCGACGAGATGGAACTCACCAAAAAGTGGGTGTTATCCATTACAGGCAATCAATGGCCGCTTGAGCATCGTCGTGTGTTGGGTCCGCTTATTCGTATGCGCAGCCCGTTTGTAGATGTTTTATCGGTAACTCAGGCTCATGCGCTTTCAGTGTTGCGCACACGGGGTCAAGATTTAAGTCCCGAGGAAAAAGAAAAGTTTATCTATCTTATTTTGTGTACCGTTTCAGGAGTTGCTGCCGGCTTGCAAAATACGGGGTAATTCTTTCAGAAAAAAATAAGGTTTGCGCCAAGTAAGGTTTCAAGTTTTAAGGGAACACCTTATAAAACCTAAATAATGTTTGTGTAAAGCACGCTTATAACCTATAAGCGTGCTTTTTAATTACGCGGATTCTGTGTAGAACCTGAAAATAATGTATAAAGCTTAAGAAAATCTTAACCAAAACTAACAATTCTTTAATTTCTGTAAGTAAGCTGAAAATATTTGTTTACAATGTTACTACTTAGTTAGGTTCATTTAACTCTTTTGGTTTCAACAAACAAAGGGTTGTAAGGGGAGAGGTCGTCACATATGCAACAGAACAAGACGGTAGAAATTCACGGGATGAGTGGTGATTGTATGCCACTTTCGTTCATGCGTGAAGGTAGTGTTTGCCGTGTTTGTGCTGTTCGCGGAAATGACGATACAAAACACCATATTACTTCTTTGGGTTTCGTTGACGGCGCGCTTGTCGAAATTATTTCCAAGCTGAGCGGAAGCGTTATCGTGCGAATTAAAGGGACAACATTTGGCATTGGCTCGGAGATAGCGCGCAGAATTTACGTGCATTAATGAGTTTGGTCATGTGGCGAGACGTACGTGTCGTGAGTTATGTAATGCATGCAGCATAACTTAGAGCGCGCACAAGGGTTTCCAACACATTACTGTCGTTTATGTATAACAACCTCAAGAGTTATTTGATATATACGCGTTTGCTTGTGCACAGCTTTATGTGCATGATTGGCAACGCTCGGGAAAGGAGTATGCATGGCTACCTTAAAAGACGTGCATGTGGGACAAACATGCGTTGTAAGTCGCCTGCTTGGAATGGGCGCAGTTAAACGACGCATTATGGACATGGGACTTACCAAAGGCACAAAACTTTTTGTTCGTAAACTGGCTCCTCTTGGTGACCCTATAGAGCTTACCGTGCGTGGATATGAGTTATCCATTCGCAAAAGTGAGGCCGAATGTGTAGAGGTTACCCAGGTAGAAGACGCGTCTTCTGCACAAACCTCAGCAACCACTCAAAAAGCATAGAAAAGGAGTCCATCACATGTCCACTAAGACATTTATCGGCCTTGCGGGTAATCCAAACTGTGGAAAAACCACGCTCTTTAATGAGTTGACTGGCTCAAATGGTTATGTTGGTAACTGGCCAGGCGTTACGGTTGAGAAAAAGCAAGCTGCATGGCAAAAAGATAAATCTACAATATTTGTTGACCTTCCAGGTATTTACTCACTCTCTCCGTATTCTCCCGAAGAAATTGTGTCGCGTGATTATATTATGACGGAGTCGCCATCTGCGCTTATCAATCTGGTTGACGCAACAAATCTTGAGCGTAGTTTATACCTTACAACTCAGGTAATCGAAAGCGGTTGCCCTGTTGTTGTTGGTCTTAATATGGCAGATTTGCTTAAAGAGCGCGGAGACGTTGTTGATACCAAGAAACTTTCTTGTGCGCTTGGTGTTCCAGTTTTACAGGTAAGTGCACTTCGCGGAACCCATATTGGAGAATTGGTAGAAGCCGCGCATAATGCAGCACACACAGGCGTTGTTTCTAAAGGCACTGCATGTTTTTCTGAAGATGTTGAAAACGCATTGCAAGAAATTGCTCGTGTTATTAGTTTTGCATGTGATGAGCATCATCTTCGCTGGTATGCCATCAAGGTCTTTGAACGCGATGCCCAAATTATTAAGCAACTTTCTTTATCTGATGAGGTTCTTGAAGCATGTGAGCGCGTAATTGAGCCGATCGAAAAAGAGCGCCAAGACGATTCTGAATCTATTATCACCTCAGAACGCTATGACTGGATTGAAACCGTTGTGCACGATTGTGTAAATCGCGCGCCAAAGAAGCTGACGCTTTCGGAAAAAATTGACAAAGTGGTAACCAACAGATTTTTAGGTCTTCCTATTTTTGCGCTGGCAATGTTTATGGTGTACTACCTCTCAATCTCTACCATTGGTAAAGGTGCTACAGACTGGGTCAATGATAACCTCTTTGGTGATGGCTTCTTTATTTCACAAACAGGTGAGTCAGAATTTAATGACGCAAAATCAGATTTTGATGACAAACACTATCAAGATCAAATTGACGGGTATATAGACGCAGCGCAAGACGCAGGCGTTGAAACCGACGGTGTTGCGGATGCAATTTCAAAGCTTAAAGAAGACGACGATGACGAAGAGGCTCAAGCAACGCTTGATACCTTTAAAGACGGCGCACGCGATGCACAGGTGGTAGCGCACGATGTTCCACTTCATAACGAAGATGGCAACTTTGTTGATAGCGAAGGCGAAGCCATTACGCGTCTTGACGCAGATGGTGAGCCCATTCTTGAAGAAGGGCAAACCCTTGATGTTGTGGACGAGGTTGATGCAGACGCCTTTGATGAAGCGGTTGACGGTCTTCAAGACGAGCCCGATCCAAGCGACTTTCCAGGCTTTGTTCCATCAATTCCACAGGCAGCAACAAATGCATTGAAAGCAATGGACGTCTCTGATCCTGTTATCAGCCTTATTGTTGATGGTATTATCGGCGGTGTTGGTGCGGTACTTGGCTTTATCCCTCAAATGGCTGTGCTCTTTATTTTGCTGTGCTTCCTCGAAGACTGCGGATATATGAGTCGTGTTGCATTTGTTATGGATAGGGTGTTCCGTCGTTTTGGACTTTCTGGAAAATCATTTATTCCTATGCTCATTTCTTCGGGTTGTGGTGTTCCAGGCGTTATGTCAACCAAAACTATCGAAAATGAAAAAGACCGTCGTATGACAGCTATGCTTACGACGATGATCCCCTGTGGTGCAAAGCAACCGATTATTGCGCTGGTTATGGGCGTGCTGATTGGCGGAGGCGATGCATGGTGGGTAGGTCCTCTGTTTTACTTCTTAAGTATTGTTTGCATTGTTTCCTCGGCAATTATGCTCAAAAAGACTAAGTGGTTTGCTGGCGAACCTGCACCGTTTGTTATGGAGCTTCCTGATTATCATATTCCAACGCTTAAATCGTGGGGCTTGCATGTTTGGGAGCGTATTGGCTCATATGTTGGCAAAGCCGGTACTATTATTTTTGCGGCAGCTGTAGGTATTTGGTTCTTGTCGAACTTTGGTATTGCTGGCTGGCAGGAAGGCAGCGGAGCATTTGGCTATCTTCCAGCTATGGAAGGCGTTCCCGAAGAGTTTATGGACTTTTCTGTTCTTGCAGGCATTGGTAATGCAATCGGTTGGATTCTTGCGCCTTTAGGTTGTGCAAATTGGCAAGCAACAGTAGCTTCGATTTCTGCATTAATTGCAAAAGAAAACCTTGTATCAACCTTTGGTGTACTTTACGGTTTGGGCGATGCAACAGAAAACTCAGTTTCTATGTGGACAGGCTTTGCTGGTATGTTTACCGATTCTAATGGTTTAATGCACGCAGGAGCACTATGCGCCTTCGTAGCGTTTAACATGCTTGACGCACCTTGCTTTGCAGCAATTGGTACCATTCGTAAACAAATGAACAATGCACGCTGGTTCTGGTTTGCTATTGCATATCAATGCGGATTTGCGTGGGTAGTAGGCTTGATTATCAATCAGATGTGGGAACTTATTGTATTGGGCAATGTAAGTGTGTGGACATTTGTGGCAGGGCTCTTTATTGTGCTGTTACTGTTCCAAATTTTGCGTCCGCAACCAGCGTGGGATACAAAAGATTCCAAGATTGTGTCAAACTTAGAGACGCTTGAAGAGCATAAACAAGATAGCTCACAGCACCATTCTTCTGGTTGCGGCTGTGGTTGTGGTTGCTCGTCGTAGGGAAGCGTAGCGTAAAAACGTGCGGAGTCAGGTATCTTGTGCTGTGTAGCGCGTGTGTAACACGCGTGGTGCGCTAAGCTAGATAAGTAACTCTAGCCGTGATTCTTTGCACAAAAGTTAAACAACATATGCTCATGAATGCGTTTGTGCGTTCATGAGCATTTTTGTAACTTGAAGCTACGGTTTTGTCTAACACGGGTTTTGTCTAACATGGAATGCGTGGTGCGTATATGTGTAACGTGTAATGAGTAACAAAAAATGCAAGCGTGCATGCAAGTGTGCCGCATTATACAGTTCATGTGTGCAACGTTTGTTTGTGTATAACTTGTGAATTTTATGAACCTTAAAAGTTGCTGGACAAAAGTTAGAAATAGTGTACTATAACTTACGTAAGTTATCTCGTGGTAACTTATTGAATTCGTTAACTTCTACCTGACGCATTCGGACCCTCTCCCCGATAGCGAACAGGTCTCATACGCCGCTTGCGTCCCCCTTTCCTACGCAGGCGGCGTTTTCTTTTGCCTTTATTACTGTGCGTCCTCGCTCGCGCCCGTGCTTATAAATTCCGACGCAGAAAGCTCACGCACATTTGTTTTTTCGCTATCAAGTTCTTGTACCGTAAGTTTAGTGCCGTCTAGCTGCTTCATTTTTCTTGCACTAGCAAGAACACGTGTTTCAAGTGTTCCCACCATGCTGTTGTAATTTTTAACTGCTGACGATAAATTTTTACCTACCGCACTTACCTTGTCGCCAAGCGTTGCGAGGCGTTCGCATAGTTCTTGCGAAAGATTAAAGAGTTCGCGCGCATTATCGCTGAGCTCTTGTTGGTGCCACGCGCACGCCACCGATTTAAGAACTGCCCACAGCGTTACGGGAGACGTAAGCGCAACTTTTTTAGAAAATGCATATGTGAGCAGGTCTTCGTCCACAGCAAGGGCGGCCTGTAAGAGAGCTTCGTTTGGAATAAAGGCAATTACAAAATCGGGATTAGTTTCAAACAACTCCCAGTATGATTTTTTACTGAGCGCATTGATATGTCCGCGCAAATCGGCCGCATGAGCTTTGAGTAGTTCTGTTCGTCTGCGAAGCGCCTCTTCATCAGCCGAGTCGTCAATTTCGCATGCACGGCGATAATTATTGTAAGGAGCTTTAGAATCAATTGGAATGGTTTTATTCCCAGGCAGATGAATAATCATATCGGGTCTAAAGCTTTTGTCATCACTGGTAGAAAGTTTTACTTGTGTATCAAAGTCGATATGTTCGGTAAGACCTGCAGCTTCAACAATATTTTTAAGCTGGACTTCGCCCCATGCACCACGTACCGAGCTATTACACAAAGCTGATGAAAGCGATGATGTAACACTATCAAGACGTCTTTGCTGACTGTCAAGACCTTTGAGCTGCTCATCAAGGGCACCTAAATCTCGTTTGCGAGCCTCTTCCATATACATTACTTTGTGTTGTAAATCGTCTAGCTTTGCCTTTACCGGTTCAAACGCTTTAATAACGCTTTCGTTAACTAAAAGCTTATGCTTTTGTTCGTTTGAATCTTTGGTAAGACGGAGTTGTTCGTTTTGCTGAACCAGACTTAATTGTTCTTTTATATCGCTTAAGCGATTGTTGAGCTCAGCGTTTTGGGCTGTCAGTGCAGAATTTTGAGAATGTAGCTCCAACATTTGCGCTTGGTGGGTATTTATAGCGGTCTGGAGTTTTTCTTCAAGCAAGCTTGTCTGTGCGTTCGCTTGCGAAAGTCCGCGCCGTTTACCTATAACGTACGCACCAAACATAAGGGCTATAATCACCATAATTCCTATGATATGTATGATAAGGACCGTCGCCATAAGTATCCTTTCTGTCTATGCGCTCTACTTACCAGTAGTGCTGCACGTGTTGCGCGCCCATCAGCTTGTATGCTTGCTCGTGTGCTCTTGCGTGCCTGGCATTACTTGAGTTTTATACGTTTGACATAAGAATCCATCTGTAAGAAACACGCTTTTAGTATAGCTTCTGCGTGCCTTTCAGTATAATATGAAATATCCATCGTTTGAAAGGAATGTGTGTATGTCTCAACAAGTCAGATTGCTTGATAGTTTTATCCCTTCGCATTATGCCATAAAGCTTGATGTAAGCCGAGAAGAAAAACGCTTTACAGGTTGTGTAGTAATCGACGGTGAGGCAAAAACACCAACATTTAAGCTTAATCAAAAATATTTATCCATTTCGCGCGTGTGCATAGACGAGTGCGAATGTGCATTTGAAGTATCCGATGAATCTGAAACCGTAACAATTTTTGGCCCTAAAACAGGCTCCGTACGTGTTGAGATTGAGTATTCAGCACCACTTACTGATACTATGATGGGAATTTATCCGTCATATTACCTGCATAACGGTGAAAAAAAGCAGCTTATTGGCACGCAATTTGAAACTACGTTTGCACGCGAAGCGTTTGTGTGTGTAGACGAGCCTTGTGCTAAGGCAACGTTTGATTTAGCACTCAAATTTGACGAAAAACCAGGCGAAATTGCGCTTTCTAATCAAAATGAGATCGCCTGCAAAGATGGATACCATATTTTTGATACCACGGTTAAAATGTCCACCTATCTGCTTGCATTTGTATGTGGCGATTTACAGCGCAAAACTGCTTATACCTCATCTGGTGTAGAAGTAGGCGTCTTTGCCACGCGCGCCCATCAGCCACATGTGCTCGATCTTGCGCTTGACATTGCTACTCGTTGTATTGACTTTTACGAAGATTATTATCAAACTCCCTATCCTCTTCAACACAGCTATCATGTTGCGCTCCCCGATTTTTCAGCTGGTGCAATGGAAAACTGGGGTCTTGTTACGTATCGCGAAGCATGCTTGCTTTACGATAAAAACAATAGTTCGCATACCTATAAGCAACGTGTTGCATCAGTTATTGCCCACGAACTTGCTCATCAGTGGTTTGGCGATTTAGTTACCATGAAATGGTGGGATAATCTTTGGCTTAACGAGTCGTTTGCAACCATGATGGAATACGTAGCAACTGACGCGCTTGAACCTTCATGGCGTATGTGGGATACCTTCCAAACATCCGAAGCGTCTATTGCACTTTCGCGTGATGCAACCGATGGAGTACAAAGCGTTCATGTTATGGTAGAGGATCCGCGCGAAATTGACGCTATTTTTGATAGTGCAATTGTGTATGCCAAAGGTGCTCGTTTGTTGGTTATGGTACGCGCGCTTGTGGGCGACGATGCCCTGCGTAAAGGTCTTAAAGCATATTTTGACGCACATCAGTACGGCAATGCTCAAGGCGAGGATCTATGGGATGCACTTGAGGCTGCAAGTGGCTTTGCGGTAGGTCAGATTATGAACTCTTGGCTTGAGCAGCCTGGATATCCTGTTATTAACGCGTATGTTAAAGACGGTCATTTGTTCTTGCATCAACAGCAGTTCTTTATTGGTGAGCATAGTGATCAGGCTCGTTTATGGCAGATTCCGCTTGGTTCAAATTATGAACAAGTGCCCTCGCTTATGACCGAAGAAACTTGTGATTTAGGAGATTACGCGCAGCTGCGCGCATGTGCTGGCACTCCGTTTATTCTTAACAAGCACAACACAACACATGCAATTATTAGCTATGACACCACACTTTTGTCTGATATTCTTGCGCATATTAAAGAGCTTGGTGCTGACGAGCAATTTAAGCTTATTCAAGATATGGCGCTGCTTGCAAAAGCCGAGCTTATCACGTATGCCGATCTTATTCCTTTGTTGGTAAAAGTAAGCACGTCCACATCGCATATTGTTGCGCACAAGCTTGTAGAAGTTTGCAATACGCTTGAGCAGTTTATTACGCCAGATAGTGACGAAGAGGCGCTTTTCAAGCGCTATCGCAATTTGTTGTCACAAGATCGTATGCAATCTTTGGGCGTATGTCCTCGTCAGGGTGAATCTCACGATGACATGCTTTCAAGGCCGCTCTACGCATCATTAGCGTTGCGTGCCGACAACCAACAGATTATCGAAGAACTTCATAAGCTCTACGAAGCTCATCACGAGAATCTCTTTAATATTCAGGCGGACATTCGTCTTTTGGTTCTTAAAAATGAGATTCAACATTTTGAAACGCCAAGCCTTGCGCCTGCGTTGTTAGAACTTTATCAAACAACAACAGACGCGCTCTTTAAGAACGATTTACGTGCGGCAATCTGTGCTTCAACAGATGAAAAGGTAATTGCTGATGTTTTGCGTAAATTTAAGGATACCGACGTTATTAAGCCTCAGGACGTGCGTATGTGGTATTACGCGCTTCTGTCCAATTCACATGCCGAAGAACCAACGTGGCAATGGTTGCAAAACGAGTGGTCTTGGCTTGAAAGCACTATTGGCGGTGATATGGAATTTACCAATTTCATTAAAATCTCGGCAGACGTATTTCACACGTCCGCTCGTCTGGAAGAATTTAAGGCGTTCTTTGAACCCAAACAAGATGTTGCTGGTTTAGGCCGCGAGATTGCAATGGGTATCACCCTTATTACAGGTAAAGTTAAGCTGATAGAAGCTTCTAAGCCTTGTGTTCTTCAAGCGCTTAAGGCATCGGTTACTGGATAGTAAAGTGAGAGTTTATGGACATACTGTTTAACCCCGTTATTGTTTCGGTTGTAGTACTGTGCGCGCTTAGTTTGCTTAAGCTTAATGTTTTGTTGTCTATGATAGCGGCAACAATTGTTGCCGGAGTTGCTGGGGGCATAAGCCTTTATGGCGACGGCACAAGTGTTATGAGCTTGTTATGCGATGGTTTTTCGGTTAATGCCCAAACGGCGCTTGCCTATATTTTGCTTGGTACCTTTGCCGAGGCAATTTGCACAACGGGGCTTGCCGAAATTATTACCGCCAAGCTTGCGCGCGTTATCGGTACAAAAAAATACGTCTTGCTTGCCATGCTGACGTTTATTGCCGTGTTGTCGCAAAATTTAGTACCTGTCCATATTGCATATATTCCTATTCTTATTCCGCCTATTCTTGCGCTTATGAATAAGCTCAAAATTGATCGTCGAGCCGTTGCATGTGCAACGGCATTCGGCTTAGAGGCGCCCTATATTGCAATTCCATTTGGTTTTGGACTTATTTTTCAAACGGTAATTGCTACCAATCTTTCGGAAAATGGTATGAGTGTTACGGTGATGGATGTTACGCGTGTAAATTGGTATTTAGGCTGTGCAATGTTTATAGGTCTGCTGATAGCGGTGCTGATAGTGTATAGAAAGCCACGCGTGTACCAAACAACCTCTATCGATACACAAGCTGCCATGGCACAGGTGTCAAATCTAACGTATAAACACTATGTTACGCTTGCTGCAATTGTTGTTGTGATGATTGTGCAGCTTATATCGCACGATTTATCGCTGTCTTCACTTGCAGGATTAGCCGTTATGATTGCTTTTAAGGCAATTGCTTGGAATAGCATTGACGAGCAGCTTGCAGGCGGTGTTAAGCTTATGGGGCTTATTGCTTTTATTATGCTGGTTGCTGGAGGTTATGCCAATGTTATCAAGGCAACAGGCGGTATTGATGCGCTGGTGTACTTTGGAACAAGTTTTATGCACGGCAGCAAAATTATCGCAGCGTTGGTGATTACGATTATTGGTCTTTTAGTAACTATGGGAATTGGTACGTCGTTTGGTACGGTGCCTGTTTTGGCTGTTTTATTTGTGCCGCTTTGCCAAAGTATGGGCTTTTCGGTTCCTGCAACTATTGTTTTGATAAGTGCTGCAGCTGCTTTGGGCGACGCAGGATCTCCCGCATCCGATACAACTTTAGGCCCTACCTCGGGTCTTAATGCCGACGGTCAACATAGCCACATTTGGGATACCTGTGTTCCTACCTTTATTGTGTTTAACTCGGCTTTGATGATTGCTGCGGTTATTGCGGCACAGTTTATATAGATCGCGTACGTCTTTCATAACCGTCCATATACGTTATACCTTGCATAACGCCAAAGCTTACCGCACGGATATAACGCACGAGCATAACACACGAACATAACGTACGAGCATAACGTACGAGCATAACGCACGAGCATAACGCACAAATATCGCTCAAAAAGACGCGCCTCATCCCTAAGGCGCGTTATATATACGAAGAACTCTCTATTTACATATCGTAAATGTCATCTTCAGTTTCGATAATGTCTGTTGAGAACGTGTAAATCGTGGTTGAGCAATAAGGCTTTGTTGGCGTACAAACGGGTTGTGGCCATTCGCTATGGCGCGAACAATTAGGATAAAACTCTGGTTCAAACGCAAATCCTGCATGCGCTTGATAGGTGGCTCCATCTTTTACATCGCTTTCGTTAAGCTGATTTCCCGTGTAAAAATGTGCTCCAGGTGTACTTACCGAAATATGCAAATGTCTACCACTTTGAGGATCGCTGGCATACAAGGCGCTGCGTACCGTTGTATTATCGTGGTAATTGTCAACGCAATAACAGTGATCATATCCACGGCCTCTACGTAGTTGCTCGTTAGAGAGCGGCATATCAGCGCCTATTGTCCGCTCTTCTCTAAAGTCAAAAGGTGTATCCTGAACAGGCAAAATAGTGCCTTCCGAAATTCCATCCTCGCGAATAGGAAGATAATTTTGGGCGTGAATACATACGCGCTGATCTAATATTGATCCACTTGCATGACCTGCCAAATTAAAATACGCATGATTTGTCATATTTACAAAGGTAGGCACATTGGTTGTACAGGTGTACGATACACGAAGTTGCTGATGAGTGTCGTTAAGTGAGGAAAGTTCAAAGCGCGCGGTAAACGTACGATCACCTGGGAGTCCAAGTTCCATGTCCTCTAATGAGCAGGTAAGGATTACGGTGTTATGTTCTTTATCAACTTTTGCGCCCCAAAGCTTTTTGTGCAAGCCGTTTTCTAAATCTGTATGGAGATTATTCTGTTTGTGTGGTCCATCATTTTGAGGCAAGTGATACACACGATCGTTAAACATTATCTGTGCAAATTCGCTTCTATTGGCAACAGGACCTATAGTTGCTCCATAGCAGGCAGCATTTTGTCCAAGATAACCTTTTATATTTTGGTAGCCCAACAAAATATCGTCGGGGTGTTTGTTTTTATCGGGCGTTACCACCTTAAGAAGCGTTGCGCCATAATTGGTAAGTGTTACGCTTACATCTTTGCAGGTAAGCGTATAAGTACGGGCAAGAAGTCCATTTGGTAATGTTCCTAAGGTTCCTGTTCTTATCATAGATAACCCCCGTGATTGCCTAGACAGTTGGTACTACTGTAAACGTTTATTACCCAATTTTTATAGTGAAATTGTAATTATCTGTAATCGGTAGATTTTTGTCGCTTATCAAAATTATTTAAGCAAGTTACAATCCTTTGGAATATAACAGTTTGCGCATACTGATTGTACTACGTAGGGCGTGTTTACGGGATAAAAGAATGCAGATCGTCAAGACATGTAAGAGCAGGTTTACATTTTAGTACCTGTGATGTTAAGCATATCTGCAAGCCGTTGAGAAAAAAATTACTACCAATACCAGAAAAAATCATGTAGCATAGACCAAAAATAATGTTATTCCGCAAGCGGATAGGGTACATTGGTACCAAGAGCATGTACATATTCATATATGTGGGTATAACACGTTTGAGTGTCATGTCAGACGTTGGTATAAGGAGGTTATTATGAGTAAGGTTGCTGTTGTATATTGGAGCCAAACGGGCAACACCGAAGCCATGGCAAATGCTTTAGCAGATGCTGCAGGTACTGAAGCTATTGAGTGGACTTCATTTACAGCTGATGAGGCTGCCGATTATGATGCATTTGCATTTGGTTGCCCTGCTATGGGTGCAGAAGAGCTTGATCCTGACTTTGAGGAAATGTTTAACGAAGTTGTTGCCGATGCAGGTGACAAGCCTTTTGTGCTTTTTGGAAGCTATGACTGGGGTACAGGAGAGTGGATGGACACCTGGAAGGCTTCTGCTGAAGATCAAGGTGCAAATGTTATTGACACCATTATTGCTAACCTTGAGCCTGATGACGATGCATTAGACGCATTGGCCGAGGCAGGCAAAAAACTTGCTGCTTAATAAATAGTACTGCGCTGTGTGAACATGTGCTTTCTTGCTGCTACAAAGCACATGTTCACTGCATACGTGCAAGTTGCAGGCTTATAACCTGCAACTTTTTTATTACGCCTTGTTGTTTTATACACGGGTGTAATTTTTTTGTGCCGCGTATCTTGATGGCGTTTGCACTACGTATCCCTTGTGTTTCTATAAAAAATTGCCGTTAGGTTACGATTTCTCGTTGTATTTGTTTGTTTGATCCGTATCGTTGTTAGGTTTTATACAATGATGGTACGCAGCTTTTCCGATGTGTTCAAGCGTTTGGTTTGCAAGGCTTCGCATAAGGAGAAGAAGCACAAATCATATGGTGTACGTAGGAGCAATAAAGGGGTTTTTATGGCACAAACAGCTATTAGACGAGCTTTGCTTTCGGTTACCAATAAAGATGGAATCTGTGATTTTGCAGCGCATCTTGTGCATGATTTTGGGGTCGAAATTATTAGTACCGGGGGAACAGCGCGCGTCTTAGCAGAAGCTGGCATTCCACTTGTTGGTATTGAAGACTATACGGGCTCGCCCGAGATGATGGGTGGGCGTGTTAAAACGCTTCATCCGCGTATCCACGGTGGTCTTTTATGTAGAAGATCGTGCGAGGAAGATATGCGCGACGCAAAAGCGCAAAACATTCCGATGATTGATTTGGTATGCACCAATTTGTACGAGTTTGAAAAAGCAGTAGCACAAGACGGTTGCACGTTTGATAATGCAATAGAACACATTGATATTGGCGGTCCTTCGATGTTAAGAAGTGCCGCCAAAAATTTTAAATCGGTAACGGTCATATGCGATCCACATGATTATGAAGCAGTTCTTGCCGAGATGGGCGCGCATAACGGCGCCACAACGCTGTCTTTACGTCAAAAGCTGGCATATAAAGTTTTTAACCTTACATCGCACTATGATCAGGCAATTACCTCGTATTTAGCCAAAACACTTACACTAAGCGATAACGTAGCGGCTTACGAGCCAACTGCAGGCGTTGCAAACGAGCCTGTAGATGGTGATAACACATCTACAAGCTTAGGTGCCAAGGGAGGATTTCCTTCGCAGTTGAAGTGCGTTTTCGACAAAAAAATGGATTTACGCTACGGCGAAAATCCTCACCAGCAAGCAGCTTTTTATTGCGTAGCAGATGCAAATGAGCACAGTGTTGCACGCGCTCGCCAATTACAAGGAAAAGAGCTTTCATATAACAATTTGTTGGATACCGACGCCGCATGGAGTGCGGTTTGTGAGTTTGATGAACCTGCTGTTGTTATTCTTAAGCACCAAAACCCTTGCGGTTCGGCAACTGCCTTAGATGTAACCAGTGCTTATAAACGCGCTTTTGCGTGCGACCCTAAAAGCGCATTTGGGGGAATTATTGCCGCTAATCGCGAAGTAGATCTTGATTTTGTAACCGAATTTGCCGACGTTAACAAACAGTTTGTTGAGGTGCTTATTGCTCCATCTGTAAGTGATGAAGCCTCCGAGCGTCTGTCTAAACGCAAAAATTTACGCGTTCTGGTAACAGGCGGACTTGATAAAGAACAAGCATGTGAACTTAAAAGCATAGGTGGTGGCTTGCTTGTTCAGACGCGCGATTGTGCGAGTGAAGATCCGCACACGTTTAAGGTGGTAACCAAAAAACAGCCTACTCAAAAAGAGCTTGAAGACCTGCTGTTTGCCTGGAAGGTTTGCAAGACTGTTAAGTCGAACGCTATTTTGATTGCTAAAGATAAGGCAGGTTTAGGCCTTGGTTGTGGCCAGCCAAATCGTGTAGACAGCGCAATTATGGCATGCGAGCGCGCACACACAGCGGCTGCGCGATTGGGCGTATCCGCCGATAATTTTGCCTGCGCGTCTGACGCATTTTTCCCGTTTAGAGATGATGTAGATGAGCTTGCGCGCCGCGGTGTAAGTTGCATTATTCAGCCTGGTGGATCTATCCGCGATGAAGAATGTATTGCAGCTGCTGACGAACACGGTATCGCAATGGTGTTTACAGGTGTACGGCACTTTAGACATTAATGTATAACGCGCTTATCAGGTATAAGCGCGTTTAACACCTTTGATATAAGCCTTTTTGATATGCTCGTTACACAAGCTTTTTTGCAAGCTATGCGCTCATCAATTAAACAGCGGCAATGCTTCAAGGTATATGATATCGTCTCTTTTGGCGGCATCTCCTTCGGCAAGTATTGCCGCTTTTCCTATGATTTGAGCTCCTGCTTTTTGCGCCAAGCACTCAAGTCCCTCGAGGCTTTCGCCGCTTGATATAACGTCATCGACCAGTACAACGCGCCCATCTTTGATACGAGTTGCGTCTGGTTTGTCTAAAAAGAGCTCTTGTTTCTCGTGAGTTGTAATTGAGCTCACACTTACCTGCAGCGGATCATTCATGTACGATTTTTTTGATTTTCGAGCAATGATATAGTGCTCAAGACCTAATATACGTGACATTTCCTGCGCAAGTGGTATACCTTTTGCTTCGGCAGTCATCAGATAGTCTATATCACGTGGTAATCTTTTTGCAAGCTGCGCTGCCGCTCGAATAACGAGTTCGGTATCACCTAGAATTACAAAACTTGCAATGCGCGCGTGTGAATTTATACGTACGATAGGAAGTCTGCGTTTTATACCTGCTACACACAAAAGATATTCGCGCTCAGAAGGCTGCACATCTAAATTTTTGACATGAGGACAGGCTCGATTATCTGTTGCTGTCGTATGCGTTGCTTGAGTCATACCATTTCCTTTCAAAAGGATTAAAAACATCTTGTTTTACATGCATAACCCTGCCGCAAAAAGTGATTTTAAAAGAATGCCTAAAACCATGCCCACAAAGGGGTCAACAAAAGCGGTTCCCCCTAAAGTTACTGCGGCGATAATAGAATCCTGGGGATTACCGGTGCCAAATGCTATCGGTGCGTTATTTCCAACCGTGACTACAATTCCTAAAATAATCAAAAATCCCGAGATAGACTGTGGTGGAATAAATTTACCAATTTTTGGCAAAAGGCCACAAAACAGCAGAGCACTCATAGCAAGCATCATGATAACGGCTGAATTTACAGGATGAGGTGCTGCTGCGGTTGCAGAAATAATTGCCTCTACAGGTGATCCTCCAAACAACGATGAAGCAATATCGGCAAGACTTGAATAAATGGAAAGGACGTCTATATTTTGTGTACCGTGTGCAATATTTGCTGTAATATTTCCAAAGGTAATATTTGCTCCTACGTTTAAGCAGGCTATAGCAAGCGAACCACGAATAATGTGCGCATTTATAATGGGTTTCTTAAAAACAAAATTCTTTTTTATATGAGCGGTCAATAATCTTGCAAGATGTGCAAAGATGTTTTTATCGCGTACAGAGGTGATGCTAGATTCATCTAGCTGCATTGTTGGTGTTTTTTCATGCACGCTTTCTTGCATGGCAGAAGTTTCTGCATAAGCGCTCGCTGTGTTGGAACTTTTCTTGAGGTATTTAGTAACACAGAATTGAATAAAGCTCGAAATAAAAACACAGCCGCAAATGGTGTATATCAAATCGCGGCCGAAGAAAAAATAAATAATTGCAGCACTGATAATGCTTGAAAGCGCAACCACGCGCTCCTGCTTAATCATTTCAAAGGATAGCCGTCCTAAAACAATACCTACTCCTGCCATCATTGCGTTTATGATAACAGGTCCCGAAAACTCTACTGCTGCTTGTTGTAAGCCACATATACCAACGATAACCATAATGACTCCCGCAAAGAACACCATGGAGAGTTTTTCGCGTATGTCTTTAGTAAGTCTGTGTGTCATAACGATGGTTGATGCTTGAAAATTGATGGGGGCTAAACTGTTAAATCCATAACAACAGATGGCTCCAATGAAAAAGCCTAACGAAGAGGGGACAGTTGCATAACCTAAAGACATTGCCAACAGTCCTTGAGGAAGACCGTTGAGAATAACTCCCAGAGCCGCAAGAATATCGGTGATATCCATAAAAGAATTCCTTTCCTATATGTCATACGCAAACGCATACTGCACTACACACATAATTTCGCCTTTCTACCCTACCTGAATAGTGTTTGCAAGATATGTGTAGCGGGTAAGTGCTTACGGCTTTGAAATTAAATTGTTACGTGTAAGAAATAATCGTTTATGACAATAAGGAACTTAAGGAACGTAAAGCGTATAAAAAACCGTACCTACGGGTGCGTAGATACGGTTTTACATTAATGATGTAGAGACACTTTAGTGCTCAGAAGCAGCTTTCATAGCAACCGAGCCTATGTAGTTTACTGGATTAGTAAAGTTAGGCTGGAAGAGCAAGTCTACTTGAGCAAGCTGGTCTACGGTCATGTGGTTTGCAATAGCAACCGAGACAACGTTGGCGGCTTGTGCAACATCATCGTGGGTTGAGAAGAACTGTGCTCCCTTAATTTCGCGTGTGCGAGGCTCCCATACCAGCGTTGCAGTAACAGGTGCGGTGGTGAGCATAAACTCAGGACGATAATTTTCAGTAACGGTTGTGCTGGTAAGCTCAAGACCACGCAGTTTGCCCATTTCCATAGTTACACCCGTTGAACTCATAGAGTAATCATAGAGCTGAACAGCATTTGTTGCCTGCGTTCCTGCATATGCAACCGTGGGTTTTACCATGTTTGCACCAATAACAAGTGCTTGACGAACAGCATTGGTGGCCAGTGGAATATAATCTTCTTTTCCCGTTGGATTAAACGTAATAGTTGCCGAGTCGCCTGCTGCAAATACGCCTGGCTCAGAGGTGCGCATGTAATTGTCAACGCGAATTGCACCGTTTTTAATCATATCAAGCTGACCGGTGAAGAGGTCGGTACGCGGCAAGAATCCAATACCCAAAATTGCATAATCTGCTGTAAACGAACCCTTTTCGGTAATAACTTTTACACCTGAACCCGTATCTTCAAACGAAGTAACTTTTTGATCAAGTGCTAAATGCACACCGTGAGCTGTATAAACTTTCTCAAGCTGGTCGGTTACGTCGGAATCAAAGTTTTTAGCAAGTACGCGCGGGAATGCGTCGATAAGAGTAACCTCTTTTTTAACTTCGCTGAGCTGCTCAGCAAGCTCGGCACCAATGTATCCTGCACCAATAACGATAACGCTTTTTGCGTCTTTGGTTGCTTCTTTAATACGCTTGGCGTTATCCCAGTTTTTGCAAAGCAAAACATGTTTGCCGTCTATGCCGGGTAAAGGAGGAACAACAGGCTTAGAACCTGTGGTAATTACCAAGTAATCAAAGTTGTCCTCTGATTTTTCGCCCGAAGTAAGATCGGTCCAGCAAACATGTTTTGTTTTAACATCTGCCGAGGTAACATCAGTTTGCATGTGAACGTGTGCGCCTGCATCTGCAAGTGCGCGTGGTGAACTGTAGAACATTTTTTGAGGATCGCTTACATGATCGCCAACCCAAAGCGCAATGCCGCAGGACAAAAACGAAACGGTGTCATTGCGTTCAAAAACGTGCACTTCCCAATCGGGATGAGATTGAAGAATAGACGTGGTTGCAAAGACACCTGCATGTGTACAACCGATTACAGCAACTTTTGCCATAATAAAACCTCCTTATAGAAGTTCCATCAACGTAATGCGTCAGTGTTTGTTGTAGCACATGTACGCCTAAACAAGCGCGTAAATTCGGTAGTTGGGCATAAAATAAGGCGAGTGTACGTGGGTACATCTCGCCTTAACCTTTTTTGTGGCAAATGTATTGCAGTTGGTGAGCATACTTATGATGAACTTGTAGAGCACAAGCTATACTTATGACTTCTGCCCATATATACATCCATTTTACTTTTAAGCCAGCTTATATAACCAGCTTTGCGTAATAAACGAGCAGTAAAATGGGGCAGTGCTCTCAACCGCGTGCTGCTAAAACCAGTTATTTTTTAGCTTTACCTTGATTTGCTACAGCGTTGATCTTTGCTTCGATAGTTGCAGGATCACCAATGTAGTGTTTGTCTAATACGTTCCAGTCTTTATCAAAGGTGTATGCACATGGAATACCTGTAGGAATGTTAACTTCCAAAATTTGCTCAGGAGTAAGGTGCTCAAATTGCATAACAAGTGCACGAAGGCTGTTGCCGTGAGCAGCAATAAGAACGCGCTTTCCTGCTTCCATCTGAGGTTTGATGGTTTGTTCAAAATAAGGCCATGCACGTGCAATGGTGTCTTTTAAGCACTCGGTGTAAGGAAGATCTTCTTGAGGAACATCGCGGAATTGATCTTGAATGTGGGGATCGCGCTCATCGTTTGGTTGAAGTGCAGGTGGTTGAACATCAAACGAACGACGCCAAATTTTAACTTGTGCTTCACCGTGCTCTTCGGCAGCTTTTGCTTTGTTGAGCCCTTGAAGTGCACCGTAGTGACGCTCGTTAAGGCGCCATGTTTTATAAACAGGAAGCCAGTTGCGATCCATCTCGTCTAATACATGGTTAAGGGTGTGAATAGCACGTTTAAGAAGTGAGGTGTAGCATACGTCAAAATCAAAACCTGCTTCTTTGAGCGCGCGACCTCCCTCGGTAGCCTCTTTGTGTCCTTGCTCGGTTAAATCAACGTCTGTCCAACCAGTGAAGAGGTTGAGTTTATTCCACTCACTTTCGCCATGGCGAATGATAACGAGTGTCATAGTGTCTTGCGCCATTGAATATCCTTTCGTATAAACGTATAGATCTTCGTATAATCATAACAAATTGACTGATAAGCTACAGCTCATCTGACATTTTTATGACTCATACACATCTATTTTCGGTCAATATGCTTAAAAGGTAAAGTCATTGTTGCATATTCCTTGTATTTTGCGTATTTGGCTACATTTGGAGTAATCTTAAGTATGTTTTGTATATACATAAGGAGTTACAGAGCATATGAGCGAGTCTTCAAACTGCGTATATCCTCATAATCACGCATCTTGTTGTCAATCCAAGACATTTGCAGTCTGCGAATCTGCCACGTCAGTGGCGCAAGGTGTACAAAATACACAATCTGCTACAACAGCGCCTGTCCATCATCTATCTCATCATCACCATATGCGTATACGTTGGCACGAGTTTTTTACCAGTAGTAATGACACCCCTGTTCAAGAAGCGCGCTTTCCCGAGAGAGCTGTTTTGGTTGGTCATATTGGCATGATGCTTCTTTCGTGCGGAACAGGAGCCTGGCGCGTGCGTGACGCCATGAATACCATTGCGCGCAATCTTAATATGACTTGTAGTGCCGATATAGGTTTAGTTTCGCTTGATTATACCTGCATAGATTGCGAAGGAAGAAGCTATACACAAGCCTTGAGTCTTCCTTCTACAGGAGTCAATACCTCAAAGCTTAATCGCATGGAAGCGTTTGTGCGCGCCTTTGATAAAGACCATGGACAATGGAGCGTAGGCCAGGTACACCAAGCGCTTGATTCCATTGAGGCTATGAAAGTAAGATACAAGCCCTATCAGGTTGCTTTAGCCGCGGGTCTTGCGTGCGCAGGCTTTATCTTTTTGTTAGGCGGAGGCATATACGAGGTATTATGCTGCTTTTTTGGTGCGGCGGCAGGAAACTATGTACGTCGAAAAATGCTCGATCGAAAAATTACGCTTGTGGCCGATATTGCTGTTGCCGTCTCGGTTGCTTGCGCGGTGTATTTACTTTCGTACACGGTGTTATTTGAATGTCTACGCGCTAATCCTCGACATTTGGACGGATACATTGGCGCGCTCTTGTTTGTAATTCCAGGTTTTCCGTTTATTACTTCGGGGCTCGACTTATCAAAGCTTGACATGCGAAGCGGTATTGAACGTGCAGTATATGCGCTTATGATTATTGCCGTTGCGGTGTCGGTTGGCTGGAGTGCTGCTTTATGTTTGGATTTACGCCCGCAGGATTTCTTGCCTATTTTAGGTTTAACGCCGCTTACCTTAACACTGTTGAGACTTTTGGCTAGTTGGTGTGGCGTATTTGGCTTTTCGATTATGTTTAATACTGAGCCAAAAATGGCTGCTTTAGCAGGAGTTCTTGGAGCAATTGCCAATACGTTGCGTTTGAGCTTGGTGAGTTGGACGCCACTTGCACCGTGTATTGCTGCGTTTTTTGGTACGCTTACGGCGGGTTTGTTAGCAAGTGTCGTGCGCAAAAAAATTGGATACCCACGTATTGCTCTCACGGTCCCCTCTATTGTTATTATGGTTCCAGGATTATATATGTATCGCGCTATGTATAATTTTGGCGCGTTTTCGCTGGATAAAGGATCTTTGTGGCTGCTTAGAGCGGTATTAATTGTATTTTGCTTGCCGCTTGGTCTTATTGTGGCGCGCATTCTTACCGATCCAAAATGGCGTCATGCCGGATAGGTCTATGTGGTTGTAAGATACGTTTGAGCGCGCGAGTTGATGTTATAACTGCATAACAGGCGTATCGCGAACGTCTTGTGCGTTTTATTGCGCTTGCATGAGCTTGAAAGAATTATGCGCGGGTAGGGTAGTATATACTCATAAAGTTTGTACGAGCCATGCTCCAAAACAGATACATATTTACAGAAAGTAGTTAGAGTGATTAAAGTCGATAATACATATAATGACAGGCCTGTATCGCAGCCTCAAACGTCTGAGAATTTAGCTTCTGCGCTAGGTTCATTTGACGCAGTTATTTTTGATTTTGACGGTACGCTTGCCGATACCTCAGAACAAATTATTTCGGTTGCGCGTCAAGTGCTCAGCCGCTTTGGGCTTAGTCGCGAGCGCTTTGTTGATATTCCCCAACTTATAGGCCCGCCTTTTCCTCAAGCATTTGAGCTGGTATTTGGGTATTCTTCCGAACAGGCACAAGAAATTACCAAACAGTATCGCGCTATTTATTCAAAGCTTGGACGTGACGCATGGCCTTTATTTGAGGGTATCGATTCAATGCTGCACGAGTTAAAAGCTGCTGGGAAAAAATTGGGTGTAGCAAGCTCTAAACGTGACCATCTCTTGCGCCGCGCGCTAGAAGAAAACGAGGTTGAGCAGGTATTTGACGTTATTTTAGGTAAGCAGGATGATTCATGTGAGCCAAAATCGCAAACGTTGCAAAACGTTATCAACAAGCTTGGTATTGACGCTTCACGCTGCGTTATGGTAGGAGATCGACTCTACGATGTTGAGGCTGCGCGCGCTTGTGGTATTGCTTCGATTGGTGTTTATTATGGTAAAACTGCACCTTGTGGCGAGCTTGAACAAGCGGGCGCAACCTTTATCGTGCACAGTGTTGAAGAACTTAAGCATGCACTTTTAAGCTAGCGTTATACGCATTTGCATGGGAAAACTGTTTACGCACAAAACTGCATAAGACTCATAAGATATGTGTAAGGGGAATCACTACATTGTGTGATTCCCCTTATGAGTGAGATTCCTCTATCTAACTCAAAAATCTTTTTTCCTGCAACGTAAGACGCGCCAACGGTGAAGTTGTCGCTATCACTAGCTGTTGCGCGTTCTTACACGCTATTTTGTTTTCTTAAAGAAATCAAAATGCGCTGGTATTTCGACCAATTTATGAGCTGCTTCATCGTGAGTATATGTTTTTGCAAGCTCATAAGGTCCCATAAACGCATTTTCCCACGAGAAAAATACGCTACGATCAAAGCTCATATGATCGCAAATAGTTTCGCAGCCCTCAAAAACAGCAGGGTGCATCATAAGGGAGGTAGCGCGAAGTGCATAAAATGCATCGGCAAGTGCTTGCTGATATGCCTTGTCGTCATTTTGGTCATAAGCGTCTTTTGCAGCTTGTCCCCAAATCTTATTGGCACTGCGACACAGCGTTTCGGCATGACCGAGTGCGGTATGCGCATCGGCAACTGCTGCTGCTTGCTCAAAATCAAGCAGAGCTTTTTGACACGTCAGCTTTGTAGCCTGACTTGCGTCAACATGCGGCAAACAGCCGCCACAAGCCTTTTGCGCGCCATAGAAACAGCTTCGTGCCAGTCTGTTAAAGATGTTAGTAAGAAATGCACTTTCTTTAAGAGCTGGGTCAACAACACGTGGATCGTCTTTTACCATAACGTCTACACCCGTTTTTTTATCGGTGTAACTTATGGAAGTGTCAAACGCTTTAGGTGAAAAACTTACTGCTTTTTGATCAAGTGCAAGCGACAACCAGTGTGCTCTTAGTTGTTCGGCGCTATAGTTTTGGAGCAATTCTTCTGCCATAGGCGGCTTGATAGCGCTTGAGCTTGATGCTTTTTTGTTCATAAACAAAATATGATAGTTAGCAACAGGGGTATCAGGGAATAAATCTGCGTCAAGCGCCTTCCAAAGGGCAGGCTGGGCAACACAATAAAAGAAGATATTATCCTGACCCATAAATTGATAGACCTGCGCATCTTTAGCACACCAAAAGTCATGCCAGTCATGAGAAGAAAAGCGGTGTGTATCATGGTTTTCATCTAGCATAAGCGCTGTTTTGGTAAACGAGATAGGAGCCCATAGACTTTCGGGCCAACACCATACAGTTAAATCTTGCGCCTGAGGTAGCGCAGAGGCTTTGACGCCCCAAGGAATGTTTCCGGTAATACGAAACGGCAAGAGTGTTTTACCTGTTCTAAACCTAATTTTAGCGGCTTCAAGTTGCGTGCGTGCAGTATCTCTGTCTTGCCAGTTACCAAATTCAATTGAGAATGATTGCTGATTTTCTCGAGCGCCTACAAGCGTATAGGGTGGTAAAGTGTCTGAAATCTTGTCAAATGCGTCTTTAAACTTATTTTGAATATAAATCACGGGACTAGCGAGGGACTCGCGCACCGTATTGCATACAACGCTTCGGACGTGGCAATCATGATCCCATGCGTCTACCAGTTCTGTAAGATAGCCCTTAAAAGCAGGCAAATCAAAATACCAGTTGTCAACAGGCTTAAGAATGGGCTGTGTACCGCTTAATTGTGACACAGGCGCAATAAGTTCTTCAGGATCAAATTGATGGCCTAAATCGCATTCGTCTGCATACGCTTTTTCGGATTTGCAGCCACGAACAGGACAGCGTCCAATGACTTGGCGACCGTTAAGAAATTGTTGAACTTTTTCGTCAAAGAATTGTCGCGTAGAACGCTTAGTAAGATAGCCGTTTTGATACAGGCGTTGCAAAATAAAGTCGGTAATTTCTTGATGAACGCTTGCTGCAGGTTCTAAGCCCGAACCTAAATAAAGGTCAAGCGAAATACCGTATGCGTCGAGCGCGCGCTTTTGATCCTCGTGATTTTTTGTAACGTAATCATGTATGCTGCCTTCGTAACCACTATCTTTAAGCTTACGATGACCTTCCATGATAGGCGAGCCAAAACAGTCTGTTCCCGAAACAAAAACAACATTTTTTTTGCCAATGCGGTCACGCAAAAAGCGTGCAAAGAAATCTGCCGGTACAAAAACACCGCCTATGTGTCCAAAATGTAGATTTTTGTTACCGTAGGGCATACCGCAGGTCACAACAGCACGCTTGGGAAAGTGTGGACGCTCTGAGTTGTGAAGTGTAAGGAGGTATTGGTTTTGCGCTTGTTGAGAGGCATTTGAAGAGGGGTGTGTAGTAAAAATCGTTGAATTTTCGACAGTCATAAATGTTCCTTACATGTTGTTGGTAACTTACGCCAAGCCACAACTATTGTGACATAATCATTGTGACATAGTTATTTTGAATAGCTATCATATATCTGATTTATACATGACCTTTGTATTATTCTACAACTGATATGGAGAAATGATTGTGCGTACTGATGATTTTGATTATGTCTTGCCGCAAGAACGTATAGCCCAGCATCCAATTGAGCCGCGTGACGCATGTAAGCTGTTGGTGCTTCATCGCACTACAGGCGAAATAGAGCATCGTCATTTTAGAGATATTGCAGATTATATGCAAGAAGGCGATCTGATTGTTGCCAATAAAACAAGGGTTTTACCTGCACGTTTAGTAGGACTTAAGCACGGTGGCTCTGCTGCGTGCGAAACGCTTTTGCTTAAACGTCGTGAAGATCTTGACCCTATGGGTTCGGTTTGGGAGTGTTTGGTTAATCCTGGTAAACGCTTAAAACTTGGTGCGTGTATTGATTATCGCGCAGGTGGTCTTCATGCACCTGCTACCGCAGACGTTGTGTTACGTGCAGAAATTATGGATTATCTTGAAAATAACCGTGGCGGAAGACTGGTCAAGTTTACGCCAGCACAAGGATTGAGTTTAGACGAGGCAATACATCAGGCAGGCCATGTTCCTCTGCCGCCATATATTACCAATTACGAAGGCGACCCCGAAAAATATCAGACGGTATATTCCATGAAGGAAGAGCACTCTGCCGCATCTCCAACTGCAGGTTTGCATTTTACACCAGAGCTTATTGAACGTATTAAGCAAAAAGGCGTGCAATGGAAAACGGTTGAGCTTGAGGTTGGTATTGATACCTTTAGATTGGTCGAAGAAGATGATCCAACCCAACATGTTATGCATACCGAGCGTTATCACGTGTCACAAGATGTTGTTGATGCCGTACACGCCACAAAAGCTGCAGGTCATAAGGTTATCGCTATTGGTACAACATCGGTTCGTTCACTTGAGAGTGCGTTTGATTGCAATGCAACATGCTCTGAGCCTGCGCTTTGTGCCCTCAATTTTGAGCACGCACAAGATTCGTGCTTGCTTACGCACCGCGGTGATATTGTCAAACGAGAAAATGCAACAACTGATTTGTATATTATGCCTGGATATACCTGGCATGTTGTTGATTGCATGGTAACTAATTTTCATGTGCCACGTTCAACGCTTATGATGATGGTGTCTTCATTTGCATCGCGTGAGCTTATTATGAAAGCTTATCAAGAAGCAATTGAGCATGAATATAGGTTCTTGTCATTTGGCGACGCTATGATTATGTTGTAACGTGCGCCTGAGCAAGAAGTACTATCTTTGTACCAGTGCATACAGTGTTATGCCAACAAGAACTACAATTACAAGTACAAGCGCTACAAAGACAACTCGTTGTAGGCGCGTGCGTTTGCGCAAATCTCGTGCGTGTTGGCTCAAACGCTCATGGGTTTGTTGATATTCATTCAACAGCTTTGTTTCCTGTTGTATCTTGGTGTAAAGCGTGCGCGTCATCTCGGGTGTAGCATGAATGGAATGGGCTTCATCGAGCGCCGCTTGAATATCTGCTAGCCGATCATGCGTTTCTTTATGTGACTGTTGCTTTTGTTGTAAGTCCTTTTTAACAGCATCAAGTGCGTCTTTAAGTTGTGTTTCTTCGCTTTTCTTGTCTTTATATAAGGCTTCATATTCCTCACGATGCCCACGTGCTTCGGCCTGCGCATTCATGGAGTGAGTATTTGCTCGCTCACATGCTTGTTTTTGTAGATTATAACGATCTTGAGCTGCATTAACACTTTGCTGCTCTTCGTTGCTTATGCGGTCAACATCTTTAATAGCCACATCAAGGTGTGCACGCTCGGTAATAACTTCACCTTGCATTTTGGAAATTGCAGCAGCTGTAGAGTTAGGATCTTGTTGCAGACGAGAAAGACCTGCCTCAACACGAGTCAGCCGCTCGCGTGCACTATCAACATTGTGATGTGCATTACTAATCTGCTGATCGCGGCGTTTTACTGCGGCAGCCAATGCCTGATCAGCGGCCTTTACATCGCGTTTTGCATCAGCAAGCGCACGCGCGCTGTCGTCGTTTCTGCCTTTACTTGAGTCCATAAGCTCCTTGTAGGGGCGCAACTCTTCTTCATGCTTTGCAATTAAGGTATTCAGTGAAGTTTCCTGTAGCTTAACTTTTGCACTTATTTGTTCTATCTCTGTTGCCAAAAGCGAAGCTGCCGTCTTTTCTCGTTCCTGCTTGTTGAGGTAGTCTGCCACCAAATTGTCATAATTATCTTCGATAGTACGGCGGTGCTCAAAACAAGTTTGATCGTTGGCTATTTGTGTTTTTATTTCGTTTACTTTCGATTGAATTTCCTGTTGTTTTCGTGTTGCCTGTACTACGCTTACGGTTGCTTGTGCTCCCGAAACAAACAGCGCTACAAAACGTTTGCCAACGATCATAACCGCTTCCATCATGCGCTTAAAGGTATTGGTATGAGTGGGTTGCGTGCTGTTGGAGTTGTTGAGTTTTGGTTGCATGTAAGGTCCTCTCTTTTGGCCTACATACATAAAGGTACATCAAAATCACTAAATTTTCTCTACATACACAAAAGATGTTTGGTAGTATGATTTTTACTTGAAATGGTTATGAGAGATTATGTATCTACTCTACGAGAAAAAAGGAGTGCATTATGCTTTCCAAGCAAGTTACTATTGCAAGCGCAACCGGTCTTCACGCGCGTCCTGCTTCACAGTTTGTTCAAGTTGCAAAAGGTTTTGACTGCGATGTTCGCATTGCCAACATTGACAAAGGTACAGCTCCTGTAAACGCTAAATCTATTATGATGATTCTTGCTGCAGGTTTGGGCACTGGTACTAAAGTAGAAATCACTTGTGATGGTGCAGACGAGCAAGATGCTCTTAAGGCACTTCTTGAGATTAAAGATGGTAGTGAGCAACTTTTTAGCGAGTAATTATTCGTTTGTTCGTGCCTGTAGTTAAGGCGGGTATTGCATAGTACAGACACTAAGGTGCTCGTTACGTGCATATACAGAACAGCGGTTTTATACGCGATATTTTAATTGGGGCATCCTTTGTGTGGTGCCTCAATTTTTGTTTTGTTTAAATTGTTGCTTTTTTCGTTTTAAGTTTATATACAATATTTTGTGTAAGAAGTATTAAAGTATCCGTTTCCTCATATTTTGTCATTGCAAGGAGCTCGTATGTCCATATCGTCTTCAGATACCTGCGATTCGTCAAAATGGTTTACCTACGACCTTATTGCCGAAGACCCTACAACGCACGCCCGCGCAGGAGTGTTTCATACACCTCATGGCGATATCCCTACTCCTATCTTTATGCCCGTTGGCACTAAAGCAGCCATAAAAGGATTACTTCCCCAAACAGTGAATGATCTTGGTGCAAAAATCATTCTTGCAAATACATATCACCTTGCTATGAGGCCTGGCGAAGACCTCATTGCCGAGGCAGGCGGCCTGCACTCATTTATGCATTGGAATAAGCCTATTCTTACCGATTCGGGTGGCTTTCAAGTATTTAGTCATTCAGAATTCGTAAAGCTTTCCGATGAAGGTGTGCGCTTTAAGGTTGTTGACTATGACGGGTCATATGTGTTTTGGACACCCGAAAAAAATATGGAAATTGCTCAAAAGTTGGGCGCAGACATCGTGATGCAGCTTGATCAGTGTCCTGGTTATCCTGCAAGTGATGCGTATGTTCGTCGTGCGGTTGACTTATCAAGTGCATGGGCACAGCGTTGCTTTGAGGCCCACACCAAGAAAGACCAAGCGCTTTTTGGCATTGTTCAAGGTGGTATGAATTTAGATCTTAGAAAACTAAGCATTGAGCGTCTTGAGTCGATTGCCGATTTTCCTGGATATGGTATTGGCGGATATTCGGTGGGCGAGGATCACGAAACCATGTTTGAATCGCTGGCACCTTTGGTATCTGAATATATGCCGCGTCATAAACCTCGCTATTTGATGGGAGTAGGCAATCCGACAACGCTGGTACGTGCAGTTGCATGTGGTGTCGATATGTTCGATTGCGTGCTACCAACGAGAACCGCGCGTATGGGTACTGCTTTTTCTCATGAAGGCAGGCTCAATCTTAAAAACGCTGCTCACATTCATGCTCATGTACCCTTAGATGAGCTTTGTACATGTCCGGTTTGTAGTGAAGGATATACGCGCAGCTACCTTAACCATTTGGTTCGCCAACACGAAATGAACGCAGCAATCTTATTGTCTATGCACAACATTTATTTTCTGCTTGACTGTATGAGACAGGCGCGTCAAGCCATTATTGAAGGACGCTATAAGGCATTTTTAGATACATGGATGCAATATCCAACGGCTCAAGATGGGCGTATGCAAAATTATCGTATGAACCATGGGGAATAAAGCACAAATAGGTTTGTAGAAATATGTATTTTACGAGCGTGCATTATGGTGTAGCTGTGATGATTTGTAACGAGAGATATCAATTGATTATGATAAATTTTGCTCGTAACGATTTGGATATTGGATTTTATATGCGTTAGGTTAGCTTGTGGAATTCTACTCTTTAATGTTTGTGTGCTTTTGTGCACTTCTGTGCATAACCTACTACGCAGTAGGATATATCTTCAAACGCTTCCAATGGGTAGTTATCCTTATCTTTTCGCTTATCTTTTATGCACTTGTTACCAATATAGATACTATTGTTTATGTTGCGTTTACCCTCGTGCTTACCTATGTCACCACCTTATCATTCCACAAAATTGATTCCTCAAGTAAAAAGCGCTTACATACCATCACCACGAGAGCAGACAAAAAGGCTTTTAAGCATAAAATTGCTCGTATCAAGCAGCTTGTATTGATAGCAGCTCTTATTCTTATTGCAGGCTGCTTATGCTACCTTAAATACTGGAATACCATTCTCTATGCACTAAGTCTTGCTCCCTCAACTAAAAGCTTAGGGCTTTTACTTCCTTTAGGTATTTCCTTTTATACCTTCCAAGCACTCTCATATGTCTTTGATATCTATAACCAAAAGTACACCCCAGAACAAAATCCCTTCAAGCTTGCATGCTATCTCATCTACTTCCCTCAACTTATCCAAGGACCCATTAACCGCTTTGATAAACTTTCCCCTCATCTTTTTAGCTATCACGCAGCTTCTGATACGCACTTTGGACGTGCATCAGTACTGTTTTGCTATGGTGCTCTTAAAAAGTATGTTATGGCAGATCTTTTAGTAGACTCCATCTCGTACATCTTTGACTATAAGCCTGCATCCCTTCCTGGCTCTGTTATCGTCTTTGGTATTTTGCTTTATTCTGCTCAACAATATGCCGACTTCTCAGGTGGTATCGATATGGTAGAAGCCACTTCTGAGTTTTTAGGCATTCCTATGCAAGCAAACTTCCGTCGCCCGTATTTTTCTATTTCACTGGCTGATTTCTGGAGACGCTGGCATATCTCTTTAGGTCTTTGGATGAAAGACTACGTATTTTATCCTTTAGCACTAACGCGCCCCATGAAAGCTTTAGGTAAGTGTGTAAAAACACACATATCTTCTCACTTAGGAAAAACTCTTCCTGCAGCACTTGCCAATATCTTTGTATTCTTACTCGTAGGAGTTTGGCATGGTGCTGATGCACACTTTATCTGGTGGGGACTCTATAACGGTCTTGTAATTGCCACATCAGATATTGCAAAACCTCTTACCCAAGGCTTAGCACATCTGTTGCACATTAACCAAAAAACTACGCAGCTACCATGTATTCTCGGTTATTCGCTGCTTCATTGTGGTAAACATTGGCTGGTACTTCGACCGTATCTTTGATGCACAAACCTCGTTTACCTGTCTTTACAACACGGTGTTCTCGTTTCATGCACAAGACTTTATTACAACCTTGCGCACTATAGGAATTCATCAGGATAAGATAAGTGCGCTGTGCCTTTCTTTTGTGATGTGGTGTATCGTTTTTGTCGTAAGTTTGTATCAAGAGCAAGGCCACGATATAGTTACGTTTTTATCGAAACAATCGTATATTGTTCGTATTCTATTGTTTGCACTCTTTGGTCTTTTGATTACCTTGGCATGTATATTTAATGTGGGAGGAGGGTTCATGTATGCAAATTACTAATAAATCCTCACAACATACGCCAGAGTCCACAAGCACGCCTAAAACCGTGAAAGAGTCTTCGTCCGCGAGCACGCCTTCGTGCTCACAAGTGCAACATGCATCATCAGCATTAAACAATAATGAAGGCACAAAACATAAGCGCCTCTTTATACGCAACATAAAAATTGCACTCTTATCTTGTGTTTTGCTTGGTATTATTGCAGTTTGTTATGCGTATATTTTTTCGTTATATGCTCCTTTGGCGCAAGTAAGTTGGAATGATTTTAGAGAAGCTCCCGCGTGCGATACGGTAATCGTTGGATCTTCATATGCCGAGCGCGGTATAAATCCTCTTGTGTATGATGATACGCGCGCAGAACTTTCAGGCGAGCAAAATCCTTCTACTTATAATCTTGCAACGCCTGGTCAGGTTTTATCTTCCACCTACGATACGGTGCTTGAGGCTATTGAACATAAGCATGTTAAACGCGTTATCCTAGGCATAGGTCTGTATTCATTTGATTCGCCATATAATGTGCGTGCAGAAGTTCCCTATCTTTACGCCCGTTATCAAAATGATCCTATCATACTTGCTCAAAAATTGGGGTCGCTTGCGCTACGAAAAGAAACTTTTGGTGAAAAAGATTCACTGAACGTTTATTTTCCATGGGTATTTACGCCTGCGCGTACGCCACAGGCGCTTTATTATAACGTGATGTCTCGTTTGACTCACGAACCTTATGGCTTAGCAGCTCAAAAGGTAACGAAAGATTGGACGTATGGCGGACGAGGTTATGGTAATTATAACTGGGTTTTGGAAGATGGAAATTATGATACGTCAGCTCAAGTATATGGATGGCCTCGTCTTGATCAAAAGAGCTTTGAATATCTGGCACAAATTGCGCGTCTTTGTCAAGAGCGCGGTGTTTCGTTTATCTGCATAGCTACGCCTCATCCAGCGTATGATATTGCGTCCTTTGGTTCATTTTATCCAAAAACCATGCAGCGCGTACGTGATATTGTCGAAGGTGCCAATGGCGTGTATCTTGATTGTAATATGTGTAAAGAGGGTGTTCTTTCACTTTCGCGTTCGGAGTTTGCCGACTTTGAACACTTAAATACAACTGGTGCACAACATTTTTCGCGTTACTTGGCTAAACTTATATATCGTATAGATATGCACGAAGATGTTTCGCAGGATTTCATCTCGTATGACGAATGGGATACCTGGATGAAACAGTACAAGGCAACGAAGGGCAACTCATGAAGTGCGTTTTAACTTGGTTAGAGCAATCCGCTGCAAAAAAACCGCAGCATTGTGCGGTAAGTGATCCACATCTGTCTTTGACTTATGAACAACTCTTACATGCAGCACAAAGTTTTGGTACGTATTTTGCAACAGCAGATCATGCTGCTGCGCGTCGATCTATTGCTTTTTATCTCGAAAAAAGCTCGTACGCGCTTGCTGCTATGCTTGGAGCGGTGTATGCAGGGGATTACTATTCGGTTCTTGATACACGCCAGCCTGCTGTTCGTATTCACGAGATTTGCCAAACGCTTAATCCGCAGGTAATTGTTACTGATGATGAGTTTTATGAGCAGGCCTTAGCGCACATAGATACAAACCGTTATCAGGTTGTTCGTTTATCCGAAATAATGCATACCGCAATAAATACTGACGTTTTGGCTGCATGTCAGCGTGCTTTGTGCGATATCGATCCCTTGTATGTTAATTTTACCAGCGGATCTACGGGAAAGCCCAAAGGCGTTGTTGTTTCTCATCGTTCGGTTATTGATTTTATTCCAATATTTACCTCTACGTTTCATATGGATAGCGATGATATTTTTGCCAATCAGGCTCCCTTTGATTTTGATGTGTCGGTAAAAGATATCTATTCTGCGCTCTACTTGGGTGCAACGCTTCAAATTATTCCGCGTGAGTATTTTAGTGTTCCCACCAAACTTATGGATTATCTGGTAGAACAAAAGGTAACTACGCTCGTATGGGCGGTAAGCGCCTTGTGTTTTGTATCAATTATGAATGGCTTTGATTATAAAGTTCCTACTACTATCAAGCGTGTGCTGTTTTCGGGCGAAGTTATGCCAATAAAACAGCTTGCAAAGTGGCGTAAATATCTTCCTGATGTTACTTATGTTAATTTATATGGACCTACAGAAATCACCTGTAATTGTACCTATTTTGTGCTCGATCGTCCGTATCAAAAGGGCGAAGTTATTCCTATTGGCAAGCCATTTGATAATGAGCGTGTGGTTTTGATTGCTTCGTGTGACGAAAACGAAGATAAAGCGTGCGCAGTCGCGGATGAAGGCGCCCTTAACGATGGTAAGACTTGTGAGTATCAAGTTACCAAGGCAGGTGTAGAAGGCGAAATCTGCGTGAGCGGAACGGCACTTGGTTTGGGTTATCTTAATGAGCCTCAAAAGACCGCTGCTGCGTTTGTGCAAAATCCGTTACAAAACAGCTGGTTAGAGCCTTTATATCGTACGGGTGACATGGGCTATTTTGATTCTTGCGGAAATCTTGTATATACGTCACGCAAAGATCATCAAATTAAGCATCTTGGTCACCGTATTGAGCTTGGCGACATTGAGGCTGCTGCTATGAATATCGATGGGGTAGAGCAGGCGGTTTGTACCTATGATAGTAAGCGTCATCGCTTGCATCTGTTTTATATGGGTACGGCTTTGCACTCAGATGTTGCGGATGCGCTTCATCAAAATTTACCTCAATTTATGATTCCTAATACACTTGAGGCGCTTGAGAAGTTGCCCCTTACTAAAAACGGTAAAGTCGATCGTCAAGCTTTAATGAAAAAATAAGGAAACGATATGGATATACAAGAACTTGCAACAATTGCACAAACATATGCCACGCCCACCTATGTCCTTGATGAACAGGCTTTTAAGCAACGTCTTGAGCATGTTAAAAAGATCATGGGTACTTCAATTGATTTGTGCTATTCCATTAAGGCTAATCCTTTTCTTTCAAAAGCTGCTCAAGCATGTGGCTTTAAGCTTGAGGTTTGTAGCCCTGGCGAATTGGAAATCTGTAAACGTTTGCATGTAGATCCAAAAGCCATTGTGTATTCAGGTGTTTGCAAACAAACGGATGATATACAAGCTGCGCTGCGCTACGGCGTGGGTGTTTGTACAGCCGAATCGGTTTTGCAAGCATTGCTTATTGAGCGTGAAGCGGCAAAGTTAGACAAGCAAGGTCTGCTTTCAAAATCACCTGTACGCGTTTTATTGCGTCTTAATGCAGGCAGTCAGTTTGGTATGTGCCAAGATGACCTGGAGCACCTTATAAATAATCGCGCGCATTTTATGCATTGTTCGTTTGTGGGTATTCATTATTTTGTAGGAACTCAGCGTAAAAAACTCACGCACCAAGAAAAAGAATTAGTTCGTTTAGAAGCGCTTATCGATGAACTTGAAAGCAAGTACAATTGGAAATGCCAGCGTTTGGAATACGGCCCTGGCCTTGCATATCCCTATTTTATCGATCAAGATGCCTCTGATACGCTTTTGCCTGCAAAAGAGCTTGCGCCCGCATTGCAACGAATAGCAAATCGTGTACCGCTGACGGTTGAAATGGGTCGTTTTTTTGCAAGCGAATGCGGAACATACCTTACGCGTATTGTTGATATTAAGCATGGTCAGGACACAAAAACAAACTATGCATTTATTGATGGTGGCATTAATCATGTGTCTTATCTAGGTCAAATGATGGGGTTAAAATGTCCGTCTATCATCAATGTGAGCCAGCAACAAGCAACGTGTCTTGATGTGTCTACGTGCGAGGATGAGGCGCAGCAAAAATTGGCGTTATCTACACAAGCGCAATCTAAGCTTGAAGAGCCACAACCTTTTGCGCAGGCCGATGAGAGCGAAGGCGGCCGTTATACCAGTTCATGGACGTTATGCGGGAGCTTGTGCACTACTTCGGATGTTTTGGTAAGAGAATATGAATCTTCGCTTGGTTTAAATGATATACTTGCTTTTCAACATATAGGTGCGTATTCTATCACCGAGGCAATGTATTTGTTCTTAAGTAGAGACATGCCTCGCATTGTCGTTCGTAAAGCGCATGGTGTTTACGAATTGGCACGTGATTTTATACCAACAAATGTATATAATTATCCGCAAAACGCGGATAAATAGTGATCTATCTCAAAGGAGCACGTCATGGATGATATTACCCTTGATGCAGTAATTGCAATGCTTTCTGATATCAATGATGAGGTTGATTTTTCTACCGAGGACAAGTTGGTAGATAACAGAATATTGGATTCTTTTGATATTCTCTCTGTTATCTCTGCAATTGATGATGAGTTTGATGTATCTGTTCCTGCAAAAGAGATTGTCCCAGAAAACTTTAATAGTGCGCAAGACATTTACGAAATGATCGTTCGTTTAGCTGATAGCGAATAGCCTTGAGCATGGCCGCTCAATAGCCAATCATGAACTGATAAATTGTATGCGCATTACAACAGTATTATCTGTTCGCGGTACGTATGATTGAAAGTTCATCTCTGTTGTAGTTATGCTGTGCGCTAAATTGGTTGTGCTTGTGTTAGTTAGCAAGTTTTGTGCAAGTTACGCGTGAGTTTTAAGCACGCTATCATATGTATGATAAAACCTCCCAAAGCCCTTGTGTGACTTTGGGAGGTTTTTTGTGTGAGGGAGCTTTTCGTATGAGACATCATAGGGTTTATGTATCACTACCTCGTGCGTTTATAGGTATGGCATTAGCTCTTGTGTTTGCGTGGTATGGATTTACTACAACACCGTTGTTGTATGTTCTACCTGCGCAGATGCAACCAGCGTATATGCGCCGCGCTCCACAAGTGCGCCTTTCTCAGCCTACGCAGTGGTCTGGCGAGCATTATCCCGATTATGTGCGCGTTGTTTCGGGTGCATATATTGATAGCGATGTGCCTGTGGGTGCTGTTGTGTACAGTCCGCTTGATGCGTATGGTAGAGCCGTAAAAGTTGAGGGTTGCGTAACGTATGACATGATGCAGCACGGCAGTAAGCGTCAACGAGAAGAGCTCCCTAATCCTAGTGGTTGGGGATATAACAAAAAAGTTGCCATAGAGTTGCCGAAGGGTCGTGTGTATCATGGTTGGTTTTGGAATAGAAGCCATATGCTTGCAAAATCATTGGGTGGTGAGGAAAAGCTTGAGAATCTTGTATGTGGCACGCGCATGCAAAATGTGGGTGCTCACGACGATAAAGGAGGGATGGATTATTGTGAGGCAAAAACTCGACTGTGGCTTAAATCACATCCAGATGGATATGTGTACTACATAGTTACAGCACTTTATAGAGCTGATGAGCTGGTCCCACGGAGCGTGGTGGTTGATATGCTTTCAAGCGACCACACAATCAATGAAGAAGTGGAAGTTTATAACACAGCTTTAGGATACGAAATAAATTATAATGACGGTACATTTAATCAAAAATCCGAATGATACAGATATTATCTACGTGATAGGTTGAGTGTTGCTATTTTGCGGCTTACGAGCTTTGTTGTGCGTGTGTCGTATACGCTGTGTATGCTGTGTCCGCTGTGGTTTGTAGCACTATTGTGCAACATAGAGCTTGATAGAAGCCCCTTTTGTCTTTAAGGTTCCTGGTGCAGGGTCTTGGGCAATGACGGTACCTTTTGCAGCTTGGGAATTCTCTTCGTATTCAATGTGGTCTTTAACAAAAAATGAGGTGTCAGCAATTGCTTTAAGTGCGTCTTGCTCGGTAAGTCCTATAAACGACGGTACTTCGCGTGAGTCTTGACTCAATTTTCCAACTTTGAGGATTACGGTGCTCCCACGCATAACGTTTTCGCCTGAACTCGGTGTTGTTGCAATAACTTTACCAATTTGATCGTTAAGGGTTGTTGTTTGTTCTTCCACTTTAACGTTAAGATTTTTGCTCTGTAATTCTGCTGTTGCTTCATCTACCGAAACACCTACATAGTTATCCATAGTTTGACCTTTAAGGATTCCAAAGCATTGGGTAAGAATGGTAGATGAAATAAGGATCGAGCAGACAAGTGCAATTGCAATTGCTTTAAGAAGAAATGGCAAGTCTTTAAGCTTTTGAACTGCAGATTTTTGCATAGTTGTCATGTCTTGATAAGTAGCAGGAACGTATAAATCACTTTCGGGTATCTGTGCATCGGTATATTCGTGAGTTGGAACTTCGGGAGTATCTTTTATATGCTTTCTGGTAAATAGATTGTCGTTTCCAATTTCAAATAAGGCATGTAAATCATGGGTAAAATTTTCGCTCATAGGTTTTTTAGATTCATGTGCATTACTTAAATCCACAATGGTGTGGCTGTGAGATGGCATATGTATATGCGGAAGATTTTTTAGCATATGTTTTTTAGAATTGGTCGGCAATGATGTTCCCTTAAGAGCCCTACAGATACCGTGTGTTGCATAAAACACCTTACATATCATACGAATAATTATAAAACTATGCAAGTTATCCTATTAGGTATGTGAAGCGATGTAGAAATATTAGATGAATACCTTGATGATCTATATACATACGAGCCCGCGCGTAAACTTGCCTCTTATAGGTATGACCCGTATAATCTTTGATAGATGACCATGCAATCTAGGTGTTACAGGTTATGATATAAGACCATGATTCACAATGTTTGGTGTACGTTCAGAGGTATTTTGCAGGATAGGGGGTAGTGATGTCGGGCTTTGCATGTTGTGATTGCATCTTTTGTAATTGTTCGCGCGATGAGCAAACGGGTTTGTATCATGCGGTCTGTTCAAAGGGTTATACGCTTGCTAATGCTCATGATATGCGCGTCCCCCAAAAATACTATGCACCAACACCGCGTGTATTTGTTCCTGTAACCGATCCTTTTGGACAACAATACTTTAGAACACATGCAACATGTGCGCAGTTTCAGCGACCTATGGATGCTCCTGCTTCCCATCATTTTTGGGATGTCATTCGCCTCAACGGTAAGCGTTAAATGTGTGTGGGTTCACTTATTTTGTTTCGATAATTTTTTCTCTATCTTTAATGTCTTGCGTGCAATGAGGACAACGTAGTGCCTTTTGGTCAATTTTTTCGTAGCACAAAGGACAACGTACAATTGTTTCGGGTTTTTCGTCAAGTGAAATTCCTATAAGTTCCCCTCCTGCTTTCTTTAAGGTATTGATGCCTTTTACCAGCAAAAATACGATAAACGCCACAATAAGGAAATTGATAATTGAACTTAAAAATGCACCAAAATCTATATGTGTGCCCGGAACTACCAGACCTGAAATAGTGGTTTGTCCTCCTGTAAGAAAAACTATGAAGGGGTTGATGATGTTATTTACCAAAGAATTGACAATTGAGGTTAAAGCGCTTCCGACAATGACACCAACAGCCATGTCTACGACATTGCCTCGCATAATAAAGTCTTTGAATTCTTGTATAAATTTTTTCACGTCATCAACCTTTCACGTTGTTTATGCACGCAGACATTATAGGGTCTGACCAGTTTCTGCTAATTCAGTGAGTATTAAACGTGTCTGCAATCAATATCGCTATCCAAACAGATGGTAACAGGGCCATCATTTATAAGATGTACCTGCATATCTGCACCATACACGCCTGTTTGACAGCGGATATGATGTGCTTGTATGCACGCACAAAAATGCTCGTACAAGCTGCGTCCCTGCTCAAATGCTGCTGCGTTGGTAAATGAGGGGCGCCTTCCGTGGCGACAGTTGGCATACAGTGTAAATTGGCTTACAGCTAAAATTTCACCGTCAATGTCTTTAATCGAGAGATTCATTTTTCCGTTACCGTCGTCAAAAATCCGCAGACCCAGCGCTTTATCGCAAAGAGCTTCAACGCTTGCACGCGTATCATCTGATCCAATTCCTACCAAAATCATAAGACCTTGTGCGCATTGACCCACTATTTTATTGTCGATTTCTACGCGAGCTTCTTGCACGCGTTGAAGCACCAATCGCATATTAACCTCATGTCTATATTACTAAGCTATACCCTCAAATTATAAGTTGTAAAGTGCGGTAAATTTTTGCGTAAGATAGTCTAGGTAGTACGTAGTAGTAAGCGCTTCACCGCTGGCTTGTTCGATGAGCTCATGTGGCGTGCGGCTACGACCATAGCTCCAGATATGATCTTTAAGCCACAGGCGAATAGGAGCTAAATCACCTGAGGCAAGCACGTCGTCCCATGCAATACCAGAAGCGATCATAGCGTGCTTAAGCTGTGCGCCAATGGCGTCACCTACCGCATAGCCTGGGAAATAGCCTAAATACCCACTTGACCAATGCATGTCTTGAAGCGCTCCATGCGCAGGATCGCTTACCTCCACGCCAAGATATTCTTTGTAGAGCTTATTCCAGGTAGCAGCTACGTCCTCAACATCTAATTCACCTGCAAACAGCTGTTTTTCAATTTCGTAGCGAATCATAATATGAAATGGATACGTTAGCTCATCGGCATCCATACGAATAAGCCCTGGCTTTACCGCGTTAGAGACTTGCCAAAACTGTTGCGGTGTAACGCGTCCAAGCTGACCTTGAAAATGATGCGCCATTAAGCGCAAAATGTGTGGCGCAAAGTTGCGGTCGCGCGCAATGTAATTCTCAAAGAATCTCGATTGAGATTCGTGAATACCATACGATGTGCCGCCTTTAAGCGATGTACAGTCATAGGCGGGATTAACACCTGTTTCGTAGAGTGTGTGCCCACCTTCGTGAAACATCGAAAAGACATTTGAGAGCACATCATACTCATGGAGATGAGTTGCAATAATGCCGTAATTAATTGAAGGAGCATCTGAGTAGGGGTGCTCGGTATCTACGATGACCACATGGTTTTTATCGAGACCCATAAGATCAATAATGTCATGCGCAAGCAGACGCTGTCGCATAATATCAAATTTGCCTGCAAAAAGTGAGGTATTTGGCCTAAAACCTTTATTTTGTTTGATCAAAACATCGTGGAGCAAAGGTGCAATTCCCGATTTTACTTCTTCAAAAAATGTGTCCAAAAACGTGTGCGTTGTTCCATGTTCATATTCATCGAGCCACACGTCATAGGGGTCTTTTTTGCTATCGCGCGCCTGCGCAATTTCTTTCATTGTCTCAATAATTTGTTTCAAATAGGGAGCAAACATTTCCCATGAATTTTGTGCTTTTGCCTTGTGCCATGCGTCATCGGCTATGCACGTAAGCTCTGCAAATTTTTGTGCAAGCTCACGTGGAACGCCCACAAGTTTTTGGCGGTCATGCTGCAAAATGGCAACCTGTGCTTTTTGCGTTTGCGTTAGAACAGCGCTTGGACAACTAAGTCGTGCCAGCAGGTCTGCTGTTTTTTGTGAACACAGTAGGTCGTGACGTCTGTTTTCAAGCAAACTTAACACTTTTGAACGAGTTTGAGCAGCTCCTTGTGGATCTATGGACATACCAAACCCTGCAATTTCTGCAGAACAGTAACGTGTTAGAAAAAGATTTTGCTCAAGCTGGTTAAGCTCTTCTGCGTCGGCTTTAGGATTGGTAAGCGCAGCGCCTAAATCTACAGACGTATCCTTTGTTTTGGGATCGGCAGACGCGGTGTTCAAATCTTTGGCTGACTGGTCAGTTGCTATAGTTGTACTTAATTGTTGTGTTTCATTTGCATTGTCCATGATGTTTCCTTTGTTTGCATGCTCATGCATCAGTCCGATTAAACGTAATTCATTAAGACCTGTTTGTATTATATCGTAGTGTTATTCTCAAGAGGAGATCGAACGCTTTCATGCACGAAAAACTTGTTTTCACTTTGAGCATACGTAAGCTATTTACCTGCACATTTTAACGTGAACGGTATAAGATTTTCTCTGACGTGCACAGGTAAATATGTTTCGGAAAATATGTTACTATCAAAATCTAAGGTATGTAGTTGTTGGTAAAAAATCTAGGGGCTCATGTGCTCGGATTTTAATGTTTGCCAACATGCTATAGATATTACATATCCCACGTTTGTTAGGAAGTGATTGTATGGCAGAGCAAAGCTTTGACATAGTTGCTGCTACAGGTTGCCCTAGCGGTATTGCTCATACCTTTATGGCTAAAAAGGCACTTGAAGATGCAGCAGCTGCAAAAGGTTTCACCATAAAGGTCGAAACTCATGGACAGATAGGAGTCGAAAACGGCTTAACTGCTCAAGAGATTGCATCGGCAAAAGCTGTTGTTATTGCTGCTGATAAAGACGTTCAAGAAGAGCGTTTTGCTAACAAACCATGCGTTTCGGTAGGTGTTTCAAAATGTTTAGATGTTGATGCAGCCCAAGCGTTGATTGATCGTGCGTTATCTGCTCAGCCAAGGGTTGTACATGAAGATGCTGCTTCAGCTCAAGCTGCCACAGCTGCACCTGCAGACACTTTTGAAGAAAAAGAGTCTATTGGACACATCATTTACAAGCATTTGATGAATGGTGTGAGCCACATGCTTGTTTTTGTAGTAGCTGGTGGTGTTTTAACTGCTGTTTCATTCTTATGGGGAATTACATCATTTAGTTCAACTGCTCCCGATTATAATAGCTTTGCCGCCATGCTTAAGTATATCGGTGGTATTTCGATGGGCTTAATGGTTCCTGTTTTATCAGCCTATATTGCAGAATCTATTGGTAAACGTCCTGCATTGGTACCAGGCTTTGTAGCAGGTATGATTGCTATTCAAGGTTTACCTGTAAGTCCAGAAGGTTTAATTGACGCAGGCGGCTATGGTGTTGGCTTTGGATTCTTGGGTGGTATTATCGGCGGTTTTCTTGCTGGTTATGTTATTTTAGGCCTCGAAAAACTGCTTGCGGGTCTGCCACAAAATCTCAATGGGCTTAAAGCTATCTTTTTATATCCCTTGCTTTCTACCTTCATTGTTGGATTAGTTATGCTCGGAATTTCTGGGCCTATGTCTGCTATCAATATTGCAATGATGAACATGCTTAAAAGCCTGTCAACATCTGGTCCTATTGTGTTGGGCTTGGCTATTGGTTGCATGTGCGCTTTTGATATGGGTGGTCCTGTTAATAAAGCTGCCTATGTTACTGGTACGTTCTTTTTAGGCGAGGCTCTTGCTGCAGGTATTGGTACTGATACCTATGCATTTGGAACAAACTTTATGGCTGCAGTTTCGGCTGCATGCATTGTTCCTCCATTAATTACCACCTTTGCTGTTGTGGTAGGCAAGAAGTATTTCTCACAGTCAGATCACGATGCTGGACTTGTTAACTTTATCTTGGGTTGTACGCACATTACCGAAGGTGCAATTCCTTTTATGACCAAAAACATCTGGCCAGTTATGCCCATTATGATGCTTGGTTCTTCTATTGGTGCTATTGGTTCTTTGTTGTTTGCGGTACACGACCCAGCTCCTCACGGTGGATTCTTGGTATTGCCTGTAGTCGACGGCGGTCTTTGGTGGGTGCTTTCTATTGTTGTTGGAGCAGTTGTAGGCGGTATACTTTATGTAATCTTTAAAGCTTACGAGTACAAAAACAATGGTAACAAGGTACTTTCATAGGTGTTGTGTCTTGTGCGTAAAGCTTTTGTGGTGTCTTATAATTCGTACCATTAAGGCTCAAGAGCTTATAAGTATTTGCTATAATTTGTAGGAAATATAAAAAGTGGCTACGTTTTGTGTGTCATACAAAAAGATGTGCAAGTCTTGTATAGTCTTATGTGTATACACACCGCTTATAAGATAAGGGGCATAAATATGGGCGATTTTGTACAATCTTCACATGTCTTTCTGCAAAATTCTTCAACGACCGTTGATGAAGTTTTGGCATTTCTTGCAAAGAAATCCTGTGAGCTTGGCGTTGCTGATGATGAACAAGGTGTTCTTGATGCATTTAAAGCGCGCGAGGCAGAAGGTACCACGGGCATGATGGATGGTTTTGCAATTCCTCATGCAAAATGTGATGCTATCAAGCAAGCAACCGTGCTTGTTGTTAAATTTAGTGGCAATGTAGCATGGGAAAGCATGGACCAAAAGCCTGTTCGTGCTGCTATTGCGCTGTTTGTTCCTTCCAAAGAGGCTGGCACTACACACTTACAACTTCTCTCTAAAGTTGCTGTTTTGCTCATGGACGAAAAATTCCGTGCTTCTGTTTTGGAGAGCGAAGATCCAGCTGCCATTGCTGCGATCATCAACAAAGGACTTGAGGCATAACAGAGCTTTACTGCATTGGCATATAGTAAGTTATTGCGCATGTACCGTGGTGTACATGCGCTTTTTTGTAGCTGTCTTTTTTAGTTTGTGCACTTTTATCGAGCATTCGATTGTACCATTAACCATGGTAAAGGCATGTGTATACTAAAGGAAAAGCTTTTTACGCGTTGAGCTTGTGTTGAGCTTGTAATAGAGGTGAAAGAGTTTTATCGCCAAAGATACTATAAGTTGCTATAAAAAGGTCAGGTTGCTTATGAATTCAAGTGAATGTGATACTTTGCAAGATCAGTCAAAGTGCTCAGCAGTTGCCAATCTTGAGCTTCTTTGTTTAACGCCAGAATTTCACCAAAAAATTTGGGGCGGACGTCATCTTGAAACCGAGTTTAATTACGCTATACCTGATGGCCGTATAGGGGAGTGCTGGGCAATTTCTGCGCACCCTCATGGGGATTGCAAGCTCGCAGCAGGTCCTCTTGCAGGCAATACGCTTTCGCAGGTATGGGATTTGCATCCTGAGCTGTTTGGCAATATTGATTCTGATAGATTTCCTCTGCTCATTAAAATTCTTGATGCCGAAGATGATTTATCCATACAGGTGCATCCAGACGATGCTTACGCGCGCACCCATGAGCACAATTCTCTTGGTAAAAGTGAATGTTGGTATGTGTTACACGCCAAGCCGGACGCAACCATTATTGTGGGTCAAAAAGCGCATTCACGCGAGGAATTTGCTCAATTGGTAAAGCAGGGTGCATGGAAAGAGGTACTTAACGAAGTACCAATTCATGAAGGCGACTTTTTCCAAATCGATCCAGGATGTGTTCACGCTATAAAAGCTGGAACCATGGTATTAGAAACTCAACAATCAAGCGATATTACTTATCGTGTCTATGATTATGATCGTCGCCAAAAAGATGGAAGCCTTCGTGAGCTTCATATGGAAAAAAGTTTAGACGTTATCAACTACCATGCACCGTTATTGTCTTCGGGTGCCGTGCATGCTCCCGAGCATGATGGAGTCACCACACTGTGTGTTTGTCCTCGTTATACAATTTTACGCATACGAGTACATGGAACACATACGCTTACTCAATCGGCGCCATTTTTATGTGTCAGCGTTGTTGAGGGTAAAGGAAGTATCGCAGGTCTTTCTGTTAAACGTGGATCTCACGTCATCGTGACGGCATTGTGCTCAACGCTGCAATTGGAAGGGGATATGACGCTTATTGCGTCACATATCTAAAAAAACTTTATATTGGTGTTCCTAATTTAAATAATACATGTTAGTATGGTAGTGTTATTAGCTTCCTTAGCTCAGTTGGATAGAGCATCGGTCTTCTAAACCGCAGGTCAGGCGTTCGAATCGCCTAGGGAGCACCAGACTTTAAGCATGGACTTATGCATTTGTTTGTTATATGCATAAGTCCATATTTTTTAGGAGTTTCTCGTTACATTATGTATATTATGAGTCATAATAAAATACGAATGTGTAATGGAAGGAGTTTGCGTTGATTTATACAGTTACCCTCAATCCTGCGATTGACTATGTTATGCACCCTGTTAGTTTGGACATGGGATTTACTAATAGATCTTCAAGCGAAGAAGTTTATTGCGGTGGTAATGGTATTAACATATCAACGCTTTTAAACGAACTCAAAGTTGTTAACGTTGCCTTTGGTATTGCCGCCGGATTTACGGGCGATTATCTTATTAAAACGCTGCAAGATAATGGCGTCTCTGCTAATTTTGTTCGTCTTAAAGAAGGTTTTACACGTATTAATGTAAAGCTTAACGGCATTGTTATGACTATGTGTAATGGTATGGGTCCTGTTATTACTCCCGATAAAGTAGACGAGCTTCTTGAGCGTCTAGAATGCATTGCACAAGGTGATACACTTATTCTTACGGGCTCCATTCCAAAATCACTCCCTGAAGACATGTACGACATTATCATGAAACGTCTCGAAAATAGAGGCGTACGCTTTGTTGTGGATGCACCCGGTGCATTGCTCTTAAAATCACTTCCTGCGCATCCATTCCTTATCAAACCCAATAATCACGAAGTTGGCCGTATTTTTGATGCTTCACCCGAAACACCTGAAGATTGTATTCCCTATGCGCAAAAGCTTCACGATCAAGGTGCGCAAAATGTTATTGTTTCTTGTGGTGGTCATGGATCGCTGCTTATTGATGAACATAACGAAATTCATATTTGCCCAACGGTAAAAATTAAGCTTGAGAACGCAACGGGTGCTGGAGATTCAATGGTTGCTGGTTTTGTTGCAAAGACTCAAGCAGGAGCTTCTTACGACGAAGCATTGCGCTTTGCGTCTGCATGTGGTACCGCTACTGCAGCAAGCAAGGGTATTGCAAATCGTGCAACGATCGATCGCATTAGTGCAGAACTTGATGCACTAATTGCAAATAAATAATAGAGTAATTTATTTTTAATAAATTGGTATTGTTCTAGGTCATTCATATGTGCCGGCCACAAGGAGGATTTGCATGTTTGAAGGAATTAACGCATCTGACGGTTATGGTATTGGAGTTGCACAAGTTGCAGTTGCTCCCGATTTATCGTTTACCCCTACCGCACCAACAGATCTAGCGGCAGAGAAAGAGCGTTACGCACAGGCGTTACAAAAATTTATCGATCAAACAAACGCGCAAATCGAGCGTATGACGCGTACGGTTGGTAAAGAATCTGCAGCTATTATGGGTGCTCATATTGAATTTGCAGAAGATGACGGAATTAAAGAAACTATCAATTCTTCTATTGATTCGGGCATGTGTGCAGAGCAAGCAGTAAGCGAAGCATATGATATGTATTTTAATATGTTTTCAAATATGGAAGACGAGCTGTTCCGCGAGCGCGCAGCCGATGTTGCCGATGTTAAAACTGGTATTTTGGCAGACTTGCTTGGTAAAGAAGTCGTTGATTTGTCTAGCTTGCCTGAGCACTCTATTGTAGTTGTGCACGAGCTTACGCCGTCTATGACAGCCGATATCGATAAGAAAAACGTAGCTGGTATCATTACCGAAACTGGCGGTCGTACTTCTCACTCTGCGATTATTGCGCGTGCTTTGGAAATTCCTGCAGTTCTTTCGGTCAAAGATGTTACAAAAACCATTAAAACAGGTGATATGGTAATCGTTGATGGATCTCGTGGACGCGTTATTGATGACCCCAGCGATGCTGAACTTACAAAATATCGTACCAAAGCATCTGTGTTTGCAAGCGAAAAAGCCGCGTTGGAATCGTATCGTGGTAAAGATACAGTCACAGGCGATGGTGATAAGGTTCTTCTGGTAGCCAATATTGGTAATCCCGATGACGCCAACGCTGCTGTTGAGCATGATGCCGAAGGTGTTGGCCTTTTCCGTTCCGAATTTCTTTTCATGGACGCTTCCGAGCTTCCAAGTGAAGACCAACAGTTTGCTGCATATCAAAAAGTTGCGCTTCGTATGAAGAATCAGCCTGTTATCATTCGTACGCTTGATGTGGGTGGCGATAAAAATATTCCTTATTTGCACTTGCAAAAAGAAGATAATCCATTTATGGGGTTCCGCGCCGTTCGTTATTGTTTAAACAATGCTGACCAGTACAAGGTTCAGCTTACGGCTTTGCTGCGCGCGTCTGCTTTTGGTGATATTAAAATTATGTTGCCACTTGTTACCTGCCTTGACGAAGTTCGTCAAGCTCGCGCGCTTGTTGCAGAATGTATGGAAGACCTCGATCAACGCGGTATTGCTTATAACAAAGATATCGAAATTGGTACCATGATCGAGACTCCTGCCGCATCTCTTATTGCCGACAATTTGGCAGAGGAGTGTGACTTCTTCTCTATTGGTACTAACGACTTAATTGGTTATACCATGTGCGCTGACCGTGGAAATGATCGTGTTGCATATCTGTATGACGTATATCAACCGGCGGTCCTGCGTTCGCTTAAGCGTATTATTTCTGCAGGTAACGAAAAAGGTATTATGGTCGGTATGTGTGGTGAGGCTGCTGCAGATCCACTGCTTATCCCAGTACTTATTTCGTTTGGCTTAAATGAGTTCTCGGTTAATCCTCCTTCAATTCTTCGTACACGTCGTATTATTTCTGCGTGGACAAAAGCAGAGGCCGATGCACTTACCGAGAAAGTTATGTGTCTTAAGACTGCTGCCGAAGTTAAGGCTGCACTTCAAGCTGCTGCTCGCTAAGCTCTTTGTGATGCACGCAGCCGTGCGTGTAAGGCTCTGCTCACGTGTAGTATCATTCATATAGATTAAAAAAGCCCTAAGAACATTTGTTCTTAGGGCTTCATTTTACGCATGAGCGCCTATGTACGTGCTTATATGCGGCTGCTTTTAGGCGTGCGTCTCATCCCAGTGAGCAACATAAGCATCAATTTCTTGTAGGTATAAAGTTTTTCGTTCGTTGGAAATCCAACTCATTCTAAAGCTATTTTTAGCAAGCTCAATAATATCTTCGCGCGAAAACACCCCACTTTGTGCAAGAACTTCGTAGTTATCGCAGATGTAGCCACCAAAATAGGCGGGATCATCTGAGTTAATGCATATTTGTACACCGCGATTCAGCAAATCCTTAACTTCGTTTTGCTTAGTATCGTTGCCACAGAAGGTATTAGAAATAGGGCATGATGTAAGACCAACACCATGCTTTGCAGCTAATTCAACCAAATCTGGATCTTCAACAATGTTTGTTCCATGGTCAATACGCTCTACATCAATAACCTCAAGGAGCTGTTTAATATGCTCAATGGAGTCTTTTTGGTCTATGTCGGCATGAGCAGTAACGTGAAGACCTAGTTCTCGTGCGTGTGCAAATTGGTTAAAGAATTTAAGTGGGGGATTATTGTGTTCGTCCGAATCAAGACCAACACCTATGAGATGATCGGCAAACTCTGAAACAGCCTCCATGGTAAGACGTGCACTTTCGGCACTAAAATCGCGCAGGAAGCACATGATAAGTTCTGCGTCTACGCCTAACGCACGTGCGTCGCTACATGCACGAAGTAATCCGTATAATACATCTTCAATATCAACTCCACGCGAGGCATGTGCTTGTGGGTCAAAAAACATTTCAACATGGCGTACGCTGTTCTCTTGCGCTTTGAGCAGGTATTCCCATGCAAGGTCATAAAAATCCTGTTCGGTTACCAGCGTTTTCATGCCTTCATAGTATACGTCTAAAAATGAAGGAAGATCAGAAAAATTATAGGTATTTCTAATTGACTCAACATCGTCAAACCCAATATCAATATGGTTACGCTGTGCAAGCTTAAGTTTAAGCTCAGGTTCAAGCGTTCCTTCTACATGCAGATGAAGCTCTGCCTTAGGCAGGCCTTGGATGAATTGACGCGAAATATCGTGTGCCATATATACCTCCGAGTTTATAGGCAATCACTTTGGTTACCATGTACTATATTTTAATGGATGTGTTGAATAATCAGCATGGAATCATCAAGATTTTTTATAAGGGTGTTTTAGGGAGTTTGAGGCGCAGAATGCTTATAAATAAGCACACGAACGCTGCCGATGACATTGCTAGAAACCTATTCACAATGCTGTCTGCAACCCTGTCAGTAGCGTTTTTTTAGTAAATCTACCAACGGCATTGAGCAGGCACAATAACATCAAGCTCATGTGGGCAAATGCTAACTTTGTAGCTTTGACCTTGGAATACTTCGCCATCTGTTTGACAAGGCACCAGCGGATCACTAAAACTCACTTCAAATGAGGTAACTTCGGCAGTGGTAATAATGCTCGAATGCGTGTGTAAACCTGTTCGTGCAAGTCCAAAAAGCGCCAGTAAATGGGGAATCGACGGACGCTTGGTATTAAAGCACATGCTCAACAAACCGTCGTTAGGACGGGCGTCAGGACAAATCATAAAACCGCCACCATAGGTTGGACCAATATTTGCTACCAGCACGATACAAGGCAAGTCATAGCTTTGATTGGTACTCAAACTAAGATGTGCTTGATAACCTTTGTGTCCGCGTGCCATAATTTTGAGGCCTGACGTGGCAAATAATGCAGAACCTTCTTGTTTTGCATGGTCAGCACGACGAATTGTAGTATCAACAGATACGGCAGCATCTAAACCAAAGGAGAGGGTTTCCATAAAATAGGTAGATTCTCCTAGTTCATTAGTAATTTTTCCTAAATCGAAGTTGCGGTGATGTCCAGAAAAAATTTCGGCTAGTGAGGTATCGGGCGCGTTATAGGTTGCGTTTAAGGTTCGGGCAAAATCGTTGCCCGAGCCCATAGGAATAACCGCGAGTGTAGGGCGCTTATCGCTAGGAATGTTCATGAGACCGTTTATAGTTTCGTGAATAACACCATCTCCGCCCAGAGCAATCACCGTGTCGTAGTCTTGAGCGTCTTCTGCCATGAGTGTGGCGTCTTTTGGACCTTTGGTAAGCAACATTTCAAAAGAAGTTGAGATGGAAGAGTACGAATTAAAAAATCTCTGTGCGCGCATTGCCGCCGCATGACCCCTTCCGCTGTGTGAAGCGGGGTTTGCAATAACGAGTGTTCGTCCCAGATTAAGATTAGGCATAACTCTCCCTTGTTGTTTGCTTTATCTTTTATTTTAGCCGACTTTTATATGTATGATTCATGAGTTTTCTATTTTTGTGAACAATTGTGAACATTTTTTATGCTGAAAAGAATCCAAGAGGCACGCTTATGTGTTACCTGCATCAAAAGGATTGAGAAAAGTTACAAATTAAACAGCACCAACTACACAAAAGCACACTTCACAAAACCTTGCATTATAAATACAAGCCTAAAAGATATAAGAAAAGGATCTAAAACGAGGAGAAAAAACTCAAAATATGGAGCGGCGGACGGGACTCGAACCCGCAACAATCAGCTTGGAAGGCTGATGCTCTACCAATTGAACTACCGCCGCAAAAAACTGGTCGGGGTGACTGGATTCGAACCAGCGACCCTCTGCTCCCAAAGCAGATGCGCTACCAAGCTGCGCTACACCCCGCAACCGCTTGACTAGTATAAAATAGATTGTTCTTTGAGGCAAGTATCTTTTTCGTGAGAAAATCATCCTTCAAAATTGGTACATCTTTTCACAACGCCTCATTACGTCTTATAATTAAGAGGTCTGAATGATTCCTTATGTAAAGGGTATATCAGCTTTAGTTTTACAACGTTAGTTTTATAAAATTATAGGCTAACAATCAGTTGATGGGAGATATATGAGCTGTTCAACCATGAATTATTCTCAAAAGGTTCTTACCGATCTCAAAAACCGCTACAGCACACAACCCGAGTTCATCCAAGCTGCAACCGAAATTCTTACGGGATTACAACCCGTCCTTGATAAGCATCCCGAATATCAAGAGCAATCGCTGCTTGAACGCCTGGTAGAGCCCGAACGCATTATTATGTTTCGCGTTCCATGGGTAGATGACAGCGGTAAAGTACAAGTTAATCGTGGGTATCGCGTTCAGTTTAACTCGGCAATAGGACCATACAAAGGTGGCTTGCGTTTTCATCCTTCGGTTAATTTGAGCATTCTTAAGTTTTTAGGTTTTGAGCAAATCTTTAAAAATAGTCTTACCACACTTCCTATGGGTGGCGGCAAAGGCGGCGCAGACTTTGACCCCAAAGGCAAGTCCGATGCCGAGGTTATGCGTTTTTGTCAATCCTTTATGTGTGAACTCGTTAAACATGTAGGGCCAGATACCGATGTACCCGCTGGTGATATTGGTGTTGGCGGTCGCGAGATTGGCTATTTGTTTGGTCAATATAAACGTCTTACTAATACATGGTCAGGCGTGCTTACTGGAAAAGGTTTATCGTTTGGTGGATCGCTAGCGCGTACCGAAGCAACAGGTTATGGTGCTATTTATTTCCTTAACGAAATGCTTAACCACAAAAATACGCAACTTGCGGGTAAAACGGTAGCAATTTCGGGTGCTGGCAATGTTGCAACCTATGCCGTTGAGAAAGCAACGCAGCTTGGTGCACATGTTATTACGGTTTCGGATTCTTCGGGTTATGTTATGGATCCGCAAGGTATTGATGTTGACTTGCTTAAGGACATAAAGCAGGTTCGCCGCGCCCGTATCAGTGAGTACGTTAAGGCTCGTCCCCATGCAAACTATCATGCAGGCATGCGCCCCTGGGGAGAAACTTGTGATATTGCCCTTCCTTGTGCAACGCAAAACGAGCTGGGCTTAGACGATGCAAAACAGCTGGTAGCACATGGCACAAAGTTTGTTGTTGAAGGCGCAAATATGCCAACAACCTTGGAAGCAACAACGTATCTTATGCAAAATGGCGTATATTTTGCGCCAGGTAAGGCTGCGAATGCAGGTGGAGTTTCGGTTTCGGGCTTGGAGATGAGCCAAAACCACGAGCACCTTTCTTGGACGTTTGAAGAAGTTGACGCAAAATTACACGACATTATGCATGATATATTTGTAGCTGCAACTACAGCAGCTGCCGAAGTGGGCCAAGAAGACAATCTTGTGCAAGGTGCAAATATTGCCGGATTTAATAAAGTTGCCGCAGCTATGATGGCTCAAGGTATTTGCTAAGTTAAATCAGCTTCACATAAATTGGGCTCCTATGCGCTTGCGCGCTTCAATCAGGTAATAGTTACTATTTGTATGAAAGATATTCAAAGGTATGACGTTAGACGAGCGCATAAAACAAGGGAGATTGGGGGCACAGCCCCTCTGCGTTGCTGCAAAGGATTTTGTCTGTGGTGCCGTGCGTGTCGCGCCAGAACTAAAGTCATGGTATCGTCCGTGGCGTTTTACGCATGAACAATTTCGCGCGTTGGGTTCTTGTCGCGCATGGCACCCTGGTTTGTTTCGACAGATGGCACGTACAGGTGCAGGCATTACCTTACAGTTTGAAACCGACTCGTCAGAAATCTTTGTTGAGCTGCGCTTGGATGAGGAACCATCAGGTACGCGCGCAATGCTCGACATTGCTAAGCGTATGCAACAAGCTCACGAATGTGATGAGATCATCTCAACGCAAAGCTCGCATGCTGTATATGATGGCGTATCTGTTGATATTGATGGACGTCATATTCCACCTGTGAATGTTGCTGACAATAGCTACATCAATCTATTACTTGAAGATCCGCAGGATATGCCACTTGTTGGGAGCGTGCAGCTTCCAGGCTTTGGTGGCGTACACAAAGTTTGTATCCACTTACCTGCGCTTCGTGGTTGTATTATTCGTTCGATATATGCAAACGGAACGTTCGTGCGCCCGCTTGAGCACAAGCCGCAACTTTTAGTATTAGGCGATTCCATTTCGCAAGGTTTTATTACCGGCGATCCAGCATGTGTGTGGGTACATACATTTGCGCAAACTCATAACTTAGAAGTTGTTAATCAGTCTATTGGCGGTCAGGTATTTCAGCCGGGCTTACTCTACGGTTTATCGCAGTTTATAAATCCGCAGGTTATTATTGTTGAGTTGGGCGCCAACTATCGCTATGAGCCGTGTTTAGCGCGTTTGGTCCATAAAGATATCCACACGTATTTTGTGGAACTCACTCATGTATTTCCGCAGGTTCCAATCTTTGTACTTTCGCCTGTGTGGCATACGCCCGACATGTATCCTCCTCATAAGTTGAGCTGTTTTAATCAAGTTTCGTCCTGGATACAGGCTCAGTGTAGGTGCTATGAAAATTTGGTGTTTGTTGATGGTTTGCGCCTGCTTTCTCATAACAATACAATGATGGCCGATTATTATGGTCACCCCGGTGTGCATGGTTCTCGCGAGCTTTGCAAGCGTTTTTCTTTGGTGTATTCGTCTTACAAGTTGAGCTCTACACCTTCATTGCAGGCGTCCGCGCGTTCGCGTGCCCTTACTCTCTTAGATGAAGTTTGTGCTGGTACGACCAATAAAAAAGATTGCACGTGCGCAGCGCAAGGGGTTCTAGGTCTGCGCGAAGCGCTCAGACGTGGCTTAGGTGTCGTAAAATATGTTGACGACGACTCCATTTTATTGGGTCTATCTAATGGCTGCGATATGTTGTGGTCAAATAATGCCCAGCGTGCGCGCATGCTTATGCAGGTAATTGGCTCTACGCGAGCCGTCTGCTTAACAAATTACCATCTCTTAGAGGCACTCTCATCGCTTGATTCATATGAGAGTTCAAACGTTTATTATATTGGTGTGTATACCTCTTCAAAAAAGCGACGTATTGGTGCTCATCGCGTAATAAAGCCTTTAGACGAAAGCTATCTTGACACCATTAAGAAAACGTATAGGTATGCCGATTCGTATACTGATGAGCAGTATATTCAACTTTTGCGCCGTGGCTGTATTGTGGGTGCATTTGATCATGATATGCTGGTTGGCTATATTGGCGAGCATGAATATGGTGCAATTGGTATGTTAGAAGTGTTTGAGCCTTTTAGACGTAAAGGTTGGGGAAAAGCGTTAGAATCGTACAAAATCAACCAATTTTTAGATCGTGGCGATACAGCTTGGCTTGAGATTAAACAGGGAAATACAGAAAGTATTGCGCTGCAAAGAAGCCTTGGCGTAGAAGTTTGCGATGATGCTTTGGAAGTTTGGATAGAATTAAAAGATCAAGACAGCAATAAGGAGTTCTATCGTGATACAAACAAACCCGTATGCACCTCATCTAACAGGTGAGCTTACGCGCGCTTGCGCGGATCAAATTAAGGATATGCACAAAAACCATCGTGTGAGTGCGTATGCAACACCTGATACGGCGGTTATTCGTCGCGACGTTGATGAGGATCACGAAAGCATATTGCGGCCAGCTTTTGTTCGTGATGTTGAAAAAATAATTCATACTCCTGCATATAATCGTCTTGCAGGTAAAACGCAGGTTTTTTCGTTTCGTTCTAACGACGATTTAACACGTCGCAATCTTCACGTGCAGCTGGTAGCCCGTGTTGCGCGCGACATTGGACGCGCGTTAGGACTTAACCTCGATTTAATTGAAGCAATTGGATTGGGTCACGATATTGGTCACACCCCGTTTGGTCATATTGGAGAGCGTTATGTAAGCTCAATTTATCATGCATATACCGGTGGTTATTTCTTTCACAATGTACAAAGCGTTCGCTCGCTTGATACGCTTTACAAGCGCAATCTTTCTTTGCAGGTGTTAGACGGTATTATTTGTCATAACGGTGAATTTGAGCAGCAGGTCATTAAAACTAGTGATCTTTCAACTTTTGATGCGTATGACCATATGGTGGCGCGTGCGTGGCACGAAGGTGAGGCATATATTAACACGCTTCGCCCGATGACGCTTGAAGGTTGTGTGGTGCGCCTGTGCGATATTATTGCTTATGTAGGTAAAGATCGCCAAGACGCTATTTTAGCTGGTCTTTGTGACGAGCATAGTTTTTCCGATGGTCTTGGTGGAACATATAACTCGTGGGCTCTCAGTGCTTTTGTTGCCGATTGTGTTGAGCATAGTTTAGGAAAAGATCACATTGAGCTTTCTGATGAGGCGTTTTGTGAGCTTGCTCGGGCAAAAAAAGAAAACTATGACAAGATTTACATGACAGCCGAGGTTGACGGCAAATTTGGCCAACATATACAGCAGCTGTTTCAACAGGTATTTGACCACGAATTGGACGCTGTGGAGCGCAATGATACGCACTCAATTATTTATCGTCACCATATTGAGCCTGTTTCGCAGCATCTTTCCCATTATGGATATGAGTATGCATGGCAAAAGAATCCTATACAAACGGTTACCGATTTTATTGCATCGATGACGGATTCGTATTTTATAGATTTGTGCAGGCATTTGTTGCCAGATTCGCAGGATATATTTCCCTCATATCCTCGTTTTCACCGTTTTGAATACTAACAGCTATTTTTACGGTTAGGGCTTAGGCTATGCAGACGCTTTTTGATTTAATGAACGATTCAAATAATTCATCGCACAACAAAACTCCCGCGAAGCCAGCGGGTGCGAGTGCGTCTGCGCGCAAGCCACAGGTTACGTCTTGTAACAGTAATGATCCGCTTGCTGTGCGTATGCGTCCGCGTACGCTTGATGAGTTTGTGGGTCAAAAAGCGTGTATCGGTAAAGACTCATGGTTACGTCTGGCAATTGAGCGCGATATTTTATCATCCATCATTTTATATGGACCTCCTGGAACTGGTAAAACCACGCTTGCTCAAATTATTGCTCATACAAGTTCGGCGCATTTTGTAGACTTATCAGCGCTGCTTGCACGTGTAAAGGACGTTCGCGAAGAGCTTGCACAAGCGCGCAGTCGCCTTCTCATCACAAATGTAAAAACAATTATGTTCATCGATGAGATACATCGTTTTTCTCGTTCGCAACAGGATAGTTTGCTTAAGGGCGTAGAAAATCGCGACGTTATTTTAATTGGCGCAACAACCGAAAATCCTTATTTTGAAGTGAATTCGGCACTTATCAGCAGAAGCAAAATTATCGAGCTTACGCGCCTAAGCGATGATGACATTGCCTGCATTATCGCGCGTGCCCTAACGGATTCGCGCGGTTTGAATAATTGCTTTACGCTTGATGAGAGTGCACTACAGGCTTTGATTTATATGTCGGCAGGCGATGCGCGCGCAGCGCTTACCTCGCTTGAACTTGCTTCTCAAGTAGCGCGCCCCAATGCATCAGATATTCATGCGCAAGACGGGTCAAAACCTATTCTTATTACGTTAGAGCACGTTAAGCTGGCTAATCCAGCGCGCGGCTTACCTTATGATAAGCAGCAAGATATGCACTACGATATTATTTCGGCATTTATTAAGTCGATGCGCGGCTCAGATCCCGATGCAGTGCTGTATTGGCTTGCACGCATGATTGACGCGAATGAAGATCCTATTTTTATTGCGCGCCGTATTTTAATTTGCGCGTCAGAAGATATTGGCAATGCCGATGCAGGAGCAATTTGTGTAGCTGCTGCCGCTATGGACGCAGCTCGTACTATAGGTTACCCCGAATGTCGCATAAACCTTGCGCAGGCAGCACTTTATTGCGCACTGGCGCCTAAATCTCATGCTGCTGAAGCAGGTATTGATGCGGCTCTTGCCGAGGTAAAAAAAGGCCCTTATCGAGAAGTGCCTTCATATCTGCGTGATCGTCACCGGGTGGGTTCGCAAACCTACGGCGAGTATCTCTATCCTCATAATTATCCTGATGGTTGGGTGAAGCAAACATATTTACCTGAAGGTTTGCACGAAGGAGCTTTTTACACGCCGTCCGCGCGCGGGTGGGAAGCATGGAGAGATAACGAGCTTAAGCGTATTAAAAAGAATGCGCGCGGCTCACGTGACAAATAATTGGTACAATAAACATAGTAAACATGCCAAATTTGATGTGGCTGTACCTTTGATTGAACGGATGCACTATGGACACAAATATACTAATTATAGTGGCAATATGCGTATGTGTGCTTGTCTTGATACTTGTGCTTATCGAGGCAATTTTAACCCTTCGTCGTATTAGAAGTGATATAGGTCGCCTTGTTGATACTACGTGCGAAACGTGCGAGCAGGTACAGCCTGTTGTTCAAAAGCTTGACGCTGCACTTGACGATTTGCATCCAACGATTGTCCAGCTTGAGCCACTTGCACTTAAATCAAGCCAAACGCTTGATACTATTAATCGCCAGCTTGAAGCAACAGAGGATATTCTCAGTGATGTTTCAAAAATCTCTGCGCAGGCTGCAGGTGTTTCAACCACGCTTGATCAAGCTGCAAAAACTGCGATATCAGGCATTGCAAAAGCAACGTCTTCGGTTGCAAGCAATTTTTTGCAGGGCTATACATCTGCAAAAAATGCCATCGAAAAAGGCCTTACCTCGGCATCTGATGACGAAATGGCAGATCATCCGCTGTTGACTCATCAAGAGCCGGCTTCTTCGTCGCATGCAACAACGTCGTATATTTCTTACGCTGCAGTTTCAAAAGCCGATGAACAAGCCTCACACGAAAACAACGCATCATCTACTCCCAACACGGTGTCTGATTCTACGAGCACGTCAGCCGCACAAACGCAGGCTACCTTGGGTGATTCTGAAGCAGTTGCACTTGATGATATAGATGAACTTGCCAATTCACAAGCATCGCAGTCTTAAAGTTGCTCGGCAAGCAGCGTTCAATTAAGTAGGTTTTGAAACTATACGTCTACAACGAATATAAGTTGTTGTATGAAAAAAGAAAGTAAGGGGAACTTTTCATGCCCACAACACAAGTTAACGTAACCGTACCCGCCTTGCCAGAGTTTGCGCGCAGCGTACGCATGATGGCAGCTAATTTAGCAGTTGTTTGTCATATGAGCGTAGACGATGTAGAAGATGTTCGTATGGCAGCCGAAGAAGGTTTTGTATATACGTGCGCCACACGTCCGCAAACTTGTGCCATTACATTTACGCTTGAACCCCATTGCATGTCGATGGATTTTTGTCTAGGAACTTGTGATTTTAAGGAAGATACGTCACAGCAAGACTTTGAACTGGTGAATTTAATGCTTAACGCAGTGTGCGATGCGTGCTACGAAACCGATGAACATACGCTACATTTGGAAAAGTCATTTGGTGGTGTCCATGCCGAATAATGAGCAATCACCGCGAGCTTCCTCACGTCTGCGCACACAACTTCCTTTAAAAAAATCTAAGCGCAGCATACGAGACAAGCAAAAAACAAAAGAACTTTTTAAGCGATACAAAGAAACAGGCGACGAACAAGCGCGCGAACAGCTCGTTTTAGCACATCTGAATCTGGCGCGTTTTTTGGCTTCAAAGTTTAAGAATCGCGGCGAATCATTGGACGATTTAGTCCAAGTTGCTACGATTGGTCTTATTAAAGCTATAGATAGATTTGATATAAGTCGCGGTTTGGAATTTACCACCTTTGCAACACCAACTATCATGGGGGAGATCAAGCGTCATTTTCGTGATAAGGGGTGGTCGGTTCGTGTACCGCGTCGTCTGCAAGAGCTTTCGGCAAAAGTTACCCAGGTAAGCGATAAACTTACCGAAAAACTCCAGCGTAGTCCTTCAGTCGATGAGATTGCACAAGCCTTGGGTGTAAGTGTTGATGAAGTTCTTGAAGCTATGGAATCGGCTCATGCATATAGTTCGGTTTCTTTGGATGTTCCTCAAGGTGACGACGATGACGGCACGCAGTCGAGTACCGTTATTGATAAATATGCTTTGGTTGATGAAGACCTTGAATCATCTGATGATCGTATTGTGTTAGAGCAGGCAATTAAAGACTTTTCAGAACGTGAACAACAGATTATACGTATGCGCTTTTTGGAAGGCTTTACGCAGGTTGAGATTGCGCAAAAGTTGCAGATTTCTCAAGTTCAGGTATCGCGTCTCTTGCGTAAAACGCTGCAAAAGTTTCAAGAAAAGCTTGATCCAAATCATGTGATGGAGCATGCAAATTCGCAGAGTAGTTAAGTGTTTGGCGTGCTCTTGCGCTTTTGATACAAGATCTCATATACCATATGAATATTGTTATTTTGTATAAGAAGTTTGCTAAAACGGTAGACGTTTTAAAAAGAGCCTGCTTTAAATACAATATCAACGTATCATACATAGAGTGTATGTTTATCGCAAGTAATAAAAACTCGTACCTCGGTACGTTTATGGCAAACGTTACTAGTAACCAAGGAGAATTATGGCAACCGGCGAATATAAAACAATGACAACAGCAGAAATCCGCGAAGACTTTTTGTCATTTTTTGAGTCAAAAGGTTGTAAGCGTTATGAATCGTCTTCTCTTATCCCCGAAGATCCTTCGCTTTTATTGGCAAACGCCGGTATGAATCAGTTTAAGGAATACTACCAAGGCACTAAGACCATGCGCGAAATTGGTGCTACATCGTGCCAAAAATGTCTTCGTACCAACGATATCGAAAATATTGGAGACGCGCGCCATCTTTCATTTTTTGAAATGCTTGGTAACTTTTCGTTTGGTGGATATACCAAAGCGCAGGCAATAGCTTGGGCATGGGAGTTTATTACCTCGCCTGCTCATTTAGGATTGCCGAAAGATCGTTTATATGTAACCGTATTTACCGATGACGATGAAGCATGCGAGCTGTGGCAACAACAAGGCGTTGCACTTGACCACATTTCGCGCTTGGGCGAAGAGGACAACTTCTGGGCAGCAGGCCCTACAGGTCCATGTGGCCCGTGTTCAGAGATTTATTTTGATCAAGGTCCAAGTTTTGAAGGTGAAAAGCCTGGTGACGATGGTGATCGTTACCTTGAATTTTGGAATTTGGTCTTTACCCAGTTTGATCGCCAAGAAGACGGCTCTATGCCCGAGCTTCCACACCGCAATATTGATACGGGTATGGGTCTTGAGCGTATGGCAGCCATTATGCAGCACGAAGGCTCAAATTACGAGGGAGATGTATTGCGCAGCCTTATAGGCGTTGGCGAAGAGCTTTCTCATAAAACGTATCACAGCTCTGAACGCGTTGATACATCGCTGCGTATTTTAGCCGATCATGCTCGTGCGGTAACCTTTATGATTGGTGACGGTATTTTGCCTGGTAACGAAGGCAGGGGCTACGTGCTTCGTCGTTTGCTACGCCGCGCAATTTATCATGGACGCCTTATGGGAATTGAAGGTTCATTCCTTACCAAGTATTCCGCCGAAGTTATGCGTCTTATGGCGCAAGTATATCCTCAACTCCTGCAAAATAAAGCCCTCATCGAAGGCATTATTTCTGCCGAAGAGCAACGCTTTACTGCAACACTTGACGCTGGTGAGCAAGCTCTTAAAGATGAACTCGCGCATTTGGACGCAGGAAGTGTATTACCAGGTGAAGTTGCATTTAAGCTTCATGATACCTACGGTTTTCCTATTGACTTAACGCGTGAAATTGCACTTGGTCTCGGCCACGATGTTGATATGGATACGTTTGAAAAGCTGATGGAAGATCAACGCAGCCGCGCGCGTGCTCAGGCAACGCGTGATGCATGGGGAACATCTAACAGTGTGTGGGCAAAGCTTTCTGATTCACACGAAATGACTACCTTTGTTGGATATGACCATAATACACTTGACGGAGCTCATGTAGTTGCACTCGTAGTTGATGGTGCATCTGTAGATAAGGTGCAGGCAAACACACGCGTAGAAGTTGTGTTGGACGCCACGCCGTTTTATGGTGAACGTGGAGGCCAGGTAGGGGATACTGGGTATCTTTCTAATGAGAGTGTTAAGCTTCGTGTTGAAAATACGCTTCACCGCGAAGGCGAGCTTCTCTCGCATGAGTGCGTGCTTGAACAAGGTACGCTTGCAGTGGGAGATACGCTTAACTGTGCTATTGACGTGCATCGTCGCGAATGTATTCGCCGCAATCATACAGCAACTCACCTTTTGGATGCAGCACTTATTAAAGTATTGGGTGACCACGTAAGCCAAGCGGGCTCATTGGTTGCTCCTGATCGTCTTCGTTTTGACTTCACACATTTTGAAGCACTCACGCCTGCACAAATTGCTCAGGTAGAGCAGCTGGTAAATGACGAGATATTTGCGGCTGAGCCTATGGTAACTCGCATTATGTCGCGCGAGGAGGCAAAAAATTCGGGTGCCATTCAGCTGTTTGAAGATATGTATGGCGATGATGTTCGTGTAGTTTCTACAGGCACCTCTGATCATCCATATTCTCGCGAGCTTTGTGGTGGTACTCATGCACGTAATACTGCTGATATTGGCTGCTTTAAGATTATCTCCGAAACTTCAGTAGGTTCTAATGTTCGTCGTCTTGAGGCGCTTACATCACTTGGCTATATTGACTACATGAAAACGCGTGAAGATGAGCTTTCGCAAATTGCTTGCCTGCTTAAATGTCGTCCACAAGATGTTGTAAGTCGTGTGGAAGCACTTAAAGACGAAAAGAATGCATTGGAGAAAAAAGTTAAGGAAGCACTTACGGGTTCGTCTTCGCAAAAGGTTTCTTCTGCGCTCGAAAATGCGCTTGACTTAGGTGATTATAAGGTTGTTCTTGCTCACCTTGAAGGGGTCAGTGGAAAAGACTTACGAAGTGTGTGGGATGGTATTCATCAGCGCTTAGGCGAAAAAAGCGCGTGTGTCCTTCTTTCTGCAACTGCAGATAAAGTACAGCTTTTAGCAGCAGCAACACAAGCGGCTGTAGACGCTGGATTTAACGCTGGAGCGCTTATCAAAAACATCGCACCTTGTGTAGATGGACGCGGTGGCGGTCGTCCTGTTATGGCTCAAGCTGGAGGAAACCGCGTTGAAGGTATTAACGACGCGCTTGCTTTGGCAAAGCAACTACTTACAACCAAGTAATTTCTATGAGAGTTTTAGCGCTTGATATCGGAGAGGTTCGTGTAGGCATTGCGGTAAGCGATGCTTCAGAAACGCTTGCTATGCCGGTGAAAGTTTTGCCCTTTCAAGAGGTTTATACGCACGCGCGCACGTTTCGTCGTGTGTTGGAAGACTATGAACCCGATCTTCTGGTCTGTGGTCTTCCTCGAACGCTTGCAGGAGATGTAGGTGCGCAGGCTCAAAAACTTATGGAACAGGCACAAACAATTGCGCGTGCGTGCAATTTGGACGTAACGTTTGTTGATGAACGTCTGTCTTCTGCGCAGGCAAAGCGTATTTTGCGCGAACAAGGTTATAGCGAAAAACAAATGAGGGGGCATATTGATATGATTGCCGCCTCTCTTTTTTTACAAGCATGGCTGGACGAGAGGCGGGGACGCTCATGCCACTAGATTCTTTTGGATCTTCTTCAAAACATTTTGCAAAACATGCACATCCTTCTTCTGCAGAAAACGGTACAACTCCGAGCGCTCAAAAGCACAATTCACAAGGTGGGGCGCACAAAACAGCGAGCGTATCTGCAACTGGATTTACTCCACATGTAAAGCGTGTGCGCAATCATACTAAGCTCAAAGCCACGCATTCACCTCGTGGATTATCTGCAAAAAGGCCTGAAAATAGGCGGGTTAAACCCTACGTTATGGCGGCTCTTGCTATGGTAGCGCTTCTTATTGTAATTGCCACGGTTATGGCTTACCTTAATTCTCGCTCACAAGATAATGCGCAGACCGCAAGCATAACGGCAGGTGAACACATAAAAGTAACTATCCCTTCAGGCGCCAATGCTGCTCGCATTGCGCAACTTTTGGTGCAAGAGCGCGTAATTTCAGACGGTAAAGCGTTTTTGTCAGCAATTCAAAAACAAGACGTTGCTTCAAAAATTAAAAGTGGAACATACGAGCTGGTAGCAGGAAGTGATTATCAGCAGCTTATAGATCGGCTTATACAAGGACCAAATTCATCAGAAAATGCCCTGGTTGTTCCCGAAGGATTTACGGTAGACAAACTAGCCGATTTGGTAAGCCAGCAATTTGGTATTTCGCGTGACGATTTTCTTGCACAAGCAAAAGCATCTAACTACGTGGACGAATTTCCATTTTTAAAGGACGCGCAAAATGATTCGCTCGAAGGATTTTTGTGGCCTAAAACCTATGATTTCTCCTCGACTACGCCTACAAGTGACGCCATTATTAAACTGATGCTGACCCAATATAAAACCGAAACCGCAAATCTTGACTTTGAGGGCGCTCAGCAAAATATTAAACAGCAGTACGGTATTACTATGAGCCGCTATGATTTTATTAAGCTTGCGTCAATTATCGAAAAAGAAGCGCTGATAGATGAAGATAGGCCGCTTATTGCCTCGGTTATGTTTAATCGTCTCAAAGCCGATATGCCGCTACAATCAGACGCAACTATGGGATATGTAACAAAAGGCAAGGTCACGCCTCAAGATTTGAAGTCGGATAGTCCATATAACACGCAGAATAAAAAGGGATTTCCGCCCACTCCAATATGCTCTCCTGGAATTGCGTCTCTTTCTGCGGCTATGCTACCTGCAACAACGGATAATTATTATTTTTGGATCACCAAAGACGAACATAAGTTCTCAAAGACCTATGATGAACATTTGCAGGCAATAAAAGAGGCAAAGGAGAAGTAAGTGAGCCTGTTTACTCCCGATGATTATTATAAACGCGTTGATTGTATTCCCTTTGAGTATCTGCTTGAGCATGATGTTCGATGTATATTAATAGATCGAGATAACACGTGCGTTCCTCGAACCACAAAACGGGTTCCCTCCGAAATTTTAGCGTGGTTTAATCATGTACAGCACGAGCTGCATATTCCTATCTATGTTGTTTCTAATAATGTACATGTTCGTCAGGTGCAAAAATCGGCGCACGAACTTGGATGCGAGGCACTTTCACATGCGATGAAACCCTCGCCGCGTGTGCTTACAGCGCTTTTGCGTAAGCTTGATATAAAGCCAGAGCATGCGCTTATGATTGGCGATCAGATTTTTACTGATATCGTTGCTGGTAGATTGGCTCAAACTCAAACTATTTTAGTTAGACCTCAGTCCAAACGAGATTTATGGTATACCTATTTTTTACGCGTACTTGAATTTTTTATCGTAAGAAATAAGAACTTCAAAGGATAAAGTTATGGCAACACAAACAACATCAGAAACAACACCCCAAGCAGTAAAGCAAGCAGCACCCCAAGCAGAACCTCAAACATCACCAGAAACAGTAACGCAAACAGCAACACAAACACAAGGGGAAACTTCAACACCCAACGACGCCAACGAGCAACCCCAGCCGCTTATTCGTCAATGGATCGCTCTTAAAGATGGTTCTTGTGATGTACGTTATGGTCAGCATGCAATAGATCAACTTGGTTCAATTTTACGTACTGCAGTTGGTGTGCCATATAAACTTGCGCTTGTTCGTGATTCTTACGCCTCTGATGAAGTGTTTGAAGAGATACAACGCAACCTTACCTCGCAAGGCTTTAGAGTTACGTGTGTGCACCTTCAAGACGCAGATGAGCCTTCTTTGTCGTTGGTTGAAACGCTTTGCACGTCGTTTTTAGATATGGGCTTAACGGCTGATGACTATATTTGTGTTGTGGGAGACGTAACTCTTATTGCACTTGTGGGGGCGGCTGCGCGCGTGTGGTGTCAGGGAACGCCTGTATGTGCGGTACCGCTTTCGTTCCACGCTCTTATCGACGCTGCTACCTTACCCCAGATGCTTACCCTTAACAAGGTTCCTGCAATGCTTTCGCTGTCGGCTCACTATGATCAGGTTGTGTGTGATACTTCACTCATCCATTTTGATTTGCATGACCAAGACGCTCAATACGCGCGCTTAATGATGATCGCAACGTGCATGGCCGAATCATCGCAGGCATTTTCTAAGCTGTGGGATGCTTCTTATGACCTGATGGATACAAACTTTGAAACGTTTTCTGCGCAGTTGCTTGAAACGCTTAAAATTCGCGGACGTATTATTTCTTCGTCTGCACTTGCGGTGCGTAATGCAGCAAGTTATGGGGTAAGTTTTGCGCGCGCGTTGCAAAAGGTAAGTCATGCCACATATACGGCGTGTTTTGCCGAGTCGCTGCGTTTTTGTGCGCGTCTTGCATGCGCACTGGAGCATTTAGAAATCGACGATGTACTTGCGCAGGACGAGCTTTTAGATCGTTTTGAGTGTGGTTCGGTGTGCGAAGATGTTGATCCTCAACAACTGTTTTGTGCTCTCAAAGACGAATTGTTTTTGCGCTCGCGTAAAGCACAACTACCTTTGCCACAAGCGTTGGGACGCGTGCGCATGACCTCGGTAACCGATGAGCTTTTGCACGAGCATATTGACGCATGGTGTATGGCTCATAAAGCATAGAGCTGTGGGAATGACAAATCTTTTGTTGTGTGTGTTGTGATAAACTGCTTTGTATACACTATTAACTGTGATAGAGGCGATAGTATGAAACATAGTAAGAAAAAATCAAGTTCACTTTTACCTGTCATGTTAAGTGCAGGTGTATGCGCAGTTTCATTGGGGGGGGGTATAGTAACTAGTATACCTACGGTTGCGTATGCAAATAGCGTAGACACCCAGTCTACGCCGTCAGCAAGTAGCAATGATACTCATGAGACTGCTCGCGGTGCTCGTAGTCAGGTTCAATCCAATCATGCGGTCAACACAGCTTCAAAGAGTCTGACAGCAACTCCATCTAAAGTTGCTCTTCGTACGGTATCCACCGATTCCACGCCTGCACAACCTCAGGATGACTCCCTCACCTGGACGAAGGACGACTTTAATATTTCTGCCGATGGCAAAATGATTGGAGGCAGGAAAGATGTTTATCATCCGGAGACAGGTCAAACGGTAAATGAATATGTGGACGGACTTACTGCCAAAGGAAAAGAAAAACTTAAGAAAAATCATCATATTGTTATTCCTGAAGGCATTGAAGTCATTCATGAATGTGCTTTTACTGGTCGGGCTAATAAAATCGGGAATCAGCATGAGCACGTTGACGACGCAACCTACATTGAAGGCGTCACGCTTCCACAATCACTGAGGATAATAGAATATGGTGCGTTCGGTTGGAACAAAATTAAGGGAACTCTTACTATTCCGAAAAACGTCATTTCAATACATAGCGCAGCCTTTATTGCTAATGAAATTGAAAAAGTTGTCTTTGAAGGTGTGATTGACGGTAAGGGCAAAGAGCACGATACCGATGCTAATCCGTATTATCTTGCGGGAGTTGGCGAAAAGGCATTTCAGGGTAATAAAATTTCTGAAATTGTTGTAAAAGAGAATTTGAGTAAGTATAAATTGCATCCGTCCTCAGATCCTGGTAAGAGCGATTCTGTATTTGACAATCAGAATCCTGGACCTTTTACTATTGAAGTTGGACAGGAATACAAGCGACCTATTAAATTTACGCAAGAAAGTGCTGGTCACACAATCAGTGTTATGGAGGGCTTTGCTGAGAATGGAACTCCTACACTTATTGCTCAATCTTCGTACTTTAAGAAAAACGCTGATGGCAAATATATAGCAGTAAAAACTGGAACGCTTGACGGTCAGTGTATGTTTTATGACATGCTTAATAATAATTTTAGAGTACTCGGCATTTCGCACTTTACCTACAACATTATTCCCAAACCTAAGATTTATACCGTAACATTTGTGAATGAAACCGATCAAAACTATGCAAAGGTGCAGGTACAAGAAGGTAAATCCATAAACGACAAGAGTGTTTTAAATCAGGTTATGCCTAACAATCCTTCTAAGGTGGGTTATACATTTAGAGGTTGGAGCACGGACAAAACCGGTAAAGATAGAACCAAGGAATTTAGTGCTAGTACACCCGTAACAGGTGACATAACAGTTTATGCTCTTTATACGCCTGCGCCAGCGGTGCTCAATGCTGTTCCTTCTCTTATCGTGCAGGATAAAGCCATTACCGAGGGAGATTCTCTTGATCTAAGGTCACTTATCGTATCTGCAACTGATCCAGAAGATGGCGATCTTAAAGACAAAGTGGTCATTGCCGATCAAGGTGGATTTACCAACACTAAGCCTGGTAGTTATAAGATTGTATTTCAGATAACTGATAAAGGTAAAGCATGCGTTTCGAAAACAGCTACCGTAACAGTTAATAAAAAACCAGCACCAGTACCTGTACCTCCTACGCCTCAGACAAATTCTCAACCTGAGCCGCAGCATATGGGTAAACATACACCTCAACATTTTCTTCCCAAAACAGGCGATGTAAGCTCTTTGGGTATGTTAGCTACCCTATTGGGTGCCTCTTGTGCAATTGTTGGCACATTAGGCAAAAAGTCGTTTCAAAAGCGTAAATAATTTTGCGTGCATGAGGAAAGCGGCTCTGACTCTAAAGCCAGAGCCGCTTGCTTTTATTGTTAAGTATGATTTCTTGAGCGGTTAATGAATCTAAAACTCATGATAAAAATCAGGTGACGCATAAATGCATCACCTGTAAAACTTTGTTTCAATTCGTACATCCGTTGTGCTTTTATTGCTGTATTTTTTAATCACTGTCTTACAAAAGTTATACATTTGATTAATACTGAGGTTGTTTTAAAAGTAAGTACTTTCAATCATTCTTTCATCAAAAAGACTGTCAAATTCTATAAGCTCTTTTGTTTCGAGAATTGGTAACACCTCCCTATGTTGAGCGTGATATATCATTATCGCAGTTTAATACAATCATTCTTTGTTGTGTATGTAAATTTACTTCCCAGATAATAAGTTTCATTATATTCAAAGGGAACTTCATTTTGAGTAAAACTGGTATGGGAAACCTTTAAAAGTGCCTCATTGCTAATCTCTAGAAGTTTTGCCTGCTCTTTTGTGGGAATTGTTGCCGCTACTTCATAGTTTGTACACTGGGGTTTAATATCGTACTTTTTTTCTAGAAATGCATAAAACGATCTATTTAGTTCATCTAGAGCTACAGAGGGAACCACATTAGTTGCAATATAGGTATGACTAATTGCCACGCGCGTATCATCTGCCGTCCGCAATCTTTCAAAATATATAATCTCATTATCCATAGGGATACATAATTTTGAAGCAATAGCAGGAAAGGATTGCGGGTCAAGTAATCTATATTGCAATAACAAAGAACCCGGTTTCTCACCTTTGAGGTTTACATCACTCGAAAAGCTTACAGAAGATCCAAATTGTTTATGAATAGTACTCTCTTTTACAAACGTACCGCTTCCTTGAACTTTATATATAAGATCTTTGTTTTCCATCTGGGATAAGGCTTTATTTACAGTCATTCTACTGACGCAATAATCAAGTGCTAGTTGAGCTTCGGTTGGTAGCTTGTCATTAACACGATATTTTCCAATAGCAATTTGGTGTGCCAGATCATTTATGATTTGTTGATACCGCGCAATCTTTGCCATAGTGCCTCCTTAGATTGGTTTTATTGTAACCAATTCATAAGAAAAAGTACATTTAAGTATACAAATCTACCGTATGCAAAATAGATTTCATCAATTAAAAATAATACTTGTATATACAAAAAAGGTATGCTAGTTTATAGATACATACAAATTAGGAGGTTTTATGAAACTGGTTGATTGTATAGATAGAATACCTACATGTCTCTCATCAATACTTTCTGTCTATGAGAATCCCGAAACTTTATGTGAGGAACTTTTTGAACAGTGCTATAAAAAAATGCATATAATCGGCTCTGGTACCTCATATAATGCAGGTTTAGTTGCACAGTATTTTCTTACCGAACAAGCCTGTATCCCATGTGATGTTTTCTTACCCAATGAGTTTAAGCATAATTTTAATTATTATAATTTTTCAGCTGATGATCTTTTTATTTTCGTTTCGCAAGGGGGTTCAACTAAATTAGTATATGAAAATCTTCTTCTTGCCAAACAAAAGGGCTATACAACACTTGCGCTTACCGAGAACATGGATGGGCCAATTGCCACATCAGCTGATTATTGTATAGATATGTATACGGGACATGAAGAATTTATCTATCGAACTATTGGCTATAGCTGTACATCGTTGATTTTATGTATGCTTGGATTAAATTTAAGTTACTCCGATAAAGCGCATATACAGCCCTATTTTGCAGATGCCCATGCTGTCATTTCTAATTTGGATAGAATTAAACGTCTTGCGTCTGATTGGTTTGAGCTTAATGGTGCACGTTTTCTAGCAAACAGCAAATTTGTCGTAATCGGTGATGGAATTTTATATCCGCTGTCCAAGGAGATAAATCTAAAATTTTTGGAGATGATTCCTAAAGTCTCATCATCATATGAGCTTGAAGAAGTTATTCATGGGCCGCAAAATTCTTTTGATAATGATACGTGCTTTTTCATCTTATCAAGTGGTCAAGATACAGATAAAGTGGGAAAAATCTCTAAATTCATAGCAACTGAGATTAGCAATAACGTTGTTATTATTGGTCCATCAACAACACCTTCTGTTGAGCTTAATTGTTGTGATAAGTTTTTTTACTTTCTTGAGGTAGCCTGTTTTGCTCAATATATAGCTTATTGGTTCGCTGAACTTAACAAAAGGGATTTAACGCAACCTATTTATTCCAATATAAATTCTTATATTTCAAAAACACTTTAAGAAAGGGGTGCGTATGGAGTATTAGGTAAAGAAACATTAATGAAAACGGAGGTTATATATGATACAAATGGTAAGAATAGATGATCGTCTGGTACACGGGCAAGTTGCATATAGTTGGAAAGCATTTCTTAAATATCAAGCTATTGTTATTGCAGATGATGATGTGTGCAACGATACATTTCGAAAACCAGTAATTAAAATGGCTGCGCCTCAAGGCGTCAAAGTTGCTATTAAGTCAATTACTGATGCAGCTCTTCTTTTGCAGAATCCTAAACTGGCAGATATAAAGGTATTTGTTGTGGTGCCATCTGCAAAGTCAGCTTATGAGTTGTATAAGCTGTTGGAAACAAAGCCGGTATTAAACTTGGGTGGTTCTATGCATACAGAGGGGGCAAAAGAATTTAGCAAAGCTGTGTATTTAACACCTGAAGAAGTTGACTTTTTAGATCTTTTATACAAAGAGAATGTAGATATAGATGTACGTCAAACTCCTGCAGAACAGCCACAAGATTATAAGACGCTCAGGTCAAAGTTTTAATAGGGGGAAATATGATAAATGCATTGATTGTTGGTAGCATATTATTTCTACTATGGTTTTTTGAAAAAGCCCTTGGAACTCCAATGGTTATCAGACCTCTTGTTGTTTCGTTTTGTATAGGACTTGGTCTAGGTGACCCTCTTAATGGAGTTTTAATTGGCGCAACGCTTGAATTAGTGTTTATGGGTGCTATTCAAATTGGTGGTTCAGTACCGCCTGATGTGCTTGTGGGCGCTGGTTTGGGAACTGCATTTGCTCTCATTACAGGTAGCGGACCTGAGATTGCTTTAACTCTTGCGCTGCCTATTGCGATTTTAGCTCAATCAATCAAAGTTGTTTTATTTATTGTACGAAGCCAATTTATGAATCTAGCTGTTATATTTGCCAAAAATGACGATATCGTCAAAATGAAGCTCTTGAATTGGTTAGGTTTAATTTTACAAAGCGCAATGTATTTTGCAGTAGGCTTTATAGCAATTGTATTTGGTTCTGAAGCAGTTCAGGTATTTGTTGCAGCAATACCTCCTTTGGTCATGACTTCTCTTGAGCTTTGTGGAAAAATCTTACCAGCCGTTGGATTTGCATTATTGCTTCAGCCTATGATGGATAAGAAAAATGTCATTTATTTCATCTTGGGATTTATTGCAGTGACGTATCTTAAGCTGCCGATTATGGCAATTACCTTATTTGCAGTTGGCATTGCTTATATCGTTGTTTTTGAAAAAAGCTCCGAAACACATGCTGTAGAACAAAAGGAAATTGCAAGTGATGATTCTTGGGGAGGTTTGTTCGATGAATAAACAAGAAGAAAATAAACTCTTTAAAGAAATGTTTTTTAGCTCCTTTATACTTGAGAATTGTTACAATTACGAACGCCAGCAAGCATTGGGTTATGCTGTTGCTATGTGGCCTGCTATTAAGCGATTTTATAAAACTAAAGAAGCTCAGGCACAGGCATTAGTGCGTCACATGGAAATTTTCAACACAACGCCACACCTGGTTTCTTTTATCATGGGTGTTACTGCAGCTATTGAAAAGAAAGCGAGTGAAACAAAGAACTTTGATTACTCCATTATAAACAACGTTAAGGTTGGCCTGATGGGTCCTCTTGCAGGTATAGGAGATTCGTTTTTCTGGGGTACGATCAGGGTTATTGCAACAGGTATTGCGTTGTCTATGGCACAACAAGGTAATATTTTGGCGCCGATAGTATTTCTTGTTTTGTTTAATGTGCCTCATCTTATTATTCGTTATTTTGGTACTGCTTGGGGGTATAAGTTTGGTGTTTCGATGATATCTAATGCCGGTGATATGAATATCATGCAAAAGATATCAAAAGCAGCAAATATTGTTGGTTTGGCGGTAGTTGGTGCCATGACTGCTTCAATGGTTGATTTAAAGACAGCTTTTAGCTTTACTATTAGCGAGCAAGCTTTTGAGATCCAAAAATATCTTGATCAAATCTTTCCTGGCATTTTGGCACTTGGTTATACGATGCTTATGTTTTATTTCTTGCAAAAGAAGAAAAGCGCCACGTTTTTGCTCCTCTTTACTATTGTATTTGCGTTTGTAGGTACGTTTATAAAGGCGTTTTAACCGTTAACATAATATGCGTGTTAGCTCTCGGCTATTGCCTCAATTGTTTGCTATGTATATATGCGTTCATAGGTGTTGTTTGTGACAACGTGGGTTATATGGTTCGTGTTGCATGTGACTAAGTGTATAGAGTGGACGACCACTTCAGACTTTGTCCTAACTTCTTTCGCCCACTCGTTCGTATAGTATATCTTTTTGTAACTTGTTTGCATCTTAGTAATACTGCATTGATGAGGAAAGCGGCTCTGACGCTAAAGCCAGAGCCGCTTGTCTTTGTTTTCAAACATCCACCAACACATTTAACCTCAAAGAATTTGTGTACAGCTGCAAATATGTGATAGCCTAAAACCATAGCATAATTGCCTACATTACCATAAAAGCGGAGGTTTACATGGATACTATGGATTCAACAGTTGCCGATGTGTGTAGCACGCGCGTTACGCGCTTTCGCGCGCTTATGAACGAGCGCGGCTACGATGGTGTTATTCTTAGGAATAACCCCGACTTACGTTGGCTTTTGGGTACCGAGCGCACATTTGATTTTGAAATAGCCCACACAGCTTTCATTACGCAAAACGGGCTTTGGCTTCACACCGATTCAAGATACTACAACACGTTCATTACTAAACTTGGTCCCAATACTTCTTGGGTTATTGATATGGATGACATTAACCCTGCTGATTGGGCTGCTCAGCATGCCTATCAAACGCGCTCGCACATCGTTGCACTTGAAGACACGTGTGACATTGCATTTTTGGACAGCTTTGTAGCCTTTGCTCATGCACATTCAATTTCTGTTGATATACCTCGTATGCATGGTGATATTGCCGATTTGCGTATGGTAAAAGATCAGGCCGAAGTTGACGCCATGAAACACGCTCAAAGCATTACCGATGCTGGCTTTACGCACATGCTCAATTTTATGAAGGTTGGTATGAGCGAGCTTGAGCTTAGGGTTGAGCTTGATAATTACATGTTAAGCCACGGCGCGGATGCACTTGCGTTTGATACTATCACCATATCAGGTCCTAATGGCGCAAATCCTCATGGTCAACCAAGCGAGCGTAAGCTCCAACAAGGCGACATGGTAGTTATGGATTTTGGTGCCGCATGGCATGATTATCATACCGATATGACGCGTACGGTTTGCATGGGTGCACCAAGCGAAGAGCAACAACTTGTCTACGATACGGTTCGTCGAGCACAAAAGACGGTTGAGGACAGCATTATGCCTGGTGACTTGGGTAGCGATATGCACAACCGCGCGTTAGCGATTATTGCCGAACAAGGTTATGGCGACTACTTTAAGCACGGCCTTGGTCACGGCGTTGGTTTGGAAATTCACGAGCGCCCCTATTTGCGTCCACAATACACCAAGCCGCTTCCTGAAAACTCGGTGGTAACTGTTGAACCAGGTATTTATCTTCCAGGTAAGTTTGGAGTGCGTATTGAGGACTTTGGTTTGGTAACTGCTCACGGATTTGAGCTCTTTACAGGCTCAACGCACGAGCTTATGTGCTTATAAATTTATGCGCTTGTAAGTGCTTGTTGCTTGTTCAAAAGGCTATTCAAGCATTTACACAAACATGGGATTGCTAAATCGTTACATACATGTGGCGTATATCGTAAGGTATGCGCCACATTTTTAACGTTTTAACTAGAGTTTTTGCGTAGCCAGCCACCTGCTATAAATAGCAATTAATACCTTGCTTACATAAAACATCGCGATAATCGTATAAGTCTTCAGGGTGAAGCGGTTTGTACTTACCCATTTGATATACACGTTTGAGCAGTTTATATTTATTTTCACCAAATTGATGAAAGGGAAGAAGCTGCACTTTATTAACGTGCATTTTCTTAAAGAGTTGCCCAAATTGCGCTGCGTCCTCCAGCGAATTGTTAAAATCGGGAATAACGGGAATACGCAACACAATATGAGTATTATGCGTAAAAGCATAGCTAATATTTTTTATGATGAGCTCATTATCCACAGCGGTTATGCTGCGATGTTTTTGAGGATCATAATGTTTAAGATCGGTGTAAATGAAGTCTACATAGTTTAAGATCTCAACGAACTTTTGATGATCTACATAAGCTGTTGTTTCAAGCGCCGTATGAATGTGTTCTTGCTTTGCACGCTTCAAAATTGCCCGCGCAAAACCAAATTGTGCAAGCGGCTCTCCACCCGAAAGTGTAAGACCACCGCCCGATTCTTCATAAAAATCTATGTCTTTGACAACGTCTTCTATAATTTCGTCCACGCTTTTTTCTTCACCAACGCACGAAGGCTTTTTAGTTTCGGGATCAAGCATGGGTTCTGGCTTAAACCTTTGTGATTCTGGATTTGAACACCACGGACAGCGCAGGGGGCAGCCTTTGAGAAAAACGGTCGTGCGAATGCCAGGCCCGTCATGAATTGAAAAATGTTGTATATTAAAAATATAGCCTTTTTCTTGCATTATGCGCACACCTGCCTTCCTACGTAATACCACTCTAGCATAAAACGAAACAAAATCAATTACGAGTGCAATTATTCTATTTCCTTTTGTTTTCCTTTTAATCTGATAAAATAACTTACGAGGTGATGAACATGGATAGATTAGACCAAATAATTAGCCTAGTTTCGCAAGAAAAAAAGATCGATGTAAATACGTTATCCGAAAAACTGAACGTGTCAAAAGTTACCATTAGAAAAGATCTTAACAAGTTAGAGCATAAAGGTCTGCTTCATCGTGAACACGGTTTTGCTGTGCTCAACAGCGGTGATGACTTAAATATTAGGCTTTCTTATAATTACAACATTAAAAAACGTATTGCCGCCGAAGCGGTAAAACTTGTAGAAGACAACGAAACAATTATGATTGAATCGGGCTCTACCTGTGCACTGCTGGCGGAGGCTATTTGTCGGCATCGTCACAACGTGCGTATTATTACCAATTCATGTTTTATTGCAAATTACACACGAAAGTATTCATCTTGTCAGGTTATTTTGCTTGGTGGTATCTATCAGCAAAATTCTGAGGTAACGGTTGGCCCTTTGCTCAAGGAAATAATTAAGCTCTTTCATGTCAAAACGCTTTTTGCGGGGACAGACGGCTTTGACGAAACCTTGGGCTTTATGGGCGTTGACATGATGCGCTGTGAGGTTGTTCAATACATGTGTGATTCTGCGGATCACCTGGTAGTACTTACAGATTCAAGTAAATTTAGCAAGCGAAGTTTAGTGCACCAGTTTTCGTTTAATCAAGTTTCACAGGTTATCACCGATTCAAATTTAACGGTTGAACAGCAAAAGCTTTTATCTTCGCATGGTATTTCCGTTACGTGTATTGATTGATCGAGGCGTACATGAACAACGAAAAACGTCGTCTTCTTGCAAAAATTGCATACCTTTATTACATTGAAGGAAAAAATCAAGCAGAAATTTCTACTGAGCTAGATATTTATCGTACAACGGTAAGTCGCTTAATTAATCGAGCGCGAACCGAAGGGATTGTGCATATAGATATAAAGGATTTTGATCCTGCTCTCTTTGCATTAGAAGAATATGTGCGTACGAAATATCATTTAAAAAAGATCGAAATCATTGCCGATCAAGTTGGAGATTCAAAGCAGACACGCATGGAGAATGTTGCACGCGCAGCAGCTGAATTAGTAAAAAATGTTATTAAAGACAAAGATGTGGTGGGCATTTCTTGGGGATCAACGCTTAGTAAACTTGTTGATAATATTGGTACAAAAACATTGGAAAACGTAGAGTTTTGTCCGCTTACAGGAGGACCTAGTCATGTAAATCTTTCCTATCATGTAAATACCTTGGTGTATCGGATTGCCCGCGCATTTCATGGACGAGGGACCTTTATTAATGCAATGGTTTTGCAGGAAAATGCAGATATTGTTCAGGGAATATGCAAGTCAAAGTACTTTAGAACCATCTCAAATGTTTGGAATCGTCTTAACGTTGCAATTGTAGGTGTAGGTGATGAACCCAATCAGATACACGATAGTCAATGGCGCGATTTGCTCACACAAGATGACTTTGCTGCTTTGGACAAAGCCCATGCAATAGGGGAGGTATGCTGCAGATTCTTTAATGCAGACGGTGAAGCTGTATGTCAAAATCTGCAGGATCGTACTATAGGTGTGCGCCTTGATGAGTTTGCTCGAATACCAAAAACAGTGGCTGTTGCCTGTGGTGAAAATAAAGCGCCAGCTATTCTGGCTATTTTAAGAAAAAAATATATCAATCATCTGGTAACCGATAAAACAACCATTCTTAAAGTCCTAGAGCTCGATAATGACGAAAACGTTGCAGACTTGTTATGTTAAAAATACGTATAAACGCATGAGTTCGTTTATAAAAATATAAGAATCACCTCAAAAGAAGACACATATGTTTAATGTCTTGTGGTATGGCACATGAATGTGCTCCATACCATATTTTTATTTCAGAATGATGAACAAAATGCACAAAAGTGCAACTACCATAAAACAAGCAATAATGTATTGAAAAGAAATTCATGAGACCATATAATCGTGATAGTGAGAGAAACAAAAATACTTTCGAACAAAAGTACCTTGATAATTTTTATATGCGTGGTAGTTGGTAAGCACAATACAAAAGGAAAGGAGTATGTATGGAATTACTCGAACCAGAGCAAATTATCATGGGTCTCATCATTAATGCAGGAGATGCTAAACAGCATAGCTATCAGGCGTTGCATTTGGCAAAGGCTGGCAAATACGATGATGCTGATATCGAAATGAAGCAAGCTGATACCGCTCTTTTGGAAGCGCACAACTTACAAACTAAGTTTTTGACGCAGGAAGCGCAAGGGAATCAAATGCAGATCACGGCTTTATTTGTGCACTCTCAGGATCATTTGATGACAACCCTTACAGAAATAAATCTTATTAAAGAGCTTATTGAAGTTCATAAAGAGTTAAACGTTCTAAAAGGTTAAACGTTAAAAGGTTACACAATTTAAGCAATTTAAGCAGTTTAAGCAGGTAAGGAGTCGATCATGGTAAAGATTGGACTTTTTTGCGCGGCAGGATTTTCAACGGGTATGTTGGTTAATAATATGAAAGCCGCTGCAGAAAAAAGAAATATTGAGGCCGAAATTGATGCGTATGGCCAGGTAAGCCTAGAAAACCATGTAGAGGGTTTAGATGTGGTTCTGCTTGGACCACAGGTTGCATACACGTTTGATAAATCTGAAGCAATCTGCAAAGAACATAACGTTCCTATTGCAGTGATACCTATGGCTGATTACGGAATGCTCGATGGTGAAAAAGTTTTGGATCTAGCACTTAGTTTACACAGCAGCTAATTTTTATAAGCACCTTAATGAAAGGACTGAAAATGGCAAAGTTTGATCCTCAAAAAATCATTACGCCGATCATGAAGTTTGTCAACATGCAAGGTATTATTGCACTTAAAGACGGTATGCTTGCAATTTTGCCTCTTACCGTTGTGGGTAGTATTTTTCTTATTATTGGCCAGTTGCCGTTTGAGGCTCTCAATCAGGCAATTGCATCGGTGTTTGGTAAAACATGGACCGAACCATTTATGCAGGTATATTCTGGTACATTTGCAATTATGGGTCTTATATCGTGTTTTGCTATTGGTTTTTCCTATGCAAAACACAGCGGAGTAGATCCTCTGCCAGCTGGTGTTCTTTCGGTATCGTCTTTCTTTATTTTGCTGAAATCTTCCTATGTTCCAGCAAAAGGAGAAGCTATTCCTGATGCAATCGCAAAAGTATGGTTTGGTGGACAAGGTATTATCGGTGCAATTATTATTGGACTTACCGTTGGAGCTATATATAGTTTCTTTATTAAAAGACATATCGTTATTAAAATGCCCGAGCAGGTTCCTCAAGCAATTGCAAAGCAATTTGAAGCAATGATTCCTGCATTCGTTATCTTTTTGCTTTCGATGTGTGTATATATTTTGGCACAAATTCTTACGGGTGGCTCAACATTTATCGAGCTTATCTATCGTGTTATTCAAATTCCTTTACAAGGCCTTACTGGAACATTATGGGGCGCTATAGGCATTGCGTTTTTCATTTCGTTCTTGTGGTGGTTTGGCGTTCATGGACAATCAGTGGTCAACGGTATTGTAACTGCGCTGCTGCTTTCAAATCTTGACGCCAACAAAGCCCTGCTTGCTGCAGGTAATCTTTCGTTAGAAAACGGAGCTCACATTGTAACACAGCAGTTCCTCGACAGCTTTTTACTTATTTCGGGTTCGGGTATTACCTTTGGTGTAGTTGTAGCTATGCTTTTTGCTGCAAAATCTAAGCAATATAAGGCACTGGGTAAAGTTGCAGCATTCCCCGCACTTTTTAATGTAAATGAGCCTGTTGTATTTGGTTTTCCTGTTGTTATGAATCCACTTATGTTTTTACCATTTGTACTTGTTCCTATCGTTGCGGCAGTTGTGGTGTATGCCTCTATTGCAATTGGATTTATGCAGCCATTCTCAGGCGTTACGCTTCCGTGGAGTACGCCAGCTATTATCTCGGGATTTATGGTTGCCGGATGGCAAGGAGCACTTGTTCAGGTCATAATCCTTGCACTTTCGACCCTAATTTATTTCCCATTCTTTAAGATCCAAGATAAAATTGCCTGCGATGCAGAAAATCAAGCAGCAAAGACCAAATAGACGTGTGCTGAGCGGTGTAGATGAGTTTAGCGTATATTACATACGCTAAACTCATTTTTTATAGCTTTGACGGTTAAGTGTTCGGGCGATTATGCAAAGTACCTGCAACGATTGTATGAGTAGACAGCGAAAATGCTTTGGTTTCACGCGCAAAATCGCCTCATAAAAAATGGACAAGCATTTAGTACAAAACTTGTTGTATTTCGTTTGAAACAATGATATTATAGTTACGAAAGAAAATATGCGCTTTACGAACGTAAGGGGGAGAAATGGAAGTTCCGCGTTTAACACAGCAGTACTCCAACGATGTGCAAAAAGGTTCTCAGCAACATTTTGGGTACTTAACAGAGCGTATGTATAGGTATCGTGATAGAGTTCTTGATAAAAAACCCTATATTGATGCGCAACGTGCAGTTCTTGCAACGCAGGCATATAAAAAGTATCAGGCAGAACCAGTTGTGCTCAAACGTGCATACATGCTCAAAAATATTCTGGAACATATGTCGTTATACATCGACGATGAAACGCTTATCGTGGGTAATCAAGCATCAGGCGATAAAGACGCTCCTATTTTCCCTGAATATACGCTTGAGTTTGTGTTAAACGAACTTGACACCTTTGAGAAGCGCGATGGTGACGTCTTTTATATTACCGAAGAAACTAAAGATCAATTGCGCAAGATTGCTCCTTTCTGGGAAAACAACAACTTGCGCGCTCATGCTGGCACCATGTTGCCAAAAGAAGTTCAGGTATATATGGAAACTGGATTTTTTGGCATGGAAGGTAAAATGAACTCCGGTGATGCTCACTTGGCAGTAAATTACCAAAAGGTCTTGGAATTTGGTTTGCAAGGCTTTGAGCAGCGCACACGCGAGGCAAAAGCAAAGCTCGATCTTACCGATCCTGCAAGCATTGATAAATATCACTTTTATGATTCTATTTTAATTACCATTGATGCAGTAAAAACGTATGCACACCGTTTTGTGGAACTTGCACGCAGCATGGCAGAAACCGCAAACGAAACGCGTCGTCGTGAGTTGCTTGAGATTGCCGATATTTGCGAGCGTGTTCCTTATTATCCTGCACGTACATTTGCCGAGGCTGTACAATCGGTATGGTTTATTCAGTGTATCTTACAAATTGAGTCCAATGGTCACTCGCTGTCGTATGGACGTTTTGACCAATATATGTATCCCTACGTTAAAGCCGATTTAGAATCAGGGCGCGAAACGCAAGATTCTATCGTTGAGCGTTTAACCAACCTGTGGATTAAAACGCTTACCATCAATAAGGTTCGCAGTCAGGCTCATACGTTCTCTTCGGCGGGGTCTCCTTTGTATCAAAATGTAACTATTGGTGGCCAAACGCGCGATAAAAAAGATGCGGTTAATCCCTTGTCGTACCTGGTACTTAAGTCGGTTGCGCAAGCGCATCTTCCTCAACCTAACCTTACCGTTCGCTATCACGCAGGTCTTAATCCAGACTTTATGAACGAAGCAATCGAAGTTATGAAGCTTGGTTTTGGTATGCCAGCGTTTAATAACGACGAAATTATCATTCCTTCTTTCATTGAGAAGGGTGTAAAAGAGCAGGACGCATACGATTATTCGGCAATTGGATGCGTCGAGACGGCTGTTCCTGGTAAATGGGGTTATCGTTGTACTGGTATGAGTTACATGAACTTCCCCAAAGTTTTACTCATCGCTATGAACGATGGAATCGATCCATCTTCGGGTAAACGCTTTGCGCCAGCGTATGGACGCTTTGTTGACATGCAATCCTATGACGACCTAAAAACTGCATGGGATAAGACGCTTCGTTATCTTACGCGTATGAGCGTTATTGTAGAAAATTCTATCGACTTAAGCCTTGAGCGCGAAGTTCCCGATATTTTGTGCTCGGCGCTTACCGATGACTGCATTGGTCGTGGAAAACACCTTAAAGAGGGTGGAGCGGTATATGACTATATTTCTGGTTTGCAAGTAGGTATTGCTAACCTCTCAGACTCTCTTGCCGCCGTAAAGAAGCTTGTATTTGAAGAAAAGCGTATATCAACCTCTGAACTCTGGAGTGCGCTTCAAAGCGACTATGCAGGCGAGCGTGGCGAAGAAATTCGTCAGATGCTCATCACGGACGCGCCAAAATATGGTAACGATGATGACTATGCTGACAAATTGGTACGCGATTGTTACGACGTGTATGTCGACGAAATTGCAAAATATCCCAATACGCGCTTTGGTCGTGGCCCCATTGGTGGTATTCGCTATTCGGGAACATCTTCTATCTCGGCAAATGTAGGTCAGGGTCGTGGAACTCTTGCAACTCCTGATGGCCGTCATGCAGGTACACCTTTGGCCGAAGGATGCTCGCCTGCCCACAACATGGATAAGCATGGTCCTACCAGCGTTCTTAAATCGGTATCAAAGTTGCCTACCGATGAAATTGTTGGTGGCGTATTACTCAACCAAAAAGTTAACCCTCAGACGCTTGCAAAAGAAGAGGACAAACAAAAACTCATCGCGTTGCTGCGTACGTTCTTTAACCGTTTGCACGGATATCACATTCAATATAATGTGGTTTCTCGCGAGACTTTAATTGATGCACAAAAGCATCCCGAAAAACATCGTGATCTTATTGTGCGCGTTGCGGGATATTCGGCCTTCTTTAATGTATTATCTAAAGCAACGCAAGACGACATTATTGCGCGTACCGAACACGCGCTTTAAAAGAAAGAAGCACTCATGGAATTTATGCTGGATACGTTAAATTTACACGATATCGAAGACTGGGCACGTGTTTTGCCTTTAGCGGGAATAACGTCTAATCCCTCTATTGTAAAAAAAGAAGGGAATATCGATTTCTTTGCTCAAGTAAAAAAGGTGCGTTCCATTATTGGCGAAGAACCCAGTTTACATGCTCAAGTTGTTGCAACGAGCGTTGAGGGCATTTTACAAGATGCTCGTACGCTTCGCGAAAATATTGGTGGAAATTTTTATGTAAAAGTTCCTGTGTCGCCCAATGGTCTTACGGCTATTAAACAGCTTAAAAAAGAAGGTTTTCGTATTACCGCAACGGCAATTTACACAATTTTCCAAGGTCTTTTGGCAATTGAGGCGGGGGCCGATTATTTAGCACCGTACTACAATCGCATGGAAAATTTAGGAACCGATCCTATAGAAGTTATAGGCCAGCTTGCTATGGCGTGCAGCAATTCGGGTGCGCACACCAAGATTTTGGCAGCCAGTTTTAAGAACGTATCGCAGGTTACCAATGCATTAGCCGCAGGTGCGCAGGCGGTTACCGCTGGTGCGGATATCTATGCGGCAGGCTTTGCAAATCCCTCTATTCAAAAAGCAGTGGATGATTTTGCTGCAGACTGGCAAAGTACGCAAGGTCGCACTACCATTTAGGTACAAGATCATACGAGTGTTCTTAGACTACTTAAAGCATGTACCGTGAACGTATGAGTTTGCGGCGCATGCTTTTTTAGTTCATTTCGTTTAATTTCTCTTTCAGGTTACAAGAGTCTTTTTCAGGCAATACCTATGTCAATGGGCAAAAAGAAATAATCAAAATAAATTCTGTAAACGGTAGCTTACAATCGGTGAAAATAAAATTCTTGTTTGTGAATAGTTTATGACGTATCATAGTTTGAGTTGTTATGTATAAACGATGAAGTTCATTGGGTCTTTCGTTTAGCTTACGTTATGTGTCTTGTACACATATGAAACGGCTTTTGCGAGAGCTTCCCTTGAGCTTTTTCACGGGACATAAGAAAGTGAGGTAAGGCAGTGGTTAGTATTGTGTTAACCAGTCATGGCGGTTTAGCCGAGGGCATTATGCAATCAGGTCAAATGATTTTCGGACCTCAAGAAAATGTAAAGGCCGTTTGTTTAAACCCCGATATGGGTCCTGACGACCTTAAAGCTCAGTTGCTTGCTGCCGTATCGTCTTTCGAAGATCAAAAGGAAGTTTTGTTCCTGGTCGATCTTCAAGGTGGTACTCCTTGGAATCAGGTTTCGCTGTTACTTGATTCAAACGAGCATCCTGAGTGGACTGCAGTTGCAGGTTTAAGTCTTCCTATGCTTGTTGCCGCATATGGCGCTCGTATGGGTGCTGATACTGCAAAAGCTGTTGCTGCTGAGGCAATCAGCGAGGCAGCTGCAGGTATTAAGGCTAAGCCCGAAGACGTTATGCCTAAACCTAAAGCAGTTAAGCAGCAAGTTCACGGAGCTATTGCGCCTGGTACCGTTCTGGGTGACGGCCACATCAAGATTGGTCTTGCTCGTATTGATACGCGTTTGCTTCATGGTCAAGTTGCTACATCTTGGACAAAGGAAATCAAGCCCGATCGTATCATTGTTGTTTCCGATAAGGTTTGCAAAGACAGCCTGCGTAAACAAATGATCATCGAAGCTGCTCCTTCTGGAGTTCATGCTCATGTCATTCCTGTTTCAAAAATGGTAGAGCTCACCAAAGATCCTCGTTTTGGTGCTACACGTACTATGCTTCTTTTTGAATCTCCTGCCGACATGCTTCAAGCTGTTGAGGCTGGCGTTGAAATCAAAAAAGCTAACTTGGGATCTATCGCTCACTCAGTAGGAAAAGTTGTCGTTAACAATGCAATTGCAATGGGTAAAGACGACGTCGAAGCCCTCGAGAAACTCGTTTCTTTGGGTGTTGAGTTTGATGTTCGTAAAGTTCCTGCTGACGCACCTGAAAACTTTAATGCTTTGCTTCAAAAAGCAAAGTCTGAGTTGGCATAAAGGAGGATTTCATGCCTATCATTAGTTTGATTTTGGTAGTGATCGTTGCCTTTTTTGCAGGTATGGAAGGTATTTTGGACGAGTTCCAATTCCATCAACCACTTGTTGCCTGCACCTTAATTGGTATCGTAACTGGTCACCCTACCGAAGGTATTATTTTGGGCGGTTCTTTACAGATGATCGCTCTTGGTTGGGCAAACATCGGCGCTGCAGTTGCTCCTGACGCAGCTCTTGCTTCTGTTGCTTCTGCTATCATCATGGTTCTTGCACTTAACGGTGGTGCACAAGATACTCAAACCGCTATCACCACTTCCATTGCTTTGGCAATTCCTTTGTCAGTAGCTGGTTTGTTCCTTACCATGATTGCTCGTACCATTGCTATTCCTATCGTTCATGCAATGGACCTGGCTGCCGAGAAGGGCAACATTGCAGCTATGGAAGCATGGCAGGTTATTGCAATTGCTATGCAAGGTCTTCGTATTGCTATTCCTGCAGCTGCTTTGTGCTTTGTTCCGTCCGAAGCTGTTAAGGCAGTACTTGACCAAATGCCTGCATGGCTTGCAGGTGGTATGGGCGTTGGCGGCGGAATGGTAGCTGCCGTTGGTTACGCTATGGTTATCAACATGATGGCTTCTAAAGAAGTTTGGCCTTTCTTCATTCTTGGTTTTGTTATTGCCGCTCTTAAAGGCCTCACCCTTATTGCACTTGGTGCAATTGGTGTTTCTCTTGCAATCATTTACCTTGGTCTCAAAGAAGTTGCTTCTCACGGCTCTGGTAGTGCAGGCTCGCAAGATCCTTTAGGCGACATTATTAACGACTATGAATAACGAAAGGAGCGAAAACATAATGGCAGATCAAATTAAACTTTCTCAGTCCGATCGTATGGCTGTTGCGTGGCGCCATCAGTTCCTTCAAGGTTCATGGAACTTCGAGCGTATGCAAAACGGTGGTTGGTGCTACTCCATCATCCCCGCCATTAAAAAGCTCTATCCTGCAAAACAGGATCAGGTTGCTGCTTTAAAGCGCCACATGGAGTTCTACAACACGCACCCTTATGTATCAGCTCCTGTAATGGGTGTTACTCTTGCACTTGAGGAAGAGCGTGCTAACGGAAATCCCGTTGACGACGCAGCTATCCAAGGTGTAAAGGTTGGTATGATGGGTCCTCTCGCCGGCGTTGGCGACCCAGTATTCTGGTTTACCCTTCGTCCTATCTTAGGTGCTTTAGGTGCTTCTTTGGCATTAAGTGGAAACCTTGTTGGTCCTTTGCTCTTCTTTATTGCTTGGAACGTTATCCGTATGGCATTTATGTGGTACACGCAAGAGTTTGGTTACAAACTTGGTACCTCTATTGTTAAGGACGTTTCTGGTGGTCTTTTGAGCAAAATCACCGAAGGTGCTTCGATCCTTGGTATGTTCATCATTGGTTCTTTGGTTCAGCGTTGGGTTTCCATCAGCTTTACCCCGGTTGTCTCTAAGATCAACCAGGCTCCTGGTGCATTCATCGACTGGTCCAAGATCGAGCCAACTGCAGATGGTATCAAGAGCGCTATTACCCAATACAATGCTTTGGGTGTTAACGGCCTTGACCAAGTTAAGGTTACAACCCTTCAACAAAACCTCGACCAGCTTATTCCTGGTCTTGCAGCTGTATGCCTTACGCTTTTATGCTGCTGGCTGTTGAAGAAGAAAGTTTCTCCTATCGTTATCATCCTTGCACTGTTCTTGGTTGGTATTGTGGCCCGTTTAGCTCACGTTATGTAATGCGTATAAGCAATAACTGAGTATTTTAAATAGCGCGCGCATGTAGTATGCTACGTGTGCGCGCTTTTACTACAAAATGAAAGAGGAAAAATGGTTTCTTCTCAAAATACAAAAGTTGATCTTACCATCAAGGCGGCATCGTTTTTAGGACTTACCACCTACGGCCACGTTATGATCGGTGATAAAGCCTTTGAGTTTTATAATGAAAAAAATCCTGCTGACTTTATTCAAATACCTTGGGAAGAAATTGATTCGGTAGCCGCTTCGGTTCTGTTTAAGGGCAAAATTATTCCTCGCTTTATGATTCAAACTAAAAAGACGGGAAAGTTCTCCTTTTCTACCAAGGACAATAAAAAGACCCTGCGCGCTATACGCACCTATATTTCACCAGATCGTATGTATCGCTCGCTCTCGTTTTTGGATGTAGTTAAACTAGGAATTACAAGAATTTGTAAAATGCTAACTTCACCGTTCAAAAAATAATTACGTTTGGGCAGGGGAGTACGTGCTATGGCACACTATATGATGCACTATATGGCGCACTATATGGTGCGCTTTTTATGTAAGCACCTGTTTTGCGTGTCATTGCAAGGTATAGCTATGAGGCGCGTCCATGATTTGAATACGATGTGTTTTTCTCAACGTAGTCTCGTGCAAAATGTAGAATTACATGGTAACCTAATTTAGTTATACAAAATCTATTCTACTTGCTTCTTGGTGCAAGTTTTAACAGAAAGTGAGTGCATCGTGGCAGCAATTTCAACTGCAGACTTCCGTAACGGAATGGGTCTTAAGATTAATAACAAATACTACACCATTGTTGAGTTTCAGCATGTAAAGCCTGGTAAGGGCGGTGCTTTTGTTCGCTATAAGATTAAAGACCTTAAAAGCGGTCGTGTTATCGATCAAACATGTAATGCAGGTTCTAAGTTTGAAAGCGTTCAGCTTATCACGCGTGAGATGCAATATCTTTATAACGATGGCGATTCGTTCTATTTCATGGACAACGAAACGTATGAACAAATTCCTGTTTCTGCTGATTTCATTGGCGATAACAAAAAATGGTTAAAAGAAAACGATAACTGCCAGCTTTTGTATGCTGATACCGAGCTTTTAGGTGTTAATCCTCCTATGTTTATTGAGGTAGAAATTACCGAAACCGACCCTGGCTTCAAAGGTGACACTGTACAAGGAGGAACCAAGCCTGCAACTATCGAAACTGGCGCTGTCATTGCTGTTCCTATGTATCTTAATCAGGGCGAAAAAGTTCGCGTCGACACTCGTGTTGGTAAATTTGTAGCTCGCGTATAGGTTGATTACGTTTGAAACTTTTAATTCCGTGGAATGTTGTATCATTTCACGGAATTTTTTGTCGCGCTTTTGTTTAGAGCTATTCTCTACTATACTTGATAGTAGTGGTTTGATTTCTGTATAGACTCGCACTTGTGCTTGGCGCATGCTATGTTGGCAGTAACTATCATTACATGTAACAGATATATGCACAAAGAGCTGTTGGCGCACCTATCAGAAATAGCAATCAAAACGTATTGAAGGGATATCCTATGAGTACACATGAGCTTTTTATATCTGGCTTGGGTATTTCACAAAATGTTCTCCGTGCAATAGTGGTAAAAGCAGTAAGCCATATCGAAGGCGTTGCGCAGGTAGGTGGCAACGATATTACGTCTAACCTTATTTCGGTGTTTACGACCAAGTCTTTGCCAGAAGATAAAGCTGTTGAGGCTCGTGTCGAAGACGATAAACTTTTTGTGGATGTCCATGTTGCCGTTTTTTATGGATATCCTTTTGTGGGTCTTGCACAAGAAATTCGTTCATCTGTTGCAACAGCTTTGCAAGAACAGCTTTCTTGCGAAATTGGTGCTATCGACGTATATATTGACAGTTTAGTATTTCCCAAGGAGTAGTGAATAACGTGCCAAAAAAGGTACAATTTGCAGGAAGAACTCTTGCGCGCAGCCAAGCGCTTCAATTGATGTTTCAGGCTGAATCAAGGAACATGCAAGTTTGTGATGTTCTTGCTACAAACTATTTATTGTCCGAAGGTCCCCTTGATGACTTTGGGAAACGCTTAGCTCTTGGCACTGATGAGTTGCGTGACAAGCTCGATGCGCTTATTTCTCGTGTAATTACCAACTGGAATCTTAATCGTTTGCTTAGTGTTGATCGCAACATTTTGCGTCTTGCGCTCTACGAAATGATAAAAGTAGACGATGTGGATATTGCAGTAACTATTAACGAGTCGGTTAATTTAGCAAAGGCTTATGGTACCGATGAATCCTCACATTTTGTCAATGGCGTTTTAGGACAGGTTGCACGCATGATGGAAAACGGGCGCGATGTATTAGAAGATGTTTCTACATCTGATGAGTCTGTGTCCATGTCCTCTGATAGGGATTCAAGCGCTGCTCAGAGCACTGTTGATGAGCATGTATCCGCGCCAACCACAGAAGATGTGTCAGCAGAAGATGCTGATAGTGATTCTGCTTGTACACATGATGCAAGCGCATCTCACAACACACAGCTTGCTGACACTGATATAACAAGTGATTCTGACGTTCGCGCTTGTGTGCGCAGCGCTGTTGATGAGTTCTTATCGAACAAAGATAACGTCTTAAAACTCTAAGGTATGTATATGGCACAGCTTTCATCACAAGATTACACAAGCTTTACCGATATAAAAGCGCGTCTTGAACAGATTATTACCTCGGTTAAAGACAAGGAAGTTTCTTTGGAAAACTCGCTTGATTTGTTTGATGAGGCAATTAAACTTGGTTCGCGCGCGGTAGATATGGTTGATGCGGTAGATTTAGATGATAGTGAACTTGTAGCTACGAATGCTGACGCTTTACCTCATAAAAATACCTCCACAACCGATGCTGAAAACAGTGCTGAAAACGGTGCTTCTGAAGCCGATGCGTCTTCGATTGTTGCTCCTGTAGCTGCTTCTTCCAAAAACGATACACCTGTACCCAATGAACTTGAATCTTCTGACAAAGACGGTGCGTCTTCAAAAGTGCAGCCCAACTCATCTGAAGATAAACCTTCTCAACATGATGGCAACCAAGTGCCAGTATTGTCTGCGCACTAGTTTCAAAAAGAGCAGTGTATGAAGCAACGTCTTGACGCAGAGCTTGTTCAGCAGGGATTTTTTGCAACGCAAAAGGAAGCATATGCTGCTGTTTTAGCAGGGGAAGTTTCGTCAGAACACGAACGCCTTACTCATCCAGGAAAACAAGTGCCAGCTGGCATATATCTGCATGTTAAAAGTCATATTCCATTCGTAAGCCGAGGCGGTTTTAAGCTTGTTCGTGCTTTGGAAGCGTTTGGTATAGATGTTCGAGACAAAAAATGTTTGGATGTAGGCGCTTCAACGGGGGGATTTACCGACTGCCTTTTACAAAATGGTGCTGCTTGCGTTACTGCGGTTGATGTAGGCTATGCTCAATTTAGCTGGGAATTGCGCAATAACCCCAAGGTTGAACTTATCGAAAAAACCAACATATGTGCTCCTTCGCTTCAAACACCTGATCATCTCTTTGATGTGGTAGTAAGTGATGTTTCGTTTACTTCCATTCAGACTATTATTGCTGCGGTGAATGCGCTTATGAAACCGCGTTCGCTCTTTGTTACGCTTGTTAAGCCACAATTTGAGGTTGATAAAGCAGAAGTTGGATCGGGTGGTATTGTTCGCTCTAAGCGCCTGCATATAAAAGCCATTGAGCGCGCTTTACATGCATGCACATCGGTGGGTCTTGTTCCTTTAGCTTTATGTCCGAGTCCTATTTATGGCCATAAAGGTAACCGCGAATTTTTACTTGCCGCTGGTAAAGATGCACATCAACCTTCGCCTTCTTCTGATGTATCAGTACTTGACGCATCTTCTTCTTTAGATGTTTCATCTGTTGTTGATTCTGCAGAAGTTTCTGCGCCTCTATATCCATTATCGACATGGTTAGAGTAAAATAGCAACAGGCTATACGGTATAAATCACGTTATCAAGAAGGAGGGTGCGCGATGGTTAAGGTGGCAATTGTCCCTAATTATTCACGCCAAGAAGCCGTTTTAGATGCTTCTCGTCTTACAGAATTTCTTGAAAAACAATCAATTGAAGTTGTGTGGGCGCCCGATAAGAAGAAAACCAATGTTATTCCTCTTAATGTTGATAATACCGATTTAGTTATATCGTTAGGTGGCGATGGCACGCTTTTGCGTGCGGCAAAAATTACGGGTTATCGTGAAATTCCTATTTTGGGTCTTTCATATGGTCATTTAGGTTTTTTAACCAGTGCAGGTCCAGATGAGCTGCAAACAATGGTTCAGCGTGCGCTTGCAGGCGAGCTTCATGTTTCGCGACGTGCAACGCTGCAAATTACCTCGCTATTTTTGGATGAGCGTGGACAAGAAATTGAGCTGCATAATTTTGCACTTAACGATTTTTCGCTGAGTCATGGTAGTAAAGGCGACATGATCGTTTTTAATGTTGACGTATCAGGTCATCATATTGATACGCTTCGTGGAGATGGCTTTGTAGTGGCAACTGCAACTGGATCTACCGGCTATGCGCTTGCCGCTGGAGGTCCTATCGTAACGCCTACGTTTACAGGCATGCTGTGTGTTCCAGTTGCGCCTCATACTATTCTAGCTCGTGCATTTCTTACCGCATCTTCTGATGTTGTAGAAATTTCTATTTCAACCGAGCGCAACGTGGAGCGTCTCTTTTTTGCAGACGGTCAGCCCTTAGGGGCAAATCTGACTCCACTTTCTGCAAAAATAACGCGTGGTCAAGGCGATATTTTATTGCTCGAAGCATCGCCTTCAAGCTTTTATCAATCAGTTTCTCGTGTTTTTTACGGGCAGGCATCCCATGATTGATGAACTCCATATTCAAAATCTTGCATTAATTAAAGATATACGTCTTCGCCCTGCTTGTGGTCTTACTGTGCTTACTGGAGAAACAGGAGCAGGTAAAACGGCACTTTTGTCCGCAGTTAAGCTTATAACAGGAGAGCGTGCAAATTTTGCTTCTATTCGCGAAGGAAGCACCGATTTACGTGTGGAAGCGCGTTTGATTTTTGACAACAATACCGATAATGACATAGTTATTGTTCGTACGCTTGATACATCGGGCAGAAGTCGAATTACCCTGAATGACCATATGGTTTCTCTTGCAGGATTAGCAAAGAGTGCTGCGCCATCAATTGATATATGCAATCAACACGAACATCAAAAGCTTTTACAGTCTCACTATCAAGCCCAAATTCTCAACGAATGGGCAAGTTCTAACATTTTGCCTGTACAACAGCACTATCGCGAGGCATATGCTCAATACAGTAAGCTTGCAAACCAATTAGACGAGTTAACGTCACAAACCAGCGAGATGCAAGAAAAACTTGATGCGTTACAATTTATGCTTGCGCGCGTAGCTGAGCTTAATCCTCAGCGTGGTGAATATGAGCAGCTCCAACAAGATTGTGCACGCGCAGAACACGCTCAAGATCTTATGGAAGCGCTCTACACGGCTCGAAGCGAGCTTATCGATGAAGACAAAGCGCGCGACAGTGCCTCAACGGCTCAAGAAGCTCTTGCGAGCGCATGTGCTTACGACGAAACGCTTGCGCCACTTGCCGATAGGCTTGCCGCCTGCGTTGCAGAAATGGAAGACATCTCAGACGAAATTCGTCATCATCTTGATGGTGTTGAGTGTAACCCCGAAGTTCTCAATGATATGCAACAGCGTTTACGCAATTTTCAGCAGATTATGCGCTCGTATGGCCCGCGTATGGAAGATGTTTTTCAAAAAGTTGACGATGCACGCGCCTACCTTGCTGCTCACGATAGGGGAGATGAGCACATTCGCGAACTTAAACGTGAGGTGCAATCTGCTCATGAGCGTCTTGTTCTTGCAGCTCAAGAGCTTTTTAACGCGCAAAAGAGGGGCGCGCCTCAGCTTGCGCAACGCATGAATGACATACTTGCTACACTTGCTATGGCTTCGTCAAAAATTACGGTACGTGTTGCATTGCTCGACGAAAAATTCTGGAATGATACAAGCGCTACCTCTGTTGAATTTTTGTATCAAAGCGGAAAATCCTTGACGGCGCACCCCCTTAAAAAAATTGCCTCAGGTGGAGAGATTTCTCGTGTTATGCTTGCTTGCAAAGTTGTTTTGCAAGAGAGCGAACATACATCAACTTTAGTATTTGATGAGGTCGACGCAGGCGTTGGAGGAAGTACCGCGCAATCTTTAGCGCGACTTATTAAAAAGCTTTCGCGTGTTCATCAAATTATCGTGGTTACTCACCTAGCTCAGCTTGCAGTGTATGCCGATAAGCATTATGTGGTATCAAAAGTGGGAACAGATTGCCCACAAACGCTGATAACTGAGGTAAAAGATGAGGAGCGCGTCCAAGAAATTGCACGGATGCTTTCGGGTGATGTGTCTGATATTTCGTGTGAACACGCACGTCAAATGATTAAAGACGCTTCTAACAACAAAGATTAAAACGTTTTTGCTGGCAAAGATCAAAGCTTTAAAGTGTTTGGTATGTGTAAACCCACCGTATTGTTTTTTGTATGGTAGTGCTCTTCTATACATCGTATGACTTGAATAAGAGGTGAAGATATGGAAATTGTAAAATCAACTCCTGTGATGCTTGATGAAATTATGCGTGTGTATGCTGCTGCTCAGGATTTTATGATTGCTCACGGCAATCCTTCGCAATGGGCGCGCAGGTATCCAACACGTGATCTCATTTTGGCTGATATGAAGCTCGATCATGCGCACGTGGTGCAAGAAGGTGGGATGATTTGTGGCGCATTTTCTATTCAAAAGGAACCCGAATCTGTATATGCGCATATCGACGGGCAATGGCTTAACAGCGATCCCTATCTTACCATTCATCGTGTAGCAAGTGATGGTCGCGTGCATGGTGTTTTTGATGCAATTGTTGAGTATTGCGAGCAACGCTATCACAACTTGCGCATTGATACACATGCGCAAAATCTTGTTATGCAGCATTTAATTGCCAAACATGGCTTTATACATTGTGGGACCGTGTACGTGGCCGATGGCTCTGCTCGTCTGGCATATCAGCGTTGTGTAAACTAGAACATATGTACGTATTATGAATGATTATTCTTTTTAAGTCATACATAGTTAAAAGGTGTAAACTATCTATAGATATAGCTTAGTAAATGTAGTCCTTCGGTGTATAACGAAATATGTCGTGTATTACATGCTACGTGTGTTGTAATATGAAGTCCCGTAGGAAATAATATTCGTAAATTTCAGGATACGGGAAGGCAAAAATCATTATGACAAAGCATATATTTGTAACCGGTGGTGTGGTTTCATCATTAGGAAAAGGCATTACTGCTGCTTCCTTGGGAAGACTTTTGAAGTCACGCGGTTATAAAGTGATGATGCAAAAAGCAGATCCGTATTTAAATGTAGACCCTGGAACTATGAGCCCATTTCAGCACGGTGAAGTTTTTGTTACCGAAGACGGCAAAGAAACTGACCTTGACCTCGGGCATTATGAGCGTTTCATTGATGAAAACCTTACCGCTAATTCCAATTTTACAACTGGCGTTATTTATCAGTCACTTATATCACGCGAACGCGCTGGTGACTTTTTGGGAGGAACGGTTCAGGTTATTCCTCACGTTACTAACGAGATTAAAGAACGTTTTAAGCGCATCGAAGAGCAAACTCAGGCTGATGTTGTTATCACTGAGCTTGGAGGAACAATAGGTGATATAGAAGGGCAGTCTTTTGTTGAAGCTATTCGCCAATTTAGAAAAGAAAAAGGACCAGGTCAAACACTTGTCATTCATGTAAGTTTGGTTCCTTATATTTCCGCTGCTCACGAGGTTAAAACTAAGCCTACTCAACACTCGGTTAAAGAGCTTCGCTCCATGGGTGTACAACCCGATTTAATTGTATGTCGTGGAGATCACGAGATAAACACTGCTATTCGTGCTAAGATTGCGCATTTTTGTGACGTTGACGAGGATTGCGTTTTTGAAAATTCCGATTGTCCGTCTATTTATCAAGTTCCTATGCATTTAGCAAAACAACACTTTGACGAAAAAGTATGCGAAAAATTAGGTCTTGAAGTTCGCGAAAGCCATATGGAAGCGTGGAACGACTTTACCCGTGCCATGGAAAAGGCAAATGCCCATAAAGATACAACCGAAATTAAGGTAGTTGGAAAATACACGCAACTCCCGGATGCATATCTTTCGGTTATCGAGGCATTGCACCATTCGGGCGTGTATTTTGGTCGCCATGTTAATATCACGCTTATCGATGGAGAAGAGCTTGATGCTTCTAATCTCGACGAAGTTTTTGAAGATGCAGATGGTATTTTGGTTCCTGGTGGATTTGGACGCCGTGGTGTAGAAGGAAAGATTCTTTCTGCTCAACTTGCGCGCGAACGTAAGATTCCGTACTTGGGAGTTTGTTTAGGATTACAAGTTGCTGTTTCTGAGTTCGCTCGCCACGTTTGCCATCTTGAAGATGCAAATTCGTCTGAATTTAATCCTCAAACCTCACATCCTGTTATTGACCTTATGGCATCGCAGGAAGAAGTTACCGATAAGGGTGGTACTATGCGTTTAGGTACCTATCCTTGCAAGGTATTAGGTCCTTTGGCACGTGAGGCATACGGTCAAGAGCTTGTATACGAGCGTCACCGTCATCGCTATGAAGTCAATAACGCATATCGTAAGCAACTGGTAGATGCTGGCCTTATTATTGCTGGTCTTTCGCCTGATGACCGTTTGGTAGAAATGGTTGAATTGCCCGAAAATATTCACCCATGGTTTGTTGCGAGTCAGGCACATCCAGAGTTTAAGAGCCGTCCAACTAATCCTGCGCCGTTGTTTAGAGAGTTTGTTCGTGCGTCCATTGCACGTCACGAAGGTGTTGAGCGTACAAGTGTGGTAGCTCCTCGCGACATGAATTAAACGAAAAGCTCAAGTGCGTATGCACTTGAGCTTTTTTGCACAATGCACATGTGTTTGCTTTTAGGTTATGCGTCTTGTGCTTTATGTTCTCATTGCCGTGCTTTTGTGTATGAGTTGATACTATGGATACTTTTGACACCATTAAAGAAGAATATCTTAACTACGTGCTTATTGAGCGTGGCTATTCGGTGCATACACTACATTCGTATGATCACGATTTAACGTTGTACTTATCGTTTCTTCAATCTCATGATATTGATGATCCTGCGTATATTACGCGCGAGATCGTAGAAGCCTATATTGCACATCTTTTCCATGAGGGTATGTCATCTTCAACGGTTCAACGTGCTGTTTCATCAATTAAAGGTTTTCATAAATTTATGGTTGTTGAGCAAATTTGCGAAAATCATCCAACCACCAATTTAAAACTTCCCAAAAAATCGTTTCATTTGCCCGATGTCCTCACCCAAGATCAAATTATCCATCTGTTAGACGATCCTTTTAAGCCGCAGCTGCTGCCAGCTCCAAAACTTACGGCTCGAAAAGCACTTTCGCTTAAACCGCAAGCATGTTTTTATCGAGATAAAGCAATATTAGAAATGCTTTATGGCTGTGGCCTTCGCGTTTCGGAATTGTGTGGTCTTAATCAAGGAGATGTTTTGGTTTCCGATGAGCTGGTGCGCGTGTTTGGAAAAGGCTCAAAAGAGCGCTTAGTTCCATGCTTGGGAACAGCGCTTGAAAGTTACCAAAATTATTGCACCAAGTGGCGCGCTCTTTTGGCATGTTCTCCTAAAACAACAGACGCAGTTTTTTTAAGCGTGCGCGGCACTCGTATTTCTCGTCAGGCGGTATTTTCGCTGGTAGAGCGCTATGGTAGTTACGTTGGTATTAAAGGTTTACATCCTCATACCTTGCGCCACAGTTATGCCACGCACATGCTTGAAGGTGGCATGAATTTGCGTATTGTTCAAGAGCTCTTAGGACATGCATCTATTTCTACAACGCAACTTTATACACATATTGATTTAACGCATATTCGTAGCGAATATATGGCGGCACATCCACGTGCTCAGATAAAATAGTCAAAACCCCCATGCCTCAGCATTTATAGCTCTGAGCTGTACGTTCATAAAAAACGCACACAAAGTTCATCGCACATAGTACAAGAGTTCTCATAATCTCCAAATGATTGTACCTACAAACATGTGTACCCCCTATATATCCAAAAATAGTTCACCTTTAAGATGGGCTTAATGAGTTTTTGTCATAAAAATCAAATTAGGTGTCAAAAAATGTAACAAAGTGTTGCGAAGTGTTAAGGAAGTGCGTATAGTTGAAAGCGTAATCCGCGGGAGAGTTATCTCTAAAGGTTGAAAGGAGGATCAAATGTATTTGACTGGCACCTACACGCATACGCTTGATGCTAAGTCACGCATTATGCTTCCTTCTGCTTTTAGAAAGCAACTGGGCGAGACTGTTTGTCTTGTTCCTCTCAACGATTGCATTTACGGTTTTACTCCTGAAAGCCATCGCGCGTGGATAGAGAGTTTTTTTCCTGGAGGAATCAACCCTCGTAACAGAAAAGACGTCGCTCTACGTGCAGGTCTTTTATCGCGTACACTCACGGTCGAATTAGACAGTGCAGGGCGCCTTGCATTAGGCAAGCTTGATGCAAGTCGTCTTAGTGCATGCAATATCGAGCGCGAGGTTGCCATCGTAGGCGTTGATGATCATTTTGAAATTTGGAATGCTTCCAAATTTGAAGATCAGACAAAAGCATTTGATGACAATCTTGAGAGCTTGATGTTTGAAGACTAGGTCGTAAGGATATGAGCAGTTTGACATCTGAATATCGGCATGTTCCCGTGATGCTCACCGAGGTAGAACAGGAGTTATCGCTTAAACCTGGCGATGTTGTCTGTGATTGCACTCTTGGCGGTGCTGGTCACACGGTAGCTTTGGCACAACACGTTGCACCTGATGGTTTATCACTTGGTATAGACCAAGACGACGCGGCTCTTAAAGCTGCGTCCGAGCGCATGGATCGTCTTGCGCCTTGCGTAACGTATAAGTTTTTGAAGGGAAATTTTTCTCAGCTCGATAACTTATTAGTGCAAGCCCAGGTAATAGGCGTTGATGCATTCTTGTTCGATCTTGGTGTTTCGTCACCGCAGCTCGACGTAGCCGAAAGGGGCTTTTCGTATCACGAAGACGCTCCGCTTGATATGCGTATGGATCCGAGGAATAACACTTTAACTGCAGCAGAGGTCATACAAACCTATAACGAAGCCGACCTCACTCGGATTTTACGAAGCTATGGTGATGAAAAGTTTGCCGCTCGTATTGCTCACGTCATTGTAGAGCAGCGCAAACTTTCGCCCATTCGAACAACTTTAGAATTGGTTGAAGTTGTCAAGCGCGCGATTCCTGCTGCGGCACGACGTCATGGAAAACATCCGGCACGTAAAACGTTTCAGGCGCTTCGTATTGAAGTAAACCATGAGCTTGACGTGCTAGAAACAGGACTTAAGCAGGCAATTCGCTGGCTTAATCCAGGCGGAAGAATTTGTATTATTGCATATCATTCGCTTGAAGATAAGCTGGTAAAACACATTTTAAGCGAATACGCACAAGGTTGCGTGTGTCCTGCCGATTTTCCCGTGTGTGTATGTGGACGTAAGCCGGTATTAGATATTCTTACGAAAAAACCGCTTGTCGCAACACCTTCTGAGGTTGAGTGCAATCCTCGTGCTCGCAGTGCGCTTTTGCGCGCAGCACGGCGCACAACATATCTGTAAGTAGGTGATTGCCTGCGTGTGCGCGCAAGCGTATGCGCATATGCAGATGACCTTTACGGTATGTGCTGCAGGAACTTAAAACGAAGCAGTAAACGAACTACAAACAAAAAACGAACTACTCACGCACTACGTGCAGCACAATTTAGAAGGGGTTTTCATGGGGTACCGAGACAATGTCGCACTTGATTATGAGGCTTTAAGCCCAGAGCGACAAGCTCGTGTGGCGCCTAAGCTCCGTCCGTCATTTGGAGTTGTAGAAGGTGGGGGTCTTGACGCTTCCGTTCGTCGTGGCGTAAGTCTGCAATTCCTCTTTAATATAAAAGTTGTATTAAGCATTGTGATGCTTTTTGTGGCAATCGGTTTTGTACGCGTTGCCCTTTTGAGCGCCTCTGTTTCTACACTTCAACACAATAAAGTGCTTACCTCAACCATTGAACAAGCACAAATGCATAACAGTGAACTCAAAGTGGAGCATTCTATTTTGGCTAATTCCAATCGCATTGGAAGAATTGCAACGCAAAGCTACGGTATGGTGCTACCCGAGAAAGTAGATACCATAAACATTGCCGAGCCCTCTTCAGATGTAAGTGAAAGTTCTCAACAATAGTCAAAATATTCACCATGAATTATGTGTGTTTGCAGACAATCCTGTATTATAGAATTTGCTCTTATATTGATTTCTTCATGGGAATATATAGATAAGATTAGCACGGCTAATTTCTAGTATGTAAGGTATGTTATGAGATCCGGACGTGATTTTGTACGAGGTGCATCGTATGACGAAAGACGCTCTTCTGCGTCTGCTTCTACCTATAGTTACGCTTATTTTTCAAGAACAACCATTAAGCTGATCGCAATTTTTGCTTTTTTCACCTGTTGCGTTGTTGCGCGTCTTGTTTGGTTGCAAATAGTTGATGCTCAAAAATTAACTCATATGGCACAGACGCAGCGCACAAATGTGGTAAAACTTTTTGCGCGTCGCGGTACTATTTATGATCGCAACGGTAATGTACTTGCCATTAGTCGCGAATGCAAGACGCTTTATTGTAATCCTCAACAGGTTAAAGATCCAAGCGGAGCTGCACACATAATCGCCGATGTTTTGGGCGGCTCTGCTGATGACTACATTGATTCACTTAATGCCAACACAACGTTTTCTTATGTGGTAAAAAGAATTAGTAATGAAGATGCCAAAACTATTAAAACACGCCTTGCTGATGCAAAAATTGGAGGTGTCTTTTTACTTCCCGATATTAAACGAGAATACCCTTATGGTAATGTTGGTGGACAGATTTTAGGTTTGGTTGGTAATGATGGTGACGGCTTGTCTGGCCTTGAGCTTTATTATAATGACAAACTTAAAGGAACTGATGGTGAGATGATTTTTGAAGCAGGTGTTCAAGGAACACCCATTGCTGGCGATCATCCTCATGTAGTACCTGCTCAACACGGCAATGATATTGTTATTTCAATAGATATTAATATCCAGAAAAAAGCCGAAGACATCATAGCGCAAGGAGTCAAAGATTATCACGCAAAATCAGGCTCTGTTATTGCGACCGATCCACAAAATGGCGAAATATTGGCTATGTGTTCTACTCCTTTATTTAATCCTACCAACGCCGAAGATATTGCCGAAGGCTCGCTTAATCTAAAACCAGTGTCATCTACCTATGAGCCGGGTTCCATTTTTAAGATACTTACTATGTCGATTGGCTTAGACGCTCAAAAAATATCCCCTCAGCAAGTATTTGATATTCCGGCAACCATAAAATCCGGTGCCGATACCATTACCGATGAAGATAATCGCCGAGTAGCAGCCGATATGGATATTCGTGAAATTTTGCGGCGGTCTTCTAATGTTGGATCATCTTATGTGGCTCAACATTATATAGGAGCTGATACCTTTGCTGCTGGTTTAGATAACTTTTTAATTGGTCAAAAAACTGGTATAGATTATCCTGGCGAAGTTGGTGGACTTGTAAAGAAACGTGTAGAGTACGATGGTGCATCGCTTGGAACTATGGCATTTGGTCAAGCGCTTGCATTTCCACAGGTGCAGATGGCTCAAGCGGTGGGATCTGTTGCAAATGGAGGCACGTTGTATACGCCTCACTTTTTGATGAGCACAGCGGGTGAGGAAGCAAATTGGCCAGCAAAAGGTACATCTATTAAAAAAGAAACATCAGATCTTATGATTGATTATCTACAAACGGTTGTGAGCGACGGTACGGCAAAAAAGGCTCAAGTACCAGGGTATAGTGTTGCGGGTAAAACAGGTACAGGTGAACAAGCATCGCCTACTGGTGGTTACATACGAGGCAGCTATACGAGTTCTCTTATCGGATTTGCGCCAGCTAAATCTGCAAAGATTCTGTTATATGTGGGATTAGATGGTACGCCTCATTTGGCTGCCACTTCTTCGGCATACCTGTTTTCTGAAATTATGAGGGAAGCACTCACCGATTTGAATATTTCGGAACAAAAGTAGCAACACTTGATTAGTATATAAGAGGGTTTACTTACAACTAAATGGTTTACGTAAACACATAGCAATGTTTGCATTAACTAACGTAGAGAGTAAAAACGCAGGTGAATACTAAGCATATTCATGTGCGTCTCATTTAAAGAAGGTACTATGCTAACGTGTACGACAGAAGAAATTGTACAAGCCACGCGTGCGTATGTATGTAATCACGCGGATATTACAAGTATAAGTGGCACTACGATCGATTCTAGAAATGTAGTGTCTCAAGGCATGTTTGTTGCTTTTCGTGGCGAGAGAACAGACGGCAATTTATATGCTGATTCTGCAATTGGCGCAGGCGCTTCTTGTGTTGTGCTCACATGCGAAGCATCGCAAGAGCTTATACAGTTAGCTCATGAGCACAACTGTTTGCTTTTGCGCGCGGCTCATGATGACGCACAAGAATTTTTGCTGGAGCTTGCCTCTTTTTGGCGAGAGAAAAATCCTTTGTGGACAGTTGTGGGCGTTACGGGCTCGTGTGGGAAAACCACCACAAAAGATATGCTTATAGCTACACTCTCCACAACTTTTCGCACCTATGGAACTAAGGCAAATCATAATAACTTGATTGGACTTCCGCTAACTATCCTTAATACTCCTTCTGACGCCGAGGTTATTGTTGCCGAAATGGGCATGAATCATGAAGGTGAAATTTCGCGTATGGCTTTAGTTGCAAAGCCCACCATTGCTGTTATTACTAATATAGGTACCAGTCATCTAGGTCTTTTGGGTTCACGTAAAGCAATTGCGCAAGCAAAGGCCGAGATTATCGCTCCTATGTGTTCTCAGCAATCGCGTCAGCTTAAACCAGAGCTTATTTTGCATGATTCAGACGATTTTACAACCTTTATTACCGAGGCATATGCACAACCAGCAGATGTTTTAGTTTCTTGTGTAGGCGAGAAATCGTCCTCGTCTATTCACGTGACAAAGATAGATCTTAACGAGCTGGGTAAGGCATGTGCGCATGTTGTTTGCTCAGATGGGCTTATGCGAAAAGTGACCCTATCTGAGGCAGGAAAAGCGTGCGTAATTGACGCTTGTTTTGCACTTCGCGTTTGTGAAATATTGGGTGTATCTTACGATAAAGCATGTTGTGCGCTTTTACATATGAAACAAGTTCATATGCGTATGGAAGAGATCAAAAAACCTCATTTACCTCTTATTATTGACGACAGTTATAATGCAGCTCCTGCAAGCATAGCTCAGGCTCTACAAGTGCTTCAACAATGCACATGTACAGGTAGACGTATTGCTATGTTAGGAGAAGTGGGTGAGTTAGGAGCTCATGCACATCGACTACACGGCTATATTGGAGCTTATGTTGCGGCATGTAACCTGGATATGGTGGTATTTGTTGGAAGTGATCACGCACAAGAAATGATGGAAGCGGCCTCTACTATGGGGTATCCTTCTGATCGTATGATGTATGTCCATGATGTCGACGAGGCACTTAAACAAGTTAAACCACTTTTAACTTCTGACGATGTTATTTTAGTAAAAGCTTCAAGGAGTGCGCAGTTAGACAAGTTTGTAAAGGGGATGAGCGCTTCATGCTAGGAAATCCTATGTATCCTACCTATCAAGTTTTTTTGGCAGTAGGAATTGCTGCATGTATTGCGGCGGGTCTCATGCCTTTGTTCATACGTCTTATGCGTATGGAAGGTTTTGGGCAGCAAATCAGGGCTGATGGTCCAAAGCGTCATTTAATTAAGCAGGGCACTCCCACGATGGGCGGTGTCGTAATGTTATGCGCCATTCTCATAACATCGGTTTTGCTTTCCGGTTGGTCAATGCGTGCCTCTCTTGCCATGCTCGCAATGTTTGCCACAGGTCTTTTAGGTTTTTTGGACGATATCGAGTCTGTTTCTCATAAACGCTCACTTGGTCTTACAGCGTCACAAAAAATGCTCGGTCTTGTGTTAATTTGTATTGTATTTTGTCTTGCCGCAGTTAATTTGTGTGGTGTTTCACCTACTATTTCATTCCCAGGCCACTTTTCACTTGATTTGGGTGTGCTTTCTACGGTGTTTACTATTCAAGGCATGCTTATAAGTGTTCCATGGCTTTATCTGATATTTGTCTTTTTACTCATGGCTGGTATGTCAAATGCTACCAATTTAACCGATGGCCTTGACGGACTGGCAGGTGGATGTTCTCTTGTGGTTATGCTTTGTATGGCTATGGTCGCGTTTTTATATAACGAAATTGATCTGGCCATTTTTTCTGCGTCAATTGCAGGTGCTTGCATTGGATTTTTATGGCATAACTGTTATCCCGCTTCCATTTTTATGGGCGATACGGGCTCGCTTGCATTAGGCGGCGCATTTGCAGCTTTGGCAGTTCTTACCAAAACCGAAGTTATTTCTCTTATAATGGGTGGTCTGTTTGTTATTGAAGCAATTTCGGTTATTATTCAGGTTATTAGTTTCCATTTTTTCAAAAAACGCGTCTTCCTTATGGCGCCGCTCCATCACCATTTTGAAAAGAAAGGCTGGGGAGAAACTAAGGTTGTTATACGTTTTTGGATCGTTTCATCTGCATTTGCCGCGCTAGGATTTGCACTGTATTTTCAGCTTCGTTAATACTCAAAGGGGATAAAAACCATGTTAGAAGCCAAACAAACCGAGTCATTGGGCTCTGTATGTATTCTTGGCGCAGGAAAAACTGGCTTGGTGGTTGCAAGATACTTATGCACACATTTTGATCGTGTTTCAAAACTTACATTGTATACAGGTAACCCTAAATCGTCTGTATCACCAGATCTTGCTCTGCTTACCCAGCAAGGCCTAACTATTATTGAGTCCGATCATCTAACAGAAGACTATGATATCTGTATTGCATCACCGGGGATTCCGCCCTATTCTCCTTTATATAGTTCGGCATGCAAACATTGTCGTGAGGTTATTGGTGAGCCTGAGTTTGCATGGCGTTGTCGTCCGCAAAAGTGGGTAGCAATTACTGGAACAAATGGTAAAACTACCACCACAACCCTCATTGAACATATGATTCGCGCAGACCATAAGCAAGCTTGTGCGGTTGGTAATATTGGTCGTGCGTGTTTGGGCGAAGTAGACCATCATCTAGCTGATACGTGGTTTGTAGCAGAATTATCAAGCTTTCAGCTTGCCGAAACAAAACTGCTTCATCCGCATGCGGCAATTTTACTTAATATTACGCCTGATCACATTGAATGGCATGGATCAATGCAGGCATATGCTGCAGCTAAAGAGCGCATATTTGCAAATCTTACCACAGACGATTTAGCTATAATCTCTCGTGATGATCTGTATTGTAAAGCTATTTACAGTCGTCTTGTTGAGCGAGGACTGAGTCCTGTATGTGTAGATACCTCACAAGACCCTAAAACTTTGCAGGCGGCATACTGTAGTGATTCGATGCTTTACGTTCGCTTAAATGGCACTACCACGCCTCTTATTAAAGCGTCAGAAGCGGCTCTTAAAGGTATGCATAATATACAAAATATGCTTGCAGCCTCTGCGCTTGCCTTATTTATTGGTGTATCAGTTGATGCAATACGTCAGGTTTTACAAACGTTTACTACACTTGAACATCGTCTTGAATATGTAGCAACGATACATGGTGTTTCATTTGTAAACGATTCCAAAGCTACCAATACCGATTCGGTTGAAAAGGCACTTACTGCATTTCCATGTGGATCAACCATCGTTTTATTAGGTGGTCACGATAAACAAACCGATTTAAGCTCACTTGTTCATCAAGTTGTGCGAAAATGTAGGGGTGCCATATGTTTTGGAGAAGCAGGGCAGCGTATCTATCATGAGCTTGTGTCGGTACAAAATGCGCAAGCTTCAGATGGAGAAGGTGCATGCGACAAGTGTAAGAGCGCTGTGGCTTCGGCTCCATTATCATTTGTAAAGTGTGTTCCTCATCTACGAGACGCATTTGACTGTGCCGTTACGCATGCCAAGCCGCACACAACGGTTTTGCTTTCTCCTGCGTGCTCTTCATTTGATGAATTTCACAATATGGAGGAGCGTGGTACCTATTTCAAAAACCTTGTCCACGAACTGCGTGCGACATCTGATGACGAGAAATTGAGTTAAGGTGCAAAGACAAAACGAATCCGCTCAGCGTCGCAAACGTGCATACACTAAAAGAGGTGCAGCAGCAGACCGATTTCAGTCTCAACAGCGCCCGCAAACCCTGCGTACGCGTGTTGATCGCCGCTCGCAAGCCAACATTACATCAGCGAAAGGTCAAGCACGTAACGCGCATCTGAGCTTTGTCGATAAACTTAGAAGTGTTCCTGCACGCTTTATGCAGCCACGTATATTATTTGTAACTGCGGTTACTATTTTAACGGCTGTGGGTATTCTCATGGTGTTTTCTGCCTCTTCTATCGTTGCGCTCACTAATAGTGTCCAAGGTAATAATCCTGCGTTTTATCTGCTACGTCAGTTGATTTTTTTGGCAATTGCGATTCTGTTTGCATATATAATTTCGCGTGTAGACTACCACCTTTTGCTTTTTCAGTTTTTGCCGGCAATTGCTTGTATTGTTTTCGGTCTGCTTTTGATGATTTTTATTCCCGCTATCGGTCACGGTTCGGGTGGTGCATCGCGTTGGATTTCAATTGCTGGCTTTACGTTACAGCCCTCTGAATTTGCAAAATTTGTCCTCATCCTAATTTTTGTAAGACTTACTGTAGATTATGCTTACAAAAAATATAATGTTCACTCCTACGTTAAACAATTAGTTGTATGTATAGGTATCCCTATGCTTCTTATCCTTGTTCAGCCCGACAAAGGCACCACACTTGTTTTGTGCTGTACATTTATTATCACTGCATTGTATGCAGGTATTTCGGGACGTTCGTGTCTTATGCTTATAATTGGCGGTCTTTTGGCTTTTATTGGTTTATCCCTTAAGGATGAATACTCTAGGCTGCGCCTTTTAGGTATGTTGGACCCGTGGAAAAGTCCTGATAAATTTGGATACCAACTTATTCAAGGCTTTTATGCTTTTGCGCACGGTGGCCTGTTTGGTGTAGGCGTTGGTATGGGAAAACAAAAATATGGCTATTTGCCCATGGCATATAACGACTTCATTTTTTCTGTTATCGGTGAGGAATTAGGCCTTGTAGGTGCGCTTGTTGTTTTGTGTTGTTTTGGACTTATTATGTATGCTGGTCTTAAAATTGCCGAACATGCCCCCGATCTACATGGTCAACTTATTGTTATTGCCTGCACATTTTTGTTTGCGATACAAACGCTTCTTAATATTACAGGCGTACTAGGCTTATTCCCGCTTTCTGGTAAGCCAATTCCGTTTGTTTCTTATGGTGGTTCATCCATTATTTCTAGTTTTATGCTGGTAGGGCTTGTACTTTCTGTTTCCAGAGCTTCGCATCTTCCAACCACTGCACACGATCGCGCTCGTGCCGATCTTAGCCTTGCACCCAATTTCTTGGGCGCAGGAGCGCAAGATGCTTCGGTAGAACAAGCACGCGTTGAGCAATTACCTTACCGACAAAAATTTGGTCACAAAAATACGCACGACGAACATATGCATATAACTACTAATGCGCGGGGGTTTAGGCGCATTAGTGTTGCACCTAGCGCGCGTGAGCGCCTAAGAAATGATTCATCACGAAGGAGTGATAGACGTGGCAGATAAATTATATGTTGCTCTTGCCGCGGGCGGTACTGCAGGACATATCAATCCTGCTCTTGCTCTTGCCGAAGAGCTGCGCATGCGTGGACACCGCGTTGTATTTGTTGGACAACCTACACGGCTTGAGGCTACCTTGGTTCCAGCCGCTGGCTTTGATTTTATTCCTATTCGTGTAAACGGATTTAATCGACGCCAACCCTGGACGCTTGCAAGTGCGCTTTGGCATATCTATAGGGCAGAGCATGTGTTAGCTACATATTTTAAGCATGATACGCCTGATGTTTGTGTGGGGTTTGGTGCATATGTAGAGCTTGCACTTGTTTCGTGGTGCAAAAAACATGCAGTTCCGTTAATTATTCACGAGCAAAACAGCATTGCTGGCCTTGCTAATAAGCTCGCTGCGCGCTCTGCAAAAAGTGTCTGCGTTTCATTTCCAGCGGCTCTTGAAGCGTTCAAGGGAAAAGTTGGTGCAGATACACAACTTGTAGTAACGGGAAACCCAGTTCGTCTGAGTGTTTTGCAAGCAGATCGTAAGGCTGCACGTCAAACCTACCATATTCCCGATGACGCGCTGCTTTTGGTAGTTTTTGGTGGATCGCTTGGCGCAAAACATCTCAATGAGCAAATTGTGGCGCGCAAAACCGAACTTATGTCTCATGATGGGCTTTATATTATTCAAGCTACAGGAAAAGCCGATTATCAGCAAACCTGTGCCGCGCTCAACTTAAGTGAGGACGAAAAAAAGCGCTGGCATGTGCTTGATTATATTAACGATATGGGCGAAGTTCTTGCTGCTTGTGATGTTGTTGTTTCTCGTGCAGGTGCGTCTTCTATTGCCGAGCTTGCTGCGTTAGCTAAGCCCTCAATTTTGGTTCCGTATCCTTTGGCAACTGCTGATCATCAAACAACCAATGCTCGCGGTTTGGTTGATGCGGGGGCTGCTTTTATGATTTGTGATAAAGATTTAGAAAGTACTTACTTTACCGAGCGGCTTAATTCTTTGCTCGAAAGTGCCGAATTACGCGAATCCCTAACAGCTGCTGCTAAAGGCTTAGCTCAGGATAAAGCTGCCTGTGCCCTTGCTGATCAGGTGGAGCATGCAGCGGTTATGTAACTTTAAGGCAGTCTTTGAATTGTCTCTAGATGATATATCATATATAAAAGTCTTGTCTTGTTAGTGTGGCTTTACTATACGACAAAACTTACGTGAACATATGAAGTAATAAAGGAAGAAAACGTATGATAACACCAAGTTCATCAATTAAACGTGCACACTTTGTAGGCATTGGCGGTGCAGGCATGAGCGGAATAGCGCTTGTTTTGCACGAGCGGGGGTGTTTTGTAAGCGGTTCAGATCTTAAAATGTCGTCATATGTTCGTGGTTTGCAAGATGCAGGAATTGATGTGCATATTGGTCATCACGCACAAACTATAGATGAGGTTGAGCCAGATGTTGTAGTTATTTCATCGGCTATTCCTCCTACAAATCCAGAAGTTGTTCGCGCTCGTGAGCTCAACATTGCCGTATGGCCTCGTGCAAAAATGCTCTCGTATTTATCTCATCATGCAATAACGGTTGCTGTTGCAGGCACTCATGGTAAAACAACTACCTCATCAATGGTAGCAACCATGCTTGATCATGTAGGTAAAGACCCTTCATTTTTGATTGGCGGCATTGTTGAAGAGTATAAGACCAATGGTAAAAATGGTAACGGTGGCTATTTTGTATGCGAGGCAGATGAATCAGACGGTTCGTTTTTATATCTTAACCCTGATGTAGTTGTTATTACCAATATTGAAGCTGATCACTTAGATCACTATAAAACTATGGATAACCTCGAACATACCTTCTGCGAATTCATGGATTTGGTAGGCGATGCTGGTACCATTGTAGTATGTGGTGAAAACCACCATTGCGTAGAGCTGGCTCGCTCAACAAATCGTCATGTTGTTACATATGGTTTTGATGAAACGTGTGATTACGTATGTAAACAAACTGTTCAAAGCCATAAAATCCGTAATAATTTTGTTGTGTGCGCGCCTGATGGCTCGTGCCTATCCATTAGCTTACCTGCCAATCCTGGAAAACATAATGTCTTAAATGCTACGGCAACTATGGCGGTAGCAGATGTTTTAGGTGTTAATTTACAAGATGCCGCGCACGCATTAAGTAATTTTAAGGGTGCTCATCGTCGTTTTACGCATGTAGGTGACATTGATGACATATGTGTGGTTGATGATTATGGCCATCATCCAACTGAAATCAAAGCAACACTTGCAGCTGCTAAAAATCTTGAATTTAATCGTATTGTCTGTGTGTTCCAGCCGCATCGTTACAGCCGTACACAAAACCTGCAAGACGAATTTGCACATGCGTTTGATGACGCAGATGTTTTGATTGTGACAGAGGTTTTCTCGGCAGGTGAAACGCCTATTCCTGGGGTAAATGGTATGATGCTCGCCGAAAAAATTCAAGCATCAACAAAGCATTGTGATGTAACATTTGTATCTCAAAAGAAAGACGTTGTTGCACATTTACTTTCTATCGTGCGTCCTCATGATTTAATCATTACCCAAGGTGCTGGTGACGTTACGATGATAGGACCGGCATTCCTACAAGCAAAACAAGAACAAGACACATGTGGAAAGTAGTTGAGATACGTGTCTGATAAGGTGCAAAGAAAACCAACGCCACGTGCAAAGAAGCCGCGGGCAGGCGCTCGTCCGTCTGGGCGTGTCGCTCGTGCCGTGTCTTCGCGTACAAGAGGTGCTGCTTTTCCAAGCACACGCACGGTATTTCGTGAATCATTTTTTGCTCGTCTTACAACTGGGCTTTTTAACCGCGCGAAACGTACAACAGGTAGTTTACAAACACCCACAAAAGACGGTTCATCCGTTCCCGCTTTTTTAATCTCTACTCCTTCGTCACGTACAAAAACCTCCGCAGGTGTGCGCACAGCACAGCGGAGCTCCTCATCAATGCCGAGCTCTTTCAACTTGTTAATGTGGTTTCGTGCTTTAAGCATCCAAAACGTTATTCGTTTGGTAGTCATTACAGGTATTGTTGCGTTCTTTGCGTGTATAGGTTATGTCATACTTTTGCATCTACCTGTATGTACGATAACTTCAGTTGTGGCGCATGATTCTGATCATGTTTCTGCACAAGATATAGCTCAACTGGCACAAATAGAAGATAACACAACGCTTTTCAATCTTGATGAAAAGAAAATATCGGATAGGATAAAGAAAAATCCTTGGGTATCGCAAGTCCATTTTACGCGAAAGTTTCCTAACTCGTTGGATATCAGCGTTGATGAAAAGGTAATAGACGCCTATGTTTTAATTGGTTCAAGTAATGTAGTGTGGACGCTTGGTAATGATAATGTTTGGATTGAACCAATATCGCTTGCTAAAAGTGATGACAATGTTTCGGTTAAAGAAAAAACCCTTACTAAAGCGCACGAAATGGGTGCTGTTGCATTTTGTGATTTACCTACAAGTGTAAATCCGCAACCAGGTGCTCTGGCAACCGATGAAACTATTGCTATGATTCAATCGTATCGCAAGCAATTTTCATCCGAGTTTTCTCAGATGGTGGTTGGGTATAGTGCTCCCACGCCTGATAGTATTACCTTAACGCTTACCACAGGCGTTGAAGTATCGGTTGGCAGTGCAACACAGATACCTACTAAAGAGCGCATTATTCGTGAAATCCTAGATAAATATGAGGGGAAGCTTACTTACATAAATGTTCGTGTTCCGTCAAAGCCGTCTTATCGCATGGTGCAATCTGATAGCGTAAAACAGGGTAGAGGCGTTAATTCGTAAACGTGTGTGAGGGCGAATTGTAGACAATATGTACAAAAGTTATCTCAAACCCTCAACTCTCAAGTAAACATAGGCGAGTAACAAATTTTATTTATCATGCATGTACCTGCGGAATTCACTTAACGCACATATATGTTGACAAAGCGATTTTAAGTGTGCAATTATAACGCGCTTGATATAAACACTGTATGTTAACAAGAGGTTTAGACTTTAGTATGCAGCATACGTTATGTCACGCACTAACTTGTCTATGTTTAACTCATGGCAATAACAAGGAGGAACCATGCAAGACACTGATATTTCAAGTAACTACCTTGCTGTTATTAAGGTTGTAGGCGTCGGCGGTGGCGGTACAAATGCAGTTAACCGCATGATCGAAGAAGGTATTCGCGGAGTAGAGTTTGTAGCCGTTAATACCGATGCACAGGCTTTGGCAATTTCTGATGCCGACATCAAAGTTCACATTGGCCAAGATATTACGCGTGGCCTTGGTGCAGGTGCAAACCCCGAAGTAGGGGCCGAGGCTGCTGAGGACTCTCACGATGAAATTAAACAGGCATTAGCAGGTGCCGATATGGTATTTATTACCGCAGGTGAAGGTGGCGGAACTGGCACAGGCGCAGCCCCTGTTGTTGCTGACATTGCAAAAAATGATATTGGTGCATTAACAGTTGGTGTTGTAACCAAGCCCTTTACCTTTGAGGGTCGTCCTCGTGCAAATCGCGCTATCGATGGTATTCAAGCACTTTCTGATAATGTTGATGCGCTTATCGTAATTCCTAACGATCGTTTGTTAGACGTTTCCGAGAAAAAGACCTCATTTATTGACGCTTTCCGTATGGCAGATGATGTTTTATGCCAAGGTACGCAAGGTATCACCGATCTTATTACCGTACCTGGACTTATTAACCTCGACTTTGCCGACGTTTGCACCACCATGCGCGGTGCTGGTACGGCAACTATGGGCGTTGGTTTAGCGTCAGGCGATAATCGTGCAGTTGACGCTGCGGAAGAGGCAATTTCTTCTCGTTTGCTTGAAAGCTCTATTGACGGCGCAACACGCGTTTTGCTCTCTATTGCAGGTAATAAAGACTTAGGCATCCAAGAGATTAACGATGCTGCCGATTTTGTAGCTAACGCGGTTGATCCCGAAGCAAATATTATCTTTGGTACCGTTGTTGACGAATCTTTGGGCGACCAAGTTCGCGTGACCGTTATTGCAACTGGTTTTAAAGATGTTAACTCGGCTCAAACTATGCCTACGCTTACCATGGGTTCTCGTACGCAGACCTCTTCACGTCAAAAGCCTGCTGCTTCTACTCGTACGTCTGCGCCGGCTCCTGCTCCGTCGCGTAACGCTTCTAATAACGACAAAGAATTTGACATTCCCGAATTCTTAAAACACTCCCGCTTGTAAAAAGGGGAAACGTTTATGGCATTAGCTCAGCTGGTACGTCATACCTCCCAAGGTGTTACACTGCTTGAGGATCAAAACCACCCTTATGGCGTGCACCTTGCTTTTACCGAAAGAACAGGTGGATGCTCTAAGGGTTGGTATGAGTCGCTGAATTTAGGAAGCAGAACGGGTGACGATATGGCTCATGTCAGTGAAAATCGTCTTCGTGTTCTTAAAGCCATGGGTGCTGAGCAGATGTGTTCGCGTCTTTTGGTTCCTCATCAAGTGCACGGTACGTCTGTCGTATGTGTACGTTCGTGGAGCGAACAAGAAAGCGCACGTATTAGACGTGATATTGCGCAGGGTTGCGATGCAATTATCTGTAGCGTTCCAGACGTTGCTGTTATGCTGGCTTTTGCCGATTGTGTTCCGTTAATTTTTGTTGCGCGTACTGCTTTTGCCGTTGCTCATTCAGGTTGGCGCGGTACGCGTGCACGTATTGCGCGTGTTGTTCTTCATAAACTCTGTGAACAGGCGCATTGCGGACCTCAAGACGTTTTGGTGTATGTTGGCCCACATATTGCAGCCGCAGATTACGAAGTGTCTTCAGAGCTCATTGTAGACTTTGTAACCGAGTTTGGTGATCAGGTTAAGATGGGTACGCGCAATCTTAATATGTATGCAGCTATAAGAGCTACGCTTTTAGAAGATGGTGTTGCGCCTGAGCATATATGTAATGCTGGTGTTTCTACCTATTCTCATGTTGATCGCTTTTTCTCGTATCGTAAAGAGCACGGAAAATGCGGCAGACATGCAGCGTGCGCCTATTTAGAACAACCCAAGTGAACGAGGCAAGTTTCAATCATGACGCATGATAATTGTGAACAACTTACAACCCACAGCCGTGCGACAGATGTGTTGGCAGAAGATGCGTATACCGACTTTTTGCGTGAGCGAAAAGCCTATTTAAGTGAGCGAATAACAAATGCTGTACAAAAATCTGGCCGTAGTTTAGATGACATACAGCTTTGTGCTGTTTCAAAAACGGTTGATGTACCTGAAATTTTAGCAGCATCGCGCGCCGGTTATACGCTTTTTGGCGAAAATAGACCGCAAGCGCTTCGTGATAAAGCACTATCACTTAAATCGGCTATCCAACAAGGCTCATTGCGCTTTGATATGATTGGCAATTTGCAACTTAACAAGATCAACATGGTTTTAGACAATTGTTGCCGCATACAATCGGTTTCATCATTAGAACTTGCGCGCGCACTTAATAAACATGCAGGTGCAAAGGGCTTACGTGTTTCTTGCTTGCTTGAGATCAATGTAGTAGGTGAGCTTTCTAAATCGGGTTTTTCCAGCAAAGCCTTATACGAATGTCTTGATGAGCTTATGAGCATGGAGCACATTCATATTGAAGGCTTAATGAATATGGCTCCTCGAAATGACCCCGATACTGCTCGTCGCTCATTTGTTGGACTTTATGAGCTGCATGAAGCATTGAGAGCGCAAACAGGGCTTGAGCTTTCTACGCTTTCATGTGGCATGAGCGATGATTTTGAAATTGCGCTTGAAGAAGGATCAACACTTATTAGATTAGGTAGGATCGTGTTTGATACAAACTACAAGGTTACTGCATAGGTCCTTGTACGTATAGCAAAGGTATGCTCCCTTAGTGGAGAAAGGTGGATATACCATGAGTTTATTTGACGAATTAAAAGATAGAATAAGAACTATCCGTGGTGGTCGTGACATGGATAACATGGATGATTATTACGACGATGAGGCAGAGGCTGCCCGTCGTGAAAATTCATCGGGTGTGTTGGGCAACACGCGTCGTCCTGAGGCCGAAAGCGTAAACGTTTTTACCCGTTCGGGCAGACCACTTTCACAAGCTCCACGCACCGATTATTATAACGGTCAAAGAATGCGTACACCTCAGGAAACCTATGCCGGCAATACTTCTGTGTATGCAGGACAAGATAGGTATTATCCTGCTGATCAAACAACGCAGATTCCCCAAACACACACGTATGCTCAAACAGCTCATTCGGTACTTGGTAACACAACAGGTGGGAAAACGCCTGGTGACTTAGGCCTTCGCTCAATTCCTCGTGTTCAAACCTCGGGTCAGCTTCCTCCCTATATTCTAAAGCCTGCCTCGTATGACGATGTTCAAATGGTTGTACGTCGTGTTCGCACGAATCAACCAGTTGTTTTGGTATTTAAGAATACCAATATCGAAACTGCTAAGCGGATTCTTGATTTTTGTTTAGGACTCACCTGCGGCATTTCAGGACGCGTTGATGAAGTATCAGATCGTGTGTTTGTGGTGCTTCCTCAAGGTGTGGAAATTTCAAAAGATGAGATCCTTAAGTTGATTTCACAAAGCACGATGGCGCGATAATAGGATAGTGTAGGTATATTCATTGATAGATCAAAACATTCATGCTTGTAACTGCTCTGATAGCAAAGTTCATACCAGCGCAGCAACAGCAAACGTTGCGCGCAGCCAAGGTGCTAATGAGTCTGCGACCAGCAATCAAAAAGCCGCACAACCTTGTCCTTGCTCCGTTGCACTTATTGGTGCGGGTGCTATGGGTTCTTCTATTGCTTCTGCACTGCTTGATAGTCAGGTTATACAGCCTCATATTTTAGCAATTGCCGATATTAATGCGTCTGCGCTTGATGTGTTTGAACAACGCGGTGCGCACGTTTATACAAACGCTTCCGATATGCTTGCCTCTTCGTATGATTGCGTTATTGTAGCAATAAAGCCTCAAGTATTAACGCAGGTTATAAGCCCGCTTGAGCCTGCTCTTGCTCATAAACTTGTGGTAAGTATTGCTGCTGGCGTATCGCTTGACACGCTCTCAAAGCTTTTGCCTCAAGCGCGTTTGATTCGTGTTATGCCTAATATTTGTGTTAAGTCTTTAAGCGGAGCGTGTGCTGTGTGTCCTGCCACATCGGCTACACACGAAGACGCAGCTTTGGTACACAACATGTTTTCTGCATTTGGTTGCGCTTACCTTATGAACGAGCAACAACTCGACGTTGCAGGTGTTATCTCGGGATGTGGACCGGCATTTTTTGCACTTATGATCGATGCCGTTGTTCGTAGCGGTGTTGAGTGGGGTATTCCGGCTCATGTGTGTCGCGATTTAGCACTCTACACGATGCAGGGTACCGCGCGTCAACTGTTAGACGAACATATTCATCCTCGTCAATTTATGGAACGCGTTACATCGCCAGCAGGTACCACGGCTCAAGGCTTGCGCTTTATGGAAGGCGGACTTATGGATGCTGTTTCGTGTGGAGTTGATGCCGCAATGAAGAAAACATACCAGCTCAAGGAGCACTAATGCCAAATCTGTCTTTAAAAATTGTATATATACTTTCGCAACTTATAGAAGTATATTCGTGGCTTATTATCGTTTCGGCAATTTTATCGTGGGTTCCAAATATTTCAGGCACTCAAAATTCGCTTGTTGCGGATATAAGCGAAGTTTTGCATAAAATTACTGAGCCGTACTTGAGTCTTTTTCGTAAATTTATGCCTCCACTTGGTGGAATAGATTTTTCGCCTGTTGTAGCACTTTTAGTTTTACAAATTATTAAAGATTTAATTCTGTAAATTTATAGTTAGGTTATACTAAAGAGCATAGATATATAGCATAATACCTGATATGATGATTTTATCTTTGAACATCATCAGCTTAGTCGAAAGGGAACAAAGATGGCCATTACTCCAGCTGATATAGAACACATGACATTCTCGGAAGACAAAAAACACGGCTACAATACTGACGAGGTTGATAACTTCTTAGATCAGCTTTCTGTTGAAGTAGACGCAATGCTTAAGAAAATTGCCGATCTTAAAGGTCGTCTTACAAATACCGAGCAACAGCTTGCTGCAAGTCAAGCACAGCTCGCAAGCCTTAAGCAACAGCAATCTACCCACGTAGAGGCACCTGTTGCTCCAGAGTCACCTACTCTTTCTGCTTCGGAAAAACAAATTTCACAAGTTCTTATTGTTGCTCAACAAAGCGCCGACAAACTTTTGGCAGAGGCTCGTACCAATGCAGACGCTATTCGCAACGAAGCCGATCAAAAAGCGCGCGAAGTTATTCGTCAGGCATTGGCAGAAAAGCAAACTGAACTTGATGAGATCGATCGACTTAAACAATCTCGCGAAAGTTTCCGTGGAGCTTACAAAAAGATGTTGCAACACTTTATCGATGATGCCGATTCTGTGTTTCCTCAAAAGGATGCTTCTGCCGAAGATGCCTTAAATGCACTGGATAAGAGTGCACAAGCTGCTTCGTCCTTAAACCAAGATGCTTCTAAATCTCCAGTTGCGCTCTCAGGAGACTTTGCCGACTTGGATTAGAAATCCTATGTTCGTTATATATGTTATGTTATAAGAGTAAAGCGAAGTCATTTTGCTTTACTCTTATGTATAACTATGCTTAATAATATTGAGTGCAACCTCATGCTTTGCAACAAAGACGTAATCTCTTATATAAAAGGTTTGCTATTCGGTAGTTGAATTGTGGGTAACGTTAGGACGTATGTTGAATAAACTTATTTCAAATGAACAAAACTCTTGTAAATCTGTTATGCAATCTTTCTCTCCGTTGCGGATTACGTGTAGTGTTATTACCCTAGGACTGTGTTTAACTACTGCTTCTGTTGGTGTCAATACTGCGTATGCTTCGCCTGTCCATAATCCCGCACGCCAGCAAGGCGTGTACATGCAAAGCCAAACAAATCTGCGTCACACTTCTATAACTCAAGAGCTTCCGTTTGTCGCGGCTGCCGAAGTCCGCGCTCAAAAACACCTTGATGCTTCTAGAACAGATTCAGCAAATAGTTTTGAACACACAGTGGCGCTCATGCCTTCAAGTCCAGTTTCTACAGATGATAAGTCTGTTTCCAAGCCTTCTGGCAAGCACTTTGCTTCATCCGATGCCAATACAGTCCGGGTAAATACCAAGAGTGTAGAGCGCAAGAACGGTCGTCAAGGCTCTATACAAAACGTAGGGTCTAAAGATTCAAAAGATTCTAAAGATTCAAAATCTATTCAAGATTCTAAACTTACTCAAGATGTACGTGCTCAAAATCAGATGCTTTTTGCCGATCGTAGTGCCCAAGCCCCTTACGATGTGCCTTTTAACCTGCAGTATAAATCATTTTCTTCTGAAATGACCTATTTCCAAAAATGGGAAAGTGGAAGAAATTATAATCATGGTTTTGGAGCAGGTGACTCATATAATGCACTGGGCGCGTATCAGTTTGATCGCCGTTACGGCTTAGATACGTTTATGAAGCAAGTTTATAATTACGATCCCCAAACCTTTTATATGCTGTCTGCAGTAGGTGAAAAATATAATTGGGATTTTTCAACGTATGATGTATTTGATAAAGCAAGTGGCACATTTACACAATTTGGAGATGATCTTAACCAAGCATGGCATAGTGCATATGCCGCATCACCAGATGTATTTTCTCGTTTGCAAGACTATTATGCCTATTACAACTATTACGCAGCCCCTGATGGTGTAAAAAGAAGCCTTTCATATTTTGGTGTTGATCCAGACGAACGCTCGGATAGCTTTAAGAGTTTAGTTTGGGGAATGGCAAATCTTTTTGGAAAAGGCGGAGGAATTTACAGCTTACGTGCAGGTAATTATTGGGGTTGTAATAAGTTCTTCAAGCTCGCCAATATCGATGGTTCAATGAATGACGCGCAACTGATTACTGCAATTTGTGATGCTGTTATAGATAATGTAAAAAATATTTACCCTTCTCAGCAGATATATTGGCAGGGTTGGATTAACCGCTACACCGACGAAAAAGCTCATTATCTAAGTCTTAGTATTGGATCTTGGCAGCTAGATTCACATGGATGGTATTATGTAGATTCTACGGGCAGAACTGTGAAGGGTTGGTTTAACGCAGTAAATGGCAAACGATGGTACGCGGACCCATCAACTGGTTATGCTATTTTCGGCGATTGTGTTGTGCGTGGATATCATTATTGGATAGATAGTGGTTATGGTCTGCTCTACAATTCATGGATAGATAATCAAGATGGTACACGCATGCGTACTGATGGTTTGGGCCGTCTGATAAAAGGCTGGTATAAGGATTCATCGGGTTCGTGCTTTTATTTTGATTCCAATTTTAAGATGACGTTAGGTAAAGTTAGCGTCGAAGGTAAAGACTACTGGTTAGATAAAGATAGAGGCCTTCTCTATAACGAGTGGGTAAAAGACGAATCTGGTAAGTGGCTACACACCGATGGTAATGGTTGTCTTGTTAAAGGTGGGTATCATGCACCTAACGGTAAATGGTTCTACTTTAATAAAGACTCCTACCAGATGGTAACAGGTAAACTAACCGATGATAATAAAGACTACTGGTTAGATGAAAATGCAGGACTTCTGTATGACGCATGGGTACAAGACGCTAAAGGTAATTGGCTTCACACTGACGATAACGGAGTCTTAGCAACAGGCTGGTTTAAGACCAAAAGCGGATACTGGTTCTACTTTAATCAAGACCATACTATGAAGACAGGTATCTTAACCGATAAAGGTTATACCTTTTGGTTAGATAAAAACGATGGATTACTCTATAACGAGTGGGTAAAAGACGAATCTGGCAAATGGCTTCGTACTGACGGTAACGGCTGTTTGCTTACTGGTTGGTATCATGCACCTAATGGTAAATGGTTCTACTTTAATAAAGACACCTACCAGATGGTAACAGGTAAACTAACCGATGATAATAAAGACTACTGGTTAGATGAAGATGCAGGACTTCTGTATGACGCATGGGTACAAGACGCTAAAGGTAATTGGCTTCACACCGATGATAACGGTGTCTTAGCAACAGGCTGGTTTAAGACCAAAAGCGGATACTGGTTCTACTTTAATCAAGACCATACTATGAAAACAGGTATCCTAACCGATAAAGGTTATACCTTTTGGTTAGATAAAAACGATGGATTACTCTATAACGAGTGGGTAAAAGACGAATCTGGCAAATGGCTTCACACCGATGGTAATGGTTGTCTTGTTAAAGGTTGGTATCATGCACCTAATGGTAAATGGTTCTACTTTAATAAAGACACCTATAAGATGGTAACAGGTAAACTAACCGATGATAATAAAGACTACTGGTTAGATGAAAATGCAGGACTTCTGTATGACTCTTGGATCTATACTGATGACGGTTCGTGGTTGTTTGCCGACAATAACGCATATCTTGTAAAAGGTTGGTATCATACGTCACCTACTAAGTTATTTTATTTTGATCCTGTAACGCATAAAGCCTTATTTGGTCATATAACTGTTAACGGTGAACATTTTTACGTTGATGAAAATCAAGGTCTTGACCTTGATTTATCAGATACACCTTCTGCTGAAACGCTCAAGCGATGGCTTTTGAAAACCGCCGCAGGAGAAATTGGTTATGAAGCACTTAAAGATCCAGAGGCAGGAAGTAAGTACGGACGTTGGATGGCAGAGAAAACCGATACTCCATGGCTTCGTGGCCCTTCAACGCGTGTATGGTGGTGCGCTATTTTTGTTTCTTGGTGTTTTGATCAAGCACATGTTTCATGGGATGCACTGCCTTCTTATAACTGTGATCAAATTTATTCACGTGCACTTAACGATGGAAAGTCACAAATTCTTTCAGATGTTCATGATTGTCAACCTGGTGATATAGTTCTGTATAATTTCTTAGGTGGAACGGGCTTCCAACATATTGGCATTATCGAAAGCAATAACGGATCTACTATTACTACTATTGAAGGTAATACTTCATCAGGTGAAGCGGGATCTCAACATGCGGGTAACGGTGTTTGGCGACGCACTCGTCCTTTTACACATGTTCGCGCAATTATTAGACCGTATCCGTTTGTGTAGACTCATATCCTGCGTTATAAAAGCAATGCATAGATTTCAAAGTTATCATTGTTTATGCAGCAGCGGTTGTGGTTGTGTTCATAGAGTGTTTCTGTGCGTAAATGTAGTACGTGCAAAGTGGACCTATAAGCCGGGTTCTGTCGAGAGTGACTATTTATCTAGAGAATCTGTTACCAGATTCCTCAAGCGCGCTACCCGAATGCAGATCGGGCCGATCTATTACATTCCTATTCGCGTTTGCTCCAAATGGGGCTTGCCAAGCCACGATATTGCTACCGTGCTGGTAGTCTTTTACACTACCGTTTCAGCTTTTCTCTTACATCGGCATGCGATGTGGTGGGAGTCTTCTTTTCTGCGGCGCTATCCGTCGGGTTACCCCGCCTGGTCGTTAACCAGCATTTTGCCCTGTGGAGCCCGGACTTTCCTCATATCGTAGGAAACCTACGATCCGCAGCCACTGAGTCCACTTTGCTCAAAACATTGTAACACTAAATATGAGGATTACCATACATAATGGATTCGTACTTTGAATGGGTTCAAATATGTTGGATTAGATATTGTCATATATGTATAAAATGAGTAAAGTAAGAGGGGAGTTTGTACATGTACGAACGTATAACAAGTATGAGCATCATCTACCATGTATCTATATAAACAATAGCCGTTAGGAGTGGTTATGAGCATGTCCTCGCAAGATAAAAACGCCATAACTAACAATAAACAAGAAGACTCATCCTCAAAGGATAACACCCAGCTTATTTTTAGAATTAACATGATTGCCTATGTTGTTCTCATGGTGATTTTTTACGGAATTTTTGTTATATATGCTGTTATTCCGGGTATCTCTACGTGGCTTTCTAACTAAGTTAATGATTTACGAACACATATATAAGTCTCTTATCTTAATGACTCTTGTGCATTTTAATGCTATAGCTGTCCAAAATAGTGATGACCATGAACTGGCAGATTTTACCGCTTGCGGAACGCTCGTATGCTTTATTAATTTTTTTCGTAATTTGCACTATGATAGTTACAAGTCGAGTCACTTGGGTACACTCAGGAGAGATTAAGGGTTGAGTGTTCTTTGTAAGTGCATTTCAAATAGAATAGCTCGTAAAATTAGTGCTTGCATAGTAAGTATGTTACCTAAGGTGAGAGGGAAGTATCGTGCTTTGTTGTGCGTGCGAGCGCATTTTTCGACGCTGGCTATTGACTGGATTTACATCTTGAGGGGGAGGATATGTCAAGAAAATTCAAGTCGATGGATGGTAATGAAGCAGCGGCATATGTATCGTATGCATACACAGAAGTTGCAGGCATTTATCCTATTACACCATCAAGCCCTATGGCGGATCATGTGGATATTTGGTCTGCACAAGGCATGAAAAATATTTTCGGTTCACCTGTTAAGGTAATCGAGATGGAGTCAGAGGCAGGCGCTGCAGGTACCATTCATGGTTCGCTGGGAACAGGTTCTCTGTCTACTACCTATACTGCTTCTCAGGGTTTACTTTTAATGATTCCTAACATGTATAAGATAGCAGCAGAACAGCTTCCATGCGTATTTCATGTTGCAGCACGTACGGTTGCTACGCAGGCATTGAGCATTTTTGGCGATCACTCCGACGTTATGGCGTGCCGTCAGACGGGTTTTGCTATGCTTGCCGAAACAAATCCACAAGAGGTTATGGATTTATCACCCGTTGCACATATGGCTGCAATTGAGGGTCGTGTTCCGTTCATCAATTTCTTTGACGGATTTAGAACATCTCATGAGATTCAAAAAGTATCTATGTGGGACTTTGACCAACTTAAAAGTATGTATGATTTCAGTGCGCTTCAGCGTTTTCGTGATCATGCGCTTAATTCTGAGCATCCGCATATGCGCGGTTCTCACCAAAATCCTGATATTTTCTTCCAAAATCGCGAAGCATGTAACAGCGTTTATAACAATCTTCCAAGCATTGTTGAGTCGTGCATGGATCGTATTAACAAAAAGATTGGCACTAACTACGGTCTTTTTAATTACTATGGTGATCCTTGTGCAACGCGTGTTATTGTTTGCATGGGTTCGTTCTGTGATCCTATCGAAGAAGTTATCGATTACCTGCGCGCACAAGGCGAAAAAGTAGGACTTATTAAGGTTCGTCTGTTCCGTCCGTTTGTCGTAGAGCGTTTTGGTGAGGTTTTGCCAAAAACTTGCACACATATGGCTGTTTTAGACAGAACAAAAGAGCCGGGATCTATTGGCGAGCCTCTTTACCAAGATGTTGTATCGGCTTTGTACGAGCTTGGTCGAAGCGATATTTCAATAATTGGTGGTCGTTATGGTTTGGGCTCAAAAGATACTACTCCTGCTTCGGCATTTGCGGTGTTCAACGAGCTTAAAAAAGATAATCCTCAACGTGAGTTTACTATAGGAATCGTTGATGACCTTACGCACCTCTCGCTTGAAGAGGATCCTGATTGTCCTTCAACTGCTGATCCGTCTACTATTGAATGCAAATTCTGGGGCTTGGGCGGTGATGGTACCGTTGGTGCGAATAAAAACTCTATTAAGATCATTGGTAATCATACCAACAAATATGTTCAGGCGTATTTTCAGTATGACTCCAAAAAAACGGGTGGCGTAACTGTTTCGCACTTGCGTTTTGGTGACGCTCCTATTCGCAGCTCATACTATGTAACTAAGGCAAATTTTGTTGCTTGCCATAACCCCTCTTATATTATTAAGGGCTTTAGAATGGTTCGCGACGTTAAGCCGGGTGGAACATTTTTAGTTAACTGTCAATGGGATTTTGCCGAGTTTGATCGTCATCTTAATGCTGAGGCAAAACGCTACATCTATAAGAATAAAATCAAAGTTTACCTTATCAACGCTATCGATTTAGCGCGCCAAGTTGGTATGGGTAAACGTACTAATACCGTTTTACAGTCGGCGTTCTTTGCACTTTCGGGCGTTCTGCCGTTTGATGACGCAATAAAGTACATGAAAGATGCAGCTACTAAGTCGTATTCCAAGAAGGGTCAAGCAATTGTTGAGGCAAACCATAAAGCTATCGATGCTGGTGCTTCTGCCTTTACGCAAATAGAGATTCCTGAAAGTTGGAAAGATATCCACGATGAAGTACATACAGTAGAACTTAAGGGTCGCGCCGAGATTGTTAAACAGGTGCGCACGCTCCTTAATCCTATCAATATGATGGAAGGCGATAAATTACCTGTTTCGGTCTTTAAGGAGCACGCTGACGGTCAATACGAACTAGGTACCGCAGCCTACGAAAAGCGCGGCGTTGCTGTTATGGTTCCACACTGGGATGAAACAAAATGTATTCAGTGTAATAACTGCTCATTTGTATGTCCTCATTCTACCATTCGTCCTATTGCGATGACCGAGGCAGAAGCCGCTGCAGCACCTGCTCAAATGCGTATGATCGACGCAAAAGGCAAGGGTGCCGATGGTCTTAAGTTTGCGATTGCTGTTTCGCCGCTTGATTGTATGGGCTGCACCAATTGTGTATACGTTTGTCCAAAAGATTGTCTTACGATGGTTCCCACCGAACAAGAGCTTGATCAGCAAGAAGTTTGGGATTACGCCGTTGACGAAGATAACGTTTCGGAAAAAGAGCAGCTCGAAAACACAACAATTAAAGGATCGCAATTTAAAAATCCTCACCTTGAATTCTCGGGTGCATGTGCAGGTTGCGCAGAAACAAGTTATGCGCGTTGTGTAACTCAGCTCTTTGGTAACAGAGCATTTATTTCTAATGCAACGGGTTGTTCTTCAATTTGGGGCAATCCATCCACGTGTTCGCCGTTTACGCTTAATAAAAAAGGCCAAGGACCAGCGTGGAATAATTCACTGTTCGAAGACAATGCCGAGCACGGTTTAGGTATGTTGTTGGGCTACGAAGCGCAACAAGCGCGTTTGGTAGCATCCACCAAGCAACTTATTGCATCTTCTGAAGTTTCCGATGATTTTCGTGCCGCGGCGCAGCTTTGGATAGATTCGCACAAACAAGCAGGGGACTCAGAAGTCACTGCAGCTGCTTATATTGCACAGCTTGAAAAGCTCAATTCGCCTGTAGCGCAAGACATCTTAGCCAATAAAGACTTCATGACTAAGAAATCGTTCTGGATCTTTGGTGGCGATGGTTGGGCATACGATATTGGTTTTGGCGGTCTTGACCATGTTCTTGCATCGGGTCACAACATTAACGTTTTTGTCTTTGACACTGAGCTGTACTCCAATACAGGTGGTCAAGCATCCAAAGCATCTAATCTTGGTCAGGTAGCACAATTTGCTGCAAGTGGTAAAAAAGTTTGCAAAAAGCCGCTCGGTGAGCTTGCAATGAATTATGGCTATGTCTATGTTGCTCAAGTTGCAATGGGCGCAAATCCTGCCCAAACACTTAAGGTTGTTGCAGAAGCCGAGGCCTATGATGGTCCATCGTTGATTATTGGATACTCTCCTTGCGAAATGCATTCCATTAAAGGCGGTATGGCTAACTGCCAAAACGAAATGAAACGTGCGGTTGATTGTGGATATTGGAACTTATTCCGCTTTAATCCTGCGGCTCCTAAGGGTCGTAAGTTTACGCTGGATTCAAGAGAGCCTAAGGGTGGGTATCGTGAGTTCCTTATGAACGAGTCTCGTTATGCACGCCTGACGCGGGAGTTCCCCGATCAAGCAGATGAGTTGTTTGAGAAAAACGAAGAGTCTGCAATGCAGCGCTGGGAGCATCTTGTTCGCCTGAAGGAACTGTATAAAAACGAGTAAAGTATTGTATAAAAACGAGTAGCGCGTTAAAAACTGCCGGTAAACTTTTACCGGCAGTTTGCATATACATTATGATGTTTACGATTTTATGTACACGCCCTAAGCTCATTTTTTGAGAAAAGCATGTGATTCTGTGTAAAAATCTACTTGGATTCCTGGTCATTTTTACACAAAAGAGGCGTAAGCATTCCCTGTGACACGATATCCACGCGATGTGTCGCGCGCGATAGGGCGGTGTATAAGCATCTGCGCGATACGTCTTCTTTTTCTTCTGTATCACAAGGATAGTTGGCGCTTTGTGCGTCAGCTAATATGACGTGATCAAATTCAAGTCCCTTGGCAAGTTTTAAGTTCATGATAACTACGCCATGCTGTGGCAAAATGCTGTTTGCGGTGATGCGTGTAATCGCGTGAGTTCCGTCGTGTAAGCGCTGTGCAAGCCATTTTGCGCCACGTTCTTCGCGGGTAATGATGGCACATAATTCCTGTGGATCTCGCGCGTCTACCAGCTTTTGTAAGCTTTCAACATAGGCTTTGGTATCACGTTCATCACAGCTGATAAAATGCGGTTTTTCGCCTTCCATCTGCACCGATACGATGTCGGTACCTTCGCGCGCCGAAAAAATACTCCAAAACAAATCGGTAATTTCTTTACTGGAACGATAACTCGTTGACAAGAACATGTGTTTGTATGCAATATTGGCGTGAGCTAAGACGTGCTCAATATCGGAAAAGCTACTGCGATTGATAGTGAGCGCTTGTCGCTCATCTCCCGCAAAAATAAAATGCGCACCGTGAAACGTTTGTGTAAGCACATAGAGTTGTGCTGGTGTGTAATCTTGCACTTCATCGATAACTACAAATCGTGCTCCCTTAAACGTACTATCACACAACAGCAGGTGGAGGTAATATATTTCAACCGATGTAGGGTGCTCGCGGGTAAGATTGTGTTGTGCAATATGAGCAAAATTAAGCCAACTTACGCATTTGATTGCCTCATGTGCCTCGTCATACAAATAATGAGCGTAGATACGCGCGTATTTTAAGGTATCTTCTGCAGTTTGCGGAGCGATAACCGCGTTAAAAATTTGCATTTGCTGCTCTACGTCAAGTTCACAAAGCGCGTCTTGAAAATCTTCCGTTTGAGCCAGTGCAGTAATGCGTCTGTCAAGTCGTGTATGCAACTCGTCTTTGACAAGGGCAATACGCTTGCGATTCCATCCGATAGCCCCAAACTTTTCGAGCGCCGATTTAATACTTGCCACTTTAAGTAGTACGGTGTCGCGGCACTTTATCTCTTGAATATCTTTATCGCTTATTTGTATATGTGGAAGCATGTGCTCAAGATTGTGCAGGTCTTCGATGGTGGTTGTCACACCGCTTCCATACGTAGAAAGACCAAGACGCGCTATAAATGATTTCCATGTAAATGTTTGTGGATTCTGTTCTCCTAGCTGAGGCAAAACCATATTAATATATTGAGCAAAAACATCATTGGGCGCAAAAAAGTAAATATCCTTACTGCTGAGTGTATCCTTTTGCTGGTAGAGCAGATAAGCTATGCGCTGCAGCAAAACCGAAGTTTTACCCGATCCTGCAATACCATCAATAAGCAGAGCCTCCACATCTTTGTAACGAATAATTTTGTTTTGTTCGCGCTGAATCGTGGCAGTAATTGCCTGAAGCTTTTCTGAGTGACGACGAGCAAGTGCTTGCTTCAAGAGAGCGTCCTCAATAGCGATGTCCGAATCAAAATATGCACGCAAACAATCGCGTACAATATCAAATTGTCGGCGCAAACTAAGTGTCACTTGGCGTTTTTTACCATTAACTTCGTATGTAATCAGCCCATTTTCTTGATTATAGTAGGTTTGCGCAATGGGACTTCGCCAGTCCACAACCAAAGGAATGCGGTGCTCATCGGTAATGCCAGCGGCTCCAATATACACGCTTTGTGGCGGACGTCCAGCTCGCATTTGCAAAACAACTTTGGCAAAATATGGCTGCAACAAAAGGGTATCAATGCGTTTAAGACGATCCGCGTCAAAATCGTGTTTTTGATTGTAAACGTCTATAACAGCGTTAAGAGTTTCAATTGCAGCATACGTTTCCATTGCCTCGTCATCCGAGCCAAAGTTTTGGCGGACTTCGCTTGACATTTCTTTAAGATCTTTTTGCGCGCGTTCGTGCGCTTTAATCATCTGCGCTTCTAAGGTCTTTTTCTCTTGGACGAGTTTGGCATACACGTCGTGCAGATGCTTTTCTTCTGTGCGAAAAACTTCATCTGATCGCGTATCGCTGGCGCTATTTTCCTGCGCATCTATAGCGTGTATATCTATAGTTTTGTGTTGCATGTCTTGCACATTGTCAGCTTTGCTATCTTTGTTTGTTGTTGACATGGTATTCATCGTGTCCTTACCTATAATTTTTTGCACCCGTTTTGCATAACCTGTTTATTAGCTCAGCGCATGTTCTTCGATACAGCGTCTAAGATCTGCCATACCTTCTCCTGTTTCTGCCGATGTAATGATGGTTTTATCTTGAGGAACTTCTAGTGCCTTGCAGAGCTTTGTTCGAGCAGCTAAAGCCTTAGAGTGTGTAAGCTTGTCTGCTTTGGTAAAAGCCACAACGTAGGGGAGTTCTTCGTGTATAACATAGGTAAGCATGTCTTTATCAAGCTGCTGCGCATCGATTCGTATATCTATCAAACATATGACTAAATTAAAGCTTCGATTATCCTCAAAATAGCCGCTGATCAGGCTTGACCAACGCTCACGTTCTGCTTTTGAAACCTTTGCAAACCCGTATCCGGGCAAATCTACAAAACGAATGCCGTCAACATTAAAAAAGTTAATGTTTGCCGTTTTACCAGGCTGACTGCTGGTGCGTGCAAGCGCTTTGCGTTTGAGCAATTTATTGATGAGCGATGACTTGCCAACATTTGACCTTCCACAAAAAATGATTTCGGGCGTTGTAGAGGCAGGTAATTGTTGAGCTGTTCCATATGCCGCTTCAAAATGTGCTTGTTCGTATTGAATTGCCATTGATATTCCTTTATTTTCATTCATTCTTATGGAGCTTAAAAAACATAATATATAAGCTTACCACGTACAGAGCATCAGTATCATCTGAACAAAGTTTTTATATGTCTGCGTGCGCCTCTGGTGTGGCTGGTGCATGCATAAGCCGGCACATGCGTAAGCGTTTCGCAAAAGCAATGCGCAGAGTGCGTGCTGTCTGCGTTTCTGATCCATACTACCTGCTTGTGTATAAATAAACCCACTTCGTACCTTTTACAGTTGAAGTGGGTTTAGTATTTAGCTATGCATGAGGAATAGATAAGTCTTGTCTATGAGCGTGAGCTTACCTTTGCTGGTATGCGCGAACTGCGGATGATACGCCAAATGCTCCAAGTACCAGCGATAACAGCACATATCCTGCCCAAGGAGCTGTTCCAAACAGATCGTCACCTGTTGAGGGGAGATCTTTTTGGCCGATTTGCGCACCTTTGTCAGTATTTGTATTGTCGTTCTTATAATCGGTGTTTCCGTCATTTGTCGGATTGTGAGAGTTATCGTTGTTAGCCGCGTTATGGTTGTCGGTGTCCGTACCAGTCCCTTCAGTTTGTGTACCAGTATCGGTTCCTGTGCCAGTATTATCAGTTTGTGTACCCGTGTCAGTACCAGTTGAAGTATCGGTTTGGGTACCTGAATCGCTTGTTGCGGGGTTATCTGCGCCTGTTCCCGCGTCTTTATTCCACTGTGCTGTAAGTTCAAGATCCCCATTCATTACACTTGCTGCATCTGCCGCATCGGCAAATTTCCATGTAAGATCATATGAGCTGAGCACGGGGTTCTCGGCATTGCTCAGACGAGCTTTCCAACCCGCAAATGTATAACCATCTTTTACTGGGTTTGTGGGCTTTGCAATTGTTGTACCTTCAGGAACTAACCACTCTAGTTTTTGTGTTTCGTGCTTAAACGTGTTTTCAGCACAAGGTTTATATGAATCCACATCTGCAAGTGTTCCACCGTCTAAATTAAAGGTCATTTTCCGTAGGTTGGGAGTAGTAACTATAGTACCAGGCATTACGACATTTTCTCCATCGGCTGTTGCATTTGGAGCATAGATACTTGCTACATTATCATGACCAACAAGTTGCTTTGAAGTCCAAGTAAAGCTACCAAGAGGAGCGCCTTTACGCGTCCATTTTGCTTTACCAAAGTTTGGCTCGGGGAGCGCACAGTCATATTTGAATTCAAATGGTTTACCAACGGTTAATTCTTTAAGAGCTGTATCGCCTGCAAACGTATCTTTCATTGCTTGACGCTCACCATTTGTGGCAAAGTTGTCGCCAAGTTTAAGCGTTTCAAGTGCACGCAGACCCGAGAACATATTATTAAAGTTTTCGCAGTTAGTTGTATCAAAGTTTGATACATCAAGTTCTTTGAGTACAAAATTTCCTGCGTTGGGAGCACTGGGGCTTTCATCCATAACGCCAGAAAACATGCTTTCCATAGTTTTGACCTTGCTGGTGTTAAATTTCTTTGAGAGAATAATTTTCTCAAGACAATTTGAATGCTGGAACATGCCTGCCATATCGGTAACGTTAGAGGTATCAAAGCTTGATAAGTCAAGTTCTTTTGTAGTGCCACAGTGGAAGAACGTCCATTTCATACATGTGCATTTTGCTGTATTGAACGATGAGAGATCAAAAGTGGGAACTTGGCTGCAATTCGCAAACATTGCTTCCATGTCTGTTGAGTTTTCGCAGGTAACACCTGTAAGTTTAAGTTCTGTCAGCCCGATACAATCCTTAAACATATAATACGTATAGATGGGCGACTTTAATTTATTGGGGAAAAGCGACGCATTAAATGAGGTAAGCGATGTACAATTCATAAACATATATTCCGTGCTTAATGCATTAGTATCATTGAGGTATTTTACACCGCTGGTGTCTTCTGATTTGTCGATCGTCCATGAATTGCTTTGTTTATCGTAAGTAGCACCATAGATGTGCTTAAGGTTGTTACAATCTGCAAAGAGTTTTTGAAAATTTTTCTTGTGATCATTTCCAAACGTATTATTGCTTAAAATAACTTCTTCGAGTTTATGGCAACGACCAAAAAATCTTCCGTAATCTAATAGAACGTCAGCTGGCATATTTGAAACATCGCACTTAAGTGCGGTAAGATCAGCTGTTTTAAGATTTACAGCTCTGCAATAGTTTTCGGTACGTTTGTTTTCATCATTTTTAGCGTCACCAAAAAACTTTTGGAATTCTGTTTGATTGTTATTTGTTACTTTAACAGTAACAGGAGTACCTTGTGCATTTTGTACAAATTTGATGTGTTCAGCTTCGGGAAGATGATAGACGCGCCATCCATAATCAAGCGATGAAGAATTAGAAAAACCACCAGCTTTAAGACGCACTGGGTAACTCTTTTTAGTCATCACACCATCAGTGTCATCTTTAGCGGTAACGGTAATTGTTTTAGTGGTTTCGTCCCATGCCCAATGTGCGTTGCCGTCGTCTCCTTCGTTAGGAATAACTTGGTCTGCGAGTGCTGATTGTGTAAAAAATACCGAAATCGGCAGACTCACAAATGCGCTCAGTGCAATAAAGAGAGCACCTATTATCCACAGGGGGGGGGGTGATTCTATGTTTCATAGATCTATCCTTTCAATGCTAAAATCTGAAACACTTGTATAAAAAATATAGTACCTTATTTTTGAAAATAAACTGAATAAATGAGAATTGTTATAGGGAATGTAACAATTTTATTTATTTAATTACGCTGCGTATGTACTAAGTGATGATTCCATCTTAGATTTTGTGGTTATAACAACTTATTTTGATTATGGTTCTTTTTGGCATACGCGTACAATTATTGACAGGAGCGTCTATTCCTGTAAAAATGTACAACGTACTAAGCTCCAATGGGGTTTGTGCACATTCAAACGCGCGCAAACATGTTTGTGCTCAGTGTATGCGGCATGGGGATGTAGCTCAGTTGGGAGAGCGCTGCCTCCGCAAGGCAGAGGCCGAGGGTTCGACTCCCTTCATCTCCACCATCTTTTTTCTTCCTTTTTATCCTATTCTACCAGCGAAAATGTGAACATTTTAATGCGTAAAAATATCTGATTCTGGCTTTGAAGAGAATACAACTATCCGGAATTTCCGGATAGTTCCAATCGAAGGCGTATGCTAAGTTACTCTAGATACTAAAGAAACAAAACCTTACGATTGCCATAAGCAAATTTCATAAAATCTTGTTTAATAATGAAATCTAGATTGAATACTTTTCATGTTTTCAACTTAGGTCTATTATGTATAAGTACGTCAAACACGTACACACTGATTTCTATGCAATTTATTAAAGGAGACGTGCATGTCTGGACATTCAAAGTGGGCTACCACTAAGCATAAAAAAGCAGCTATCGACGCAAAACGCTCGGCGCTTTTCTCCAAGCACTCGCGTAATATTACCGTTGCTGCAAGAAATGGTGGAGATCCAAATCCTGAGAATAACGCAGCTCTTGCTGCCGCTGTTGCACGTGCTCGTATGGTTTCTATGCCTAATGCTCGTATTCAGGCTGCTATTGATAAAGCGTTTGGTACTGGTGCCGATGCTGTAGTTTATAAAGAAGTCACCTACGAAGGCTATGGTCCTGCAGGTGTTGCACTTTATGTTGAGTGCCTTACCGATAACCTTAATCGTACAGCTGCTGATGTTCGTTCTGCGTTTACTCATGCTGGCGGCAATCTTGGTACCTCAGGTTCTGTTGCATTCCAATTTGAGCGCAAAGGTTCTATCGCAGTAACTAAAGAGGCTTGTTCCGATGAGGACGAGCTTATGATGGCCGTTGCTGAGGCAGGTGGAGAAGATTACAAAGATGAGGGAGAAGAATGGCTCATCTATACCGCTTACGATAAAATGCAATCGGTTGAAGCTTCTCTTAAAGAACAAGGTATTGAGGTAAAAGGTAGCGAGCTTACTATGGTTGCCAATAACCCCACCGACTTAAATGCTGCTGACGCTAAAAAAGTTGAACGCCTTGTAGATCGCTTGGAAGAGTTAGATGACGTACAAAACGTTTACGCTGCTATGTGTGTTTCCGACGAAGTTTTAGCTGAACTTGAGGCAGAAGAATAAAAGTTTGATCGTTTTATTTCGGCTGCGATGGCTGCATTGAGATTATTTGGTACGTAAAATTATGGTATAAAATCCTACGTGAATGTTACTGTTCAGGTAGGATTTTTGTTAAACTATTACGAGTACACGGTGTTCACGCATCAATAAGAGTGTAAAGGGGCTTGTATGGGAATTTTTAAGCGATTATGCATGCTGATATATGCATTGACAGGCATATTCTTTTTTGGTTCGTGGCTTGCTGCCTCTTATGATGTTACGTCAACATATGTTCTCTATGTGTTTAGACTGTCTTTTGTCCAGCAATTCATGAAAATTGCTCCGTTTATCATAGTTTTTGGCTGTGTTATTATGCTTTTGCGTGCTATTTTTACACGTAATCGTAAAGTGGTTATTATTTCCAAAGCTAAAGACAACAAAATTACCGTATCGCTTCGTGCTATAGAGTCTCAAGCAAAACATGTGATCGAAGAAGACGGGCGTTTTTGTGTGGTTCGGCTTTACGTAAAATCAGCTAAATACGGTCATATTCGTGTAAATGCGCGTATTCAGCCCGAAGAAACCGAAGATTTGCTTACGGCATCAGATGAGCTTAAAAGCAAGCTCTATGCAGGACTTTCGGTTATTGTTGGAAATCATATAGATGCTGTTAACTTAGAATTTGCTCAAGCAAAGAATTATATCTCGGTGAGTGATGAGGACCTTGTGGCGCCTGTATCAACCGAACCTTTGTCAAATGTGACTGATACTGATGTAGATTCCACTGATCTTCCTCATACATTGGACGGTGCAGATACTTTTACGGTATCTGCCGATGTGCAGCGCCCTCTACATACCAAGTTGCTGCATAAATCATCGGGTATTACCGTTCCTATTTCGCATTACGGAGCTTCTGATACTTCTTCTAATTCAGATGATGTTCCTTCGCAGAATTTTGGTTCAAAAAGTTCACAAGATCAAGCACGTAAAAGCACCACGATAGTATCTCAAAGCACTACGGTTACATCTCATCCTACAACAGGTTTACAGACGTCAAAAGATGAGCGTGCTGCTTCATCTTCGTCGTCTTTAACAACGTCTGTTCAGCGTGAAAGGCAATAAATCATGAAAAAGAATGAAAGTCGAACAACGATTGTTGATGAAGCTGCCCACGCCCAAAACGTACACGACCAAAAAGAAGTGTCTGCACGCGTTGATGTATCTGTAGATAAAGCGCAGGCAAATGACCATACTAATACTTCTACTCAAGACGCTTCAACACATGGTGCACCTACGGTGGAAAACGCAACGTTTAATGAGTTTACGCGCGTATGCGCTGCTTATGTTAAAGGTCGTGAGCATGCATGTATAGGAGCTGCTGTTGGTCTTCTTGTTGCATTGCTTATTTTTTCTATTGGTCTATTTCGTACACTTTTAATAGGTTTTTGCATTGCTTTAGGTATTGCAATTGGTCAATATGTCGACGGAAATCCCAAGATTTTGTCTCTTGTTCAAAAGTTATTCAAAGATAACAGAAATTAAGCTTACACCCTGTTTTACCTGTACGAAAGGACTCATATCATGAAAGATCAAAAATCTGCGTGTCTTGATACAAGTACCCAAGACGTATCGCCTACATTAAACGTTGAGTTTACCGATCATCCTTTGGCTCAAAATTCGGCAGATAAAACGTCTGAAGATACAGTTGATACATTGGGAAATCAAAAGGTCGATACCTTTGCCACTTCACAGGATGTTCTCGATACTCAGAAAAGTGCTGAAGAGGGTACTTCTGGTACGCCTCGTACAAATGAAGCTTATACAAACAACATTCATGCAGTAACACCTGCAGAAACGAGCGAGGTTACCTCCGACGATGGCGCTGAGTTAACCGACGATGTTGAAGATGATACTCAAGATTCGCTAACATTTTCAAATGGCGTTATCGAGAAAATTGTCGCGATTGCAATGCGTGACGTAAAAGACGTTGTAGGCATGAAAGGTAGTTGGTTTAATCGCGTGCAAGATGTGTTAGGTGCGTCAGACGCGCGTAAGGGCGTTACTGTTGAAGTTACTCATGATGCATCGGTACGAGTTAATATCTCGGTTCTCATTAAATACGGCGCGTATGCACCACAGGTATTTGAGGATGTTAAAGAGGCAGTTGTTAGTAAAGTTATGGAAATGACAGGGCTGAGCGTTGCTGGAGTAAATCTTCGTATCGAAGATGTTCTAACACCTGAAGAATACGAGGCTCAAGATATGACAAAAGAGCATGCACTAACGTTAAACAGCGATGAAGAAAAGCATATATCGGCATAAATTGTTGAAGGCGTGAAGCAATGTCACATGTGTGTTTGTTTGTGCGCGCCTTGCGAATCAGTTTTTAGTTTTAACGCCAGCACAGCAATGTGTGAATATCGTTTTAATGATTATAAAGAGGTAGTTATACGTGTTACAGACTTATTTTGCCACGTTGTGTGCGCGCAGCGCTCGCACATTGTTACGACGTCTATTTCATCGAAAAGCCTCTCAGCTTCCAGGTAGGGTAGCGCTTGGCATTGATAAAAATTTTCTAGCACATAAAGCGCGTCTTTTTGGTAAGCATACGGTTGTTGTATGCGGAACTAATGGCAAAACAACCACAACTAATATTATTGCCTCATCGTTTGATTCTTCTTTTTCGCAGGTAGTTTGTAATCGAGCAGGAGCAAATATGCCAGCAGGCATAGCAAGCGCGCTTTTGGACGCCACCAGCGGTGCTGCTTGCGTATTAGAGTCGGATGAGCTTTCTTCTATCAACATTGTTCCTGCAGTTAAACCGCAGTTTTTTGTATTGCTTAATTTGTTTCGTGATCAGCTTGACCGCTGTGGCGAAATAGAACGCGTCCAGCAAACTATCGTTCGTGCGCTTGAAGCGTCGCCTTCTACAACGCTTGTTGTTTGTGGTGATGATCCTCTTACGGTAGGCGTGGCTCAGTCTGCGCAACGTCTGCATATTAACGTTGTGTACTTTGGTATCAACCAAGATTTACACCGAGCTGCTGATCGTGTTCCCGAGGCTCGTTTTTGCCAGTTGTGTGGAACAGAGCTTACGTATACCTATCGTAGTTATGCACAACTTGGCGCGTTTAGCTGTCCTAACTGCTCGTTTGCGCGTCCGCAGCTGAAATGTTATGCAGACGATATTCAGCTTGAACAAAACAGTGTTAAGTTTTGTGCGCACATCAATCAACATTCGGCTCAAATTTCTGCGTCGTTTGGTGGTTTGTATATGGTATACAACCTTCTTGCAGCTTATTATATTGCGCACGAGACAGGTATTTCCGATGTAGCTTTCTTAAAGGTGCTTAATGCATATCATCCCCAAAATGGTCGATTACAGCACTTTACCTATCAAGGAATTCCTCTTGTTTTAAATCTTGCAAAAAATCCAACGGGTTTTAATCAAAACATTTCTCTGTTGCAAGAAGACCCGCGCCAGAAAGTTATTTATATCTGCATAAACGATAATTATAACGATGGAAAAGATGTATCGTGGCTGTGGGATGTTGACTTTGAACGGTTCTCCTCCGAGGATAAGCCTGTACTTTTGTGCGGCGGTACGCGTCGTCATGATATGCAAGTTCGTCTTAAATATGCAGGCTTTTCGTCTGAATGCACAACGTCAATAGATGAAGTATTAGCTACTATTTCTAAGCACTATCCTAATAGAGTTCTTTATGTTCTTACTAATTATTCTGCTCTTTGGCCTGTTAAAGCGCGTTTGGAGCAGCTCTGTACTGCGCAGTAGTTTCGCGCGTGCTTCTTGCGCTCTAACTTTAGACGCTCAGTTTTTACGATAGAAAGCGTGTATTTATGCAAACGTTACGTATTGTACATATGTACCCCGAACTGCTTAATCTCTATGGAGATTCAGGTAATATGCTGGTGCTTGCACATCGTCTTAAACAGCGTCAAATTCCATTTGAGATTGTAGAAGTCCACGTGGGAGATAGCATTTCACTTTCGTCTGCAGACATAGTGTTTATTGGCGGTGGGTCGGATCGCGAACAAAAAATTGTCTGTTCAGCTTTGCAAACGTTTCGTGATGAGCTTGCCGCATACGTAGAAGATGGTGGCGTTTTAGCTGCGGTGTGCGGTGGTTATCAACTTTTAGGACATTATTACTTGCTTGATGACGAAAAAATCAAAGGACTCTCACTTGTTGATTTATATACCGATCGCGGAACACCGCGCCTTATCGGCAATATTGCAATCAAAAGTTCTATATGCCCACACCCCATAGTTGGATACGAAAATCACGGGGGAAGAACGCATTTAGCTGGTGATATTACGCCTTTGGGCGTGGTAGAATACGGGCATGGAAATGATGGCGAAACTGGATATGAGGGCTGCTTATATAAGCATGTTTTAGGAACCTATATTCACGGGCCACTTTTCCCAAAAAATCCCGGTGTTGCCGACTTTCTTTTGCGTACTGCGTGTGTGCGTCGTGGTATTTGTCAAGAGCTTGAGCCGCTAGACGATACGATAGAGCTTCAGGCTAATGACTTTATGTACCAAAGGCTCATGAAGCACGGTGTTCGTGAATAGTTAAAAAATCTGGAATATTTTATACAACTGACGCTACGCAACTATCACTAAGAGATATAATAAGACACTATTAAAATATTCACGTATGCTAAGAACAAGATGTACGTGTTTTTGAGGTGCTAAGCAGAAATGAAATAACAGGGGCAGGTGTAAATTATATGCATAACGTTATTGTTTTTGGAAGTATCAACACCGATATGTCAGTAAGCTGCACTCGTATGCCAGAACAAGGCGAAACAGTACTTGGAAGTACCTTTGTGCTTTCAGGTGGTGGAAAAGGTGCCAACCAGGCAGTTACATCTGCTCGCCTCGGTGCAAAAACATACATGGTTGGTAAAGTGGGTAGCGATCGCTTAGGATCTGTTCGGATTGCTGGATTAGAAGAATATGGCGTACGTACTTCAAGAATTCGGACCAGCAGCGATGTTGCTACTGGTAGCGCGCTTATATTGCGGTCAAAAGATGATAACCGCATTGTGGTAGATCCTGGCGCGAATGTTTGTGTTACGTTTGACGAGGTACAAGATACGCTCGACACGCTTGCACAACCAGGGGATATTTTCTTAACGCAGTTTGAATGCTTGCCCGAGGTTGTAAAGGCCTCTTTGGCATATGCCCGCAAAAAAGGGTTGTTTACCATCTGTAATCCTTCTCCTGCGCTCCCTATAGATGACGATATGTATAAAACTATTGATTTGTTGTGTCTCAATGAGGCTGAGTGCGCAACGCTTTCTGGTATTCAGCCTAACAGTGAAGAAGATCGTCTGTCCGCGCTTAATTTTTTTGCTCAAAAAGGTGTTAAACAAACAATTCTGACACTTGGAGCTCAAGGTGCTGTTGCAAAAACGGCTGATGAAGTTGTTGTACGCCCTGCATTTGAAGTTACCTGTATTGATACTACAGCAGCAGGTGACGCATTTTTAGGTGCAGTAGCTGCGTGTTTGTCATATGATAATTCTTTTGATACAACTATGGAAATCGCGATGGCAACTTCTGCGCTTTGTGTAACAAAATTAGGCGCGCAAGATGCTATGCCTACATTCGACGAAGTTCAGTCTTTTCTTGCGTCACATAAATAGAACCTATGTGTATGCCAAGTTCTCATCGAGAAAAAACTGAGTACGCCCGAGCGTTGCTTTCATCGTCCACGCTTGCGCAAAACACGCGCGCAAACACATTTGGTCATGTTCTGTATTTTGATGTGCTGCGTGTTTTGGCTGCGTTTGCAGTTGTTGCTTTGCATTGTATTATTTCAATTGCAAATCTCTCTACACTTTCGTCAAGCACACAAGCCCTTATGATGGTTGAATCGGGGGCTGCGGTCATCCTTTTTCGTTGGGCAGTGCCACTATTTTTTATGATCTCGGGTGCTTTAATGCTGCACCCGCAACGCTACGTTACTTCAAAAAAAGTTGTTCATCATATTGTGCGCCTTGTAGCAATTTTATCTACGATTGGTCTGTGCTTTAGCATGATTAAAGTAGCCGCAACGGGGTTTACTTCTCCTGTGGATTTGATCATGCAAGCAATTCTAAAAACTCTTACAGGTCAAAGCTGGGATCATCTTTGGTTTTTGTACAAACTCATAGGTTTATATGCACTTGTTATGCCATTACGTATTGTTTTGCAGGCTACAAGCCCAAAACAACATAAATGGGCACTTATGGTAATGTGGATTACGCTTATGGTATTGCCCAATATTGCTTCAATCACTCAAATCGACATCATTTCATATATGCCTTTGAGCTATGAATTGCTCTATTTTGTAGCAGGGTACTATCTGTTTTTTGAAGAAAATGATAATCGAGTACTTTATTATGTTGGCGCACTTGTCTCGGCAGTTGGCATGGTTGTTTTGTTTGTGTATGACTATGATATGTTCTTTATGCCTCAAAGTAGCTTGATGTTTGTGTATAGTGCAGGGATTTGCATTGCCGCAAAGGCATTTGCACAACGCGTTTGCCAACATGCAAACATACAAAGCCTCTGGTGTCAGAGGTTTACAGCGCTCATTCGATTTTTTGCATCATATAGTTTTGGAATCTACGTGCTTCATGTTGTTTGGATTCAAGCTATTGTTCGTTATGTGGCACTGCGTCAGACAAGTTTTTTTGAGCAAGCAGATACGTTTCAGGTTTTAGTATTTCAGCTTATGTTGCTTTTGGTAAGCGTTGTATGCTCTTGGGTGTGTACTATGCTTTTAAGGCGTCTATCGTTTTTTGCAAAGTACCTATAGAATTTTATATTTTTTAAGAAACTCTATGGAAAGATACAATTAATGTCTACCTTAAGGTGTAAGCTTTGGTATCATGCATAAGTTGTATGTTAGTTTGCGAGCGTGGCGGAATTGGCAGACGCGCCAGACTTAGGATCTGGTGAGTATTGTACTCGTGAAGGTTCAAGTCCTTTCGCTCGCACCAACATAGGAAATAAGTTGTCTGTCACACCATACAGGCATAAGGAATACTGGAGGAACCTTGAATATCACTGCCACTGCTGATAAGACCACAAATGATAAGGTCAAAATTACTGTAACTGTCTCCGCAACCGATGTTGACGCAGCGATTGACGGTGCATATAAAGACATTGCAAAAAAATATGCATTTCAAGGCTTTAGAAGAGGCCGTGCTCCTCGTCCTGTAATTAACGGTATTGTTGGTAAACAAGCTGTGTTTGCGCAGGCAACCGAGGATCTTATTCAAAACGTACAACCGCAAATGCTTGATGAGCTTGATATTGTTGCCATCAGCAAGCCTGATTACGGCGAAGATCCAAAATTGGTAGAAGAGCATAAAGACTTTACAGTAGAGGCTCTTGTGAGCGTTCCTCCTGTGTGCGAGCTTGATACCTATGACGCTCCTTCTATTACTATGCCTCCAGAGCATGCAACTGACGCCGAGATCGATCGTCAAATTGACCAGCTGTTATCGTATAACACAACTTACGAAGAGGATAAGGATGCCAAGCAAGCAACTGAGTCGAGCGTTGTTGTATTAGATGTTAAAAACATCGAAGGTCTTCCAGAGTTTGAAGGTTCAGCACGTCAATTTGTCCTTGATAGTCCGTATATTCCTCAAGAGTTTGCCCAAGGCGTTACTGGTATGAAGCTTGATGAAAGCAAAGAGATCTCTTGGGTTCGTAAAGAGGACAAAAAAGAAACTCCTGTTAAGGTAAACGTTACGCTTAAAACTCTTAAGCGTGCTGTGAAACCCGAGCTTACCGATGAGTTTGCTAAAAAATCAATGGGCTTTGATACCGTTGAGAAGCTTCGCGATGCTATTAAAGAAGAGATCGAAAACGATAAGAAAACCTCCTTACCTTCTCTTAAAGAAGATCGTGTTGTAGAGGCTATGGGTGAACATCTCAAACTTGATGAGGTCCCTGAAGATTATCAAAAGCAAGTATTTTCTGAGCTTGCCAACGAGTTCTTAAGCCAGCTGCAACGTCAAGGTGCAACACTTGATATGTATCTTGCTTCACGTGGTATCAAGTCTGATGACTTCTTAGCAGATCTTCACGTACAGGCACAAGAGCGCGCTCGTCAGTCTTTAGCACTTAACGCCATTGCCAATAAGCTTAATTTGGAGGCAACCGAAGCTGATGTAGAAGAAGAGTTCAAAAGCGTTGGAAAAGATTATAAAAAGCAGATGGCTCAATTCAAGAAAAACGGTCAAATGCCTGCAATTCGTGAATCCATCCGTAGAAGCAAGGCTGTTAAGTGGCTTGTTGAGAATGCAAGCGTAGAAGTTGTTGATGAGGTTGCTCAAGCAAACAAAGATGCAGAAAAAAAGGCAAAAGCACCTAAGAAAACTTCTAAAAAGTCTGCTGATAAAGCATCTTCAAAAGGTGCCGAAAAAAAGACTGCTAAGACTGAAAAGTAAACTACGTAGAGCAACTAAGAATAAAGAGTTTGTTTATGTGTATGTAGATTATGCTATATAACAACAAATATAGCATGAGGATTGCGTAATATCTTGTTCTTATTGGCGTACGCTTTGCGCTTCGGGTCTTCGTCTCGAAGCGCATTTTTCAACCGGAAGGGAATGTATGATTACTCCAACAGCAACACCGCTTATTCCATATGTTGTCGAACAAACGCCTCGCGGTGAGCGCAGCTATGATATATTTTCTCGTCTGTTAAACGACCGTATTGTGTTTTTGGGTGAAGCTATCACTCGTGATTCAGCTAATTTGGTTATTGCACAGCTGCTTCATCTAGAAAGTCAAGATCCTGATAAGGATATCGCGCTGTATATTGATTCCCCTGGTGGTGAGGTATACGCTGGACTGGGTATTTTAGACACCATGAACTTTATTAAGCCCGACGTTTCTACTATCTGTGTTGGTATGGCGGCTTCTATGGCGTCTGTTTTACTTGCAGCTGGTGCAAAAGGCAAGCGCATGTGTCTTCCTAATTCTATGGTTATGATTCATCAACCAAGCTCGGGTGCACAAGGGCAGCAAACTGATATTCAAATCGTGGCAGATGAAACTAAGTGGATACGTAATCACATGAACGAACTTTTGGCTCAATATACAGGTCAAACGGTTGAAAAAATCAACCAAGATACCGAACGTGATAACTATATGCGTGCGAAAGAAGCATGTGATTATGGTTTGGTTGATAAGGTCATTACATCGCGTGCTGAACAAGCAGAATAGGTTTGCACGCGTGAGATCGCGAATAGTTTGTGTGACAACTTAGCAGCAAATATACCTATTAACATTTTGGTCGTATAACATCTAAGGCAGGTAAGGAGTCTGTATGGCATTGCATTCTGGTGAACAAGGTTTCATTTGTTCATTTTGCGGTAAAACTCGTGCTCAAGCCAATAAACTTATTCAAGGACCCGACGGTGTTTTTATATGTGATGAGTGTATTGCCGAGTGCTGCGATATACTTTCAAAAAGTGAGCAGAATTACTCAGATAACCCAAATGCACGGCTGACTCCGCAAGAGGACACTCAAAAGCCTAAAGATCCAGGTCTGAAGCTTAATAATCTTCCCACTCCTCACGAAATTTATGATGAACTGTCTCAATACGTGATGGGGCAAGAGGCGGCAAAACGTGCTATGAGCGTTGCCGTGTACAATCACTATCGTCGTGTTATGACTAACGATGCCTCTATTGATGAAGACATTAATCGCAACGATGATGCTAAACCAGAGGAAGTAGAGCTTGCCAAGAGCAACATTTTGTTGCTTGGTCCAACGGGTACAGGTAAAACTTTACTTGCACAAACCCTTGCGCGTTTTTTGGAAGTTCCTTTTGCAATTGCCGATGCGACAACGCTTACCGAAGCTGGTTATGTTGGCGAAGACGTCGAAAACATTCTGCTTAAGCTCATTACTGCCGCTGATGGTGACGTTGCGCGCGCAGAAGTGGGTATTGTATATATCGACGAGATCGACAAAATTGCTCGTAAAGCAGAAAACCTCTCTATTACACGCGATGTATCGGGTGAAGGTGTACAACAAGCGCTTCTTAAAATTTTGGAAGGCACCAATGCAAGTGTTCCTCCACAAGGGGGCAGAAAGCATCCTAGTCAAGAGCTCATTCATATTAACACGCAAAACATTCTCTTTATCTGCGGTGGTGCATTTGTTGGATTGGACAAAATTGTTGCTGATCGTATTGGAGAAAAGGGTATTGGTTTTAATGCGCAGCTTGCGCGTAAGGTTGATGACAACCAAGATGAGCTTATGAGTAAAGTTATGCCTCAAGATTTGCATAAATTTGGTATTATCCCTGAGTTTATTGGTAGAATTCCAGTTATTACCACTACTAAAGAGCTTACGGAAGATGATCTTGTTAAGATTTTGATTGAACCAAAAAATGCAATCGTTAAACAATACAAGCGCATGTTTGAAATTGAAGGCGTTGAACTTGAATTTAAAGATGAAGCTCTTCGCGAGATTGCATCTCTTGCGCTTAAGCGCAACACAGGCGCTCGTGGTCTTCGTGCAATATGCGAAGCGACACTGCAAAATACCATGTTCGATTTGCCTTCTGATCTCTCTATTGTAAAGGTTGTTGTTACTAAAGAGGCAGTAGAAGGAACCGAACAACCATTGCGCATTACCGAAGAAGATCACGAAGAGCGCAAACATGGTCTATTTAAGGCGCTTAAGAAAGAGTAATGTGCAGCATAACGAGCCTGTAATGCGTTTGTAATGCATGTTTTTTTGTACCGCACGCTTACAACGCTCATAGTGTGTGCCTGTAGTGCGTGCCCATAATGCGCTCCATACTATAGGTGCACCAATATGCCTCTGGTTTACCCAGGGGCTTTCTTATAGGTAAGCATTGATGTAAGCATTGTGTGATTTAAGTGAATGGATTTTTTAATCCTGGGGTTATGTATCTTTGTTGTGCAAGCAAACATATGTTCGGTTATACTTATTACAAGTTACTTAAGAAAAGACAAAAGTCTTGCACGCTTTTCTTATTCTAAACAGGTACAATAAGGTGTTAACTGCTGGTTATCGTCACATAAAGAGGGATGCCCTGTGGAGCAAATGCCAAAAACATACAATCCTTTAGAGGTTGAACCAAAACTTATTGAGCAATGGATCCAAGCTGGATGCTACAAACGTAGCAAAGGTGTTGGTGATTGCACGGTTGTTATTCCACCTCCTAATGTCACAGGTATTCTTCATATGGGTCATGCTATGGACGATACCATCCAAGACACCTACATTAGATACAATCGAATGCGCGGTCGTTCAACACGCTGGATTTTAGGTACCGATCATGCAGGTATTGCTACGCAAACTAAGGTAGATAAAAAACTCAAAAGCCAAGGAATTTCTCGTCTGGCTCTTGGACGCGAAAAGTTTTTGGATGCATGCTGGGATTGGACGCGTGAATATGGTGGAACTATTGTTTCACAAATTAAGCGTATGGGTTGCTCTATTGATTTGAGTGATCCCAAGTTTACTATGAGTGATGAGTATGCACATGCAGTGCGCAAGGTTTTTGTTGATTGGTATCATGATAAGCTCATTTACCGTGGTAAACGCATTGTTAATTGGTGTCCTGTGTGTACAACGGCAATTTCTGATGATGAGGCAGAATATCGCGATGAAAAAGGTCACCTATGGTATATGCGCTATCCACTGGTTGATCCAGTAGGAGATATAACTTATATCACCGTTGCTACCACTCGTCCCGAGACTATGCTAGGCGATACAGGTGTTGCGGTGTCTCCTCAAGATGACGAAAAGGCTTGCCTTGTTGGCAAAAAAGTTTTGCTACCTATTGTTAATCGTGAGATTCCTATTTTTTCGGATTGGCATGTTGATAAAGGATTTGGAACCGGATTTGTAAAGGTTACTCCTGCGCACGATCCAAATGACTATGCTATGGGTCAAACGCATAATCTTGAGCAGATCAATATCTTTGATGAGCACGCCTGCGTTGTCGACGGCTATGGACAATTTTCGGGCATGGATAGAAACGAAGCGCGCAAGGCAATTGTTTCGTGGTTTGAAGATCATGGTTTGCTTGATCATATAGAAGACCTTAACCACTCGGTTATGCATTGTTACCGCTGCGATACGGCGCTTGAGCCCTGGTTATCCCAGCAATGGTTTGTTGCGGTTGATAAGCTCAAAACACCTGCTAAAGAAGCCGTTACTTCGCAAGAGATCAAATTTCATCCAAGTAGGTGGACGCAAACATATCTTACCTGGATGGATAACCTTAAAGATTGGTGCATCTCTCGACAACTTTGGTGGGGCCATCGTATTCCCGTATTTACCTGTGCAGATTGCGGATGGGAAGATGCGTGTTTAGAAGATGTGGCTGTATGTCCGCATTGTTCGTCCTCGCATGTCTCACAAGATGAAAACGTATTGGATACCTGGTTTTCTTCTCAGTTGTGGACATTTGCAACACAAGGATGGCCTTTTTCATCTGATGAGCTCAAAGCGCATCATCCTACCAAAGTTTTGGTTACCGCACGCGATATTATTGCATTATGGGTTGCGCGCATGATTATGAGTTCGCTTTACTTTACGCATGAAATTCCTTTTAAAGATGTGTACATTTATGCAACAATCTTGGCAAAAGACGGTAGTCGTATGTCAAAAAGTAAGGGCAATGGCGTTAACCCTATGGATCTTATCGACAAGTATGGTGCCGACGCTATGCGTTACAATCTTTTAACGCTTATTACCACCAACCAAGATGTTAAATTTGATGCTGTTATCGATAAAAAGACCAAGCAGCTCAAAGAAAGTCCACGTACCGATCAGGCACGTTCGTTTATCACCAAGATTTGGAATGCGTCGCGTTTTGTACACATGAATTTGCAAGACTATGTGCCAGGCAAACCATGCGCTCAAACAATGGAAGACGCATGGATGTTAAGCCGTCTTGCAGCTGTTGTTAAAAAGACTACCGAACAGCTCGAAACCTATGCCTTTGGAGACTATGCCCGTGATATTCAGTCGTTTTTCTGGAATGAGGTGTGTGACTGGTATATTGAGCTCTGTAAGGGTCGTTTGCTCAATGGTACTGCCGACGAAAAATTACAAGTTCAGCGCAATCTCGTATTTGTTCTTGATACGGCACTAAGACTTTTACATCCTGTTATCCCATTTGTAACTGAGGAAATTTGGGATATGTTGCCGGTGTCTGGTATAGACAATCATCGTGCTGCATTTCTTATGCTTGCCTCCTGGCCAGATGCCAAAGATTACGAACAGTTTGTTAATACTAAAGCAGAAGCAAACTTTGAACTAGCAAAGATGCTTATTTCTACCGTGCGTTCTATTCGTGCTCGTTATCGTTTATCGCCAAAAGAAGAACTTGCACTTACTGTTAAGACAAGTGAAGCTAAGGCACAGGTTATTGACGCGCAAAAAGAGTTTATTATTCATGTTGGTCGCTTAAAATCGCTTGATCTTGTTTCTAACTTTATGCGTCCAAAAACCTGTGTTGCAACCGCCGAAGGTGACGTAGAAATTTTTGTTGAACTGGGCGGATTAGTTGACTTACACGCCGAGGCTACGCGCCTTTCAAAAGAACTTGAAAAGCTTAACTCAGAACGCAGTAAAATACAGGCGCTGCTCAGCCAAGAGGCCTTTATTTCAAAGGCTGCGCAAGTGGTTATTGATAAGAAGAAAGCCCATGTAGAAGAGCTTAATGCTACGATAGAGAGTTTATCCGCTCAACTTCAGCAGTTGGGATAATATCTATGGAGTCATTCGTATGTGCAAAACGGCGAGCGCGCATGTATTATAAGGATGTGCGCTGCGCCCTTGGTACACAAAAGCGCTATGAATCCGATTCAAAGATTATCTCAAATTTTGTTCAAAGCTCTATCTACCATAAAGCTCAAAGCGTGTGTTTGTATTATTCATTCGCCGAAGAAATCAATACGCATACGCTTGCTTCTCGTGTGCTTGTAGACCAAAAACAGCTCATTCTGCCTCGTGTTAATAAGACTTGCCACGACCTTGATTTTTATCGAGTGCAAGACCTATCAACGCTTTGCAAAGGTACTTTTGGCATATTTGAGCCTTCTCGTGAGTCTTCGAGCTTGATTGATATAACGCAAATTGCAACTTGTGATAAGTCTATGGTTGTAGTTGTACCTGGCCTTGTTTTTGACAAGTTTGGGTATCGTTTAGGATACGGTGCGGGTTATTATGATCGCATCTTAGACAAACTATCGCGCGTAGCATATGTTACTACGGTTGGCTTGTGCCGAGCTCAAACGCTGCTAGACGATCTCCATGCACTGCATTTAGTTGAGGCGCATGATAGGCCGGTTGACGTTGTTATAACGCAAACGTCAATGTATGATACGACGATTAAGTTGTCGTAATAACTTTATAGTCGGTAGAAAGAGGGTTTATGTCTCAATTTTTGTCAGATATAGAAATTGCTCAAGCCACACATCTTCAACCGATTGAGGTGATAGCTCAAAAATTAGATATTCCTAAGGCATCACTTGAGCATTATGGTAATTTTAAAGCTAAAGTTGATGTATTTTCAGACTATTTTGCCAAGAAGCACATGCAATCTTCTTCTAAGTTGGTGTTGGTAAGTGCCCTTAATCCAACTCCTTTTGGCGAAGGCAAAACAACGATTTCTATTGGTTTGGCAGACGCGCTTGCGAGCCAAAATACACGAGTTGCCCTCTGTTTGCGCGAGCCTTCCTTAGGTCCTGTTTTTGGTATCAAAGGCGGCGCTGCAGGCGGCGGCTATGCCCAAGTTGGTCCTATGGAAGATATCAATCTTCACTTTACAGGCGATTTTCATGCAATCGAAAGCGCCAATAATCTTTGTGCTGCTTTATTGGATAATCATGTTAAGCAGGGTAATAAGCTCGGCATCGATCCGCGTCGTATTGTGTGGAAGCGTTGCATGGATATGAACGATCGCCAGCTTAGACATATCGTCGATGGTCTGGGCGGCTGCGCAAGTGGTGTGCCTCGCGAAGATGGATTTGATATTTGTGCTGCGTCAGAAGTTATGGCGGTACTGTGTCTTGCGTCAGATATTGCCGATCTTAAAAAGCGTTTAGGCGCCATGTTGGTTGCTTATACCTACGATAATAAACCCGTCTATGCAAAAGACATTCATGCAGTTGGAGCTATGTGTGCTTTGCTACGCGATGCATTAAAGCCAAACCTAGTTCAAACTCTTGAAGGAACTCCTGCATTTGTTCACGGAGGCCCGTTTGCAAATATCGCACATGGCGCTAATACCGTTATCGCGACGCGTACCGCTCTCAAATGTGCTGATGTGGTTATTACCGAGGCTGGCTTTGGTGCCGATTTAGGTGCAGAAAAATTTATTGATATTGTTTGTCCGCAATTGCAGAAAAACCCCGATTGTGTTGTTTTAACTGCAACGATGCGTGCATTAAAATATCATGGTGGTGTTGCTGCAACCGATGTTTCCAAGCCCAATATTGACGCAGTTAAGCAAGGATTTGAGCACCTTCGCATTCATATCCAAAACATACGGCAAACAGCTGGTTTACCCTGCGTTGTAGCTCTTAATGCTTTTGCAAACGATGATCCACACGAGATTCAGCTTGTAAGCGATCTGTGCCAAGAACTTGGTGTGTGCGCTGTGCCTACATACGTGTGGGCACAAGGTTCTCAAGGTGGTCTTGAACTGGCTCGTGCGGTAACGCGTGCTCTTTCAGAGTCACCATCTAAGACGCCACAACTCTATGATGTAACTGATTCTATTCAAACTAAGGTCGAAAAAATTGCTACAAAGTGGTACCACGCTCGTGGCGTTGTATGGTCGGATAAAAGTCGCAGGCAACTTCGTGAGCTTTCTGCGCTTGGTTTAGATACCGCGCGTGTTTGCATTGCTAAAACGCAGTATTCTTTAAGCGATGACCCACATAAGTTGGATTGCAGTAATGACTATGATTTACATGTTCGTGAATTGCATGTATCTGCTGGTGCTGGCTTTGTTGTTATTATGTGCGGCTCAGTTGTAACCATGCCAGGTTTGGGGAAAGTACCTGCGGCTGAGGCAATTGACGTCTTGGACGATGGAACAATTGTTGGAATTTTTTAACGGATGTATTTTAAGAACTTATAGCCTATACGTGTAAAGGAACCTATGCAAACGAACTCTTCGCGTCTGCGCTTTGACTCACAAGCTTCTCTTGATGAATTTACCGCCGCACTGGCTGCCAAGACTTCGGCACCAGGAGGCGGTAGTGCCGCGGCTCTTGTGGGCGCGGTAGGTGTTTCGCTTGCTTCAATGGCAGCACATTTTACGATTTCAAAGCCTCAGTTTATGGCGCATGAAAAAGCACTCAACGAGCTTCTTGATGAGGTATCGTCTGTGCGAGTTGCGCTGTTATCGCTGGTAGACGAGGACGCAAAAGGATTAGCTCATCTTATGAGTGTTTATAAGATTCCTAAAGATAACCCTCAACGCTCGGACTTGCTTCAACAAGCATTACAAGGTGCGTATAAAGCACCCCTTGCTATGATGGAACAAATTTGTTCTGCCATTGATATTTTAGACAAGATGAGCTCTATGTGTGCGCCTATGCTGCTTTCCGATGTTGGAAGCGGAGCACTTATTTGCCGCGCGGCACTTGAGGCTGCCAGTTATAACGTATTAGTTAACATCAGATTGTTACATGATAAACAAGAAGCGCAGGCAGTTGATACTCGATGTAGTTATATGCTTACCCATTTTGTTGCACAAGCCGAGGCATGCGCCGAACGCATTCGTCGGTATATGAAAGGATAGTATACTATGGCTCAACTTCTTAAAGGAGCTGCTGTTGCAACTTCTTTGTGCGAAGATTTGCTTCCAAGGATTAATAAACTTGTCCAGGCGCACATTACGCCTACACTTGCTGTTATAAGAGTAGGCGAGGACGCAGGTGCGCTCTCCTACGAGCGCGCGGCGCAAAAACGCGCTGATAAGCTTGGCTGCAAGCTAAAGGTATATGCCTTTGATGAGGATGTTTCTCAGCAGCAGCTCATAACGCAGATCACAAAAATTAATGAGGATTCCTCGATTCATGGATGTTTACTGTTTCGTCCTTTGCCAAAGACGTTGGATGAGCGCTTAATTTGCAATACGCTTTTGCCTCAAAAAGATGTCGACGGCATTACACAAGGCTCACTCTACGGTGTTTTTGCTGGTCAAAAGGTGGGTTTTGCCCCTTGTACTGCGCAGGCTTGTATGGCGATGCTTGATTATTATGGTATTGACATCTGCGGCAAACATGTGTGCGTTATTGGTCGCTCGTTAGTTATTGGTCGTCCTGTTTCTATGCTGGCACAGCATAGAAATGCAACGGTGACGATGTGTCACTCAAAAACAAAAGATCTTACCAAGCATCTGCAAGCAGCTGATATTATTATTGCCGCCCTTGGTCATGCTCGTTTTGTGACGTCCAATATGGTTTTAGAGCATCAGACGCTCATTGATGTAGGTATAAATTGGGACGCGTCTGCCCAAAAGCTTGTGGGTGATGTTGATTTTGAGCATGTTGAGCCAAAAGTTTGTGCTATAACTCCGGTACCTGGTGGTATTGGCTCTATTACCACAACTATTCTTATGCAGCATGTGGTTGAGGCTGCAGAGATACAACAAGTTTTGAAAGCGTGATTCCATGTACGTTCCACCTTTTTCATGTGCCACAAAATCGTATACACAAGCTTTACAAGAGCTTACTTCAGCTTTACGATTTGGTATTGTTCCTATGCTCGAGTCGGTAAGCGATATGCTCTGTGTGCTGGGTAATCCCGATCATGCCTATAAGAGCATACAAATAGCTGGCACCAATGGAAAAACATCTACTGCTCGTTATACCGCGTCAATTTTAAAAGCTCACGGTCTGCGCACAGGATTATACACATCACCTGGTCTTACTTCGTATACCGATCGAATTGAAATAGACGGAGTGCCTATTTCAGAGTCTGATTTTGCTCGTTCACTTTCTTATGCATTTGAGGCGGCGAAACGCGTAAATGCGCAGCGTAAAGCTTGCGGATTAGAGCCTTATAGTATTACCGAATTTGATTTGTTAACCGTTGCAGCTTGTTTTGCATATGCGCGTGCTGGGGTAGACGTTGTTGTTTTTGAATGTGGCATGGGCGGCCGTTGGGATGCTACATCTGCAGTTTCGTCTATTCAAACGGTTGGTATAACCGGTATTGGGCTTGACCATATGAAAATTTTGGGTGATACACTCGAAAAAATTGCTGCCGAAAAAGCAGCAATCATCAAGCCTTCTCGCTCGTGTGTATTAGGTGTGGGAACTACTGCGCCTTCAACGGTTCAAGATGTTTTCCTCAAACAATGTAGCTCTGCAGGTGTTGATCCTATTCTTCTTGAAGCTAACCACAAACAAGACGCAACAGGCGAAATAAATAGCGGAGACATTCGCCACCGTGATGGCTATACCTATGCGCATTTTAGTGTCGATAAACACCTTGGCGATTTGCATGATGTTATGGAGTTAAGCGTTACCTCGCCACGACAGACCTATACTCATCTAAGAGCTTCTAAACCTGTGTATCAAGCGGCAAATATTGCTTGTGCAACTCTTTTGGCTGAGTCGTTTCTTAATCGGCTGCTTAACCTCAAGCTCCTTCAACAAGCAGTGTATACATGTCCTACACCAGGTCGTTTTCAAATTGTGCGCGATAAACCACTTGCGTTGATTGATGCATGTCACAATCCACAATCTGTTGATACCTTTCTTGCTAATATGGAGCAGGTATTACCTGATAGAGCAACACGTCCTGTTTTATTATGCGCCATATTAGCAGATAAAGATGTTACAGGCATTGTTGAGCGCCTTGCCAGCGCGTTTCCTTGTGTGATATGCACACAAACAAATTCGCCTCGTGCGCTTGAGGCTAAAAAATTAGCGGAAATATTTGCAAAAAAGCTGCAATATATGCCACAATGGTACTCATGTGTTAACGATGCAATGAATGCGCTTTTAGATCGTGATTTTATTGCATGTGGCTCTATTACGCTTGCTGGAGAAGTGGCGGCTTATATGCAACGAAAAACTTGTGTATAGTAAATAGTTGCCGTCTACAGAAAGCAAGACCGCTATACTAAGGTGTATTGCATATACCTACGACAAAGGAGTACAGGCCAATGTCAGATTTGCTCGATCAAATTCTTACGCCTGAAGTACGTATGGTACTTTACTTAATTGTAATGTGCATCGTAATGGTTTATATATTGTCAATTGTTTACGTAACACGTGATGCTCAGCGTCGTGGTGCCGAGCCGTGGTGGGTATGGTCCCTTGTTGCGGTTGTACCTATTGTTGGATTGTTAACGTATGTTATTTTGCGTCCTAGCTCGTACCTTATTGATAGGGAAGAACAAGATTTAGATATAGCATTGCGTGAACATCAGCTTTCGCATTACGGTATTTGCCCTAAGTGCGGAGCTCCTATTGACCGCGATTTTGTGGTATGTCCACTTTGCAATACGCAAGTCAGAAACGTATGTCCTACCTGTCATCGTCCTCTTAATGCCGACTGGAAAGTTTGCCCGTATTGCAGAACGCGAATTCAGTCGTAGCGGACGTCTTATTTCTTGTTGTACGTGCTTAATCGTTTTGATCGTTTTAAGTGCTTAATCTTTAAGTTCTTAAGCAAAACGCTGAACTGCATAAGTCATTTAAGGCATAAATAAGCCCATGGTGTGCACGCGCACAGCATGGGCTTTATAAGTAACTGCACCTAAAAGCTAGAGAATGGTTAGATTCTCATGCGCAAACTTTTGAACATCTGCTTCATCCCAAACGCTGCATTGAACCTCGCCGATATGGTGCTTTTCTAGGAAATACATACACAGACGCGACTGTCCAATTCCTCCACCAATGGTGTAGGGAAGCTCTTTATTCATGAGTGCCTGATGGAAGGGCAGTTTTAATCTATCTTCAGCGTTACATATAGCAAGTTGCTTTTTAAGCGCATCCTCATCTACGCGAACGCCCATGCTTGAAAGTTCAATAGAATCATTGCGCACAGGATCCCAAAAAATGATGTCGCCATTCATTGACCAATCATCATAGTCAGGGCTACGAAGATCATGAGGCTTACCCGATTTAAGCGCTCCTCCGATGCCGATAATAAAAATAGCTTTGTATTTACGAGCATATTCGCGCTCACGTTCACGCGGAGACAACGCCGGCATTTCGTCTTCCATTTCTTGCGTAGTTACAAACGTGATTTCGTCGGGCAACTTTTTTGAAAGAATATAGGGATATACGCTGTTAATATAGGTTTCCGTACGTTTGAAGACCTCAAAAATTTCGCGTACACATGCTTTCAGATAATCGGTTGAGCGGTCAGATTTTTTGATGATCTTTTCCCAGTCCCATTGATCAACGTATGCAGAATGAAGTTCATCCAGCTCTTCATCCGGACGTATAGCGTTCATATCTGCATAAAGACCTTCATACACACCAAAATTGTAACGCTTGAGTGCCCAGCGCTTCCATTTTGCAAGCGATTGCACAATTTCGCAGTCTAAATGGTGATGACGAATAGAAAAGCTGACTGCTTTTTCTACGCCGTTAAGATTGTCATTAAGTCCTGTTTGCGGACGAACAAAGAGCGGCGCTGACACACGCGCAAGATTAAGCGAATTGCCCAATTCTCTTTCAAAATAATCTTTAAGACTCTTAATTGCGATTTGCGTCTCTTTTAAATCAAAAGCTGACGCGTTGCTGTTGTTCCGCATATTCACTCCTTTGCGAATCCGTGTGTGCAAGCTGGTATAGGTTATGCCATATTGAGCTTTCGTTTTATTTTGCTATACCTTTGCCACATCAAAAGAAAACGAAACTAATATAACACGGCACATTCAGTGCAACACAATTTATATTTATTATAAGATTACTTGATTCTCGTGCAATTTCGTTAAAAAACAAGACTTGTAACCAACTTGGAATAAAACTTTGCGGTAGTATAAGCGTATGACAAAACAGCTCGTTTGATGACATGTTCTAAAATTGGTAGTTTTTATCGCACATACGTGGCATTTTATGAGATTTTGTTACAAGGGAGAGGAATTTGTGCGTCTACATGAGCGTCTTGCGCTTGTAACGCACAGTAATGAACAGGGGATATATCGGTGAGTACTAAGCGTGATATGCTCGATGATATCATCGATATAAAACAGGATCTTTCTGCATTATCGCAGCCGTTAGGCCAGATTGCGCAGGTATTAACAGGCGATAAGAATTCTGCGCGTGTCTTTGATCCTCGTGATTACAAAGAAAAGCCGCGCGCAAACGCGTTGTCGTGTTTGAATGTTGGTGCCTATAACGCGTATCGTGCCGAAGGTGTTGGTGCACATACTATCTGCACGTGCCATGCGTGTATGGATGTTTGTCCCGTTGATGCCATTGATATTAAAGGCTCAACCGTAAAGATTGCAGATACGTGTCGTGCCTGCGGTTTGTGTATTGCTGCGTGCCCTACCGAGGCATTTATTGTTTCTCGCTTTATGGCAAAATCCCTGTATGATCGTATTGCAAAAGTTGCTTCGATGTATGAGGTATGCTATATCACCTGTACTCGAGCACTCGGAAAGCTGCCTCGTCCTAACGAAATTCTTTTGCCCTGTCTAGGTGTAGTTCCGCGCGAAGTATGGATAGCCCTGTTACAAGAGTATTCCAATATTAGTGTGTATTTGCCCGTAGGTGTGTGTGATAAGTGTAAAACAACTACGGGCGAGCTTGCGTATACCGATGAAATTGGAGCAGCTGAAGAGTTTATTGGTAAAGAAGTTGGCATAGAAGTAGATAAGCATAACCTTAATCACGACATGTCGCGTGCGTTTTTGCGCCAAGAATTTTTACGCGATGTTGGTCGAGCAGGTCAAACCTTGCTTGCTGCACAAAATCCGGTATATGCAGGCGTTCAGGCCGTAACGCGCAAAATTCAAAAGCATTCCAACGACCTTTTTGAGCTGCAATGTACGCTTGAGAAAGCGCTTGGAGATACAACTACATCATATAATCATCGTCTTCTTACCCAAAAACGTAAGTTGCTCCTCTCTGTTATCCAAAAAAATCCGCAGCTAGCTGCTCATTATAAAGAACAAAATTTGATACCAGTTTGCGATATGAGCGCTTGCACCGTGTGTTCGGCATGTACGCGTGTTTGTCCTGTTAATGCATGCAATTTAGATGAGCATGGGCGTTTTTCGGTGCAGACTGCCTATTGTGTAAACTGCTCGGCGTGTGCACTTGTTTGTCCCGAGCAATGCATTGTCATGAAGCAAGGCGACACGCATGAGCTTATTGTGCGCGATGAAGAAGCAATTCGTCTGCAAAAAGAGGCGCGTGAACGTAAAGAGCGCGTGGCAAAGATAAAAGAGCGCACTCGTAAGCAGGTTGAGCGTGGTTTGCGCGTCTTGGAACGTTTGAGCGAGGATAACTCGTAGGTCTTGCGTAAATCCTGCTTTTTTTCTTGGACCTCGTGAAACATGTGTTTACCATCATCGCACCAAAAACACGCTCAGAAGATTTAAGCAATGTTGTAAGATAGCTTATGTGAGAAGATTTTTCGGCACATGTTTATGCAGTGTTGCCTTCTTTTTCAGGAGTTGATTGTGTGTCTTTATCAATTGGAATTGTAGGATTACCAAACGTTGGCAAGTCTACTTTATTTACTGCGCTTACCAAACAAACTGGTTTAGCTGCAAACTATCCCTTTGCTACTATCGACCCCAATGTGGGCATTGTGCAGGTACCCGATACGCGTCTTAATCAACTTGCTCAAATTGTACACCCCGCACAAATTGTTCCAGCTACGGTTGAGTTTGTTGATATTGCAGGTTTGGTACGTGGTGCAAATAATGGCGAGGGGTTAGGCAATCAGTTTTTAGCAAATATTCGTCAATGTGACGCTATTTGTGAGGTTGTGCGTTACTTTAGTGATCCCGATGTTATCCATGTAGACGGACAGGTTGATCCTGAAAGCGATGTTGACACTATCCAAACCGAGCTTGTGTTAGCAGATTTAGGCACGCTTGAACGCGCTATTCCTAAGCTCGAAAAAGAAGCAAAGCGCGATAAAGATCAAAAGAGTCGCCTTGATATTGCTGTGCGTTTGCAAGCATGGCTTAACGACGGTAAACGCGCGGCCGATATGGATATGACTTTAGATGAAAAGGCTGATGCGCATGACCTGTTCTTACTTACTATGAAGCCCCTGCTCTATGTAGCTAATTGCGATGAAGACCAGTTGCAAGATAAGCCTGTTATTCATGGAATGCCTGCATTGCCGATATGTGCCCAGGTTGAGGCAGAGCTTTCTGAGCTTGATGACGCGGAGGCCGCTGAATATTTGCAATCGTTAGGTTTGCAACATTCAGGATTAGAGATTTTAGCGCAGGCAGCATACCGTTTATTGGGGCTGCAAAGCTTCTTTACGGCGGGTCCTAAAGAAGTTCGTGCTTGGACGGTTAAAATTGGAGCAAAAGCGCCTCAAGCCGCAGGCGTTATTCATAGTGATTTTGAACGTGGGTTCATTAAAGCCGAGACAATCTCGTTTGATGATTATATTGAGCTTGGCGGCGAAAGTGGCGCACGCGATGCTGGAAAGCTTCGTATGGAAGGCAAAGACTACGTTGTGCAAGATGGCGACGTGATGGTCTTTCGTTTTAACGTGTAAGGTAATGCGATAACTGTTAGATGAATTGAGCCGCACATTATACGGCTCAATTTTTATGCATGTTATATTCTTAGCGCGCATGAGTGTATGTGCTATTCGCCTGTTTGCTTTACACAGCTCATGCGGAATATATGCGCCCTTTGGAATACACGCGCACCTTGAGCTAGCGCTTGTGCGCTAGAGCAAATCCTTTCCGATTAGGACTACACAATCGGTTCCCGAGTCAAATTGTCCTTTGTTCAATTGTGGTTTAGTTGCAATTCCTAGTGTTTGCGCAACACCTTTTGCCTTTGCTTCGTTGCCTTGCGTGTAGTAAACAACGCTGTTTTGAAGAACCTTTCTAGAATTACCTGGCTGTGCGCTAAAACCCTTCTTGGCAAGTGTTGAGGCTTTCTGCTTTGCTACGCCTTGTTTGCCCGATGCGTTAAGAACAGCCACACTACCTTCAAATGATGTATCATCTTGTGAATTTTCAGAAGTATTTCCTGTTTGATCGCCATCCGAGGAGCTGCTGATACCAACTGATCCAGCTATACCCTTTGAGGTATTTTCTTTTTCGGAATCAAAAGGAGGCAGTCCCATGTCAACACGTTTAATCATTTCTTGCCACTTTTTGGTTTCGCAGATTTCGTACCAAGTCCTATTGATATATTTAGAGATTGTTGGGCAAAGTCCCGAATAAATGTCATTATTAATATCCATGCCTACAAACTTAGTGCTCAATGCAATAATATCAGTGACATTCATATCGGTCGTAACAAATTTTGCCATAGTAGTAATACTTGATGCAATGCCTGCAGGTCCTGATGACAGAACTTTTTTCATAACATTTCCAATAAGCATGCGCTGATTTGCTGCTCTAAAGGTATCGCCGTCTCCATATTTATCATAGGCATGACGAGACCTTCCAAGTAATGCTGCCGTATGACCATCGAGATGTTGTTTACCTGCTGGCAAATCTATCTTGGTATAATTCGGATCTTTTACCGGAACTGGTAAATCTACATCAACACCGCCAATAGAATCTACAACTTGAGCAAAGCCATCCATGTCAACTTCTGCGTAGTGAGAAATCTTAACGCCAGAAAACTTTTCTACAACCTGCACTGCATAGGCGGCACCGCCTACCGAATACGCTGCATTTATCTTTTGTTTGCCATGTTTTCCAAGGTCAACATAAGTATCGCGTGGAATAGAAACCATCGTTATTTTTTTGTTTTTAGGATCAACACGTGTCAAAATAATGGTATCAGTGCGATATGCGCTATCCGAGGGGCCGTAAGTAGAACCTTCTGCACGGTCCTCATCTTTGTCGACGCCTAATAGTAAGGTATAAAATGGCTCATTGTTTGAGGTATCAGTAAGAGTTGCCAATAAATCTTTTCCTACACGACCCGTAATTTGGCCGTTAATCATGTAGAGATACCCAACAACTGCAGCAAGCGCTACACCAACGGTCACCAAAAACCCTAGGCATGAAAAACCAATAGTTCGTAAGATTTTCTTTTTTGTGGTTGCAATACGCTTTTTAGCGTAATAGCTTACGGCACTATTACGGCTGTGTATCTCTGTAGGATTTGGCGGTGTTTGCGATGTGGCATGATCGGCAAAATGTTCATGGTGCGAAAGCTGTGTTCCCAAGCGTTTTTTACGAAGCGTTTGGGGCTGTGCTTGTGAATCATTATCTGCCGAGATAAAGCTTTGAGCTGCTTTGTCACGATTAGAAGCGCTGTTATAGGACTTTTGCACGTGGCGGGAACCCGAAGCGTATCGAGATGTTGAGAGTGCTTTTAGTTGCGCACGTGTCATCTGTTGGTGCTTTTTATTATGGAGCGGCACTTTAATCCTCCAAGAATATTCGCAAGTATGGTACAACTTATAACTTCACTTGTGTTTGCGTGCATGTTTTCACGAGCACGTATACGTATCTGTTTGAGTTAGGTTTACGCAGAACTCAAACAAGTAAGATAGCTAACCACAAGCAACTTATAAGTTGACAATGTATAGTGACTTACATGTTATATATCGACCTACAAGTATATCAGAAGATAATCTTACCTTTTGTGTGCATGTGTTGCATCTTTAATAGTTGCAAGAGTCTAAAAACTCATAGGCTCGTTATAATAGGAACATGAAATATCAATAACAGTGTAACTAACTTTTTTACAAAAAAATCCGTTGCACATGTTGCAGGTATTTATATTGCTTGTATGCGTTGTAAATCGCGCGTGCAAGGTTTTAATGATACATATAAGCTTGATGGTAACTATCCTAGTCTTGTGCAGGATATGTATTTGATGTGATTACAGGAGGAATGGATGCAGCAGACAACTTGTTCATCACTTATGCAAGGCCTTAGACCAAAGCAATTTGTTGCAGTATTTGATTTTGGCGCGCAGTACGGTCAACTTATTGCACGTCGCGTGCGTGATCTGCACGTATATTCAGAAATTGTGCCGTGCGACATTTCTGCTGTAGAGCTTGCGTCTATGCATCCATCAGCAATTATTTTATCTGGAGGTCCTGCATCGGTATATGCCAAGGATGCTCCATCTATGGATCCTCATGTGTTTGAATTAGGCATTCCCGTGTTTGGATTTTGCTATGGTCAACAGATTATGGCAGCCACGCTGGGTGGTGCGGTTGGACATACCGAAAAAGGGGAGTATGGTCCAGCCGAGCTTAAGCGCGCGGGTTCTTCGCTTGTGTTTGGTGATACGCCTGATCATCAAAAAGTTTGGATGAGCCACCGCGATAGCGTTTCATGTGTTCCACAAGGCTTTAGTGTTACGTCATCTACGGACACATGTCCAATTGCGTCTATGGAATGTGCTGCTAAAAAGTTGTATGCAACGCAATTTCATCCTGAAGTTCGTCATACCCAGTATGGCCAAAAGCTTCTGTCCAATTTCTTGTTTAAGGTATGCGATCTTGAGCCGTCTTGGACCATGGATAACATTGTCGAAGAAAAAATTGCGCAGATTCGTGCGCGTGTAGGTGACAAAAAAGTTATCCTTGCGCTTTCGGGAGGCGTGGATTCTTCTGTGGTTGCAGCCCTTGTCCATCGTGCAATTGGAAAGCAACTTACCTGTGTTTTTGTGAATCATGGCCTGTTGCGTAAAGGTGAACCCGAGCTGGTGGAAGAAGTTTTTCGTAAACAGTTTGATGTTGATTTAGTGCACGTACATGCCGAAGAACGTTATGCAAAATTGCTTGAAGGCGTGAGTGAGCCCGAAGAAAAACGCAAGCGTATTGGAACAGAGTTTTGGAAAGTCTTTTTTGAGCAAGCTCAAAAAATTGGCGATGTACAATTCTTAGCACAAGGTACCATTTATCCTGATATTATCGAGTCAGGTGCTCGTAAAACAGGTGGTAAGGCCTCTACTATTAAAAGTCATCATAATTTAATTCCATTTCCTGAAGGCATTCATTTTGACTTAATTGAACCGCTTGATCATTTCTTTAAGGATGAGGTGCGCGAACTTGGTTTGGCGCTTGGTTTGCCCGAGAAGATGGTGTATCGCCAGCCATTCCCCGGTCCAGGGCTTGCTATTAGAATTATTGGAAGTGTAACCTTAGAAAAGCTTGAGCAGTTGCGTTCTGCCGATGCCATTGTTCGCGAAGAGCTGGATGCGTATAACGAGCAATTGTATAAACAAACTGGCGAGCGTAATTCACAGCATGCTTGCTGGCAGTATTTTGCCGTGTTGCCCGATATTAAAAGCGTAGGTGTTATGGGTGATGAGCGTACGTATCAGCGGCCAGTTATTTTGCGCGCAGTTGAAAGTAGCGATGCTATGACAGCCGATTGGGCAAAGCTGCCCTACGATGTTCTATCGCGTATTTCATCGCGTATTGTGGACGAAGTTGCGGGCATTAACCGCGTTGTGTACGACATTACGCCTAAGCCGCCTGCGACTATTGAGTGGGAGTAATCGCATAAAATAATTCCTTGTATTCAAATGATGCGAGAAGCTAAAAAGAATAAATTGAGCAGTAGTTCCAAGTGGTTATATTTGGGCAAAAGATAAGACCGTAGCGTTTAGCTGCGGTCTTTTTGCGTACATATTATTATTTTAAAATCTTGATTTTGTATAATTATGTAGGTTGTTATAAATCAGATCGTTAATTAAGGTAAATAAAATATTGAAAAAATATAAAAATCATAAGAGGATATTTGAGGAAACATTTCGATGATATAGCAAACAAGTAAATTATGCGACAATATAATGTCGGTTTGAGCGTCGGTTTGAATAAGACTGAAAAGAAAGTGATAGAACTTTTGATAGAGAATTTAATTGTGTAGCAAGATAAAGGAAAAATGAAAAGGGAGAAATTATATATAGATGGTTAAAAAGTGGCTTATAGCATTTGACAATTAATGATTTGGGATATTAATCATAAGATTAGGTCAGGAAGCATGCGGTGCTCTGGCCATTTTTTTATATTATAATACAAGTAATAAAGATTAAGCCAGAATAAGGGGGCTTATATTGTCAAAAATTAAAAAAGATCAAATTTCAGCTAAAGGCTTTGATATTGAGGTTTACACAGAAGATTTTAAGAATGATTATATAAGTCTTACTGATATGGCAAAATATAAAAACACAGATGATCCAAGATTTATTATCCAAAACTGGATGAGAAATAGAAATACTCTCGAATTTATAGGCTTATGGGAAGCACTTAATAATCCAAATTTTAACCGTGTGCAATTCGACACGTTTAGAAATGAAGCAGGTTTAAATAGATTTACGATGACGCCAAGCAAATGGATAGAATCTACTGGAGCTATTGGAATAGTCTCAAAATCTGGTAGATATGGTGGAACTTATGCTCATTATGATATAGCGATGGAGTTTGCGTCTTGGCTTTCTCCAGAATTTAAGCTATATATTATTCAAGATTATAAAAGACTAAAAGAAGATGAAAACTCAAAATTATCATTAACTTGGAATCTGCATAGAGAAATATCTAAAATCAATTATAAAATTCATACAGATGCTATTAAAGAGTATTTATTAAAAGACCTTACAGATGAGCAGTTATCATTTAAATATGCAACTGAAGCAGATATGCTTAATGTGGCACTCTTTAATAAAAGAGCAAAACAGTGGCGTGAAGAAAATCCTGACCTAAAAGGAAATATGAGAGACTATGCAAGTTTAAATGAGTTATTGGTGCTTGCAAATATGGAAAGCTACAATGCTGTTCTTATTAGCAAAGGAATGGAACAAAAAGAAAGAATGATTGAACTTAGAAATCTTGCAAAGACCCAACTCATATCTTTAGAAAAATTAAACCAATCAGATATAAAAAAATTGCACAAGTAAAATTATTATAGAGTTTTTGCTCCAGTACTGGAACTGGGCTGGGACTAAAAATCTGAAAACGACCTATAATTAGGCGGATTTAGTGATACTCTAAAAAACAGAGTGTAGTATTTTGAATGGTTTGGGATATGTTGGACGTTTGGAAAAGAATCATGGGAATAGCTGCATGAAATAGTTCCTTGTATTCGAATGATGCTAGAAGCTAAAAAGAATAAATTGAGCAATAGTTCCAAGTGGTTTACATGAGGACAAAAATAAGACCGTAGCCTCAGGCTGCGGTCTTTTTGATATACGCATAATTTAGTTAGCATGACCAACGGGTAGCTTCAAAATATAATTCAATAAAGAGCCGCAATTCCGCTCACCGAAATCATAAAATTCTTCTTGACATTTCATGTAAGGAAATCGATTATTAAAGTAACGAAAGGAAAAAGAAAGGCATAGATAAAAAAATAAAAGGAATTATAAGATTCCAAAATTAAAAGTTAGTTATACAAAAGAGCTACTTAATCTAACTACGTGTTATTTTGCGATGATGAAGTTCAACGGAGGATTACAGTATAATGAATTCAAATGGATACAATACCGAAACCTATCAAAGGCTAACACTTATTAGACAAAAACTTTTAGAGCGCGGAAGTATTTCAACACAGGAAATTTCATCTATGTTCAACGTATCCGTACAAACTGCGCGCAAATACTTACGTGACCTTGAAGCAGCTCATCAAATTAAGCGTGTCCATGGGGGAGTGGTTACATCTTCTTCGTTTTTTGAGCGCCTACGCATTGATATAGATAATAAAAAGAGGTTATGCAAAGCCGCGGCTCAACTTATTGAGTCTCACGACACCATTTATATTGACGGTGGCTCTAGCTATTACTATTTAACTGATTACATTCCTTCAACCTATAACATTTCTGTGTTTACCTGTAGCTTACCTATTGCGCTTCATATTAAGGAAACCACTAATTATAAAGTCTATGTTTTAGGTGGCAAGGTTAATGACATAACGTTTGAAACACATTCTATTGATACGGTGCGCGAAGCACAAAATTATTTTGTTGATAAGGCATTTCTTGGCATCAGCGGTTTTACAGAAAAGGAGGGCTTTACAGAAAATAATGCCTATGCACTTGCTCTTAAACAGCAATTTATGAAGAATGCCAAGCAATCCATTGTTGTAGCAGGTGCTAAAAAAGAAGGTAAGGTTGCACTTAAAAAAGCTTTTGGATTTGATGAGATCGACGTATTTATAACAAATAAAGAGGTACATATGCATCTCGACGAATCTATTGCTAAGCAACTTAATATACTACTCGTGTAAGGAATGATTATGATACGTGAAATGATACATCAAGACATTATTTTTCCGGAAAGAGAGGTGAAGAATCAAGGGGAATTTTTCCATTTTGTCTCGCGCGACTTATATGAAAAGGGTTATGTTCACCCCTCTTTTGAAAAAGCAATTACCACACGTGAGAAAAAATATCCTACAGGTTTGCAATTAGATAACATTACCATTGCAATACCTCATACAGATTGTGAACATATTATACAGGCGTTTTTATGTGTCAACCGTATTATAACTCCTGCATCATCTCCAATTACTTTTATGCAAATGGGAACAGACGACGTAAAAGTGTTTCCTGAGTATGTTTTAGTTCTCGGCATTACTCAGCCAAAAGAGCAAGTGACTCTTTTATCTGAGATTATGGAGCTCTTCTCCCAAGAAACGTTTGTACAAAAGCTTCGCTGTGCTACTACGACTTCAGATATCTATAGCGCTTTTATAGAAGGCGGTGGTAAGTAACAACATTTCATCACGTTATAACAAATGATGAGACAAGGACACAATCAAATACGTGATGATTGTTGTTGTGGTTTGTGTAGCAGAAGTAGTTTAAATCGTAACACAGCATAAAGTATGAATGTGATGCTGTTGAGTGATGATTAGTTATAGGACGTAGAAAAGGAGTTTGAAATGAAACGTTTAATTGTTGCTTGTGGTTCTGGAGTTGCCACTTCGCAAACGGTTGCCTCTAAATTGACCAAACTTTTAGATGAAAAGAATGTTAAAGCAGAAGTCGAGGCAGTGGACATGAAGTCTCTTGAACATCATCTTAAAACTGCTGATGGGTATGTTTCCATCGTAAAGCCTCCCAAAGATTACGGCGTGCCAGTATTTAATGGTATTGCATTTTTAACGGGAGTTGGAATGTCTCAAGAGTTAGACAAAATTATTAAATTTATCAACGAATAGCGCAACAGGGTTATATGTGTGACTAAGTTTGCCCACCGCGTCAATATATAACCCCGTTAAACGACTAACCTTAGACTAGCACAAATATGTGCTCAGGAGGTATCTCATGGAACTTTTGAAAACAATTATTAATTATATTCTTAATTTAGGAGCTCCAGTTTTCGTACCATTTTTAATGCTTATTATCGGTTTGTGTATGAAAATGAAATTTAAGGACGCGTTTTCTGCTGCATTGACACTTGGAGTTGCATTTACTGGTATGAATATCCTTATTGGATTTATGATGACTTCAATGGGAGGTGCTGCTACAGCTCTTGCACAAAATACGGGTATTAATTTGCCGGCAGTAGATATTGGTTGGCCTGGTATGGCTTCTATTAGTTGGGCATGGCCTTATGCATTTTTGCTGTTCCCTTTGCAAATTTGCATCAACATTGTAATGCTTATCACAAACCAAACAAAAACGTTAAATGTTGATATGTGGAATGTTTGGAATAAGATTTTTACTGCTGTTCTTGTTTCATATTTTACTAACAATATTTTGTTCGGATTTGTAGCAGCTGCTATAGCCATATTCCTTGAGCTGAAAATAGGCGATGCTTTTGCTCCTGAAGTTGAGCGTCTGACAGGGATTCCAGGTGTTACGGTTCCACACTTTATTGCACTTATATCGATTATTTTATTTCCCTTGGATGAGCTGCTCAAAAAAATACCTGCGTTGAATAAAAAATTTGACGCAGAAATGTTACGTGAAAAAATTGGTATTTTTGGCGAGAACTCTGTGATGGGCGCGATTATCGGTTTGGTTTTGGGTGCTGCTGCAGGATATGGTGTTGCTGGATCGCTTACGCTTGCCGTACAGGCCGCGTGCGCTCTAACGTTGTTCCCCATGGTATCAAAACTCTTTAGTGCTGCGTTATCACCCATTTCTGATGCTGTATCAGAATTCATGCGTGCACGTTTTGGTGATCGTGAGGTTTACATTGGTCTTGACTGGCCTATTCTTGGGGGATGTAGTGAGTTGTGGGTATCGGTTATCTGCACAATTCCAGTTTTGCTTGTTGCGTCAGTAGTTTTACCTGGTAATCTGGTTCTTCCTTTTGCGGGAATTATTAATCTATCCTTTGTTGTTGGTAGTTTACTTTTAACGGGCGGTAACCTTGCTCGTATGATTATACATGGTATTATTTCTGCACCATTATTCTTATATGCGGCTACTTACTTTGCGCCTTATATTACCCGACTTGCAAATGAAACCGGTGCTATTAAAGACTATGCAGGTAATATGGTATCTTGGTCGACATTTGAAGGTCCAGATTTTAGATACCTTATCACTCATGTAATGCAGGGCGATATTATTTCCATTGTCTTGTTTGTTTGTTGGTTGGGTCTGTTCTTCTTACTTTTGAAGAACCGTGCAGCTTATAACAAAAAACTTGCTGAAGAATCTGCTCAATAATAATGATGGACTATAGACATATTAATAATGCACATCATTCTCATAAAAGTGTTGAAGAGGGTATTGTTATGGAAAATGATGAGAGCCTTTCTTTACTTATTCAAAAATGTATGTGGATCTGTCTTATTTTGTTGGCAGCAGGTTTGTTTGTATTTAGTCTGCTTGCTCAAAATGTAATTTATGGAGCAGTCTCGTTGGTGCTCGCACTTATTTGTGAAAAGTGCGGTTACAAGGCATTATTCGCAGAGTTTGATTTAAAAATTGAGAGAAAAAAAGAATTATGGAGGAAAAGAAAATATGGTATACAGTCAAGAAAATAAGCTCATAAGAGATTTTGGCGATATCGCTTATGCAATGTGGGAGCAGGGATGGGATGAATACAATGGAGGAAATATCAGCTACCTGCTTGATAACGACGAACTTGAAACATTTAAAGAAACGCTTGTGGGTTTTCGTGAAAACTTTAACACAGCAGATGATCAATTACGCTGTTTTGAGGTAAGCAATGTTCCAACGGCAATGATAGGAAAGTGTTTACTTATCAGTGCTTCTGGGTCTCATTTTAGAGTGTTAAAACGCAATGTACAACGTGATGCTGGTATTATTAGAATTACAAAATCTGGTTACAGTATCCTTTGGGGTTTTGAATTGGGGCATAAGCCTACAAGCGAGATCCATGTTCATATTTTGGCTCATCATGCACGTTTGCAGGTAGATCCGCAACATCGTGTTGTTTGTCATAACCATGCTACAGATGTTGTTGCTTATTCATTAACGGTAGAGCCAAATGACAAGAGCTTCACCTTGCCACTTTGGCAAGTGTTAACAGAAAGTGTAGTGGTATTTCCTGATGGTGTGGGATCATTCCAGTGGGAAGTTCCAGGAACAACACCTTTGGGCTTACAAACAGCTGAAAAATTAAAGAAATGTCGTATTGTGGCGTGGACAAATCATGGTGTACTTTCGACAGGAAAAAGTTTTCAAGATTGTTTTGGTTTAATCGAAACTGTTAACAAAGCTGCACATATTGCTCTTATGACTCATGGTCAACGTGCACATCAGCTTGATTGCGAAAAAGTAAAGCGCGTGTGCAAACAGATGGGCGTGCAGCCTCGCGAAGGTCTTTTAGACTAAGCTAAGTTGTTTGGTTTAAGTTCCGTGTGCCACACGGTATTGTCTTTGGTTTTTGTGCTTGGTATAAAGTTATGATTGTCCATGTTTAAGGTTGTTCTAGACTGTTTAATATTGTTTAAGACTGTAAGGATAGTCCAATATCGAACGATTTGCCGTAGACAGTATTGTGTGGCACTTTTTTGAGTGCACTCGAAATAGTTTTCGCAGCATATTCTTCTTTTATTATTAAACGTCTATGCCTCGCTTAAGCTTTCTATGGCAATAGTCGTATAAATAAATTTATTTTTCTAATTTAATTTCTGCCATAGGCTTTAATGGGCTATGCCGTTTACTCATGTTAATCTACCGTTTGCCGGTTATATTTCCATCTCTGAGTTGTCAACAAATATGAATGTTATTATTTCATTAAATGTACGGACAATAACACAACCATACAAAACAGTAAGTAAACTGCGAGAATGACTGTGAAAACGGGAGGTAACATGTATACAACGTTAAAGCCAGTGCTTAAAAAGGCAATTCAAATGAATATGGCTATTGGAGCTTTTAACGCCCATAATCTTGAAATGACTCAGGCAATTGTTAAGGCTGCATGCGCGGAGGGAGTACCAGTAATTATTCAGACCTCAGAGGGCACAGCAAAATTTGTAGGTATGAAAAGTTTTGTAGCTGTTTGTAAAAGCTTATCTGTTGAATATGGTATTGATGTTGTGCTTCATCTTGATCATGCACGTAATTGGGACAATATTAAAGAAGCTATTGATGCTGGTTATTCATCTATTATGTATGATGGTTCACACCTACCTTTTAAAGAAAATGTCCTTGCCACACAACATGTTGTTGAATATGCGCATACAGCTGGAGCATCAGTTGAAGGAGAATTAGGAACTATTGGTGGTACTGAAGACGGAATTGCAGTAGATCCCGATGCAGTTGAATTTACCAAGCCTGCGGATGCGGTGAAATTTGTTGAACTAACGGATGTGGATGCACTAGCCGTCGGTATAGGCACCAACCACGGCCAGTATAAATCTAAAACTAAATTAAGATTTGATGTTCTTCAAGCAATCCATGAAGCCGTAGATATTCCTCTTGTTGTGCATGGTGGAACGGGTGTGTCAGATGAAGATATTCATAAAGTAATTAATGGTGGTATTCGTAAGTTTAATGTTGGTACTGAGTTGCTTGTAAATTGGAACAAAATTTCTGCCGATTTATATTCGACAAATAAAGAAAATACATCAACACGAAATAATGTTATTCCCGCACTTGAAGCAATACAAAAAATTGTACAAGGTAAGATCGAGCTATTTAAAAATCTGTAAGCATAATAGCTTTGTTGATGAATAGATTAATTGAGGGGGTGTTGTAGTTGAGTATATTTTGTATAGGTCAAGCATGCTATGACATAACTGGATCTATTTCTACACAAGAAATTGTAACTGATTCAAAGTATAGATTTGAAGAATATACTGCTTGTTGTGGAGGACCGGCGCTGAACGCTGCTTGTGTAGCGGGAAAATGGGGAGCATCGTCTTATCTAGTTGCTAGACTTGGACATGATATGTATGCCGAAGAGATTCGTAAATCACTTAAAGTGTTTAATGTTAATGAACAGTATATGATTAAGGATCCTCTTGCTACGACACCATTTAGTTTTATCGTTTCTCATGGATTAACAGGATGTCGAACCATATTTAATTTTCCGACAAAACAATCTGATGTTGAGATAACAGTACCTTATTTTGCAGAGGATGCTGTTAACACTCAAAAGAGCAATGATATAGTTCCTACCACATTACTTACGGATGGACATGATATCGCTGCTGCAAAAAAATATAAGAAGGCATATGGCACAATACCATTTATATGCGATGCTGGTACGCTTCGTGCTGAAACCTTAGAATCTGCTCAATTATCAACGTATCTCATTTCTTCACAGCATTTTGCAAGTCAATATCTGGGTTATGACTTTTCTCTTAGCAGCGCTTGTTTATATGAGAGTATGAGGAAACTTCAGCAAATTAATTCGAGTGCTTTTGTAGCTGTAACATTAGGCGCTAATGGGCTTTTAACACTTATTAAGGACACGTTGTTTCACATATCGGTACCTAAGGTAGAAGTTGTAGATACAACTGGTGCAGGAGACATATTTCATGGAGCTTTTACGTATGCTATTGAAATGAGATATGAGGTAGAGAATGCATTGCGGCTTGCAACTGCAGCAGCAGCATTGTCAGTGGGGAAAATTGGAAGTCAAGTATCGATACCGGATCTTTTAGCTGCACAGAAATTAATGGCAGATATATTTTTAAAGCGTATTGATTAGAAAACGATGAGAGTGTGGATATGTGTAAATCTAACAAGGATAATGTTGCGACATTAGATCAGTTGCTTCAAAAGAAAAACGTTCAACTTATAAATAAGGTAGCAAACTGGCAAGAAGCAGTGCGTATTTCACTTAAACCATTAGAGAAAGGAGGATTTGTTGATGAATGTTATGCGGAAAATATCATTAAGGACGTATACGAACTGGGGCCTTATTTTGTTTTAACAGATAAAATCGCACTGATTCATGGTAGACCCGAAAAAGGTGCAATAAAACAGCAGCTTGCAATTACGGTGCTTAAGAAGCCAGTTTTTTTCCTTGATTCAACCAGTCCGGTACGAATTTTATTTGCCCTGGCTGCAGAAAATGCTGATTCACATATTGAAGCAATAAAATTGCTTGCAACGTTTTGTATGGATGAATCGAATGTAGATAAGTTATTAGAGCTAGAAAACGTTGACGATATTTATAAACATTTGATGGAAGTTTAACTTGGGTTAGGAGGTGGACATGATTAAGATTATCGCAGTATGTGGTAATGGGCTTGGAAGTAGTTTAGTGTGTCAAATGGCTATTGATTCTGCACTAAAGGCAATTGGTGTTCAAGCCAAAGTGACACATACAGATACAACAGCAATTTCTTCTATGGCGGCAGATGCAGATATTATTGTATCGGGTGCAAATTTTAAGAAACTAATGGAAAAGAAAAACTTAACTGTGCCTATTGTATATCTTAACAAGCTGGTAGATAAGCAAGAAATTACTGATAAATTAAGACCCATATTAGTCGAAATGGGTGTTTTAGAGTAGGTTAACTCTGTAGATATATCAAAGAAGGAAAGAGGGTTGTGTTATGTTTATTCTTGAGTGGATAATTAATAATATCCTTACACAAGCTGCCATTATTATTGCATTGATTGCTTGTTTAGGACTTGCACTACAGAAAAAACCCTTAAGTGATGTTCTTGCAGGAACCATGAAGACTATGTTTGGTTTTATGATACTTGGTGCTGGTTCTTCTATCCTACAAGGGTCGCTTAAATATTTTGGTGCAGTATTTAATGCGGCATTTGACCTTGGTTCTGCTGGTGGGGCTGTTGTAGCTTCAATAGAAGGTATTAACGGTCAGGCAATGACTGATTTAGGTCTCGGTTCAGAAATTGCTATTACTCTTGCTGGTATTTTTATCGTTAATATTATACTTGCACGTGTCACTAAATTTAAATATATTTTCCTTACAGGACAAGCACTTTTATGGGAATCAACCCTTGCCGTTGTATTTTCATGGTTTTTAAATCTTCGTGGAGTTCCATTAATTGTTCTTGCATCTGTTGTAGGAGGCTGCTTTGCAACGTTTATGCCAGCTATTGCACAACCTGTTATGCGTAAAATAACTGGCAGTGATGACATTGCTCTTGGCCATTTTTGTACCATTGGTTATATGGTGACTGCAGGTGTTGCTAAATTGGTAGGTGATGACTCCAAATCTGCTGAAGATATTAAACTGCCAGAGAGTTTAGACTTCCTGAACGATACGTATCTTGCTGTATTTACCGTAATGTTACCTTTCTTTCTTATTACATCAATTGTTGCTGGTCCTGAAGCTTGCAATGCTGCGTGTAAAGCACTTGGCTTGGGTATCAATGTAAATTATTTAGTTCAATCATTTCTTCAATGTGCAACTTTTGTAATTGGCCTTTATGTTTTGATGATGGGTGTTCGCCAATTATTGGATAACATCGTACCGGCATTTCAGGGCATTTCTATGAAGCTTGTTCCGGATTCAAAGCCTGCTCTTGATTGTCCTGTTCTATTCCCATATGCACCAAATTCAGTTATTCTAGGTTTTGTTTTTACTACGATTGGTTCACTTATTGGTATGGCTCTTTCTCCGCTTACGGGTTATCTTGTAATTCCTGGCGTTATGTCTAACTTCTTTGCGGGTGGTACTGCAGGTATTTTTGGCAATGCTATGGGTGGTCGTCGCGGTCTTATTATCGGTTGTATAGTACATGGTATTTTCATAATGATTATTCCAGCGTTGCTTACACCAATGTTGGCTCAAATAGGATTCGTAAATCTTACTTGTACAGATGTCGATACCGTCTTTACTGGATTTTTCCTATATGCAGTTAAGGGTCTTCTTGCAATGTTTGGTGCCTAAACTTTTTGTTAATGTTGTCATATTTATCCCCACATAAATATGACTAGGTATCAATTTGCCCTTTCTTTCTGGGGAGGAGTAATACTTTGCTCCTCCCTTGTTACAAGTTCATTTTAAATTTAAATGATTTGTCGGTGATAATAATGTTTGATTTTTTAAAAATAAAAAAAGATGTAGATGATCATAAAAGAGCTTCACAGGTAAACAGTACACAAAGTAATGAAAATGTTCAAAATCATTGCCAAGATATTGATCAAGAAATTTTGTCTATCAATGCTGAGTTACGTTGTTTGGAAGAAAAACATGATGAGGACTCAATAAATAAAACAGTCATGTTATTGAATAAAAAAGCTGATTTATTTGAGAAATTAGACAAGTTAGATGAAGCAATAAGTATCTATGAGACAACCATGAAAATGACCAATAAAATGGGGGTATCATATAAAAGGCTTACAATTTTATACAACAAAAAAAGGAATTTAGCCATTGCATCAGGTAATGATGAAGAGATGCGTCACTATTTTGATAAGCAGCAAGCCTTAATGCAGCTTTCAAAAGATATGCTACGTGGTAAGTAGGTAGTATGTCTAGAACATTGATATTACTTGCTGGTTATCCAGCAACAGGAAAGTCTACGCTGTGTAAAAAATTACAAAAAATATATGAGAATGCAGCGGTTATAGCACCTGATGATATAAAAGAGGAATATTGGGATAGAATCGGTTTCAACAACGCTCAGGAAAAAGCCACGCTTGAAATAGCTGTTTGGAAAACATATTATGATCGTCTTATAAGATATATGGAAAGTGAGCAGTTGATAATAACGGACTACCCATTCAGTAATAAACAAAAGCCAACTTTAAAGTTACTTTGTGAATTATATGAATACCAGTGTATTACGGTTCGTTTTGTTGGTGATCTTAAGGAGATTTATAAGCGTTCACTTGCTAGAGATCTTGACCAAAAACGTCATTTAGGTCATTTAATGAATCATTATCATCAAGGCGATTATCTTGAAAATAGATTAAATGCCGATGTTCTTGTTAGTTACGATTTGCTTAGATACCGTTGCCGTTCAAAAGGGTACGGTGCCTTTTGTTTGGGTACATTGTTAGAGGTTGATGCTACATATGTTGAAAAAATTGATTTTGAAGAGATAATTATTGCTCTCAATAATTTCATTTCACAGCAAAATAAAAATCAAAGAAGTTGGTTCAAATAATATAAATGTTATTAGTGCTCTTCTTTGTTTCATTGATGGCTTTACGTACAATTAATTATAGTGAGTTTAGTGCGATTGTCTGCGCTTTTGTGGGCTATATGCATTCAGTTATGCTAACATACAAAAATGTATGTTTCTAGCACCTTAGGTTATTTAGCTTTCTGAACGCTTGTTGTCAATAGGAGTGGTTATGATGGATTCCTTATTTGGAACAGTACTAGACAATACTAGCCACGAACAACTATATTACCAGCTTTATAATATTCTATTTCAAAATATTGTTGAGGGTGTATATAAAGTTGGCGATTTATTGCCATCAGAGCCAACATTGGTTGATTACTATGGAATTAGTCGTGCTACAGTTCGAAAATCTATGGAATTATTAGTTACAAATGGATTAGTTGAACGTCGGCGTGGGGTTGGCTCTGTCGTTATTTCAAATCAACCTTCTTCGGCGCTTAATAAGGTTGCTAGCTATTTAAAACGTACTGTTACTGATGATGGTAAACCTTTTAAAAAAGTAATATCTGCTCATGATATTAAAGCTGACGATAAATTGGCAAAAATTTTATGTGTTGCGACTGATATAGAATTATTTGAATTAAAAAGAGTACGTTATGGAGGCAATACGTCCTTTTATTTAGAGACGGTATATGTTGTACATTCTTATTTGCCTGATATACATAAAAGAGATTTTTCAAAAGAATCCTTAAGGTCGTATTATTTTGATATTATGCATAAACGTTGGGTGCGCGCTACACAACATATTTGTGCTGAAGTTGCAAGCGCTAATGTAGCGAAACAATTGCAAATTGAACCTGGGTCTCCAATATTAACGATCTATCGTGTAACATATGATCAAAATAATATTCCGAGAGAATATATGATTAAACAGTATCGTGCAGATAAATATTATCTTGTAATGAATCTTGAAAATTAAAACACCTGTTTATTCTAGATACTGTTAGTAAGAAACACACTTATATCCTTTTAGCTCGATCATTATGAGCTTGAAATATCATCATGCGCATAAGCGATTCCACACGGGAACACGTCACGCCATCAATTTTACTCTCGCCTTGCTTGTCAATCCAACAAACACATATTTTGTCCAGGCACCCATGTATACTAGAGAACGTAACATCTTATAACGTATAGCGGCTTTGGAAGGACCGTTATGACTGAGATTAACGCAGCTCTTTGGGGCAAAAAAGCAGAATATGATGGTGCCATGCTCTGGCTTCCACTAGCACAACATTTGGTAGACACCAGCAATGTCATTGGCTTGCTTTGGGAGCATTGGCTCAGCTCGAGTCAGCGAGCTATGCTTACCGCTTCGCTAACGAAACCCGCATGTGTAAAAAACTTGCTTCAATTTGTAGCATCTGTTCATGATATTGGTAAGGCTACACCAGTCTTTCAGTTTAGAGAAGCAATCGCAGGATCAAAAGAACTAGATATACAGCTCAAAAATAAGCTCATTACTGCCGGTTTTAAAGGAGCTGACAATTTTATAAGTTCTACCAAAGACTGGAGCACAAGCCATCACAACATTACAGGACAAGCAATACTTGAAAAGTACGGAGTACCTCACGGAATATGTGCTATTGTAGGCGCACACCATGGGAAACCTCTGGATAGTTCTCGAGTATACTTAGATGATCTTGCCGCCTATCCCGATCACTTTTATCAAACAGAAGGTATAAGTGAGGTTGCTCAGTTATGGAAAAATACACAAGAACAGATTCTTGCATGGGCACTCGAAAGAAATGATTTTCAATGTGTTGCGGATCTTCCAGAAATAAGTGAGCCAGCTCAAATGGTTCTCTGTGGCCTCGTTATTATGGCAGACTGGATTGCAAGCAATGAGCACTTTTTTCCTCTTATATCAATTGAAGAAAGCGGTATTACTAATCAGAAAGAGCGCCTCGAAAGAGGCTGGAGCGCATGGATTGACCATGGAACAAAAGACTTGTGGGAACCATCATTATGCGCTGCCAATGCAAACCAGCAATATAATAAGCGTTTTGGGTTTACCCCTAATGGTATTCAGCAAACAATATATGAAGTTATTCGTACCTGCAACAGCCCTGGAATAGTTATTCTTGAAGCGCCAATGGGATCTGGAAAAACAGAAGCGGCGCTCATTGCTGCTGAACAATTAGCTCAGCAAACAGGAAAAAGCGGATTATTTTTTGGGCTTCCCACACAAGCAACTTCAAATGGCATGTTTTCCCGCGTACACCAATGGCTTAAAGGTGTTATTGGTGATTTCAATAGTGCACTTGGACTTAGATTAGTGCATGGAAAAGCAGCGCTTAATGAAGACTTTGCACACATTGCTAAAACTTGTAATAGTCTGAATAACGGTGATGTGAATTCTGCAGTAATTCTAAATGACTGGTTTTCTGGAAGAAAGACAGCCTTACTAGATGACTTTGTTGTGGGAACTGTTGATCAGTTTTTATTGGCTGGACTTAAACAGAAACACCTCATGCTCAGGCACTTGGGGCTTAGCAAAAAAGTGGTAATTATTGATGAAGTGCATGCATACGATACATACATGAATCAGTATCTTGAAGAGGCAATCATGTGGATGGCAGCGTATGGTGTTCCAGTGCTCTTGCTTTCCGCAACATTACCTTATGAACGAAGAGACACACTATTACGAGCCTATGTAAAGGGGCTTGGTCTAAAGTGGAAAACTCAGTGCGATAAAACTGAATACGATTCCCATTCTGAAACATATCCGCTGCTTACTTATAATGATGGAGCGCATATTAAACAGAGAGCCATATGCGAGCGCAACGGACTGCATTCCTTACAAATTGAAGTGCACAAACTTATTGACGATTCAAAACATACCATCTTACTAGCTACATTGAAAGAGCTATTGCAAAGTGGCGGAGTTGCGGGAATCATCGTTAATACAGTGCGACGCGCTCAAGAAATCTATAATGCATGTCAAGAAGAGTTTGGTCATGATGAGCTTACGCTTATTCACTCTCAGTTCATCGCCACCGACCGCATAAGAAAAGAAAAAAGGATTAGCGAAGCAATTGGAAAAGGCGCAACGCGGCCATATAAAGCTATTATTATAGGAACTCAGGTTCTTGAACAGTCACTAGATATCGATTTTGATGTATTGATTACCGATTTAGCGCCCATGGACTTAATTTTACAACGGGCAGGTAGGCTACATAGACATGTGATAGCAAGACCAGCACGTGTAACAACCCCACACCTGTATATACTTGCCACATCAGAGGAGTTTAAGTTTGATAAGGGTGCAATCGCAGTGTATGGCGCTTATCTCCTCATGAGGACACAGTATTTCTTACCTCAAGTGATACACATACCAGAAGATATTTGTCATCTGGTGCAAGAAGTATATGGGGATTCAGATATTGCGCTACCAGATGATCTCAAAGATTTATATGTACAAGCAAAAGATCAGTATATGAACGAAAGCAATGCTAATAAGCTTAACGCTTGTAATTATCGCATTGATAAACCTCATACGGGTATTGGTAAAAAATCCATTATGGGACTACTGTCTAATAGCGTTACCGAAAACTCAGAGGAAGCAGGGATTGCACAAGTTCGTAATTCTAGAGAGTCGATTGAAATAATAGCCCTGAAAAAGGTTGGCTCTGGTTACGGTATATTTTCTGATGGTAATGATATTAAAGAACAAATCGACATACCTTACATTGCTATGAAGATAGCTCGTGAAACCATTAGCCTACCAGCTCAGTTTACGAGAACAACAAAAGCTACAGAACATTGCATTCGAGAGCTAGAAGCCTATCGGCAAACTCACATGGCTGAATGGAAGAATCAGCCATGGTTGCACGACTCGTTAGCTCTCATTTTTGATGACAACGCTTCCTGTACTTTTTGTGGCTATACATTAAAATATAATCAAGAACTAGGTATTCTCTGCCAAAAGGAGCCTCACGATGCATGAGTTCAATCTTTTAGAAGAGCCGTGGATTTCGGTAATTGTAGACGATTTGGGCCATACAAAACTGGTCTCAATGATAGATATCTTTCAATCCGCGCATGAATATAAAGCACTTGCAGGCGATATGAAGGCGCAAGATTTTTCCATTTTGCGCTTACTACTTGCAGTCCTCCACACAGTATTTTCTCGCTATGATGCCAAGGGCTATTCACGTACGTTTGATCCAGATGAAGATGAAGCAGAAGATTTTGATGAAGAGAGCATCGAAATATGGAGAGAAGTGTGGCTAGAGCGCCGTTTTCCAAATATCGTATGTGATTATCTGGACAATTGGCATAACAGGTTTTATCTTTTTGATGACGAGTACCCGTTTATGCAGGTGCTGGCTGAAGATATTAGTAGTGATAAGCTCGGTGGAAAGAAACCTAGCGAAATTTCGGGGAAAAATATTAATCGTTTAATCTCAGAAAGTAATAATAAGATTGCATTGTTTTCTCCAAAAAGTGGAAACGAGAAAGATAAAAATCGCTTAACCTGCGCTGAGCTTGCACGATGGCTTGTTACGCTGCAAGGCTATGTGGGGCTTTCTGACAAAACTATTTTTGGTACACAAAAATATAAAGCCTCTAAGGGTTGGCTTTTTGACTTGGGTGGTATTACACTTGCGGGATCCAATCTGTTTGAAACACTTTTGCTAAACTGGGTAGCTGCAAATCCATTTCAGTTAGCAGCAAGTGATCAAAAACCATGTTGGGAATATTCAGGTGCCGAAAACATACAGCATGCATTTTCAAGTAGTCGCGTTGATAATATAGCGCAGCTATATACGCGATGGAGCCGTGCCGTGTATATCCCTTCAAGAGAGGATGAAAACGAACCGTTTACTCCTTTTATGGTTAAGCTTCCTGACCTCGATCACAAAAATGCATTTATAGAGCCAATGACCTTTTGGCATTATAATAAAACTGGAGATAACAAAGATACATTTACTCCCAGAAAGCACCGCACTGAAGAAGCAATGTGGCGCTCCTATAGCTTGCTTACCTTAGCATATTCTCTTGATGATAAAGAAAAATATCACAGACCAGAGGCTATAAGCTGGCTAGACTGTATTAGTTCGTATATAGAAAATTCACGCATTGTACTAGAGGCTATTAGTGTAAAGGATGATGGCAATGCAACATCGTGGGTTCCTACTGACGAGGTATATGATAATTTATACGTTCATGAAGAATTGATAACAGATATAGGCAATGATGGATGGGTTTATCGTGTTAATAATGAGGTAAACCACACAAAAACTGCTGTTAGCTCAACGTATAGGGGCTTCCTTAAAGATATGTGCGACATACAAAATCGGAGCGATGATAATGCCGCTACATTTATAAATAGAACAATCAACCATGTCTATTTTTTGCTCGATCACCCATTTAGAGATTGGCTCGCAGGGATTAACCCAAGCGATTCAAAAAACGAATGCTGCGATAGGTGGAGAGCAACCGTTAAGCAATTACTAGCAAAAGAAGCAAGTCAAATGGTTGCTAACGCCAATACAAGAGATTTAAATGGTATTACCGTAACAGAAAAAACAAGCGGAGCTGCTACAACAAAAAATATTATTACAGCTTACAACGCTTTTATATATCGACTTAACAAACTGTCAGAACAGTAATGTGTTATGCAGAAAGGAGTGCTTATGAACGAGGCAACTACAGGCTATTCTGAAGTGTCAAATGCTGTACAAAAGATTGTTAGGCAGTATCTTAGCAATGTCGATGCAGCATCACGCAGGGCAATTCTTGCAAAATTGCGACATTCTATTGGAAAGCCACTTAGCCAGTCGGTAGACATCTGGCCGTTAATACTAACGAGTGTCCCCGATGACTTTTTAAGCGAGTATGAGGGGAAAAATCTAAAAATGCAGGCGGTGATTTATACCCTGCAAATATATGCCCTTTATGAACAGGGAAACATGTCAGCAGAAGATATAAGTACTGACAACACTGTCACCGACGAAAACGCCTTGGCACAATCTTTTTCATATAATATGGGTTCTTGCTTGAGAATATTGCGTTTAGATGAAAAGCAACGCGACGCAATGGATAGGCGTTTTTCTAATTTAATTACTTCAGATAATATTGATCATTTTTACTATAACCTAAGGCAATTGACTGGGATCCTTAAAAGCAAAACAAAGGATAGCCACCAACATATTAACTATCCACGTTTGGCACGTGATTTGTATTTGTTTAACTTTATTCCAGAGAAGATACGTCTTTCATGGGCACAGGAATACTATCGATTTAATTAATTATCACGTATAAACACTACTTTTACGTAAGTAACAAAGAAAGGAAATCATTATGAACAATCGTCTGTATATAGATATTCACGCACTGCAAACGCTTCCTCCATGCAATATTAATCGTGATGATACTGGCAGTCCAAAGACGGCACAATATGGAGGCTCTACACGCGCACGCGTGAGCTCTCAGTGCTGGAAGAGGGCAATGCGAATATATTTTAAAGAACACAGTGCCGAAGAAAATGTAGGAGTGCGTACGCTCTATCTTGTCGACTATATAGCTAAGAAGATTGTTGCGCTCGATCCATCAATCTCAGATGAAAACTCATTGAAGCTCGGAGAAAAAGCGCTCAATAACGCGGGCGTTAAAACAACAAAAGATAGAAAAGTCAAAGCTCTTTTCTTTATAGGAGAAAAACAAGCGAACGCGCTTGCCCAAGCTGCGATAGATGGCGTTGACGATAAAAAAGCATTGCAGGCGCTGTTGCATAAGTATCTTCCTATAGATATAGCGCTTTTTGGACGTATGCTAGCTGATGATCCATCACTTAATGAAGACGCCTCTGCACAGGTAGCTCATGCAATTTCTACACACGCTATACAACATGAATTTGACTACTTTACAGCAATTGACGACTTGTCCCCTAAGGACAACGCAGGCGCAGGCATGCTTGGTACAGTAGAGTACAATTCATCTGAACTATACCGCTATGCAAGTATTGCTTTGCATGAGTTTTTGTCACAGCTAGATAATGATAAGGATGCCCTTGCAGCTTCTGTAAAGCTTTTTGTTAAAGGGTTTGTAGAGTCTATGCCTACAGGAAAAGCTAATACCTTTGCAAATCAAACGTTGCCACACCTACTTTTGATAACGTTACGCGATGATCGCCCTGTAAATCTTGTAAGCGCATTTGAAGAGCCTGTAAAATCAACGGATGGATATGCAAGCCAATCTACTACTAAGCTTGCGCAAGAGATGGCAAAAACTGAAAAAATTGTTCACAAACCACTTGTCTCCTTTTACGTTAGCCTTGCGACCCCTGAACATATGCAGGAATTAGGAGAAGAAAAACCATCAATGCAAGCCTTACTAGATGATCTGGCAACCAAAATAACTGAAATCCTATAGCAACACATTTGGACATTATTTGGTGAGGATTCTTATGAAAAGCTTATTGCTAAAATTTGCGGGACCTCTACAATCCTGGGGGACAAGTTCTCATTTTGAAACACGTCATACCGATTATTACCCGTCTAAGAGTGCGGTCATCGGAATGATAGCTGCTGCTTTTGGCTATAAAAGAAATGAGCCCCATGATGCTGACCTTAAGCAACTTAACGAGCTTGCTTTTGCAGTTCGAATTGACCAGCAAGGAAACCTGCTTAAGGACTATCACATTGCATCAAAATGCAAGCCTACTGGGGAGTTCGACCGCAATTATGTTACTAACCGTTATTGCCTTGAAGACGCTGTGTTTTTAGTTGCTCTTGGTTCAGAGGATAGTTTTTTGCTTGAAAAAATTGAGCAGGCTCTTGCTGCACCATACTTCCAACTTTGTTTGGGACGTAGGTCTTTTCCTCTTTCGTACGATTTTATAATTGGCATGCAAGAAGAAGATCCGTTTGCCCTACTAAGAGCATATCCATGGATGGCTCAAAAATGGCAACAAAAGAAAATCCAGTCCCTGAATAGTACAAGTGACGATTTGTTTATTCCCATATATGCGGATGCCGATCTTCTTGCTCCCTATCAAAGCAGTATAGAGCGCCCTTCTGTCCGAAAACTAAGACATGATATCGCGTTTTCCTTTTCTAATAAAAATAGAAGATTTGGCTACCGATACGAAGCTCGCTTTGACCTTCCCCTCAAGGCAATATGCCCCATGTGTGATAAAACACACGATAAAAAATCAGCTTCTGTTAATGAGTCAGCATTCGATAAAGACTACGTAAGCATGGAGCATGATGCATTCAGTATGTTAGAGGTGAACAATGATGTATCTCAGTAGAGTTGAGATTAACTGTAACAATCTCAAAACCATGCGAGACCTTGCACATGTAGAAACTTTTCATGCATGGGTTGAGGAAAGTTTTCCTGAAGAATGGCTAACACATACTCGTAGTCGTAAACTGTGGCGTGTTGATACGCTTCGAGGCAAGCAATACTTATTGGTACTCAGCAATTCAAAACCAGACTTAACGAAACTGGAAAAATATGGAGTTGCTCATACTGCAGCGACAAAGAACTACGACTCACTACTTACATCACTTAAAAAAGGAGACAGGCTGCAATTCCGCGTAGCTCTTAATCCAGTAATCTCTCTTCCGAGTGAACGGGTTCAAGATGGAAAAAGGCCAAGAGGACGTGTAGTTCCGCATGTCACACATGCACAACAAATAGAGTTTCTTGCATCGCGCGCACAAAAGTATGGGTTTAGCTTAGAGGCAGGAGAATTTGACATTGTAGAGAGAGGTTTCTCTTATTTTAGAAAATCTCAGAAGCCTATTCGTTTAGTTAAGGCAGTTTATCAGGGATTTCTAACCATAGAAGATGTGGAACTTTTTAGAAATGCTCTCATTAATGGCATTGGGAAGAAAAAGGCATATGGCTTTGGAATGATGACGGTTATCCCCCAATAGTTGGTTTTCGTGAGAAGGCCATGGAACTGTTAGGACTAATTGCAATGAAAGCAAACGTTGGTGCAGAGAAAGTTAAGTTACAAGAGCTCCCTCACGCTTCTGATCGAATAAGCTTTATCTACATTGAATACGCCAAGATTAATCGAATTGACAGTGCCATTACTGCCTATAAAGAAGAGGGAACATTTCGAATTCCTGCAGCATTAATGAGTGTTTTACTACTAGGCCCTGGAACATCAATAACTCATCGTGCTATGGAGTTGTTGGGAAGTGTGGGCGTTTGCGTAATATGGGTAGGCGAATCTGGTGTAAGAACCTATGCTCACGGTAGACCGTTAGCGCGGACATCAAAGCTTCTCATGTTGCAAGCAAGCCTTGTATCAAACACTAGGTCACGACTAGAAGTAGCAAGAAGAATGTATCAGATGAGATTTCCATCTGATGATTGTTCAGCTTACACTATGCAACAACTACGGGGACGTGAAGGAGCGCGCGTGCGAACCATATATCGAAGAATGTCACGTAAATATCATGTTCCGTGGAACGGTAGAGATTATAATTACGAGATTTTTGAAGATGCTTCTGCTGTTAATCAAGCACTTTCTGCTGGTAATGTCTGTCTTTACGGTTTGGTGCAGAGCGTAGTTTATGCACTTGGTTTAGCATCTGGCTTGGGATTTGTACATGTGGGGCACGATCTTTCGTTTGTTTATGATATTGCCGATCTTTACAAAGCTGAAACTACTATTCCACTCGCATTTTGTCTTGCCGAAGAAAAAGAGCGGGATAGCAGTATTGATATTGGATCGCAGATGCGTTTACGCATGAGAGATAGCTTTACTTCGACAAAATTGCTCCCACAGATTGTTAAGGATATTCAATACATATTGGCAGTACCTGAAGAACAGCAGGTTGAAGCAGATGTTTTGCAATTATGGGATGATAAATTGGGAGCTGTTTCTGCAGGAATCAATTATAGTGAGACAGATTGACATGCCGCTTACCATAATTACCCTCAGCAAATGTCCTAGATCACTACGAGGAGATCTAACTAAATGGATGCAAGAAATTGATACAGGAGTGTATGTAGGAAACCTTAATAGTCGTATTCGTGAGAAACTTTGGAGTAGAGTTTCTAACTGTGTAGGTTCAGGATCTGCTACATTATCTTTTGTTGCCCAAAATGAGATTGGTTATGATTTCTGTACCATTAATTCTGCTAGAAGAGTTGTATATTTAGACGGAATCCCGCTTATATTTACCCCAAATTGTAATAAGCGTAATGATATCCAAGAACATGGTTTTAGCAAGGCATATCATTTTCATAAGGCGCGTATGTACAGTAATAAAAAACTCAAAAAAGATGATGACTGCTCTTTAGAGGCCATAGAAAAGGATGAAAATGTTTATACTGCAAGTGACTTTGAGATTTTATCTGATAAGAAATTTGTTATTTTAGACATTGAAACTAGTGGGCTAAACGAAACAGACGACAAAATCATAGAAATAGGCGCAATTAGAATTTGCGACAAGCAGGTAGATGACTATCAGTGTTTAATTAAACGGGATTCATTGAATCTTTCCCCAGCTATAACCCAACTAACTGGGCTTACCGATATAGAGCTCGCCAATCGGGGAGTAAATCCTAACTTGGCTCTTAATGGGTTGAAACAGTTTATAGGACATTTGCCTGTTCTAGGTTATAACATTGCGTTTGATATGCGATTTATAAATAATGAGCTACGCTCTATGAACGAAGAGCTTCTTGATAACAGAGAAATTGATGTAATGAGATTTATTAAGAAAGAAAAGATGTTCTTAGAGAGTTATGCGCTTGATAATGTTCTTAAAGTGTATGGAATATCAGCTACTGTTCCGCACCGGGCGCTTGGAGATGCTAAACTGATAGCAAAGCTTGCATTAAAAGTGAATAAAATTCTTGATGTTCTCTAGTTAAAGCAGCTTTAAACAGGGATTTTTAAGAGTTTTTCCCGCATACGCGGGGGTGATCCTCAGGATTATGTGATATTTCCTGCGCTAATTCTAGTTTTTCCCGCATACGCGGGGGTGATCCCTAAAAAGCTTGGTTACGATGACGCAGAAGAGAGTTTTTCCCGCATACGCGGGGGTGATCCTTGAAAAACAGTTAAAAGAAGATGATAGTGATGAGTTTTTCCCGCATACGCGGGGGTGATCCCGAGATAATGCAATTTTGGGAACACTTTTTAGAGTTTTTCCCGCATACGCGGGGGTGATCCCTTGCCTTCCCCGTACAAAGAGTCCATCTCATTGTTTTTCCCGCATACGCGGGGGTGATCCTAATGAAAAATCTCTTTATAGAGTATGCAAAGAGTTTTTCCCGCATACGCGGGGGTGATCCTAATATATGAGCATACACTCCCGATAAGTGGTAGTTTTTCCCGCATACGCGGGGGTGATCCCGCACCAGCCTCTTTCGCGGCTGCCGTTGTAACGTTTTTCCCGCATACGCGGGGGTGATCCCAAAAGAGCCTGCAACAATTGCAAGCCCTGACGGTTTTTCCCGCATACGCGGGGGTGATCCTACAGCTCCTCAAGACAATTTGCAGCATAATGCGTTTTTCCCGCATACGCGGGGGTGATCCTTGAAAAATATCAGTTCGCTCTTAAAAAAATCCGTTTTTCCCGCATACGCGGGGGTGATCCCAAGGTTATCGCAAACTACGATAGAGGCTGGGAGTTTTTCCCGCATACGCGGGGGTGATCCCACGAACGGACACTATTGTGCGCGACAAGATACGTTTTTCCCGCATACGCGGGGGTGATCCTAAGTGGTATTCCCCACTGTATAAACGCGCTTAGTTTTTCCCGCATACGCGGGGGTGATCCCCCATTTAGCGTCAAACCGAGCGCCATGTTTAAGTTTTTCCCGCATACGCGGGGGTGATCCTTGCACCCAACACAGCTACAGCTACAGTGCCAAGTTTTTCCCGCATACGCGGGGGTGATCCCTAAAAAGCTTGGTTACGATGACGCAGAAGAGAGTTTTTCCCGCATACGCGGGGGTGATCCTTGAAAAACAGTTAAAAGAAGATGATAGTGATGAGTTTTTCCCGCATACGCGGGGGTGATCCCGAGATAATGCAATTTTGGGAACACTTTTTAGAGTTTTTCCCGCATACGCGGGGGTGATCCCTTGCCTTCCCCGTACAAAGAGTCCATCTCATTGTTTTTCCCGCATACGCGGGGGTGATCCTAATGAAAAATCTCTTTATAGAGTATGCAAAGAGTTTTTCCCGCATACGCGGGGGTGATCCTTGGGCGCGTGGTGAGATAGGCTATTCTCGTTGGGTTTTTCCCGCATACGCGGGGGTGATCCCACCAAAATTTGATAACCTCGGAGCCAATGTAAAGTTTTTCCCGCATACGCGGGGGTGATCCTAATATACACCTTGATAATCCTGTACATGCTCTGTTTTTCCCGCATACGCGGGGGTGATCCCACAAAAAAAGGAGACATCTGCCGCGCTTTCGAGTTTTTCCCGCATACGCGGGGGTGATCCCGCCTTTAGGTAGGCTTTCAGTCAAAGTCACAGGTTTTTCCCGCATACGCGGGGGTGATCCTAAGCTTGCAAAAAATACCCTCAGACAAAAGAGGTTTTTCCCGCATACGCGGGGGTGATCCTAAGCTTGCAAAAAATACCCTCAGACAAAAGAGGTTTTTCCCGCATACGCGGGGGTGATCCCGGAGCGTCCCATTTGCCTTGTAGCTCATGTGCGTTTTTCCCGCATACGCGGGGGTGATCCTTATATACCGCAACGTTTCGATTGTACACTAAAGGTTTTTCCCGCACACGCGGGGGTGATCCCGTATTATATAAGATATACGCAACAATTAATAAGTTTTTCCCGCACACGCGGGGGTGATCCCAAGCAAAATACTACCTTGACACCGTAAACGATGGTTTTTCCCGCACACGCGGGGGTGATCCTATTTCTGTCTACGCTGTTGTTTTCGTTCCACTGTTTTTCCCGCATACGCGGGGGTGATCCCGAAAGCATGACGGTCGCAACGTTCGCACGTATGTTTTACCCGCATACGCGGGGGTGATCCCGGCGTTGGCACGCAATTGTACAAGGAGATATTGTATTTCCCGCATACGCGGGGGTGATCCCGCTGGTATAGATGTAACAAAGGTTTCAAAGCTGGTATTTCCCGCATACGCGGGGGTGATCCTAAGTTCATCTGCGTCTTGTGCGCTAATAGGTGAGTATTTCCCGCATACGCGGGGGTGATCCTCGTGGAAAGCAGCGTGTAGGACGTGGGATATTCGTATTTCCCGCATACGCGGGGGTGATCCTTGGGCACGTGGCGAGATTGGATATTCACGTTGGTATTTCCCGCATACGCGGGGGTGATCCTGGTCATTCTGTCATTGAATTTGAGGTAAAAAGGTATTTCCCGCATACGCGGGGGGGGTGACCCCATCAACCTTGAGGTACATGGCGGTGTAAACGTGATTTTTACGATTGGTGGATTCGTCAAGTGTAAAGTTGAACAAGCGCATCTCTACTGGTTTGTTATGACACTTGCAACGTATGTTGTTAGTGTGTCACCTTAAAGAAAGAGCTTGAGGCGGACGCACGTGCGCTCATACCACGCCTAAACGCTAAAGGAGAAATATTACTGAAGACGACGTAACGAACGTGTAGAAGCGTTTACAAAGAGCTGTATTACGCATTCGATTAACTAATTGGTTGGATAACGGTAACTACACAGGGAGTAACCACTAAAATAATCTTGTTGAAAAATGTTGCAAGGATAATTCGAACGGTAAAAAATTGATTGTGAACGTGAAACCGAAATATTACGTCATACCGTTTTAAAACGGTGGAATTCTTATTTATATGTTATATTGTATAAAACACTTTACGCTGTAAAGTAAATGCTATAAATAGAATGTTAAAAGAGGTAATTATGACTCAAGTGAATTTTAGAGTAGACGATACAATCAAGATGAAGGCTGAAAGCGCTTGCGCAGCTATGGGCTTAAGTATGTCTACGGCTATAAATATTTTTCTTACCAAGCTTGCAAATGAGCAAAGAATACCATTTGAAGTAGCTGTTGATCCGTTTTATAGCCATGAAAATATGACAAGACTAAGAAAATCTATTGACCAGCTCAATGCAGGCAAGGGAAAAGTGCATGAGGTAGATTATGAATAAAATTTTTTCAGATGAAGCATGGGAGGATTTTGAGTATTGGACGAAGCAGGATAGAAAAACTATTAAACGCATACTTCAGTTGCTACAGGATATTGAAAGAAATGGTTATGAGGGAATAGGTAAACCTGAACCTCTGAGGGGAGATTTAAGAGGTTTTTGGAGCAGAAGAATAGACGATTACAATCGTCTTGTTTATCGCATAAGGAATGGAAACATAGAGGTGGCACAGTGCGGGTCTCATTATAGAGATAAATAAATATGTGTACTATCAAATGTCTTAAAAGCTTAACACACCCTTCCTCATTCCAACATTTCTATGATTAAAAACCAATTTGATATACAGTCACTAATCCTTGATTTTTAGTTTTTTCTGCACACGTGAGGGTGATCCCAGGTAATCTGGATTATGATTTTAATGATGGATATGTTAGCTATGAACTGGGTATTTACTTAAAAAGTGGTACACTTAATGAATGCATGGATAACTGCATAGTTGAAGAGCTAGAGGAAAGCATAAAGTAAAATTTACTATGTTAGGAGGATACCATGGATAAGCGACTTGGCGACATGACAAAAGAAGAGCTAGAAAAAGAACTACTAATACAGAAAATATTAAAAGCTAAAGGTGATGTTGAGCGCAATGACGCTAAAAATGATCATCTTGTCAAGAGTGTTGATAATACTAAAACGGCTAAAGTATGGAGAGTAGGACAATATTTAAATTTTATTATTTTGATTGCCTATATGATTCTTGTTGCTTATATACTGTCTAACACCTTTTCGCGCCTACCCTTTTAGTTGCACCCATACTTTCCTTTGTCATTTTCAGGTTTGTGTTCGTTTGTGAATAATATCCTGTCATGTTTCACTAGCTTTTTCTTGTTCAATAAAAATGGTTGATATCAACCACATCATGATATCCGCTTGTCCACCCTTTATTTGAGTATTGCCAAATTGTTGGTGCGCCTCAGTATCCTATTCTGTACGGGTAATTGCCAGTGTACCGTTTTCTCGCACACCTGGGAGTATCCCACGTCAAGTGGGAATGCGGGCTCACAAGGGAAGTATCCCTTCTTAGCCACCATTCTGCTTCCTCACTTTATTCCGTTTATCTGCGCAAACATAGATACTTATTTGTAATTAAGCATGATCTTAGCTCAAAGTGTTACAAAGCATTTACCAGTCGTTATATACTTTGAACATTTCTTGCTGAATAGCTTGGGGATAGAAATTGTTCTTTAATGTTTAATACCATGCTGCATAGATGTATCATTGTTCTCTTTTTGCCTATTGACCGCTGCTTTCGGTGCTGCCTTCGTTGCAGCCAGCTTCTTAGCAAGAGAGCGGTACGGGTGGACTTCTTCTGTAGTGTGAGCAATTTTTGCTTTATCAAGTGCCTTTAGGAAGGACTCTGCAAGGGAATCTTTATCAATAAGATCATTATCTTGCGTTGCACACATCAGATCAAACTGTTCAATACCTTTTTCAGAGAAACCTGTTCCGTAAAGGCGGTGAATTGGCTGCGAGAGTTCTTCCCAGTAGTTATTGGTTATAAACAAAACATCGTATAGGTCGCGAATCCTATTTCTGCTCATAAATGCCGCAATTTTCATCTGAGCAAGCATATCAATAGGATGGGTACGTATATCATCTTCTAAAACAGAACTATCAGAACATTTGCTTTTACAGGTAGCATCATATCCTTTACTTGTAATGAAGAAGATCCATTTTGTTCCGTATTCACGCCCCATAAAGCGATTGATTTTATCAAAGCGATTGGGGTAAGTCTTTATGAGATGTAAGACACACGCAAAAACATCAGCTGGCGAGGATAAAGGGCACTATCATTCAAATTGCCACTGCAGGATTGTAGCGGGAAAGAAAGATACCTGTGTTGAAGGCTATAAGCCAGAAGAAATACTAAAAGCACTTGGCGACAAGGTGACAATAGTTGGTTTGACACCTGGCAAACCAATGAGCTTTGAAGAAGCCGATCACTTGAGAGCTAATCCTAAATATAAATATATTTATGAAGCGTGGGTAAAATTTACCAAAGGTGAAATTACTGAAGAAACGTTTAAACGGATTCAAAATAACTATGCTGGATATTCCGTTAATTGCCAAACGTGCGTGGTTGCTAACGAAGCGCGTAGAAGAGGATACAATGTTCGTGCATTGCCAAACAACAAAAAGCCAGATAGCCCTACTTATTTGTTGTCAAGAGATACGTCACTAGCATATATAGATAGAGAAACAGGCAAACGGCCTAAATATATTACCTATACGTGAAAGGGTGTCCAAGATTATCGTGGTAGGGCGATTCCAATCAAAAGTAGGTTTGTAATGTGGCTTAACTCTGATGGAGTGGTTGAAGAAAACGCTAGATATACAATTAAATGTGTTGGAAAAGCGGTGGGGGTCATATAATATGTGTAGATAGAACCAATGGGGGGCTTCGACTATTTGACCCACAAATAAATCGTAGGTATGCTGGAGAAGAAATATCTAACTATTTTGATTCAGTTAAGTTCTTCACCGCGTACAAGGGAAGAAAAATAAACATTGCTCTCAAGTTGTTGAGAGTTGACAATGTGGATTTCAATAAGAAACTAGTGGACAAGATCTTGGAGAAAGCATAATGGATAAGGAGATTAAGGCATTTGTCCAAAGTCAACCTGAGTTAGAAGACGCAATATATTTAGGTGTATATAAAGGTATTAATATATACCGACCAATATATGGTGATAACGACATAGTTGTCGGCAGGGCACCTGCAATAATGGAATACAAAAACGTCGTTAGTTGGGTATTCCCTAGCGATTTTATGTTTGACCTTATAAAAAATTTTCTTCCAGAAATAGATTGATATAAATAGGAGGCAGCTCCTCCATTAGCGGATCAGCATACCTCCTATCTAAACAAAATTATATCTCAAAGGAGCGCACATGTAAGCACACGTGCTGCACCAATCAATATCGTTAATCAAAGAGCCTGCATAGGCTCTTTTTTATACATCCGCATGGATAGAAAGTACGCATTATGGCTAAAGATGATGTACAGCAAGTACAGGACGTTGAAGCGACGGACGCGCACGCAGAAGCTGCAGAAACCGACTGGAAAGCGCAAGCGCGCAAATGGGAAAAGCGCGCTAAAGAAAACAGCGCAGCAGCAGACGAGCTTGCCAAGCTAGAGGAATTGCAGATGACAGAGCTCGAGCGTGCGCAAGTAAAGCGGAAAAGGCACTCAAAACACTTCAAGAGAAAGCGGAGCACGAAATGCATAAAGAGCAAATCGCCCAAGAGCTTAAAGTACCCGCAAGCCTTATTTCAGGCAGTGATGAAGAAGGCATGAGAGCCTGGGCAAAGAGTCTTGCAGAGTTGGCTGAACGCTAATCTATGGTAGAACAAACGTTTGTAATATAACATATAAAACACATATGCTTGTTAAAGATAAACAAGAAATCATCGTAACGCATAAAGAGATGGTAAAAACTATTTTTGATACTTCAAGTCTTGAAAATGAACAACTGAAACTCGAAGAAGAACTCAACATCGTAGCTGACAAGGTTAACAACTGCATCAATGAAAATGCGCGGAAATTGCAGGACCAGGATGAGTATGAGAAAAAATATACGAGTTTAGTAAATAGGTTTAATTCTACAAAGGTTAGACTGGATGAAATCAAGCAAACTGCTAATAGTGGGTATAATAGTAAACAAATATTAATAATTTTGGTGGTGGAAAATGGATAAAAATTTCGAAGAGATAAAGAAATTATATAATGATGTGCGTAATATAGAACGTCAAAAAATAGTGAAGAAATTAGTAGAAAGTCAGTTTAGTGCTACAGGACATCAAGGAACATGGAATTATACATCTAGAGGTAAAATAAAGCCATCCTATAATTTAGGAATGTGGAAATGGATTGTTGCAAGAAGAGGAGATATTACTGCTGTTATTAGTTTACAAACACTTGAGCAAGACTCAAAGACAAAAAACATTCATGTTCTTTTTGATAGAATAAGCATAGATGTATTTGAGGATAATGAAAGAAAGATACTTTCGGAAAAGAGTGATTCATATTTTCAATCTGTAAAATCAAGGTATAATGTTGAAAATGAATTTGATTCAGGGGTTGTTGGAAACACAATAACTTATTTAGAATTACCTTTAGGAGACGATGATTTAGAAAATCTCATAAACATTATCAAAAAAAAGATAGAGAAACTAAATTAACAAAATATTTTATTGAGTACGGTACGATACCGTCTTTTTTTATGTCCAAATCAAAAAGGAGCTATAGGACAAAAAGTGTTTATAAAATCGGTTGTTTGCACAGGTAAACAGCCGATTTATCGTAACAATTCAAAAAATCGAATTTTTTACCTGGACAAAAAGTTTGTAAAATTTACAACATATCAACAGCTAAAACCATCTAAATTAGAAAAAAATTACTAATTTTAGGTGGTGGAGTATGAGTGCAAATATTTGTTTTCGTTTGTAGGAGCAAAATGGTAAAAACCGCTAAGACAAAGGCTGGAACTCAGCGCTATAGATGTTTTGAGTGTGGAAGCTCGCAATCACGTAGATAATATCAATTTACTTATATTCGTATACGAAATGCTCATCGCGCTATTTTTAGTGCATTCAAAAAAGATAGTTTATTTTCCTACCTTGACCTTCAACTGATCCATTTGGGAGAGCTTCCTAAATTTAATAATCGAATAGAGGAAGAAGTAAATTCCCCTATAAGAGAGATGCTTCGCAACCATCGAGTGAGTGAGCTAAGGCGTATTAAAGCTGTATTTTGGTGGTGTTACATGCATACAGAAAAACTTCTAGAGACTTCAGGCATACTCGAGAGCATGCCTAGAAATAAAAACCTACAAACACTAATAAATGCATTCAGACCGCATAGAGGAGAAAGTATATACCCCGATACATATGGAAACACTGTGGTGTACTCAGAGCTACAACAAGCGATTCCTATCCCTATACAACAGAATAACTTATTTACACACTTTTGTCCTATAGTTCTGAAAAAGCTACGGGTAGTTCCCATAGCTTTTGTTTTTAATTATCGTCAATTAAATGTGGAGTTGTTAGTTAGATTTTCTTGCGTAGAAAAGTTTTATTTGTCTTAAGTCATACATCAGTTCATTATATTTATAATAATCACGATATAACAAATTCTTTACAATAGGCATAAAAGAAAAGATGAGCGAAAAAATTAGTAAGATGGTTATTATAACTAATGCACCCATATAAAGCATCTGGGTTGGTGTTGCTGCTTCACTGACTTTCTGTACGGTAAGCACTGCAATAGGAACGATAATAGCGGTTAAGGTTTTGAGGGGCTTTTGAAATTTCGCAAAAATATCACATTCGGTTTGTGCATATTTTGCTTCCTCGATTAACATATTAAGAGATTCTACATTATTAAAGTCTATATTATACTCTCTTAAAACCTCGATTGTCATTTGTATTCGCTGATTAGAATAGGGAATATAGTAATTCTTAAGCATGTAATTAAGGTTAGTTTTTCGAGAGTCTATTATGGCAAAAATAATAACAGAAAGTACACTTATGATGGATGGAATAAGCGTGAATAAATTATGTATATATACATATAGAATACCGGTCATAATGAGACCCACAAGAAAAACAGTCATACAAACTTGTCGATATAGTGGAAGCTCAGTAAACGGAATGGTGCTCTTTATGCCTTGTAGTCCAATTTTATAACTCATAAATAACTCTAAAAATCTCATATAAACACCCTAAATCTCTTTAATTATGGCGGTTTTATACAGTTTATTATACATGAACTTTTATAATTGCTTTAAATTTTTCAAACTTATCCAGTTGGAAGCATGAGTTAACCTGTTTAAGGTTCGGTGTGTTGCTCACAACGGCACTCGATATAGCACGAGAAAGCTACAAAAAGAACCATGAAAAGTATCTCATAAACATAACGGTTGTGACAGTTCTCTTACAGAGAGTCACGCGTTTTAACGTTTAAATATTAATCTTCAATTTTTGCACCAAGGCAATGCTCAAAATGGTTAAGCGCCCATGCGTGTCCTTGCGGATCAAAACTCGCAACGCCACCCTTGTGAACAACAATAGAAAAACCAAGGTTATACGCGTCAACAGCCGTATGCAGAACACAAATATCCGTGCAAACACCTACAAGATGGATTTCATTAATGCCGCGCTCTCGTAGCTTGATGTGCAAATCGGTTCCCGCAAAGGCAGAATAGCGAGTTTTTGGCATGTAATAAAGGTTTGGATTATCCTTGTTGGCTTCCAAGATGGTTTGCATTTCTCCATATAGTTTTTGGCCTGGGGTTCCTTCGATATTGTGAGGCGGAAAGAGTTTGGTTTCTGGATGATAAGGATCACCTTTGTGATGTGTGTCGTTGGCAATAACTACATATTCGCCTGCATTAAGAAAATCATGCGTAAGCTCGCAAATATGTTGACTAAGTGCCTGCGCCGGTGCGCCTACGGTAAGAGCACCATCATCTGCTACAAAATCGTATGAATAATCAATTACAATAAGTGCCTTCATATTCTCGCCTCATTTAACTCTGTGCCCCTTAATCCGACCATTACTATGGTCTTTGTCAATCATATATTATATTCTTTTTCACCCAACTATAAACAACTAGATTGGACACGATGCTTATAGCGTTTAGTATAAATAAATTGCCTGTTGATATAAAGAAGACCATCATTGTAGTCGCGTAATACTTCTATTACTTCAAGTAAAGGTGTTTTTTGTGGTATATCAAGAGCTTGACTTATCTCTTTTGTGGCAGAAGTAATGCTAAATTCTTCTTCAAAGCTTACGACTGGTCCAATTTTATGCTGCTGTAACAGTTCAAATATTGAGCTGTCGTCTTTTATTTCTTGTGCTAAAAATTGACATTCGTTACTCAAATAGTCTATTTCAATAAGACAAGGCTTGCCATTTGTATAACGAAGGCGTTGAATTGCAGTAATTTGTTTTGTTGATTTAGGCATAAACCTATCAATGTCATACGGGACAGGTATTTCTTCAATAGACAGTATCTTGGTATGGACTTGTATTCCTTTTTTCCTGCAATTCTCTGAAAAGCTACCCGTTTTGTAAGAGTGGGAGAGTGCCCTATTAGGATTTACATAGGTACCTGATCCTTTGTGTTTAATTAAATAGCCACTTTCAACAAGTTTTTGAAGTGCTTGTCTAATAGTTACTCTACTTACCTCGTGAATTTCAGCAAGTTGATGTTCGGAAGGTATGAGATTACCTGGCTCATAAACGCCACAATCAATTTGTGATCGAATGTTTGCTTCAACCTTTTCTGTTAAGGTAAGCGGTTTACGATTTTCTTCCATTCACGCTCCACTTTAGTAGAATTTTTATTACCGTAGTTTTGTTTAGCACGTTTGTCTTAGAATTAGCAACTTCAAACATGTGGTTTACCACTCGCTATTATAATACGACCACTCGCCAATTAAAACTCATATAACATGTATTAACATGTTATAACCTATCTTAACATGTATTACTACAAAGGTAGGTGATAAATGAAAAAGCGTATTGTTCTTGCATCTCATGGCAATCTAGCCGAAGGGATGAAGAATTCATTACAGGTGATTCTAGGTTCAGAGGCCGATTCGGTTACTACGTTTTGTTTAACGAGACAAAATGATATAGAAGATTTTAAGATAAGTCTTCTTTCTAGCGCAAAAAATAATCGTGAAATCACGTTTTTTGTCTTTTGTGACCTCTACGGGGCAAGTGTTTTTACGTCTTTGTATCCACTGGTTTTAGAGTCAAATATTATTGTCTTTTCTGGCATGAATCTAGCACTGTTAATTGCTTGTATTTCTGAGGTTGAGGATGTATCGCAATTGCCTCAGACAATATCGCGTGCGCAACAAGATATAAAAGTGTTTTCTGACATCGAAATGAGAGACATCTCATTGGAGGAGTTTTAGGAGTTGATATGAGTAATCCATATGCTAAGTATTTTGAACAAAAACGAGTTTTTGGTATGCTCCATCTTAAGGGGGAATCTATTCCGCAAGTTTTGGAGTGCCTTAAAAAGGAATTCGATGAATATGTCAAAGGCGGCATTGATGGTGTTGTAGTTGAAAACTACTATAACGGTTGTGATGAAATCATTGCTGCACTTGATTATCTGCATGATCAAATTGGTTCTCAAACTTTAATAGGTGTTAATTGTCTTAGATCGGAGAGCATGGGTCTGGAATTGGCCTCTGCATATAAAACCGATTTTGTGCAACTTGATTCTGTTGTTGGTCATGTTATTCCTCGGGATGATGCTACTCTTACTCATTTTTTCAAAATTTGGCAAGAAAAATATACAGGTATGATTCTTGGTGGGGTTCGTTTTAAAAAACAACCTTTATTATCTGAGAATCCGTTATCAGAAGATCTTAAAATTGCTCAATCACGCTGTCATGCGGTTTGTGTTACTCAAGCAGCTACAGGTGAAGAAACTCATTTGGATAAGATCATCTCTTTTAGAGAAGGCCTGAAGGATTTTCCTTTGCTTATTTCTGCTGGTGCCACGCCTACAAATGTCAAAAAAAGTCTTTCGTATATCAACGGCGTTATTGCAGGCAGTTATTTTAAAGATACCTATGAAGTATCAGGAACAGTATGCAGTGAACATGTTCGCGAACTTGTCCGTGCGGTAAAAGAAGGCGAGGTGAACTAAGATGATTACCGTATGTAGGGTTGACCATCGTCTGTTACATGGTCAGGTTGTGTTTGCTTGGATTGGTGCTTCTGGCTCTGATTGTATTTTGATTGCAAATGATGATGTAGCAACCAATGAACTACGTGCTTCAGCATTACGGATGGCTAAACCGGGAACTACTAAGCTTGTTATGAAAAGCATTGACGATTCGATAGCTGCTCTTAATTCAGGAGTGACTGATAAGTATAAACTTTTTGTTTTATGTGAAACAATCGAGGATGCCTACAAGCTTGCATGTAATACGCACGCAATTTCAGAAATAAATATCGGTGGCGCAAAAAATTCATCGGAGCGTAAAAGGATTTCTCCTGCAGTATGTGTATCTCAACAAGATATCAAATGTCTGAAAGATCTTTCAGATCGTGGTATTTCTTGTTATTTACAACAGGTTCCGAACGATAAGAAAGTAGATGTGTTGGATCTTATAGATTAAAGGAGGAGTTATGCTTGTAAGCCAAACAATTGGGATATTTATCGTAGCAATTATATCCTATCTTTACAACTCGCTTTCAAGCGGTTTACTTAATCGTCCACTTGTAGTAGGAGCCTTAGTGGGCATCGCTTTAGGAAATATTCCCTTAGGTTGTATGACGGGCGCTGCTTGCGAATTAGTATATCTTGGAGCACAAGCTATTGGTGCAAGTAATCCACCTGATATGATTTCGGGTACAATTATTGGTACTGCTTATGTTATTACGACAGGCTCTGATGTTGCGGCTTCTGTTGCCGTCGCATTACCAGTTTCGCTTCTTATGTCATTAATTTGGGAATCTCTATTTCGGGCTACTATTGGGCCTGTCGCTGCTGCTCAAGCCGATAAATTTGCAGAGTCGGGTAATGTATTGGGTATGAATGCGGTGCATTACATCTTTACACTTGTTCAGCTACTTACGCTTTCTTCTCTTTGTGCAGTAGGCTTCTATTTAGGCGCACCTACTATGCAAGCAATAGTAAATGGAGTCCCTGCCTATGTTATAGATGGATTTAAGTATGCGATGGGCATCATACCTGCTATAGGTTTTGCTTTGCTTGCTCGTATGATTATGGATAAGAAAACCGCTTGTTTTTTACTGTTGGGCTTTTTGCTGGTGGCATACGGACATGTGAATATTGTAGGAGTTACAGTTATTGCAGCGGTATTAGTTGCCATCATTCTTTTTAACACTAATTTAGGTGCTACATCTGAAGTAAAAGAAGGTGATGATAATGAGTTTTAATAAGGTAGAAGCCAATAGCAAGCCAAATGATTCTACGTCTTTGGAAACGACACTTGCACAGCAAGAGACAAGCTTTCAAAATAAAAAGAAATTAGATAAGAAAACGCTTCGTAAAATATTTTGGCATTCTTGCATGCTTGACAGTTCGTGGAACTATGAACGCCAACAAAATATGGGTTATTCATTTGCTATCACACCAGCTATAGATGTCTTATACGACCCTGTTCGTGATGTAGAAAAGAGAAAGCGTGCTTGTACGCGCTCGCTAGACTTTATGGCTGTTACTCCACAACTCTCAACACTTCTTTTAGGCGTCAATGCCGCTATGGAAGAACAGAATGCCACCCATAGTGATTTTGATGATTCGGTAATCGCTAAAATTAAAACTTCTCTTATGGGTCCTCTGGCAGGTATTGGTGATTCTCTTATCGCGGGAACACTTAGAATTATTGGTACGGGAGTTGCTATTGGTTTTGCACAAAATGGGAGTTTATTAGGAGCGTTACTTCTACTTTTAATTTTTAATATTCCGGCTTTTATTATTCGTTATTATAGTCTTAAATTTGGTTATAATTATGGGTCTGAGATTATTAAAAGCGCAGCCAAATCAAATATAATGGAGTTAATTACTTTTGCAGCAAGTGTTGTTGGTTTGATGGCAATCGGTGCCATGGTTGCAAGTTTTGTTTCGTTTAATATTCCGTTGAGCGTTGGACAAGGTGAATTTGCAAAACCAATTACCGATTACTTCAATATGATTATGCCTGGGCTTCCACAACTTTTGCTCTTTTCATTTATGTATTGGTTATTAGGAAGACGTGGAGTAAAAACGGTTTGGGTTTTGTTAGGAACCATCGTCTTATGCATCCTTTGCTGCGTAATAGGTATTATGCTTTAGCATTATTGTTTAGTTAATTGAGCAGCCATCGAGCTTTTACTTAACCTTTGGTTATAAGGTGCACCTCTTTACAAGTTTACGTTGTAAAGAGGTGCTACGCATTGATTCCATGAGGATAGTCATGCAAGATAAAATTTTTCTCTAATTCAGCTATTGCAGTGGCTGGCCATGCGAATCAAGTCGCTTGCCGTTGTGTTTCGCCTCGTAATTAATCAAATTGATAAAAGTTCCCTGCATACCGTGGGGAATATAGCTCATAAGTGAGAGATCTCTTGGCAGATAATCAACCAAACTCAATTTTTCTACCTGCGAAATCTGTGCGGGCAACGCGTCCACAATATATTCTCGAGCCAACACACGTGCGCCTTGCTCGCTTAGTTTTTCCTCATATTGACTCATAGGCTCATCTGGACGTTCAACTCGTGCATTGTCCGATTCCCACGTACATGTATAGCCCGCGCGCACAAATTGCGTTTTGGCAAATTGCATAAGCGGATATGAGTCTGTTTTAAACGTCAGCTTTGCACCTTTAGCCAGCAAATCGCGATACACCAACAAATTATCAAGATACACCAAGCGATCACGCGCCTGCTTTTTGCGCGGAAACGGGGTTGGAAAATTAAGGTATATACGTGCCAATTCGCCTTGAGCAAAATATTCATGCAAAAGACTTGAATGCGCGCAAAATACCACCACATTAGAAAGCTTCTCGTCACAAATCTTCTGCGCCGCAATGGCTATACACAACGGCTCTATATCCACGCCAACAAAAAGCACACCAGGCTCGCGCCGTGCTGCCTCAAGCGTGAAATTTCCTTTTCCGCACCCCAAATCTAAGCGAACTTCTTCAAACGCCGCCTGTACAAATTTGCCATGTTCGTTTTGCTCACACGGACAACACCAGCTGCACCATGAACCGCGAAGCGTTTTGGGCTTCTCTACGATTGCTTTCTGGTAGCGTATAAGACGCTGTGCGAGATCAAAATTTTTTCCAAGTCGTGCGTGAAGTGCGTGCATTGCTCATACTCTTTCTTATGAGTTTTAATGGTCGTATCTATGCCTACGTATCTATGCCTATATGCTAGATTTCCTTAAACATAGTAAGGGATGGTCATTGGATATTCAAAACTTTTATAAAATGCATAGACACTGTGTGCGCTCATAGCAAGCTGTTGTAATCAATACATAGTATTGAGTGTTACCTCGTATCTTATGTAGAGTGCTGAAATTACAAACAATAATGTAGAAAGATATGGTGAGTGGTAAGAACAGTTATAAGTATAAGGATGTAAAGTTTCATATGAGGGTTCAATCGAAAGTAATACGTAATTAACCGATTCTAACTTTACTATGTATGGAGAAAGAAATAATTTATTTGCTTTTTGAATAATAATCGGCAAAAAAATAGGGGAAAGTTGTATTAAGAAGGCAAAAATACAAACAATAGTGTAAATCGTGTGTAGGATGGTATTCTGAATGGCATTGATTTTATCTTATATGATCTAAATCATACACAATCATGGGAAAACATAGGTCATTTGTGTTTAACATGTGGGTAAATATTACATAATTGTTTCCAAATTCAAAAAAGTCTTTTCACATTTCACAAAACATGACAAAGTTATTCGTAAGCAAAGTTGAATACATTATTTACGAACGAAAGACATATAGTATGTTTTTATGAACGTCTGTAAATTTTGGAATTCAATGCTTACGTTATACACGACAAGCTTTTAGGAAAGGTAGGATTAAGATGGATACAATTACCCGTCGTAATTTCCTTAAGGCATCAGCCGTCTCCATGGGCGGCATCGCCGCTTCGGCGATGTTGAGCGCTTGTGGTGCAACTGATGAGAATGCAGGTGCAGATAAGAAGAAAATTGTGCGTTTTGGCTTAGCCAATGCTAAAGTTCCTCTGGATATGCAACGCAGCACAAATTCGCTTTCTGCTTCAATTTCGGATAGCATTTGCGAATCCTTGCTTCGTTGGGATGAAACTAACAAGTTGGTTCCTGTTTTGCTTGAGTCAATTCCTCAATTTGAAGCTGATGGGGTAACCCTGCCATGCACGCTTAAATCGGGTGTCAAGTTCCATGATGGTTCAACGCTTACGTCAGCAGACGTTAAATATACGTTCGAGCGTATGTTTACCCCTGAAACTGCTGCAAAATCCACGTATATGTATACATCAATTTTAGGCGCTGCCGAGATGCTTGCTGGTAAAGCAAAAGAGCTTGCTGGTTTTAAGATTCAAGATGATACGCATTTTACTTTTACGCTTAAGGCTCCATTTGCGGCATTCCCGTCTAATCTTGCTATTTCCTATTCACACATTTTTCCTAAAGATGCTTGCGAAAAAGCAGGTAAAGATTGGGGTCAGGGTACTAATCTTATTGGAACCGGTCGCTATAAACTTGTTTCAAACGACGAAACAACCGAAGTTGTACTTGCTCGCTTTGATGACCATCACGATGGCAAGCCCGCTCTTGATGAGATCCACTATAAATACTTTGACGATCTCAACACTAAGATGCTTGCGTTTAAAAATGGCGACATAGATTATTGCGATCTTGATCCTTCGTTGCTTGCACAATATCAGGCAGATCCCGATGTTAAAGATCTTATTCATTCGTATGAATCTTTAGGTGTACATTTTATTAACCTTAACCTTAAACAAGGTAAAGGTCTTGAGGATGTGCGTGTTCGCCAGGCTTTGTCGCTGGCAATTAACCGTCAAGAGCTTGTTGATACCATTGCAAGTGGCAATGCTATTGCTGCCGGTGGTTGGCTTGCTCCTCAAACACCTGGTTCGCTTAAGGATATGGGTGCGCTTGAATATAATCCTGATAAGGCAAAAGCCTTGCTTGCCGAGGCAGGCGTAACCGATCTTAAACTTACTGCAAAAGTTCGTGCTGGTTTGAGCCAAAAACAGGTTGTAGCAGTTCAGGATTATTGGTCAAAAATAGGCGTAGATCTTGATGTACAGGTAGAAGATGCTGGCGTTTGGGCCAAAGACTGGGCAGATGGAAATCTCCAAATTACGGCACTTGGTTGGTATCCGCTTTATGCCGATGGCGATAATCACCTGTATACATACTTTTACAGCACCAGTGCTGCTAAAAAATCGTCGTTCTATAACAATCACGAGGTAGACGCTCTTTTAGATAAGGCGCGTGCTTCTCATGATGAACAAGAGCGTGCAGATATCTACAAGCAGGTTGATACCAAGATCACTCGTGAAGATTATGCAACTATTCCTCTGTACTGGCCAAAGGGAACCTTTGTTGCTAAGCCTTATGTTAAGGGCGCAGCCGTTGGCAATCTTATTTATCATACGTTTGAACTTGATGTTGATACATCAGATCCAAACTATAATCCCCAAAGCTAAGTGAGTTTTTGGTAAGGTTTCATGTAAGGATAACGAGGAGGTGCTGCGTAAAACAGCACCTTCTTCTGTTCACGCACACGATACAATTGTTAGTAAGAGGGCCTCGCTGTAAAAACATATATAGAGATGCCCAGTGCGCTTACGTTTTTTGTTTTGAATGCTTCTGTTGCTCAGGTTGTTTTGTATAAAACTAGTTAGCATATACGAATATATAAACAATTATTAACTTATGTTACAGTTTAATCACAAATTTTGAGTAATTATTTAAGTACCGTATAGTAAAGTATATACATTTCCAAGAGGAGAGGGGGAAATGGCGTGAAATATTATATCGTTAAGCGTATTTTACAAGCCATAGCAGTTGTCTTATGTATATCGCTTATTACATTTTTTGTTTTGAATATTGTACCCGGAGATCCCGTTCGTATTATGATGGGCGATATGGCAGATGAGGCTACCGTTAATCAGGTTCGCCACACCATGGGCTTAGATAGGCCAGTTGTTGAGCAATATACTACGTGGTTTACGCATATGATACGAGGAGATTTTGGCGTATCGTATGCCCAGCATAAGCCCGTTATCGCTTTGCTTGCAAAAGCTTTTACGGTTACGCTTAAACTTTCGGGTTCCGCCTATATCCTTGCTCTTGTGGTAGGCGTAAGTGTGGGCACGCTTGCAGCAGTTTTTCATGGAAAAGCACTTGACCGAGCGTTGATGTCGTTTTCAATTTTTGGTATTTCGGCTCCTTCTTTTTGGGTTGCTATTATTGTTCAGATTATTTTTGCGCTTCATCTTAAATGGTTTCCGCTTTCGGGAATTAAAACGGTTGCGAGTTTTGTACTTCCTTGTATTGCGCTTTCAACTCGGTACGCTGCAAGTATTTCGCGCGTTACGCGTACCTCTATGTTAGAAGTGCTTAACCAAGATTTTATGCGTACTGCCGAGGCCAAAGGTCTTGCACGCGTACGTATCATTTTACTTCATGGCCTTCGAAATGCAGTTATTCCTATTATTACCATTGCAGGCGCGCAATTGGGCGATATTCTTACTGGATCGCTTATTATCGAAACAGTTTTTGCCATGCCGGGTATGGGCAAGTTGCTCCTAGATGCTATCAATGCGCGTGACTTACCGCTTATTCAAGGCTCTGTTATGTATATCGCGTTAATTTGCGTTGTGGTGTACCTGATTGTCGACGTGTTGTATGCACTTGTTGATCCGCGCATTCGTTTGGGTAAGGAGGCAAATTAGTATGAAGCTATCTACGTGCATCAAAGGCTTTAAGAAGCCTAATCTTGAGCAACAAACAAAGCGTATACAAAAAGCCTCCTCTCACAGCGGATATTGGTCTATGAGCTGGAAACGTTTTACGCGCAACAAATTGGGACTGTTTTGTTTGGCTGTTATCTGTGTGCTGTGTGTGATTGCTATCTGTGCGCCGCTGTTATCGGCATATGATCCCAATGCTCAATCCTTGCCAAGCGCATTGCAAAAGCCCAATGCAACACACATCTTTGGTACCGACGAGTTTGGTCGCGACATTTTTGCACGCATTGTTTTTGGATGTCGCATTTCGCTTTCGGTAGGTATTATTTCTCAGATTATTGCCCTTGCGCTTGGCTTTTTTGCCGGTGTATGCGCAGGCTATTTTGGTGGAAAAATCGATGCTGCTATTTCGTTTGTTATACAGGTTTTTTCTTCGTTTCCGTTTTTGCTGTTTGCAATTCTTATTATGTTTGTTATGGGACCAGGCCTTATTAACCTCTATATTGCGTTAGGTCTGCTGATGTGGACATCAACCGCGCGCCTTATTAGAGGTGATGTAATGCGTCTTAAAAATTCTGAATATATTCAATCATGCATTTTAAGTGGCGGAAAAAGTTGGCGCATTATTATGAAACACCTCTTACCAAACTGTGTTTCTACCTTGATCGTTGTTTCTACGCTGGGTATTCCCAATGCTATTTTATCCGAAGCTACGCTTTCATTTTTGGGCTTGGGTGTACAGCCTCCTATGGCAAGCTGGGGTCAAATGATTGCCTCTTCTCAACCCTATATTCAATCCAATACGTATTACAGCGTTATTCCAGGGTGCGCAATTATCATCACCGTTATGGCTTTCAATCTGTTAGGTGACGCTCTGCGTGATGCGCTTGATCCAAAACTTAATCGATAAGAGGTCAGTATGAAACGTGAACTCAAAAACCCTCATAACGAAACTACATTTTGTGCTGATAAAGAACTTGTTCAAACATCAGATGTTGCTTTGGAAGCTGCTCAGAAATCAGACTCCTCGTGCGATGCGCAAAATCTTTTGCAAGTACAAGACATTGATGTTTCGCTCGAACTTGAACAGGGAAGCCTGTTAGCTCTTAACCACGTAAGTTTTGCAATGCGTCGTGGTGAAACTTTGGCGGTTGTAGGGGAGAGCGGTTGCGGTAAATCGATGACGGCGCTTTCGATTATGTCGCTTTTGCCTCGTCCCATAGCGCACGTTACACACGGCTCTATTACTTTTAACGGGCAGGATATTACGCACTTATCCCATAAAGAGCTTATGCAGTATCGCGGAAAAAGAATGAGCATGATTTTTCAAGAGCCCATGACCTCGCTCAATCCCGTTATGAGTGCTGGAAAACAAATTCGCGAAGCACTTCTTGCGCATAATCGCAATCTTAGTAAAAAAGAAGCGGATCTTCGCGCGTTGCACATGTTAGAGCTCGTGGGAATTCCTGCTCCTCAAAAAGTGTTTAAGAGTTATCCGCACGAGTTGTCTGGTGGTATGCGTCAGCGCGTGATGATTGCACAAGCACTTGCTTGTGAGCCTGAGCTTTTGATTTGCGATGAACCAACAACGGCTTTGGACGTAACAATTCAGGCACAAATTTTACAGTTACTTGATGATATGAAAACTAAGCTTAACACTGCCATTATGCTTATTACGCACGACATGGGTGTTGTGTCCGAAATGGCTGATTGGGTTTTGGTTATGTATGCAGGTCATCAGGTTGAATATACGCGCGCGTACGAGTTATTTACCAATCCTTTGCACCCGTATACCTCAGGACTTATAAATTCCATTCCGTCTCTTGATACCTCTGTTGATACCCTCTTTGCTATTGAAGGAAGTGTTCCTATGCTTTCTGATATGCCAAAAGGTTGCCCATTTCATCCAAGATGTCCGTTTGCAAAAGACATTTGCCGTACAAAACGTCCGCACATGGTGCGGACAGACGCTAAAGCATCTAATGCGCCTGTTTCTTGCGACGCGAACGAACCCGCAATAAAAGCGTCCGATACCTGCAGCGAAACAACTCACGAAGGTACGCAAAGCGAAACAATTCATGAGAGCGTACAAAGCGAAACGACTCACGAAGTTGCTTGCTGGAAATTTTCAAAAGAATGGGGTGAGGCATAATGACCACTCATATTCATCACGATAATACTCAAAGTCAAAGTACGGATGTGTCTTTGTCAGCTACTTGTACACCAGAGTCTTCGTCTGCAGAAAACCTTGACTATCATCAAACACATGATAAAACTCCTATTTTAAAGGTTCGCAATCTTACTAAAAGATATCCAGTTAAAACCTCGGTTTTCTCGCGTAAAAAAAGTTATGTTCACGCGCTTGAGCATGTGTCGTTTGACGTTCATAAAGGCGAGACATTTGCAATTGTAGGTGAAAGCGGTTGCGGTAAATCAACTACAGGAAAGTGCATTTTGCGTTTAAGTGATCCAACTTCTGGAACGGTAGAGCTTAACGGCTGCGATTTTACAGCGCTTAAAGGGAATGCTCTTATCGAAGCTCGAAAATCCATGAAATTGATTTTTCAGGATCCATACAGCTCACTTAATCCTCGTATGACCGTTGCTGATATTATTGCCGAGCCGATAGATATTGCGCACAGCTATGCATCTCGCGAAGAGCGTGAGCGTATGATAGAAGACGTGATGGAGCATGTAGGGCTTGATCTTTCGTATAAAAACCGTTATCCGCATGAGTTTTCGGGCGGTCAGCGCCAGCGTATTGGTATTGCGCGTGCAATTATTTTGTTGCCTAAGCTCATTATCTGCGATGAACCTGTATCGGCATTAGACGTATCTGTTCAGGCAAAAGTGATTAACCTGCTTAAAGAATTGCAAAAAAAGCTTGGCCTTGCCTATATTTTCATCAGCCATGATTTGTCTGTTGTAAAACATATTAGCGATACGGTTATGGTTATGTATTTGGGTCACACTATGGAGCGCGGCTCTAAGAATGACTTGTTTTCGCGACCTTTGCATCCGTACACGCAGGCATTATTGGATGTTATTCCGCGCATTGCACATGAGAGAATCCAAGATAAGCGAATTTTACAAGGCGATGTTCCAAGTCCGGTGAATCCGCCTTCTGGATGTGTGTTTCATACACGTTGTCCGCTTGCGCAAAGTGTTTGTGCGCAAAAGGAGCCCGATTTGGTGGAAATTGAGCCCGGACATGTATGTGCATGTCATGTGGTACAGCAGCGTTTTGCAAAAAGTTTGGAACAAGCACATCAAAAACTGTGCGCAAGTTAAGACAGCTGTGTTTATGCGTGCTAAGCGCGTATGCAAAATAAGACATGCCAAAAATTGTGTCAGTTTAAGGAAGCTACCTAGTACGTAAAGGAGTACAACAGATGAGTGATGTAGTTGAGCGTTTTATGAGATATTGTGCCATTCCGTCGCAATCGGATCCTTTTAATGCACAAGAGGTTCCCTCAACCAGAAGTCAGTTTGACGTATCGCGCGTTATTGCCGCAGAACTTAAAGAGCTTGGTGCCGAAAACGTTGAGCTTGATGAACATGCATATGTAACAGCATTTTGGCCTGCGTCCAAAGGCTGCGAAGATTTGCCAACACTGGGCTTTTGTACTCACGTTGATACGGCGTGGCAATCATATGGCTCTCCCGTTCATCCGCAAATTAAGCATTACGAAGGCGGAAAACTTACCATTGGTTATGATCGTCATGGCCGTGAAGTGTATGTGTCTCCCGAAACTAATCCTCAGCTTGAGCATATGGTTGGGTGGGATTTAGTCACGGCGGACGGTACATCGCTTTTGGGTGGTGATGATAAAGCAGCAGATGCCATGATCGTTTCTCTACTTGCTCGTCTTAAAGAACATCCCGAAATTCCTCATCCACGCCTTGCGCTTTCATTTGTTCCTGACGAAGAAATAGGTCACGGAGCTGCGCTTTTAGATCTTAAGAAGTTTGGCGCAACGTTTGGATATACCATTGACGGAGGACCTTTAGGTGAGTTTTGCTATGAAACGTTTAACGCAAGTGAGGTCATCGTAAAGGCAAAAGGTTTATCTGTTCATACTGGTACGGCTAAAGGTACGCTCATCAATGCGTCAGAGGCGCTTATGAAATTTCATCAGCTTATTCCTGCGCAAGAGCGTCCTGAATACACCGAAGGCTACGATGGTTTTTATTATTTGAGCTATATTAAAAGCAGTTGCGAAGAGGGTGAAGCAGGCTACATTTTACGCGATCATTCAAAAGAAATTATGGATAAACGCAAACAAACGTGCTTGGATGCTGCGCAATTTGTTAATCGTCAATATGGTTCTTCTGTCTTAAGCGTTGAAATAAAAGATCAGTATTTTAATTTGGCTGATGTGGTTACTAAACCTGAGAATAAGCACCTTATCGAAAATGCGCGCAAGGCTTACGAAAAAGTAGGCGTTCCCATGAAATTTGTTCCCATGCGTGGCGGTACCGATGGTGCACAACTTTCGTTTAGAGGATTTGCTGCTCCTAATTTATCTGCATGTTATTATAATGCGCATGGAGTTCGTGAGTTTGTTCCCGTACCCGAGCTCGAAAAAATGGTCGATATGCTTGAGGCTCTTATTGGGCTGTATGCTCAGCCTTGTGCATAAAAGTGCGGTTTTGAGAGGCTTTAGGCGCCGTATGTATGCGTGCGTATTTAGGGCGCTCGTGTAAGACGCGCGTATAAGAGCTTTCAGAAAAGAAAAATCTTTGTGTATGAAAACACCCTCTTTCATGTGAAAGAGGGTGTTTAGTTTATACATATAGGAAATTTTGCTGATAAAAAGTGTGCCTTTACCAGTGCGTTTTTACCAGCGCCCCTGTATTAGTTTTCGTGCTCACTATCTTGCAAAAGTGACATTAACGGTGGAATGATTTGTTTCTTGCGGCTTACAACACCTTTAAGAACAGCCATGCCATCAACAGGTTTTACGCCAAAAGCTTGTTCAACGATGGTTGCAATTTCGCTGGCGTCTTCGCCCCAGAACATCATCTCGGTTGTTTTACTTTTAACGTCGGTAAACATATAAAAGACCATAGGAAGTTCGTAGGACTCAGCACCAGTTTTAAGATAGGGACCAACCAATGCTTCTGCAGCTTTGCGTGAACTTTCGGTCATAAAGCTTGCTTGTCCAACACCAAAGTGAGCTTTGCCGCGTGAAAATACCTTAAAGTCACCGTTAAAGACATCTTCTGCAGTGCGGCCTGTTAAATCGGCTCCTGCATCAAACATTGCGTCAGAGTAGGTTGGAATATCTTCACCACAAATAGCTGCCAATGCTTTACCAGCGTCAACATCAAGATGCGTGCAGGTAGGCGATCTAAATGCAAGGGTATCGGACATAATAGCAGATAACATAAGACCTGCAATGTTCTTAGGAATCTCAACGCCTGCTTCTTTATACATGCCATAAATAATAGTTGAGGTACAACCAACGGGCATGTTACGAAATAGTGCTGGGCTTGAAGTCTCAATAGAGCCAATGCGGTGGTGGTCGATGATCTCCATAATTTCGGCTTGTTCAAGGCCATCAACCGCTTGTGAACGCTCGTTGTGGTCAACCAAAATAACGTGTTTCTTTTTGATTTTAAGCATGTTAGCCGAACCAACAACGCCTACATATGAGCCGTCCTCGTCTAAAACAGGGAAGAAACGATGACCTGTTTGAGAAATAGTCTTTTTAGCATCGTCTACGGTGGTGTTTACCGAGAAACGAATGATCTTTTCGGCAGAAAGCATGCATGCACGCACAGGAACCGCCATGGAAATAAGACGTGCGGCAGCATAGGTATTATAAGAAGTGGTAATAACGATGCAACCACGCTCTTTTGCACTTTGAAGTACAACATCGCTCGGTGATGCTCCGTTGCAAATAACAATGCACGAAGCACCTGCACTTACTGCAAAGTTTTGCGTTTCGTATCGATTGGTTGTTAAAACAACATCGCAGGCGTCAATAATACCGTCCATCATTTCTGGAGAAGTACCAACGCGTACATGACCTTGGGTTAAGCTTGCGTTTTCGTCACCACAAAGAAGCTTTGCATTAAGCGTTGTTAAAATGTTGGTAACAGGAGTGGCAGCTTTTGTTAAGCCCTCATCGTCTAAAATGTCCATATTTGCATTCGCAATGTCTTTAATGGCAATAAGACCTTGCAGCATATTTTTTTCGTCAATAACACAAAGTGTTCCAGCTCCAATTTCTTTCATAAGTCTCCATGCAGCAAACAAACTGGTAGAAGAGCTAATAGCCGGAAGTTTTGAAATATCGGTATCTTTAATTTGAGGAGCAACAGAGGTAATAAGTGCTGGCTCATCAAAACCAAAATGCTTGAGCGCAAATGCTGTTTCGCGGCTTACCGTACCTGCACGCCGCGCTTCATACTGCGTGGTGCCGGTTTGATTTTTAAGATATGCATATGCCATTGCAGAACAAATGCTGTCAGTATCAGGATGAAGGTGACCGATAACATTTACTTTACGTATAGCTTCTGTCATAAATAACTCCTTTATGGGTAACTACATATGCTTATGTATGGTTAAAATGCAGCTATTTATGGTTTGTGATTCATACATAACTGTATTTTCATATGTAAACATAGTACCTGTTAGCTCATGTAAAACCTACACTTATATAAGCTTTGCACAAACTCTCTAGGTTATGTGGTTTTAGTTTTAATGAGAGAACTTATAGCGCCTTTGATGCATAGACATGTGTGTACAGAGGCGTGGGTATGGTTACAAGTCTATATATTCATATGGTTTTTGTGGATATGGGTATCTGTCTCAAGGCTTCTTCATCTAATCTTCATAATGCTGTGTATGTATGAGTGTACAACTCATTACGTCTCACGCGTTGCGAGTTCAAAATTGAGTGGTATATGACCAGTAAAGGATAGTCATCCTATAAGAAATACTCATAATTGCCACAAAAAATGAAATTGTCGCACTTTTATACCCACTAATCTGCAAATATATAAGTCGGAATAGTTTTTATGTAAATGAAAACATTTTGGATAAACTCGTTGCTTATCCGCCGAGTTTATATGGACTACGTTATGGAGGGGTTATGACTAAACATGACACGCCGGTGTGTGATCCAAAACAATCCGACGAGATGCAAAAAACCGCATCATCAAACGATTGTGATACGTTAATCGACAGTGTAGAGTCTCTTGAGGCTCAGCTGAAGAAGATGCGTAAAGCTCAAAAAGTTTTTGCAACATTTACGCAAGAACAAGTTGACAAGATTTTCTTTGAGGCCGCTATGGCAGCAAATGAGGCTCGTATTCCTTTGGCGCAAGCTGCGGTAAAAGAAACGGGCATGGGTCTTGTTGAAGATAAGGTTATAAAGAATCACTTTGCAGCTGAATATATTTATAACGCATATCGTCACACCAAGACTTGCGGTACCATTTTTGAGGATAAAGCCTACGGCTTAAAAAAGATTGCCGAGCCCATTGGTATTGTAGCTGCTGTTATTCCAACAACAAACCCAACTTCTACCGCTATTTTTAAGTCACTGTTGTGCTTAAAAACTCGTAATGCTATTTTGATTTCTCCTCACCCACGCGCAAAAGCATCAACCATTCAAGCTGCTCGTATTGTGCGTGACGCTGCAGAAAAAGCAGGACTTCCACGCGACATCATTTGCTGGGTTGATAAGCCTTCTATCGAGCTTACTAATACCCTTATGCACGAAGCCGATACCATTTTGGCAACAGGTGGTCCAGGCATGGTTGCTGCTGCATATAGCTCAGGAAAACCAGCTCTTGGTGTAGGACCTGGTAACAATCCTGCAATTATTGATGAAACTGCTGACATTTTAATGTCGGTTAACTCAATTATTCACTCCAAAGTCTTTGACTACGGTATGATTTGTGCTTCCGAGAATAACGTTATCGTCTGCGATAAGGTTTACGATCAAGCAAAGGCAGAGTTTGCTCGTCGTGGCTGCTTCTTCCTTGAGGGCGACGACATTAAAAAGGTAGGAAATACCGTTATTGTTAACGGAAACATCAATCCTAAGATTGTTGGTAAGCCTGCACCTGTTATTGCCGAGATGGCAGGGGTTAAAGTTCCCGCTTCAACTAAGATTCTTATGGCAGAGGTTACCTCGGTTGAGCCTGAGGAGCCTTGGTCACACGAGAAGCTTTCACCAGTTTTGGGAATGTATCGTGCAAAAGACTTTGACACCGCTATTAAAATGGGCGAGCGTTTGATCGCCGAAGGTGGCTATGGTCATACCGCATCTTTGTTCATTAACACTAATGAAAAAGAGAAAATGGCAAAATACGAGCAAGCTATGAAGACCTGCCGTATTCTTATTAATACTCCTGCTGCACAAGGTGGTATTGGTGACATCTACAACTTTATGCTTACACCATCATTAACACTTGGTTGCGGATCTTGGGGTGGAAACTCTGTATGTGGAAACGTAGGAGTGATGAACTTGCTTAACATTAAATCTGTGGCTGAGCGCCGCGAAAACATGCTTTGGCTCAAAACTCCTGATAAGGTGTACTTCAAGAAGGGCTGCATGCCAGAAGCTCTTAAAGAGCTCAAGTACGTGCTCCACAAAAAGCGTGCATTCCTTATCACCGACCAATTCCTTTACAAGAGTGGCTTTACCAAAACTATTGAAGACACGCTGGACAGCCTTGGCATTGTTCACTCGTGCTTCTGGAATGTAGCACCAGATCCTTCGCTTCAATCTGCACGCGAAGGTCTGGCTCAACTCCGTGCTTTTGAACCTGATGTTATTCTTTCCATCGGTGGCGGTTCTGCTATGGACTGCGGTAAGATCATCTGGTTTATGTACGAGAATCCTGAAGAAAAGTTTGAGCACATGTCAGCCGACTTTATGGATATTCGTAAACGTGTATACGAATTCCCTGCAATGGGTCGTAAAGCATACTTTGTTGCTATTCCAACGTCTTCTGGTACTGGTTCTGAGGTTTCTCCGTATGCAATTATCACCGATAAAGACACTGGTGTTAAATGGCCTATTGCCGATTACCAACTAATGCCTAACATGGCAATTGTTGATACCGACAACATGATGACTCAGCCTAAGGGCTTAACCTCTGCTTCTGGTGCCGATGCAATGACGCACTGCCTTGAGTCATATGTTTCAACCATGGCTTCTGACTATACGCAAGCTATGAGCTTAAAGGGTCTCAAGCTTATTTTTGAGAATCTTGAAACTGCGTACGATGAGCCTAACAATGTATATGCTCGTGACAAGATGGCAAATGCTTCTTGTATCGCAGGTCTTGCATTCTCTAATGCATTCTTGGGTATGGTTCACTCAATGGCTCATAAGCTTGGTGCTTTCCACCACATTCCTCATGGTTGGGCAAATGGTGTTTTGCTTACGCGTGTTATGCGCTATAACGCAGCCGAAAAACCAACGCGTATGGGTACGTTCCCTCAATATGAGTATCCTCACGCTAAAGCTCGTTATTGCGAGATGGCTCGTTATTGTGGTATCACGGGCGCTAACGACGATGAAGTCTTTGAGAAATTTATTGCCAAAGTTCAATCAATTCTTGATCACATTGGCGTAAAGAAGACTATTGCAGAATACAATGTAGACGAGAAATACTTCCTCGACACGCTTGACGAAATGTCTGAGCAGGCATTTAACGACCAATGTACGGTAAGCAACCCACGTTATCCTTTGATCAACGAGATGAAGAATATCTACTTGGACGCTTATTATGGTCGCGAGCCTAAGTCGTACGAAGAGTAAACACGTGCATTAAGCTCTTTATGCGCTTTTAAGCTACTCGCATTCGATAGCCCTGTAAACCTATGTTTACGGGGCTTTTTGTTATGGTAAGATGAGCCAATTCGTGTATGAAACATCGTTTATAGTGCGTTTATAGTGCGTTTATAGTGCGTTTATAGGGCGTTTATAGTGTTCAAAATTTTAATGCGTTCAAAATTTGTAAGTAAGCCGTTAATTTTTTCGAGAAATAGGTCAAATACGCTAAGATAATCTCATACGTACAGAAGTTTTGGTTACGTTGGTGAGCCCTTGCCTCAGCTCCTGGGGAATTATAATCGGGAATCAATGTATCAAACAAAATTATCCCAGGAGGATTTTGTGAAAGAATATCTTGAATCCGCAGATGAAGTCTTAAGTAGCCTTCATACTCACGAAAAAGATGGTTTGTCTTCGGCGCAAGCATCCAAGTTGTTGGACGAATACGGGCTCAACAAGCTTGATGAAGCGCAAAAAGATTCTATCGTGAAACGATTTTTTGCGCAGATGGCAGACCCCATGGTTATCATGCTTATTATTGCGGCTGTTATTTCGCTTATCGTAGGTATCTATAACGGCGAAGGTGATTATGCCGATGTAGTTATTATCATGTTTGTGGTTATTCTTAACTCGTTCTTAGGTGTTGTACAAGAGCTTAAAGCCGAGGAAGCACTTGCAGCTTTACAAGAGATGACTGCCGCACAAAGTAAAGTTATGCGCGACGGTTCGCTCCAAAGTGTACCTTCATCTCAGCTTGTTCCTGGCGATATTATCGTCTTTGAAGCAGGAGATGCAGTTGGTGCCGACTGTCGTATTTTAGAAAGTGCTTCACTCAAAATTGAGGAAGCAGCGCTTACAGGAGAGTCGGTCCCGGTATCTAAAGTCATTGATATGTTACATCTTGGAGCGTCTGAAAAAGATGTGCCTTTAGCCGATCGTAAAAACATGTGCTACATGGGTTCAACGGTAGTTTACGGTAGAGGTCGCGGATGTGTTGTAGCAACTGGTATGAAAACAGAAATGGGCAAGATTGCTCATGCGTTAAGCAGTGTTCAAGACGAACAAACACCTCTTCAAAAGAAGTTAACCGAGCTTTCGCACAAGTTAACGGTATGGGTTGTTGCAATTTGCGCGATTATTTTTGCTGTTTCGCTTATTAAACATGGGTTTGAATTTTTATCTAATATTGAACTTGTATTGAACACATTTATGGTTGCGGTTTCTTTGGCAGTAGCTGCTATCCCCGAAGGTCTTGCTGCGGTTGTAACCATTGTTTTATCTATCGGCGTAACTAAGATGAGTAAAAAGCATGCAATTATTCGTCAGCTTTCTGCGGTAGAAACGCTTGGTTGCACACAAGTAATTTGTAGCGACAAAACGGGAACTCTTACACAAAACAAGATGACGGTTGTTGAGCGTGTAACAGGTAATTTAACAGCACATTTGCGCACTATGGCGCTCGCAAGCGATGCCGTGTGGGATGACGCAACAAATACAGCTCAAGGTGAACCTACCGAAGCTGCGCTGGTAAGTGACGCTGCAAAAAATGAATTCACTACGTCATATCTTAAACAAACACGTCCACGTGTTGGTGAAGCTCCCTTTGATTCAAGCCGTAAAATGATGTCGGTTGTGGTGAATAATAACGGATCATATATGCAGCATACTAAGGGCGCACCTGATGTTATTTTGTCGCACTGTACCACGTATCTTTCCGAAACGGGCATTGTGCCGTTTACTGACGAATTAAAAGCATATGTTATCGAACAAAATAAACAACTTGCTAATAAAGCGCTTCGCGTGATTGCGTCTGCGCGCCGTGATTGGGGTAGTAGCTGTCCAGAGTCGTTTGATGGTGCATATCTTGAGCACGACATGTGTTTTGTAGGGCTTTCGGGTATGATTGATCCTGTTCGTCCCGAGGTTAAATCGTCTATAGACGAAGCAAAATCTGCTGGTATACGTGTTGTTATGATTACGGGAGACCATATTGACACAGCGTGCGCTATTGCTCAACAATTAGGAATTATTTCTTCTCGCAAAGAAGCGCTTACCGGTGCTCAATTAGATGCTCTTAGTGACGAAGAGCTCGATGCAACTATTGAATCATATGGTGTGTACGCTCGTGTTCAGCCCGAGCATAAGGTTCGTATTGTAAGTGCGTGGAAGCATAAGCAAAAAGTTGTTGCAATGACAGGCGATGGCGTCAATGATGCACCTTCTATCAAGCGCGCAGATATTGGTATTGGTATGGGTATAACGGGTACCGATGTTACTAAGAATGTTGCTGACATGGTACTTGCTGATGATAATTTTTCTACCATCATTAATGCGTGCCGAGAGGGAAGACGTATTTACGATAACATTCGCAAATGTATTCAATTTTTACTTTCTTCCAATCTTGCTGAAGTTATTTCGGTTTTTGTTGCTTCATTTATTGGCTTTACTATTTTGGAACCAACGCACTTGCTTTGGATTAACCTTATTACCGATTCGCTGCCTGCCCTTGCAATGGCAACCGAAGGTGCCGAGCCAGGTATCATGAAACGCAAACCTCGTAGTGCCAAAGACGGCATTTTTGCAGGTGGCGTTGGTGTTGATATTATGTTCCAAGGTATTGCGATTTCTGTTCTTACACTCATTAGTTATTTTATTGGTCATTATCTTGAATTTGGCACGATGGATATATCTCAGGTTCTTCAGAATCCAAGCGCAGGTATTCATGGAATGACCATGGCATTTTTAACGCTTTCAATGGTTGAGATGTTTCATTCGCTTAATATGCGTAGTATGCATCAATCCATTTTTACGCTTAAGAAGCAAAATATGTGGTTGTGGGGTGCCTTTGTGTTTGCATTGTTGCTTACCTATCTGGTTATCGAAACACCACTTGCGCAAGCTTTTAACTTTGCCGAAATCGGTTGGGAAGAATATGCAGCTGCCCTTATTTTAGCTGCGCTTATTATCCCAATTGTTGAAATCGAAAAATGGTTTGCACGCCGCGGACAGCGCGTATGTGCATAACGTTTTTGCTTTAAGATTTGGATGCGTATGAAGTCGTTAAAGCATAAGGTTGCCAAGAAGGTTCATCAGAAGGCTTGTGTTGATGCGTGTGGAGCGCATGCATTACATGATGAGGAAACACAAAGCGTCAAATCAGTCGTTTCATCTGACGTCCTTGCTGATGTTGATACTGGTATAAGTGTTGAGAGCCCTTCGTCTACCGCGGGTCTTGCAGCTTTCTTTCCAAGCTTTAACGACTTTTATGTATCGCCTGATATTTGCGAAGCAGCTGCGTGCGAAATTCGTACTCTTTGCAGCAAGCATCATGTTGCTGAAGATACGTTGTTTTTGGGTAAATGTATAAGCCTTGATAGAGGATTTCCGCTTATTTGTACCAAAACGGCTACTATTCGCTGTGAGTTTTCTGCGCTGTTGACAAAGTCGAAGTCAGAAAAAAATGTTGTTGTTGGTGACTGGCTTATCGTGGGAATACCTTGTAATCACGAAATGGGCATTATGTACAAAATTTTGCCTCGCGTGCATACGGTAAGTCGTTGGAGAGGCGATTCCCGTGCACAAATGCAGGTTTTAGCTGCTCACGTTGATATAGTTTTGCTTGTTCAACCGTTTATGCGCGCAGGTTTGGATTTGGCGCGTATTGTGAGAACGGCCGTGATTGCACAAGACTGTGGGTGTTCGTGTGCTGTTGTTTGCACAAAAGTTGATCGAGTTGGTCTTTCTCAATATAAAGACGCGCTTATGACCCTAAGCGCGTTATTAGCCACCCAGATTGAAATTGTTGTCTCTTCGCAGGATTTGCATTTTATGGAGAGCGCTGCGTCTTATAAAGAGTTTGCAGTTGAGCATGGCATTCATTGGGGTGCGTCTGAGATTTTGCAGCTTGTGGGTAGTAAAACCTGCGCCATGCTTCTAGGTGAGTCGGGCGCTGGGAAATCTAGTCTGCTTAATCTTCTTCTTAAACGCCCCGTTCAGCGCATTGGCTCTACACGTTCAAAGGACGATAGTGGACGTCACACCACTGTTTCGCGTCAAATGATTACTCTTCCATCAGCTGGATGTATTATTGATTGTCCGGGATTAAGAACTTTGCCGCTTATGGGGCATGAGGCAGGTTTGGCTCAAACGTTTCCGCTTTTAACCGTGGCGGTCGAACATTGTAAATTTAGAAATTGTTCTCATAAAAAAGAGCCTGGATGTGCTGTTCGTGCGCTTGAATCTTCGCAGCATGTTTTTTCTGGATCTATTGATATATATGTTGCGCTTTTAGACGAAATGAATTCATCTGCTCATATGCTTGATAAGGACATTTCGCATCGATATATTTAAGGCATGGTTGTATTTTTGTGCGCTGTTGCCTCGCAGCTCATCCATCACGACCGTCGCAACGCAGTATTACAGCGCAAACACCACGTCCTTGCATCGCAGTATTACAGAGCTAACTTCACGCCATCGCAGCGCAGTATTACAGAGCTAACGTCACGCCATCGCAGCGCAGTATTACGCCACAATATCACACGGTATCCATCACATTATCTTCACAACCGACAACTTTGATAATTATCATTTTTGTTTTTTGCGCTCCTATTACGTTTTTCTGCATAGTTCATTATTACTATTTCTATTTAGGTTTTAGAACATCCAAGGAACCAACTCGTCTTTTAAAATAGATTTCTTCAAGCTATTTATAAAGGCTTTTCCTTAGCATATTTGTGCAATTTCTACTAGAAATTAGGCATGCTACCTGCACGTTTTGTGCATGCTTCTTTTTGTATTCTCGCGTTATCGTTCGATATTTTGTGAGAGTATGTCCTCGTAATATTTTGTGCGAGGAGGTGGACGATGTCGTTAAAATTTCGTTTGTTGTGCGCTGTGTTGTGTGCGCTTTTGGCTATGTATGCCAGTTTTTCTTATGCACAATCTGTGCGTAGCGATGCACAAAAAGCTCGTGATGATGCGATTGCTTCATACGGGGGAGATGTAGTACGCCTTGTTGTTACTGCTCATCCCTTGCAAATTGGTGACACGATTAAAGCTGAGGACATAGTTGTGCGTGACTGGGTTTCGGACTTGGCTCCAAAAGATGCGTATTTAAACAGCGATGACGTGATAGGTAAGGAAGTCAAAGTTGCGGTAGGCGAAAATGTACCCCTTTCAACCATGCATTTTACAGAATCGGATGACGAACTTGTAATTCCTAATGGCAGAGTTGCTCTTAGTTTACCTATGAATGAAAGACTTGGTATAGGACTGCATATTACTCCTCGCACCCAGGTCCTTGGATACGACACTACCAACAAAACTACGCATCTTATTACCAAAGATATGATTGCGCTATGCGTAAAGGAAGCTCAACCGGCGCAAAATATTCCTGCACAATTGGTGCTGGCGGTATATCCCACAGATGTCACGCGCGTGCTATCGGCTGCAGCCACTCAAAGTTTAAGATTGGTAATTCCTGCGGTAGATGTACAAGACCTTAAAGACGATTCACAACAAGTAGAGAGCGAACATACAAAAGAAATTTCTTCGAAAAGCGCGATTCGTAGAGATGATTCCCCAAAAGAAAAAGATCATGCACAAAAAAGTTCTGAGAGCGGTTTGAAAAAGAATGATACAGCTTCATCAGCACATGTGACAGATGAATCAAAACATACGTAATTGTAATTGTGCAAGGTCCGTTTTAAGCGAAATACGTGCAACACATTAATACATTGTGCACGTGCTGTAAAAATCTTTCTGTGAGGTGAGCGATTATGACTTATACCTGGATTGCTTGTTGCGCTCCACAAAATAGGTTATTGATGGTACAGACCCTTCAACATATGGAGCATGCAACGATCTCACATTATTTTGACGATGGACTCCAGCTGCGCAATTATGTGCGGATACAAAACTTAACTTCGTGTGCGGTTATGGTTGGTTTGACGGCAAGTGGCGTTTCAGATGTAAATCTAGCCGCAGCACTTGTTATGGATGGCTGTGCTCGCGTTGTGCTGGTGGGGCGTTGTATCTCGGGGTCTTTGCGATCGCGTGCCTTACAAGCAGGGATTCACGATGTTTGGGATATTGGGAGCGCTGTTTGTGCTGAGGAGCAAAGTAATACACAAATAAGCACGTATGAGCATGTGTCCTTGCCACAATCAGATACTGTGTCTCAAGCTTCGTCCAGGATCTTGAATTCTGAAGAAGTAACTCCTTCTCAAACGATTACCTTTGATGAGGTATATCAAAATTTACAAACGTTACTTTCACAGTTTTCAGCACTCGTAAAGGCCTCTCACGAGATGTCCTCTTCAACAGGTAAGTCGTTTACTACAGCAACAGATGCCTGTTTATCTACTGATAATCAACGTTTATTGATAGATAATTCTCAAGATATGCTTGATATAGATGACGATGATATTTTCAAAGATACCCTGCATGTAAATCTATCTCCAAGTAAAGGCATAAATCGCGTGCAACAAGAGCGCTGTGCGAATGATGTACATGATGAGGATCATTATGTAAATCAGGTAGATCAAATGTGTGCGTTTGTACCAATGCCGCAGAAGCCTGCAGTGTCTACATCGTCTGCGAGTTTGCAAACAGCTACATCAGATACAGAATCAATAATGTTTCCCTCTACAACTTCGCCAGCGTCAATACCAACACCGACATCATCTGCGCCCACAGCTGTGTCAACGACAAAACCGACAACGTCTTCCTCTACAACAGTACCTGCATCAGCTGCAGAGCCTATAGCGTTTTCCCCTGTGTCTGCGTTGCAACAGACACAAACCGCAACATCTTATGAACTTGGAGCTGCTCCTATTATTAGCTTTGTTTCTGGGAGAGGAGGTATGGGTAAAACAGCTTTAGTTGCTACATGCGCTGAATTAGCTCGGGATATGGGTTTTAGGATTGCTCTTCTTGATTTTGATTTATCGGGTGGAAATCTTGCATTTTGTTTTGGCGTTAAACGACCTTATGATTTAAGTCGTATATCGCATGATGTTATGTGTGATGACCTGATTGCAAAGAGTGCCACGCTTATAGATGATGCATGTCTTTTATGGGGTCCGTGCGAAAAGCCTGAAATGGCTGAGACAATTTCTCCTCATATTGGTGCAATTTTAAGGTATGTAACGCACAACTTTGATCTGGTTTTTGCAGATACTTCTACCACGTTTACCGATGCTGTAGCGCAAGTGGTGCAAGCGAGTACACGTGTTGCAATTGTTCACGATGATTTACCCGATGCAATTTCTGCGCTTGCAAAAACGGCTGCTTTAGCAGTAAGGCTTGGTGTACCGCGTACAAGGATTTGTAGGATAGACAATTTTAGTAATCCTCATAGTCGATTTGACATAGATTTTGGACGTAGCGAAATAGGTTTGGAGGGTGCTCAAGCATATAAAATTGTAGATGGAGGTATGGATATACATGAGCTTCTTGCAACTGGACATGTGAGAGAACTCATACAAGTACATAATGCTTATGTAAAATCAGTTCAGGCTATGCTAACGGAGTTTATTCACGATTTAGCATTAAAACCTTCAAATTCAACTGAGGCGTATGCACCAGCTTCTGCGAAAAATTCAATTAAGGGTCGAAAATTACATCTTGCATTTTTTAATCGCCATAAAGAGGCGATGTAAATGTCACTTTTGGAACGTATACGTGCTTTAGAGCCTAAAGAGCAATCGAGCTATAGAGGAAATGCACCTCGCAAGCCAAAATCAGATTTTTATGACTCGTTTCATGCAAAACGAAGGAAGCGTCTTCAAGAAGCATTGGTGGATAGATTGGGCCTCTCAACGATTGCAACGATGATGCAGTCTTACGATACCGCGCGTCTTAAAGAGGAAATTGATGTTGCATGTCGTGACCTTTTGCACACTGAGATGTTTAGTGATGTTCCAGAGCATGACTACGAACAGTTAATACGTGGAGTAAGCGATACCATTTGTGGATTGGGTCCAATTCAAAGCTTGCTTGATGATCCGTGTGTAACCGAAATTATGATTAACGGTTGTGACTCACTTTTCTACGAAAAAGATGGTTGCTTGCATGAAGCGTCTGCCATGTTTGAGAGCTCTGAGCAAATCATGATGATTATTGATAGGATTTTGTCTCCCTTGGGACGAAGGCTTGATAGGAGTAGCCCCATTGTTAATGCACGACTGGCTAATGGAGATCGTGTAAATGCTGTTTTTGAATCTGTTGCCCTTAATGGGCCTAGTGTAACGATTAGAAAATTTTCCAATAGAATTACGTCGCTGGATCAGTTGGTAAACCTTGGATCTCTTCCTGCGTGGTACGCACAGCTTCTCAAATGGGCGGTTTTATATCGACAAGATATAGCTGTAGCCGGTGGAACTGGATCGGGGAAAACAACACTTTTAAATGCACTTTCATGTGAGATTAGTAAATCAGAGCGTATTGTGACAATAGAAGATTCTGCGGAATTAAAGTTTGATTCTCATCCTGATGTTGTGCATCTTGAGGCACAAGACGCATCGATCGAAGGAACGGGTGAAATAACTATTCGAGACCTCGTAAAAAATGCATTACGTATGAGGCCTGATCGTATTGTTGTAGGGGAGTGCAGAGGCAGCGAAACAATCGATATGCTTCAGGCAATGAATACTGGTCACGATGGCTCTCTTACTACACTTCATGCAGGTACTGCAGAAGAAGCAATATTGCGTTTGGTTCTTATGGCGAGATTTGGAATGGATTTACCTGCAAATATTATTGAGGAACAGATTGCTTCTGCGCTTGATTTGTTAGTTATGTCGGTGCGTATTGAATCAGGGAAACGCTTTGTTACCTCGCTTTCTGAAGTTTCTCAGGGTCCATCAGGTCATGTTCGGCTTACTGAATGCGTTTCCTTTGATCAAGTTCATGCCGAGTGGTCATTAGTTAAAGAGCCTAGCTTTTTGTCGCATCTTGTTTTAGCAAAACTGGTTAAAAAAGAGGAGGTTAAAGCATGGAAACAGCAAGTTTGTGCTGCTTAAATGCCTTGTTGGTTTTTATCGGCTGTATGGTAGTACTTCCTAGCATGGCTCTTTCTTCTAAAACACTTGTATACTTACAAATGCAAAAACTTGCGTATGTGCTGTGTAAATTTATCGCTCGAACTCCTCTTATACGCTTTCTTTTGTCGTATAAAACGTTTACAACAATTGCTTTGTATGTGCAGGCTCGTGCCCGAAAACTTGGATATACACTCCGTGTAGAGGATGCATGCGCTGTAACACTTATTTTGTTTGTTGTAATGCTTATTTCGGTATTGCTGTTTTCACGTTCATTCGCGGCACCGCTGTTATGTGCAGCATGTTGCGTATGTGCTTGCCCCATGTTTGCTCATCGTCTTGAGCAGCTTCAAAAGACCACATTATGCCATGATATGCCTGATATTTTTAGAATGCTTGGTATGGCACTTGCAGCCGGACAAACATTTTCACAAGCTATTGCATATGTGGGACAACATCAACCGGGAGAAGCAGGAAAAGCTTTTCAAAAGGCCTCTCTCAAGTTGCGCTGTGGTAGTTCAATATCAGAGGTACTTAATGATATGGCTCATACACTGCAAGCTCCCGGTGTGAAGTTTTTGATTACGGCACTATTTATATCTCAGCGAACAGGTGCACCGTTGAAATCACTTTTTAGGCAGTCGGCGCAGCTTGTAGAACAGCAGGAAAAGTTCAAAAAATTACTCTCTGTAAAAACTGCACAAGCACGTTTAAGCATACGAGTTGTTTCAAGTTTGCCTTTGGTACTTATATCTGTTCTATCGTGTATCTCTTTAGATTTTCAAAAGGGGATTACACGGCCTGCTGGTCTCATTTCTTTAGGTATTGCAGCTTTTTTAGATTTTATTGCATTGATGATTATTCGCTCACTTCTGAAAGGGGCATTCCATGACATCTAATGGCTTAATTTCGATAATGCAAAGCGGACTCTTGATATTTTTGGGCTGCAGTATTTTTTTGAGAACGCGACCTCATTATATGGATACCGCACGTGCGAGCAGGGTTTCTTCGTTTTTTGCACCAGCTTTAATACGCGATATAAAAACTAGGATTTTTGAATTTCCCTGAATACATCAATATTATGTAATGCTTACGAGGAAAAGGAACCGTATGATGTGCTTGCAGGAACTTCCTACCTTACTTGATGTTATAACTTTGGGTCTTTCATCAGGCCTTTCTTTTGAAGCCTCATTGGATTTATATTGCATGCATTATAACGGCGTTCTTGCACAATTATTTCAACGTCAATTGTTGCAATATAGATTGGGCGTTATTTCTAGGCGAGCTGCTTTACAAGATATTGCTGACGATTTACATATTGATGCTCTTACACGTTTTACTTCAACGGTTATACAAGCACTTGAATGTGGATCGCCTTTAGTTGGAGTTTTATCGGATCAGGCACAAAGTATTCGAGATGCCCAGCGCTTTGAGTTGGAAGAAGAGATTGAAAAAATACCAGTTAAAATGCTCATACCTATGGGTGTACTTATCGTGCCAGCTATGCTTATTTCGATTATGGGGCCTCTTCTTGCTTCTGCCGTATAGTCTTGAGCAGCAGCTGAAAGCTTTTGAATCAAGTTGAATATACGTTGATATTGAACTGAAAGGACGCATATGTATTATAAACTTCATGCCTTAACGCAACGCCTGTATAAAAATATGCAGTGCCGTCTTGCAACGTTTCGTGTTGATACGTTGGGTCAAGGTACAACCGAATATGCCATCTTGGTTGGTGTTCTTGTTGTTATAGCTATTTTGGCTATCATTTCCTTTAAAGGAAAGATACAAGAATTATGGGATGCAATCAAAAACGGTATTGAACAATTGTAAGCGTGTATGATGCACAGACATGTAAAATATCAACCCGTCAGCTTTCCTTTTATGCTTAAACGCTATATTGCAGTAGTGCTTGTTTTGGTAATTGTAACCTGGATAGCACCCTTTATATGGTTTGTTGTACTTTGTCCAAGCGTCTCTTCTGAAAGCCAGAATCAATCTGATGTAGAGCCATTTGACGAATTGAGTGATAGTGCCTCACGGGCACCTGAATCACCTACGCATTTGTCTTTGGAACATCAGCAAAATGACTCACAAACAATTGCTATAAACAACGTGATAAGTGTGGATGATCAAGCTGCTATCGAAAATTTTATTAAGGATGATTTTCAAACGTCTTTAACCTGCGAAAGTTCGATTTCTCAGGTGATACGCTGCGTACTTACTACGTATAGGAATAAATCCGCATGTAAATTAGTCAAAAGCGGTTATTTTGATCTGCTGGGTCACATGTGGATGTGTATTATTCAACACCATGAATGGATAGATGTATGCCGTGTGCAAACGGATGTGTCTTCTAAAGGATGCAAAGTAACGAGGCTACGTATGCGCTATGAGCAATGGAGCGAGCAAGCACAGCAAAACACGGAGTAATGTGTGTCTGTGCTTAAGACGTCTTAATGCGTTATGTGGAAAACAGAGGTATATATGAGCTTTCTAAAAGGTGCTACAAATGAAGCCACTTCTCATAGGGTTTTGTCTGCCAAGTTGCATAAATCTCTTCGGCGTCTGTTTTCTGGTTGCTGGATATTCAAACATATACCGAGTCGTTGTGGTCAGGGGAGTTTGGAATATGTGTTGGTAACGGTAGCTTTTCTATCAATGATCCTTGCGCTGAGTGCTCTATGGCATGCATGGGCTAACAAAGATCTTTTACAAAGATCGATTGACGCTTCGTCTCATACAACTGCTCAAGGAGTGATTGGTGATGTACAGGATATCCTTCTTTATTAGCTGGCTTTATGGCTATGTACGTCAGCGCCAAGGACAATCAACAGTTGAAGCTGCCGCACTGTTGCCCATAATTTTTATACTGTGCGCATTGTTGTTGCAACCTATCATTCTTTCTTTCAGTTTATCGGTTATGCAGAGAACGGCAGCAGAAACAGCACGTGTAGCAGCTACTGATTTTGATGGATCTTATAAAGATTGTCAGGGTTTTGCCCTACGCAGACTAGAAGCGCTCCCACGTTTGGACATGTTTCACTCCGGTGATGAGTCGGATTGGGTGATTGAAATATCTCGTGATGAGCATGAAGTAGAAGTATCTATAACTGGGCATGTAACACCACTACCTTTATGGAAAGAGTTTCTCGAAATGTTTCATGAAAAAGATGACCGTGGCTTGATACTTCGCGCCCACATTAAACAGGCGTATCAATCTTCCTGGTTAGGAGGTTCATATGACGAATGGATGCAAATTTGGAATTGAATCGCATACACATGTTTCGCCGTTGAGTATATTTATTGCGGATAGGAAGGGATATACAACCACAAGCCTTGCGTGCGTACTGTTGGTAACACTTTCGCTTATTTTTTCACTGGCAATGCTTCACTGGATTTCAAGTAGAGCTGCAGACATTCAAGAAGTTGCCGATGCCACAGCACTTGCGGGTTCAAACTGTGTCTCATCGTTTGTAACGATTGTGCATGTCTTGGATGCCTTTGTTTTAAGTTTGGGATTAGTAGGGATGCTTGTATACGCTGTTGGATTGGTTGCTGCGGCAGTGCCGATTTTAAATGCATTTTCACCGCCTTTGCTTGATGTGGGGACGCAAGTATTTTTGGCACGGCAACGTTTTGCAAAAAGCGCTTATGCTGGAATTCAAAAATTTGAGCAAGCTTTACCTGCTCTTATTGCGTACAATTCACTTTCATGCGCGTATGCCAATAGCAGCGAAACATGTCCTTATGTTGGACTTGCAGTTCCATATCCATTTGTTTCTAAAAGTTCATATCCAGCTTTGACGGTAAGCGTTGATTCTAAGGATCTCAATAATGGTGGAAAACAGTTGCACGATCAATCAAAGGAACTAGAAGCCATAGAAAAAGAGATGAGTGAAAATAAATTGAGAGCATATCAGGCAGATTGCGTGGATAATCCGCATTGTATGAGAAGCCGTGCAGCTGATTTAACGTATTTGGATGGATCTCATAATCGCACGTATTCATATGACGAATGGGAGTTTGAGTTTGCAAGACAACGTGCAGAATCTTATTATGCGCAACGTCAAAGCATGGAAGTTCCTAAAAATTTGAGTTGGGATGAATATTGCCGATCTTGTGCTCGCAAGCAATTCTATTCATATGCGTATAAAAAAATCTCAGCTGTTTCATGCCAAAATGATGAGAACCTCTTTAATTTGCCTGAATTACCTCACAATGCAGATTCTGTAAGAGGATGCGAACTTTATACCGACAAACTATGGCCTGCATCATATGAAGATGGGAAGTTAGTGGCGCATTGTTCAATTGAGTATATGAATACCTCACCTGCTTGCTATGTGAGTCTACAAGAAATTGAACAAGGGGTAGCAAAAAGTAGTTCAACCGATGCGATAAATATATCTATTATGGGAAAAGTAGCTTCGGCATCCACGAATATTAACAATGGATTTGAATATTATTGGAAGATATTTCAACAAGCCGCGCGTGCTTATGCAAAAGCGCAAGAAAAAGCTGAAGAAGTTCAGCAAAAAATGCAAGAACAAGCCGAAACTACAGCAACTGCGTTTGATAAGGCTTTAGCACTTATAGGAACAGGACGGCCTCATTTGTGTCCGCCTGGTGCATATGGATGTGTTGCATTTGTCATTCGTTCCTCTGAACTTAAAACACCAGACAATCTAGTTTCTTCTTTTACCAGTTCAGCTCAACTACCTGGTGGTATAGCACTTTCGGCAGCTACGCTTGCCCCCGACGCCACAGATTCACAAAATGCTGTACTTAAAAGAACGGCAGAAGAAGTAAAAAAGTTGGATTTTCCGCTCGTATCTCCCGTAATAAGCTCGCTTTGCACACTCTGGGCTGACTTACTTGAAAATTACGGATCACTCTATGATCACATGAGCTCAATAACTGATGGTGTTTTTGGGAGTTTAAGTTTCTCTGGAAATTCTAAGATTGGTATGTGGCTAAAGCATAGACTCGGTGAAGTTATCACAAGTTTTGGGTTTGAGCCTGTGGATCTTCGTCTTCTAAAACCTGTACGTGTCAATTCTCAATATGTCTTACATAAAGCGGGTCTATCTCAAAACGATCAGCTACGCGCTTGGATCGAAAAAATGCCTCGTGATCCTCAAACGTTTAAAAAACGCTATCTTGAAAAACTAAAAAAGTTTTTGGGAGATGATTCGTTCACAATTGCACAAATCCCTAAACTAGGTTCGGAAGAATCTTATCCGATACGCCTGGATTTATCGTTTTTATTAGAGAAATAGTGTCATAGATAGCAAAGGTTGTAAGTCATGTTTGATAACACTCTGCACCATCTCTGTAGTGCCCTTGCTGCGCGTATCGACATTTTTTGCAGTAACAATAGAAATGTATGCCGCTTCAACTCCCATATTGCAGTCCTACAAGATAATGCAGGTCAGATGTGTGTTGAGCTGGTAGTGCTCATGCCTATTATTCTGGTAGTTATCTTGATTTCATATAATGTTGGCATGTATTGCAACTTATGTAGTCGCTTTGATCGTTGCGCGCGCGAGGCGATACTTGTTCAAGGTGTTGCTCCTGCTGGAGAACAAAGTGCTCAGCATGCATGCGAGGAAATTCAAAATCAACTACAAGCATCAATGGATACAGAGCTTTGTGATATTGAAGTACAAAATGATGCTTTGCATGCGGATCCATCGCGTCCTTTGTCCTATGCAGTTTCGCCTCTTCTTACCAGATATACCTGCACTATGAAATATAAACCTTGGCCATCATCGTTTGTTTGCGCAGGTGTTGCGTTTAGTCCCCAAGCCTATGTTGAGCATAAAAAGTTTCTTGTAGTTGATAGATTTAGAGCAGGAGTATTGGTGTAATTATGACTATAAAGCTTATAAAAACCTCTTCACAAACTATGTTGGGGGAGTTTGAAGTTCTTGAATCAATATGCGCAAAGTTACGAGGACTTATAGGAACAACCACGCAGCATAGAGGCGTTATTCTTGCTCGATGTTCTTCGATTCATACGTATTGGATGGCGTATCCGCTTGATGTTGCTTTTATTGATAGCCGTGGGGTAGTGATAAAAAGCTGTCGCAATCTGAAGCCCTGGCATGTTAGGACAGCGAGGAAGGCTCAATGGACTATTGAGCGTCCGTGTTCGATGACGGCATGGTTTAAAGAAGGTGATCGAATTATGTTTGAAGGGTGCATTTGCTAGTTCAACGTGAAAGGAGTTATTTATGCAGTTTATGAGGGAGGCCAATCATCTTGAGATGATGAACAGTACGAAAGATCTAGATTCTGAATCAGTTGATATTACCAATACGCTTCATATACCTATGGAGTCTTATATGAAGACAGCCGAAAGCATTTCACGTGCTTCGGCTGATAGCAAAGATGCAGTGCAACACATGTGCACGACGAAACGTTGTCCTGTATGTGATGAAGAACTTTTTGAAGATATGAACATATGCTATGGGTGCTTATATGATTTTTCTCGCACTTCGTCTGACCGAGAGCAGGGAAAATATGAAGCCCATCCAAGCGCGCAGCAAAAGTCTGATATGCATACTAACGAGCTTACCAGTTCCGAATTTTTGATTCACTCTGAAATTCTTGACACAAAAATTCGCTTTAGTAATCAGTTACGAGTGGGAAGATCATCCTCTAATGATGTTGTCTTGCACGCTCATTCTGTTTCGCGTAATCATATCAGAATCTTTATTAACAAAGATGAGGTATTAGTAGAGGATTGTGGAGCAACTAATGAAGCAAAAATTCATGGTCGCGCGATTATGGATCCTGTATCAGTTATGGTAGGTGATACGATTGACGTATGCGGAATTACGTTTACACGGCTCTCGTAATATATTGTTATGAGTTGATTATGCATTGTGAGCACTTCGTTTGCAGCTTCATTGTCACCTATGATCATAGCTATTTACAATGGTTCTTTGATATACTTGTCTATATGTGTTTACCTGTTCTTAAGCTATGAGAATGGATATAGATGAAAACTTTAAAGCTCAATCAGAGTTGCCACTTGCAAAATGTGTGTTTCTTCTTGATCTATACCGTTTATACAACACTTATGTGTGTACTGGCTCGTGTGTTTGTGCCTAGAGTGACTGCGTTTAGTAGGCGGAATAGCTCACTGATACACTTTTGTAAAATTGTTAGCGCGCTCGCGTGCGGTATGTATCTTTTGAGCTGCTCATTTATGCCCGCGTACGCGTTAGCAGATAAAAATTATCGCATCACAGATGTTAATATTTATGCTTCGCTAACCACTGATGGCACATTACAAGTTCGTGAACGTCGTACTTTTGAGTTTAAAGGCTCGTTTAAAGGCGTATATTGGGATCTTCCCTTTGGAAATTATGAACATCGCTATATTGAACCTCAAGATATTAAGGTTTCTGAGCTTGCAACGCCAGATGCACAAAGCGCCTCATCTGTATCGTATGAGGTAGAGAACGAATCAACATATAAGCATGTAAAAGTATATTCTGCACATAGGAATGATCGCGCAACCTTTGAAATATCGTATAAGTTGCCCCGTGTTGCAATGCGTTATCGAGATACCTCGGTGCTCTATTGGAAGTTTGTATCGGATGGATGGAAAAAAGGTTCAAATAATGTAACATGCACGATTGAATTGCCTTGTCCTTCAGGGGAAGCGGTTCGTGAAGGCAAAAATGTTCAAGCATGGGCGCATGGACCTGTTGATGGATCGCTCGCGTTTAATTCTTGCGGTATTACTTGCACGGTGCCCGAGGTACCCTCACATGCTTTTGCAGAAGTTCGCATCTTGTTCCCAAATTCGTGGCTTTCCGCTGCCGATCAAGTAGAAGCTGATAAAAAAGAAAGCATACTAACAGAAGAGCGTGCATGGGCACAACAAACTAATCGAGAGCGTGAGATAAGACTGCTTGCACCTCGTGTGCTTCAAGTTGTGCTGGCTGCGTTTATTGCTCTTGCATGCGTTGTAAGAATTGTGCTGTGGATATCTAAAAAGCGCTGCTATCGACCTCAGTTTAGCGATCCCTATTTTAGGGATGTACCATCTCATGATCATCCAGCTGTGCTTGGATATCTGTATTACGATAAGGACATCCGTCCGTCAGCTCTAATGGCTTCTCTTATGCGTTTATGCGATTTAGGTGTCTGTAAGCTACAACCTTGTAACGACATGCCTTTAGCCGCTCAAAGCGAGGTCAGCAAAAAAGATAAGCAATCTTATGAGCTTATCATCCAAAAAGATAAAGACTATTTAGATACGCTTTTCCAAAACCAAGATCCCCATTACGCTCAATGTTTGGGATTATCGGATATAGCTACGCTTAGACAAACACATGCTGAAAAGCGCAATCGCTCGGCTTTACATGTTCTTGATATAGATAAAAAGGCCTATGATTTCTTAACGAGTTTTGTCAAAGTTCCCAAGAATTCCAATACTGATGAGCCTGTTTCATATGTTGGTGCTCATGTGAGTTTTGCCGATATGCATGCACTTAACGCTTCGCAAGCCAACGCATCATCCTGTGCGAAAGCGTACCAGAATTGGCATCAAAGCGTTGAGAGTGCTGCTATGTATCGTGCATTTTTCTTTGCTCGTCGCTCTTCTGCTGTTTCGCGCGCACGTGTATGCTGCTGGATATTTATAGTGTTGGCAACATTGTTGGTTTGTCTTAGCTGCATTGGTTGGTTAAGCGGTTATATGGTTTTTGATGCCATGTTATTGGGTGAGCTCATAGCAGTCTGCCTTGTTTTTTGTGGGTATGTATATGCGCTTAAAAGCTATAAGGCTCTTTCACAAGAAGCTATCGAAATTCGCGCCAAGTTGCATGCTTTTCGTCGTTGGGCGCTTGATTTTACGCGCCTTAAAGAAACTATTCCAACTGACCTGATTCTTTGGAACAGATTGCTTGTTTTAGCGGTTGTGTTGGGTGTTTCAAGCAATTTATTAAAGAACATCCATGCAAGTAACTCCGACATGGAAATAGGCGACATCGGCGACGACTTTGTTATGTATTGGTGGTACGCATCGCTCTTTTCACCACGTATGTCTGCCTATACGCCTCTTGATGATTTTTCAAGAGGAATTGATAACGTTACAAGTTTTTCCGCTTCTCTTACTAATGCTGATAATCCTTTTGGTGAAGCAAGCAGCTTATTTGGTGAATCAGGCGGATTTTCGGGCTTCGGCGGAGGCGGCGGCTTTGGCGGCGGAGGCGGAGGCGGTGCCTTTTAGCTTGGATATCTGTAACGTGAAGCTTGATTGTTTATCGCTGGTGAGGAGAATACAATGGATTATTTAACCAATATCATTGATTTTATAACATCGGCATTACCGTGTATAGCTGGTGTCATTATCGGTGAGGTGATTGTTAAAGTATGGGAAAAACATCATGACAACTAAGTCACACTAACAGCAAATAATTATTACGTCAAACACAACGTAAAGAGTAATAATTCATTGATTCAAAAGCCGAAGGAACATATGCATACGAGCATAATACACAAACATGTTATTCTGTGTTTGTTAACTAATAGTTAAAATTACAGAAAAAAGGGAACAGCACAAAGTATGACCTTTTGGCATAATGTAAAACGCTAATTTTTGGAGTACTAAAAATAAAATTATCCTTATATTAGGCTATATTAGGATTGTATACCTGTAGTTTGTACATTCTTTTTTTATTACTAACATCCCTGTAGGACTGAAACCAACAGGAATGTTAGTAAATTGACAATGTTATATATAAATGAGTACCTGTAGAGTGCTTTTTCTAACACGCTGCTATTTCACCTCATATCACACCTTGTAAGTAACAGCGTTTTTATGAAATAAAAAAATCCTGAAAATAATGCTTTTATTTAAGCTTCATTGAAGTCAGCTATCAATTGTATTCAATCTACGAAAGGAGCTTAAATATGAAAAGAATACACAGTATGCTTTTGAAAATGGTTTCTTTTGTGATAGCGTTATCTACGTTAGCATTTATTGCTTCACCTGCATTTGCGGATGGATTTCAATTTATAAATGTAACGGGAACGTTTGAAGCTGGTGTTGGTATTAAGGAACCTGGCGTTGGTATTCTTAGTTGCCAAAAAGCAGAAAATGGAATTGCAGTTAACCCAGATGGATACCAGCTCAACAATAAAGACGGTTCAAGCACTCTAACCAATGTTTCATATCTTATTTTGCCAGAAAATGAAAATCCAAAAGGCAAGAAACTTCACACACAACTGGCAAACAAAATAGCCATTCCTAGCAACAAGATGAAGGACGGAGTCTATAAGCTTTACGTTACCGACCTTCGTGAGGATAGTAATGGGAAGTTGTTTATTTTTAAGTTTATTGTACGCAATCCCAACCCTGTTACTAATATTGTGACAATCAATGAAGGTGGCAAACCTTATCTTTTGCTTACTTTTTGAATGGCGATACAAGAAAAGTTGATTTGAGCAGTTTAGCTGGACTTAAGGGCGATAAAGGTGATCAAGGCTCTGTTGGTCCTAAGGGCGACCAAGGTTCTGCTGGCCCAAAGGGTGATAAAGGCGACAAGGGTGATAAAGGTGACAAAGGCGACCAAGGACCTGCTGGCCCAAAAGGTGATAAAGGCGACAAGGGTGATAAGGGCGATAAGGGTGACCAAGGACCTGCTGGCCCAAAAGGTGATAAAGGCGACAAGGGTGATAAGGGCGATAAGGGTGACCAAGGACCTGCTGGCCCTGCTGGTCAAAAAGGTGACGAGGGCGACCAAGGCCCTAAAGGTGACCAAGGAGCCGCAGGCAGCTTAGCTGGAAGTGGCTCACAACCAGATTATCTAGATGGCTTTGGGTATAGCTTTGAAAAGTCTCCACAGACAAGTGATATAAATTCGTATGCGTTGCCTATGTTGATTACTGGTGCAAGTATTTTGTCATCCGTGTTTCTTAAGAAAAAGTTGTTTTAGATATTTGCTCTTACATAAGTGGGTTATGTGCATATACCTAGTATTTGCACACGTTTATTAACTGAACTGCAAAACAAGCCGATTAACTGAAGGAAACAACAGTTAATCGGCTTACGTGTAAGTACGTTCATGAGCCTTTTGCAATATGAGTAACACTTAATTTTTATGCTGTAAAACAGCTCACACACTATTTATCTTTAGAACCTTTAAGAGAAGGATAAAATGTTGCGCTGCTAAAGACATCTTTAATGGTCTTTCCATTAATAAAGCCAAGCATAAGAAATTCATCTACGGTTGCAACCAATTCGCTACAATCAACAAAGTGATTTTTTGCATTTCTAAGGCTTGTATCTTGCGCGCGCCATGCTTCGTAATTTGCATCGGTCAAATAGTAAACATCGTTATCTACCTTCATATATACCGAATGGTGCGTATGCAGATAATCGGCCAGCTGGTCATAATTGATGTCGAGTACCTCATCAGATTTCTTACCCATGATGCATCCTTTCTCATGGTTTACTAATGCTTTTATTGTATCGTGCAACAAGCATAAAACTATGAGATTTAGGCAAGCGAACATATTCTTGTGGTAAGCGTAAGGATAAGATGTATTTATTTATTTATTTATTTATTTATTTCGTCTGAGTCGAGATGTGCTTGTCTATATATGCCTTAAGTTCTTCTACATTTGAACACAAAGGATTTGCACCCAGTTGTATAAGCTCATCTTTATCTCTAAAGCCCCAGCTGACACTTGCACACCTACAATGCGCGTTGCGTGCAGTTTGTATATCAACTTCGGAATCACCTACATATAAACAGTGCTGAGGCGTTGTATGAAGCTTGTCCATCATCGCAAACACATGGTCTGCCGCCGGCTTTAACGGGTATGCATCACTAGCTCCTGCATATACATCAAAACAGTCAGTAAAATGAGTATCTACCAGCGCACGTACATCGCAATCAGGTTTATTAGAAAGCACGCCCAGCTTAACATGAGCTTGTTTTAAGTGTTTTAACAGCAAAATTATCCCTTCATACGGAGAAGTTTTTTCCGCATGATGTGTGGCGTAATATGCACAAAACGTTTCAAATACACGAGTATAAAGCTCTGGTTTGGCACCATCACCCACACACTGTTTTATAAGATTGCGTGCTCCATTGCCTAGATATGCGCGAACTTGACTTGTTGAGCACGGCGTGCATCCGTTGGTGACAAGTGCATAATTAACCGACGTAGCTAAATCATGAAGTGTGTCTAAAATAGTACCATCCATATCAAAGATAACAGCATTGATTGGGGTATCATCGCAAGTGGTATTGTCTGCTTGAAGTGTTGCGTCTAAAGCAGATTCTTGTGCACGGCTTGGATCATCAGATACAAGCGAATTGTCTGTGTGCAATGGTGCATACACGTCCGAAAGTGATGAATTGCAAGAATAAGCACAACGCATACGTAAACTCCTTATGTGCAAAAATTAAGCTGTAAAGAGTATACGTCTACCTGTACGCATGAAACATAAGATGCTTAAATCGTCCATCTTTTATGCCTTGATGGAGTATGATTCAACACATCCGCCTTACGCGAAACCCATTGATAATTGCTATAACGGTTTCACCAGAGACTTATGTCACATCAGTCCCACTCGTAAGTGCAGAACCTATTGATAATGCAGCGATTCTACAGGATCAAGCATGGCAGCGCGTCTTGCAGGATAAAAACCAAATATAATACCTATGCATACACAAATTCCCACCGCTAACCCAACAGATTTTGCATCAATAGCTGCATTGACATGCATCTGCATGAACATCGAAACCAGTACAGCTAAGCCCTGTGCGCATAAAAATCCCAAGAGCATGCCAATAATGCCGCCGGTAACGCACAGGCAAACCGATTCAAGGAGGAATTGTTTGGTGATGTCGTGGCGCTTGGCACCCAAAGCTTTTCTTAAGCCAATTTCGCGAATACGCTCTGACACATTGGTAAGCATCATGTTCATAATACCAATACCACCAACGAGCAAAGATATACCTGCTATACAGCCGACCATCATCTGAAAACCACTCATAAAGCTGTTGAAACCTTTTGTTACGCCTTCAACCGATTGAACAGCAAAGTTAGGCATTTTGTTAGGTGCATCTTTATCGCTTTTGTAATTAAAACGAGAAGAAATCCATTCCTTGGTGCGTTTTTCCGTTTCTTCAACTTTATTTTTATCGTCAACAACACCTAAAAGTTCCGTACACGACATCGAGTGACTCATGCGCATCTGAAGCGTTTTAAGCGGTGTAAAGAGCTGAACAGTTTTCCCTGCGAACCCAAGGGATGGCATATTTGCGCTTTCTGCAATTCCAACAATGGTATAGGGGCGACCTTTTAAGCGGATTGTTTTTCCAATTGCCTGTTCACACAATGATTTTTCTTCTTGTGCCGAAAGCGAAGGGGTAGAGGAGTTTCCTTTAGGCTTACTATCTGCTTCCTGCACTTCTTGCTTGGTTGCGGACGCACTTATTTTTGAGTGAATGACGCCTTCGGAGTTAAGCTCAAAAAGCTCCTTTACGCTTGTTTTATCAAGCATAATAACATCTGAGCCTTCCGCATATTGTGAATTAGCAAAGCTACTTCCTGCAATAATCTCAATACCTTGAGCAGACAAGTATCCTTTACTAATGCCAGTAACTTGAGCATTGACGGCGCCTGTGCTCACAGAAATAGTATCAGATGCCATTGCAACACCCATAAAATCGCGATACGTGGGAATATCGCTTTTGATCTTTGTAATATCGGCTTCTGACCAGCTATCCTTGTCTTGATACATGGTAACGTAGATTAATTTACTACGCTCAAGCCCAAGTGAGGACGATAAGGTATTTTGAATACCACCAATAAGGGAAGTCATAGAAATAACTGCGGTAATGCCAATTACAATTCCTAAAATGGTAAGAATTGAGCGTCCTTTATTAGCTTTAAGCGCTTCCCAGGTTTCCAAGCATAAATCACGTACGTTCATGTTAAGCCTCTTCCGTGGCGTGTACTTTTCAAAACAGCTTGTTTTTCTTCTTCATCGCTTAAAAGATGTCCATCACGAATGTGAACACAGCGATCTGCCCACGTTGCAACTTCGGGATCGTGTGTAATAAGAATAATTGTTTTTCCTTGGCTTTTGAGCTGTTTGAACGTTTTAAGGACCATCTCACTTGTTGCGGAGTCAAGGTTTCCCGTTGGCTCATCAGCAAGAATAACAGCTGGATTGTTTACCAATGCTCGTGCAATTGCAACACGTTGCATTTGGCCACCCGATAGCTCATTTGACTTGTGATTGTAATACGTTGCAGGTAATCCAACCGATTCTAAGCACCTGCACGCTCGTTCAAAACGTAAGTCTGCTGGATAGTTTGAATAGACTAAGGGCAACGTTACGTTTTTAAGTACCGTGGCACGTGGCAACAAGTTGAATGACTGAAAAACAAAACCCAAGCGCTTTGCTCTAATAGTTGCCAGTTCGTCGTCAGAAAGTGTGGCAATATCTATTCCTTCAAGAAAATAGCTTCCTTGAGTAGGTGTATCAAGACAGCCAAGAATATTCATAAGCGTTGATTTACCCGAACCCGAAGGCCCCATAATGCATAGAAATTCACCTTGTTCTACACAAAGAGAAACCCCTTTAAGCGCATGAACACTTCCTGCTTTTGATTCATAGACGCGATGAATATTTTTTATATCCACAACAGCACTCATACCTATCCTTCCTAATTTTGTGAGGAGGAGTCGTCTGAGCTTGCATTGCGTTTGAGGCTTGTGCCTTCAGCTACACCTTCGATTGCTGTTTGTGAGCCACTCCGTGCAATTACGTTTACAGCCTGCTTGGTAAAACTCTTTGCATTTCCATCGTGATTGTCGTCTAACACATATACATACGATGTTCCATCTTCTTCAACGATACAAGAAGTTGGTACTACAAGGGCATTTTTTACTTCTTGGGTAACAATTTCTACGTCGGCAGTCATACCGCATTTGATTGATTCATGAGGCTTGTCAATAAGAACATCAACCGCATAATTTGCCATGGTATTGCTTGTGGCGGCACCCATTTGGCTTGGTGATACCGCAGCATTTTCCGCTGTACTTGCTATATTTTCTACCACAGCGTCACAGGTAACACCAGGCAGCGCGCTGAACGTTACTTTTGCTTGCTGTCCAGGTTTTATTGCAGAAATATCAATTTCGCTGACGCTAAGACGAACGCGCATCTTTGAAAGATCGGCAATTTGGATGAGTATGCCATTTTCGGGGTTTTGGCCAATGCTTCCAGCCATACCAGCAGTAAGTGAACCTACCGCTGCGCCTCGCTTTGCGTTCATGGTGATAACGTTACCGTCGCATGGGGCTACAACCGTGCGTTTGTTTGCTTTTTCGCGGGCGTCATCAACGGCTGACTGTGCTTGATCGGCGGCTAATTTTGCCTGATCTATAGCACTTTGAGCAGAGGCTACACTTTCGTAAACGGTATCTGGATCTGGAAGTGCTTTTTGGACTTCTGCACTAGGTGCACTGTTGTATTCATTGAGTGCTTTACGATAGCTAGCGTAAGCTCGTGAATACGCATCTCGTGCACTTTTTACCTGCTTCTTTGCAACATTAAGCTGGTTTTGTGCAGTTTGCACCGCTTTATCAAGTGTATCGTTTTTGATAGTAAATAGTACGTCACCTTTTTTTACGTTGGCTCCTTGGTTTACGCGGACTTCATCAATAATGCCATCGACCTCGGGAGTAACTACGGTATTAGAAACAGGCTCTGCCGTACCCGAGGTTTTTATAGTACTGGTAAAATCGTGCTTTTCTACCGTTGCGAGAGGTGCGTCTTGCGCTGAATTGTGAGACTTTGAAAGAAATGATCCTACAACACCTGCAATAATGAACAAAACACATATACCCAGAATAGACAAACCGATGATTTTATTTTTACGGCGCTTTTTCTTGCGCAACTCCATGATGGCGTTAAGTGCTTGATTGGCATCTGCTTCGTCTTTTTTTAGAGTTGACATATTTTGAGCAGGTACTTGGTTATTTTGAGGGAGGGGAGGCACTGTATTGGTGTTTTTCTTAAACATGACTCATCCTTTGTAGGGGTTTGCTTATAGCAGTATTGTACCAAAACATTTGTTTGTCTATGGAGTTCTTTTCTTACATTTTTGTAAGATTTCTTTAAGACATGCAGCTAAAGCATATACGCGATATACAGTCCAAGTTTTTACGCGCATTGTAAAGCTCAAGTGTATATGCGCAGCCCTTGGGCACCGCAGCGTGTCGTGTGTGCCCTTGAATACCGCGGTGCGTCGTACAACCCTTGGGCAATGCGGCGCGGCGCGTACCCAAGATAATTTAGATTATTAAAGGAATATGAGCAATAAGCATGTACACTCAGACATTTTGTTATATTCTTTATAAGTTATACAGCTCAGAGTCATAACTAAAATCATGTTTGCAAGCGTTTTAGTCACAGCTACACTGAGCCATGTAAACACTGGGTTTTCAGTTTGGATTACAAACGTACAAAGAGGTGGGGTATGGCGTTTTCTATGCATACGCATACATGCGGTGAACTTCGTGCACACGATGTTGGCAGCACGGTTACGTTAACTGGTTGGGTATGGCATCGTCGTAATCTTGGCGGCTTAATTTTTATTGATCTTCGAGATCGAAGCGGCTATACACAAATTGCATGTGACCCTAACTTTAAAGACGGCGTTGCTTTTAATACCGCGCAAGACATAAGACCCGAATGGCCTGTTTTGGTTTCGGGAACTGTTCGTCTGCGTCCCGAAGGTCAAGCAAATACTTCTATGCCAACAGGCGAAGTAGAGGTATTGGTTGATACTATTGAAGTTCTTAATACGTCACAAACACCTCCCTTTCAGATCGAAGATAAAATAGACTTATCTGAGGATATGAGTCTTACCTATCGCTACTTGGACATTCGTCGTCCACGTGTGCTCAACAATCTTAAATTACGTAGCAACTTTGCCCATGCGTTGCGTCAGGCGTTTCACGAACATGATTTTATCGAAGTTGAAACACCTGCGCTCTTTAAGTCAACTCCAGAAGGTGCGCGCGATTTTTTGGTTCCTTCACGTGTTCGCGCAGGTCATTTTTATGCATTGCCACAATCTCCTCAGCTGCTTAAAGAATTGCTGATGGTTGGTGGTGTTGAGCGTTACTATCAAATTGTAAAATGCTTTAGAGACGAAGACTTTAGAGCCGATAGACAGCCCGAGTTTACGCAAGTAGACGTAGAGATGAGTTTTGTAACTCAAGAAAATATACTTGATATGGCAGAGGCAATCTTGTCTAAGGCGTTCACGCAGGTAGGCGTAAAATTCCCTCAGCATCTTGAGCGCATGCAATACTGGGATGCTATGGATACCTACGGTTGCGATAAGCCTGATACGCGCTTTGGCATGAAAATGCACAATGTTACCAAACTGGTTGAGCACAGTGCATTTAAAGTATTTTCGCAAGCAGCTCAACATGGTCAACGTGTTGTAGGTATGTGCGCTAAAACCGCTGGTAACTGGGGTAGATCTCGCATTGATAAGTTGGCTGATGTGGCAAAGAAAAACGGCGCTGCAGGCCTTGTGTGGATAGCGTTGCACGACGATGGCTCAATTAAAAGCCCTATTGCTAAGTTTTTACAAGAGGACGAAATTCACGCGCTTTGCGCCGAAATGGAAGCACAACCTGGAGATTTGCTGCTCTTTATTGTTGATAAACGCCTTGTAGCCGACCAAGCAATGGGTGCTTTACGTCTTCATTTGGCTGATGAACTGTCTATTAAGCGATGCGGTCACAGCTTCTTATGGGTGGTAAATTTCCCGCTTTTCCATTGGGATCCCGAGCGTAATGCCTATGCATCTGAGCACCAGCCGTTTACACTACCTCGCGCAGAAGATATGGATAAGCTTTCAGTTGATCCACTTTCGGTTGGTTCATACACGTATGACTTTGTTATGGACGGATATGAAGCAGGCGGTGGTGGTATGCGTATTCACGATGCCGAGCTTCAAATGCGCATTCTTAAAATGCTTGGCTTTACCGAAGCACGCGCTCGTGCGCAGTTTGGCTTCTTACTGGATGCTCTTACCTTTGGTGCGCCTCCCATGGGTGGCTTTGCATTAGGTCTTGATAGAATTTGTATGCTTTTAGCAGGTGCAGATTCAATTAGAGATGTGATAGCTTTTCCAAAATCAACGTCCGCGTCCGATCTTATGAGCGCAGCACCATCTGTCGTAAGTGCGCAACAATTGAGCGATTTACACTTACGTGTAGTGGAAGATGACAAGCAAATATAAACTGTATACATAAATACGATGTATGCTTAATTGTTAACTATGGCGTACTTTACGATGATTATATCCTCGTAAAGTACGCTTTTTTAGATTTATACATATTGTATATTCAGCTATGATTCAGCGATATAAAAAAATTATATAAGCGCCATTCAAATAAGAAAGTTAACTATGTATCCTATTCTTTTCGGGTAAAATTCTCTCATCTTGGTAAAGGCTTGCCTGTTAGCAGGCATGAGTAGGAGATGAATATGAAACACTTGAAGAGAAAAGCCCTTGTTGCCTCAAACGTAGGTAGAGCTGCTGTTGCAACTGGACTGTCGCTTTCCATGTTGGCAGGTAGCCTTGTTACATTGCCTTCGGTTTCTTTTGCTGATACGCCTCAGAGCGAATTTTCAAAGTATGCTGCACTTGTTAAAAAGTATGCTGCAAGTAAAGACCTGAGTCCCGAGCAAATTGAACAACTTAAACGCGAGGTAAACGCCGCGAAAGACGACTATAAAGAATCTCTTAAAAGTCCTTTCAAAAAATATGCTGAAGCAGTTCAAGAGTATGCAAATAGTGGTAAGCTCAATAAAGATCAACAGCAAGCATTAAAAAATCATGTTCAACAGACAAGAAAGTCTTGGAATGTTGCAAAATCAGGTGATAATACACCTGCTAACCCAGGTGATAATACACCTGTAAACCCCTCAGCAAGCGATGCAAACTCAGGTGATACTACACCTGCAAACCCCTCGGCTATTCAACGTTATGCTCAACTGCTTGAAAAGATAAATTCAGGTACGTTATCTGCAGAAGAATTAAAATCTGCCAAGGCAGAGGCTAACGAACTTTACAACGATGTTGTTAAACACTCTCATAAGTTAAGTGCTATTCAGCGTTATGCGCAATTGCTAGAAAAGATTAATTCAGGTACGTTATCTGCAGAAGAATTAAAATCTGCCAAGGCAGAAGCTAACAAACTTTATAAGGAGATTATACAAGGTTCTCACAACGACAAACCCGAAAACGAAGATCCTAAAGATACTGATAAACAGCCATCCGACACCGATCAGAATAACAGCAAGCAGGGAGGAAAACAAAAGGGAACTCCTAAAACATCTGATCCGTTTGGCATTTCTGGCATTTTAGGCAGTGTTGCTGGTTTAGCGACACTTGGAGCGGGATTTGTAGCTCGTAAACGCTTTTAAGTAATCTTGCACATTTAGGTATATAGTGCGATTATAAAAGCTCTCCTTTCGTATAGAAAAGAGAGCTTTTTTGCACAAGCACACACTTTCAGCATGTATCTTCATCAGGTGCTTTCAGCATGTATTCTCCTATAACGTTATGCGCGCAATTGCTTGAGTTTAGTGCTGCCGTGTTGCATCCAATGTCCTTTATAGTAATACAGCGCAAAGAACGCTGCGGTAGCAACCCACGAAACGGGATATCCAACCAGTATCGTTTCAAGGGTGGGATGGATTGGCATAAGAATCATAATCCATGCAACGCGAAGAATACAGGTACCAATGATAGTTATAATCATTGGACCCATGCTTTCGCCCGAACCACGTATAGTTCCCGAAAAAATATCCATAATGGTGTAAAAAATAGAAAACGGCGTATTAAACATAAGGATCATCAGCGTAATTGCAATCACCGTTTCGTCGCTTACAAATACGCGCGCAAATGGATGTGCAAATGTCATAACAATAACAGTAAAGCTACCGATGATAATCAGTGCAAGCACCATGGCAGTATAGAGCCCGCGTTGCATGCGTTTGTAATTACGCGCTCCAAAGTTTTGAGCTGCAAATGTGGTCACGGATGATCCAATTGCCTCTGAAAGCATCCAAACAAAGCACGTCATACGGCATGAAAGACCCCAAGCGGCAATTGCATGCGGTCCAAACATGTTAACGCTACTTTGTACAATAATATTAGAAAAACCAAACATAGAACCTTGTATGGCAAGTGGGAAACCACATTTAAGCATTTTAGTGGCAATGGTAGGATCAATAGTAATATCGTGAATCACTAATGCCCAACACCCATTGGTGTGTGTTAATTTATATAACGTTAAAGCGGAACCCCAAATAAGCGAAATAAGCGTTGCAAAACCACAGCCAAGCGTTCCTAGACCAAAACCTGCTACAAAGAGAATATCTAACAGGGCGTTTACAACGCAGGTTGATGCTACGATGATTGATGGAGTTTTTGTGTCGCCAACTGCACGTTGAAGCGCGCTTCCAATGTTATAAATAATAGAAAAAATCATCGACGCCATAAATATATGCACAAAGTTTAAGGTATCGCCAATAATTTCTTGAGGGGTATCCATCATTTCGAGGATGGTTTGTGCAAATATGGTTCCTATAACCGAAAAAATAATACCGCATACAACGGCAAGACCCATTGCAGTATGCACGCCATCATGGACCCGCTTATAATCTTTTGCACCAAAATATTGGCTTACGATAACACCACAGCCAACTCCTAATCCAAGAGAAAAGCTAATTACGAGGTCACAGAGGGCTCCGCACGATTGAAGTGCGGCAAATGCATTAGTCCCTGCAAATTTACCTACAACCCAAGCGTTGCATAGTAGCTGCAGCTGCTGAAAAAAGGAGCTTAAAAAAACAGGATAACATAAGGTAATAAGTTGCTTCCAGATAACACCTGTGGTTGTATCAAGAGAGCCGTTGTTAGTAAGTTTTTTATCTGATGTCTCGTGAGTTGAGCGTGGCGTGGACAAATTATCTGCAGCTACCAAGGTTTGTTCTGCCTGCAAAGAAGAAGCGTTTTTATCGTGCGTAGTGCATGCTTGTTTAGACACATCTTTTGTTTGAGGATGAGCGGATATAGTATCAGGGTTGCAGACAGACCGCGCGCTATGAATCATCGTATGCACGCGGGCAATAAAATTGAATTTACAGATATGTTTACCCATCCGATTTTGTAACCGCTTTCCTTTATTTGTTTTGATATTTTAGACATTAAACGTTCAGTATATAACCGCTGTTGGTATGTATATATCAACAGTTTGAGAATAACGTTTATATCACATAATCACGATGGCATATGCATACAAGATGTACATGTTATGGGAATAAACACTATGAAAAAGCTCCCCATGTACATGTGTTTGGTTACAAGCATCAAATACATAGAGAGCTCATTTGTTATAAATTGCTATTTTATACGTAGAATAACATGGAGTTATAGCTTGGAACAGGCCATATGCTGCTATCGCAGATGCATTCCATGCTGTCAACGGCAGCTCTGAGCGTCTTCATGCGCGGAATGATTTCGTCACGATATGCGTCATCGTGCGCCTTGGGGTCTGTAATGGCATGAGCACGTTTATTTGCCGCTTCGAGATCTTTACATGCCGCGTCAATGCTGGCGATACCATCGGTAAGAACTTGTACCGTTTGTTTAGTTGCAACGTCGGTAATGCCGATGTGCTCCTTTGTTTCAACTCCTTGTGCAAGCTTGCCAGAATATGAATACAGCGCAGGCAGATACATGGTTTTAACCATATAAACCATGGTGTTTACCTCGATATTCATAAGCTTTGCATACTGTTCTGCTTGCGCAACATAGCGAGCGCGCTGCTCTTTTGCTGTTAAAACATTAAATTTCTCAAAGAATTCTAAATTCTTGGGTTCTATCATACACGGCAGAGCATCAGGCGTAGTTTTGTTATTGGGAAGTCCACGACGCTTAGCTTCTTGTTCCCAATCGCTCGAATAACCGTTACCTTCAAAGAGAATTCTTTCGTGTGCTTTAAGAGTTTTTGTAACCCATGCCATGGCCGACTCAACAAATTTGTCAGAGCTTACATGTTCAAGGTCGTCAGCAAATTTTGAGCATTGCTCGGCAACAGCCGTATTAAGAACTACATTTGAATCAGAAAGGTTTTGTTGCGAGCCACACATACGGAATTCAAATTTATTACCCGTAAAGGCAAAGGGGCTGGTACGGTTACGGTCTGTGTTATCGCGAAGCAAGTTAGGAAGAGCCGGAACTCCTAAGTCTACTTCCTCACCGCCATGAGCGCTTACGTGTTTGCCACGGATAAGAGCTTGAACAATTGGGGAGAGCTCATCTCCTAAAAAGACCGATACAATGGCAGGTGGAGCTTCGTGGCCACCTAAACGGTGGTCGTTACCACAAGAAGCAACAGATGCACGCAAAAGATCGGCATGTTCGTCTACTGCTGCAATTAAGCAGGTAAGAAATACCAAAAATTGAAGATTTTCATCGGGTTCATCGCCGGGCTCAAGGAGGTTTTCGCCATCCGCGGCAAGTGACCAGTTGTCATGTTTACCAGAGCCATTCACATAATCGAATGGTTTTTCGTGCTCAAGGCAGGCAAGACCATGATGAGTTGCCATGAGCTTAAGTTTTTCCATAGTGAGCAGGTTGTTATCAATTGCTAATGAACCTTGCTCATAAATGGGAGCCATTTCATGCTGACATGGTGCAACCTCGTTATGTTTGGTGCGCATAGGAATGCCAAGTTTCCAAAGCTCATCATCAACTTGCTTCATAAACGCATTAACACTGGGGCGAATTGCACCAAAGTAGTGCTCTTCCAACTCTTGGCCTTTAGCTGGCTCACAGCCAAAAAGCGTTCTACCAGTAAGAATTAAATCGGGACGAGCTTTGTAATCTTGTTCGCTCACCAAGAAATATTCTTGTTCTGGCCCGCAATTAGTAACAACACGTTTTGGAGTTCTGCCAAAAAGCTTAAGAACGCGTTTTGCTTGTTGTTCTACAACAACTTCTGAACGAAGCAAAGGTGTTTTCTTATCCAATGCTTCACCTGTATACGAGATGAAAGCAGTTGGTATGCAAAGTACCTCGTCTTTAATAAAAGCAGGACTCATGGGATCCCATACGGTATATCCGCGTGCTTCAAAGGTTGCACGAAGCCCACCTGACGGAAAAGACGAGCCGTCGGTTTCGCCTTGAACCAGCTCTTTACCCGAAAATGCCATCAAAATAGTGGTATCGCCTTTAGGCGTTAAAAAGCTGTCGTGCTTTTCAGATGTTATACCAGTAAGTGGTTGAAACCAGTGTGTAAAGTGCGTCGCACCCTTTTCAAGAGCCCACTCTTTCATAGCGTGAGCAATATCATTTGCAATATCAAGATCAATGGGTTTACCTTCATCAATTACGCGACGAAGTGCTTTATAGGTTGGCTTGGGGAGCCTATCCTGCATGTCTGCATCGGTAAATACTAAGCTTCCGTATTCTTGCGACACTTTATCTTTTGCCATCGTTCACCTTTCTAAACTTTGTGTTTTTCTAGGTATACCATGCGTTAGCCTCTATGTTTTACCTGTGTATACGTTGATATACACAAGGCGCTGGCAACACAACTATTGTGAAACATGTTTTTGGTTATATTGCATGAGAATTTTATTTTACACATTCATGAAAATGAGCTGTCCTTTCGATTTATTATGTTTATAGAAATGAAATATAAACTGCACGCTTGAGTCACGTACAATAGATACATAAAGTTATAAGGAGTATCTATGAGTAACGTATTACATGCTAATTCAAACGCTGATTTAAATTCTAATTCTTCTGAAAAAAATGGCACTCAACCTGCCGAAAATACGGTTATGCAAGATCTTTCTCAGGCGTTTGACGACCATAATAAAACATCATGTGCGCCCACGTCTGCGCATACGCCTGCGTCGAAACCTAGAGAAGGCTTACCCTCGCGTTATACCAAAACGATTGCTGTTATAGATGGTAATTCCCTTATGCATCGTGCTTTTCACGCAATTATGCAGCCTATGAGTGCCCCCGATGGTCGATCAACTAATGCCTTACTTGGTTTTTTTAACATGCTCATTAAGCTTGTCCGCTCGTTTTCGCCCGATGGCATAATCTGCGCGTTTGATAAAGGAAAACCACAGGTTCGCATTGACATGTTGCCTCAATATAAAGCGCAACGTCCGCCTATGGATCCGTCTTTGCACGAGCAATTTCCTATGGTAAAAGAATTACTGCGTGCGCTTCAAATACCTGTAGTTGAACTTCAGGGTTGGGAAGGCGACGATATTCTAGGCACGCTTGCCCATCAAGGTGAACTTCAGGGTTACTCGATGCTTTTGTTTACTGGTGATCGTGATATATATCAGCTTGCAACAGAGCACGTAAGTGTGGTGTCTACTAAAAAAGGCGTATCTGACGTTCGTATTATGACGCCAGAGGATGTAGATGATCTCTATCACGGCATAACGCCAAATTTGGTTCCAGATTTTTACGGCCTTAAAGGCGATACATCAGATAATATACCTGGAGTTCCCGGCATTGGTCCTAAGCGTGCAGCTGCGTTGATTGTCGAATACGGCTCGCTTGAAGGCGTTATTGCTCATGCCGATCAAGTTAGCGGTAAAATGGGCGAAAATCTTCGTAACCATATCGATGATGCGCGTCTTTCCAAGCGCGTTGCTACCATTCGCCGCGACGCCCCTATAACAGTTGATTTGTGTGCTGCCGCGTTTCCAACCTTTGATCCAGCAGAAGTTGCACGTGCATTTTGCGCGCTTGGATTTACCAATCTTGTTCCCAAGCTTTTGAGGTTTTTGCCATCGTTGAACGGTGCGGATATAAAAGGTATTATTCATGACGCAGCAACGGCTGCCAAACGCAATTCTGCAGTGTTACCTGCGAGCGCGCAGCACACGACTATGTCCGCAGATTCGCTCACGTCGTCTGTGCAGGCGCATTCAACACAAGCTACGCCCTTGGATAGTCTGGTAGATCGCGCGCAAACAGTGCACGCTTCAGAAGAGGAACAAACGCAATCTGAAGTTAATACGTATGCACCTGATTATTCTGCTCTTTTTCCTGCATGTGTGCAAACGCAAGCACACGCATTTATCAAGCGCGTTGTCTCATGTGGTATATGGGTTGCCTGCGCTTATGAGCCTGCCTCTATGAAGAGTGCTCAGGAAAACGTACAGCCTAGTTTTGATACGCTTTTAGATACACACACCTTATGGGTTACTGATGGAACTACGCTTGCACAGTTTAGCGGTACAGATGTATCAAGCGTTTTGAAAACACTTGTGAAGTCAGGTCACGTTATAGCTCTTAACTGTAAAGCGCTTCTTCATGTTCTCTATCCGCCCGTGAGTAGCGAGCCTGCTTCTTTGGAGCTTTCAGATATTTCAACTGCCGCGTTGTTTGATGTGGGTTTGGCTGCATACTTGCTAAATTCCGATGCTAACGATTATTCCTGGCAAACTCTATGCAGTGCGTATCTTCCAACATTTGTGTATCCCGATACCACAGACGATACAGACGAACCTAATGAATATGCGCTCGAAGCAATTGCGGTGCGTGCTTTGTACCCTGTATTGCGCGAGCTGCTTCATACGGATGGCTCTGACGATTTATTCTACGAGCTTGAATTGCCACTCATTCCAGTTTTGCTTCATATGGAGCGTAACGGTATTTATTGCGATAAGCACTTGCTTGCCGAGCAATCACGTGCCCTTTCGCATGAGCTGAATGCAATGTCTTTGGAGCTTCGACGTTTAGCGCAGCAAGACTTTAACATTGATTCTCCCATGCAGCTCAGTCATGTATTATTTGACGTGTGGGGTCTTCCAACTAAAGGGCTTAAAAAAACCAGACGCGGATATTATTCAACCAATGCTCAAACGCTTGCAAGCTTAAGTATGGCCGATGAGCGCGTTCAACTCATCCTTGATTACCGCGAGCGCATGAAGATTAAGAACACCTATTTGGATGCTTTGGTACATGATATTCGCAGTGACGGGCGTATCCATTCAACGTTTAATCAGACAATTGCTGCAACTGGTAGGCTTTCAAGTTCCGATCCTAATCTTCAAAACATTCCAACGCGATCTTCATTGGGTCATCGTGTGCGTAAAGCGTTTGTCCTTCCTCGAAATCATCTGTTTTTAGCATGCGATTACTCGCAAATTGAATTGCGTTTGTTGGCGCACTTGTCCCAGGACGAGCACTTAATTCATGCATTTCAAACGGGTGCAGATTTTCATGCAGCTACTGCTGCGCGTATTTTTCATGTGTCGCCCGATGAGGTAACGCCAGCGTTGCGTAGCCGTGCTAAGGCGGTAAATTTTGGTATTGTGTACGGTCAGCAGGCATTTGGCTTGGCAACATCGCTTAAGATTTCGCGTAAAGAAGCGCAAGAAATGATTGATAGGTATTTTGAAGCATATCCAGGTGTCAGAAAGTTTTTGGATGAAAGTGTTCAGTTTGCGCGCGAGCATTCATACGTTCCAACGATGTACGGTAGAAAACGCCATATAGCTCAAATTGATTCACGTAATTTTCAGCTGCGTTCGTTTGCCGAGCGTACTGCAATGAATCATCCGATGCAGGGAAGTGCTGCAGATATTATTAAACTGGCTATGATAGAAGTTGAAAAACAGTTTGCACAGCTTGGCCTTGCGTCAAAATTGATTTTGCAAATTCACGACGAACTCGATTTTGAGGTTGTGCCCGAAGAGCTCGAACGTGTCAGTAGTGTTGTTAAGCGTGCAATGGAAGGCGTTGTTACCTTACGTGTTCCACTTATTGCAGAAATTTCGTATGCCGATAACTGGGCAGATGCAAAATAGGGGAGATTCGTGGAAAACTCAAGTTCCATAAAGGCAAAAGCTATGGACGCAGCTCGTACCAATTCCACAAAACCGCAGGTCATTATTTGGACCGATGGTTCTTCACGTGGGAATCCAGGTCCTGGCGGCTATGGTGCAGTCATGCTATTTTACGATTCCGCAGGTCGCGAACATAAACGCGAACTTTCTTGTGGTTATAGGCAAACTACCAATAACCGCATGGAGCTTCTTGCTCCCATCATCGCACTCGAAGAACTTAAATATCCCTGTAAGGTTGAATTGCACAGCGATTCGCAATACGTAATTCATGCCTTTCAGCAGCATTGGATAGATGGTTGGCAAAAGCGCGGATGGAAAACGGCTAACAAGCAGCCTGTAAAAAACGTTGATTTATGGAAACGCCTTCTACGTGCTATGCAACCTCATGAAATGAGTTTTGTGTGGGTTAAAGGACATGCAGGTACCGAGCTTAATGAGCGCTGCGACGAACTGGCAACTACGGCAGCAGATGCCGATGTATCGCTATTGCAGGTTGACGAAGGCTTTGAAGCTCTGTCGTAATTTTTATGTGATAGCACTGCTTAAAGGTGAATTTATTTTTCGCTTAAAAGGCAAGTTGAACTCTTGATGGTGTGCTTATCTATGAGCTGAAACAATTAAAACGGGCAACCGTAGCGGTTGCCCGTCTGTTTCATGTAATGTATGTTTTTAAGAAACGTGGATCTACACAAGTTACATCATTTGCGCTTGTACAGCAGTTATTGCAACTACGCCCACGATATCGTCGGCGCTGCAGCCGCGAGATAAATCGTTAACAGGAGCAGCAATTCCTTGGAGAAGCGGGCCATATGCTTCAGCTTTTGCAAAACGCTGTACCAGTTTGTATCCAATATTACCCGATGCTAAATCTGGGAAAATTAAAATATTTGCCTGACCAGCAACTTTTGAGTTGGGTGCCTTGGATTGTGCAACACTTGGAACAAGGGCTGCGTCAAGCTGCATTTCACCGTCTACTAGAAGATCTGGCTCTTTTTCTTGAGCCAGTTTTGTTGCTTCAATAACTTTTGCAGCGCAGTCTCCGCCAGCCGAGCCCTTGGTTGAGTAGCATAGCATTGCTACTTTTGCGTCGTCGTTCATAAAGCTTTTCCATGATTTTGCAGATGAAAGGGCAATTTCAGAAAGTTGATCGGCATCAGGATCAATATTGAGACCCGAGTCTGCAAACAAAACAACACCATTTTCGCCAAATTCGGGACAAGAAGTACACATCATAAAGAATGCAGATACAAGTTTGGTTCCAGGAGCGGTTTTTAAAATTTGCAAAGCTGGACGCAGGGTATTTGCGGTGGAATGACAAGCACCTGATACGAGGCCATCCGCGTCGTTACACTTAACCATCATAGTGGCAAAGTAGGTTGGATCGTCCATCTGTTTACGAGCGTTTTCTATGGTCATACCTTTATTTTTTCTGAGTTCATAAAATGCTTGCGCGTATGCTTCGTGCTTTGGTGCGCTATGCGGATCAATAACGCTGACACCGTCGAGCTTAATTTCGTCGGGATTTCCCAAAACAATAAGATCTGCAAGATTTTCGGCAACAATCTTCTGTGCGGCCTCTTGAGTACGCGGATCTTCTCCTTCGGGCAATACGATTGTTTTTTTATGAGCCTGTGCTCTTTGCTTAATAGTTTGTAAAAACGAACTCATGGTGCTCCTTTAGTATTCTTCAAGCATGTTATGCTCATATGGTGTGTAGTCTTGTTTTCCTGTGTGTATACCAGCATAAAGTAAGCCTGTGATTTTTGTGAGCAGCTTTGAGTCAACGAGCCCCAACACCTGCAATCACAAGGTGCCTCAAGTGATACACAAAGGATAAACACTACATAATGACATGCGTAAAATATGGTAAAACATTACACAAATTCATTATGTGATGCTCATTATAAAGCTCCATGTTAAAATGAAATAAGCAAATAAGAAAATTGCTGTTTCGCGTTCTTTAGACGGTTTGGTTTGCGCGCTAAGCGTTACCTGCCGTAGGTATATATGACGAATATGTTTGGTTGTTACTTTTTTAGCTACGCATGCAGATCGGTTGCATGCATTATGTACTACACGCGCGATATCTGCGCCTGTAAGATCGAAAGGATGTTAGCTTATGAATTTACAATCGGGCTTACCTCAAAATTTTAATGCGTCTTCCTATGACGTGTTAATTGTTGGAGCCGGTTTTGCAGGAGCTGTATGCGCCCGCCGTTTTGCGGAAGCTTGTGGTTGGCGTGTAGCTGTTATCGAGCGAAGAGATCATATTGCAGGTAATGCATATGATTGTAAGGACAATGCGGGTATTCTTATCCATAAATACGGCCCGCATATTTATCACACCAATTCTGAGCGTGTGGACAGCTTTTTGTCACGCTTTACCGAATGGACAGCGTACCAGCACAAAGTCCTTGCAAACGTGCACGGTAAATTTATGCCTGTACCTTTTAATCACGCGTCTCTTAAAGTTGCATTTGGTGATGTGCGCGGTGAGGAACTTTATCAAAAGCTTGTAGCAACATTTGGAAAAGATAAAAAGGTTCCCATTATGGAACTGCGTAAGCGTGGTGATGAGGATCTTCACGAAGTTGCAGACTACATCTACGAAAACGTGTTTCTGCATTATACGATGAAGCAGTGGGGCAAAACTCCTGATCAAATTGATCCGTCTGTTATGGGACGCGTGCCGGTATTTATTGGTGATGATGATCGCTACTTTCCTTTGGCGGCACATCAAGGTATGCCTGCTCAAGGCTATACTCCTTTGTTTGAGAAGATGCTCGATCACGATCTGATCAATGTGTTTGTAGATGTTGATGCTTTAGATCTTATGCATGTTTGCGATAACGAAATTTATGTTCAAGATAAGCCTTATGCAGGTGAGGTTATTTATACCGGTGCTTTAGACGAGCTGTTTAATTTGGATTTAGGTCCTTTGCCATATAGAACAGTTGATATGAAGTTTGAAACGCTTGATATGGATGAATTCCAGCCTGCAACAACCGTTAATTATACCGTGAGCGAAGACTTTACACGTATTACCGAGTTTAAGCACATGACTGGTCAAAAACTTGCAGGTAAAACAACGATTCTTAAAGAGTATCCCAAGGCATACAAACCATTGTCAGGTCAGACACCCTATTATGTAATCAACGAGCCTCAAAATATTGAACTGTATAAACGTTATCGTTCTCGCGTTGACTCTATCATTAACTTCCATGTTGTAGGGCGTTTAGCTCAGTATCGTTATTTTGATATGGATGGCGTTGTTTCATCTGCACTGGAGCTTTCTGACAAAATGATTGAGCATCGTTCGTAAACGGTGACGATTTCTGTTAGTTAGTGTATGATTTATTGTGTATGTGGTTAAGGCATATGATTAGTGTATGATCCATAAAATGCTAGGCTAGTGAGAGAGAAAGAGCTGTTATCCTATGCAAAAGACATTAAGTTTCGGTATTCCTTGTTTTAACTCTGCCGAATATATGAATCACTGTATCTCTTCTATTCTTGAAGGTTCTGATTATGCAGATGACGTTCAAGTTATTGTTGTCGACGACGGATCTACTAAAGATAACACCTTTGAAATTGCGTGCGATTGGCAAAAAAAGTACCCCAATCTTGTAAAGGCTGTTCATCAAGAAAATGGTGGCCACGGCATGGCGGTGCTTAAAGGGCTTGAGCAGGCAGATGGTGTGTATTATAAAGTAGTGGATTCTGACGACTGGCTTGACGCCGATGCATTGAAAAAGCTCTTAAACTTACTTCGTTCATTTATCACCAATAATATTCGTGTTGATTTGGTTATCAGCAATTATGTGTACGAACACGTAGAAGACGACACCTTTAACACTATAAATTATGCAGGTGTTTTACCCAAAGATCGTATTTTCTCGTGGGATGAAATTGGAAGATTTAATCTTACTCAGTACCTTCTTATGCACTCTTTGTGCTATCGTCGCGATGTTTTGCTAGACGGCGGCTTACCTATGCCTGCTCACACATTCTACGTTGATAACATTTATGCATATGTGCCACTTCCACGTTGCAAAACACTGTACTATCTTGACGTTGACTTGTATCGCTATTTTATTGGTCGCGATGATCAGTCGGTTAACGAAAAAGTATTGGCATCACGGATTGACCATCAACAACGTGTTGCCGACGTTATGATTCATGCGTATCACTTATACGATGATATTTCTTGTCAGCGTCTTCGTGCATATATGCTTGATCATCTGACTATTGTTATGGCTGTTTTGTCGGTATTTTCAAGGATTTCAGATCATCCAGACGCTATGGAAGAGTTGCAGCGCACCTGGCGTGAGTTTAAGGAGTTTGACGAGCGTATGTATCGTCATGCGCGCCATGGTTTGGTTGGAACATTTACTAATCTTCCAACGTCTGCTGGTGGAAAAGTAACGCTTGGTATATATCGTATTGCTCAAAAATTAGTTAAGTTTAACTAAAGGACATATTTGTTATCAACGCAGCTGTATATGTGGGTATACGTAACTGTTATACACATTGTACAGCTGCATTTTGCGCTTTAAGTAAGCTTGACACCAAGTTGTCGTAAACACCTTACAACGCGCGCGAGAGGCAGCCCAACCACGGTGTAATAGTCACCTTCTATATGTTCAACAAACGCGGCTCCTAATCCTTGTATTCCATAAGCTCCTGCTTTGTCGCGTGGCTCGCCCGTTTGGATGTATGCGTTTATTTCTTCGTTGCTTAGTGCATAAAACCAAACATGTGTTGTTGATATAAATGCAGTCTCTTTTCCATGGTATAGAATAGATACGGCAGTTGATACGTTGTGCATTCCGCCCGATAGTAAACGCAGTTTATAAGCTGCATCGTTATCGTCATGTGGCTTGCCTAATATCTTGCCCGTTTGCGTCCATACAATGGTATCAGCAGCAAGCACACATGTTGAGGTGTCTGTACAAGGACATGCATGTGCCTTCATATGTGCTAAACGCTGTACCAAATCAAGTGGCTGTTCGTTTGGGTATGCATGCTCGTCACAACTTGAAGGAATAATCTTTGGATATATTCCCACTTGGTTGAGGAGCTCTTTTCTACGTGGTGACGCGGACGCTAAAATCATTCAAACCTCATTAAGATAAATAACGTTAATTCCAGCTTTATTTTACGCTAAACTTTTTTACAAGAGATGACTATAATAATTTTTTGATTGTGTAGATTACTTCGTGAAAGGAAGTATATTATGGCGTCTCACCAATCAAAAAACCCTTGGAATTACAAATTGAATACAGCATGTTTGGTGCTTATTCCAGCAGCTATTGGCATTAATTATGTTGCCAAACTGTTCGCGAGCGTCTTAAAATTGCCGCTTTGGTTAGGAACGCTTGGTACTTGTATTTCGGCATGTCTTGCAGGACCTATTGTAGGTGGCATTGCGGGATTTTTAACAAACATCATTTACGGCTTAACGATTGATCCATTTTCTACGGTTTATAGTATTACCGCAGCTGCTATTGGCGTAAGCGTAGGTATTGCTGCACATCTTAAATTCCTTGATACCTGGCAACACATTCTTGTTACCAGTCTTATTGTTGCTATGATTGCCGTTATTATTTCTACGCCCCTTAATATGATTTATTGGGGTGGAACAACTGGTAATGTTTGGGGAGATGCTGTTTTTGCCGCAATGGGCTCAAAGGGCTTTTTTGCTTCATTTGTAGATGAGCTTGTGGTTGATATTCCTGATAAAATTGTTGTGTTGTTTATAGCGGTAGGAATTTATAAGGTTTTGCCCAAAGGACTTATCGCGTTATATCAGGTGCATGACGAACAATTTGATGATTAGTATGAGGTTATCTCTTGTCAAGTAGTCTACACAGTAGTCTATGCTTTACGCCTTGCTTGGAATAGGACGTTATGAAAAGTATTAGTCTATTTGAGGATAAACACTCGTTTCTTAATAGCTTATGTCCTAAGACGAAGCTTGCGTATGTAGCGTGCGCATTGGGCGTACCTTTTTTGGTTGGAGGTATGCCCATGTACCTGCTCTTTATTATTGCAAGTCTTATTTTGCTTGCAACATCGCACGTGTTGAATAAAACCAAAATTGTTATCAAAGTTACCGGCTTTATAATTCTAACCATTTTTATTGTTCAAACTTTTTTTCGATCGGGCGATTATACCGTGTTGTTTACGCTTGGTCCTTTGGTTGCGCGTAAAGAAGGATTTGAATTTGCACTGGGTATTGTACTGAATATTTTTAATATATCCTGCGCATTTTGTGTTCTTACGCTTACTACTAAACCTTCTGACATGATGCAAGAGCTGGTTAAAGCAGGTCTGTCACCAAAACTTGGATACGTTTTTGTGTCACTCTTTCAGATAATTCCGCAGATGACCGAGCGAACATCTACGATTATTGATGCACAACGCAGTCGCGGCCTTCAAACGCAAGGATCGCTCGTCACCAGATTTAAGGCGTTTATTCCGCTCTTAACACCTATTATCATATCGTCTTTTATGGGTACTGGCGAGCGCACCATAGCGTTAGAAGTGCGCGGTTTTTCGTGTCCAAACAAAAAGACCTTTATCAGTCCATTTGTGCCTCATGCATATGATAGGTTTTGTTTAGGTACATGCATTCTTTTGCTGGTTGCGGCAGCTGTATATGCGCTTTTACACAGTATGGGGTATGTAGTATGGTAGCTATTCGTATTCAACATCTAAAATATCGCTATCCTTATACAAAAACGCCAGCACTTAATGACATTTCTTGTGAGATTAATCGTGGTGAATTTATTGGCGTTATTGGTGCTAATGACGCAGGTAAATCCACGTTTTCTCAGGCACTTTTAGGTTTGGTTCCTAATTTGTATCATGGTGCTTATGCTGGTTCGGTTGAAGTTGAAGGCTTAGATGTTCAAACTACGCCCATTGATGTGTTATGCAAAAAAGTGGGTTTGGTTTTTCAAAATCCATTTAATCAAATTACAGGCTCAAAACTAAGTGTTTATGAGGAAATTGCCTTTGGATTAGAAAACATGGGAGTGCCTCTGGAACAAATGCGGCACCGTGTTGAACATGTGATGGACTTGCTTGATATTTCCTCGCTTGCTAATCGGTATCCTTATGATCTGTCTGGTGGTCAAATGCAACGCATGGCTTTGGCAGGCGTTTTAGTTATGCAGCCTAACATCATTGTGCTTGACGAGCCAACGTCTCAGCTTGATCCAAAAGGTTCCGAAGAAGTATTTAAGGCGGTTGAAGCGCTCAAAGCTCAAGGTAAAACCATTATTATGGTTGAGCATGCCATAGAAAAAATTGCACAGTATAGCGATCGTGTTATGCTCTTTCACGCGGGTAACCTTATTGCATTTGATTCTCCACGTAAAATTTTTTCGCGCGACGATCTTTCCCAGTATGGTGTAGAGGCACCTGTCTACACTCAGATTTGCAAGCAGCTTTCATTGTGCGAATCGGACGGTTTGTATCCCGTAACATTTGAGCGCGCATATCAGCTTCTGCAACGCAATCAAAAGGGGAATACGCAATGAACCAAAATATAGCAGATAATGCGCAAGCACAGCCCGTGCTTGAAATGCGTGATGTTTCGTTTTCACACGTTGCAAAACAAGAAGTGTGCAAGCATTTACACCTATCATTTGTGCCAGGTGCGTGTGCGCTTATTGGTCAAAATGGCGCTGGTAAAACAACTATTCTTAAGTTGCTGCGCGGACTTTTGGTTCCCCAATCAGGAAGCGTTTGTTATAAAGGCAAAGACATTTCACAACGTAGCGTTGCTCAACTAGCAGGAGATATTGGTTTTGTCTTTCAAAATCCTGATGATCAAATCTTTGAATCAAGCGTCTTGCGCGAAGTTATGTTTGGGCTTATGCGTTTGGGTATCTCTGAGGCTTCTGCACAAACGCAAGCGCGGAAAAGCTTAGAGCTTGTAGGGCTTGCTGATAAAGCTGATGTTAATCCGTATGATTTAGGGCTTTGTGCGCGAAAACTTGTGTGTTTGGCTTCTATTTTAGCCATGGATCCATCGGTTGTTCTTTTAGATGAGCCAACAATTGCGCAGGATAGTAATGGTAAAAAGATTCTTGCATCAATTATTAAGCAGCTCGTTTTGCAAAATAAAACTGTTATAGCGGTTCTTCACGACATGAATTTTGTTGCACAGGTGTTTGATCGCGTGGTAGTTATAGACGATGGTCACCCCATTTTTGATGGTTCGCCGCGTGATGTTTTCTCGCGTAAAGACGTGCTTTCTCAGGCAAGCCTTGATCAGCCGCCTGTTGTTAAGTTGTGCGAAGCACTTGGTTATTCAAAAACACTGCTTACTGCAGATGAATTTATAGCGCATTATCGCTCAACCTTTTGATTTTAAGTCAATAAACCCCCAAACGCACGTGTGTTCGTTTGGGGGTACTTGGTATGTTTGTGTTGTTACACAATAGGGGAGATGCCACTAAAGTGCAGATAAAGTGATGCAATCGCTAAAACAATAACAGCTAATACAATAATTGCATCTTTAAGTCCGCAAAAGGCACGTTTGTGGTATTGATGTGCTCCCATGAGATAAAGCAAAATTCCAGGTGCAAATAATACCGTGGTAATCATTATGCCTTTCCAGCCACATGTCCATACTAAGAAAAGCGTATATATGAAAGAAGCCGTACCAAAGAAACGTGCAATTGATAGTCGAGGAGCATGTTTTTTGTTAAAGCCTTCCTTTTTCCAGCTTACTATCATGTAAAACGCTGCCGAGCATACATAAGGAATGAGAATGGTGCTCACAGCGCAGGCATAGAAGAATTGGTATGTGCCTTCCGACAGAAATGCAATGAGCAAAAACAATTGCATAACCGCAGCGCTCACCAATATAGTTACCACGGGCGCATTGTTTTTGTTGGTACGTGCAAAACACTTAGGAAACGTTTGTCGCTTTGCTGCCTCAAATGGCGTTTCTGCACAGATGATGACATATCCTAAAAGCGCTCCAGCAAGTGAAAGACATACACCCAAATTTACGATAGCCGCGCCAATGGGACCAATTGCAATTTCTAAAACTCCTGCCATTGACGGGGTTGCAAGGTGAGCCATTTCTTCGCGCGGTACAATACCCATGCTTAAGAGCGAAATTAAGAAATATAAAACAAATACGCTGATAAAACCTAGTGAAGTTGCTCTGCCAACGTCTTTTACAAATTTAGCATGGCCCGAGATAACAACTGCAGTTTCGATACCAGTAAAAATCCAAACGAGTGAAATCATCGTTGATATGATTTGATCGGTGAGATTTGCGCCACCAGGTTCGCCCATAAAATTGCTAAAAAAGATATCGGGATTAAACTTGTTAAACATCAAAATGCTCACCACAAATAGTGCAAGCGGAACAACTTTTGCAATGGTGACTACAATGTTAATGCCAGCTGCCTCTTTAACGCCACGTGTGACAACATATGCTAAAACCCAGATAACAACGGATGCACAGATTACGGATAATAAATTGTTCCCATTGCCAAAGACAGGAAAGAAATATCCAAGGGCACCAAAAAACATAATTGCAAAGCTGACGTTAGATAAACATCCGCTAATCCAATATCCATATGCAGAGTTAAAGCCAACATAGTCGCCAAAGCCAGCTGCTGCGTACGCATAGATACCACCAGTTAGATCGGGACGAAGTTGCGAGAGACCTTGGAATGCTTTCATCAAACAAAAAACACCCACAAAGCAAATTGCCCAACCTATAATGACCGCTGCGGTATGAGCGCCACCTGCTGCTAAGTCACCCATAAGAGAAAATATACCAGCGCAGATGGTAGAAGTAATAACCATCATGGTTAGACGAAAAAGACCCATTCCACCAGGATCAATTATGTCTTCGTTAGTGGTTTGCATGGCATGGTTTGCTAAAGCATGATGTCCAGCACCAGAAGAAGTATGAGAGCCCGAAGCATGTTTATTCATAAGACAACTCCCAAATTGATTGAAGTATACAGCCGCTTTGTGCACTAGCGCAGCAGAACGCTGCAGCGATAACGCCTTGCACGCGCAAAAAGATGTCTGAGCGGCTGTAACTGATGTTTAGACTTTAGAAACGCAAAGACAGACAAGAAAGTCCGCCATCGAGTTTTCTATATTCAGAAGTGTCTACAACAATAGTTTTATATCCAGCATCTTGTACAGCTTTTAGAACGTTTGGATATCCTTCTGGAACAATTACGGTTCCATTCATCCAAATACAGTTTGCTGCATACGCTTCGTTTTCTGGAATTTGAATACGGTTATAATCTTTAAAATCTTCTTTATCCACAAACTCGCCCGAAACAAGCATATTGTTGTCTTCAAGGTAATTAACGCCTGTTTTAAGGTGCAAAACGTGCTCAAGTGGAACTTCTGATCCACTTAGACCCCATGAATTAAGAATTTGAATAAATTGGCGAATTCCTTCTTCATTGGTACGAGCAGATTTTCCAACGTAAAAATGATCGCCAACCATCATGACGTCTCCGCCGTCGATAGTTCCAGGAGCTTGGATGTGTTTGATATGGTCGTCATCAAAGAAACGTTTAAGAACGGGTTCAATTTCGTTTTTCTCGCCATTACGACTTGGAGCACCTGGGTTGGTAACAATTGCACCTTTTGAGGTAATAACACAAGGATCTTCTACAAAGCATGAGTCGGGATATTCTTCAAGAGCTGGAAGAACGGTTACATCAACGCCGCATTTTAAAAGCGCGTCAATGTAATTAGTGTGCTGAGCCATTGCAAGCTCCCAGTTTGGTTTTCCAAGTTCAGGAGCACTAGTAATGCCATCTACCATAGATTTTGCAGGACGACGAACAATAACATGTGTGAACTTAGCCATAACGTATCCTTTCTCATAAAGTTGTTGGCATGTTTTACTCGCTACGCTTGAGATGCAAATGTGCATACAAAGCGTCACGATATTTAACGCGATTATAAAGTGAGGGTAAAAATGTTCGCAAGAAAAATTAGGCGAAAATTTTGCGAACGGTTAGACGAAGCTTGGCAAGGTAACGATGAAGGATATTTTGGTTGCTATGGGGATTTAGTATTGTTGAAATGTCGCTTACTACAATTTCAGCTAGAAGTTATTTTGGCGCGCTGCCAAAAAGCAAGAATGTCCCAGCATACACAGAGATCATAATCGCACATAGGGGAATGATAAAACAGAAAGCAATAAATATACGATCATTTATAGATGTGGTACTTGTCCGTGCATGCGTCCTTTTACACGAGCCTCCAAATCCTCGCGCTTGCATTGCTTTTGCTAAGTTAACCGATCTTCTGATCGATAGGACAAAAAGTGCAAATGCTTGAGGAAAGAATGCTTTAACAGGACTTTTATCACCAATGCCTCGCGAACGACGTGCTGCACATAAAGCCGTCCAGTCTTCTTGCAGTACACCCAATAAGCGCATACCTGCAAGTCCTCCATATACAAAACGGTCAGGTAAATGAACAAGTTGCGTCCAAGCATCTGCTAATGCTGTTGCGTCAATACCTATAACCGTAACAATGGATGGAACGCCTATTGCAAGAATACGGATTGCAGTTGCAAGTGCAAGCGAACTTGAAAGATCGCTGATATGAATAAAGCCCCAATCAAACCAAATTGCACCTCCACTTTTACCATAAAGCCACACTGCTAATGCAGAACTAGGTGCACCTATCCAAACAGGCCAAGAGAGTTTTATTACTTTACAAGGTTTTATGTTGATACACGCGCATGCAATAAAGTCAAGTATAAGCGCGCAAGTTGCAGATACCCAGTCCAGGGTAAAAAGTAAAGGGATTGCAAAAATGAGCGCACCAAACATGCGAGTTGCAGGATTAAGCGAGGCAAGAAAAGGAGAAACGCTTGAGGTTGGGATTTCTTCGGCGCGCTCGTTGACGTTAGTTACCTGTATCGACTGCGGAATACGCGACTTTTTTTGTGTTAATAGAATTGTGTGCGCGTGCAATTTTTTGATTAAGAGTTTATCGTGGGTTACAACTACAATGCATATTCCTTGTGATTTGAGTTTCTTAAGCAATTTCACAATTTCTGTCCAGCACTTATAATCTTGTCCATACGTTGGCTCGTCCAATATTAAAATTTTTGGTTGTGCCGCAAGAGCTGCAGCTACGGTAAGACGTCTTTTTTCTCCACCAGATAATGTGTATGGATTTGCTTGTTCATAGGAATCCAATCCAAACGTCTTTAAAAGTGTCCGCGCTTGTTCGCGTTGGTTGTATATATCTAATGTGGGAGAGCTTAACGATACGCCAAGCATAACTTCATCTAAAACTGTTGAACGCGCAAACTGATGCTCTGGATTTTGAAATACATACGATATACGCCGAGCTAAATCCTTTGAATTCCATGTCAGGGGATTTGTTGTGTCAAGGCCTGCACATAATGATGTGTGTGCATGGAGTTCTCCGCATATAGGATTTAGAAGACCTGCGATTGTAAGCGCAAGTGTTGTTTTGCCCGTTCCGTTTTCTCCTATAAAAGCATAAGCTTCACCTGCGTGGAAGTCCATATTGATATGCGTTGCAATCGGTGTATCTGTACGCCCGATAGCTAGATTATGTGCGCTTAGTAAAAGCGGATGTGTTGTGTTTGCAGGGCATGTCTTGCTTGGCGTGCTTTGTAAGTGGGGTGCTATTGATGTCGTTGAGTTGCTCTCAAACAAATCTAAAGCAAACGATTGTTTTTGTTTATAAAACGATTGTTTTTGTTGATATACACGTGGTACCCAAATTCCTAAATCTTTCCAGGGTAAGTCTGTTCTAGAAAACACTTCATCAGGCGTTCCATCTGCCACGATAATGGTTTGGTTATCATCTTTTGAGCTTAAGATGGTAGATGTCGTCGTATGTAAGCGTTCGTGTGTTTTTTCATCATGAGTAAGATAACTCTTTTGCCCAAGAATAATAACCCTATTAACGATATCAAGCCAAGGTTGGATATGATGCTCCACGAGCATCATGGTTGCATTGGTAGTTTTAAGAACGTGGTGTGTTGCTGCAACTATTTGCTTTGTGCCCACAGGGTCTAGATTTGCTGTTGGTTCATCTAACAAAAGTATCCGAGGCTGCATAGCAAGAGCTCCTGCAAGCGCAAGCCGTTGCATTTGACCTCCACTTAAATGCCCGGTATTGCGATGAAGTTGGATATCCTGAAGCCCCACTTCTTGTAAGCATGTGTGTACACGTTTCCAAATTTCTGGTTTTTGAACGCCTAGGTTTTCGCATCCAAAAGCGACGTTGTCACCTAATTTCTCAAAAATCATCTGAGCGTTAGGGTCTTGCATAACAAGAGCTACATCGCCTCGTGCTTGGGCGAGAGGTTTATTGTCTATATAAATGGAGCCTTCACATATGCCGCCGTCATCGTCTTGTGTTTTTGCGGATCCGCTTGTATTGCCAATAAGCCCTGCTGCGCCTTCAAGAATGGTTGATTTTCCAATTCCTGATGCGCCTAATAACAAAACACGCTCACCAGCATGAATGGTTAAATCCAAATTTCGTACGGCAAAATTGTTTCTGCATGCATGAGCATAACCCCATTTAGAAAAACGTAATGTAGCACGAGTGTCATTCATGTTGATGAGTGTGTAGAAATTCTTGTTACGATGCTAATGTTTGCGTACTTCGCGACCCGAAGCAAAGGAATCTAATGCGCCAGTTTGGGCGAGTTTGAGGTAAAGGAACCACATAAGCAGTCCTGCAATGACAATACCAGATACAACTGACGATACAAGGTAGGTAACGCCATACTTACCCAAAATATCAATACCTTGAAAGTGTTTGATAAAGCTATATCCCCAAGCAGCCACACCTGTAAGAGCGCCCGATAAAAGCATGGTGTCTAAAGACCAGCGCTTATAGCAAAATATAGCAAATGCCAATTCTGCGCCCACGCCTTGAATGAGGGCAATAATAATAGTCGGAGCACCGCCCCATTGATTACCAAGCAATGCTTCCAAAACGCCTGCTACAAGTTCGGCGTAGATTGCTGCGCCAGGTTTTCTTACGATAACAGCACCAAGAGGCGCGGCAAACAAGAATAAGCCATTAAGCAGGCCGTTAAGACCAGGGAGCATACCATTAAGAAGATGGCTTGGAATTGACCAGCCAATAGCAATAAGCCAGTAAATAAGAGCGGAAACAACGCCAATAACCGAAGCAACGGTAATATCAACAACACGCCAGCGTAAATTAGATGTTTCTTGTGACATACAACTGCCTTTCTCATAAAGTTTATATGAGGGTGCGGCTTGAGAGCATGGTATTCACTGATCTTTTGCTGCGCTCATTTATCCGAGGTGAGTATACAACACCGCATAGCGCTTTGTACGCTATGCGGCGGTAATTAAAAATATTTTTCACGTTTTACATATGAAAATATTACTTACGTGGTTTTGAGTGTTTTTTGAGTCCACATAAGCTTGTTAAGAAGCCTAATACCGACAACGATCCTACAACTTGCGATGCTGCACCTGCATCAGAAGTTTGAGGCGTCATGTGTTTGTTATTATCTTTGATATTGTCTTGGTTATGGTTACCTTGTTGTTGATTGTTTTGACCGCCTTGATCATTTTGACCGTCCGTGGGTTGTCCAGGATTATGGTGTGGAGTTGGTGGAGTTGGTGGTTGCGGCGTGGGATCTTTCTTAAAGGTCCACGTTCCCACAAATGTTACATCGCTGGATATATGAGAAACATTTGATGTGTTCCAACCCGTAAAAGTCCAAGTTCCTTGTGCGTCTTTGTCTTTAACGGTTGTTGTAGCCAATTTATCTGCATTAACACTCGTGCTTTCGTATGCTTTTGTTGCAGTTGGCAAAAGCTTAGTTACACTCTTAGGCAAAGCCTGTTTTGCGTCTGTTCCATTTACAAATGAATAAGTTACGTTAAATTCCTTTGCACCACGGATATTGAATGAGACATCACCTAGGACATATCCTTTATCGCCCCACATAAGATTATCGCCATTAGGATTGGCGTAATACAATACCGACCATACTTTTCCGTCTTTGGTGTTCACAAAGGTAAAGGTATTATTCTTATGGTCAACAGTTCCAACGCTGTTCAGATATGCGCCGTTACCTTCGGTATCGTTATAAATGTCAAAATACAATGGCTTAGACGCGTCTTGACCACGCTTTGCCACAACCTGGGTAAAACGATAGGGGATTGGCTGAGATTTTGATTTTTGGGGATTGTCTTTATCAGGAACGAGCACAACATCAGGCAAATGCTGTGCAACAAAAGGTGTGGCATGTTGAATATCTTGCATGTTTTTAGGTAAAATGCTCCAGTACTTTTTCAAGTCGAGCTTACTCAGGTCACCATTATCAACAATTTTTGTTATCTTATTCCACCCAAAGGCTTGAGAGCCAATAGTTTTCAGCGTAGAGGGAAGCGTAACAGAGCTAATGTTGTTTTCTCTGAACGCAACAGCATCAATTTCTGTTACTCCCTCGGGAATAGTAACTTCGCCACTAATGCTGTTCCACCAAAATGCAGCGTACCCGATTTTTTTCAGTGTTGAAGGAAACGTTACGCTTTTAATAAGTCCATCGTATCGCTTACTCGAATTAGAAAATGCTTGCCCATCAATTTCAGTGATACCTTCAGGAATAACAAGTTTGCCGCCCGATTTTTTGAGCTTCTCGATACCTGATGCCAACAGACCTCCTGGAGCTGTACCATCAGTTGATCTTCTATCAACAATTTTTGTGTCATCGTGCTCATCGAGGTAGAAGTCATTTTTTGTCCATACTATTGGATCTTGTTTTTGACTACGCAATTCTTGCTTAGATATCTGCTGGGGGGGGTTGTTTCAGTAGCAAGCGCAAGTGTAGATGGCGCAATGCACAGACCACACGTAATAGCAGCGATAACACATGATTTTTGTAATACTAAATTCATGGTATACAACCTTTCGTATCTAATTATCGCGAAATAATGCTTTATTTATAGTAGTCGTATCCTTAAGAAATGTATACATAATTAAAAGATTATTAACGTAAAATCAATGTCTTTTATAACGAGGGAATTATTCCAGTAAGCATTTTGTTAAGCCTCCAGCTGTCGTCGGTGATAGTCAGACACCTTGTTAAAATTGTATTTTCAAATCAAGGGAGCGCTTATGAGACGCAACCTAAACTAAGGGCTATAAACTGTTCAAAACAAATTTTATGCGGCTCCCCAGTGTATTCTTGCAGGTAACATGCGTCACAAATGTGTATGGGTAACGAAACTATTCATACGCGGTAAGCGGTATAGGTTTAGCGGTAAACGGTATAAAAAAGATTTTCAAGCTAATTCTTATCTCGACCACGTAAACTATAGGTAACACTTTGGAAACGTTTCCAAAATATTAGATGCCCTTGGGCGAGAGGAGTTGTGAGACATGCTCAATCGTAGGAACTTCATTAAGGCGGGTCTCGGTTTAAGCGCAGGTATGCTTGTTCCGTTTGCTGCAGGTTGTCAAGATGATAAGGCTTCTTCAGGCAAAAAAGGTGAAGCTAAAGGTCACGTATACTACCTTAACTTTAAACCAGAATCTGACGAGCAGTGGAAAGAGATTGCCGAGATTTATAAAGAAGAAACTGGCGTTGAAGTTACTGTTAAAACAGCAGCTGCAGGTCAATATGCTTCTACCTTAAAGTCTGAAATGGGTAAAAGCGAAATGCCTACGCTTTTCCAAACCAACGGTCCTGTAGGCTTAGCAGGCTCTATTGATTACTGTGCTGATTTGGATGACTCAGAAATCGTTAAAAACTGCACCAACGATGCATTTAAGCTTAAAGGTGACGACGGCAAGATTAAAGGTATCGCTTACGTAATTGAGAGCTACGGTATTATCTACAACAAAAAACTTCTTGAAAAAGCTGGTCACAGTGCAGACGAAATCACCAACTTTGAGAGCTTCAAGAAGGTTGTTGAAGACATTACTAAGCGTAAAGGCGAGCTTGGCTTTAGCGCATTTAACGCACCAGGTATGGATAAATCTTCCGACTGGCGTTTTAAGACTCACCTTGCAAACCTTCCTATTTACTATGAATACAAGAAGGACAATATCCAATCTACTAAGGCTATTAAGGGTACTTACCTTGACAACTATCGTAAGATTTGGGATCTCTACATTAACAACTCAACTACAGATCCAAGCCTTCTTACCACAAAAACCGCTGATGACTGCACCAATGAATTTGTAACAGGTAAAGCAGTATTTTATCAAAACGGTACCTGGGAGTACGAGAAGATTCAAGACCTCGGCGATGAGAACTTGGGCATGCTTCCAATTTACATTGGTGTTGAAGGTGAAGAGAACCAAGGACTTTGCACTGGTTCTGAGAACTACTGGTGTGTTAACAAAAAAGCTAAACCTGAAGACGTTCAAGCAACTCTTGACTTTATGAATTGGTGCACCAACTCTGATAAGGGTGTTAAATGCCTTTGTGGTGGTAAGGAAGCTCTTCCTTCTGGTGCTAACGGTTGTGGCTTTACCATTCCATTTAAGAAGAATCTTGAAAGTGCTAACCCACTTGTTAATATTGCTAACAAATATGTTGCTGATGGTAAAACTCCTGTTGACTGGTGCTTTGCAACTATGCCATCTGAAGAGTGGAAGAACGGCGTAGGTTCTGCATTGGTTGCATATGCTGCAGCTCAAAATGACAGCAACTGGGGCGCAGTTGTTAAAGCATTTGTTGACGGCTGGAAGACAGAAGCTGAAAAGGCTAAGAACTAATAAGTCCTTAAAGCTCGTAAATGTGGCATTTATCACGTTTTAATTGTGATAGAGATGTAAGGGTTCGCGGAGGACATAGCACGTTGTTCTCCGCGTTTATTACATGTAAGGGAGGTTTGTTAGCATGGAAAAGTCTATAAAGAAGTACTGGCTTATCTTTTTGGTACCAACTCTTGCTTCTTTTGCTATTGGTTTTGTTTTTCCGTTTATTATGGGATTGGTTCTTTCCTTTACCCACTTTACGACTGTAACCGATGCAACTTTTAATGGCTTTGAAAACTATATTGATGCGTTCAGTGATAATTTATTCCAACATGCATTTTGGTACACTGCAGCGTTTGCGGTTGTTTCTGTCATCGTTATTAATGTTGTTGCGTTTGCGATTGCTATGGCGTTAACAGGAAAACTTAAAGGAACCAATATTTTCCGTACATCATTTTTTATGCCTAACCTAATTGGTGGTATCGTTTTAGGCTATATCTGGCAGCTTATCTTTAATGGTGTTTTACAACAATACCAACAGACAATCAGTTTGAATGAATGGTACGGTTTTGTAGGTCTGGTTATCTTGGTTTCCTGGCAACAAATTGGTTACATGATGATTATTTATGTTGCCGGTTTACAATCAATTCCAACCGATGTTTTGGAAGCTGCACAAATTGACGGTGCCAATGCATGGCAGCGTTTGTGGAATGTTACTATTCCAATGATGATGCCCTCCATTACCATTTGCTTGTTCTTGTCATTAACAGGCGGTTTCAAACTCTTTGATCAAAACCTTTCCCTTACGGCAGGCGAGCCGGCTCATATGTCCGAAATGCTTGCACTTAATATTTTTGATACGTTCTATGGCAGAACGGGCTGGGAAGGTGTCGGACAGGCTAAAGCCGTTGTGTTCTTCTTCCTTGTTACTATTTTGGGTCTTATTCAGCTCCAAATTACCCGTAAGAGGGAGGTGCAACAATAATGAAAGAAAGAAAAAGACTTTTATCTATTATAGGAACTGTTGTCTTTTCGATTTTCAGTATTGCGTGGCTTATACCTATCGTCATTATTGTAATGAACTCCTTTAAGAAAAAGAGCTTCATTCAATCCATACCTTTTGATTGGGTTACTCCTGAAACATTTGCCAAATTTGCTAACTATACGGCCGCACTTAGAAAATACCACTTACTGGATGCGGTTGGTTGGACAGTGTTAATAACCGTTGGCTCGGTAATTGTTATCCTCATTTGCACGTCAATGTGTGCATGGTATATTACCCGTGTTAAAAGCAAGGTAAGTAAATTTATTTATTTGCTCTGTGTATTTTCAATGGTTGTTCCTTTCCAAATGGTTATGTTTACGCTCTCCTTTACTGCAGACCGTCTACACCTCAATACTCCTTGGGGTATCATCATCGTATATCTAGGGTTTGGTGCTGGACTTGCGGTATTTATGTTCTGCGGTTTTGTAAAGAGTATTCCTGTAGAGATTGAAGAAGCTGCACTTATCGATGGTGCAAGCCCTCTTCGCGCGTTCTTTACGATTGTATTACCTATTATGAAACCAACCTACATTTCTGTTGGTATTCTTGAAACCATGTGGATCTGGAACGACTTCCTACTTCCGTATCTTGTTTTGGATACCAATAAATACAAGACTATCTCTATTGTTATTCAGTTTATGAAGGGTAGTTATGGTCGTGTAGACATGGGTGCTATCATGGCGGCACTTGTATTGGCTGTTATTCCTGTTATTGTCTTCTATCTTGCATGCCAGAAGTACATTATCAAAGGCGTTGCAGCTGGTGCTGTTAAAGGTTAGTTTCTATGAACATTAAGGATATTGCGCGGATATCGGGTTATAGCGTAGGAACGGTGTCTCGTGTCTTAAACAGCAGTTCAAATGTGAGCCAAAAAGCACACGATCAAGTTATGGGTGTGGTAGATAAGTATCATTTTGAACCTAATGCTAATGCACGTAGCTTAAAGAGAACCGATACCCATTCCATCGCAGTTATGGTTAAAGGTCGCTACAATCCTTTATTCGCCAATATCCTTGAAAAGCTTCATACGTACCTTGACATGCGCGGTGAAGATGTATATGTTGCATATTTGGACGAAGATGAAAACGAAGTGCAATTTGCGCTTCGGTATCAGAAAGCCCATAATCCGCGTGGTATAGTTTTTCTTGGCGGTGAGCTTGAGTATTTCAAGCAAGATTTTTGTCAAATTGTGTGTCCGTGTGTCGTAATTACCAATTCAACACAAACATTGCCTTTTACTAATTTATCGTGTGTTTTAACAAACGATGGGCAAGCGTCTTCGGATATTGTTGACGTTTTGATTCAGGCACATCATTCAAAAATTGCAGTTATTGGAGGAAATCTTTCTCAAGGACAAATTAGCCTGAGAAGACTTTCGGGAGCTATTAGAAGATGTGCACAAGCAAAAATACCTTTCGATATGAGTTTGCAGTATGAACCTTGCCATTTTTCAATGCGAGAAGGGTACGATGCCTTGCTTCGTGTTCTAAAACGTGTGCCCCAAACAACTGCGATTTTTGCGTTGGGTGATGTGATTGCGATTGGAGTTATGAGAGCTTTGCGTGATATTGGAAAGTCTGTTCCCCAAGATATTTCCCTTGTTGGTTTTGACGGTATTGAATCTTCTCAATTTTGTATTCCACGCCTTACAACAGTCAGACAGGATACAACACGTTTAGCTGAGAGGGGGGCAGCGATTTTACTGTCTATGATCGAAGGTACATCTCGAGGTAGTGTCTGTGAAATTGTTGACCATACTGTGTTAAAAGGTGAAACTGTTAAAAATCTGTCTGAATTAGATAACTAGCGTTATGATAGACATTTGTTTAGTGTTGGATGTTTGCTTGAAAGGAGAGAAGTCTTTATGCGTTCTGCAGGAATTTTACTGCCTATAACCGCTTTGCCTTCTCCTTATGGTGTGGGTACAATGGGTCAATCAGCTCGTGACTTTATTGATTTTTTGCACGATTCGTCTCAAACGTACTGGCAGGTTCTCCCTATTGGTCCTACGAGTTTTGGTGATTCACCATATCAGAGTTTTTCTACCTTTGCAGGTAATCCTTATCTAATTGATTTGGATACGCTTATTGCTGAAGGTCTTTTAACTCAAAATGACGTTGATTCGGTGAAATGGGGTGCCGATCCTCAAAAGGTTGATTACGGTCTACTTTATAAAACTCGCTTTAATGTATTGCGTAAAGCAGTTAAAAAATTATGGGATGATCATACCTTTGAAGTTTCTCAATTTTGTAAACTTGAGCATTCCTGGTTAGATGACTATGCGCTTTATATGTCCTTAAAGGATGCAAATGACTCAAAGCCTTGGACTTCTTGGCCAGAGACTGTTCGTCTACGTGAGCCTCAAGCTTTAGAGCAAGCTCGTAAAAACTTATCAGCTGATATCAAATTTTGGCAAGGTGTCCAGTATTTCTTTTATAAGCAGTGGGGTGAACTTCACTCGTATGCTCATGACAACGGTGTTCAGATTATCGGTGATTTGCCAATCTATGTTGCAGCAGACAGTGTTGACACCTGGTCTCATCCAGAGCAATTTCAACTCGATGAGTTTAGATTGCCTACAGAAGTAGCGGGGTGTCCTCCCGATGGTTTTTCTGCAACTGGTCAACTCTGGGGAAATCCTCTTTTCAACTGGGATGTTATGAAAAAAGATGGATATTCATGGTGGCTCACACGTATTTCAGCGCAGTTTAGACTTTTTGATGTTTTGCGCATAGATCATTTCCGTGGGTTTGACTCATATTATGCAATTCCTTACGGTGCTCAAGATGCCTCAGGTGGTAGATGGCGAAAAGGTCCAGGTATTGCGTTCTTTAATCAACTTAATAAGAAGCTTGGTAAACGCAATATCATTGCTGAGGATTTAGGGTTTCTTACTCCATCAGTTATTAAACTTCTTAAAGATTCTACTTATCCTGGCATGAAAGTACTTGAATTTGGCTTTGATAGCCGCGATTCTGGTGGTAGAACCTATCAACCACATAATTATCCAAAAAATTGTGTTGCCTACGTTGGAACGCATGATAATAGCACGGCACTTGGTTGGTTTGAAAGTGTTGATAAAAAAGACGCTGATTATGCACGCAAATATTTGCATATAGCAGACGGTGAAAGTGTTGCATGGGCTGCTATGCGTGGTATTTGGTCATCTGTGGCCAACACTGCAATCGTGCAAATGCAGGACGTTTTGGAACTTGATGATTCTGCGCGTATTAACGTTCCTTCCACCTTGGGCTCTAACTGGACATGGCGCTATAAAGCAGGTGATCTTTCTGACAAACTTGCAAAACGCCTTAAAGATCAGATGTTCTTATATGAGCGTTTGAGCCAGGTTGATATACAAGCACTCGAAGAAGCCGAGGCTGCTCGTAAGGCTCGTGAGGCTAAGAAAACGTTAAAAGATTCGCCAGTATCTAATTCATCACAAGCTGTTTTAGATACTAGTGATGACTCTAAAAAACAATGTAAGTGTGGATCTCGAGGTAAAAAGTAGGTTATGAACATCGGTTTACACTTGGGCAGGATTACAGGGCAATGTTGTTTTGAGTTTGCATGTCTTATATTTTCTACCAGTGTATCTTCGATGAAATAATTATAGGAGGTTGTAGTAGATGAACTTTGAAGATAGAGTTCGCGAATTTTTAAGTCAACATAATGTGGCTCCCGAGGCAGCAACTGGCGAACAGCTTATGCAAGCATTGACAAGCGCTCTTCGCCAAATGCAGTTTGATGCGCCAAAAACACAAGGTAAGCGTAAACTGTATTACTTTTCTGCTGAGTTTTTGGTAGGTCGTCTGCTTCGTGCCAATCTTATTAATTTAGGTTTGGTAGATAGAGCAGAGGCTCTTCTTCAAGGTTGGGGCACTACTTTAGCCGAGGTTGAGGATTGTGAGCCCGAGCCTTCTTTAGGTAACGGTGGTTTGGGTCGTCTTGCGGCTTGCTTTATGGATTCAATTGCCTCTCTTGGATTGCCTGGAGATGGTGTTGGTCTTAATTACCATTATGGATTATTCCGTCAGGATCTTTCTCAAGGCTATCAGCTTGAAGAGCCTAATCCTTGGATTGAGCGTGAATCTTGGCTTTGTTCTACTCCATTTACTTTTGATGTTCCTTTTGCATTTGGTAATTTGCGCGCCAAGCTTTTTGACATTGAAGTACCGGGTTATAAAAATGGTGTGGTAAATCGTCTACATCTTTTTGATGTCGAAAATCCAGCGCCTGCACCCGAACATGGTATTTCGTTTAATAAGAATGATATCGAGCACTGCCTCACTTCATTTTTGTATCCTGACGACTCTGATGAAGCTGGACGTCTTTTGCGCGTATATCAGGAATATTTCATGGTTTGTGCAGGTGCTCAACTTATTCTTCATGAGATGGACGAAGCAGGTCATCCACTTGACCAGCTTGATAAGTTTGTAGCTGTCCACATTAACGATACGCATCCTTCTATGGTTATCCCCGAACTTATTCGTCAGCTTGTTGCACGAGGTGTTTCGGTTGATAGAGCTGTAGAAATTGTAGAAAATACTTGTGCATATACCAATCACACTATTTTGGCAGAAGCTCTCGAAACATGGCCAATTGACTTTATTTCTCGTGTTGCACCTCAGCTTGTACCTATTATTCAAGACCTTGATCGTCGTGCGCGTCTTCGTACACAAAACGAAAAGCTTGCTATTTTGGACAAGAATAATGTTGTTCACATGGCTCATATGGATGTTCATTTTTGTTGCAAAGTTAATGGAGTTGCCGCACTTCACACCAAGATTTTGGAAGAGTCGGAAATGCACGGCTTCTACCAGCTTTATCCCGATAAGTTTAACAACAAGACTAACGGTATAACTTTTAGACGTTGGCTTATGGGATGCAACCCCGATCTTGCCAATTTGATTACCCAAACCATTGGTGATTCATGGATTAAAGATGCATCTCAATTAGAGCGCCTTCTTGATCATGTTAACGATGAAAATCTTCTGAACGCACTTGATGCTATTAAGACTTCTAATAAAAAACGTCTTGCTGCATGGCTTGAGAAAAAAGAGGGCGTTCAAATTGACACTAACGCTGTTTTTGACGTACAAATTAAACGTCTTCATCAGTACAAGCGTCAGCAAATGAATGCTTTGTATGCTATTTGGAAATACCTTGATATTAAAAATGGACACATTCCTTCTCGTCCGTTGGTAATGTTTTTTGCCGCAAAAGCTGCGCCTGCATATATTCTTGCAAAGGATATTATCCATGTGTTGCTTTGCCTTTCAAAACTCATTGCAAATGATCCAGCTGTTTCTCCTTGGCTTAAGATTGTTGTCATTGAAAACTATAATGTAACCGTTGCTGAACATCTTATTCCTGCGGCTAATATCTCTGAGCAGATTTCACTTGCTTCTAAAGAGGCTAGTGGTACAGGTAATATGAAGATGATGGCAAATGGTGCGCTGACCTTGGGTACGCAAGACGGAGCCAATGTAGAGATCGTAAATCTTGTTGGCAAAGAGAATGCGTATGAGTTTGGTCGCACCTCAGAAGAGGTTATTAAGCTTTACGCAACTAACGGTTATCATCCTACCGACTTCTGGAAGGGAAGCGACATTGAGCGTTTGATCGACTTTATCGTTTCGCCTGAGATGCTTGCAATTGGTCAGTCAGAGAGCTTAACCCGTGTTTACAAGGATCTTTTGTCGCATGACTGGTTTATGACCTTGCTTGATATCGAAGATTACATCAAGACTAAGGAACAATGTCTTGCAGACTTTGAAGATCGTCACGCTTGGATTAAGAAAACGCTTATTAATATTGCTCATGCAGGGTTCTTCTCGTCTGATAGAACAATTGCAGAGTACAACCGTGACATTTGGCATTTAGTTTAGTGTTCACGAACTTCGTGATACACTTAAATGCAGGTAATTGAGGGGATAATGGCATTACGCCGAACATATAAGGTGTGTTGATAGAAAGGATTAATCATGGCAGAGGTAAAGCTTCAGCATATCGAGAAAATTTATCCTAATACCGAGAAACAAAAGGGTGCTAAAAAGCATAAACATAACCTCAAAGTAACCGACGAGGGTGTTGTAGCGGTAGAGGATTTTAATCTTGACATTGCTGATAAGGAATTTATCGTACTCGTAGGTCCTTCTGGTTGTGGTAAATCTACTACCTTACGTATGGTTGCTGGTTTGGAAGAAATCACCCGTGGTGATCTCCTCATTGGTGGCAAACGTATGAACGATATTCCTCCTCGTGAGCGTGATATCGCTATGGTATTTCAAAACTATGCTCTTTACCCTCATATGACTGTTCGTGCGAACATGGAATATCCTTTAAAGCTTCGCAAGATGGATAAGGACCAAATTAAGCAACGTGTTGATCAAGCTGCAGAAATTTTAGGTATTACCGAGTATCTTGATCGTAAGCCAAAAGCTCTTTCGGGTGGTCAACGTCAGCGTGTTGCTATTGGTCGTGCTATTGTTCGTGAGCCTAAAGTTCTGCTGATGGATGAGCCGCTTTCAAACCTGGATGCAAAGCTTAGAAACCAAATGCGTGCCGAGATCATTAAATTGCGCCAACGTATTGACACAACCTTTATTTACGTTACACACGACCAAACCGAAGCTATGACGCTTGGTGACCGTATTGTAATTATGAAGGATGGTATGGTTCAACAAGTTGGTGCTCCTCAAGAGGTCTTTGACCATCCTGCAAATCTCTTTGTTGCAGGCTTTATTGGTGTTCCTCAAATGAACTTCTATGATGCTCATTTATATCTTGATGACGAAGGTAAATATGTTGTTGACCTTGCTGGTCATAAAGTTGTTTGCTCACCTGATAAACAAGAGAACCTTAAGAAACATAATGTTCAACCTCAAGATATTACGCTGGGTGTTCGTCCTGAGCATATCGGTCTCTACGGTGAGGGCAGCGATATGATCGAGGGTAAGATCGAAGTTACCGAGCCTATGGGTTCAACGGTACACCTTCATGTTAAGGCTTGTGGTTCTGATACCATTATCATTGCGCAAACCGCAAAGCTTGAAGGAGAGAATCCTGCGAGCTTGCCAATTGGTAGCCCCATTCAGTTTACCTTTGGTGGTAACGTTATGCACTTGTTTAGTAAAGAGAATGAAAAGAACTTGGAATTTGGTGCATAAACTGTCTTTTTAGACTCTGCGTACCCACGATGTGTCTCGTATGCATCGTGGGTTTTATTTTTGATAACAGACTTTTACTCTTATTGCCTAAATCACAGAATATTTATTTTTATGTATACAAAATTCTGTTTACAAACAAACGATTAGTTTTTGTATTATTATGAAGTTTTCAATGCTAAATCCCTATAAGTTACAAAAAAGTTTGCTTTGGTGCACTTCATTTATTTAAAAAATATGTCTATATCCTTGCTAATTCATGCTATATTTAATGTATACAATCTTTTTAATGAATTATTTTTAAAGCGCATCTAAATTGGCAAGGCAAAAGGGGAGTATACGATGGAGCGTTTAGAGTTTTCTGCACGTTGCAACTGTATTGGGTTTGATGCATATGTTCTTGCAAAGCAGATGTCTCTCTCGGTTGATAAAACTCGTCCTTGGTTTGATATGAATTGGAATGCCGAAGTTCCTGCAACTGCTGTCTTTACACTTACTAAAGCAGAACAGATACATTTTCAGGTTATTAAGTCTGCGCTCGCTCTTATCCATCAAAAAACAAATGGCATTGCTCATGGAAAGACAATTAAACTGCCGTATTGGGCAAACCAGAGAAAATATGATAGTTTGCATAAGGATGCACAACCTTGTGATTATCGCATCGCAAATGCGCGTTTAGTTGCGCTTGCGCAGATATTATCGCAGGAAGGATTTGATATTCAGTGGGTACAACCGCAAGAACAGTTTGCGTACGTTATCTCGGGAAATACATTAACTGCTGATGTACGCTTCTAGGGTGTTGTGCTTCGAATATAACTTATACGCTTCTAGGGTGTTGTGCTTTACATATAACTCATGTGAACAAGCTTCCATCATGTCATCAATTTAATCTTTGGTAGATCCTTTGATGTAGAAAATGTATAGTTTTATTAATCGGTGAACGGTCGCATTTTTCGGTAAATACATGTGAAAATAGATTTGCTTATAGATTTTCGTATGACTTATTTGTAATTGCCCACGAAGGTGCTTAATAGAGTCATATGGTATCTCTAAGTGTATCGTGCTTGTTTCAAAGATGAGTCTCTATTGATTTTTGTCTTGAGCACATCTTGCAAGATTTGGGGCATGCTTAGTTGTATAGATCTTGCTGAAATGGGCAACACAACGAGGGAAAGGAATCAACTTCGTGATTAGTTTCCAACAATTTCTTGGAATGCTTCAGGTTAACCCCTTTTTAGCAATTGTTGTTGTACTTGTTTTAGGAACAATTTTTGTTAATGGAGCAACGGATGCGGCAAACGCTATCGCAGAGCCTATAGGCACGCGGTCTATCAGCGTTAATGCCGCTATTTTTATGAGTGTTGTGTGCAACTTTGTTGGACTTGTGGTTATGAGCTTTATCTCCACTGCTGTTGCAGACACCATGAGCGGTATGGTCAATTTTGGCGGCGATACCCATGCAGCTCTTATTGCATTAGCGGCTGCAACCGTAGGTATTGTGGCTTGGGGAGTGGGAGCCTGGGTTTTTGGTATACCAACGTCTGAGTCTCACGCTTTAATTGCTGGTCTAACTGGTGCTGCATTGGCGGTCTCAGGAGATTTAAGCGGCGTTAATATGGGGGAGTGGATGAAAGTAGTCTACGGCCTCATTTTTTCTTCAATCGCTGGTTATGCTGCTGGTTGGGTTGTTGTCAAGATTATCCGCAATGCGTGTCGCAATGTGGATCGAAGACGAGCCGATGAAATTTTTGGTCGCCTACAAGTAATAGGTGCTGCGGGAGTTGCTCTTATGCACGGTGCTCAAGACGGTCAAAAATTTATGTCCACTGCAATGTTGGCAATTGCCCTATCGGCAGGTATGCAGGCTAGTGACCTCAATGGATTTCCATTATGGATTGAAGTTCTGTGCGCTTTGACGATGGCTATAGGTACAGCAGTTGGAGGTAAACGCATTATTAAAAAAGTTGGCATGGAAATGGTACAGATGGAAAAGTACCAAGGTTTTGCCTCTTCGGTTTCGGCTACGGTATCCTTATTTGTGGCAACGCTTACAGGTCTTCCAGTTTCCACAACACATGCAAAAACTGCTGCAATTATGGGGGCTGGTGCTGCTAAAGATGTGCGCAGCGTTAACTGGGCTGTTGCAAAAGAAATGGTTTACACATGGGTGTTTACATTTCCTGGTTGCGGCATTATTGGATTTGTTCTTGCTAAGCTATTTTTACTGGTTTTCTAAGTGTTTTCGCATTTGTGCATGAAGTTCGGCGCAAAGTTTGTCTCGTATTGTCTATGTTGGTAACTGATTATTTAATTTGGTTTACTACGTATGTAAAGGAGCTCATATTATGGGTCGCATAAAAAAAGAGGACGTTTTTTATACCTTGTTTAAAGATTTTGCAAAAGACATCACTAAAGCTGCAGAGGATTATGCAAAGTTGTTACATGACTATCCTACAACTGTTAACCTCATTCCTTTGATGAAATTACATGAGGTGCATTGCGACGAACATGTTAAGAAGATTATGGCAGAGTTATATTCTTCGTTTATTACACCTTTTGATCGTGATGATATCTCTGATTTGGCTCTTCGTATGGACGATATTGTAGACTCAATGGAAGGCGTTGCGATTCGTCTTGAACTTTTTAATACGTCTGGAAGTCGAACAGAAGCAACTCAGCTTGCTGATTTAACTGTTTGTGCAGCAAAAGAGATCGAAAAGATGATCACTTGTTTGCCCGACTATAAAAAGGATAAACAAGCTTTAACCCATTCTATTGAGGTTGGTCATATAGAAGATGAGGGCGATACTGTTTATGAAAGTGCTTTGTATCGTCTGTTCCACGACGAAGATCTTCCTGACGCGCGCCGTGGACATGTTGTTTCCTGGCTTCGTCTTTTTGATCGTATGGAGAACACGCTCAATGCGTGCGATAGAGCGGCTGGTGTGGTAAGAAACGTTATCATGAAAAGCGCGTAATTGCATGAAAGCAATCGATGCTTTTTGGTCGTATAAAGAATCTTGCTATTCGTTTAGAATTTACACGTAAAAAAGTTCCATAAAGCTCTTATGCTTTATGGAACTTTTTGTCCTATACTCCGCTATGCTGGCGTGTAGACACTTGTGTACGGGTGTAGATGCAGACGTCTATGCAGACGCAGATGGGGGGGGCAGGAGTGCATGCGCGCGGGCAGGGGTGCTTGCGCGACATTGTTTCAAGGTTACTTTCTTATTAATTATCTCGAACAATCTCGGATTGTTGTTCATAGATGATACAATACCCATCAAGTTTTATAGAGCTTCGAGCGTGTAAACCGTTCCAAGCGCGCAAAGCTTTTTGGTTGAAATGTAAGAAAAGCTTTCCACGCACGCAATGTTTTCACGTATGACCGTCGTTTGTACCAAGCTCATTCATAGCGTTTAGTTCCTGTAGACTTTTGGAGACGAGGTAGACTATGAACTCACTCATTGCACTTACCGATGCTATAGATTCGTACATGTACTCGTATCTTTTAGTATTTCTTTTGATCTTGTCTGGGGTGTATTTTTCGATTCGTACGCGTTTTGTACAGTTTAGATTGCTTGGCGATATGTTTTCTGTGTTGCTGGAAAAGCGCCACGTCGACGGTCAAGAAGCGGTATCTTCCTTTCAAGCGCTTATGGTCTCCACAGCGTCTCGCGTGGGTACGGGAAATATTGCAGGCGTTGCTACAGCCATTGCCACAGGTGGTCCAGGCGCTGTATTTTGGATGTGGATCATGTCGTGTATTGGCGCCGCGTCTGCGTTCATCGAGTCTACGTTAGCGCAGGTGTGGAAAGTGCGTGGCGACGAGGGAGAGTTTCGCGGAGGCCCTGCGTACTACATTAGTCAAGGGCTTGGAATTCACTGGCTTGGCGTTATTTTTGCAATTTCGCTTATCCTTTGTTTTGCCGTAGGGTTTAACGGGCTTCAGGCATACAATTTGAGCTCGTCTTTTGAGTACTTCATTCCCCAATTTAGGGAATCCCACGCTGATTTTGCGATTGCAACATTGCTTACGGTTACGACAGCGATGATTATTTTTGGTGGAGGCAGACGGATTGGTATGTTGTCTTCCATCATTGTGCCGCTTATGGCACTTGTGTACCTAGGCTTTGCCGTTGTCTTAACCGTGTTTCGTTTTAGCGATTTGCCGCGCGTCTTTTCGCTTATTTTTGCGTCGGCGTTCGATTGGCAATCGATTTTTGGTGGGTTCATGGGGTCAACCGTTGTTATTGGTATTAAGCGTGGTCTTTTTTCGAACGAAGCGGGTATGGGGTCAGCGCCAAATGCTGCAGCAGCGGCTTCGGTATCACATCCCGCAAAGCAAGGTCTCGCGCAAACCCTTTCGGTTTTTATCGATACAATTGCAATTTGTACCTGCAGTGCTATGATCATTCTTCTCTTTTATGTCAGCGGATCGCCAGAGAAACTCAATGGTATGCCGCTTGTGCAGGCAGCCGTCCAAGCAGCGGTAGGAGAAGTAGGCATTTATGTGATAACCTTCGCTATCGTCGCGTTTGCCTTCTCGAGTATTATTGGTAATTATTTCTACGCGGAAAGCAACATCAAGTTCATCAAAAATAATAAAGTTGTGCTCTTCCTCTTCCGCATTCTTTGTTGTATTGCTGTGTTTATGGGTGCACAGTCGAGTTTTGATCTCGCATGGAACGTCTCGGACATTCTCATGGGCATCGAAGCTATGATCAACATCATCGCGATCCTTCTCTTGGGTAAATGGGCTATAGCGGTACTTGTGGACTACCAAGAGCAAAAGAAAAAAGGACTCGATCCGGTATTTGTGGCGAGTGATATTCCTGGCTTGCCTGCATGTGAGTGTTGGAATGCACCGCGCGAAAAACTTGAGCATATGGAGCACGCTCAAGCTAAAGAAGCATACAAACAGCTTTCAGATGAATTGCTTCGCGATTAACAAAGGGCTGCGCGAAACGTGTCACGCATGTGGTCGCTTGCAGTAGGAACAGGTGCCCGCGCGAAACGCTAGCCGCATGCCCGTATAATAGCACGCGCAAAAGAGTATTTTTGCGCGTGTTTTTGGGATATAACTCTATTAGTACCACGTGTACAACATCCTAGACGCTACAACATTACAAATAAACATATATGCTTATCATTAATTGTGTAAAAAATCCAGTAATAATAGCATGTTTGCTTACAGACAAAGACTTATTATGTGTAATAGAATTTATTAAGCACTCTCGCCTGAAAGCAAACTAACCGGAAGAAAATATCCATCTGGAGAGACGCTTTCCCCCTGTATTTTTTTAATCAATAAATCAACGAGAACTTGGGCAATTTCGGGTAATGGCTGTTTAATGGTTGTAAGGTAAGGGTAGTATTGCTGGATAAATGACGTGCCATCATAACCGATGATTTTTAGATCATCGGGAATTGAAATCTTGAGTTGTTGTGCAATTTTAATAACAAGAATAGCTGTCAAATCGTCTGATGTAAAAATAGCATCTGGTTTTAACTGCGATAAAGTTGTTTTGATCTCCATTTCTTTTCGTACGGAAGATAAATCACTTGGTATATTAACAATGTGTGCATGTGGAAGAATAGAAGCAAAGCCTGCATGACGCAAACCTGTTGGTGAGTTTGAATTATCATTTCCTGTAATCATGACAAATGAACTTGCGCCAGTCTTCTTAAGAGTCTGCGCAGCAAGAATGCCACCCGCATAATTATCGGAGGATACAACAGGTATATTAGGCGATAGATTACGATCAAAAGAAATAATAGGTGCAGAGACTCGATTGTAATCTTTTATACCCAGGTTATGGCTCCCCGAAATAATGCCATCAACTTGATTTGCTTCGAGCATTTCTAAGTATTCTCGTTCTTTTTGCGGATCGTGCTCGCTATTACAAATTATGCATTTATAGCCATTTGTGAACAGTTCTTGCTCAATAAGGTCAATGAGTTCAGCATAAAATATATGACCAATCTTTGGAAAAATAAGACCTACTAGCTTGGTTGATTTGCCTTGTAGGCTTCGTGCAAGATTGTTTGGCTTATAGCCTAGAGTTCGCATTGCTTCATTAACTTTGCGAATAGTCTTTTCTGAAAGATAACCCTTTTTATTGATTACACGAGAAACGGTTGTTGCACTTACACCAGCAATTTTTGCAACATCAGTAAGTTTTGTAGCCATAATCTAATTCGTAGTATGTTCCTGTGATGTTTCCGTTAGTTGTAATTCCGTTGTGGCGTGAATATGGAAACACACGTCCAGAAAATACCTTTTCTCCTTTATTTATAAACATTTCAAAAACGGAATTATCAATAAAAATATTAACAGTCGTCGCTTGGTTGTCAATAAAACATGTTCGGGTGCTGCCATATTCTTTTGCAAATTCTTCTCCAACACCGCTACGGTCAACCTTAACGCTATTATGCTTTATGTCAAAAGTTAGGGTAAGGCCTTTTCCGTCTTCATCAGCAAAAAGTGTAATTACGTTCGTACTGTTGGCTTGTAAATGAACCTCTAATTCATAGCAGTTGTTTGTCTGTGCAATATTACAAAGAGGTTTTTGTGATACGCGTAATTCTTTAATAGAAGAAACTGGATACTGATACAATTTCCCGTCTTTGATCCTAAGTTCTTTTACTAGTGATAAGATTCCTTGATAATTATAGCGATCAGTTGGATATGAAGTGTCTGGTAAGCCTATCCAACTTATTGCAAGGACGCGATTATCTTCTGTATTAAATGCTTGCGTAGCATATATATCAAATCCCCAATCAAGGAGTTGAGGCTGAGAGATAGAAGTTATACGAGACTTTTCTGGTATAAATGATGACCCTATTTTATATACATTCGGATAGATATTTTTGTATGAACACACATCTTTATCTAATCCTTGTGGGCAATATATAAGCACAGGGACTTGATCTACAAAAACCAAATTAGGACATTCAATCATATATGAGGTATAGTCATTGGAAAAATCAAGTTCGCCGACCTTTTCCCAGGTACCATAATCATTTTCATGAGACTTATATAACTGTATAGTTCCTTGACGCTTTATTGTTTGTGCACCAATAACTGCATAATATTGGTTATGGTACATAAATATTTGTGGGTCACGAAAATGATCCGTAGTATCCATAGGCTGGTTAATGAGTGGAGTTTTCAATTTTTTCAAATGGCCTTGTTTATCTATGAGAGCACCTAATTGATAGGTATGGCGCTTCCACTGGCGATCGCGCACATTTCCCGTATAAAAAATAAAAAGATTATCTTTTATTTGAAGCGCAGACCCCGAATATGCACCATGGCTATCAAATTTTGTGTCAGGTAAAATCTTTAAACCTGTTGGTGAAAAATGAACAAGGTCATCGCTTTTAAGTTGTACCCAGGATTTTAAACCATGGGTTGCACCAAATGGAAAATGTTGATAAAAGACAATCCATGTGCCATTAAAATAACAAAAACCATTAGGATCGTTGAGGAGCCCCGTTGACGGTTCAATATGGTAATTAGCACGCCATGGTGATTGATTGACACGTTTTTCTATTTCGCAAAGTTCTTCATGGGACCATTGGTCATAGTGTTTATAGGAAAGTTCGCGTGTCCATTTCATGTTCTAGTCCTCCAATTCTTTATGTATGTAACATCATAAAATCTTTTAAAGGTCAATAAAGAATTACTATTAAAACTACAAAATATGATATACGCTTATCAGATAGAACTTCTAAACATAATCCTTTTGGCTAGGGATTGATAGCCGTATGAAATGCAACTATAGTACACAAAAATAGATATGTCTCGATAGATTATGAATCTAAGTTCACAAAACAATATCAATATACTAAACGTTTGACATATATATTATGAAACGCTACCATACGTAAATAAGTAAATGTAGTACTTAAGAGCTTTTGTCATGCTGTTGAATACGAGGTGATCTTTGCCATGAACAATCATGAAATTGCAAAGCAGGTTATAAGTGCCCTTGGAGGACCAAATAATATTGAGTGTGTAACACATTGCGCAACACGTTTAAGGGTTATGGTGCATAATGCTGACATAATAGATCAAGCCAAGCTTGAATGCATAGACAAGGTTCAGGGCTCTTTTTTCAATTCAGGGCAATATCAAATAATTTTTGGCACTGGTACTGTTAATAAAATTTACGACGAAGTTGTGTCACTTGGATTGCCAACTACATCTGAAAAAGATATGAAAGCTTTGACACAAAAGCATGCCAATCCGATTCAACGAGGTATACGAACCTTTGGAGATGTGTTTGTCCCCATCATTCCAGTTATTGTGGCAACTGGTCTCTTTATGGGTGTTCGTGGGTTGCTCAACGCACTTGGACTGTCGCTTCCCGCAGACATTAACACCTATTCTCAGATATTGACCGATACAGCATTTGTTATTTTGCCTGGATTGGTTGTATGGTCAACATTTTGCGTTTTTGGAGCAAGTCCGTCTGTTGGCATTGTTCTGGGTATGATGCTTGTTTCAGGATCTTTGCCTAACGCATGGGCGGTCGCTTCTGGCGGTGAAGTACATGCTATGCAATTTTTTGGATGTATTCCTGTTGTTGGATTACAGGGATCAGTATTGCCTGCTTTTATCATCGGTGTTATTGGTGCCCATTTCGAGAAATTTATTCGAAAAATGGTACCCGATGTGCTTGATCTTTTGATCACTCCTTTTACTACGCTGTTAGTTATGTCTATATTAGGGTTGTTTATAATCGGTCCTGTTTTTCATCTTGTTGAGACATATATACTTGTTTTTACAAAAACTGTGCTTAATTTACCGTTGGGCTTAGGAGGACTATTAATCGGTGGTGTTCATCAATTAATCGTGGTGTCTGGGGTTCATCATATTTTTAATCTTTTAGAGGTCCAATTATTAGCAGCTGATCATGCAAACCCTTTTAATGCGATTATTACAGCTGCAATGACCGCTCAAGGCGCTGCTACCGTGGCTGTAGGTGTTAAAACACATAATTCTAAACTAAAAACTCTGGCTTTCCCAGCAGCTCTTTCGGCATTCCTAGGAATTACAGAACCAGCTATTTTTGGTGTGAATCTTCGTTTTCGCAAGCCGTTTTTCCTTTCATTGATCGCGGGAGCGTTAGGTGGTTGTTTGGCATCAAACCTTGGTTTAGCTGGGACTGGAAACGGAATCACTATTATCCCTGGTGCAATGTTGTACATTGGTAATGGACAATTACTTCAATATATTCTCTTAGTTTTTGTGTCGTTCGTGCTAGGTTTCATATTAACGTATCTATTTGGGTATGAAGATGAGGACTATTCCACCTCAACGGATTCTCATGTATCCGATGATAACAACACATGTAATAATATACAAAAACAGACGATTGACAATATACAAATTCTCAAAACCCCTATTAGCGGAAAAGTGATAAATCTTGAAGATGTAGCCGATCCTTGCTTTTCAAAGGGTCTGATGGGTCCAGGTGTGGCTATTGCACCATCAGACAGTACCGTTTATGCGCCATCTGATGGGGTAGTAACTGTTGTTTCAGACACGGGGCATTGCTATGGAATGAAGACAGATCAAGGAGTTGAAATTCTTATACATATTGGTATAGATACGGTTTCAATGAATGGCGAAGGCTTTAACTCAAGAGTTTCTCAAGGTGATAAAGTTTGTGCAGGTGATATATTAGGAACATTTGATTCACAAAAAATTGTATCTTGCGGGTTAGATAACACCACAATGGTTATTATTACGAACATGGATAGTTATCATTCTTTTACCGTGTTAGCTAACGGCACTATTGGGAAAAATGAAAACATCATAGAAATAAAACAATAATGAGTGTGACCATACTTACTTACGATAGTTGAATTTTACAGTACAATACATGTAATACTCTAACTAAAGTTTTGGAAAATTTAGCATTAAGAGGTGTCTTATGACAGAATTCTATGGGAGTCTTGAAGCAGGTGGAACCAAGTTTGTGGTGGCTATTGGCAACAAACAAGGAGATATTATTGAACAAGAAAAGATTCCAACCACAACACCTAAGGAGACTATTGACAATGTCATTGTCTTTTTTGCAAAGTTTAAAGATTTAAAGAGTATAGCGATAGGCTCGTTTGGTCCTATTGATCTTGACACAGCGTCAGAAACATATGGTTTTATAACTAATACTCCAAAGCAGGGTTGGAAAAACGTTAATCTTGTTGGTTTGCTTAAAGATGCGTTACATGTACCCATTTACTTTACAACAGATGTTAATAGTTCTGCATATGGTGAGGTTTTTGCACGCAATAGGGCAGGGCAATTTATAGAAAACCTTGTTTACTTTACCGTTGGGACAGGTGTTGGCGCAGGTGTTCTTCAACGAGGAGCGTTTATTGGTGGGGTTGGCCATCCAGAAATGGGACATGTATATGTTGCAAAGCATCCAACCGATATACAAAATGACTTTAAAGGTGTTTGTCCTTTTCATACTGGTTGTCTTGAAGGCCTTTGTTGTGGACCAAGCCTTGAGGCTCGTTGTGGTGTTGCCGGAGAGAATTTAAGCGGAGATAATCCCGTATGGGATATAGAGGCATATTATCTTGCACAGGCGGCAGTTCTTGCAACAGTCTCATTTCGTCCAGACATGATTGTTTTCGGTGGTGGAGTTATGGCTCAGCCTCATATGCTTAGTCGCGTAAACAGAGAATTTCAAAAGCTTTTGAATGGGTATATCTCTATTCCAGATAATCACGATTATATTGATGTACCGTATGTAAAAGAAAATGGATCCGCTACTTTAGGTAATTTCATACTCGCGCAAAACATATTCAGTTCTTGTAGTCATGACCGTTACTGATACGTGTTGTCTTTTATGGACTGTCTATTAGCGGATGAGTACAATGGTTGCGCCTATGCTATTTCTAGGATTAGCAGGTGTTTTGATAGCTTCTTCTAGCTTGGTCTGCATTTCAATTTTTAAATTGTGGAGTTTAACTACTGTTTGCACATATTTATAAGAAATATTCAAATTACACTTTGACATTCCTTCTATTTTTGTTATAGTAAACAAGCTTGCTTTTTTGGAAGTAGCAACGTGGCTGGGTAGCTCAGTTGGTAGAGCAGGGGACTGAAAATCCCCGTGTCAGGGGTTCAATTCCCTTCCCAGCCACCAGTTTTTTTCTCCTTTTTTTACATAATCTACCAGCGCAAATGCGAACATTTTAATACGTAAAAATTCATCAATTGCGTTAAGTGTTGCAAAGTGTGAAAAAGCGTGTTTAACTGGTGTGACAGGTTGTGACCGATACACCAAAAAATTCTCATGTGACAAAAATGTGACAATTTTTATATGTATAAACAGCCTATAAATCACTAAATTTATCGACTATATCTGCCGCTTTAAACATGTTCGCTGGATGTGTATGCGACTTTTCTTAAAGTATTATCTAGATATCCCTGATATAACTCTTGCGCTTCAGGACAACACATTCAGGAGAATCTATATAAAAAAGAGCTCCATGCCGCAGTGTTGCCACGGGGGGCTAGTTTCGGTATAAAAAATAGGTGAATGGGCGGGCTTAGTCCACCGAACACCTATCAACTTTAATATACTACAGATAGGTGCGCATGCAAACACATACAGACGGCAAGCATAAAATCGTGAAAAATAAGCCCACGGCGTCTCGAGTGAGTCAGCGTGGGCATTATCAACTTTCACTGTGCTTGCCACCCGTGCCACAGCGTGCACAAACGCCCTAGACTACCTATGCAAGTTCGGTAGGCCATACACAATCGTCGGGCATAGTTGCAGATCCATCGGCAATATCAGAAGGAATTGAGCTATCCGACTTCATAAGTTCTTGAATACTTACGATCTTAAAGCCATTTGCAATAAGCTTATCCAAGATTTGAGGAAGTGCTTCTAGGTCTTGATCGCGCTTTCCGCCACCGTCATGCATCAAAACTACGCTACCAGGTGTAACATTTTTTAACGCGCCATCAATAATTTTGTTCACACCAGGCTGCTTCCAGTCAAGCGTATCTTGCGTCCATAATATCTCGGATGATACAATGCCTTGGCTATCGAGCCATGTCTTAGTTGTAAAATCGCCATAAGGTGGTCTAAACATTGTAGTTGTAATTCCAGTTGCCTCTGAAAGCGATTCTTTCACTTTACTAAGTTCTTCACGTAGCTGATCGGGCTTTTTCTTGGATAAAAGTGGATGCGTATAGCTGTGTCCAGCAATATAATGCCCTTCGTCCAGTACCTTCTTAGGCTGCTCTTTCATGTTGTCAACATTTTGACCGATGTTAAAGAACGTAGTTTTAATCCCTCTATCAGACAAAATCTTAAGGTATCGATCGGTATAAATGCTCGGACCATCATCAAACGTAACAGAAATGAGCTTTTCTCCGTTATCGGGCTTAATATTCTGCCCGTGAATGATACAATTCTGCACTTCTTGAATTACATCGCCATCTGCGGTGATACCAGACTCTTTACCAGTTCGAATTTCTTTTTTACCGACTTTTCCCCATTGTGCAACATAGCGTACCGTTGCCCATGCTACACCTGTTGTTGCAAGCTTTGGCTGGGTTTCTTCAATTTGTACGTCGTAGTCTTCCATGCGATTGTTACCGTTGGCGAAGTTTACATGCTCGCCACCAGCCACATGCCAATTGGCAAATTCTTTTTCGTCAAGGTCATTGTCATCTATAGAAACACTATAGGGATAGCCTTGCGCATTTTGCAAAACACTACCGTCAACTGCAATGTAATTACCTGGCTCAACAGAAAGACCTGCTTGCTTATACAAATCGCCTAGTGTTGCTCCTGGACGAACTGATATCTTTTGGTCATTAACATAGACATCAACTTTACGTTGCAACCAGGCGGCTAAGCCCGCAACAACCGCTGCCGCACCTACACATCCCCAGATAAAGCGTCTTCTGGTTACGGGAGCTTTTTTGTACGCTTGTGCTGCATACGCAGCGCTTGGTTCTACAAGCTCGGTAAGTACACCGCGATCGCTATCAACAGAATTTCTTTTATAGTGGCTCATTACATCAAGTGGCGCTTCAACATGATTAGAAAAAGAGCCAAAGGTAGTCTGTGTATCCTGATTAGTATAAGATGCTGGTTCACCGCTATTATCTACTACATCTGTAGGCTTTTCATGAATTGTATCTTGATGATAAGCTTGCTGCTGCAACTCTTTTTGCTCTTCCTGTTTGACAAAAGATGCTGCATGACGAGGGTGTGAATGTTTACTCTGCATACGTTTTCCAATGGACATTTTTACACACTTCTTACAATATGGTTACAAACAATATAGTATCTAAAAGGTACTATAGTAAGACAAATAGAGGATATACACCTCTTATATTACTACCCGTAAGTTTAGCGTTGTATTGATATATAGAATAGGAGTTTATATAAAATGCATAAGAAAAATTTGGATTGGTCTGCGCTCTCATTTTCGTACAAACCCTGCGATTATAGTTATGTATCAAACTATAAAGACGGAGCTTGGGACGAGGGCTGTCTTACAACACAGCACAGCCTTACTATCTCGGAATGTGCTGGTATTTTTCATTATTGTCAAGAGGTTTTTGAAGGGCTCAAAGCTTATTCAACAAAGGATGGCCGCGTTGTTTGCTTTAGACCCGATCAAAATGCACAACGCATGAGTGATTCTGCAAAGCGTCTGTGCATGCCTTCATTTCCTCAGGAGCGTTTTGTAGCAGCAGTTGAGGAAGTTGTTCGTGCAAATGCTGCTTGGATTCCACCTTTTGGATCTGGGGCTACGCTTTATATTCGTCCATTTATGATCGCAACTGGTGACGTAATAGGTGTTAAGCCTGCAGATGAATATCAATTCCGTATTTTAGTAACGCCAGTAGGTCCATACTATCAAGGTGGCGTTAAGCCAGTTCGCGTACGCGTGCCAAAATATGATCGCGCAGCGCCTCATGGTACTGGAAACATTAAAGCAGGTCTTAACTATGCTATGAGCATGTATCCATCAGTTGAGGCTCATAGCTTAGGTTTTGCCGATAACATGTACCTTGATCCTCAAACACATACCTTTGTAGAAGAGTCAGGCGGCGCAAACTTCCTGTTTGTTGATGCGCAAGGACATCTTATTGTTCCTCAATCGGCAACTGATTCTATTTTGCCTTCTATTACCCGTAGATCATTAGTTGATGTTGCAGAAAAACTTCTTAACATCACCGTTGAAGAGCGTCCGGTGCGCTTTGATGAAGTTCACAATTTTGTCGAGTGCGGTATGTGCGGTACGGCAGCTGTTATATCACCTGTTGGTGAAGTACAAAATGGGGAAGAAACCATCGTATTTGGCGCAGGCATGAAAGAAGTTGGACCCGTTATGAAGCTTCTTCGTAAAACGCTTACCGACATTCAGTCATCAGAGCGTGAAGATACCTTTGGTTGGGTTCATGAAATTACTCTTGAGGTATAATAAGCAACGTTATAGTTTGTCCATATACTGATGGTAAAAGGATGATGATTGTGGCACAAAGGATTCAAGGAACAGAGGATTTGTACGGCGACAACATGCGTGCATGGAACTTTGCACTTACCTGTGCGGCTGAGCTTTTTAATACGCATGCGTTTGACATGATAGAAACTCCTGCGCTCGAGCAAGTTGATACATTTGTTCATGGTATTGGCGAATCTTCTGATGTTGTGCGTAAAGAAATGTTCAGAGTTTTTTCTGGCGCTTTGTTAGAAAACCTTTTAAGCTCTCAATCTGAACAGCATCTTAAACCTAAGCAGCGTATGGCACTTCGTCCCGAAGGAACCGCGGGCGTTGTACGTGCTGTGGTTGAACACAATCTTATTCCACAAGGTGCTTCTCCGCTTAAAGTTTGGTACGGTGAAGCAATGTTTCGTGGCGAGCGTCCTCAAAAAGGCCGTCTTCGTCAGTTTCATCAAATAGGTTGTGAATGGTTGGGCGCCGATGATCCATGTGCTGATGCCGAGTGCATTATGATGCTTATGGAATTTTACACGCGCATGGGTTTTGAGCCCAACCAGCTTGTTTTACATATCAACTCTATGGGCGATCAAGCTTGTAGGCCAGCTTACCGTGAATCTGTTCGTGCTTTTATTAAAGATCACCAAGACCAGATGTGCCCAGATTGTCTTGAGCGCGCAACTATTAATCCTTTGCGTGCGTTTGATTGTAAAAATGAGCATTGTCATGAGATCATGTCCGATGCTCCTCTTGCAAAAGATAATCTATGCGCTGAGTGCAAAACTCATTATGAACGTGTTAAAGCGTTTCTTGATGAGGCACATGTTGCCTACGTTGAGGATCCCACACTTGTCCGTGGACTTGACTATTACACGCGCACCGTTTTTGAAATTGAATGTCCGCAAGCACACGTTGGTTCCATTGGTGGCGGCGGTCGCTATGATGGACTGGTTGAGCTCGAAGGAGGCCGTCCTACCTGTGGTTTAGGTTGGGCGCTTGGCTTTGAGCGTATGATTTTGGCACTACAAACATTTGGCACACAGCCATGGAAAACTACCCCTGCTTGTGTGTATGTTGCCTTTACTTCTGACGCCGAGCGCATGTATGCGTTTAATGTTTGTGCGCAACTGCGACAAGCAGGCATTCGTACCGAATCCAATTATCAAGGGCGTTCTCTTAAGAGTCAGTTTAAGCAAGCCGATAAATTAGGTGCTCGTTTATGTGTAGTCATCGGCGAGCATGAAACTCAAAATCAGTCGGTTACGGTGCGCGATATGCAAACGCATGAGCAAACAGAAATTCAATTAACCAATCTTGTTTCCCAGCTTACGGCAAAACTCTAACGAGTGCGCGTGCTGCAATATGTGCGTGTTGAATGGCTATGCATTACCCAATGCATAGCCTAAGTAAGCTACCATAAATATTGCCACGACTGTTATGAGCGCCGAGTAGACAAGCGCCATAACTGTTATTGCAAAGTATATGGTCTTCCATACGATAGTTAAGATGCGCTGTCGTGTATTCACTGGTTTATGAGCTTGTGTATCGTCTTTTTGAGCTAGGTTTTGATAAACTTTGATTCCTATCGAAATTGCAAGCAAGATATACGCAACACAGTTAACGCCAATAATAACATAGAGTACGTCGAATGTTGGTAGAGCTAGTGAAAACGGTAAAAATTTAAAAGAGATTACTGCAAGCATTAAGATAAGAGATAGAGCATGTAAGACTTGCGATATGCGTGTAAGATTTTTCATCTCTGACCTTTCTATGTCTTTTGATACACGTACAGTATACTATAGCTAAATTGTTACATGAGAGGAGCGGCTATGAGACACCATAGTGCCTGTACCACCATTTTAGTAGGGAAGAAAGCTTCTATTGACGGTTCAACCATGATCGCGCGTAACGATGATACGTTTAGACCCATTACGCCGCAAAAGTTTATTATTGAACCTGCACGTACAAACGACAAAGGAAAAATCTTAAAGTCTTGGCTTAATAAATTTAGCATGGAGCTTCCACCTGATGCTGATAGAGTTCCTGCAGTTCCTAATGTTGATTATAAAAAGTGTGGTTATTACGATGAAAGCGGAATCAACCAGCATAATGTTTGTATGTCGTGTACCGAGTCTACCTACGGCAATTCTCGTACACTTGCATTTGATCCTCTTGTTCGCGATGGTTTAGATGAAGACTGCATGCAAACCGCCGTGCTTCCCTATATTACCTCGGCTCGTCACGGTGTTGAATATTTAGGTTCGCTCATAAAAAAGTATGGTAGCCCTGCAGGTAATTCGGTGTTATTCAGTGATAAAGATGAAATCTGGTACATGGAAATTGTAACAGGTCATCATTGGGTTGCGCAGCGTATTCCCGACGATTGCTATGCTGTTGCTCCTAACTGCGTTTCTATTGAGTGCGTTGATTTTGACGACCCCGACAACTTTATGTACAGCGAAGGGATTCGCGAATTTGTGGATACACATCGTCTTAATCCTGACCGTAGCTGTTGGAACGTGCGTCATATTTTTGGTACCGCAACCGATGAGGACAGGCATTACAATACCTCTCGTACGTGGTATGTTCAAAAATACCTCAATCCCGAGCGTACCCAAGATCCTGAAGATTTTGATCTTCCGTTTATATCTCGTGCGCAAAAGCTTATTACGCGTGAGGATATTCAATTTTTGCTGGGATCGCATTATCAAAACACTCCCTACGATCCACTAGGTCATGGTGCTGATGCTGATAAACATAAGTTTCGTCCCATTGGCCTTAACAGAACTCAAAATGCTCATATCTTGCAGATCAGAAACGACGTTGCAGGGGATAGAGCAGCAATTATGTGGCTTTGTATTGGAGGACCTACCTTTACGCCGTTTATTCCATTTTTCACTAATATGAATGATACTGATGCTTCGTTCAAAAACACCAGCATGACGTATAATGCGCGCGACGCATGGTGGTATTACAAATCGCTTGCTGCGCTTGTAGAGAGCCATTATGCTCACTTTGCAATGCCAAATGCTGCGTATCTTGATGAGCTTAATCGTTGGTATCGTGCGCGTGTTGAAGAAATTATTGAGCAGAGCCGTAATCTGACGGGCGACGAGTTAACAGCGTTTTTGACAAAAGAGAATCAAAAGACTGTTGCACATACACGAAAAGAATCCGAAAAGCATATGGGCGAGTTGTACACTCAGGCTATTTTGCTGTCGAAGCTTACGTTTAAGATGGATGCTAATTTATAGGCTGATTTTGTTGATGCCTTGTCTTAGGAATTCGTGTAAGCGGCTCCTGCAAAACGGGAGCCGTTTTGCTGTCGCCACGATAAACCCCGTACATGGTATTTATGTTTCTGATAGGTTACTAATTATATTTTATGTACGACTTTGCAAAAACACATGGTATTACTGTAATAACAAATTTCGAATTCCTTCGCCTCAAGGGTGGGGCGTTTTCAAAGTGTTAGTGTTTTCGGATTTGTGGTGAATCGTTTCGCAATACCTTTTAAGGTATTGCGTAACATGTTCGCGAATGTGTATGATAGTACAAGTTCTTAAAAACTTGATGCTGCACTATAACCTAAAGGAGGTTGCCATGCTTGCTCAAACTACGCTTGTTGCGTCTGCTTCTAACAATTCTTCTGTACAGGCATGGTGGTGGCAATCTTTAGCTAAGTGTTAATTACTCTGAAGTATTGCTGATTTTTGTATAAGGCTTTCGGAGTAATTCTGAAAGTCTTTTTTATTTACATTTCTTTATACGTTTTTTATCAAATATATCTATGCTCTAAGCATGTTGATATCCATGAAAGGACTTATTATGTCATACGAACAAGCTCAAGAATTAAACACTCAAAACACTCAAAACACTGTCAATCCTTTTGAAGAAATTACGAGCGATGTATCACAAAATGCAACTCCTCACCACGCGCTTTCAATTTCGTCGCTTATTTTGACCGCTGTGCTTTTAGCCGCAGGTTGTATTTTGGATTTAACCGTTGCAAAGTCTTTGGCAATTACGGGAATTCAGCCCGAATTTGTTATTGCGTCGTTTTGCTTAAGTATTTTGTTACTTAAACCTAATATAGTTCAGGGCATTATTATTGGCGCACTTGCTGCAACGCTTATTCAGCTCAATACGTCAATTCCTGGTCTTGAGTATGCATGCGATATTCCTGCCTCTGTTTGCATGACTCTTATGACGCTTGCCTATACTCATATGTTTGGCCATATACGTAATTCAAAGCTTGATCTATTTCCCTTTATTTTAACGTTTGTTACCACTCTTATTTCTGGAGGCATCTTTGCAACTGTTGCAACACTTGTATTCTTGCACCTCGAACTTGGTGCCGCTTTGGTAATGGCTCCAATTGTAATTGGAACTGCGTTTGCAAATGGACTTGTGGTTGCCTTGCTGTATCAGCCTCTTAAATTGGTTTTGCACAAATAACATCCAAACAATTCTGCATGTGACAATCATGCGTGAGAATCTTGGTAAAAATTGTTATACTGACAAAAGAGCAGCGTACAAAGCGCCTATGGTGAAGTATGCTTAAAAGACAAGTTAAACTGTCTAAACGTTTTCATTGACTATAAGGGAAAGGGCATATGCGCGAAGATAAATCAATACCACGTTATGATGATACGCAAGATGTGCCTCATGCATCTCAGCTTATGCCACTTATCTCTTTTAAGCATGTAAGCTTTACGTATGCAACGCAGCAGAATTCGCAAGCCGATATTGCGCGCTCTACCGCTCGTACAAAATCAACTGCAGATGTTTCCGCTGCTCGTTTGCCCCAGCAACAAGTTTGTGCGCTTAAAGACATAAATACTTCCATTTATGAAGGTGAATTTGTAGGAATTATTGGCTCCACCGGAGCTGGTAAAACGACCTTAGCCTCGCTGATGACAGGAGCTATACCTCATCATTTTGCTGGAACATTAAGCGGTAGCGTTATGATTTACTCAAAAGAATCGAAAACGCTCTCGCTTACTCAAATTGCACGATATATTGGCTCTGTTATCCAAGATATTGATGCTCAAATGGTTGCGAGCAATGTTGAAGACGAGCTTTTGTTTGGTCTTGAAAATTTTGGAATTCCTCACGATGAAATTTATTCACGTATGGATGAGGCTTTGCGTGCGGTAGGCATTTTAGACTTAAAATATCGTGATATAGACACACTATCGGGCGGACAAAAGCAAAAAGTTGCCATTGCTGCAATTTTGGCGCTGCGTCCGCGCGTTATGATTTTAGATGAGCCAACGTGTGCGCTTGACCCAGTTTCTTCCGAGATGATTTTTTCAATTCTTTGTGACTTAAATGCAACATACGGAATTACCATAGTGGTCATTGAGCAAAAAGTTGCACTTTTGTGCACGTATTGCCGTCGTTTGCTTGTGCTGTCACAAGGTGAGCTCTGCTTAGATGCGCCTATTGACGAAGCACTCAAGCAACGCGAACTTTTGGATTCGGTAGGAATTAACTATCCGCGTACTACGCGCCTGATCCAAACGCTTCGTGCGCGCGGTTTGAATGATTCAAGTACGTCGCATCAAATAATGCCGGTAAGTGTTACCGATACCGTGCAGGTACTAGACGATATGCTTTCGTCTGTTCCTTCGCAATCATTTGTGCACGATATGCACCAACCGCTTTCAGACGATATTATTGCGCGTATGCATACATCTTCGTCACAACCCACGTGTATATCGCGGCAGGTACAAGATCGCTCAAAGACTTTGGCTTTTGAACATGTTTCGTTTTCGTATGCTGGCGCTCAAGAAACGCTAAGTGATATCTCGTTTTCACTATATCCTGGAGAGCTTGTTGCACTTGTTGGACAAAATGGAGCAGGTAAGTCAACTATTACCAAGCTCATTAATGGTCTTTTGCGTCCGCGCACGGGAACAATTTCTTTGTGCGGTACCTCCACACAAAACATGCCTGTAAGCAAGCGTGCGCGTTTTGTTTCTACGCTTTTTCAAAACCCCGATTATCAGCTTTCAAAACCAAGTGTTCGAGAAGAAGTTGCGTTTAGCTGTTTGTTAGTTGGAATCGAGAAAGATAAAGCGTACGCTCGTGCCGATAAGGTTATTGATGAGTTAAATCTTGATCCCTCTGCCAGTCCTTTTATGCTTTCGCGCGGTCAGCGTCAGATGGTGGCGCTTGCAGCAACCATGGTAACCCGTCCGCGATTATTGCTTTTGGACGAACCAACGTGTGGCCTTGATTTTGTTGAGTGTCAACGTGTAATGGAGCATGTGGTACGTTTGCAACAAACGGGCTGCGCCGTTCTTATGGTATGTCATGACATGGAAGTTGTGGCCGATTACGCTACGCGTCTTATGGTTATAAGTGAGGGCAAACTTCTTGCAACAGGGGATATGCAAAGTATTTTCTCCCAAGAATCTCTTTGCAGCCAAGCTGCAATTTCTCCTTCTCAGCTGGCAAGTGTGGCACATGGCTTAGTAAACAAATCATGGACGGTTTGTACCAACTGTTATACACAAGAGTTGCTGTTAGAAGCATGTGCTCTAAAACACAACCGCACTCAAGGAGTGTAGTATGAATACGATTCTTTCTTATCACGAAGGTAAAACGCTCCTTCATCGTGCAAATCCACTTTCAAAACTTGTTTTAGCAATGAGTGTAGTTATAGCTGCGTTTATTACATCAGATTGTCGCGCACTTGTGGTACTTGCACTTCTCATTGTGCTTACGATGTATTCAGCACATATTTTATCAGCACTGCGCTCTTTGCTCAAAGCTATTTTGATTTTATCCTGTGTTATGTTTTGCCTTCAAAGCATGCTTAATCAAGGGGGAACACATCTGTTTTTATGGATAACAGATGCAGGACTCATAAGTGCCTTGCGCGCGGCGCTTCGGCTCTTTTGTTTTGCTTTGCCGCTGGTAAGTATGCTTTCGGTTACTAAATTAAATGATCTTGCTAATGCCTGTGTTGCTTATCTGCATATTCCTTATTGTTATGCATTTACTATTACAACTGCTATTCGCTTTGTTCCTATCTTTGCGTACGAAATGACGCAAATCAGTGAAGCTCAAATGGCGCGTGGTGTTCAATTTGATACACCCAATCCGTATAAGAAACTCAAGCTCATGATGCCACTCATTATCCCGCTTTTGGTTTCATCGGTACGCAAGGCCGATATGTGTGCTTTAGCGGCAGAGCAGAGGGGTTTTTATCTACGTACAGCACAGAGTTCATATAAAACGTATCCGTTCTTACCTCAAGATGGTGTACTTTTTCTCGTTTCTTTTATTTTAATTGCCGCTGCCTGCGCTTTTTCGTTACTATAAAAAGGATGTTACTTTTTAAGGAGGGCGTATGGCAACCAATACTTTTACCGATTTGTGCCACATCTTTGTTAAAGGTGGAGATGGCGGTGCGGGTTGTATGTCGTTTCGTAGAGAAGCATACGTCCCTAAAGGCGGCCCCGATGGCGGTGATGGAGGAGAAGGCGGAAGCATTATACTTCGTGCAAAGACGTCGGTTTCTTCTTTAGTTGCCTTTAGGTTTAAACATCATTTTAGAGCCGAGCGTGGAACACACGGTCAAGGTGCTCGTAAACATGGAAAAGACGGAGAGTCTCTTATTTTAGATGTGCCAGTTGGTACCGTGGTAAGAGAGCTTGATCCAAAAACTATGAAGCCACTCTATACGCTGGCAGATCTTACTGTTGATGGACAAGAGGTTGTTGTTGCACAAGGAGGACATGGCGGCCGCGGTAATATTCACTTTGTGACATCTGTTCGACGTTCTCCTGCTTTTGCCGAGAAAGGCGAGCCTGCACAGGAACATTGGATTGAACTCGAAATGAAAGTTATGGCCGATGCTGCGCTGGTTGGTATGCCCTCGGTTGGAAAAAGTTCGCTCATTGCGCGCTTAAGCGCTGCGCGTCCAAAAATTGCTGATTATCCGTTTACCACGCTTGTTCCAAATCTAGGAATGGTTCGTGCTGCCTCAGGTTATTCTTTTGTTGTGGCCGATGTTCCTGGTTTAATCGAAGGTGCAAGTGAAGGAAAGGGCCTTGGTCATCAGTTTTTACGTCATATAGAACGCAGTGCGCTCATTTTGCATGTTGTGGATATAACTGGTGGTCTTGAGAGTCGCGATCCTGTGTTAGATTATCACACCATTAATAACGAACTAGAAGCTTATGCCCCCGAGCTAAGCCAGCGCCCTCAAATTGTGCTTGCAAATAAATGCGACATGCCCCACAACACTCAAGCTCTTGAAGAACTTAAACGTCTCGCTCTTGCCGCAGGTCATAGCTTTATCGAAGTTTCAGCACTTACAGGAAAAGGTATCGAGACACTTAAAAATGTTTGTGCTTCGCAAGTTTATGAATTACGAAAAGAGCTTCATACTCAAACATTAAAAGACGCCGAACGCACACAAATTGAGACTCAAAAAGTTCGCTACGAGCTTACACGTCGTGAAAATATGGTTCACATAACACAAGAATCAACAGGTATATGGCGTGTGAGCGGAACTCGTGTTGAACGTATGGTTGTTCAAACTGATTGGGAAAATGATGAAGCAGTTGTGTATCTACAACATCGTTTTGATCGAATTGGTCTTGAAGAACGCCTGATGAAACATGGTGCAAAGCCTGGCGATGAAATACGTATCCTTGGGTATTCATTTACCTTTGAAGGAGCAGATACACTCACAGATGACGAAAATGACATGCCTTGTGATGCTACGTCTATCGACACTGCATTGGTTGTTGAAGAAGAAGATTCAGTATCAGCTGACACATCTTTCTCCACGCCAGATGTACCTTCTGTATAAAGCCAAAATGTTGCGCGTAAAGAATAAGGATATCTCATAAAGGAGCGTTGATTTGCAAGATATCTTTGAAGTCTCAGATATTTATGTCATAAAAATAGGTTCATCTACCTTGGTTGATGCAACGGGCGAGGTGGATACTGCATATATCCAAAAGCTTGCTGATGATATTGCGGCATTTAAAGCTGCAGGTAATCATGTGATTGTAGTTTCATCTGGTGCCGTTGCCGCAGGTATGAAACGTTTGCATATGCACGTGCGCCCAAGCGATATTCCTTCTCTTCAAGCTTGCGCAGCAGCTGGCCAGGCACTTTTAACCGAGGCATATGCCCAAGCACTTGGTGCCCACGGCATAAGTGTTGGACAAGTTTTACTTACGCGCCATGATGTGTGTAGTAGAGAAACGTATCTTAATGCTCGAACTACCATAGGAACGCTTCTGCATTTAGGCGCAGTGCCTGTGGTAAACGAGAATGACACGGTTTCGGTTGCCGAATTTACGTTTGGAGATAATGACACTCTTGGTGCAATTGTTGCTACGTTGGTTCATGCTGATGCCTATATTATTTATACCGATGTCGATGGTTTATACACCGCAAATCCTGCAACCGATTCAAAAGCGCGTCATATAGATACGGTTCACAAGATCACTCCCGAGCTTATTGCTTGCGCTACAGGTTCGGTGTCAGGCGTTGGTACCGGTGGAATGTCTACTAAGCTTTATGCTGCGCGCGCGGCTCTTGCAGCAGGTATTACCACCATTATTTGCAACGGTCATCACACCTATTCACTTGACGATATTGTCAAAAATCGCGTTTCTCAAACGCGCTTTGTTCCAGAATCTACGCATACTCCCGAAAATGCTCGTAAGCTCTGGATAGGCATTGCCGAAATTCCACAAGGAAGCGTTACGGTTGATGCAGGAGCAAAGCAGGCGCTCATCAAAGACGGTGCATCGCTTTTGCCAGTTGGTATACGCGAAGTTAAAGGCACGTTTCATGCAGGTGATGTTATTAGCGTGCGCGATGAGCACTCTTCGTTAATCGCCCGCGGCATAAGCAAGTATTCTTCTGATGATCTTTGTGTTTCAAAAGGCTTAAAACTCGATGTTATTGCACGTTTTATGCCCCAAAAAGCAAATATTCCTGTGATACATAAAGATGAGCTCTTGCTGTTTTAATTCTACACGTGTAAAACATCTATAAACTAATGATAAGCCTGCTTACATTTAGAAATGAGGTCACCATGTCAGAGGCACTTGATAAAGCTCGTTTGGCGCATAGTGCGTCCAAAAGCATGCGACAAGCTTCTTTGAGTCAAAGAAATCATGCACTTACCATCTGCGCAAAGCTTATTGGAAGTTCTTCCGATGAAATCTTACGTGCTAATAATAAAGATCTTGAGCGCGCACGCGCCTGCAATCTTCCTCAACCTTTGATAGATCGTTTGCTTTTAACGCCTGAGCGCTTAGATGCAATGAAAAGTTCGCTTCTTCAAATTGCGGCTCAAAGTGATCCCTTGGGTCAAATTCGTAGTGGTCACACCCTTGAAAACGGAATACAAATGCAGCAGATAACAGTTCCTTTAGGGGTAGTTGCTATCATTTATGAAGCACGTCCAAATGTAACTGTCGATGCTTTTGCACTTTGTTTAAAAAGCGGAAATGCATGTATTCTCAAGGGGGGTTCTGCCGCTCGCGAATCGTGCAGTATACTTGCGCGCGTGTGTCAACAAGCGCTTGCTCAAGCAGGACTTCCTCAAGATGCAGTTCAATATATAGAAAGTACCGATCACAGCGAAACAGAAAAACTTATGGGCGCACGTGGGCTTGTCGACGTTCTTATTCCTCGTGGAAGCGCGCGCCTTATACAATCTGTGGTTCGTCATGCACAAGTTCCAACCATAGAAACTGGGGTGGGGAATTGTCATGTATATCTTCATAAGTCACTTTCTAGCAAAGAAGCCATCTCAAATGCTGTTTCGGTAGTAGTTAATGCAAAAACGTCACGTCCTGGAGTTTGTAATGCTGCGGAATCGCTTTTGGTTGATACTTGTGTCGCGCCCGAGCTTTTACCACCAGTGTTACGTGCGCTTGCCGACCGCAGCGTAGAGCTTGTGGGAGATGCACGTGCAATTCAAATTGCACAAGAATGTAACATAGCTATGCAGCTTGCAGACGAAAAAGATTGGGCAACGGAATATCTTGATCTTAAAATGAGTGTGCATTGTGTTGCCGATATTGATGAGGCAATTGATCACATTAACCGTTATGGAACTGGTCATTCTGAAGCGATTCTTGCACAAGACTATAATGCTTGTCAGAAGTTCCTAACGTTGGTTGACGCGGCTGCGGTCTATGCAAATGCGTCTACGCGCTTTACCGATGGTGGCGAGTTTGGATTAGGCGGAGAAATTGGCATTTCTACGCAAAAGTTGCACGCACGAGGCCCCTTTGCCGCAGCTGCACTTACCACTACTAAATATATTCTACGCGGACAAGGACAAATTCGATGAATTCTGCAGAAGAAAGCGCAGCTCAACATTCTATGCTGCCTGATGATAGGAGCGTTCGTTCTCTGCATGAACAACATGTTGTAGCTCATTGTAATTATCCTGCTTCTTTAGATAAGCTCACGCCCTCAGAAATTGCCTATCTTAATGCCGAGCACGCACTGTGCGATTTACCTGACCTTGGCCAAGATAGAGATAAAACGTATCGATTAGGCATTATGGGCGGTACGTTTGATCCCATTCACCATGGACATCTTGTTGCAGCCGAAACGGCGTATGATGAACTTAATTTGGATCTTGTCCTTTTTATGCCTTGTGGGTCTCCTGCGTTTAAGCAAGACCGTCATGTTGCAACTGCAGAAGATCGCTATGCGATGGCAATCCTTGCAACCGCTGATAATCCTCACTTTTTGGTTTCTCGTTTTGAGATCAATCGTGCAGGTATTACCTATACCGCCGATACGCTGCGTTTGCTTCGCGCTTTTTACCCTGATAATGTAGAATTCTTTTTCATTACGGGTGCAGATGCTATTGCAAATATTATCTATTGGCATGATGCGCATAAAATTTCTTCATCTTGTCACTTTGTTGCTGCAACGCGCCCTGGTTACGATCTACGCAGCGCACAGCGTCGCATAGAGGCATCAAATCTTCACTTAGACATACGCTATTTAGAAGTTCCGGCGCTCTCAATTTCATCAAGCTACCTGCGCGAACGCGTGCAGCATCAACGCTCACTGAGGTATCTTACGCCTGATACGGTTACGGGTTATATTCATAAACATCTTTTGTACGGGGCGAATATTCGCGTGTATAAGCATATGGATTCTGATAAAGATTTATAAACTTTAGATTACGTTATAACTTTTATCTTCTTTATGTTGGCGTACATGCTATCATGTACATAAGGCGATGATAAGGACGCGTCTTTTGCTCACTTGCCTTATAGAGAGTAACGGTAGCTGGAACGTTATAGGCAATGCAATAAGATATCACCTTTGAGCTGTGGTTCAAACAAAACTTTACATGCATATGTCACGGTTAAAGTTTTTAGTAGATGCCACCGTGTATGACAGACGACACATGTCAACCGAGTAAAGCGGAGTAAGATTTCTGCTCGCTGGGTGGTTTAATCGAAGTGCTTATAACGCTTATAACGCTTGTAATGCGTGTTATCTACGCTTCGTCCCAGCAAGGAGGGACGGGCGTTTTTTTATGCCGTGTGTACGGTTAAAACGTTCGATACGACATGAAAGGATTTTCACGTGGCTAACGAATATAAAAGCTCTATGAATTTACCAAAGACCTCTTTTGCCATGCGTGCGGGCCTTGCACAAAACGAGCCAAAACGTCTTAAAATGTGGGAAGAAAATCATGTATATGAGCTTTTGCAGGCACAAAATGAAGGTCACGATAAGTTTGTGCTTCATGATGGACCTCCCTATGCAAATGGTCCCATTCATTTGGGTCATGCACTCAATAAAATCTCAAAGGATATTATCAATCGTTACTGGTCGATGCGCGGATTTCAAACGCCGTTTATTCCTGGTTGGGATTGTCATGGTCAACCTATTGAGCATAAAGTTGAACAAATGCTTGGAACGCAAAAGTTTAACCAGCTCTCAACTGCTAAAATTCGTGAGCTTTGTCGTAAAATGGCTGTTGAACAAGTTGATACCCAGCGTCAGGGATTTAAGCGTTTGGGCGTTTTGGCAAAGTGGAATGATCCTTATTTAACCTATACGCACGACTACGATGCTACTGATATTGAGATTTTCAAAAAAATCTACGACAAAGGATCAATTTATCGCGGTAGAAAGCCTGTTCATTGGTGTATGTACTGTCACACCGCATTGTCAGAAGCTGAAATTGAATATGGTGATGAGATTTCGCCCGCTATCTTTGTTCGTTTTGCTATGAAGAGCGTTCCAGCTGGTCTTGAGGCTTACGCCGATAATTTATGGGTAGACATTTGGACAACCACTCCGTGGACGCTTCCAGCAGATGACTGTGTTATCTTGCACCCCGAAGCTACCTATGTTGGCGTTTTGGTTGACGGTCGTTGTGAGCTTATGGCCGAGGCTCTTGTTAAAAAATGTTGCGAAAAATTTGGTTATGATTCCTATGAATTAGCACGCGATGCCCAAGGAAATACCTGGCGTGGAACGGGTACTCAATTGCAGGGTAATACCTATCTTTTGCCAATTTTTGGTGAGCAGGGTGAAACTGGTGTATTTATTTACGCAGACTATGTAACGCTTGATGATGGTACCGGTGTTGTTCACTCAGCTCCTGGACACGGTGTGGACGACTATATTGCAGGTTGTAAGTTTGGTGTGCCCGTTGTTATGCCAGTGGATGATAACGGCTGCTTTTATGAAGGAGATGGCTTGGGTACGGGAGGACCGTTCTCGGGCATGAATGTAAACGATGCTAATCCTTGTGTTATTGATTGGCTTACTAAACGTCATACTCTTATCCTTCATGAAGATATATCACACTCGTATCCTCACTGTTGGCGTTGTAAAAAGCCCGTTATCTTTAGAGCAACTGATCAGTGGTTTGTTTCGATGGACCAAACTAACTTGCGCAAACAAGCAACTCAAGAACTTGCCCATGTTACCTTTTATCCTGCTCATGCTGCTCGTCGTATTGGTACCATGGTTGAAGGTCGACCCGATTGGTGTATTTCTCGTCAGCGCAACTGGGGTGTTCCAATTCCTGCTTTCACCTGTAAGGATTGTGGTGAGCTTGTACTTAATGATGCAACGCTTGATAAAACAATCGAACTCTTTAAAAACTGTGGCTCAGATGCCTGGTTTACACAAGATCCGCAAGACTACTTAGGTGATGCGTGCGTATGTCCTGCGTGTGAATCTCACAACCTTCAAGCAAATAAAGACATTTTGGACGTATGGTGGGATTCAGGAGTTTCTCATACGGCCGTGTGTAAACATCGCCCAGAGCTGCAATTCCCTGCAGATATGTATTTGGAGGGATCAGATCAGCACCGTGGTTGGTTTATGAGCTCACTTATGACTTCTGTTGGTGCCTATGGAATGGCTCCTTATAAATCTGTTGTTTCTCAAGGCTTTACCTTAGACGGACAGGGTAGAAAGATGTCCAAGAGCTTGGGTAATGTTATTGATCCAAACAAAGTTTGTGCTACGCAAGGTGCTGATATCATTCGTTTGTGGGTCGCCTCTGTTGATACTTCTGTTGATGTGTCGTGCGACGAAGAGATATTAAGCCATGTGGGCAATGCTTATCGTCATTTCCGCAATACCTTTAGATTCTTGTTAGGTGAGCTTGAGGATCAGTTTGATCTTGCAACAGATGGCTTGGCATTTGATGACCTCAGCGATTATGATAAATGCGTTCTCACGCGTATGTGCGAGGTTCACAATCAAGTTACTCAAGCGTATCAAGATTATAAGTTTAATCAGGTGTATCGTACGCTTTATGATTACGTAGTAACTGAGTTGTCTCAAGGCTATCTCAACGCTACCAAAGATCGTGTGTATTGTGGTGCAACTACTGGCCTTGAGCGCAGAAGTGCGCTTACAACCTGGTCATATCTTCTTGCCATGCTTGTTCGTGATTTGCAGCCTATTTTGGTATTTACCTGCGATGAAGTTCTTGAGCACATGCCCCAATCGCTTCGCGAGGGAAAGACTTTTGCAGCACTGCTTTCTTGGTTTAGTGCTCCTGTTGACGAAAAACATATGGCAACATATCTTCCTGCATACAAAGCACTTGTTCAAATCCGTAACTCATTTACCAAGGCATACGAGCGCGCACGTGAAGATACATCGTTTGAGGAAAACACTACGCAAGCAACACTTGCTCGTATTTCGCTTACGCTGGATATGAAAAAAGCTCTTGAAGTGGTACCTCATCTTGATATTGCAGAGGCTTTGGTGTGTTCTGCCGTTGAACTTTCTGATGGCAAGGATTTGAGCTGTAGCGTTGTTCAGGCAACAGGCGAAAAATGTCCGCGTTGTTGGAATTGGCGACATCTTGAATCTGATGGCTTGTGTTCTCGTTGTAGCAAAGTTATGGGTAACTTATAACGACTTGTACAACGTGCAATTTTTAAGGTAATTTGTAAAAATATATGCGCTCAATTTGTACGTTCAAGTTGAGCGCAGCGTGCTTTTTGCGATAAAGAAAGGATTCGTGTATGACAAAACAGAGCTCAAAACAACAGGGCTTGAGTTTGCCTTGTTTGGTAACTCTGTTTATATGTTTTGCTGTGTTGGTCAGCATTGATCAGTTGAGTAAATGTATCGTAAGAGATCAGTTACCTCTTTTTGCGAAGCGTCCTTTCCTAGAAGGAATTATTGAGTTTTATCACGTAGAAAATAGTGGCGCCGCCTTTAGTTTTGCCGAAGGCGCTCGTCCGTTTTTTGTCATATGTGCACTTGTGACTCTTGTTGTTATCTTTTACTATCTCATACGTAAATGCACCGATCTTTATCTTGGGCGTACATTAATGCTTATCGCTGCAGGCGCTTTAGGCAATTTACTAGATAGACTCATATTTCATACCGTATGCGATTTTTTTGCAACACAGTTTATATCGTTTCCTATTTTTAATATTGCCGACATATATGTAACGCTTGGTGCATGTGGGCTCTTTGTTTATTCTTATGTTGTCTCTCGAAATCAGGCGCACGATGAGTGAAACGCATATTCAACTTTTAGTTACTCCTCAACATGATCGCATGCGACTTGATGCTTTTTTGTCAACTTGTTCAGAATTAGGCGCACGTAATGCGTGTGCGCACCTTATTGAACAGAGAAAAGTTGAAATTAATGATACGCTTGCTTTGTCTAAATCAGAGCGTGTTCGTATGGGCGATCGTATCTGTGTTGCTCAACAAATTGATAATACGTCTTCATCTCATATCATGCCTAATGCTTCTATTCCTTTGGATATTCGTTATGAGGATGACTATTTGTTAGTTATTTCAAAGCAAACGGGTTTGGTATGTCATCCTTCTCCTGGTCACGTTGATGACACACTTTCTAATGCCTTAGTAGCGCATTGTGGATACGAGCATTTAGGATTGTTGCAAGGAGATGATCGTCCAGGCATTGTTCATCGTCTTGATATGGATACAACTGGTTTAATGGTTGCTGCAAAAGACAACACCACCCAGCAAGCACTGCAAGATTTAATTCGGCTGCGTGTATTTGACCGTCGCTATATTGTATTGGTGCAAGGCTATGTTACGCCTGATGAAGGCACTATCACAACTGGTATTGCGCGTTCTAAAAAAAATCGTCTTAAAATGTGCATAAGCAAAGATCCTGCTTCACGAGAAGCTATTACAACGTTTAAAACGCTTGAACGATTTGAGGCGGGCTCAAAAGACGATGGTTATTCGCTGCTTGAGTGTCATCTCTATACGGGAAGAACGCATCAAATTCGTGTACATATGCGCTACGTTGGTCATAGTGTTGTGGGAGATCCGCTCTATGGAAGAAAAGGCGATGCGCTCAATCAAGGATTGCAACGGCAATTTTTACATTCGTGGCGTATGTCATTTGACCATCCTATAACGCATGAACATCTTCAATTTTGCGATAAGCTTCCGTCCGATTTATCCGAGGTTTTAGCGCGGCTTCAACCTCAATCAATGGGAAGGACTGCACAAGGTGAGCGCATATGTGCTGAACTTAAGCTCTAAGTAGTTTTGTATCTTGTGCAGATCTAGGTCTTTTTACTTCTTTTGCAATTATTTTAAAAACTCGTAACTTTTGACTTTTTGGGTGCGTATAGCTCATTATTTACGCTACTATAAATATACAAACTCGTTTGGTCATGTATATCCATTGCCTATGGGTTTACATAAGGATTTGGGAGTTAGACTATATGAATTTAACTGCGCTTGGAATAACGCCTATCGTTATTTTTAACGGTGTTGTTTGGTTCTTCTTTACGTTTGCTTATTTTTATCAAATTGTCTACTTAATTCGCGTTATGTTCAAAGGCGATGTTGTTCTTCCTCAAGCAAAAAAGCACCATCGATATGCATTTGTAATTCCTGCCCATAATGAGGAGTCTGTTGTTGGGAATCTAGTTACCTCGATTCTTTCTCAAAAATATGAAGGCACTATTGATTGCTATGTAATTGCAGATGCTTGCACCGATAAAACGTTTGAACGTGCGCAAGCTGCAGGCGCTATTACCTGGGCACGTAATGACCTTGTTCGTAAGGGTAAAAGTTGGGTGCTCGATTATGCATTTAACCGAATTTTAGACGAAAAACCCGACGCGTATGATGCGTTCTTTATTATGGATGCAGATAATATTTTGTCGCCTAATTACGTTGAGATTATGAACCAGGCTTTTGATGCGGGTTATCTTGTGTGTACCAGTTATAGGAATTCTAAGAATTTTGATTCAAGCTGGATTAGCTCGGCATATGCACTTTGGTTTTTGCGCGAAGCCAAGTTTTTAAATAATGCTCGTATGATGCTTGGAACCAGTTGCGCAATTTCGGGCTCGGGTTGGATGGTAGCAGTTCCTATTATTCGTGGTATGCATGGTTGGCGTTTTCATACACTTACCGAAGACATTCAATTTTCTACCTTTTGTTGTGCTCACGATATTCAAATTGGATATGCGCCTGCAGAGTTTTTTGACGAGCAACCTATCACCTTTAAAGCGTCATGGACACAACGTATGCGCTGGACAAAGGGTTTTTATCAGGTATTTTTCTCGTATTTCAAGAATTTGGTACACGGTATTTCGCATAAACGTTTTTCCTCGTATGACATGCTTATGACTGTGGCACCAGGAATGATACTTACGCTTCTCTCGTTTTTTGTGAATGCGGCTTATCTTATTGTTGGAGTCTTAAGTCATGGTTTTATAGCAACAACTGCTGAACTCGCTATGTGTATAGCTTCACTTTTTGTTACATTTTTATCAATGTATATAACGTTTTTTGTCTTGGGAGTTATTACAACTATTTCTGAGAGAAAACACATTCATTCACATAAGAAGTGGCGTGTTATTGCAAATATGTTTACGTTTCCGCTTTTTATGATGACCTATATTCCAATTACGGTTGCTGCTTTGTTCAAAAAAGTTGAATGGGTGCCTACCAAACATGATATTGCAGTTAATTTTGATCAAGTGATGAGTGAAGGAACACAGAACATATAAATTGCAAAGGTTTGCAAAGGTGCTACAATCTATACAATTTAAGGTATAAGCGGATGTGTTGTTTATCTTATCAACAACACACAACGCAAAGAGCAACACATGTATCGTTTCAAGCGGTATATATTACAGTACAGGATGTCGAGCCAAAGGAGATTGGGATGGCTAAATTTTTTGAGGAAGAATCGCATACATTTTCGGAGTATTTGCTGGTACCAGGATATTCCTCAAGTAAAAACATTCCGTCTAATGTTTCGCTCGAGACGCCTCTTGTACGCTATGCAAAAGGTGAAAAGCCTTCTATTACCATGCATATTCCTATGGTTTCAGCTATAATGCAGGCCGTTTCTGGCCCTCGTCTTGCTATTGCACTTGCGCAAGAAGGGGGCATTTCTTTTATTTACGGTTCTCAAAGTCCCGAGAATGAAGCACAGATGGTACGTGAGGTTAAAAGTTACAAAGCTGGTTTTGTCATTTCTGATTCCACGCTAACTCCTGATATGACGCTTGCTGATGTTTTGGAGCTTAAAGAGCGTACTGGTCATACCACCATGCCTGTTACCGAAGATGGTACTCCTACTGGTAAATTCTGCGGTATTGTCACATCTCGTGATTATCGTGTGTCTCGTGACGAGCCGCAAAAGCCTGTGCGTGAATTTATGACCGCAGCATCTGATTGTATAACGGCAAACGCACGCACGTCGCTTAAAGAGTGCAATGATATTATCTGGGAGCAAAAAGTTAATCAGCTTCCTATTGTTGACGATAACGGTAATCTTGTTTCTTTGGTATTTCGTAAGGATTATGATTCTCATAAATCTCGTCCAGATGAATTGCTTGACGAACACAAACGCTATATCGTTGGTGCAGGTATTAATACACGCGACTATGCACAGCGTGTACCTTTGCTTATAGACGCTGGGGCAGATGTATTGTGCATTGACTCATCTGAAGGTTTCTCTGAATGGCAAAAGCTCACTATTGATTGGATTCGCGAGCACTATGGTACCAGTGTAAAAGTTGGTGCTGGAAATGTTGTTGACGCTGCTGGATTTAGATATCTTGCTGATTGTGGCGCCGATTTTGTTAAAGTTGGGATCGGCGGCGGTTCAATTTGCATTACACGCGAGCAAAAAGGTATTGGCCGTGGTCAAGCTTCTGCCTTGATCGATGTTTGTCGTGCTCGCGATGAGTATTACGAGCAAACAGGTGTGTATGTTCCTGTATGTTCTGACGGTGGTATTGTCTACGATTATCATATGACACTTGCGCTTGCGATGGGTGCTGACTTCCTTATGTTGGGTCGTTATTTTGCACGTTTTGATGAAAGCCCAACACGTCGTCTTAACGTAAACGGATCCTATGTTAAAGAGTATTGGGGCGAAGGCTCTGCTCGTGCACGCAACTGGGCACGTTACGACTTAGGCGGTAAAAAGAAGGCTTTGTCATTTGTTGAAGGCGTTGATTCATACGTTCCTTATGCTGGACCACTTAAAGATAACGTTGAGGGATCGCTTACAAAGGTACGCTCTACCATGTGCAACTGTGGTGCACTAACGCTTGCTGAGCTTCGTGATAAAGCACGTATTACGCGCGTTTCTGCAACGTCATTGGTAGAAGGTGGCGCTCACGATGTTATGTTAAAAGACTCAAATTCCGATATGAACTTTAGGTAGGGAGAGCCTCTATGTCACAAAATTCTCAGACTGCTCACGAGATTCCTGTTTACGACGCAGCACAGATCGAAACTAAATGGCAAAAAGTTTGGGAGCAAAACAAGAGCTTTGCTACCGATACTAAAAAAGATTGTCCTAAGAAATATGTGCTTGAGATGTTCCCTTATCCTTCTGGTGATTTGCATATGGGGCACGCACGTAATTACACCATAGGTGATGTAATGGCACGACAAGCGCGTATGCGTGGATTTGATGTTTTGCATCCTATGGGTTTTGATGCGTTTGGTCTACCTGCAGAAAACGCTGCTATCAAGCATCATACCGAGCCTTCTACGTGGACATATTCTAATATCAACCAGGCAATTTCTACTATGAAGCGCATGGGATTTTCCTACGATTACCAGCGCATGTTTAACACCTGCGATCCAAGTTATTACACCTGGGGTCAGTGGATGTTTATTAAAATGTGGGAAAAGGGATTAGTCTATCGTGGAAATTCCTTAGTAAACTGGTGCCCTGTTTGTAAAACTGTTCTTGCTAATGAGCAGGTTATCAACGGAAAATGCTGGCGTTGCGACACAATCAGCCAAAAAAAGAAGCTTTCACAATGGTATTTTAAAATTACCGCTTACGCTCAAGAGCTTCTTGATGATCTTGATACGCTTACTGGTTGGCCAGAAAATGTTATTTCTCAACAAAGAAATTGGATTGGCCGCTCTGTTGGTACCGAGATCGATTTTTCTGTTCTTGCCACCTGCGATAGCGACAAGCTTGCAAGCGAACAAGCGGAATTTATCACCGATGAGCAGCGTTCTTCTTTGGGTGAGCTCGAAAAACTTACGGTATTTACTACGCGTGCAGATACGATTTATGGTGTATCGTTTTTGGTACTTCCTCCCGAAAGTGAAGTTGCTGCAAAATTAGTTCAAGGAACTGCTTACGAAGAGGAGTTTCTTAAACTGAAAGCTGCTACCGAAAAAATTTCTGCTGTTGATCGTCAAGGTTCTCACCGCGAAAAGAATGGTGTATTTACTGGTCGATATGCCCTTAACCCTGTTAACAATCGCCTGGTACCTATTTGGATTGCCGATTATGTCTTAAGTGATTATGGAACTGGTGCTGTTATGGGTGTTCCATGCGGCGACCAGCGCGATTTTGATTTTGCTCAAAAATATAATCTTGAGATCGCGCCTATCATTTGCTCTAAAGATGACGCTCTCTACGATGAGCTTTGCTGTGAAAAAGAGCTTAAAGTGCGCCATGTCACGTGGGATCAGGCAATGGAAGCTCAAGGTTATCTTGTGCAATCGGGCCCCTTTACGGGAATGAAAGGTGGTAAGCATTCTCAAGCCGAGGAAGCCATTACCGAGTATCTTACCAACAAGGGTTGCGCTCGTAAGACTGTTCAATATCGCCTGCGTGACTGGCTTATTTCTCGTCAGCGTTATTGGGGAAATCCAATTCCTATGATTCATTGTGACGCATGCGGTGATGTTGCGGTTCCCCTTAAAGATTTGCCTGTTTTATTGCCTAAACATTTAAATCTTGAGAATGGCCAAACGCTTGCCGATTCAAAAGAATTCTATGAAACTACCTGTCCAAAATGCGGAAAGCCTGCTCGACGCATTACCGATACGATGGATACGTTTACCTGTTCAAGCTGGTATTTCCTCAGGTATTGTGATCCTCATAATACTGAGCTTCCTTTCTCAAAAGAAGCCGTTGAGCGTTTTATGCCGGTAGATAACTATATTGGCGGTATCGAGCACGCTATTTTGCATCTTTTGTATTCGCGTTTTTGGACAAAAGTTATGCGCGATTTAGGCCTATGCTCCATTGACGAGCCGTTTACTAATCTTTTGTGTCAGGGTATGGTTCGCGATGAACATGGCGATACGATGAGTAAATCTAAGGGTAACGTTGTGCCACCCTCAAGTGTTATTGAACCATTTGGTGCTGATACCTTGCGTTTGGCGATTTTGTTTATTGCGCCGCCTGAGAAAGATTTCGATTGGGATACCGAAGTTGTTCAAGGCACTAATCGTTTTCTCAAACGTGCATGGCGTCTTGCTTGGCAATTTGTTTTTGCTGCGCGCGATGCAGGTCTTAGCACAACCATAGTTCCTAACGATTCTGTTTTGGAGCACACAAACCTTACTCACGCTGAGCAAGAGCTCATTCGCGCGCTTCATACGCTTGGTCTTAAATGCACGCGTGACTTTGATAAAAATCAATTTAACACTGCAATTTCTGCAATTATGGAGTTGGTTAACGCTGCGTCTAAGTGTTTTGTAGATCAACATGAAACGCTTAATCCTCATCTTGCACTGCGTTTGGCACATGATATTGTTTTGCTGCTTGCTCCTGTGTGTCCGCATTGGGCTGAAGAAATTTATCAGCAGGCATTTGTTGATACTTCAAAGCCCTTTGATTCGATTTATGACGCTTCCTGGCCTGTGTTTGATGAGCAGCGTACAAAACAATCTCGCATCGAAATTGTTGTTCAAATCCAAGGTAAAGTGCGTGGCCATGTAGAAGTTGATGCTGATGCTTCTTCTGAGGTTATCCAACAAGCAGCTCTTGAAAGTGTTGCCGCTCAGCTTGAAGGAAAAACGGTGAAAAAAGTAATCGTGATTCCTCATAAACTGGTAAACATTGTTGCTTGCTAGTTTTTTGGATGGCTGAACCCTTGTTCGTTTATTGCCTTGGTGCTTTTGTACTGCGTTTGCGTGCTGTCGTATGTAAACGTGCATATGTTGTGGTGATACGTTTGTTGTGCTACACTGAACGTAAGTTATTTTGACTTTTGTAAGGAAGTAAGGTTTTTCGACCTTGCTTCCTTTTAATATGAATCGGTTATATGCTGTGTGGTGAGGAGTGCACGTGAGCTTAGAAGATATTCAGACAACCTTGCTCAAGGCTTTGGAAGAAGCAGCTACGCCAAGAGGCATTGATATTGTTGATGTTGAACTAGCGGGAACGCGAACAGCTCCGGTTATTCGCTTGCGTATCGACCATCTTGATGAGACTTTGCCTACTATTACGCTTGACGAAGTTGCCGCTCAAAGTGAATGGATTAACGAAGTTCTTGATAGTCTTGATCCAATTGACTCCTCTTATACGCTGGAGGTTTCATCTCCTGGTCTTGCACGTCCTCTTCGTCGTATTCACGATTTTGAACGTTTCTGTGGTCAAGAGGTAGAACTTGTCACGCGAGCACTTGAAGGACGCAAACGTTTTACTGGTAAGCTTTCATCTGTTGAAGGCAATACATTTACCCTCATTGTTGACGGCCAAGATATGACGTTTACGATAGATGACGTAAAGTCGTGCAAAATTAAACCTACATTTTAGTTTTACATCGTACAAGCAGGCTAGTTTACATAAAGTATAAAAGGCGCTTTTCGCCTTTGTTGAAAGGATTTACATATGGCATCGAACATGGTAGAAGCACTCATTGATATTTGCCAAAAAACTCATTTAGATGAGCTTTATATTGTTGATCGACTCGAACAAACACTTGCTAAAAATTATGCTGACATTTTACATCTTGAACATGGAGCACGTGTTACTATCGATCGTGTTACTGGTAAAGTGTATGTGTATGAGCTTATTCCCAAAGGCGAGCCCGATCCTGAAACAGGGGAGTACCAAGACTTTGATGAGCGCGATGTAACGCCAAAAGAAGCAAGTCGTTTAGTTGTACAACATACTAAGCAAGAACTTGCCGAAATTATCCGCAGTGCTGGTCGTCAGCAAATTTTTGAAGAGTTCTCAAAGCGCGTTGGTGATCTTATCACCGGTACTGTTTTGCAAACTACCTCAGATTTTGCCATTATTAAAATACGTGATGGCGTAGAGGCAGAGCTTCCTTATTTTGATCCTCATCGTTATCCTGACGAACGAAATGAGCGTCCTGCTAATGAGCACTATGCCCATAATCAGCGTCTTCGTGCTTTAATCGTTGAGGTTCGTGATCCTCACGCTAATCAGCAGCAAATTAGAGGCGAGCGTCAGCGTCCATCCATTGTTGTGTCACGTACACACCCCGATCTTATTTCACGTTTGTTTGAGCTCGAAGTTCCTGAGATTTTTGATGGTGTTGTTTCAATTGCATCTGTTGCGCGTGAACCGGGCATTCGTTCAAAAATTGCGGTAAGCTCCACAGATCCTCATCTTGATCCAGTTGGTGCATGTGTTGGTCCTAAAGGATCGCGTGTACGCACGGTGGTTTCAGAGCTTCGAGGTGAGCGCGTTGATGTTGTTATGTGGAGCGATGACCCTGCAATCAATGTTGCTAATGCGCTTTCGCCTGCTAAAGTATCGCGTGTTTTAGTTGATAAAGAAAATAATTATGCTACCGTGATTGTTCCTGACGATCAGCTTTCCTTAGCGATTGGTAAAGAGGGACAAAATGCTCGTTTGGCTGCGCGTCTTACGGGCATGCATATTGACATCAAAAACGAAACACTTGCAGCCGACATTTTACGCGATCTTAAGAAAGCACCTCAGTCCGTTGACAAAGACGGTGACTATCGCTGCGAATTTGTGAGCGACGATAAAGGTCAATGCCGCAATGTTGCTCGTCCGGGTTCTAGGTATTGCCGTCTTCATGAACAACTTGCCTCGGGCGCTCAAAGCGATTTTTCCGATGATCCAGATTCACTCATTTAGTGCGCGGCTTTCCCTCGAAATCCGACACAGCCCCCAACGAAAGGTGTTTATATGGCAAAAACCCGCGTACATAACCTTGCTAAAGATTACGGAATGTCAAGCAAAGAGATGCTTGATCATTTAGCTCAACTTAAGATTCCTGTTAAAAGCGCTTCTTCTACGATCGAAGATGCATATATCTCTATTATTAAAAAAAGCTTGCAGCCTATTTTAGAAGCACGTGCTGCCGAGATCGAAGCCAAGAAGCTTAAAGCCGAGCAAGAGCGCGCTGAAGAAGAAAAGAAGGCCGAGCAAGCTGCGGAAAAACAACGTCTCGAAGCCGAAGCTCGCCGCGAAGCAGAGCGCAAAGAAGAAGAGAAGAAACGCAAAGCTGCCGAAGCGGCTCGTAAGCGTGCAGAAGAAGAAGCTGCAGCAGCTAAGGCGCGCCTTGAAGCAGAGCAAGAGCGCACACGTGTTAAAGACACCGCGCCTCGTGCAACTTCTGGTTTTTCCAGTCTTTTAGATCAGATTGCTCAGCAAGAGGTGGTTTTACAAGAAAATCTTGAGCAAAAAAAGAAGAAGGCGGAGCATAAAAATGCTAAAAATGCCAAAAGTGCTCATAAAACTTCTGTAGTGGCTGCGCCTTCGTCTTCACACGAAAAAACACATACCGCGTCTGTGGCTCCTCACCTTTCATCAGCAGAGGCACCAACTCGTGGAGACTCTGCCGATACGCCTCATAATAAGCGTCGTCGTAATTCATCTCATATGTCTAGAGACGACATGGATTATAACGATTCAGAGCAGGGGCGCTCTCGTAAGCAAAAACGCGGACGTCGTCAGGAGTCAAGCGAAGAAGATCGCTATTCTCGCATGGCGCGTGAAGCTGCGGCCTATAGTCATGCGCGCGTGTTCGAAGAGGCGCGCGAGGCTGTTGAAGAGGCAAATCGTGCCTCTACGGGTCGTCGTAAAAAGCGTAAAGAGCGTAGACAGCAACAGGCAGAGCAGGCTGCAGAGCAGCAGAAGATTCAACAGGCTCTTGCTAACGATCAAGACATATCTCAACTTGATACTATTAAAGTTCCGCAAGGTTCTACCGTTTCTCACTTGGCAAAGTTGTTAAACGTTAATGCTAACGATATTATTAAGCGCTTATTCTTGCTTGGTTCTCCTTTAACGCTTACCGAGTCTATGTCTGATGATCTTATTGAACTTGTTGCTGATGATATGCACCGCGATATTAAGATTATGACCAAAGAAGAAGAAAATACCTTCTCATTCTACGATGATCCTAAAGACCTTAAACCTCGTCCTCCCGTAGTTACCGTTATGGGTCACGTTGACCATGGTAAAACCTCGCTTTTGGACGCTATTAGGCACACAGGCGTTGCATCTGGCGAAGCAGGCGGTATTACACAGGCAATTGGTGCATCTCAGGTTCGCATCAACGGCCGTACGATTACCTTTATTGACACACCTGGTCACGCTACATTTACGGCAATGCGTGCGCGTGGTGCTAAGGTTACCGATATTGTTATCCTTATCGTTGCTGCCGATGACGGTGTTATGCCCCAAACGATCGAGTCTATTAACCACGCAAAAGCTGCAAATGTTCCTATTATCGTTGCGGTTAACAAGATAGATAAACCTGGTGCCGACCCCAATCGTGTTCGTCAAGAGCTTACCGAGCATGGTGTTATCCCTGAGGACTGGGGCGGAGATAACATGTTTGTTGATATCTCAGCTAAAAAACACATAGGCATTGATACGCTGCTTGAGTCTGTTTTGCTTGAGGCCGATGTGTTAGAGCTTAAAGCCAATCCCGATACCTTTGCTTCGGGTAATGTTTTGGAAGCAAAACTTGATCGCGGTCGTGGCTCTGTTGCAACGCTTTTAGTTAACCGAGGAACCCTCCATGTTGGTGACGCTATTGTTGCAGGTCTTACCTTTGGTAAAATCCGCGCTATGATTGATCCGCGTGGAAATAATGTAGAAGTTGCTCGTCCATCCGATCCTGTTGAGGTTCTTGGTTTGCAAAGCGTACCTGGTGCAGGTGATGAATTCCGCGTCTTTTCTGATGAGCGTGATGCTCGTGCGTTGGCTGAACAGCGCCAGCTTAAAGCACGTATCGAAGAGCAAAATCGTGTTCGTCACGTTACCCTTGAGAACCTCTTTGATACCATGGCAGCCTCCGATGTTAAAGAGCTTAATCTCATTATCAAAGCTGATGTTCAAGGTTCTATTGAGGCACTTCAAGATTCGCTCGACAAGATGGATCAGTCTGAGGTTCGACTTAATACCATTCACTCGGCTGTTGGTGCAATTTCAGAAACCGATGTTGTCTTAGCAGACGCTTCAAATGCAATTATTATTGGATTTGGTGTTCGTCCCGAAGCTAAAGCACGCGCAGCGGCTGAACGTCAAGGTGTTGAGATTAGAACGTATAGTGTTATTTACAAAGCTATCGAAGATATTGATGCCGCACGTATTGGTATGCTTAAGCCAACCGAACAAGAGGTCCAAAGTGCAACTATTGAGGTTCGAAGCACCTTTAAGGTTCCAAAAGTTGGTATCGCTGCTGGTTGTATGGTCGAAGAAGGCGAAGTTCACCGTGATGACTTATGCCGTTTGGTTCGTGACGGTATTGTTGTCTACGAAGGTAAGCTTGCATCCTTGCGTCGTTTCAAAGATGATGTTAAATCTGTTAAAGCAGGATACGAATGCGGTATTGGTTTAGATGGATTCCAAGATATTCACCCTGGTGACACTATTGAATCTTATCGTATTGAACAAGTTGCTCGTACAGAGTAGGTAGGTATGAAACAAAATCAGCAATCACGCCATATTAACCATATTGCGCGTGAGAAACTTGCACATATATTGCTTTTTGATATAGCAGATCCCAATTTATCGCTTGTAGTGGTGAGCGATGTTGAGGTGTCGGTTGATAAGTCACTCATGGTTGTATATGTAAGTTGTGAGAGTTCTCGCTATGAAGAAGTCCAGCGTGGTTTTGCGCGTGCAAAAAGCAGGATTAGACGTCTGCTTGGTCACGCGCTTGACTGGCGCGTAACTCCTGCGCTTGTGTTTAAGATTGATACCACAGCCGATCAAGCCGAGCGTATTAGTCAGGCTTTGCAGGATGTACCCAAAACGATCCACGTTTCTAAGGATGAGTTTGGCTATCCCATAGAAGAATAATTGAGCTTCTAGATGAGCTGCTTATGTATGCGGCATGTAATCTGAGCTTGTGGTTTATAACATAGATTCTTAAGAAACGTAAGGAGTTCATCTGTCATGAGTGACAAAGAACTATCTCATAAAATGCAGGTATTTGCTGCATTAAAAGAACTAGTGGAAAAGAGCCAAACAATTGCAATTTGTGGCCATACATCACCTGATGGTGATGCATTAGGTTCTGCTTTGGGATTAGCTTTAGGTCTTAGATCGCTTTTTCCTGATAAACATATTGTTAATCTTTTAGCTGATTCAGTTGATCCTGGCCATATTTATAGCTTTTTACCAGGTATTTCTCAAATGGTACACGCAGGTGATTATGCCGAGACGCCCGATCTTATGATCGTTGTAGATCTAAGTGTTTCGCATCGTCTTAATGACGCACAGGCCGTGCTTAAGCGTGCGCACGCAACAGCTATTCTTGATCACCATCCCTGTGAGCATCCGTTTGGTGATGTGTCCTACATTAAGCCTGATGCGGCTGCTGCAGGTGTTGTGATCTTTGATTTCTTGCGTTATTTGGGCGTATCTATTACACCCGATATTGCTCAGAATCTCTTTTGTGCGCTTATGACTGATACAGGAAGGTTTCAATATCAAAATGCTAATCCCGAGGCGTTTGAAGTTGCGTCTCAGTTGGTCAATTTTGGTGCCGATCCATCAGTTGTTTCGCTGAATATTTATCAAAACGCTTCCTTAGGTTATCTTCATCTTAAAGCGCTTGTTATGGGGCGTATCACCTGTTTTTGTAATGGAAAAATTGCATATAGTTACGCCACGCGTGCCGACTATGTCCGTTTTGGTGTTTCTTTGGAAGAAAGCGAAGGCCTTGTTGATGCCGTTCGCTGCACGTCAGGTGCCGAAATCGTACTTTTCTTAAAAGAAGTTTGCGACGCTACTATTCGTGGAAATCTTCGTTCTAAATCAGAGATTGATATATCTGGTGTTGCTGCTTCTTTTGGCGGAGGAGGCCATAAAGCAGCTGCTGGATTTACCATTGACGCATCTTTGGATGAAGCATTTTCGCTTGTTCTCCCTAAGTTGCAAGAGCTCATAACTCAGAAAGAGTCCTTATGAAGCGAGGCCAAAGCGGTATCAATTGTTTAATTGCGCTTCATAAGCCCAAAGGCATAACATCTCATGACTGTATCAATGTTTTACGTAATATATTGCATGAGCGCCGTATCGGTCATGCTGGAACGCTTGATCCTTTAGCTGATGGAGTCTTGCTTATAGGTATTGGACAGGCAACTCGTCTTTTATCCTATATTGTTGGTCACGATAAAAGCTATGAAGCCTCTATTACCTTTGGACAGCAAACTACCACTGATGATACCGAAGGTGATATTTGTGCCTCTTCCTTGGTTCCTGCTTGTGTTGAAGATGCATCGTATGCACAGCGTGTCCTTCGTCACTTCACAGGGCAGATCCAACAAGTGCCACCAGCTTATAGTGCCATATCGCTTGGAGGTATTCGTGCCTATAATGCGGTTCGACAAGGTACACCGCTTGATCTTTCGCCTCGTTCTGTATGTGTGTATAAGGCAGAGCTTAGCGATATTACATTTGAACCCTCTACACATGCACCTATATGGCATGTACATTTTTGTGTATCAAAAGGCACGTATATTCGTTCTCTTGCGCGCGATATTGGCTTGTATGCACAAACACACGCGCATCTATCGGCACTTGAGCGATCTTCTTCGGGTAGTATTACCATAGCTGATTGTATTACCTTAGATGAACTTAAAAAAGAATCCTTGTCGTCACTTACCAATAGGATACTTAATCCCTTTGATGTTATTGACGCTGCACGTTATATGCTCGGTGATACCGATTTAGTTGATATGTCTTATGGCAGGTCGTTGACAATTCGAAAAAACTGTCTGAATGATTGTGCAAATTCTCAACTTGTGGGCTGTGTGTACCAAAATAAACTTTATGGTATCTATGAGCGCAAAGATGATAAGCTTATATGCAGAACAAACATGTTGAATGGCGTTTCGGGTGTAACATGGTAGTGTCTTCTCAGCGCAACATAAGCTTTGATAGCAATGACGTGCTTGCGTGTGCAAATTTTACTTCTTACGATGTGTCATTAGCCAGCATATGTGAAAGCAGCTCTATATATCCGCAGGTACTTTCAACATACCAGCGGCTGGTACAAGATGGCATTACGCTTTATGTTGCTCCTCATGTTGCGTATACTTCACGCACGCCGTCTTGTGTTGCCTTTGGTGTTTTTGACGGTTTTCATGTAGGACATCAAAGACTTCTTCACAAAACTCTTGAAAGCGCACATGCACATAATCTTACCTCTGCGGTTGTTACCTTTGATCCCGATCCATCGTCTGTACTTCACTCGCAAGCGCCTGCGTCCTGTGCTCTTGATTTGGATGCTTGCCTGTTAACAACTAAACAACGTTTAGAGCTTATTGCACGCACCCATGTTGACCTTATTGTTGTGGTTGCTTTTACACCAGCACTTGCAAAGCTTGAGTATCAAAAATTTCTTACTGATGTTGTTATGAAATGTCTTGCACCTCGTATTATTCATGTAGGTGCCGACTTTAAAATGGGATATCGTGGTCAGGGCGATATTGCCGCACTGCGTGCTTTTGGTTCGTTGCATGATATTGATGTTTTTGGTCATGGGCTTGCTGTTGACAACGAAGTGGTTATTTCTGCAACGTTAATTCGTACGCTTTTGCAAAACGGCGATATAGATCTTGCAACAAGGTATCTCACACGCTTTTATTCCTTATCGGGAAAAGTTATTCATGGAAGGGGAAAGGGTAGTGGCTTTGGTTTTGCAACTGCAAATATTCTTTGTCAAGCAAATCATTGTGTTCCTCAACCTGGTGTGTATATGGCATGTGTTGTTTGTCAAAACCATATCTATCCAGCTGCAGTAAATGTGGGGATCTCTCCAACCTTTTCTTCCGAAATTTATGAGAATGAGCAAGGCAAGGTTCAAGATAATCTCCAAAACAACGCCCAAAATGGTTCCCAAGACAACGTTGAAAAGACGACCCATGATTCAAGGAGGCGCCTTTTATCACGACAGGGATTTTTAGAAGCACATTTGTTAGGATTTACAGGCGATATATACGGCCAAACTGTTGATGTTATCTTTGTTAAACGCATGCGTGATGCGCGCAAATTTGAGTCGGTGTCTGCGCTTATCAAAGTAGTCCATGATAATATTAAAGAAGTGAAAAACTGTTTGGGAGAAACTGGAATCGAGGTGTACAGGTATGGAAACAGACGATAAAGAACGTGTGCGGGCTGCGGTAAATTTTGAGCAGCTTGTAGCAGAAACTGTACCTTTACGACCTCGCGGTGCAGATTTGTGGGGCTGTTGTCCTTTTCACCACGAGAAAAGCCCTTCATTTCATATCAATCCTTCAACTGGTTTATGGAAATGCTTTGGTTGCGGACTTGGTGGCGATGTTTTTGCCTACATTATGCAGCGCGAACACCTCGAATTTCCTGACGCACTCAAATTTTTAGCAGATAAATATGGCGTTGAGTTAACGCAAACCTCGCATCGTTCATCTCATACTCCTAAGCGTGTTCGCCTTTATGCGTGCATGCAGGCGGCTCAAGAATTTTACGAGCGCACCCTTCTTTGTTCGCGCTCAACAAAAGCGCAAGAAGCACGTATGTACTTGCAAGGTCGCTCATTTGGAAGTGCTGTTTCTAAACGTTGGCATCTAGGATTTGCACTTGGCTCAAACGAGTTATTAGCAGAATTGACAAAACAAGGATTTACCCGTCAAGAACTTCTAGCTTGTGATTTAGCGCGTCTTACTCCTCAGGGTTTGCGTGAGCGTTTTTTTGATAGGGTTATGTTTCCCATTCATGATGAACAAGGAAAATGTATTGCTTTTGGAGGACGCGTCATAGGGGATGGCAAGCCCAAATACCTTAATACTAAAGATACAGTTCTGTTTTCTAAGGGTAAACACTTGTTCGCATTTGACGAAGCAAAAAATTCTCTTGTGGTATCGGGCACCGCTATTGTGTGTGAAGGCTATACCGACGTTATTTCTATGCATCGTGCTGGTTTTACCAATTGTGTGGCGGCTCTTGGAACGGCGCTTACGCTTGATCATATTAAACTTATCGAACGTTTTGCAACGCGTAAGATTATCTGCATGTTTGACGGTGACGCTGCGGGTCAAAAAGCTGCCGAGCGAGCCGTTCAATTTCTTGATCAAACTCGTCTTGAAATGTTATGTGTTGTGTTGCCACAAAATTTGGATCCTGCAGAATTTTTAAGTGCTCATTCTAAAGAAGAGCTTGCCGAAATTCTTTCGCATGCGCGGCCACTCTTAGATTTTGTGCTTGCAAAAAGACTTGAGCATTTTGATACACGTATTGAAGGTCAACGTGTTCAGGCGCTCCAATCTACCAGTCAGCTTTTAGCACCTCTTAAGCATTCATTATTTTTGGATGATTACGCTTCACAAGTTGCCGATTTGCTTGATATGGATGTAAACCACGTAAAAGCATCAATTAAGGCCGCGCATAAAGAGGCTACGCGCGCGTATACTCTCACAAATAATGCACCTGTAGGTTTGCAGACATCTATTCAAAACAATACCTTGAGCAGTAATTCATCGAGGCACGCTTTAACACCACAACATTTGTTGTCTGCTGATGCGCGTATGCAAAAAAGTTCCGAGTTAGAGTTACTTTCGTTAATGGCTGCAAAACCACAGCTTATGCATCAATATCAAGATCGTATTGCGCATTTTAATTGGCTTGATGCTTCGCATGAACAACTTGCATGGGCTATGCTTGCAACGCCTGTAGGTGCAACACCTGCCCAAGTAGTAGGAGCTGCTACGCGCGCCGTACCATCGGCACCTAACCTTTTAGCATCAGGACGGGTAGTTAGTTTTTCAAACTTAGCACCAGAAATGCAATTTCAATTTTTAGTTGCAAGTGTTGATTTGTGGTCATCGATTCGTGAAGTTAAAAAAATTAAAACGCAACTTAAACTTGCCCGTTCCTCTCTTACCTTTGAAGAAAGTCAAAAACTCCTTGAAAAAGCCACGCAATTACAGAAACATATCAGCGAACTAAAGAGTATAATTTCTAATGTTATCTAAAATTAGGTTTGGGTATATAACGAGTAGTTTCTCAAATCACATAAGAATGTGTCGAAAGGATATCTGTGACATCGCAAGAATCTAATCAGGATGTACAGCTTTCTGAAGAACTTCAATCAATTGTTGATAAACTAAGTTCGCAAGCAAATACAGCAGGTAATAAATTATCCGAGGACGAAATTCAAATCGCCTTGTCAGATTTTGACACTGATGCAGATGAACTTTCTGATGTATATCAGGCTTTGCGCGCTCAGCATATTACTATTACTGCAGATGTTGTCAATTTGGATGATGATGATTTATTAGATGATGATTTAAAAGATGATGACGAGGAAGATCCAGATTTAGCTGCGGCTCGTGCCGAAACACGCGCTGCAACAGAGATTTTACGTGCGGCAACAAAAAAACGTAGTAATAAACGCTCTTCCCGTGCTCGTACACGTAGAATCGATAGTTCTGCAGTTATGCTCACAGGCGATCCTGTTCGCATGTATCTCAAAGAAATCGGAAAAGTTGATTTGCTTAATGCTTCAGAAGAAGTTCATTTGGCAATGAAGATCCAAGCAGGAACAGATGCGTCCAAAAAGTTGGAAGCTGCAGAAAATGGCGAGATCGAATTAACGCGCGCCGAGCAAAGACGTCTTATGCGTATCGAACAAGTAGGTCTCGACGCAAAGCAGGCGCTTACCTCGGCAAACCTACGCTTAACTGTTTCGATTGCTAAGCGCTATGTTGGACGTGGCATGTTATTTCTTGATCTTATTCAAGAGGGAAATCTTGGTCTTATTCGCGCTGTCGAAAAATTTGACTACACAAAAGGTTTTAAATTTTCTACCTATGCTACCTGGTGGATTCGTCAAGCCATTACGCGTGCTATTGCCGATCAAGCGCGTACCATTCGTATTCCGGTACATATGGTAGAAACCATCAATAAACTTGTCCGCGTTCAAAAAGAGCTTTTGCAAGATTTAGGACGAGAGCCAACGCCCGAGGAAATTGGCGAACAGATGAAAATGTCTGCCGATCGCGTGCGCGAGATCCAAAAAATCAGCCAAGAGCCAGTGTCGCTTGAAACTCCTATTGGAGAAGAAGAGGACTCTTCTTTGGGCGACTTCATTGAAGACTCAACAGCGGTCGCTCCTCCTGATGCTGCAAGTGACTCTATGTTGCGCGAGCAGCTTAATCAAGTGCTCGATGGCTTAGCCGATCGCGAGCGTAAAGTTATCAAGTTCCGTTTTGGTTTAGAGGACGGACATCCTCGTACGCTTGAAGAGGTTGGTCGCGAGTTTGGTGTTACGCGTGAACGTATTCGTCAGATAGAAAGCAAAACGCTTGCCAAGCTGCGTCATCCTTCGCGTTCAGGTAGGTTAAAAGACTACATTGGCGATTAGCTTTGTAATCTTTGCTTTATAATTTGATAAAATTTTGGTACCCAATTGGTTTGTGTTATAGGACACTTCCAAATTGGGTACAACCTTATCGTTATCTTTTATTGAGTAGATGGAGGAGAGTATGAAACACATCGCTGTTTTGGTGGGAAGCTTACGTAAAGGTTCCTATGCTCGTAAGATTGCAAATAATGTTCTTGATATGTTTCCTAAGGATTATGAAGCAAAAATCGTTGAGATTCGTGATTTGCCGCTCTACGATGCTGATTACGACAACCCCGAAGAAACTGACAAGCCGCTTCCAGCTAGCTATACAGAGTTTAGAAATACCATTAAGGCTGCTGACGGCGTTTTGTTTGTAACTCCTGAAAACAATCGTTGCATTCCTGCATGTCTTAAGAATGCTGTGGATGTTGCCTCTAAACCTGCAGGTGACGTAGCATGGAAAGGCACGCCTTGTGGCATGATGAGCCATTCCGTTGGTGCTATGGGTGGCTACAGTGCTCAAAAAAATCTTCGCCTTGCACTTTCTTATTTTGATATGCCACTTATGGGTCAGCCTGAGGTATTTTTAGGCAAGTCTCCTTCGTTGCTTGACGAAAATGGTCGCATTGCTGTTGAGTCTACGTATAAGTTTTTACAAAGTTATGTAGATAAATTTGTAGCATTAGTGGAAGCAAATCCTCGTCATTAAACACGAGTACATTTTTTGCGCGTGTGCAATGACTCTACCAGGCATTTTTCTACTTTTTTGAATTTTTACGTAGAAATTTTAATTTAGCACTTGTCTTTATGAGTGAGTTTGGTATAGTAGTTATCCGTGCTTGCGCACGATTATTCCCCGATGGCGCAGCGGTAGCGCAGCTGACTGTTAATCAGCGTGTCGTAGGTTCGAATCCTACTCGGGGAGCCAGAATATGTTATAACCGAGTATCTTTGATGCTCGGTTTTTTCTTATCTTTTGATCCCCTTCGTTTCTTTTAACCTCGTATATACATCCATATTTTAATTAATGTCCGACCCCTCAGTTATAGTACAGCTAACGGATTAATTCATGGATACATCTGTATTCATGTATGAAAGGGGAGTGTCATGGGTGTGGCTGCACGTGCTGAAATAAAAAAGCTTCAAACGCTTAAAAATAATTTGGTTGGAGAAGTCGAAGCTCTTTATGCTCATCAGCAAGAAATTAAACATACCATAGCTACTAAGAAAACAAGTATTCAAATACTTAGCACCAAAATAGATAAGCTTATGTTGCAAAATAAAAAATTAACCGTGTCCGAACATGCTATTATTCGCTACGTTGAGCGTGTGCTTGGCATAAATATAGAAGATATCGAGAACAAGATACTCAACCAAACAACATGTCATTTGGTAGAAGAGCTTGGTAATTCGGTATCCATGTAACAATGGTAAATTCATGATTGTGGTAAAAGATGGATGTGTAGTTACCGTTATCGGCGACGATAAACAGTAGAGCTGGTATCTCTTTGTTTATATGCGTAACCTGTCATTACGTGGCTTCATTCATATAGGTTCTACGTTTCTTTGTAACTTCAGCAAGTCTTTTGCTTTATTATTGATAGCTACGTTACAATAAGGTGCGTTATCTCTAGTCAGTGAAAGTGAAGTCAGCGTTTATGCGTATAACCAATGCATCATATGATGTATGCCAACTTTGTCCACGTATGTGTCATGCAAAGCGTAATCTTGGCCATGCAGGCTTTTGTGGTGCTTCTAATTCGCTCTATATTGCGCGTGCGGCACTTCATTTTTGGGAAGAGCCGCCCATTTCGGGAACAAAAGGCTCAGGAGCAATCTTTTTTACTGGATGTCCGCTTCGTTGTGCATTTTGCCAAAACTTTAAGATATCTCAAGAAGGTTTTGGGTTAAAAATTACTACTGCACGCCTTGCCGAGATTATGCTTGAGCTACAAGCGCAAGGTGCGCTCAACATTAACTTGGTTACGCCGCTTCATTATGCGCCTCATGTGCGTGAAGCGCTCTTTATGGCAAAAGACGCTGGATTACAGTTACCTATTGTGTGCAATACTTCGGGATACGAGCGTCCCGAAACTATAGAAGCAATGTCTGATGTTATTGATATTTGGCTTCCTGATTTTAAATTTGCATCGTCAAAATTGGCAAAAATGCTTACCTCTGCTGCTGATTATCCGCAGATGGCAGCGGCGTCTCTTGAGCAAATGCTTATAAGCTTACGCCAGCATGGTGGTCGTCTTATTGATGAGTCAACTGGTAAAATGCTTCGTGGCATTATTGTTCGTCATTTAGTTATGCCTGGTCATAGCGATGATTCGTGTAAGGTTTTAGATAAATTGTGGAAGATAGGCCATAACGAGATCGATATTTCGGTTATGAATCAATATACGCCTAATAAGCGTTGCCGCAAAGCCGGGGGTAATTTGTCACATGCCTTAACTAACGAAGAATATGAAGCCGTACTTGATCATGCCGATGATCTCGGCTTTGAACGTATGTGGTGGCAACAAGGCGGTACAGTCTCAGAAAGCTTTATTCCAGAGTTTGACGCAACTGGTGTTCAAGGACCAGAACTTTCTTCATTTACCGCGTCTGTGCGACGTGTGTCAGTTGCATAAGTGCTTGTACCGCAATTTATCTGCGAATATGACGGAAAGGGAAAACATGACAGATGAAGTAAATCAACAAAGAGAAGAACAAACGCATAACGAGGATTCTCTATCTCGGGCTGAGCGTGCGGAGTTATTGGAGCTTAGAAAAGAAAAAGCTGAACGAATGCGCGAGCAGCAACAGGCACAAGCTGCTCAAAAGCAGCAAGCTGCGTTCGTGCGTGCTCGGGATGAACACATTAAATATATTCAAGAGAAGAACAGAAAAATCATGGAACCTGATGACGATTTGCGCATGCCGCTTGGACAAAAAATTGTGCTTATATGCTTAGCGGTACTTGCGGCTGCCATCCTTATTATTATGCGTCTTTCGGCATAACTTAGATGCAAGACTTATGCATTTTTAGTGGTACAATTAAGGCATTAACTTTTCATTGTAAAGGAAGATACTATGGCTCTTACCGATGCAACGTCTGCTCATGACGTGTCTCTTAATACCGATTTATACGAATTTACCATGGCTCAAGGGTATTGGGATGCAGGACTTGTGGATATGCAATCGTGCTTTACAGTCTTTTTTCGTTCTAATCCATTTGATGGTGGTTATGCTATTGCGTGTGGTATGTCTCAGATTGCTGAGTTAGTTGAGAATTTTTCTTTTGATGATACGACCATCGATTACCTTGCCTCGCTTAAAGCACCTGCTGGTGGTGCTATGTTTAAGCCTGGGTTTTTAGACTATCTGCGTACGTTTCGCATGCATGTTGATATATGGGCAGTGCCCGAAGGTGATGTTGTTTTTCCTCGTGAACCTCTCGTACGTGTTCAAGGTCCTCTTATCGATTGCCAGCTTTTAGAAACAGCTCTCTTAAATACGGTTAATTTTCAAACCTTACTTGCAACTAAAACTGCGCGTGTTGTTAGTGCTGCTCAAGGACGTCCCGTTTTTGAGTTTGGACTTAGACGTGCGCAGGGGTACGATGGCGGTTTGAGTGTAGCGCGCGCTTCCTATATTGGTGGTGCTGGTGCAACTTCAAACTTGCTTGCTGGTAAAATTTATAACATTCCTGTTTTTGGTACGCATGCTCATTCATGGGTAATGTCGTTTCCTTCGCAACTTGATGCATTTAGGGCTTATGCTCAATCAAGCCCTTATAATTGTGTGCTGCTGCTTGATACCTATGATGTTAACCTTGGCATTCAAGATGCAATCACCGTTGCGCACGAGATGGAAGCACGAGGAGAACATCTCTTGGGCGTCCGTCTTGATAGTGGTGATTTGGCAAAGCTTTCAAAACGCGTACGACAGGCTTTTGACCAAGAGAATCTTTCATACGTTAAAATTTCCGTTTCCAACGATTTGGACGAGTTTACCATTCAATCCCTGTTAGCGCAGCATGCGCCCATTGATTCATTTGGTGTTGGTACTAAGCTTGCTACCTGCGACCCTCAGCCGGCTTTGGGAGGCGTCTATAAACTTTCAGCTATTAGAAATAATTCAGATGTTGCATGGACACCCACTATTAAGTTATCTGAGATGGCGTATAAGCGTACCATTCCAGGGATTCAACGCATCTTACGTTTTGTTGATAGTCACAATAACTTGGTAGGAGATATGATCGCAACAGAGTGTGACGCATCAAATGCTCCTTCTCATATGGTTGATGTGTTGGACGACTTAGTAAGTTATAAATTGCACGATGCAACTTGTTATGAGCTTCTTGAACAAATTGTTAAGCAAGGTCAGCGTTGTAAAGAACCTGATAGTTTGGAAGTTGCGCGCGCGCGTTCGCTTGATGCTCAGGCTCATCTTGATCCAGCTATAAGAAGATTTTTAAATCCGCAAGTGTATCCTGTTGGTCTTGAACCTCGTCTATCCGAGCTTACACGCAAGCTTGTTCAAACCCATGCAGCAATTCAATCTTCTTGTGACCAAACGCGACGACGATAACGGCATATCCTTGTGTGAGCACGTGCTCCCGCTTGAGTGCTTAGGCGCCGCGTGCCCTTTGTGCTCGTGAAATTTTGAATGCTTTTATGCTCGTAAACATACAAAACATACTTTTTGGTTAATTTTTATTTTTTCCAATGTATTTTGTTTATTTTATACGTATGATTAAAAGGTATACAGATTTTTGTGTGTTGTATTTGTATGAGATAGTATACGTCCAGCATGTATATGATTAAAGGAGTTATATATGCCCGAAGCAATTAATGACCTTGTTCTTTGTGCTCTTAAGGATGCCCAAGCATCTTCAGATCTTCCTGATTTCAAAATCGAAGACGCCTGTATTGAGCGTCCAGCTGATGCCGATCACGGTGATTGGTCTTCAACCGTAGCGCTGCGAACTGCTCGTCTTGCGCATATGGCTCCTGCAAAAATCGCGCAGATTATTGTTGATCATCTTCCCGAGAACAAGGAAGTTGAGAAAGTTGAAATAGCAGGTCCTGGCTTTATTAATTTTTATCTCAAGGCCGCTGCAAGTAACGATGTTATTAATGACGTTCGTGCGCAGGGTAGTAGATGGGGCTCATGTGACGATGGTCATGGTTTTAAGATAAATTACGAGTTCATTTCTGCTAATCCAACTGGACCATTACATGTTGGTCACGGCCGTTGGGCTGCTTTAGGTGACTCTATCTGCAATGTTTTAGATTTTTGTGGATATGACGTTTTCCGTGAGTATTACATTAATGACCATGGCTCGCAAATGGATGTTTTTGGCGGTTCAGTTGCTATGCGTTATGTGCAACTTTGTCAAATTATGCAAGAAAAATCCTGCGATAGCAATAAAGCATATGAGCTTCTTTTGCAAGACCGTGAAGAATACGTTTTAGACGAGGATGACTCTCACCCCGAAAAACACCCCTTTATGGACGCTTTTAACGAGCATCTTGGTGGTAATTCGTATGGTGGCGATTATATTATCGAGATTGCAAAAGAGTTTTATGATGCTGATGGTGACGCTTGGTATAAGGTTGACGAAGAAAAGCGTTGTGATGCTTTCCGTGAGCGTGCATATCAGGCCATGCTTTCTCGTATCAAAAAGACCTGTCACAACGTCCGCTGCGATTTTGACCTTTGGTTTTCAGAGCGTTCACTCTATGACAAAAATGAGCAGGGTGTTTCTTTGGTTGATAAAGCTTTTGCTCGTCTTGATGAAATGGGATACCTTTATAAAACGGATGACGGCGCACTTTGGTTTAAGTCTACCGCGTTTGGCGACGATAAAGACCGTGTATTGATTAAGTCTAACGGTGATTACACCTATTTTGCTTCCGATGTTGCATACCACTGGAATAAGTTTGACCGAGGTGCGCAGCTCTCTATTGATTTATGGGGTTCTGACCACCACGGATATATTGCTCGTGTTACGAACGTATGTGATGCACTTGGATTTAAGGGCCAATTTAAGGTTGACTTAGGTCAGTTTGTAAACTTGCTGCGTAACGGTGAGCCTGTTCGTATGTCAAAACGTCGTGGTACTATGGTTCCTTTTGACGAGCTGATTGCAGAGGTTGGGGTAGATGCTACACGCTATACCCTGGTAAGCAAGTCATCTAATCAAACGATCGATTTTGATATCGAAGCTGTAAAAGAAAAATCAAACGCAAACCCAGTATTTTACGTTCAATATGCTCATGCGCGTATTTGCTCGATCTTGCGTCACGCAGCTGGTGTAAGCGAAGAAGAAGCTAAATCTTTAGGCATGGATGCTGTTGCACAAAAAGCAATTGGTAATGCCTGTGATTTGTCGCTTCTGGTTCATCCCATGGAAGCTGCACTTACGCGTAAACTTTCTGAGTTCCCCGAGCTTATTTCAGGTTGTGCACGCGATCGTGCACCCTTCAGAATCACGCATTTCTGCGAAGAGCTTGCAGGTGCTTTCCACGGCTTTTATGCAAATTGTCAAGTACTTTCAAGTGAAGGTAGACAAATTGATCCAGAGCTCTCTCGTGCTCGTCTTGCAGCCTGTGATGCAGTTCGTATTAATCTCGAAGTTGCGCTCAAGCTTATTGGCGTATCTGCTCCTGATGTAATGTAGTATGTAGGTTCTTTTACTCGTATCAGTCATGCTGTTTAGCTAATCTAACAGCATGACTGTTAGTTTTTCAAGGAAGTGTTACTGAGCGTTCGTTGACAAAAGCCTAACTGCTCCTTTTCTATATCTTCGTTTGTGTATATTCTGTTAGTTTGTCGTATTTCAAAATACTTTTATTTCAAGACACATTTTTGAATTATTAAATGTGTTAGTATACAGTTGTTTTGTATTTTAACTATTAAATCCCTTTATACGTTTGTTATATCGATCAGAGTGATTAAAACGTTTTCTTCAATGATTTAAACGTCTTATATCTAATAGTTAATTTATTTTCACCTGGAAACAGTTACAAGAAAGGCATATTCCAATTATGAACCAATCAGGTGTAGATTCAGTTACTCCTCAAAAACGCCGTCGCGGTCGTCCGCGTAAAAATCAAAATCCGCTTGATTCCTCGTTAGATACTTCTTCTCAATTTGTACATGAGGAATCCAGTAACGAACAAGCATCAGAACACGAACTTATTAAAAATATTGAGGATGGGTCTCTTCCTTTAATTAATCTCCCTAAGCGCCGTCGTGGTCGTCCTCGTAAAGCAGATATAATTGCACGTCAAAAGGCTATAGAAGCTGCGCTTTTAGCGCAACAACAATCGATAGAATCCCATGACATCATGTTAAAAGCTCAAGAGGTTCCGTCTTCTGTTGATCTGAATATATCAAATCAAGCAAATGTTGTTGTATCGCATGAAAAGTTACAAAAGCCTGAAATGCCTCAAAGCCAAAAGTTGCATCGTGTTGCATCAGATATAGTACCTAAGAAAGAGCAAACTCAAGAGCAAAACCAATCACAAACTCCTGAAGTGGCTCAACACAGTGCTGTATATCATGAAGTAAGAGCAACTACATCTCAGATCGAGAATGAATCAGAACATCAAACTAACTCCGAAGCAAAAACCCCATTTACTACTACGCCAACAGTAGAACTGCGTCGTCATCGTCGTCATAACAATGTCGATCAAATAAAATTAGCGTCTCAAGGTAAGAATATTTCAACTGAAAATACAAATAACGAGTCTATTGCATCGAGCAATACATCAGAACCTTTAACTGCAGCGTTGAGTCAATCAACTCCACAAGCTACGCGTGTGAATCAAACTGCTGTCAAAGTTCCACAAGTGAATGTACGTTTTACAAAGCAGCAGCGCAGACGGGGTAGAAAAACAGACAACGCAGCACCAAGCGAACCTTCTCTTACTCAAGAACAGCTATCAACTATGAAAGTAGCCGAGCTGCGCGCGAAAGCACAAGAGCTTGGGCTCGAAACTTCAGGTGTACGTAAGAAGGTTCTTATAGAGCAAATCTATAGAGCTGCTGCAGCTTCAGAGGGCTTTGCCTCTATTCAAGGAGTTTTAGATATACAGCCAGATGGTTATGGATTTATTCGCACAGGTAATTATATGAGTGGCGATAATGACGCATTTGTCCATCAGCAACTTATTCGACAATATGGTCTGCGTCCTGGTGATTGGATTGACGGTCGTGTTTCTCCAAGCCGTAACAATAAGTTTCCTCCGCTTCATAAAATTGTTCAAATCAATGGTAAAACGCCTGAAGAGATTCGTAAGCGCCCGCGTTTTCGTGATTTAACTCCTGTTTATCCTGATGAACGTCTTATTATGGAAAACGGTCAACAATCAATAACAGGACGTGCGATTGATTTGGTTGCACCTATTGGAAAAGGTCAGCGTGGACTCATTGTTTCTCCTCCAAAAGCAGGTAAAACAACTATTCTTAAAAAAATATGTCAATCTATTACAGCAAATAACCCCGAGGTACATCTTTTCTGCTTATTGGTTGACGAACGTCCAGAAGAAGTTACCGATATGCAACGTTCCATAAAAGGAACGGTTGTTGCCTCCACCTTTGATATGCCAGCAGAGAATCATACCTCAGTTTCTGAGCTTGTTATTGAGCACGCCAAACGCCTTGTTGAACTAGGACAAGATGTAGTAGTTGTTCTTGATTCGATTACGCGTCTTGCGCGTGCATACAACCTTGCACAACCTGCAAGTGGACGTGTTTTATCAGGTGGTGTAGATTCCGCTGCTTTGTATCCCCCTAAGAAATTCTTGGGAGCTGCACGTAATATCGAACACGGTGGATCACTTACTATACTTGCGTCTGCTCTTATCGATACTGGTTCAAAAATGGATGAAGTTATCTTTGAAGAGTTCAAAGGTACGGGCAATATGGAACTTAAGCTTGATCGAGATTTAGCAGATCGTCGTATTTTCCCAGCTATTGACCCTGTTTCTTCAGGTACGCGTAATGAAGATCTGCTTATTGCCAAGGAGCTTCAGCCATTTGTTTGGGGTCTTCGTCGTGTGTTGGCAAATATGAACAATACCGAACGCGCAGCTTCGGCACTTGTTAAGGGTCTCAAAGAAACAAAGGACAATGAGGACTTTTTAATTCGCTCTGCTCGAAAAGCGCAAGCAATAGATTATGTAGACTCTCCGTCAAAACTTTAGACAAACATATAATGCATGTATAAATGAGTCGCACCAGATGAACAACTGTGTGGCTCATTTTTTCTTAGCTCTGCGTTTTTTCTACCATGCGAACAATACTATAGGTTGAATGTGCACACAACCGTTAAAATTTATTCGCCTTTTATATTTAACCTTGAACTTTTCTGATTTTTGCGTACTATTAAAGATAGTTAATTAATAATTCATACTGATAAACGGTATACGCAGATTAAACACACACCGCCGTTTAGTAATTTCGCAGCAGCGTCTATGTTTACCTGCGTATCTAAAACTTGCAAGAGAGGTTTAGATATGAAAGGCATAAGAAGTAAACAAGCTATCCTCGCAGGGCTTCTTTCTTGTAATTGTGTGTTTGCTCCGCATTATGCCTATGCCACGCGTCAATCCTTAACTCCATTTCAGCCGAATGTTGATTTTGGTTTTGGTCTTTTAACTGGAGTTGGTATTTCTGGCCTTATCGCTACAATTTCATACTTTTTAGTTCAATATCACCATCGTCATGACAGTGCTGCCTTTGATGAGTTTTCTAATAACGTCGAAATATCAAATCTAAAGGCATCAAAGGACGGTTGCTCACTATCAACAGACGTGCCTGTATCCGCGCTTCATGCAAGCGATGACTATGCGGATGTTGCAACGAATTATGTACGCCATCAGTCCTTTAAAGAACGCATGGCTACACGCGCCCAAGGTGTTGCAAAAATTCTCAAAGATCGCTTATCTTCTGATCGATTTGATGATTTGCCTGTTATTGAACGAGCTGACGGTTCGGTTGGAGATGTGGGGACAAGTTGGTGGGAAGCCCGTGTTGGTAAGAGTACTGCTCATGTTGGTGATGAAGATTCTTATCGAGAAATGACACCTGTTGATTTTAATCATAATCCAACTTGGTTAGAAGAAGAAAACCAAAACAAGAAGTCAGATTCTGTTAGCGGTACTAGCAATCCTTATAAATCACGCGCTGATTATATTAGAAGTTCGATTGCAGAAGTTAACGAAGGCACATATCCTGCTAAGCGCAGTGTTGAAGAACTTGATCATGAAGATTTATGGGAAGTTGCTTTACACAATATGAATGATAAGATTATTCATGCAGACGATCCAGAGCCTCTTAAGGCGTCTGTTGATCTTGATTCGCTTGATGAAGTGGATAACATGAGTAATATTACAGCGTTTATTCCTTTTAAGGCGCCTGCTAACCATCCTGAAGTTGTTGACAGAGATTCTTATGTAGATTACTTATTAGCAGATGAGTTTTCGCGAAATGAGTCGGGGATCGCGCGCAAGAGTTCTCACAGATATTTAAAGGTTCTTGAAGGTGGTAGTCAAACGTTACCGCTTCGTTTTACTTCAAACTCACATTCGGTAACTCGATTAAGTCATGTGCCCAAACACATGGCTTCCTCGCCTGCAAAATCGTGTGTGTTTCCACCCAAACATTTTGCTGAAACCGCTGTTAAAGAGGCATAATGCTTCTTAGGTGGTATCGAATATTTCAAAGGGTTATATATAAATATGCTGCAAGTATTCTTTGGATTTCTACACTTGTTTGGATAGGTAGTATGTGGTATCACTCTGCTACGCCTGGAGTTGTGTCATCTGCTCAAAGTGATGCATTGGTTTATAATCTTTGGAATGTTTTTACTTTTGTGGGTGTTCAAAATATTCATACGATGGTTTTAATTGTGCGAAAAAGTGCCCATATCCTTGAGTATACGGTTTTTGGTGTTCTTCTCACATCTTTGTTTATCAAGGTTTGTTCTGAACTTGCATGCACTTCTTGTTGTTTAGAAAATAGAGCTGTTTTACGCACTAAAACTTTACAACTTGGACTTGTTTTTGTTTTAGGAGCTTGTGTTGTTCCAGCTTGCGATGAAACAATACAGTTGTTTGTTCCTGGTAGAAGTGGCCAACTTACTGATTGCTTTATTGATTTGGTTGGTGTAGCTTGCGGCGTATGCATAGTTGTGGCCATCTATAAACATTATAGGAATTCTAGGAAAACTCAACATTTCTGTTCCCATAAAAATTAATAAAGCTTTGAGCTTGATATTTCCAATAATTCTTAACTTTAACATGCTGCAAAAAGCATATTAGTATTCAAAAAACTATGTATATATGTCTATGATTATCCAATAATAATAAAGAAATCAGGTAGGAACTTTCCGATTTTCTCATACATTTAAAAAATTATGATTACCGATTTGTTACCTAAAATGAGTAAATTCTCGTATTTTTATTTCAATTTTGAATACTTTCGTTAACAAATGATGACAAGATTTGTTTTTGGACAAAAAATTTCTAACAAGGCTTTACAGTATTCATCAAGAGTTGTTATCACATACATAAACGATTTGAAGGGGGATATGATGATGACTAATCTCACACGACGTCAATTTGTCAAGCTGAGTGCGCAAGCCGCTACACTGATGGGGGGTTTGTCTATTATTGCTGGTTGCAATAATAACATGTCCTCACAATCAAGCGATTCATTAAAAGTTGGTGTTATGGGGCCGTATACGGGCGATGTTGCTCAATACGGCCTTGCTATTAGAAACGGTGTTCAACTTTATGTTAAACAGTTCAATGCTAATGGTGGTGTTAACGGTAAAACCGTCGATCTTATGATCGAAGACGAAAAAGGCGATTCTACCGAGGCAAAGAACGTTTACGAAAAAATGCTTGATGCAAAGGTATTGGCTATCATTGGTGACGTTACTTCAACGCCTTCTATTGCAGTTGCTCAGGTTTCTGCAAATGATAACATGCCGCTTATTAGCGCGTCTGCTACTGCTCCAGCCTTTACTTCATTTGGTCATAATGCATTTAGAGCTACCATGACAGATGACTTCCAAGGTAAAGTTATGGCTAAGTTTGCACAAAAGCAGGGATATAAAACTGTGGGAACTATCTATAACTCTGGTGGTGATTACGAAAGCGGTATTAACAAGATTTTTGTTGAAGAATGTCAGCAACTTGGTATTAACGTTACATCGCAACAGGCATATGCAGCTGGAGACGTAGACTTTAATGCTCAGCTTACTGCGATTTTTGCGACTTCGCCTGATGCCGTATTTTGTCCTAACTATTATCAAGACAGCGGCAAAATTGTTACTCAAGCTCGTCAACTTGGTTACAAAGGCGTGTTCCTTGGCGCAGACGGTTGGGCTAACATGGTTGACGGTGATGATAAGTATGCTTCACCAGAGGATTTGGAAGGTTGCTATTATAACTGCCCGTTCATTGTTGAAAATGATAATGACAAAGTCAAAGACTTTGTTAAAGCCTATCACGACGAGTATGGCAAGAATCCTTCTAACTTCTGCGCACTTGGTTATGATGCCGCAATGATGATGTGCGCAGCTTTGAAAACCGTTGATGATAAAGGCGACGTAAAGCCTGGAACCGAAGAGTACAAGCAAGCTCTCATTGACGCCATTGCTCAAGATAAAGTGGATGGTGTGACGGGTTCTATTGCATTTGAAGGAACTGGTGACCCAGTTAAATCTACCCTTGTTGTTACCTTTGATAAGGGTAAACAAAAAGTATTTCAGGTTATTGAAGCAAAATAACTAATCTTTAATTTTGGTAAACCCTTATGCAAGATGTAAAGGCATAAGGGTTTTCCATATAAAAAGACCGTATTTGCTTTGTACTTAATTGTTTATATATTTTTCAACGCATCGTCAGTTGTTTCGTGATAAGGAGGTTTGAGATGATAGGAATGCAAATTCTTAACGGGTTGCAAGTTGGTAGTATTTATGCGCTCGTTGCTTTGGGTTACACTATGGTGTATGGAATTATCCTGCTTCTCAACTTTGCACATGGAGATATTATTATGGTAGGTGCCTATATCTCCTGGCTTTGTTTAGTTCAGTTAGGAATTGGTCCTATACCCGCTATTATAGCAACGATTATCGTCTGCACGCTTTTAGGTATTGTCATCGAAAAGCTTGCGTATGCACCTTTAAGAAATGCTCCTCGCTTATCTTTGCTTATTACCGCAATTGGCGTTTCGTATTTTCTTGAGAATTGTGCACAATTAATTTTTGGTGCCGATGCAAAAGTTCTTCCTAACTTCTTTGAAGTGTCATCATCTGAGTTTATGGGGCTTCCTATTTCTACCGTAGCTGTTATTACCATTGTTGTTACTGGAATATCATGTGCGGTTCTTACGCTTTTAGTCAAAAAAACCAAGCTTGGCGCTGCTATGCGTGCCGTATCCGAAGATATGGGAGCCGCTCGTTTAATGGGTATTAACGTTAACACCGTTATTTCGTTTACCTTTGCACTTGGTTGTGTACTTGCTGGTATTGGCTCCGTTCTTTATAGCATGGCTTATGCGCAAGCAAGCCCAACGATGGGTGTTATGCTTGGAACAAAAGCTTTTGTTGCTGCAGTTTTAGGCGGAATTGGATCTATCCCTGGTGCGGTGATCGGTGGTTTGGTAGTAGGATTTGCTGAGGTCCTGGTTTCTGCATGTGGTCTCTCTGTTTGGAAAGACGCTATTGTCTTTTTGCTTCTTATTATTGTTTTGGTCGTTAAGCCTACAGGTATTTTAGGCAAACCGATTAATGAGAAAGTTTAGGAGAAGAACATGCGTTTATTTCATTCGTCTCAAAAAACATCAAGCAATAGTGCTAAACCTGCCCAAGATGCTCAAGCATTTGAGAGTGCTCCTCATCTTTCAACACCTGTGAGCTATCTTGTTAATACGCTTCTTATTGTGATTGTTATAGCACTTGGTCAGTTTTTAATTTCTTCTGCATTTATTTCTCGATATCAAATTTCTGTTCTCGAACAAATTGGTATTTATATCATCATGGCTGTTTCCCTCAACTTGGTAACAGGCTATCTTGGACAGTTGCCACTTGGTCACGCAGGTTTTATGTCGGTAGGAGGTTATGCTGGCGCTATCTTTATTATGAAGTGCGCCGAGGCTCTTCACCTGGCACCGCGTGCCTTTGTCCTTTTATCTCCCGTTGCAGTTGCTATTTTTATAGGTGGCGTAGTTATTGGTGGCCTTGCTGCGGCTCTGTGTGGCTTAATTATTGGTATTCCCGCGCTTCGTCTTAAAGGCGACTACTTAGCTATCATTACTCTTGGTTTTGCCGAAATCATTCGTGTGGTTATGCAAAATTTTGATGATACCTTTAACGTTACCCTTACGGGAGGCGCAAAAGGTTTAACCGGAATACCTTCGTTTACCAACTTCATTAATACATCGGTTCTTGTCGTTATCACCATTTTTGTTATCCATACGCTCATGAAGTCCAGGTGGGGTAGGGCAATTTACGCGATTCGTGATAATGAAATTGCAGCAGAGGCAAGTGGAATTTCAATTACTATGTATAAAACAACTGCCTTTGTACTTTCAGCCTTTTTTGCAGGCGTTGCAGGTGTTTTGTATGCTGGCTGTATTGGTGTTCTTGCTCCGGCAAAATTTGGTTTTATGAAATCGGTTGAGATTTTGGTTATGGTTGTTTTGGGCGGCATGGGTTCTATGCTTGGATCTATTCTTTCTGCAACTACACTTACCGTTCTGCCTGAATTACTGCGAGGATTTTCTGACTATCGTATGATTGCATATTCTGTTGTTCTCATTTTAGTCATGATATTTAGACCTAAAGGTCTTTTTGGGTCCTATGATTTTTCGCTCTCTCGTATTCTTGGTAAGTTGATGTTGAAAGTGCGTGGCACGTCGAATAAAAAAGAGGTGAGTGCTCATGAGTAATGATAAGACAAAAGTTGAAGCTGAGGGTATAGACCCCACCAATTCCGTTGTATCAAAGACTACGTTACAAGATAAGCCGTCATCTTCACTCTCTTTAGGGAAAAGGCTGCGTTCCATTCTTGTTCCTGTTGAGTCACCTAATTTATTGCCCGAGCGTGATCTTGGAAAGATTCCCGTTTTGCAAGCTGAGCACTTAGGAATCGATTTTGGTGGTCTTACAGCCGTTGATAACTTTAATATTGCTATTGGTAAAACCGAAATTGCAGGTTTAATAGGCCCTAATGGTGCGGGCAAAACTACCATATTTAACCTGCTTACCAATGTGTATAAGCCTACGCGCGGTACTGTTTTAGTAGATGGTTATGACACCGCTGGTAAAACAATCACGCAAGTAAATAAAATGGGTGTAGCACGAACGTTTCAAAATATTAGACTTTTTAATCAGATGAGCGTTCTTGATAATATTTTGGTTGGTTTTAACTCTTCTATGTCAACAGGGCTTGTGAGCGATGTTTTTCGTCTTCCTAAGCACTGGAAGCAAGAGCGAGAATTTAAAGAGAAGGCATATGAGCTTTTGGGCTTGTTTGACATGCAAAAAACAGCTTATACCTCTGCAGGAAATTTGGCATATGGACAGCAGCGCTGTTTGGAAATTCTTCGAGCACTTGCAACGCAACCAAAGTTATTGTTGCTTGATGAGCCTGCTGCTGGTATGAATCCTTCCGAAACAGCGGCTCTTACCGAGCATATCGAAATTATTCGTGACACATTTAAGATTGCAATATTGCTTATTGAGCACGATATGAACCTCGTATGCGGTGTGTGCGAATCTGTTGGTGTTCTTGATTACGGAAGAATTATTGCTAAGGGAACGCCTGAGGAAATTCAACATGACCCACGTGTTATAGAAGCCTACCTTGGTAAACAGGAGGTGGCGTAAATGGCGCTTTTAAAAGTTTCCGATTTACATGTGTCTTACGGAATGATCAAGGCCGTTCGTGGCATCAGTTTTGAAATAAACGAAGGCGAGATCGTTTCTTTAATTGGTGCCAACGGTGCAGGAAAGTCTACAACGCTGAACACCCTTGCAGGTTTGCTGAAGCCTCAGTCTGGAGAAATTTTATTTGAGGATACATCCCTTGTTGGAATGCCTGCTCATAAAATTGTTCGCCATGGTCTTGCACTATGCCCAGAAGGCCGTCATGTTTTTACCAATATGCGTGTTGAAGAAAACCTTATGATGGGTGGATACACGCAAAATGACGCACAGAATAAACAAACGCTTGAACGTATTTACGAGCATTTTCCTCGTTTAAAAGAGCGTCTTAAGCAATCAGCAGGTACCATGAGTGGTGGCGAGCAACAAATGCTTGCTATGGGTAGAGCTTTAATGAGTAAACCACGTTTGCTCATGCTCGACGAGCCGTCTATGGGTTTGGCTCCTATTTTGGTTAAGGAGATTTTCTCTATTATTAAAGAGCTTAACGAGCAGGGGACTACTATTTTATTGGTAGAACAAAACGCTTCGATGGCTCTTTCAATTGCTGATCGTGGCTATGTTTTAGAAACAGGTACGCTCACCAAAACTGGTACGGGACAAGAGTTGTTGCATGACGACGATGTTCGCAGAGCTTATCTAGGAGGTTCTTCCAAAAAGTAATATTATCTCTGTGTTGCTTATAACTGTCTATGATGTAAAGCCCTTCTCAGAAGAAGGGCTTTTTTTGAGGTATTGTTACATACGCTTCCAAGCCGCAGACTTGGTTGATGAGTTCGATAAACTATAAGATATATTTTCTGTCCCCAAACTGTCTCACAAGAATTATTCACAGTATATAACGCCTGATAAACGGTTTGTAACACTTGGAGCTATTTAGACGCTTTATTACGGTTAATTAGTTAAGTTTTAGCAGGTGAAAAGGTGAGAAAAGAATGGTGGGTCGTGAGGGGGTCGAACCCTCGACCTTGGGATTAAGAGTCCCCTGCTCTACCAACTGAGCTAACGACCCACATACAAAATGGGGTGGGTAGAGGGGCTCGAACCCTCGACCTCCGGAGCCACGGTCCGGCGCTCTGCCAACTGAGCTACACCCACCATCAAGTAGTGCGTTGATAATGATGACGAATAATTGTAAAAAGTGCAAGCCTTTTTTGCGAAAAAGATTGAAATATGGAAAAATCTTCGTAATCTTACATGAATAGCACGCGTAAAGTTTTGATTTTACGATACTTGGCAGTACTGACGGACATGTGATCAGTAACGTATCGCTCTATTAAAGTCTGCATCATCTGCACTTTCAGCTCCTACCTAACGTTGAAATTATAATTATTGTTCCATTTGTGAACGAATAATTTGTATGAGCTTATAACTTTAAGGCTTCTTTACTTTTTTGCATTTCTTTTATGAAAAGACGCATGCCCTTTTTAATTTTATCTTTGTGTAAAAGCGCATAGTTACAATATGATTAAATTAATTCATAATTTATAACCATGGGATTATTTTTTGTAAAATAATCCGAGAAATTTAGTCAAAGGAGGGGCTATATGATTTCCTGTAAACCTTTTGAGCATGCCAGATCACGTCCTCATGCTTCGATTTTGGCCGCAGCAGTTACGCTTGGTCTAGGGTGTTCACTTCTATTCTTAAATCCACAAACCGCTTTAGCGCAAAACAGTGGTTGGATTCATGATGGCAATTCGTGGAGCTATGTTTTAAGCGATGGCACGTATGCCAGTGGTTGGTTTAAAACTCCAAATGGTAAATGGTTCTACTTTGATCCTGAATCACATAAAATGGCTACGGGTTATCTTGATAATGGCGATGGCAAATCATACTGGATTGATGAATCACAAGGTCTTGTATACGATGGATGGGTTAAGGACACTAAAGGGCACTGGCTTCACACGAATGAAGACGGCTGTCTAGTTACTGGTTGGTATCGCGCAGGTGATGGTGCTTGGTGGTATTTTGATAACAATGGGTATGCACAATTTGGAGCACTTACTAATCTTAATCACCCATTTTATATTGATTACTCAAAAGGACTTCTGTATGACCGCTGGGTACAAGATAGCCAAGGAAACTGGTTACACACTGACGATAACGGAGTCTTAGCAACAGGTTGGTTTAAGACCAAAAGCGGATACTGGTTCTACTTTAATCAAGACCATACTATGAAAACAGGTATCTTAACCGACAAAGGCTATACCTTTTGGTTAGATAAAAACGATGGATTACTCTATAACGAGTGGGTAAAAGATTCTAAAGGTAATTGGTTACGTACCGATGGTAATGGCTGCCTGCTTACTGGTTGGTATCATGCACCTAATGGTAAATGGTTCTACTTTAATAAAGACAACTATAAGATGGTAACAGGTAAACTAACCGATGATAATAAAGACTACTGGTTAGATGAAAATGCAGGACTTCTGTATGACCGCTGGGTACAAGACGCTAAAGGTAATTGGCTTCACACCGATGATAACGGTGTCTTAGCAACAGGTTGGTTTAAGACCAAAAGCGGATACTGGTTCTACTTTAATCAAGACCATACTATGAAAACAGGTATCCTAACCGATAAAGGTTATACCTTTTGGTTAGATAAAAACGATGGATTGCTCTATAACGAGTGGGTAAAAGACGAATCTGGTAACTGGCTACACACTGAGGCTCATGGTTGTCTTGTTAAAGGGTGGTTCTACACTACAAATGGTAAATTATTCTACTTTAATGATGACTATAAGATGGTAACTGGAGAACTTACGTTTAAAGGTAAGATCTACACTCTTGATCCGCAAGAAGGTTTAGTATCAGTTAAAGATGTTCCAATTCGCCATACTCAAGCTTATGAAGACGGTGCCTTTGCGTTTTTTAAGGCAAAAGGTGCAACTCGTGCATTAGAGATTTTAAACACGGCAAATTATGCAAGCTTCACGCACAAAGGAAATCCAAACGATGCTACGGCAGTAAAGAATATGCTTGCATCCATACCCGAGATGAAAGTTTGTAATGCGCTTCGTGCTCGTCACGGTCTTAAACCCTTACGTGTTACGTATGAGTTAGTGGCGATGGCAATGTCGGACGCTAACTGGTCAAGTTCGCATATAGCTCATGCTCAGCAGTTTAACGTTGGCGAGAATTTAGCATGGTATCCTGAGAAACCATTTACTGGTTGGTACGATAAAGAAAAGGCTTTGTATGATGCCGATCCAGTTAAGAATAAAGCAGCTGCGGGTCACTATCTTAATATCATCAGGGAAAAGTATGAGTGCACCGGTTTTGCAATAGCAACCTATGCAAATAATGAATATAGGCAGCCATGTTTTGATCAAACGTTTTTATGGGAAACGAACGATTCAAAGTCCATGACGGTTGATGAATATGAGCGTGAACTCACGCAATGGGTTAAAAGCACTCAAGCATAGCTGCTTTTCACGGAAAATATCTTACAATTTTTGAGATTTTGTTTCTCCTAAATGTACGAAAGCTAATTTAAAGAGCCGTACCGCTAGTGGTATGGCTCTTTTTAAAATCTTGTTTTTCTATAATTCTGATTTTTTGTCTGAATATATAAATGCCTGTATAGAGCTACTCACAGGGTCAAGCACCCTAGAAAATGAAATCCATTTCCAATTATGAATAAATCGTAAACATTAGAGCTTTCTCTAAATTTATGTAATAACTCCTTGTGAATACTGATATAGTACCTATGAAATGAAAATAGATTTCATATTCGCTTAGACGTAATTTTGTATTATTTTATGTGGATATGGCAATTGGTGTCAGTTGGGGAGGAACGTTGAATAAAAGAATTCTATGGGGCGTGAGTGCGGTTCTTATGGCGTGTTGCTTAAGCCTGCCGTTAGTTGCGTGTAAGGGAAAACAAGATAAACAAGCAGATACATCATCTGTAGAAAGTTCTACAGATGATGCTTCTAAGAAAACAATCTATACAACTTTTTTTCCAGTTTATGATCTCACTAAACGCATTGTTGGTGACAAAATGAATGTTAAGATGATCATTAAAGGTAATCAGGAACCTCATGATTTTGAACTTAAAGCAAAAGATATGGCCGCTATGAGCAAAGCAGATCTGTTTGTTTATAACGGAGCAGGTATGGAAGCTTTTATTCCTGATTTAAAGAAAACTGTTGGCGACGATTCTAAATTTCTTGATCTAAGTCAAGGCTTAGAACTTCTTGAACATACGTCAAAGCCTGTGGGTGATAGCCTACAAGACGCGGAGTCTTCTAATGAATATGAGGTAGTTAAAGATACTACAAAGGATACTCAAGAATCCAAGCATGGTAATGTTAATCCTCATACGTGGTTAAGCATTAAGAATGCTATGGAAGAGCTTGATACCATTTATCAAAAATTAGCCACCATGGACCCTGACAATGCGCAATATTACAAAGACAACTATGCAAAGTCACTTGCTGAGTTTAAACAATTAGATAAGAAATTTAGTGACACACTTTCTAGCGTTGCTCCTGATAAACGTTATTTTGTTGCTTCTCATGCTGCATTTAATTACTTAGCTCGTGATTACGGCTTAAAACAAGTTGCAGTAACAGGTATTTCTCCTGAGGACGAGCCTACAGCTGCGCAACTTGCAACAATCTCGGATTTTGTAAAGAAACACAACATTACTACCATCTTTTTTGAAGGTAGCGCAACGCCTAAAGTTGCAGAAACGCTTGCACGTACTACGGGAGCAAAAACCTCCTCTTTATACACCATGGAAAGTCTTACCGATGATGAAGTCAATATGGGCTATTTAGCACTTATGGAAAAGAATCTTGATGCGTTGATGGAGTCCTTCAGTGAATAGTGTTTGTAGCTTAGACAATATTAGTTTTGCATATGCAGATACCCCAGTTATCTCGCATGCATCACTTGATATCTTTTCGCAGGAGTTTGTTGCACTTATTGGAGATAATGGTGCAGGAAAGTCTACCCTCATGAACCTTATTTTGGGGAATTTACATCCTTCAAAAGGTGATATATCACTTTTTGGTGATCCTATCATTCAGTGCAATCATCACCAAGATATTGCCTATGTTTCCCAAAATTCTGTACTTGGATATCGTAATTTTCCTACCACTATTAAAGAACTCGTCAACATTCATCGTTCTTTTTTGCATGTTACAACAGATGTGGTTGATCTGCTTAAAATGGTTCAACTTGAAGATCACGTGAATAAAGGACTTTCTGAACTTTCAGGTGGCCAACTTCAACGCGTTGGAATTTTACTTGCACTGCTTAAAAACGCTAAGTTGATTTTGTTGGACGAACCTACCAGTGGTATTGATAAAAAATTTTCAAAAGAGCTTTATGAGTTGTTGCGGAACTTAACTCTTCAAGGAAAAACGGTTGTTTTGATTACGCACCATCTTCATGAATTGTCTGCTTATGTTGATCGTGTTGTGAGGCTTGAAAAGGGCCAGCTTACCGAAGTTTCTGCTCACCTTTGGAAAGAGGAGGTAGATGTTTGTGCTTGATATGTTTTCATATGAGTTTATGCAGCGTGCTTGCATAGTTGGAACTGCGCTTGCTTGCATTTTACCGCTTATTGGCCTCCCTGTTACGCTTAAGCGTCTTTCTATGATGGGGGATACGCTTGCTCACGCATCGCTTGCCGGAGTTGCCGTGGGTCTTTGTTTTGGGTTTAATCCACTTTTAGGATCGGTTGCTGCGTGCGTTGTAGCGGCGTTAAGCGTTGAGGCCATTTCTTCTCGACTGAAGGCATATCAAGAAATCTCAACTGTTGTTGTCTTGGCAGCTTCAATCGGTTTAGCTGGCATTTTTACAAGTTTTATTGGTAATTCTAAATCAATTAGTTCATATCTATTTGGATCAATTATTACTATTGACGATTTTGAGCTTTACTTGGTTGTTATTGCTGCATTGATGGTAGCTGTGGTGTATATAGCTATATATAAACGTTTGTATCTAAGCGTTTTTGATCCAACAAGTGCATCTCTTATGGGAATACATCAGGCTTCGCTCAACTTTTCGTTTGCTCTATTGGTTGCACTTTGTATTTCTATTGCGGCAAAGACTATTGGCTCGTTAATTGTGTCCTCATTGTTGGTAATTCCTGCTATCTGTGCTATGCAATTTTGTAAAACATATAAATGCACCTTATTGGTTGCTATGTGCATATCGCTTGTTGTTATCTATATAGGTCTTTATATTTCATTTGAATTTAATTTGATGCCAGGTTCAGTTATTGTTCTTTTGGCAACCTTTGTGTTGCTTGTATCTCTTGTAATGCCTAAATACCTACGTCGACATTAACCTTCGGTTAGTGTACGTGTTTCAATATTTCCTTTAAAACTTTGTATATAAAAGAAAGGTAGATTTATGGATTCTCTAGATAAAAAAGTGATTAATACCACTACCAATCATGCGCCTACTACAACAAATAGCTGGGCACACGGCACATGGTTTGCTCATATAACCGGTCCTTTGGCACTTGGAGCCATCCTCACTGGTGTAGCAACAGTTGGCTTAGCATTTGCCGCATATAACGGCATGCTTTCTCCTCGTAATGAGGCTCGCACAACTCAACAATTAGCACAAGAGCTCGAAAATGAAATAGCCACTCCAACTGAGTTTAAGCAAAAGACTACAACATATGCAGCTGATACCACAACTGACGTGTTACTTGATGCTCCCGATGTTGACGCAAACGATATTGTAAAAATTATTAAACACGGGGACCATTGGCACGTATTTACTAAGGATGGGCGCGAAATTATCACCTACAAAGATCCTACACTTGCTCATACGACCCAAGATTTGCGTGACGTTCACTCAGTTGTGTCTAACAGTGAGCTTACTGATATGGGAGTTCAAGTTGTGAGAATTTTACAGCACGGAAACCATTGGCATGTGTATACCAGTGACGGTCGTGAGTTCATAACGTATTCCGATCCCAGCTCCTACTATCCAAATATTACGATAGGCACCTATACAGGTTCGCATAACCATGAATCATATACGCATCCTGCATTTGACGGAGGTAGCGGACAAGATTACAGCAGTACACCTTCTTATGGTGCATCATCAGATTCATCAAGTTCTTCGTCTGTTCCTAATATCCCAGGCCTTGTGGAAGTACATAGCGGTCTAGACGAAATCAAAAATAAAGATATCGTCAAGATTTTAAAGCACGAGGATCACTGGCATGTATATGATCGTGATGGTCATGAATATGTGGTACACACCGATCCTAGTTCCTTGTTCCCGCATGCATTTGTGGGGGAGTATGATAAAAATGTTGATAATGTTGTAGTTGAAGATGGTGATCTATTTGACTATAACGATGTGGCGAGCGAAAATAAGGTTTCTCTTTCTGATTTGGACAAGGTTTTTGCTGATCTTAAATATATGAAAGCCTACGATGCAAAAACCAATCGTTTTTATGCGTGGCACATGGCAGGCAATCCGCATATTCACTCACATGCACTTGAAGATATCATTAAAAGTGTAAAAGCAGATGCTGCATACTTTACTTCAAAGCACATTAGTGCTCGCGATGTAGTTGCAACGGTAAAGTGGCTTATTGACCACCCGGAAAGTCAACCTCAAGATGAGATCAATAAGGATTATCAAAAGGAGTATGCGGGGCATCCTGCACAAGATTGGCTTGTGGATAATAGCGTTAAAAAGCCATCTCGCATTGTTAAAGATAAAGAGTATGGTAGCGTTTTTTATTGGATTTTCTATAATGACGGCACTGCTGCTCAAAGAGTTTCAGATGTTTCGGCTTACGAACAGTTTCATGTGACGGTTGAAGACTACACTAAGAAGGGGGACTTAAACGCAACACTTGAAAGTGTAGAGGATTATGTATGCAAAAAACTTGGTGTGACAACCGATGAATTTGAAAAAGCATGGCTGGCATTGCCGGTTAACTCTTCGGTTCATGCTGCAGTCTTTAATGATGACGGTACGGTTGAGATTTATGGAACTACCTATTCGTTTTTAAAAGATAAGGTAGACGCGCACAAGAATAATGCTGCTCAAGCACAAAGTCCTGCAGAATCTAATGCTTCTTCAGCTGCGTCTGTAAACACTTCTGTGGAATCTAACAGTTCTGTACCGAACCAAAAGGAACCATCAATAAAAGCACCTGCTGATCTGGGCAAAGTTTCAGATTCAAGCCTGTCTGCTTCTACACCAGCATCATCAGACAAAGCTGTATCTACTGACCATGAGGTGAGTGCTTCTGCGAACACAAACGCAGCTGCATCAGTGTCGCAGTAATGCTGCTTTTGTATTGATACTTAAATTTGTAAGTATAAGAATTGCCGCCTTTGGCGGCTTTTCTTTTTTAGATGAATATGCGTGTAGGTATGTTACCATTAGGCAAAGATTGAATTTACCTTTATAAGTGGCTCTTGGTAAAATATATCTAAGTTTATGTTCGCATTTGGTTAAAGAGGGTAGTTTTGCAAGATACAGCGCATGAACAAATTCGCAAAGAAACATGGTCTGATCCCTGGAGTAGGGATTGGTTTATTATTGAACAGCTCGTGTCGCGCGATTTTAAGCTTAAGTTTCGTCGAAGCTTTTTAGGTGTGTTGTGGAGCGTTTTGAATCCTTTGCTCATGATGGTAGTTATGGCAATTGTTTTTACTGCTATGCTGCGGTTTTCTTCGTCGTCAATCCCAAGTTTTCCATTGTATATTATTTTAGGTAACATTACCTTTACTCTAATGGCAGATTCTACCACTTACGGCATGCATTCTATTATTGATAATGCCTCACTGATTAAAAAAGTTCGTATTAATCGTTTTGTCTTCCCTATAGAAAAAGTCTTATTTGCACTCGTTAATTTTTCGTTTTCGCTTATTGCCGTTGCGTTTGTTATGATTTTTGTTGGCATTGCGCCTACGGGTTTTGCACTGTTACTTCCGCTTTTTATTGTTTATGTTGGTACGTTCTGTGTTGGTCTTTCGTTTTTGCTTTCAGCAGCAGTTGTATTTTTTAGAGATATTATGCATCTGTGGACCATTGTCCTTACGGTGTGGACCTACGCTACGCCGCTTTTTTATTCAGAAGAAATTTTGCCCTTGTGGTTTAGAAATCTTGAAACCTTTAATCCCATGTATCACTACGTTAATTTCATCCGCGAAATTTTGCTCTACGGTCGCATGCCTTCTTTGGAGCTTAATTTTGCCTGTATTGTTTGCTCGCTGATTTCTCTAGCACTTGGATGGTTTGTTTTTTCAAGGCATGAAAAGCGTTTTATCCTGTTCATTTAGTTTTGTTTATCGAACCGTTTTGATCGCGATGTTTTCTTTTAGGATCTAGAAAAATATCGTACAATAGTAAAGTCAGTGTCTCGTACACTTGGAGTTTTTATGCACACTACTACACAAACTGATATTCACCAATCCACTTTCCGTGAGTCTTCCAATGATGACTCTTCTAAATCAGCTGTAAGCAAGCAACCCTTGTGGCAGGCGCAACTTTTGTGCCATATAGTTTCGCCTGATGGAAAAGATAAGCTGCGTGTTACAACGTCTATTCCCATGGAAGGTCAAACTACTTCGCCAGACTTGTATGGACGTTTTAATTTTGATCCAGATAACCTCGTTCATCCGTCATCGTTTACGTACCAGTACCACTGGTTTTTAGAGGATGAAGGTTTGTGTGGCTCAAATGGCGAGTTCACGCAGGCTCCCTTTTGGGATTTTGAGCTTCCTTGTGATGGCCACTATCTTATAACCGTTGATGTTTTTGACCAACATAACAATCAACAAACAATTAGCACCTGGTTTGTATATGGTTCTCATAACAAGCGTCAAAGACCTGTTCTCGTTAAACCTTCGCTTGCCAATTTGACGCCCGATACGCCAACTGTTATTGACGTGCATGACATTTCGATGATTTTTAACATAGCGTCCGAACAGTTTAATTCCTTAAAAGAGTATTTTATTGCGCTTGCCCGCCGTGAACTGCGTTTTAAGGAATTTAGAGCGCTTGATCACATCAATTTTCAGATAAAGAAGGGCGAAGCCTTTGGCTTGGTGGGTACTAACGGTTCGGGAAAATCTACCATGCTTAAAATTATTGCAGGTGTTTTGGGTGCAAGTCAAGGAACATGTAGCGTAACGGGTACGATTGCGCCGCTTATCGAACTTGGAGCAGGCTTTGATCAAGAGCTTACTGCTAAGGAAAACATTTATCTGAATGGCGCTTTGCTTGGTTATAAAAAGTCGTTCATTGATGAGCACTTTGATGAGATCGTTGAGTTTGCTGAGCTTAAAGACTTTCTTGAGTTACCACTTAAAAATTATTCGTCTGGTATGGTTGCACGTATTGCGTTTGCCATTGCAACTATTACCGAGCCAGATATTTTAATTGTTGATGAAACATTATCGGTGGGGGACTTTTTGTTCCAGCAAAAATGTGAGCAACGAATTGCCGAATTGGTTGAATCAGATAACGTTACTGTTTTGTTAGTAAGTCACTCCATTGAACTTATTGAGCGTGTATGTAATCGTGCGTGTTGGATCGAGCACGGTGTGCAACGTGCGTTAGGTCCCGCAGTAGAAGTTTGTGCGGCATATAAAAAGTTGGAGCGATAACTATGGATATCCAAACTGCTACTCTTAACGAAAAACTCGCCTGCGATAAACGCACTTCATGCGACGTCTCTGTTATTGTTCCGTGCTATAATACCCAGCGCTATCTCAAGCAGGCTTTATCATCACTGCTTAATAACAATGTTTGTGATCTTGAAATTTTACTCATCAATGATGGCTCAACTGACGCTTCGCCTGCGATTATGAAAGAGTTTGCTGCAAAAGATGCGCGTATTCGCATTATCGATAAGCAAAACCAAGGATATGGTGCAACTGTTAATAGGGGTATATCTGAGGCAAGAGGTGTCTATGTTGCAATTTTTGAGCCCGATGATTGGGTAGAAGCGCATATGTATGATGATCTCTTTGCGCTGGCTACGCGTTATCAGTTTCCTGATATTGTGAAATCGTCTTTTTGGTGTGTGTTTAATCCAGATACTGCTTCTGAGCATACTGAACATTGCAGTTATTATAAAAAGCTTTGTATAGGCTCTGAGCCCTTTGTGCTTAAAGATTGTCCTCGTTTGCTTGAACATCATCCTTCAATTTGGTCTGCACTTTATAAAAAATCATTTTTGGATGAGAGACACATACGATTCCAAGAAGTTCCAGGTGCTGGCTGGGTCGATACGCCTTTTAACTTTAAGGTGCTTAACCTTGCGTCTTCAATTGTATATACCGATAATGCATACTATCATTATCGCTATCTTGCTCCTGGATCTTCTTCCGCACTTAAGTCGCTGGATTTACCTTTTAGACGCTGGCAAGACATGCATGATATTGCCCAAGAGCTTAATATCTGCGATGCAGGCATCCTTAAGGGGCTTTATACGGTTGGCTTTGCCTATGTTGAGGATGCTATTGCACATGGCGCGCTCCAGGTATATCACGATAAAGCACTACATTACATTGGTAAACTTTATCAACAGCTTGATCCTAAACTTGTTAAGGATATGCCGTATCTATCTCGTGCGGCGCGTAATCGCTATGCTTCTTTTATGAATAACTCTCGTGTTGCATTTAACCAAAAGCAACACATCTGTGCGCTTATGGGCGATACCTACAGGTTATGTAGGCACTATGGTTTCAATTATGCGTTATCGCGTGTGGCAACCTTTATTAAACATCGTGTACGATCTCGCCATTAAAGAAGGACATGTATGCCGTTTATATCCGTTCTTATACCCGTTTATAATGTTAGTGAATACCTTCGTGCTTGCTTAGATTCACTTTTGTCACAAGATTTTAAAGATTTTGAAGCGCTTTTGTTAGACGATGGCTCTACCGATGGCTCACAAGATATTGTTGATGAATATGCTCGCAAGGATGCGCGGTTTAAGGCATTTCATAAAGAAAATTCGGGCTACGGTGCAACGCTTAATTATGGCATTGAGCGTGCGCGCGGTGATTATCTTGCCATATTAGAATCCGATGACTGTATGTGCGAGGGTGCACTCACGCATATGAGCGAGCTTGCTCGTACCTATCATCCTGATACGCTTCACTGTGGTTTTAAGATGTGGTGGAGCAATTCAGGCATCACACAACACGTTAATCAGTTTCCCGTGCAAATGCATAATCGTGTGATAAATCCATCGCGTGACCTGCGGTTCTTTATCACTATGCCAAGCCTTTGGTCGGGACTCTACGCGCGAGTAGAGCTTATTGAAGCACATCACATACGATTTTCTTCTACGCCAGGAGCTTCTTTTCAAGATACGTCGTTTAGCTTTGAGGTGTTTGCACGTGCTCAAAGCTGTGTTGTAGATGATTTTCCTATTATTATGTATCGACAGGATCGAGAAGCATCATCTATACACTCCCTTACTAAAAAGGATTTGTTATTAGCCGAGTTTGATCGCATTGATACTTTGGCACAAAAGCTTGCTCCACAAAATCCGTTTTTGCAAACAGCTTCTCTTACAGCCTGCGTAAATGGCTGTTTATGGTATTTAGACAGGCTTGATGATAACCATGCTTTGGAATTTGTTGACGCACTTAAAACATATTTTTGCGCACGTGCAAAAAAAGATCCTGCCTTTGATGAGCATTTAGATCGCTGGCGCTCGCTTAACGTCAAAAAACTTATAAGCGATCCACAAAAGTATTTGGATCTTCGTAGAAAGCGTCATGATTCAACGCTTTCTAAACTTGCATTTGCGCTGCGCTTAGCTGGTTTATATGGCATATTTATTGCTTTGGAAGAAAGACGTGCACGCTCATGAATACGTTATATGAACAGCCTCGCACGCTTCAAACTGATTCCAGTATGCCTTTGGTATCTGTTATTATGCCTGTTTATAACGCAGCAGAAACACTCATCCAAACGCTTTCTTCGCTGCGTGCGCAAACATATACCCACTTTGAGTGTATATGTGTCAACGATGGATCACGTGATAACTCATTAGAGATTGTACAAGATTTTGCTACGCGTGACGTGCGCTTTAAGGTTATCAATCAACGCAATTTAGGACCATCTGCCGCTCGAAATCGCGGAATTTATGCCGCAACTGGCGACATTGTGATGTTCATTGATGCCGATGATACCTATAAGCCTTATACAATTGAGCGTGCCGTAGATATTTTTGTAGAAAAGCATCCTGAGGTTATTACCTTTGGTTTTGATGTAGAACCCAATACGTGTGCTCCTATAAGTATGCGCGAATTGCAGACACCTCGCGCGGGCGAGTTTAGCGGTTACTCAACCACCTGCATTTTTCATAGCAATTCGCGGCCTTTTGGTGTGCGTGTAGCGCTTGCTGCTTCATTTATTCAACGCGAACATGTGCATTTTGACGAGGCAGTTGGTTTGGGCGAAGATCAGGTATTTTTTATGTATATCTATCCGCGTTCACAAAAAACGATCCTCATTGAAGATCATTTATATGTTTACACCATGCGTTCGTCCTCGTTTGCGCATGATTTACATAAAGCGCAGGCTCACACCCAAAAAATTGAAGCACATATGCTTGTGGTAAAGTCAATCATCAATGATTGGATTCATAAACCGTGGATGCCGCGCGCCCAAAAAGAACTTATAAGTTGGATTCTTGATTTTATGCTGTTTGACCTTGTGCAAGAGCCTCCACTCAACAGGTCAAGGTTTGCTGCTGAGCTTGCTTGCTTACTTGATCGTATACAAATGAGTGCTTCTACATTTGGTTTTTTGGGATTTGCACCCGAACGGCAACTTTTACAAAAGTTGCGCGCGTGTGCCCAAGGAATACGTATGCTTTCATCTAAGGATTTGGTGGTGCTCTATGTTAAACGTCGCGGAGTTATGGCCTGTGTGCGTCGTGTGCTTGCGCACTTACAAGGTCATAGCTCTTATTCCTAAGCGTTCATAGTGTACAAGTTGGTCATGACTGGTATACATACTTTCTGATTGAGGTTGCATGTTTTCCATCGTGATGATTTTATGACGATAAGATTTACAAGATTACTTCTATCATTATCACGTAAACTAAATACGACCTTTAAGCGCGGTACGAGATACCGGTAAGGTACGTGTTGCAGAACAGCAACTCAACATAGCCTTCTTACGTGTCTCATCCGCTCTTTGCAGGTGAGGCTTTTTTATTATATGTACGCTCAAGGCGTACAGGAAGGAGAGCTATGCAACCCAAGCTTAAAGCATCAATTATGGATGCCACGGCAATGCAGCGAGCGTTAGTGCGTATTGCACATGAGATCATCGAGCGCAATGAGGGGTCAGACGTTGTTTTAATCGGTATTATTCGCCGAGGTGCTACGCTGGCTAAACGTCTGGCTTCGCAAATCGAAGCAATTCAAGGAACGCGTCCACGTACAGGTGAACTTGATATTAGTTTTTACCGTGATGACGTGAATCGCTCAATTGTTCCTGTTCTTCATGCTACCAATATTCCTTTTAAAATTGACAAACAACGCATTATTTTGGTAGACGACGTTTTGTTTACCGGAAGAACCATTCGTTCTGCTTTGAATGCTCTGATGGATTATGGTCGCCCCGATTCTGTCCAGCTGGCAGTTATGGTTGATCGAGGACACCGCGAGCTTCCTATTCGTGCTGATTTTGTTGGTAAAAACGTTCCGTCATCTCATGATGAAGATGTGCGCGTTTTAGTGAGCGAATATGACAAAGAAGACGCTGTAGAAATTTGGACATCAGATTCACAGCACGAGGAAGGTGAGTGCTAATGTTATCGGTTAAACATTTAATAGATACCAACAGCTTAACTGCAGATGATATTTCGCAAATTTTAGATACTGCTGCTTCGTTTGAAGAAGTTAACAAGCGTTCAATTAAAAAAGTTCCTGCGTTGCGAGGACGCACCATTGTTAATTTATTCTTGGAGCCTTCTACGCGTACCAAGAGTTCTTTTGAGCTTGCCGAAAAAAGGCTTTCTGCCGATAGTTTAAGCATGGGTGGCTCTACCTCTTCGGTTGTCAAAGGCGAGTCGCTTGCCGACACCATTCAAACAATCAGCGCTATGAACGTAGATATGTTTGTATGCCGCGCTCGTCTTGCAGGTACGCCTCAAAAAATTATCGAAAATACCGATGCCATTGTTATTAATGCAGGCGATGGTAAACACCAACATCCAACGCAAGCTATGCTTGACCTTTATACCATTCGTAAACACTTTAAGCATCTTGATGGACTTAAAGTTGCAATCGTTGGTGATTTAAGTCATTCTCGCGTTGTTGGATCCTTGGTTCCTGCCTTAGAAACTATGGGTGCACATGTTATTTTGGTTGGGCCTCCCACGTTTCAGGTTGACGATCCACGCTGGTTTGCATGTGAGCAAACTTCATCACTTGATGACGTTATCGAAGATGTTGACGTTGTTTATATGCTTCGTGTTCAACTTGAGCGTATGGAAGGTGCAACAATTCCTTCGCGCCGTGAGTATAACCGCTTATGGGGTCTTGATATGCAGCGCGTTAAACGCATGAAACCACATGCCATAATTTGTCATCCAGGTCCTATGAACCGCGGTATGGAAATTAATGCTGACGTAGCCGATTGCGCACGTTCACGTATCTTAACGCAGGTCAATTCAGGCGTTCTTACTCGTATGGCAGAAATGTACTTACTTTTGGGAGGAGAAAACAATGGCTTATCTGATTAAGGGTGCTCATGTTGTAGACCCTCAAGTATCACTTGATAGTAAATATGACGTTAAGGTTGAGGGTTCAACCATTGTTGATGTAGCTCCTCAGCTCGAGGCAAGTGCCAACGACGAAGTTATAGATGCAGAGGGTAAATATCTTGTTCCTGGATTAGTTGATATGCATGTACATTTTCGTGACCCTGGTTACGAATATAAAGAAACCATTGAAAGTGGTATGCGTGCAGCTACACATGGTGGTTTTACCGATGTTGCAACAATGCCTAACACAAATCCCGTAACCGATACTGGTACTGGAATTAGGTATCAAATTGACCGCGCGCGCGCAACTGATCTTGCACACATTCGTCCTATTGGTGCGCTTACGCGTGGCGAAGAAGGCGAAGCGCTTGCCGAAATTGGTGATATGGTCTTAGAAGGTGCTTGTGCCTTTTCCGATGACGGTCATGGTGTTCAAAGCGCTGGTATGATGCGTACAGGCATGGGTTATGTGTCACAGTTCGATCGTTTGGTCATTGCTCATTGCGAAGACAAATCACTCTCTGCACACGGTGTGGTAAACGAAGGAAGAGCTTCTACTCGTTTAGGTATGTTTGGTTGGCCCGCCCTTGCCGAAGAACTTGAAGTGTATCGTGACATTGAGCTTTGTCGTCTTACGGGTTGTCCACTTCACATTGCACACATCTCAACTGCAAAAAGCTTAGATCTTGTTCGTGCAGCAAAAGAAGAAGGCCTGCCAGTAAGTTGTGAGGTTACGCCACATCATTTGTTCCTCAACGAAGATGATATTGATAATAGCTATAATACCTGCTTTAAAATGAATCCGCCACTTCGTCTTAAGAGCGATATGCTTGCGCTTCAAGAAGGCGTGGCTGACGGCACCATCGATTGTATTGCAACCGATCATGCGCCTCATGCACAGCACGAAAAGGATTGCGAATTTGAGATCGCGTCATTTGGTATTACAGGATTGGAAACTTCTGTGCCGCTTATGCTTTCAAAGATGGTCGCAACCGATAAAATTAGCATGTCACGTATGGTAGAGCTTATGGCAATCAATCCACGTGCACTACTGCGTCTTAATGAGGTGTCTATTAAACGTGGTTCGCAAGCAGATATTACGCTTATCAGTATGTCTGAAAAAATTCATGTTGACAAAGACTATTTTGAAAGCAAGTCGCTTAACTCGCCTTGGCTTGGCAACGATTTTTGCGGCTGTGCAACAGATGTCTTTGTAGCTGGAAAGCGTACCTTGTGCAATACCAAGGTTGTTGCATAGCCCAAGACGTACGTATGTAGCCTGTATAAATTTGCGCGTAAAACTTATGCGCATAATTAAGCACATTTGTGTAAAGTCTTTACTGGCGATTTCTTTTTGTATGGTTTTCTTAGGGTGTAAGTCGCTTGTGGTTTTGTAATTGCAAAAGACTTTTGATGTTTCGCTACGAAAAAGACCTTGCAAAGTCGTACACTTACTGGTGACGCATTTTATGTGTCACCAGTTTACACGCGCAAAAGGGAGGGGAGAGCGTGGCAGTTAAAGATACAAAATTACATACTGCATATATTGTTTCAAATACTCGTGTAGGTGATGGCATCTACGAGTTGGTTTTGGTATGTGACGAGCTTGCACGCACTATGTTGCCAGGAGAGTTTATAAATATTCATGTTCCGGGAAGCCAAACCGAGCTTTTGAGCATTCCACTTTCGTTTTCTCATATTGACGTAGAAGCCGGTTTGATTTACCTGGCTTATGCTGTAGTTGGAAGTGGCACCAAGCGTTTAAGTGCGCTATGCGCAAAAACAGCTTTACGTGTTTTGGGTCCATGTGGTCATGGTTGGGATATGCCCCTTTCAAAAGAGAAGGCTTTACTGGTAAGTGGTGGAATTGGCGCGCCTCCCGTACTTGCTGCAGCTGCTTTGTTTAAGTCACAAGGAATTGCAGTTGACGTCATCATAGGCGCACAAACAGCCGATAAGCTTTGGGGTGTCAAGCGAGCTCATGCAATAGGCGTTGATCGTCTGTTTTTAACAACTGATGATGGAACTTTAGGCGAAAAAGGCTTTACAACCGATGTGATGCAAAAGTTGCTTGCTGAAACATCTTATGGATGTGTATGCACCTGCGGTCCTGCACCTATGATGAAGCGTGTTGCAGCACTTGCAAAAGCTGCACATATTCCATGTCAGGCGTCACTTGAGCGTATGATGACCTGTGGTTTTGGAGCTTGCGCAACATGTACCGTTCAAATGGTTGACGGGAGCAATAAAGGTTGTTGTATGGTAGGACCTGTATTTAATGCCGAGGAGGTAGCATGGTAGAGACACCTGTTTCAATGGAAGTTAATCTCGGCGGTATTCATATGAAAAATCCCGTTAATACGGCAGCCGGAACTTTTGCGTTTGGGCAACAATTCGAAAAGTTTTATGACGTTTCCCAACTTGGCGCTATTACAACCAAAGGAGCTTCTATTAAACCGTGGGCAGGCAATCCTGCTCCGCGTATGTGCGAAGTTACCTCGGGAATTATTAATTCGGTTGGTCTGCAAAACCCTGGCGTTAATGGACTTATAAACACAGCTGGAGCCTATCTGACAGGTTTACAGCAGAAAAACTGTCAAGTAATTTGTCAGGTAGCAGGACACTCGATAGATGAATATGTAGCGGCGCTTGAAGTGTTTGAAGAAAAAGCTTCATTTGCAGCAGGTTTTGAGATCAACATTAGCTGTCCAAATATTGCCTGTGGTGGAGCTGCTATGGGATCTACGCCTCAGGGCGCAGCCGAGATTATGCGCAGACTTCGTCCTCTTACAAAACGCCCGTTGCTGGTAAAAATGGGTCCCGTTAATATTCCCGAAATTGCACGCGCACTTGAATCTGAGGGTGCCGATGCGCTCAGCCTTATCAATTCTATTCCTGGAATGGCCATTGATACTACCACGTATAAAAGTAAGTTATCGCGTCCTACCGGCGGTTTTTCAGGGCCAGCCATTCATCCTATTGCGGTTCGTATGGTATGGGAAGCACATAAGGCAGTTAAGATCCCCCTGTGCGGTATAGGTGGTATTACCACAGGACTCGAAGCAGCCGAGTTTATACTTGCAGGTGCAACTGCTGTAAGCGTTGGACTTGCAAATCTCTATGATCCTATGAGCGCACCCAGAATTTTGCATGAGCTTTGTGATTGGGCTCAAAAGCAAGGTGTGACTCGCATTTCCGATTTGATTGGAGCTTGTAAATGTTAACAGAAGATGAGGTACGTTCTTCTCTTATTGTTGCACTTGACTGTGATAAAGAATATGCATTAGAGCTGCTTGGGCTCTTGAGCGGAAAAGCCCGTTGGGTTAAAGTTGGCATGACGCTTTTTTATCGCGAAGGTCCTGCTCTTATTCAGGAATTTCGTGATCGCGGCTTTTCTGTTTTTCTTGACCTTAAGTTACATGATATTCCGTTTCAGGTAGAAGGAGCAGCGTATTCTGCTGCGCTATCTGGAGCCGATATAATTTCGCTTCACGCGCTGGGATCATCTAAGATGATTGAAAGCGCACGCAAGGGCGTAGAGCGCGCCCACGAAGAAATGGGCTGCGATGCAAAGCTTGTTGCTATTTCTGTTTTAACAAGCATGGATGCTCAAGCGCTTTCCGAAATTGGAATTGAGCACAGTGTTGCTAACGAAGTAGATCGTCTAGGCGCGCTTGCAGCTGCTCACGGGGCTCATGGTATGGTTTGCTCAGCTTTTGAGGCACATCGTATGCGTGAAATCTTTGGCGATAAAGGCCTTATTGTTGTTCCTGGCGTACGTCCAAAAGGCGAGGCCTGTCAAGATCAGGCGCGCGTTGCAACGCCTCAATTTGCACTTAGCCAAGGTGCTTCTAAGCTTGTTATAGGAAGACCAATAACACAGGCCGAGCACCCAGGAGATGCTTTTGAAACAATTGTTGAAGACATTTGTAGTGCTTCTTAGCTCTAATTTTTCTTAAAAACTCACAGATTTACTGCTAATTTGCCGTGATTTTGTGTTAATATCTTTTCTGACGTGGGAATTTTTAAAAAAAAGCTTGTAATTTCCTGCGTTTATTGACAAACTGTATGCTTGCATAACAATTCATTGCTATGTCTGCATTATTCACATATGTTTGGAGGAACGATGGCATTACCTCAGCTTACTGATGAGCAGCGTAAAGCAGCTCTCGAGAAGGCAGCAGCCGCACGTCACGCTCGTGCTGAGCTTCGTGAGAAAATTAAAAAAGGCGAGGTTTCTCTCGCTTCTGTTCTTGCATCTGACGATGCTATTGCAAGTCGTATGAAAGTTTCCGCTTTAATTGAGTCATTACCTGGCTATGGTAAAGCTAAAGCTACCAAGATTATGGATGAGCTTGGCATTAGTGCAACTCGTCGTGTTAAGGGTCTTGGCGCTCGTCAGCGCGAGCAACTTCTTGAGGTGCTTTCAAAATAGCTATCGTACGTACACCTCGCTTATTTGTAATTTCTGGACCGTCAGGTGCCGGTAAGGGGACAGTAATCCGTAGATTACATCAGATTTCCCCTTGCTTTGCCTTGACGGTTTCAGCTACCACGCGTTCTCCTCGTGCACACGAGAAGGACGGTGTTGATTATCATTTTCTTACAAATGAGCAATTTAATCGTGCAATTGAACAAGATGCATTTCTTGAATGGGCACACGTCCATTCCAATAGGTATGGGACATTAAAAAGCGAGGTAGAAAAGTACATACATAGCGGACAATCCGTTATTTTGGAAATTGATCCTCAAGGTGCTTTTAATGTACAGAAAGCTTATCCAGCTGCGGTTCTTATTTTTATTGCGCCGCCTTCTATGGATGTCTTGCGTGAACGTCTTATTGGAAGAAAAAGCGAAACTAAAGAATCACTTGAGTTGCGGCTTGCTGATGCACGTCAAGAAATGCAGCTTAAGGATAGATATGACGCTGTTCTTATCAATGATTCATTGGATGAATGTGCGAAAAGCCTCAAAGATTTGATGTATGTTTATGAAACTAAAGGAGCCTAAAATATGGCAATGCATAAAAGTGATACACCTTCTGTAGATATTACAAAGCCTGAGATTAACAGTCTTCTCGAAAAAACAGAAGAGAATCCTTTCTTGCTTTGTGCAATAGCTGCTAAGCGTGCATGCGACATTAAAAGCATGATTCGCGGTCAGCATCTACGTGTAGCTGCAATTAACGATATTGATACCATTACTACAGAAGTTTCGGGAAAAGATCCCGTTTCTGCTGCTATGAATGAAATCGATTCGGGTGACTTAAGCTATCAAAAAGATCTTTTTGATGAGGAGCTTCGCGGTTCCAACGCGCGTGTTGAACATAACTTATAACATGCGTGTATAAGGTTTTATCTGTTAAATACACGGCATTATGTCGTGTATTTTTTTATTAAGAAATCTAAGGTAAGGTTGGTTGTATGTTTTCCCGCGTATGTCTTATTCATTATCACGAAATTGGATTAAAAGGTAAAAACAGGTCTACGTTTGAGCACCAGCTTATTCAAAATCTTAAACATGGCCTGCGTGCTTTTGATCTTGCTGGTGTTGATAGGATTTCGGGTCATGTTCGCATTCGTGTAAAAAATGGCGATTGTACGCCAGAACTCGCTCGAGCTGCAGCCAAAATACCTGGTGTTGCGCGTGTTTCTCTTGCGTATTGTGTCGAGCAAGACAAAGACCAAATTTGTGAAGCTGCCGTGTTAGCACTTTCACATATTCCGCATTTTTTAACGTTTAAGGTGCATGCACACAAATCGTCTACCAATTTTGAGCTTCATACGCTTGAGATTAACTGTTTGGTAGGTGAAGCTTTGTGTAAAGCATTTCCCGATAAAAAAGTGCAGATGCATAAACCCGACGTTCAATTGGATGTTCAAGTTGTTAACAATGTAGCCTATGTGTATGCCGTTGTTGAACAGAGCTTGCTTGCTGCAGGATATGGCGCACTTGATTTTGAAGCGTTTGATGACAATGCAGTTTTATCTTTAGTTGGAGTAGGGGGTTTGCCCGTAGGATCTGCTGGTAAAGTTGTGACGTTGCTTTCCAGTGGTTTTGATTCACCTGTCGCTACATGGATGGTTGGAAGACGTGGCGCGGTGTGTATACCTTTGCATTTTTCAGGTCGTCCTCAAACAGCTGATACGAGCGAATATCTTACTCGTCAAATTGTTTCTGCTCTTGATCCTACTGGTTGTATTGGAAGACTCTACGTTTGCCCCTTTGGAGATCAACAACGCGAGATATCCTTATGTGTACCTCAAAGCCTGCGCATTATTTGTTATCGTCGCATTATGTTTGCGGTTGCAGAAAAACTTGCCCTCGCAGAGGGTGCAAAGTCATTGGTAACAGGTGAGTCACTCGGACAAGTTGCCTCTCAAACGTTGGATAATATTGCAGCTGTTAACGAAATGGTTAGTCTGCCTGTACTTCGTCCGTTAATTGGTTCTGATAAACAAGAGATTATTAAGCGGTCCCTGCAAATTGGTACCTACGATATAAGTTCTAAGCCATCGCCTGATTGCTGCACGTTATTTATGCCTCGTCGACCCGAAACACACGCTAAACTTGATGCGGTACATGCAGCTTGGGACTCATTTGATCATGCAGCTATGATCGATGAGCTCTTTGATCACATTGAATACATAGATTATGACTCGTGTTATGCATATCATAGCTGTTCTGCTAAACGCGCGTATCATCGTGAGCTAGGTAGATAACCCTTGTAGCTTCGCTTTTTTGGTAAACTTACTTGAAACGTGCACTCATGACATAGATTTTTACCACTATGTGCTGATAATCATGCATGCTTTCAGCATGTTAGCTGCACGCCTTATTTTATTTGTACGTTTACTCTTTGCGCTTTCTTTGTACGATATGACTACTGTCTTGTCGGTATCCAAAGAAAGCGATTTTTATGGCTCAAATTTCTCGTAAGCGCCACCCTTTAGAAGACCCTTTGAGTGCGCAAGTACCGCTCTCTTGGGACGTATCTTTAGACAATCGGCACAAACGTTGCCTTGGTTTAGCTCATGCTGTGCAGAATCTCAAAGATAAGCTTATTGGAGCAAAGCCAGAGGTTATTGGATGTGTGGTAGGTGTTATTATTGTTATCGCATGCATTGGCTGGTGGATATGTTCAACGATTTTGATAACGCCTGTGCCCCTTGCATCAACGGACGAAATATCTTTAAGCCCAAACGCTTCTGAAGAAAACGATGATACTAATCAAGCAAAAGAAGATGCACAACCATCGCAAGAAGACACATCACAACGCATAGTCATCTATATTGACGGCTGCGTTGCACATCCCGATGTCTATGAACTTTCTACTTCCGCGCGCGTGAAAGATAGTATTGATCGTGCAGGTGGCTTAACCAGTGACGCAGATGTAGCTGCATTAAATTTAGCATCAGAGCTTCATGACGGTGAAAAAGTCCATATACCACGTGTTGGGGAAGATGCAACGCTTACACAAGATTCAACTGGGGCTGCTTCTGGTGATTCTTATCGGCAAGACAGAGGCGCTTCTACAACGCGCAAAGGACACGCGCCTACGCGTCCTATTTCACTTAATAAAGCGTCAAAAAATGAGCTTTTAGAACTTCCAGGAGTAGGTCCTGCTATGGCAGATAGGATTATTGCCGATCGTCGTGAACATGGCCCATTTAAGCATGTTGAAGATTTGAAACGCGTTAAAGGTATTGGCTCAAAGAAATTTGAAAAGGTCCGAAAGTATCTCCATGTATAGCAAAAGCCAAGACAAATATGATGAATTTAGTCTTCCTCGTTTTACAAAACCATATCTTCCTCCTATATTAGCTGTGTATATGACGGCCCATCTTGTTTTGTTTTTGGTACTTCGTTCTGCGCGTTTATATGAAATGGCTCGCGCTCAAAAGCTTATTGTATATCTATCATCTGCATTAGATTTGCTGTGTAGTTACGCAATAATACCTGCATGTATAGGTATTGCGTGCGTTGGATGTACTGTTTTGCTCTATCGATGTGCATACGTTGCAGCGCCTTGGTATATCTTTTTGAAACGTTCGAAAAAAATAGGGTGGATGGTCATTATAACAGCTGGTATAAGTTGCGTTCTTGGTATCTTTTTGGTATACCAGACCTGTGTTCGTCAACATGTATTGCAGCATATAAGCGCCCGTAATGAGCTTAAGTGTATGTGCATAGCAGACAGTAGGTCAGTGTTTCATAGCTATGTGACACCTGCTAAAATTTTTGTAAATGATAACTATGTTGGTACTGCAGAGCTTATAAGCAAAGAAGTCCTTGAACTCTATAGCACGTATACGGTTCAAGGACAGTTTAAGGCTTATACATCTGATTCCACTAAACTTTCCTCATGTGCTCAAGGACTTTTAGGGTCTGTGACTATTGAACGCGTACACCATGTTCAAAAGCCGGTGGGGCTTTATGGGTTAGCAAGTTTTATTCGTTTGCAGTGTATGAATATTCTTAAACGCTCAACACCAGAACATAGTGCACTCATGCTTGCAAGTATTTGCGGATACAAAGAACCCATGCATCAGCTCGGTATGACTGATTTATTTAGGGTGTGCGGAATTTCTCACGTTGTCTGTGTATCTGGTACACATTTGGCTCTTTTTTCGCTTTTAATTGCTAAGATTTTAAGTCACATGCCGCTTTCCCTTTTTACGCAACGTATACTTACCCTGTGTTTAAGCATGGTCTTTGTTATGAGTTGCGGTATGCCGCTTTCAGCGCTCAGAGCTTGGGGTTTGGTTGCCTGTAGCGTGTTTGCAGACTTTTTTCGAGCACAAAGGCATGTCATATCAAGTGTTTCGTGTACAGCTTTGATCATGATTGTTGTAAACCCTTGGTGTGCCTGCGATGTAAGTTTTATTTTATCGGTAAGCTGCGTTATTGGGCTTGCACTCTTTGGCAACTATGGAAACTTTCTCGTTGAATGGATGTATGTAAAACTGCTACGAACCTTGTCGTATTTGCGTTCTCAATCAGAAGGACATCTTAAGCGCGTGCTAGAACTTTTGATACATGGAATACAAACAAAAGCTCTTACTTCAGCTCTTCAAGTTGCGTCAATGTCGCTTTGTGCGCAGGTGAGTACGCTGCCGTTTTCGATAGGCTTTTTTCAGGGCGTTTCTTTTATAGCGGTTTTAAGTAATGTGATACTTGTGCCCTGTATGGTGTATACAGCTCTTTTAGCAGTACTAACCATCGTATGCGCGCCTTGTGTTCTCGTGGCCAATCTGCTTTTATGCGTAGGATCTTATGCTACATCGGCAATTTTGCTGGTGCTTAAGCTATTTTCAAAATTTCCAAGTGCGTACGTTTCCACCGATGGACATTCTGCAGGCGCAGCACTCAGCGCAGCTGTATTCCTTGTGGTTATTGCTTACAAGTGGCCTCGTCCTGGAACACATGACGTATACTAGTCTCACCAATTCAAGCTCACTGCTTTGTTTGAAAACGTTTGTGTGCATGTGGGTTTTTGCCGCACCAGTAACGTAAAGGAGTTTTATGGCACAGGAAAACGCCCCAAAGTTGCCTGTATATGTTGCTCTAGGTACCGATACGGCAAAAATGGCAGAGATCGTTCGTCGTCTTAAGCTCTACGTTCAGCCTCAAATGAGTTTTTTTAATTGTAACGAATGGCATGCGGCTGATATTAAAGACAGTCAAACTTTGTTGAGCGTCTTTCTTCAAATGCCTGTTTGCGATACAAGGCGCTTGGCAATTATTTACGAGGCAGAAGCGTTACCTAAAGACGTTATTGCAGACATTATAGATTATCTTAAACATCCTAATCCGAGCTGTATTGTTTGCTTATGCATGCAACGTCTTGCAAAAAATTCTAAGCTATATAAAGCTATTTCTGCAGTGGATCCAAAGGCAATTATAAATTGCGAGCCACAAACGGCTTCTCAGGCGCATCGTACTTTGTCTGTACTTGAAAAAAAGTTAAACGTAAGCGTTGACTTTGATGCTGCAGATGAACTTATAAATAGGGTAGGCACTTCGCTTTCTGTTCTCGAAAAACAACTTGAAATACTCAAACACAGTGTTAGTGTATCTTCAACTGATCACGCCCATGCAGTTCAACCTCTAAGAATTACTAAAGACCTGGTGTGCTCGCATGTAATAAGAACAAATGCCCAGCAACCCTGGGAACTTATCGATGCGCTTGCTGCTCGTGAATGTGCTCGCGCACTTACCTTGTTAGAAGCACAAGCGCAAACGTCGCCTTTATATTTGTTGGCGCTTATCTCTAAGCGCTTACGTGAGCTTATTTGTGCAAAGAACCTTGCCGCGCGAGGTCAACTTGCGCTCATGTCTGAAAAGGTGAATGTAAAAAGTTGGCAGGTAAACAAATTACGTGCGGCTGCGGATAACTTTGAAGCTGCAGAGCTTGACGAACTTTTGTGCGAGTCTGCTGATTTAAATATGCGCTTTAAGCTATCTCGTGCAACATTTACTGATCTGGTGTTATTTGCGCAGAAGATTTGTTCGCCTCGTCAAGGTGAGATGTAAGTTAGTTAAACATTGCATGTGTCTTCATAAGATATTCATAGGTGAAACACATATACTATAAAAGCCCGAGACAAACGCCCGAGCTTTTACATACAAATCTTCAAAAAATGTTACAAATGCATACGTATTATCTATGCCTGTAAGCTATTAACAAGCTTTTGTGCTCCACTCTTACGTTGAGCAGCTTGGTTCTTGTGGATAATGCCTTTAGATGCTGCTTTATCCAACAGACGACCAGCACGTTTTACAGCAGCTTGAGCCTTCTCGAGATCTGCAGCTTCAACAGCTAAACGAACCTCTTTAACAGCGGTTTTGAGCTCTGAACGTACAGCCTTGTTGCGAATACGAGCTTTCTCGGCGGTAAGAATACGCTTCTTCTGCGACTTAATATTAGCCACGGTAGATCCTTTCGGTAACAATTCTTGAGGCCTCTAGTTTTGCATGAAGAAAGTGGGGTTTTCCTTCATTTGACACGGCGAGGTCAAAAAGTAAGTATATCACTTTGTAAAAAATACGCTATCATCTTAGATATGAATACTATGAAAAACAATGACACATCACATATTCGCAACTTTTCTATTGTTGCGCACATCGACCATGGTAAGTCTACGATCTCTGATCGTATTCTCGAGCTTACGCATACCGTGGCTGCGCGCGATATGGAAAGTCAGATTTTAGATTCTATGGATATCGAGCGTGAACGCGGTATTACTATTAAATCTAATGCAGTGCGCGTAGCGTATAAAGCCGACGACGGTCAAACCTATCAGTTTAATTTAATTGATACACCAGGTCACGTTGACTTTACCTATGAAGTTTCTCGTTCGTTGGCTGCATGTGAAGGCGCTATTTTGGTAGTTGACGCAACGCAAGGTGTAGAAGCGCAAACTGTTTCTAATGCCAACTTAGCTATGAATGCAAACCTAGACATTGTGCCTGCAATCAATAAAATAGACCTTCCATCTGCACATCCTTTAGAGGTTAAACAAGAAATCGAAGATGAGCTTGCTCTTCCTGCCGATGACGCGGTGCTTGTTTCGGGTAAAACTGGTGAGGGAATTCACGATTTACTTGAACAGGTGGTCTATCTTATATCACCACCGCAAGGCGATGTTAACGCACCGCTTAAAGCGCTTATTCTTGACTCGTATTTTGACGAATATCGTGGCGTCATTGCTACTGTTCGTGTCTTTGATGGTCAAATTTCAAAAGGTATGAATCTTAAAATGATGGCGCTCGGAGATACGTTTCTCTGTGATGATGTTGGTATAAAATGTCCGTCTGAAATGCGTGTATCGCAGCTCTCTGTTGGAGAAGTTGGCTTTGTTGTTACGGGTCTTAAAGATCCCGAGCTGGTTAAAACAGGCGATACCATTACGTGTGTCGACCGTCCGTGTGCTCGCGCTTGTGAAGGCTATCACGATGTAAAACCCATGGTTTTTACGGGTCTTTTTCCTACCGACACTAAATATTACGAAAATCTTCGTGATGCGCTCGAGAAGCTCAAAGTAAATGATCCTTCTCTTACCTGGAGTGCGGAGACTTCCGTTGCGCTTGGTTTTGGCTTTAGAGTTGGATTTTTAGGTCTTTTGCATATGGAGGTTGTTAAAGAACGTCTTGAGCGCGAATTTAACTTAGATCTTATTGCAACGGCGCCATCGGTCAATTATCACGTATTCACTACCGACAAGCGCATGCTAAGCATTACCTCTCCTCAGGATTTGCCCGATGTTACCAAAATCGACCATATAGAAGAGCCTTACCTTAAAGCTAAAGTGATTGTTCCGCCTGCGTACACGGGAGCTGTTATGCAGCTTGCAATAGAACATCGCGGCATTACACAAGACATGGTTTATCTGAGTGAAAAATCGGTTGAGCTCCACTTTGATATTCCACTTGCCGAGCTCATTTTGGATTTCTTTGATCAGCTTAAGAGCCGTACCAAAGGATATGCATCCCTTGATTACGAGATGGACTCGTATAAAACTTCCGATTTGGTAAAACTTGACATGCTTTTAGCAGGTGATGCTGTTGATGCTTTGTCGTTTATTATCCATAAAGATAAAGCCTATGCAATGGCGCGAAATTTATGCGATAAATTAAAAGAGATTATTCCTCAGCAGCTTTTTGAAGTTCCAATCCAAGGCGCGCTTGGTAATAAGATTATTGCTCGCTCAACCGTACGTGCGCGGCGTAAAGACGTGCTTGCAAAGTGTTATGGTGGAGATATTTCGCGTAAAAGAAAGCTGCTTGAGAAGCAAAAAGAGGGTAAAAAACGCATGAAGTCCATAGGATCGGTGGAAGTGCCTCAAGAAGCCTTCCTTGCCGTGCTCAACGTGGGCGATGACCAATAACGCATTTTTCAAACTTGCATAGAGTTTGTGCTTTCCTGTTTTATTATCTATGATCCAAATTGATAAGGATATCCCATGTCAAGTGATGTTGATTCTCTTATTTCTCAATATGCGCCCGCTGCCGATTTGCATGATATTGTTAATCCTCAAGTGCCTTTTTTAGATTCATGTAAGGACATGCCTTTTCTGGCAGCACCTATGGCAGGCGTTACCAACAGTGCTTATCGTATTATGAATAGGCTTGGTGGAGCTCAATATGCCTACAGCGAAATGGTATCCGTAGCTGGATTATGCATGAAGAACCAAGCTACGCGTGAGCTATGCTTGCCACACACCGCAGAGCCTAATCTTATCGTTCAGCTTTTTGGCTCTGATCCTGTGCAATTTCAGCGCGCGTGCGCCTTGGTGGGTGAACTTTTGGGGGATAAATTAAGCTGTATTGACATAAATATGGCGTGCCCAGTTCCCAAGGTTACTAAACGAGGAGAGGGAAGCGCGCTTATGTGTGATCCTCATCGTGCCTGCGCTCTTGTTCGGGCGTGCCTGCGCGAAGTTAGAGTGCCAGTTACCTGTAAAATTCGGCGTGGCTATTACATGGACCACGAAAGCGCTGCTGAGTTTGGCCGCGCTTTGCAAGATGCGGGCGCATCAGCTCTTGCAGTGCATGGCCGATTTGCTAAGCAACTCTATAAAGGCGAGGCCAACTGGGAAAGTATCAAGCGCGTTGTAGAAGCTGTTGATATTCCAGTTATTGCCTCTGGTGATGTTATGAGCGCTGAAGATGCATGTAGAATTTTGTATAAAACTCAAGCACACGCAGTGCTTATTGCACGAGGTACCTATGGAAATCCGTGGATCTTTGATGACGCACTTAAAATTTTTAACAAAAAGAAATTACTGCTTAAAGGCAATCCATCCGATTTGTCTGCTCTCTTAGATGCTGGTTTATACAACTCGAGCGCGCGTGAACATAATCGTCATGCTCATATAACGGATACGCATAGTATTTCAGCTCGACTTAACGCACTTGAGTTGCATCTTCGGCTTTTGGCAGCCACTCACGCGCATATGGCACGAGCACGTAGCCTGTGTAGCTGGTATTTATATGGTCTTTCACATGCTGCTTTGTGGCGTCAAAAATTTATGACAGCTACCACACTTGATGAGTTTTTACATTTGTTACAAGCATTTAAAGAGCAGGTACAAACAGATAAGCAGGTGTCACAAGAAATGTCAAGTGGGCGCTGATTTTATGGTGGCATACAAGCAACGTTTGGCTGATAAGGATATTCACGAGCTGTATCTTCACATTCCATTTTGTACGCAAAAATGCGGATACTGCGATTTTGCAAGCTGGCCTTTTAAAAGTACTACCTCAGTTCCTTCCGAGTACGCAGCTGCTCTTAAAGGCCAGCTCAATGAACTTAAAGCTGCCAATGTATGTGAAGATACTGAAACACTCTACATTGGAGGAGGCACCCCTTCGGCGTTACCTCATGAGTTACCTGACATTATTGAATGTGCTTGTGAAACGTGTCCAACGCTCCGTGAGAAATCATGTGAAGTGAATCCTGAATCTGCTTGTGATGATCTTTTATCTCATATGCTCCGCCAAGGTATCAACCGTGTTTCATGTGGCGTTCAATCTACCAATGCCGATGAGCTTAAAGCACTAGGCAGAACGCACACGCCCGCGCGCGCACTTGAGCGGCTTTGCACGCTCAAAGCTATGGGTTTTAGCGTGTCGTGTGATCTTATGTGTGCCATTCCCTTGCAAACTGATGATTCATGGCTCAAAAGTTTGCATGATGTTATCAATTGTAAAGTAGATCACGTAAGCATTTATCCGTTAACGATCGAACAATCAACAGCATTTTGGGCTCGCTATGCTCATTCGCACCCAAAATTTAATAGTGAGGCAGTTCAGGCGGCTCGTATGGATATTGCACATGATGTGCTCGAATCGTATGGCTATAAGCGTTACGAAACCTCAAGCTATGCGCAACCAAACGAGCAATGTGACCATAATTGTGGGTATTGGAGTGCGCGAACCTATATTGGACTTGGACCTTCTGCTGCGTCTATGCTCACAACCCACGCTTACAGGCGCTTAAAACAGGTATGGAAAACCTTGCCAGATCTTCCTTCTGATATAGCGCGAGTTCGTATTACTTGCACCGATTCTCGTGCATCTTTTATTCGCAACCCTAGGCTTTCGCAGCGCAAAGCTTCGCTTGAATTTTTAACCTTACCGCAAGTTCTTGCCGAGGATTTGATGCTTGAAGCGCGCTTGGCTCGAGGTATTGAACCCGATGTTATTAGCTATGCAGAAGAAGTGTTAGGAGCTCAAGCACTTCACGCAACATTTGATCGGCTGATAGATTTAGGACTTATGGCCTACAATCATGGATACCTTCAGGCAACACATAAGGGGTGGCTTTTGGGAAATTATATTTTTGAAGCGCTGCTCGATTTAGCTCCTATGGAACTTAAGTCTGTTTTGGAGCCTTAAGCATTAAACCATGAAACCATCATCAATTAAGCGTCATATAAGGGTACAATTTATAAGAATTGATAAGATATGCGATGGGAATGTGTATGGCATCGGCTCAAAAAACAAATTATTATGACATACTAGGCGTAAGCCAAAGCGCTACGTCCTCAGAGATTCGCAAAGCGTTTCAACAGAAAGCCCGTAAGCTTCATCCCGATATCAATAAGGCTCCTGATGCCGAAGAACGTTTTAAAGAAGTTTCAGAGGCATATGCAGTTCTTTCCGATGAACAAAAACGCAGACGCTATGATGCTTCCTTAAACGGAAATCCTTTTATGTCGCAATCTCCTTATGGCTCGCAAGATCCTTTTGCTCAAGGTGGGTTTAGCACGCCTGATGGTTTTGATTTGGATGATTTTTTGCGCGCGGCTGGTTTTGGACCAAATATTGGCTTTGATTTCTTTACTCAAAACCCTTCGTCTACCAGCTCGAGCGAATCGTTGCACGAGTTTGCATATCAAGATATTGAAGGAAAAGACATTACCGTTTTGCTGCATTTAGATGATAAACAGGCAAAGCAGGGGTGTACCAAAAAAATATCTTATACACATTTTGTTGCATGTGATGCTTGTCATGGACTTGGCGCTCAAGAAGAGTTGCAGACGCTTAACTGTCCTATTTGTGACGGTAAAGGAACGCTTGAACTCGATTTTGTTATGCTTTTAGGAATGTCGTCTCATACCATGGTGTGTTCGCATTGTAAAGGATCGGGTAAACTGATTGTTAATCCGTGCGCAAATTGCGCAGGCAGTGGACGAAGCCTCAAAAAAGATACGGTAGAAGTCTTAGTTCCAACTCATACGCACGATGGACATCGCATTGTTCTTAAGCATAAAGGACACGCAGGTACTTACAACAAACCTGCTCATGATTTGATTATTGAATGTGTTGTTGCGTCCGAGCGCCTTATTGCTGCAGAGCGGCTAGGTGCGCGTTGTTTAGGTTTTGTTATCCCAATTCTTGCGATTGGCTTGTATACTAATACGCTCTATTACAATTTTGTATTTCCTGCAATTCTTGTAATTATTGGAACAACTACTCTTTGTAAGCGTGGCATTGTCCATCCTTTAGGCTGGTGGAGAAACGCAGGTAAAGCGGGATACACGCCTTTGTTGATCTCGTTTTGTTTAACTGTTGTTCCTGTTGTGATACGTAAACTTTTGGGTTTGTAAATTGTTATTAAAGGTGGGGATTTATACACACTATGGCTGCACAAGAAAATTACTACGATATATTAGGTGTTGCACACGACGCGGATGCAAAAACAATTAAGCGCGCTTTCTTAAAAAAAGCTCGTCAGTTGCATCCTGATATTAACAAAGAAGCAGATGCAGAAGAGAAATTTAAAAAAGTAAACGAAGCATACTCGGTCCTTTCCGATGAACAAAAACGTGCTAATTATGACCGATATGGCAGTGCTGATGGCCCTGCTGGTTTTCACAGTGATTATGTTGATATGTCCGATTTCTTTCGAGGTTCAGGTTTTGACGTTGACGACATATTCAGCTCGTTTTTCTCAGGTGGTGCACGTAGATCTTCTGGAGCGGCTGCTCCAAACCGCGGTCGTGATATGAGCATGAATTTTACTATTACCCTTGAAGAAGCAGCAAGTGGTTGTAGTAAAAAAATCGCATACGAGCGTCTAGCTCCTTGTGACGATTGTAACGGCAAAGGCGCAGCTGCCGATGCTCATGAAGTAACGTGCTCGCACTGTAAGGGAACAGGCGTGGTAACACAAGTTCAGCAATCTATTTTTGGTCAAGTACAATCTCAAACTGTTTGTAGTGCTTGTGGTGGTATGGGTAAAGTATTTGATCACCCGTGCGAAACATGCCAAGGCCAAGGAAGAACTCCGTCACGTGAACGCGTTTCTGTTGAGATCCCGCGCGGTATTCACAGTGGTCAAACTATGAGAGTAGCTCACCGAGGTGAAGCAGGCTTGCGTGGTGCTGCTTCGGGTGATTTACTGCTTCGTATTGTTATAGCCGAACATAAAACATTTGAACGTCAAGGTGATGACCTTTTCTGTGAGCTTACCATTGACTCCCTGCAGGCTATTGTTGGCTGTACAAAGGAGGTTCAAGGCATTTTGCCAGACGAAACTGTTGAAGTACATATTCCTTCTTCTTGTGAATATGGCCAGCGTATTAGCGTGTCTGGAAAAGGTATGCCGCGACGTCAAAGCTCTGCGCGTGGCTCTCTTGTTGCAGTTGTTCGTGTGGTAAGCCCTAAAGGACTTTCAAAGGCCGATAAGGCATGTATTAAAAAACTGGTAGACGGACGAAACTAATGCAGGTACCTAAAGTTGCTTTTATCAATTTAGGTTGTCGTGTCAATCGCGTTGAAACCGACGTTATTGCCTCTGAGCTCGAACGAGCAGGGTGTAAGGTTGTTAATCAAAATGAGGCCGACGCCATTGTTATCAATACCTGTGCCGTCACAGGAGAAGCCGAAGCTAAAACACGCAAAATTGTGCGTCGTGCCGCAAATCTTGCTAATGTGCCCTTTGTAGTTGCTACAGGTTGTGTTGCAAATTTACATGCTGATGAGTTGTCTTCTATTGCCGATAATGTGTTAGTTGAACGAAATAAAGCTCGAGTATGCCAGCGTGTGTTGGGAGAATTTGGCTGTATTGCAGGTTCGGTAGACGATGACGGAGATCTTGTTCAGACGCCTACGCCAACAGGAAGAATGCGTCCCGGCATTAAAGTTCAAGATGGGTGTAACAATCGCTGCTCTTTTTGTATCGTGTGGAAAGCGCGAGGGCCTGCGCGTTCGGTGAGCTGTGAGTCTGTTTTGGCATCAGTTCGATCATCCATTGCTCATGGCGCGCGTGAAGTAGTGCTTACTGGTATTAACTTGGGCGATTTTAGAGAAATTTATCATGGATCTCGCGTGCGGCTTCCCGATTTACTACAGCTTATCCTTGATGAAACACCAGTTGAACGAGTGCGTCTTTCTTCGATAGAGCCGCCCGATGTAACTGATGAGCTTTTGAGGGTAATGGCTCAATCACAAGGAAGAATTGCTCCGTTTTTGCATATTTGTTTGCAATCGGGTTGCGAGGCTACCCTTAAACGCATGAGAAGAAACTACACTGCAAGCTCATATGCTGCAGCCGTAGAAAATGCACGAGCCTATATGCCTTCAATTGCGCTTGGCACCGATTTAATTGTAGGTTTTCCAGGTGAAACTGATGATGAATTTCAAACGTCCTATGATTTTTGTGAGCGTATAGGCTTTGCTAAGATGCACGTTTTTAGATACTCAAAACGTGAAGGTACTCCTGCGGCAAGCGCTCCCAATCAAGTTGACCCCCATGTCATGGCATCAAGGAGTAAACTCATGCGTGAGCTTGCTTCTCGTATGCGCTATGAACAAGCAAAGAAGCTTATTGGACAAACCGATCGTGTGCTTGTCCAAGGGGTAGGCTATGGTGTTACCTCGGGTTTATTCGACGTTCATCTAGATAAACAAACGTGCCTTGATACCCTTGTTGACGTGCGTATTTTATCTGTTATGAAAGACGCAAGCTTACTTGTTGAGCGCCTCTAAATATGCAACGAAGCTGCAAAAAGAGCGCCAAATTTTGGCAGGTTAGCTAACGACTGTTTTACGTATGCAAAGGATGGCTATGGAAGTTATAAAAAAAGAGCTTATCATTCCATGCGACATAAATCTTGCAGAACTATTTGGCACACGAGATTGTGTGCTTCGTTTGCTTGAATCTCATTTAGGTGTTTCTTTGCGCGTATATCATAATCGCTTAACTGTTGAGGGTTGCGCTTCGTCAACTGAAGCAGCATTACATGTACTTCATGAGCTGATAAACTTATTGCAACAAGATCTGCATCCCTCATCTGATGAAATTAGCCTACTTATTGACGATTATTTTCACGCAGATAAACAAGTTGAGTCTTTGGATGCGTCTGTTGTATATACAAGCGGCAAAGGTATCGCTGTTGTACCTAAGACCGTAGGTCAAAAAAAGTATTGTCAGGCAATTCAACATAACAGCATAACTTTTGTAACAGGACCTGCAGGTTCGGGGAAAACGTATTTAGCACTTGCTTTTGCACTGCGCGCTTTAAAAAATCACGAAATATCACGCATTATTCTCACGCGTCCTGTTATTGAGGCAGGGGAATCACTTGGGTTTTTGCCGGGCACCTTGCAAGATAAGCTAGATCCCTACATTCGACCACTCTATGATGCACTTATAGATTTGGAAGGGACACAAACCGTTGGTACCTGGATCCAAAATCGTACGCTCGAAATTGCGCCTCTGGCGTATATGAGAGGAAGAAGCCTTAACCGTGCATTCGTTATTTTGGATGAAGCGCAAAATACCACACATGCGCAGATGAAGCTCTTTTTAACGCGGCTTGGTTTTGGTTCTCGTTTTGTTATAACTGGAGATATTACTCAAAAGGATCTTGCTGGAACAAGCGGACTTATCTCGGCTCAAAGGATTTTAGGTAACCTTGGCGATATTGCTTTTGTAACGCTTGACAGAAATGATATTGTACGACATAGCTTAGTTGCTTCTATTGTTGATGCCTACGATGCTTTTGAGAAACTTGGGTCTTAAGTCTCTGCTAAAACTCTCGTTGAGGGGGAGTTGTAAGGTATATATTGGTATAATAGCGTGTAAGTTAACAAACTAAAGGTGGATCATGGTAGAACATTCGTATAACTTTTATTGCGACGAAGAAGTAAACAGCATATTAGAAGAAGACGAAATGATGCATATTTGCAGCTACGTTTTGCAGGATCAACAGGTAAAACGTCCCTGTAATGTTTCGATTTCTATTGTGACAGACGAACATATTCACACGCTTAATAAAACTTGGCGCAATCAAGACAGACCCACTGATGTTATTTCCTTAGAATGTGAACGCCCCGATGATCCTGATTTAGCTAACGGAGAAGTTTGCGAATTGGGTGACATTGTTCTTGCTCCTAACTATATTGCACATCAAGCAGATTCTTTTCATATGGCGCATGAAGACGAGTGTAGACTTCTGTTGATACACGGTATGCTTCATCTACTGGGATATGATCATCTTACAGATGATGAAGCGGAAGTTATGGAAGCGCTTGAAGATCGCCTGCTTTTAGAAGTTGGTACAACCCGTCATGTAGGCCATGTCACGCTTACCAGACACCGTGGGGAAGAGTAGCTATGATCCCTGGCAAACATCCCAAGCATCCCAATTTTAGACGATCATTTTTATTTGCCATTCAGGGTTTTTGCACAGCTATTCATCAAGAGCGCAATATTCGGGTTATGCTTGTAGTTGGTGTTATAGGATGTGTGTTGGGTTTTCTCGTTTGCTTTGATGTACTTGCCTGGTGTATCTATATTTTGTGTTGCGGCTGCGTAATTTCGGCCGAACTTTTTAATACCTCCATCGAGGCAGTTGTCGACTTGGTATCTCCGGAGTTTCATCCTCTTGCAGGGAAAGCAAAAGATATTGCAGCAGCTGCTGTTTGGGTATTATGCCTGATGGTTGGTGTTGTTGGTTTAGGCTTATACCTGCGAGCTTTAGGGTTACTTTAGAGTTTTATTTAATTGGTGTAGATCAATACAAAGGAGCAACGTTTGTGTTTACCAGCGGTTTTGTAAGTTTGGTAGGAAGACCAAGTGTTGGCAAATCAACGCTTTTAAATGCATGCTACGGAGGAAAAATAGCAATTACCTCTCGTGTGGCCCAAACCACAAGACGGCGCATGCGTGCAGTTCTTACCGATGACAGCTCGCAGATTGTTATTGTTGATACTCCAGGTTTGCATAAGCCTAAAGATGCCTTAGGTAAAGAGCTCAATCAAACTGCGCTTGCCGAACTTAAAGATGTAGACGTAGTTGCTCATTTAATCGACGCATCTCAAGAAGTAGGGCGCGGTGATGCATGGGTTGCTCATCATATTCAACAGAGCTTGGCTCCTTTTAAATTACTGGTAATTACCAAAGCGGATAAAGTTGATGCTGCAACTGTTACAAAACAACTTGAAGCGGCTTCAAAGCTTGCAAATTATGATCAAAAGCTTGTAGTAAGCGCGCGTAAAAACTTTAACGTTGATACTTTTTTGCAGATTGTGCGCAAGCATCTTCCAGCTGGTCCCTATTGGTTTCCATCCGATATGGATGTTGATATGTCCGATAAAGATTTGATTGCAGAGTTTATCCGCGAAAAAGTTCTTAATCTTACCCGCGATGAAATCCCCCATAGTGTTGCTGTTGATGTCTCTGAATTTGAATGGCATCATCATGATGTCTGTGCAATTCGCGCGCAAATCATCGTTGAACGTGAAGGACAAAAGGCTATTATTATCGGAAAACGTGGAGCGCTTATCAAAAAGATCGGCGTTGAGGCTCGCAAAGACATAGAAAAATTATTGGGAGCACGTGTCTTTTTAGATTTAGTGGTATGTGTTGTGCCTTTGTGGCGAAAAGACGCTTCAGAGATAAAAAAATTAGGCTATGTACACCAAGATTAGCTTAGATTTTGTATACTTTTGTCCTTTGCTGTACACGTTAAGTAAACCTGACATGCCTTACATAAAGTCTAAGAGGTGTGGATATGTCTGCGTTACATGCAAAGCACAAATGGGGTGCTTATGAATCGAAGAAAACTCATTAGAAAACACGCACTTATTATTGATCATCGTACCAAGCTCAAAGAAAAAGATAGAATACTCACGCTTGTATGCGATGATGGAACTCAACGCCAAGCGATTGCAAAAGGTGCGCTTAAACCAGGTGGCAGATTTGCAGGTGTTTGTGAATTTGCTCATGAGGCCGATTTTCTCTTAGCTGAGGGTACTTCATTAGATATTGTTCAAGAAGCCGTAAGTATTTGTCCGCATAAAACATTGCGTGAACTTCCCGATGCTTTTGCCGCAGCCTGTGTTGTGTGTGAGCTTGCACGTTATACCACGTTTCCTGATTTGCCCAATCCCTTTATGTTTAACATTTGCTCGTGCGCGCTCAGCTTATGTGAGACCATTAATTCATATACCGTGTTGTTGGCATTAGTTGTTGCTTACACATTTAAAGTTTTAGCACACGAAGGATATCGCCCGATCCTTTCTTCGTGCATTTACTGCGGAGAAGCTGATATTGCTTATTTTTCTGCTACTTCGGGCGGCAGCATTTGTACAAGTTGTGCTCATGATATTGATGGTCTTTCAGAAATTACGCCGTCAGAAGTGCAGTTTTTAGAATTTATGTTGGGTAGTGTGTTTGACAAGATCATACATACCGATTATGACCCAAAAATTATGTATAACTTAGGACTTCTGGCGCACCAATGGGCAGCTACTCATTTGGATGTGCGCCTTCGTGCGTTTGAGTTCTTTCTCCAGATTTAAAACATCCCATCATAGTGGAGTAAGTTGCAATATGTGGTGTTGTTTATATGACGAAGCGTTCCATCGAATTTATACGTCTATAAATGCTATCTACAAAGCCGTAAAGCATGAAACTGTATGTATTTGGTTAACTTTCTTTGCTTTACAAGAAAAAGATGGTATTCTTTTATAGGTTCGTACCTTCAACTTGGATTGTGGTCCACACCTTGACGCTTTCCCAGTTTAAGGCAAATTTTTTACAGAAAGGTGGAAACTCCTATGGCAGTTTCAAAAGAGCGTAAAGCAGAGCTTATCAAGCAATTTGGTAAGGACGAGAAAGACTCTGGTTCTGCAAGTGTACAGGTTGCATTGCTTACCGAGCGTATTAAAGGTCTTACCGAGCATGTTAAGCTTCACAAGCACGACTACCACACTCGTCGTGGTTTGCTGATGCTTGTTGGTAAACGTCGTAACCTTTTGGGTTATATCAAACGACAAAATGTTGAAACATACCGTAGCCTTATTAAGAGCTTGGGTATTCGTGACAACATTCAATAGTTGTATAAAAAGCACCCATTTTGGGTGCTTTTTTACATAGGGCAAGCCCTTCTACAATGGGGTAGAAGGAGATAATCGAGGATTTTATGTCAAAAGTTAGCTATGAGTTCGATCTGTTCAACAAACACTACAAACTAGAATCAGGTGAGCTTGCAAAGCAAGCAACTGGTCAATGCTTAGTATCATGTGGCGATTCTACCGTTAATCTTACCGTTGTTGTTTCAAAAGAACGCAAAAATTATGACTTCTTCCCACTTACGGTTGATTTTATCGAAAAAATGTATGCCGTTGGTCGTATACCTGGCGGCTATCTTAAGCGTGAAGCTCGTCCAACCGAAAAAGCAACGCTTACTGCACGTATGATCGACCGTCCAATTCGTCCTTCTTTTCCTGATGGTTTTAGAAACGAAGTCCAAATTGTTGCTATGCCTTTAGTTGCAGATCAAATTCATCCAGTTGATACCATTTGCGTTATGGGAGCATCAGCGGCTATGTATACAGGTGGTGTTCCTTTTGAAGGGCCGCTTGCATGCGTTCGCATTGGACGTGATAAAACTACGGGTGAGTATCTTGTTAACCCAACTTATGAAGAGCGTAAAAACTCTGATCTTGATCTTGAACTTGCAGGTTCTGAAACCTTTATTTCCATGCTTGAGGCTGGTGCCGAGGAAATTTCTGAAGATGATATGCTTGACGCCATGGCGTTTGGCCAAAAAGCTATTGCAGCATTTTGCGCCGAGCAGAAAAACTTCTTTGCTAAATATGAAGCTGTTAATGGCGTATGCGAAAAGAAGAGCTACGAGCTTGATGAACCCATTGAAGAGGTTCATAATCGCGTGTTTGCTCACTTTGACGAGATGAGCGCTGCCCTAAAAGACGCAGATAAACTAAGTCGTATGGATAAAGTTGAAGCGCTTAAGGCTGCAATCGTTGAAGAGTTTACAGAAGATGAGCAAGCAGAATGGGAACTTGCGATTCCTGCCGAGCTTAAAAGTCTTGAAAAACACGCTATGCGTAAAATGGTTGTAGAAACTGGTGAGCGTGTCGACGGTCGTAGCGCTACTGAAGTTCGTCCGCTTATGGTAAAAGGCGACTACTTACCGCTAGTTCATGGTTCGGGCTTGTTCCAACGTGGACAGACACAAGTGCTTTCAATTGCTACACTTGGTATGCTTAGCGAATGGCAACGCCTTGACACGATAGAGCCTACCGAAGGCAAACGTTATATTCACCATTATAATTTCCCACCATATTGCACAGGCGAGACTGGTCGCTTAGGTTCACCAAAACGCCGTGAGATTGGTCACGGAAATCTTGCTGAACGTGCGCTTCTGCCCGTTATTCCTTCTGAGGAAGAATTCCCTTATGCAATACGTGTTGTCTCGGAGGTTATGGAGTCTAACGGTTCATCCTCTATGGCGTCTACCTGCGGCTCTACTCTTGCTCTTATGGATGCGGGCGTTCCTATTAAGCGTCCTGTATCTGGAGTTGCTATGGGTCTTATTCAAGAAGAGGGCAAGACAGTTGTTCTTACCGATATTCAAGGTTTGGAAGACTTCCTTGGCGATATGGACTTTAAAGTGACAGGTACCACAAAAGGTATTACTGCCATGCAAATGGACAATAAAGCTACTGGATTAACGCCAGAAATTTTGCGTCAAGCCCTCAAACAGGCTCATGAAGGTCGTATGCATATTCTTGATGCCATGTTAGCTGCTGTTCCTCAAACGCGTACTGCTACAAAAGAAACAGCGCCTCAAATTATCAGCATGAAAATTCCTGTTGATAATATTCGCGACGTTATTGGTTCGGGCGGAAAAGTCATTCGCGCAATCCAAGACGAAACGGGTGCAACAGTAGAGATTCAAGAAGACGGTAGTGTATTTATTTCGGGTGTAGGTGACGCTGGCAAACTGGCACAAGATCGCATTTTGGCGATTATTAAAGTTCCAGAAGTCGGCGAAGAATATACTGGTCGAGTTGTAGGTATTCAGCCCTTTGGTGCATTTGTAGAGCTTCTTCCTGGAAAAGATGGTTTATTACACATCTCTCGTGTTGCACAAGGACGAGTTAACAAAATTGAGGACGTTCTATCCGTTGGCGATGAAGTACGCGTTCGCGTCTTAGACGTTGATGATAAGGGTAAAATTTCTCTTGACCGCCTTGATAAACCCGAAGTTGCTCAAAATGATGGACAACATGCTCATGCACCCGAAGCACGCACAGCTCGTCCATATACCCCACGTGCGCAGCACAAACATTTTTCACTGAAAGAAGATGCTTCGGCTCCTTCTTCTCACAGACAGCTGCGTCGTCATCACGAAGTTCATGACGAAGACTAACTAACAAGGTTTGCTTTTTTCGTTTGAACCTTTGTAGTGGTTTTAATTGGTTTAACTTGTAAAGAGTCGCTTTTTGCGACTCTTTTTTTACGATATTTTCATTGATAAAGCTAATTTCAGGTACAATAAATATATGACTTTTTACTTATTTGTTAGTCATCTTAATTTACAACTTAACATATGCAACGGCATATGATTACATTTTGGATCAATTTCTAGAGAAGGGTTTTTCTATATATGCCAAAAAAAACTAAAGCTTTAAAGATTATTCCATTGGGCGGTTTAGATGGAATTGGTAAAAACATGACTGCATTTGAATGCGGCGACGATCTAATCGTTATCGACTGTGGTCTTATGTTCCCCGATGACAATCAACCGGGCATTGATCTTGTTCTCCCAGATTACACCTATATTCTTGAGCATGCCGATAAACTTCGTGGAATTCTTATTACCCACGGACATGAAGACCACATAGGAGCTATCCCATATTTGCTCGCTGATCTTCATCGTAAAGTTCCTATTTATTCAAGCAAACTAAGCTTAGGCTTCATTAACGCCAAACTTGCCGAGCATAAGGTTGTAAGTCCAAAGCTTTGTGAAGTAAAAAACGGCGACCGCATTCAGCTTGGTTCGTTTGAAGTTAATTTCTTCTCAATTACACACTCTATTCCTGGTGCTTTGGGAATGTATGTAAAGACTTCTGCAGGCAGCTTTTTACACACGGGAGATTTCAAATTTGATCAAACACCTATTGATGGCGTTACAACTAATTTCAATGCGATTTGTCGCTTTGCAGAAGAGGGCATAGACGTATTACTTGCTGATTCAACTAACGCAACGCGTCCTGGTTTTACGCCGTCTGAGTCAAGTGTTGGACCATCGTTGCGTCATATTATCAAAAATGCTAAAGGGCGTGTTTTTGTTGCGTCATTTTCAAGCCACATCCATCGCATTCAGCAGGTATGTGACGCCGCGGTTTCGGTGGGAAGAAAAGTAGTAGTCACGGGTCGTTCTATGATTACTAACACGCGTATTGCGCGCGACTTAGGTTACTTAAAAATTTCTCCCAATAATATTATCGACGCATTTGACCTTGATACACTTCCAGACGACAAAATAGTTGTTATGTGTACTGGTAGTCAAGGTGAGCCCATGAGCGCACTAGCGCGTATGGCAACCGGAGATCATAAGTCTTTAACAATTACCGCCTCTGATACTGTGATCATTTCGGCCACACCTGTTCCTGGCAATGAAAAAAGTGTTCAAGGCGTCATAAATCTTCTTTCAAAAACTGGTTGTGATGTCTATGATCGTAGTAAAACACTGGTGCATGTATCAGGTCATGCAAGTCAAGAAGAGCTTAAACTTTTACTTGCTATGACTCATCCGCGCTATTTTGTTCCCGTTCATGGTGAAGCGGTTCACCAGCGCGAGCATGCTAAACTTGCACAAAAGATGGGCATTAAACCTGACCATATATTTATCGCTGATAATGGCGACGAACTCATTCTTAAAAACCATAAGTTAAGTTGGGGAGATCCTGTCAATTCGGGCGTTATTTATGTTGATGGTTTATCGGTAACCGATGCTAATCCTGTTGTTTTCCGTGACCGTCAAAAACTCTCGCGCGATGGCATATTCTTCTGTGTTGCAACTGTTACCAATCAGCATAAATTGGCCGATGTTGAACTGTCATGCCGTGGTGTTTCATTTAATTTGGACGATATTTCACAAGAGGCGCTTAACTCCATTAAAAACTATGTTGAAGTAAAAGCCCAACATGAAAATGTAACTATAGAGTCATATCAACAAGGGATCCGTCGAGCACTTTCTCAGCTCCTGTGGTCTCAAACTCGTACCCGTCCCATGATCATTCCTGTGGTTATGGAGGTTTAAATGGCCCAGGCACAAGGAAGAAAACTTAAACGAACTAAACATACACAACAAATAACTCAACTTTCTGCGCCAGTTCGCGATATTGTAGGCATCCTTATTGCTACCGTTGCCACGGTGATCCTCTTTTCTTTGTTTATAGGAACGCAGGCTCTGATTACAAAAGGGTTTAAAGACGCACTTGAATTTTGTTTTGGTGTTTGTGCGCAGCTTTTGGCGTACGCTTTGTATGTGCTTAGCTTTACATTTTTTACCAATAATCAGCGCATTCGCTTTTCAAGAGTGAGTTGTGGACTGCTGCTTATATTTTTGAGTTTACTTGCTTCAGTTACGCTTATCTGTATTGAGCCTTACGCAACGCGCGACTTTATCCTAAGCTCAGAAGTTTTTGTACATCAAGGTGGTATCTGCGGCGCAGGTATTGGCTGGATACTGTATGAATACCTAGGCAAAGTTGTTGGCCTTGCTCTTATGTGCAGCACAACTCTTATTGGGGCTGTTATCTGCGGATTACCTCTTTCAGCACTACTGAATACGCTGGTGGCTTCATTACATGATTTCTGTGAACACGTGTTTCAAATCATGCAACGTCACCCCTCTGTGTTTGAGGATAATCATTTTGGTATGTCTGCAGATTCGCCGCACGTTGCTTCTTCAAGGGCGCAACGTTCTCAAGATGTTGATGAAATGAAAACAACATTTCTGGGTGCGCGTAAGACAACCGTTCTTGAGCGCGCGCCTCGTGTAGCGTCCGCTGTTACAACTTCTGATACAAAAAGTCCAGCAGAAGAGCCGCAAGCTCGAAAAACAGAATTGCTCACACGCAATGTTATTACGCCAGCAGCATCCCATGCATCACATGATGAACATACTGTTGCAGATACGCCCAAACCGTCATTTTTTTCAAAACTTATACCTTTTCATGCTCAAGGTGATAAGACGCTTGAACAAAAGTCGGCAGAACGCGTGCAACATGATAAGGAAACAGCTGATACGCCCACAGATGATATTCCAGAATTCTTGCGCACACCTCATATGGCGTCTTCGGCGCAGGATAGCCATGCACACACGAGCAAAAAAGTTGTCAAAAATGTCCATGATGATACTTGCGAAACTTCACCTGTTTCAAAAAGCTCACGTGGTATGAGTGCGCCAGCTTCACGCACAACTAAGTCAGCAGCTACTTCACAAACCCACGATGCAACACCTGCATCTGTTGTGCACACTAAACAACCTGCAGTTACACGTCCTGGTGATAGTGACTCAGATTATAAGTTGCCTAGTCTTTCAATGCTTAACTCTAATCCTAAAAGCGCGCAAAGCGCTTCGAGCACGCAAGATTTGGAAAATACTATGGAGCGCTTGCAGGGAACGCTGCTTGAATTTGGCTTACATAGTACTGTTGTTGATTATGTATCAGGCCCCCTTGTTACAACGTTTCGTGTTGAAATGGGAGAGGGCGAACGCGTTAATAAAATTCGCAACCTTGAAGACGATATTGCGCTTACGCTTGCCGCCGAAAAGGTTCGCATATTCGCGCCTATTCCGGGTACTTCCTATGTTGGTATCGAAATTCCTAATGCAGTACGTCAAAATGTTTGCTTAGGAGATGTGCTTCCCTTTGCAACAGGTGGTCCTTTGCAAGTTGCAGTTGGCCGTGATTCAAGTGGAAAGCCTGTTATTACCGACATCTCTAAAATGCCACATATGCTGGTAGCAGGAACAACGGGCTCTGGTAAGTCGGTTATGATCAATTCGATGATCATGTCGCTTTTAATGCGAACAACACCTAAACAGGTGCGCCTTATTATGGTTGACCCTAAACGCGTTGAATTTAGTGCATATAACGGTTTGCCACATCTTTATGTTCCTGTTGTTACGGAGCCACGACAAGCAGCCTCTGCCTTGCAATGGGCGGTTTCAGAAATGGAGCGTCGCCTTAAGCTTTTTGAACGTGCAGGAGCGCGTAATATTTTGAGTTACAACAAAATGGTTAAGCAGGGCAAATTTGATGATGAAGAAAAAACCGTTGATCCACTTCCATATCTCGTTGTAATTATTGATGAGTTGTCAGACCTTATGATGGTTGCAGGAAAAGATGTTGAGGCTTCGATTGTCCGTATTGCACAACTTGCCCGTGCTGCAGGTATTCATCTTGTTGTTGCAACACAGCGCCCAAGCGCAAATGTTGTAACTGGTTTAATTAAGTCAAATATTGACTCACGCGTTGCTCTTAAAGTTTCTTCAGGTATCGATTCGCGCGTTATTTTGGATGAAACAGGTGCAGAGCGTCTTTTAGGCAATGGAGATATGCTGTTTAAGGATCGAGGACTTGAGCCCAAACGTGTGCTAGGCTGTTATACTTCTGATGCCGAGATCAATTCGGTTGTTGATTTTATCCGCGCGCAGGCAGAGCCTGATTATCACGAAGAGATTCTTTCACAGGTTATTCCAAGTCAGCTTAATGCTTCTGGTTCGGGGCAAGATCGCAGCGATGATGATCCGCTCATTTGGGAAGCTGCACAGATCGTAGTTGATTCTCAACAAGGAGCAACATCAAATCTTCAACGAAGATTAAGTGTTGGATATGCTCGTGCTGGTAGAATTATGGATATGCTAGAGGCAAAAGGGATAGTTGGTCCTCCCAACGGCTCTAAGCCTCGCGACGTACTTATGAACAAAGATCAACTTGAAGAATTTAAGACACAAGAAGCAGCTTATAAGGAGGTTTAAGAATGTCACGCCCACGTTTTAGTGAAATGCTTTTTGATAGAAGACGTCAACTTGGTTTATCGATCGCACAAGCATCTCGTGTTTTGCGTCTTAAACCTCAAGTTTTGCAAGCTTTTGAAGACGGTGATTTCCCTTCTATACCAAAAAGCGGATATGCGCAAGGAATGTTGTCCTCATATGCTCGTTATTTAGGGCTTAACACGCGTGTGATTGTGAGCCAGTTTAGTAACGACTTAGCTAGTTTTGAATCTTCACAAGGTACTCGTGCTGCTGGAAGTCAGATTGACACAACGTCTCGTATGGCTTCTCGCCGCTTAAGTGGTACGATTGCCACTCGTACACCACAAGATTTTCAAGGTAGAAGTGGTCTTTTACCAACATCAGGCGGTTATGCAGGTGATATGCACGACTTCGCGACTACAAGCGAAGTACACTCGCGCGAAACCGGCTCAACTGTTTTAAGTTTGCCTGAACGTCATTATGGACGCTATAATACCTCTGCGCTTATGCAGTCGAAGGTGCGCTCTCGTGGTAGCTATCCTGATCGCCCTTTTACCAATCGTCAATCAGGTTATATGTTTGACACGGAGAATGACTCTCGGCGTAACCATAACCCTCAAGCTCAACCTTATGGTTATGGTAGCGATTCGGTTCAAACGCGCTCACCACGTGACTACAACTACGTAGATGATCTTCACTATGATGGGGCTCGTCCCTATGAAGCTGCATCATCTCAAATTGGGCGTCGGCGTTCTCGCAATATTGCTTCTGCTACGCGCCCTCAAGTGAACAGACAACAACGCCGCTCATCTTCAGCTGCGCGTAATTCCCGTCAGATGACCAATCAACCTTTGTGGAGACGCCTATTGTTATGGCTATTTGATGACCCACGTCGTTTAGCTATATTCGGCGCGATTCTGTGCGTTTTTCTGCTATCGTGTGTTATTATTTTCTCTATAAATTCCTGTGTAAAAAATTCTCTCTCATCAGGAAAAACTGTTACGGTTACCGCAGCTGATACTTCTGAAACTAAAAAACAATCAGACGATTCTAAAACCGATGATGTTGCCTCGCAAGCTGCAAAGGATAAAGCTGCTCGTGAAGAAGAAGAGTCTCATAATACAACCGAAGTTGAAGTAAGTGTTAACGATGGGGAAGTCAGTTGGGTAGAGATCGTTAATGACGGTAAAAGTCAGATCGCTCAACAAGTAACTGGACCTTGGAGTCAAACATATGTGGTGACCGATTCCATTACCGTTCAAGTAAGCAACCCCGGAGCAGTTCGTGTGACAAAAAATGGCACTCCTGTTAAGTTTGACACAAAAACTGCAGGTATTGGTTCTGTTACGATCAAAGGAACTAAACCCGAAAGTGAATCGAAAGATTCTGATGAGTCCGTGGATACCAACACAGGTAACACTTCTGCAGACAACAAAAGTACTTCAAAGAAGGAACAGGTTTCTTCTCAAAAGGCAGAAAAGAAATCAAATAAGACTACTCATAAAAAGAGCTCATAACTAACCGTTAACGGATGTATTTTACTATGTTTCATCTGTAACGAGTTCAGCAGGAAAGGAAAGAACATGGCCAAAGAAGCGAGTTTTGATATTGTTTCTGAAGTAAACATGCAAGAAGTAGACAATGCTTTTCAGCAATGTGCGCGTGAACTTACGCAACGCTATGACCTCAAGCAAACAGGAGCCAGCATTGAATTTTCTAAACAAGATGCTCTCTTTACTATTGAGGCTCCATCAGAATTTGTTGCTTCGCAGGTCATTGATGTTTTGCGTACTAAACTTGCTAAACGCTCCATCGATTTATCAGCACTTAAGGTAAATAAGCCACAAAGTGCTTCTGGAGCTTCGGTTCGTCAAACGGCAAGTCTTATACAGGGCATTTCTAAGGATGTCTCAAAAAAGATTGCTCAAGATATTCGTAATTTAAAGCTTAAATGTAAAGCTGTGGTTGAGGGTGAGAAATTACGTGTGAGTTCTGCTTCTCGTGATGTTTTGCAGTCAGTTATTGCGGCTTTAAAAGAGCAAGATTACGGGCAGCCTCTCCAATTTACTAATTATCGATAAGCTTACTTTATCTCCTGCAGCTTTTTTATGTGCTTATCATGGCAAGAGGAATGTAAGTCTTCATGTTGCTTATGAGTTATTCACGTTTAGCTGCTTAGTTATACGTTCGTACAAAGGATTTCTTTTTAAACTATGAATACACCTATAGATGCATCACCTTCAAAGGTTTCTTCAACTACTGCGTCTCCCAAAGACACAGTAGCTGAACCCTCAAACGCCTCAAAACAACCTAAAGCAAGCTGTTTATTTGTAACACTTGGTTGTGCTAAAAATCAGGTTGACACCGACCGCATGCGTGCTCTTTTACTTAAAAGCGGTTTTGAAGAAAGCCGTGACGCTTCATCTGCCGATGTGGTTATCATTAACACCTGTTCGTTTTTGGAGTCCGCTACATCTGAGTCCATTGAAGTTACCCTCGATTTAGCACAAAAGAGAACATCTGGCATCACAAAACTGCCGATTATTATGTGCGGATGCGTTCCTTCTCGTTACGGAGCTGCTCTTGATAAAGAGCTACCCGAAGTCTCCGCATTCGTGAAAGCCACTGATGAGGATTCCATCGTAGGCATTGTGTCTGATGTGTTGGGTATCGAGCATCCAACATTCTCATTTTCGCAAGAACTCTCTGCACGTGCACTCAGGACCATAGAGGGTACCAGCGCGTTTGTTAAGATTTCTGAAGGTTGTGATAGATACTGCGCATTTTGCGCGATACCTTTTATTCGAGGCCATTATGCTTCACGTTGTCCAGAAGAAATCTTCTCTGAAATTACCATGCTTATGGAAGGTGGCGTTAAAGAGATTATCCTTATCGGACAAGACACTGGTATTTGGGGAGAAGATTTCTCGTCACGTGGTGCAGCTTCTGTGTTACATAAGGATTCTGATCTTCATGACCCTTCGTCTGCAAGCAGTTTTGACAAAAACTCCACTCAACATGAGAGCATGAATCTTGCATGGTTACTCCGCGAAGTAGCGCGCATTGTTCGTCCATATAAAGCATGGATTCGTGTGCTCTATTTGCAGCCCGAAGGTATGACCGAAGACCTCATTGCCACAATTCGCGATACGCCTGAAGTTTTGCCTTACATTGATATTCCTATTCAGCACTGTAATGAGCGTCTCTTAAAAAAGATGGGTCGAAGTGGTTCGGCTTCGCAGCTTCATAAGCTCTTTGCACATTTGCGGCATGAAATCCCACAAATGGTACTGCGTACCACTGGTATGGTAGGATTTCCTACAGAAACCGATGAAGAAGCAGCAGAGCTGGTTGATTTCTTTAAACAAGAAGAATTTGATTATATGTCGGTGTTTTCTTATTCTCAAGAGCTTGGTACCACCGCTGCTAAAATGCGTGGTCAGATCAGCGCCGAAACAAAGATCGAGCGCACACAAACACTCCGCGATACTGCAGAAGAGCTTGGATTTGCGGCAACTGCTAAACACGTCGGCGAAGTTGTTGATGTTATTATTGACAGCATCGACATGGATTCGCCCGATAAAGAACGCATTGGTCACGCTTGGTTCCAGGCTCCAGACTGCGACGGCTGCGTTCATATTTTAGATACAGACGCCAATCCTGGGGATGTTGTACGTGTTAAACTTAAAGAAGCATATTGTTATGAATTAGTGGGAGAGTTGGTGTAAAGCCGATGAAAAACACTCAAAACACTACTGCGCCAGAGTATAGAATATGGACATTAGCCAATATTGTTACCATTGCACGCGTTATACTTGTTCCTCTCTGGGCTCTTTTAGCGTCTTATGTGTGGAACAATAATGTTTTGTGCTTGATACCTTGTGATGCTATGGCGCAAACAACCCAGCAGCCTGGTGCATGTTCGTGTTTTGACCTTGGCTCACTTATGGTGTTTCTTGTGTTTGTCATTTTGTCATTAAGCGATAAACTCGATGGCTATCTTGCACGAAGTCGTAACGAAATTACGGTATTCGGTAAATTTTTAGACCCTATTGCAGACAAAATTTTAGTTGTGACTGCACTCATCTTTTTACTGGAAAAATCTGTTTATCCTGCCTGGATGCTCATGATTATTGTAGGCCGCGAATTTTTAATTTCTGCGCTTCGCATGCTTGTTGCTTCCCATGGCGTTGTGGTAGCAGCATCTGGTCTTGGAAAAGTAAAAACAGCCCTCACTTTAGTGGCAATATGCGCACTTTTACTGCGCCCTTGCTTGCCTTGGGCTAACATTCAGGTAGTCATTCAATCTGTTGGTCTCTTTGAATTGCTTCTTGCTGTTGCTCTTACGGTTTGGTCGGGAATTGATTATATAATAAAGTCCTGGAGTGTGATAACAGATGGGAAAAGCTCTTAAACAGTGCAGCTATGATCAAAATTCACAACTGGGTGCTCTTATACCGTATGTGGCTTTAGAGACGCCCACATTACCTGATAACTATAGACAGGTTCATGAATCATCGTATCAAGCTATGATTGAGCCTTTTGTGGGAATTTCACAAGATCTAACTGATGCAGCTTCTCAAGTCCTCGAAAAACTTAACCGAGCAGGATTAACCATGAGTACCGCAGAATCGTGCACGGGTGGCATGATTTCAACGGTTCTTACAGCCGTTCCTGGTTCATCTTCGTGCTTCTTAGGCTCATGCGTTAGTTATGCCATCCCAATAAAAAAACGGATTTTGAGGGTGTCGTCAACGCTGCTTGATACTCAGTCTTTAGGTGCTGTTTCTTCGTTTTGCGCACTTCAAATGGCTTTAGGCGTTCGTAAAAAGTATTTAAGCGATGTAAGCGTGTCAGTTACTGGTATTGCAGGACCTGGTGGAGAAGAGCCTCATAAGCCCGTTGGTACCGTTTGGATTTGTGCAAGCTCTGCTTGGCATACTACCTTGCGCTGCATCCATGCCAAAGGAACCAGATTTGCAGTACGTGCATATACCACAAAGGTTGCTCTCTCTATGATGTCTGATGTGCTTGATGAATATCTTGGTGCACAAGATACTCATACTTGTTCGAAATTACAATAAGTGAATGATTATGGTTTAAGCTGCACATCTATTGTGCTTGTGTTCTGTATTGAGTGATATTTTGTGTTTGTGTTCAGGGTACTGTATGGATTTGTCGGCCGAAGGGTGGCTATTCTCTAATCGTGCAAGTTAGCGCCAAGTTATGTGCATGTTTTATTGAGTATTATAAAAATGTAATTGACATAGAACGCATGTTCGTTATATACTGTCGGATAAATCGATATAAGGAGAAGCCATGAGCAAAACCAAGCAAGTTTCACGTGAGATACATGAAAAAACCTATGGCGAAGAACGCGATAAACAGCTGGAAACCACTACAGCTGAAATTGAAAAGCGTTTTGGTAAAGGCTCTATTATGAAGTATGGTGATTCTGGTCCAGATCTCGAAGTTGAAGCTATACCAACAGGCGCGCTTTCTTTGGATGTTGCTTTGGGTATCGGCGGAGTTCCTCGTGGTCGTATTATAGAAATTTACGGTCCTGAGTCATCGGGCAAAACGACACTATCTCTTGAAATTCTTGCTGAGGCTCAAGCTTTAGGTGGCGTTGTTGCATTTATCGATGCAGAACATGCGCTGGACCCTAATTATGCTGCACGTATAGGTGTTGATATTGATGAAGTATTAATTTCGCAACCCGATACAGGCGAGCAAGCATTAGAGATTTGTGACATGTTGGTACGCTCAGGTGCTATTGATGTTGTTGTTGTCGACTCAGTTGCTGCTCTAGTTCCGCGCGCTGAAATTGAAGGTGAGATAGGGGAGACAACCGTAGGTCTTCAAGCTCGCTTAATGAGTCAGGCATTGCGCAAATTGGCTGGTTCTTTATCTAAATCAAAAACTACCTGTATTTTCATCAATCAGTTACGTGAAAAGATTGGTGTTATGTTTGGTAATCCTGAAACAACTCCTGGTGGACGTGCGCTTAAGTTTTTCTCCTCTGTACGTTTGGATATTCGTCGTGTTGAAACGCTTAAAAAGAATAACGATATGATCGGCAATCGTGTGCGCGTAAAGGTTGTAAAGAATAAAGTTGCTCCTCCATTTAAACAAGCAGAATTTGACATTATGTACGGAACAGGTATTTCTAAAGAGGGAACTGTTTTGGACATGGCTGCAGAACTTGGTATTGTTCAAAAAAGTGGTGCATGGTTTAACTATGGAGAACAGCGTTTGGGTCAAGGTCGCGAAGCTGTTAAGGAATTTCTCGTACAAAATCCCGATCTGCTCGAAGAACTTACCAATAAAGTTAAAGTTGCATGCGGCTTAGAGTTTGCTGATGATGACGTTGCACCTGCTCCTGTGGAAGATGCGCCTGCAAAGAAGTAAATTATTGCTTGAAGTTTTCGGAACGTGCAAGGTGTCATTGAAGTGAAAAGAGTTTGACGTGTGTACAGATAACACTACATGGAAATGGAACGTCGAATTTCCTCAACTAACCTATGATACCTTGAATGCTCGATCAGCGAAAAAGCGTGCAAACGTTATTGTTTCTCAATCAAATGGTGCTGAGGTTAAGTTTTCAGTACCGGTAGCAGTGGGACGTAAACTCTGCACGCTTGCTCGTAACGAGCCATGTTTAATTTCTTCAGAGGAAGAGCTTAGAACAAAGATTGATGTGCTTTCTCGCAACATGCTTCATCAGCTCTTAGAAACAGCTCTCAACAAACGTGATTATTCATATTATGAACTTAAGGAAAAATTTATTCGTTTAGGGTATTCAAGCAGCTTGGTGCAAGAGATTCTCAGTCATGCTCAAGAGGTTGGTTTAATAGATGATCTTCGCTTTGCACGTATTTTTGTTCAACAAAAGCATGCTAGTGGCTGGGGACCAAAGAAAATTTCGTTGGAGCTCAGGCGTCGTGGAATAGATTCTTCGATCATTGATCAAGCATGTGCAGGTTATGGACTAGAAGAAGACGAATTTCAAACTGCATGGCGCATTTGTCAGCATAAAGTTTTTCATGCTCGTGATCCATATGCTCAGATAGTCCGTTTTGTTTGTTCAAAAGGTTTTTCTCCTTCGGTTGCTTATAAAGTTGCCAAGCGTTTATTATCTAGTGACAAAGATGAATAAGAATACGTGTGCATGTGTTTTACCATGTAGTATCGAAGCATTGGTATAGTAACGTTGGTTTGTACTACATGTGTGTAATTAGAGCTAATCTGCAATGTTTCAAGGGGTCTCGTTGAGCTACATATTCAATTTGACCCCTGTCGATTTTCTTTTTTACGCTTTGTATCTTAGTTCAATACGTGTGTTACCAGCTACACATTGCATTTTGTCTCAAAGGTTAAGCTTGAAGAAGCCAAGCGACATGCATCCTTCATGGCATGTACAAATCTCCCAACATGCTGTGGTGCATCTTGCTGGTAGTGACCAACCATTTTTACGATGGCAGATCCTACAATTACGCCATCGGCTAGTCGGGCCATATCTTGAGCCGCCTCTGGGGTAGAAATGCCAAATCCAATAGCACAGGGAAGGTTTGTATTTTTCCTGATAAGCGCAATCATGTCGGCTAAGTTGTTTGAAAATTCACTCCGTTCCCCTGTTACGCCCAAGCTTGAAACCACGTAGATAAAGCCTTGTGCACCTTGAGCAATGCGTTCAATTCTATCTTTTGAAGTCGGAGCAACTAGAGAGATGAGCGCAATACCGTATTTTTTGCAATCAGGCAAAAATTCATTGCGTTCCTCAAAAGGCACATCGGGCAGAATGATTCCCGCAATTCCTGTTTCTTTGCAGCGCTGCATAAATCGCGCAGACCCGTAGGAAAAAACAACATTAGCATAGGTCATAAATACAAGTGGTACATGGACGAGTGGTGCTTGCATAGGCGCGGTTTTATCTGGACATGTAGTAAGAGATTGTACAAAGTCAAATATATCGTCAGTGGTAATACCTGTTTTCAGTGCCCGTATATTTGCTTCTTGAATAGTGGGACCTTCTGCACAGGGATCAGAAAAAGGAATACCTAATTCAATAAGATCGGCTCCTTGCGCCTGCATTTCAAGGATAAGAGCCCGTGTTGTATCAAGATCGGGATCTCCACAGGTAATAAAGGGGATAAATGCTTTATGATGCCTCTTTGTACCTGACGCATTTGAATAGGTTACACAATCGTTTAATTGTCCGCTCGCATCGGTACCTGTCGGTTCAATTTCACCTTCAGTATGAGATTGATTTTTTGCACTCTGTGTTTTCGTAAAACCAAACGCTTCGGCAATTTTAGACATATTATTCATCGATCTGCTCTCCTCTAAAACGCGCGACTGCCGCACAGTCTTTATCTCCTCGGCCAGATATAGTTACCACTAAAATTTTATCTTTGCTCATTTGGCCTGCTATTTTTTTCGCATATGCTACTGCATGCGCCGACTCAATAGCAGGAATAATTCCTTCCATCTTTGACAAATATTCAAAGCTGTCAACTGCTTCGTCATCGGTAATAGACACATATTCACTTCTACCAATATCGTGCAGATAGGCATGCTCGGGCCCAATTCCGGGATAGTCCAGACCTGCTGAAATTGAATATACAGGCGCAATTTGACCGTAGTCATTCTGACAAAAATAGGATTTCATGCCGTGGAAAATTCCTAAACGCCCCGTTGCAATCGTGGCAGCCGTATCCTTAGTTTTAACTCCTCTTCCTGCGGCCTCGCAACCAATTAGACGAACATTCTTATCTTCAATAAAGTGATAGAACGAACCCATTGCATTAGAACCTCCCCCTACGCACGCAATCACCGCATCGGGTAGGCGCCCCTCACGTTCAAGCATTTGTGTTTTGATTTCCGAGGAAATCACTGCTTGAAAATCACGAACCATAGTAGGGAAGGGATGTGGCCCCATAACTGATCCCAAACAGTAATGTGTATCGCTAATACGCCTTGTCCATTCGCGTAAAGCTTCATTCACGGCATCCTTAAGCGTTGCAGTACCCGTATCAACGGGATGAACCTTTGCACCTAAAAGACGCATTTTATACACATTGAGAGCTTGTCTCTCGGTGTCAGCGCGACCCATAAAAATTTCGCACTCCATGCCAAAAAGTGCAGCGGCAGTGGCAGTTGCCACACCATGTTGTCCTGCTCCTGTTTCGGCAATGAGTCTCGTTTTACCCATTTTCTGAGCAAGAAGGGCTTGACCAAGCACGTTATTAATTTTGTGTGCGCCTGTATGATTGAGATCTTCTCGCTTGAGATAGATCTTAGCTCCACCCAAATCTTCAGTCATCTTCTTTGCGTAGTAAAGAAGTGAGGGACGATTAGCATACTCATTGAGAAGCTTTTTGAGTTCACGGGTAAAGACGGGATCATCCTTGTAGTGATTGTAGGCACTTTCAAGCTCAATCACCGCGTTCATAAGTGTCTCGGGGATATATTGCCCTCCATGTACACCAAATCGACCTGCTTGATTATCCATGTTGCACCTCTTTCTTAGACGCTTTGTCTGCATTAACCACCGCGGTACAAAACGCATTCATTTTTAATTCACTTTTATGGCCTTGTTCTTCCACGCCCGAACTTACATCCACTGCAAAAGGGTGAAGTACCGTAATGGCTTCTGTTACATTTTGGGAATTAAGCCCGCCAGCTAGGAAGTAAGGACGCGTCATCGCCTGCGCAAATGTCCAGTTAAAACTCTTTCCATCTCCTGCTCCAGCATCAAGGAGTACATAATCTGCTTTACTATGTTGAGCTTTTGCTACATCGGCAGCACTTGTTATACGAAGAGCTTGGATACAGGGCTTGTCGCTGAGCTTGCGCAAACGTGCAATATAATTTTCATCTTCAACACCGTGTAGTTGGCATATGTCGCAAACACCACTGTTTAAACAATGAGCTACCACATCCACAGCTTCATTAACAAAAACTCCTACCGTAGCAGGTGCTATTTTATGTTTATTGGCGCATACACACAGAAGTTGTTTGCGCAAAGTTTTTGCTTGTTCAAAAGTTATTGCGCGTCTGGACGCACGTGCAAAAACAAATCCAACATACGAGCAGGGAAGAGTGGCTACCACTTGGATGTCTTGAGCTGTTCTGAGGCCACAAATTTTAATTCTAGTCATAACTTATAGTTCCTATCCCTCAATCGTTTAAGCATTATTGTGACCTTGCATATTTTGGGGTAGTAAGGATTTGAGCTCACAAAGCTTTTGCTTCTTATCTTTTGCGCGCATCAAAGCCTCGCCAATAAGCACTGCATCAGCCTGCGTGTCAAATGCTTGCCGCACATCTTGAGCTTGCGTGATTCCACTTTCACTTACAAGAAGAACACCATCTGGTACAGCTTGGGCAAGTTGAGACGTACATTGAGTATCAACGCTAAAATCATGCAGATTTCGGTTATTGATGCCTATAATTTTTGCGCCAGCTAAACATGCCTGTTTTATTTCGTCACGTGTATGCGCTTCTACAAGCGCACTTAATCCTAGAGAGTGACAAAGCGCTAGATAATTGGCAAGCGTTTTTTCATCCAAAAGGGCACAAATCAAAAGCACTGCACTGGCGCCTAAAACCTTTGCCTCGTAGATCATATAATCATCGATGATAAAATCCTTTCTCAGAACTGGTAACGTCTGTGCGCGTACCACATCTGCCAGATAATCTTCAGACCCTAAAAAACGCGTATGCTCAGTAAGCACCGATATAGCATCTGCTCCTGCGACTTCATAATCTTGTGCAATGCCTGTATGGTTAAAATCAGGCGCAATAAGTCCGCGAGAAGGACTTGCGCGTTTAACTTCACAAATAAACGAAAGCCCAGGGTGCGCACACGCTGCGTAAAAAGGAAATGAAAATTTTTGTTCTTTTTGATTGAGCAGTTCAACATCAGCTTTCTCAACCGCTCTTTGAACTACCTCTTTATAACTTTTTCCTGGGCATGATTTTCTAAGTTTTACCTGCTCTTGCGATGACTTCGCTAATTCTTCCAATATAGACATAGCTACCTCGAACTTTCATCAGATTTGAGGCTTTCCTCTAAAGCATAGCTCTGGCTCAGACGTACAAATTTATCCAAAAGTGCAAGCGCAGCTCCGCTGTCGATAAGCATTTCAGCTTGTCGTACACCCTCTTCTATACTTGCAGTTTTACCTGCAACATAGAGCGCTGCTCCTGCATTAAGAACCGCAGCGTTTCGATAATATCCGTGTTTACCTGCCAAGATGTCACGTGTAATTTGTGCGTTTTCCTCTGGATTGCCTCCTACAAGGTCTTCTTTTTTGCACAATGAATAACCAAACTCTAAAGGCGAGATCTCATAGCTTGTACACTCACCATGCTTAAGCTCACAAACACGTGTAGGAGCTGAAAGTGAAATTTCGTCTAGGCAATCGGTTCCGTAAACAACAAGGGCATGTGTAAGCCCCAAATTTTTAAGCACCACAGCTAGTGGCTCTAATAAACGCTCATCATACACACCTAAAAGCTGCATACGAGGATGCGCAGGATTTGTCAGGGGCCCTAAGATATTAAAAACTGTTCGTACACCAAGTTCTTTCCGAATAGGAGCTACGTACTTCATCGAAGGATGATAACTTTGAGCAAATAGAAAGCACATGCCCACCTCATCGAGTAGCTTTTTGCAAGTAGCAGGCGTTTGCTTTATATTAACTCCCAAAGCTTCAAGCACATCGGCTGCTCCACAAAGCGAACTCGCAGCTCGATTGCCATGTTTAGCAACTTTGACGCCTGCTGACGCTGCAATAAGTGCGGCCGTTGTTGAGATATTAAAACTTTTTGACTTGTCTCCGCCCGTTCCAACGATTTCAAGAACTGCCTGATCATAGGGAACTGCCGTAGCACATTCACGCATGGCTTCGGCACATCCACAAATTTCGTCAATCGTTTCAGCATGGGTACTTTTGGTAGATAACGCAGCAAGAAAAGCAGCATTTTGTGTCTGTGTAGTTTTCCCCTGCATAATTTCTTTCATAACCTTGTAAGCTTCATCATAGCTTAAGTCATGTTTGTCTACGATTTTCTTAATTGCTTCACTAATCATGATTTACTCCTTTGTGTGCGATGTTAATAAAATTGTTCAATATCGTGTATCCATCTGGTGTCATGATTGACTCTGGATGAAATTGCACGCCATACATTGGTAAATTTTTGTGCATGACAGCCATAATCTCGCCATCTTCTGCACGCGCGCAGATTTTAAGAGTGGAAGGGAAACATTTATCTTCCACGGCAAGGGAATGATAACGTGCTACATCGATCTTTTTGGGAAGATCTTTAAAGAGTGGACAACTTAGATCAAGTTCAATATGAGATTGTTTACCATGCATAAGCTTTTTTGCATGAACAATCTTTGCGCCAAATGCTTCGCAGATTGCTTGATGACCTAAGCACACGCCCAGTATAGGTGTCTTATCGTTGAGCTTTTGAATAAGTTCTTCGCACATACCTGCATCTTTTGGAGCTCCCGGTCCTGGCGAGATAATAATTGAGGAAAAATGCTCGCGTAGAATATCCTCAACCTTGACTTCATCATTTCTTATCACGCGTATCTGTGGGTCAATGGAACCAATGAGCTGGTAAAGATTAAACGAAAAACTGTCATAGTTATCGATAAGTAAATTCATATTCGCTCCTTTCGTGATGTCCAAAGAGTTAATTTTGCAATTGTAAAGGTGTGCTCAGGTGAGATCGCGCATGTTCTCGTCATCTATGTGAAGCGCTGCAAGCGAGCTTCTGGCTTTGTTCATGCACTCTTCATACTCCTTCTCTGCCTGCGAATCAGCAACAATTCCTGCACCTGTTTGCACATGTACTTCACCGTTTTTTGTATATAACAAGCGAATTCCTATACAGGTGTCCATGTTCCCCGAAAAATCAAGGTAGCCAAGGGCGCCACCATATATTCCGCGCCGTGTCTTTTCAAGTTGAGCAATAAGCCTACACGCCGAAATTTTAGGAGCTCCGCTTAACGTTCCTGCAGGCATCGTGGCAACAATTGCATCAAGTGCATCTTTATCTGGAGAAATGCAACCACGCACAGCTGATCCTAGATGCATTACATGAGAAAATCGCTCAATGCTATGCAAGCGTTCTACGCATACACTTCCAAACGTGCTCACTTTTCCAAGATCATTGCGACCAAGATCAACCAGCATATTATGTTCGGCAAGTTCTTTTTCGTCGTGTAAAAGTTGCTTTTCTTGCTGTTTGTCTTCAAATGCATTCTGCCCGCGCCGTCTTGTACCTGCAAGGGGATAGGTGTGAAGCACTCCATCTTGGAGCTGCACAAGCGTTTCTGGTGAAGACCCTGCAATTTCTAGATCGTCGCCCGAAAAGTAGAACATGTAAGGAGAAGGATTGATAGTCTTAAGCTCTTCATAGGTATCAAGCAAACTGCCTTGATATGCTGCTGAAATTTTGTTAGAGAGCACAATTTGAAATATATCTCCGTCCATGATATGCTTCTTCGCGCGTACAATCATTTCGCAAAATGACTTTTTACTGTGCTGTATGTGAAGTTCACCTGTTAGGCTTCCTGCCTCAATATAAGCAGGTTTACCTCTTGTAATGAGTTGCTCTAATTGTTCAATTTTAAGAAGCGCTTTGTTATAACTTGTTTTCAGGTTTTTAAGTTCCACCTGCGCCGTAAGAAGAATTTTGTTTTGTAGATGGTCAAAGGTAATAAGTTGATCAAAAAGCATGAGATCAACGTCTCTAAATTGCTCATCTATATACTTATCTGCACAAATAGATTTTTCTTGATAGCCAAGATACTCAAATGAAAAATACCCAACTAAACCCCCGCAAAAAGGAGGAAATTCAGGTACCTTATATGAGCTATGCTCATGCAAAATTTGACGAATGTAGAAATTGGGATCATCGGTCAAAAAATCTACATCGCCTATGTGCATGTGACCTTGTTGACAATAAATCTCGAGCGTAGGGTCAAAACCCAAGAAAGAGTAACGCCCACGGTCACCATGCTGAGCCGATTCAAGTAAATAACAATGTGTTGATATCCCTTTAAGCACACGTAACACCTGAGTAGGCGTGTAATTGTGCATAGGGAGCGCATAAACAAGGGGTACTTGTTTGTAGCGAGCCTCATCTTTGAGGCGCATGAGCTGCGCAAAACTTAAGTTTGCAGCAAGCGGCTGTGCTTCCATAAAATTCCTCCTCCACAGTCTATACTCTATGGGGGAGTAAAACAGGTTGAGTACAACCCGAAGCATGCGCATTTACGTTGCGCTGACAACAAACGCTCATCCACAGATTGAAGTGGCAAGCAAATTTGTTAAAAAATACGCCCCCAACAGAAACTACGTTCTATCAAGGACGAACTTCTTCGCTTTTATGCACGTATGCAAAAAGCTAAGAATCCGCGGTGCCACCTTGAATTCGCGCATGCGCTTAAGCTCTGCGCGCACTTAAAGAATACCATCATATTCCCGACAACTTACGCGTGTCTGACGTCACAGAATACTCTAGAGCTTACGTGCAAAACCCCAACTCTATTTGACTGCGCCCTCAGCGGTCCATTTGACAATTTGTTTCCAGCCTGATTCTCAGCATCGCAGACTCTCTGTATGGGCTTAAATTGCCGTTATCTCCGCATCAACGGTTTAGGTGCTATTCGATTGATTCATATTAAAGACCCTGTTAGTGCTTTCGTCAACTAGTTTTCCAAATGGTAACAATTGCGCTTTTGTATACTCACATATATACGTTAAGTAATGGTTTTGTAGTACTGTTTACAGCGTCAGCAGAACTAAGCTAAACCTCTACCGAGCAACAATCTATATGTGAATGGATTTTTTTCGCGTTTTTCCTACAACACTACTCTTATATTGACATCACCTCCATATAACCGTACTATTAGATAGTCTTTTGAGATATTTCTCGCAGGTCACTATGACTGCGCTAACTTTGTTCGATTTGTTTTGATTATTAAATGCTGCCTTTTAACTGCAGTTTTATTATGTTTCGAATACTTGCTCTAGGCGAGATATGCCTCAAATGGCGGGTTCCGTTACGGATTCCTGAACTCATATTATTTTCATTTGAGGAGTTTATATGGATCATATGGTTTTATTAGTGGTAGTTGGTCTAGTTTGTTTTGTTCTTGCAGCCTTGTGTGTTTATGCGTATCTCACTCATGTGGGTACTTCCAAACTTGAGCAGGTAAAACGCGACATTTCAGCAGCAGAGCAAAATGCTAATCGTATTATTCGCGACGCCGAACGCGAAGCAAAAACTACCAAGAAAACTGCACTTGTAGAAGCAAAAGAAGAAATTTATCAGCTCAAGCAAAAAGCAGAATCTGAAGAGAAGCAACGCAAGCGCGATTTGCAATCTATGGAAAATCGCATCATGCAACGCGAAGAAACGCTTGATAGAAGAAGCGAAACCCTCGATAAGAAAGAGCATCAACTCTCTAGTTTACAAGGTCAGCTTGATCGTAAAAAGCACGATGTAGACGAATTGTTTGTAAAACAAACTACTGAACTTGAAAGAATTTCAACGCTTACGCGTGATGAAGCTCACAATGAGCTGTTACAAAAAGTTCGTGAAAGTACGCTTAAAGAAGAAGCTCAGATTATTCGTGATTCCGAAGCACGCATTAAGTTTCAAACAGATAAAATGGCGCGCGAGATCATCTCTGTAGCAATTCAACGTTGCGCTGCTGATCAAGCTGGTGAAATTACGGTAACTACCGTTCACATACCATCAGACGATCTAAAAGGTCGTATTATTGGGCGCGAAGGACGCAATATTAGAACATTTGAACAGATTTCTGGTGTTTCTCTTGTTATTGATGACACTCCTGAAACTGTTGTTCTTTCTAGCTTTAGTCCCGTCCGCCGTGAAATTGCACGCGTTACCTTAGAGAATTTAATTGCCGATGGCCGCATTCATCCTGCACGTATTGAAGAGATGTTTAAAAAAGCTCAAAGTCAGGTTCGCGAGCAAGTTCAAGAAGCTGGTGAACAAGCTGCGTTTGATGTGGGTATTCATGACATGCATCCCGAGCTTATGCGCGTGTTAGGTGCGCTTAAATATCGTACATCGTTTGGTCAAAATGTTTTGCAGCATTGTGTTCAGGTTGGAATTTTGTGCGGTATTATGGCTTCAGAACTTGGTTTTGAAACAGGCCCCGCAAAGCGTGCTGGTTTATTACATGATATTGGTAAAGCTATAGATCACGAGGTTGAGGGACCGCACGCTGTTATTGGTGCTGAGCTTTGCAGGCGCTATGGCGAAAAGCCCGAAGTTGTACATGCGGTTGAAGCTCACCATGCGGACATTGAACCTAAAACCGTACTCGATGTTTTAGTTCAAGCTGCAGACGCTATTTCTGCTGCACGTCCGGGTGCTCGTCGTGAGTCGGCTGAAAATTACATTAAACGTCTTGAAAAACTTGAAGAGATTTCTAACGCTCATGAAGGTGTTGCTCGTACCTATGCTATGCAAGCAGGTAGAGAGCTCCATGTTATGGTTGAGCCCGAAAAAATCTCTGACGCTGCGGCTACTGTTCTTGCTCATGATATTGCAAAACAGATTGAAGAAGAGATGGAGTATCCCGGACAGGTTCGCGTAGTTGTTATTCGTGAATCACGTGCATATGATATTGCAAAATAAAATTTGGCGCGACGCATCTGCCGCGCCAAATTTTTATCTTTATTTTTATATCTGTACCTGCTCATACGTCAAAATACGTTGTGGAAACTGAGTGTTATTATGAGTGAACCACATAAAGATATGAAAGATTTTCTCGATAGCGTAGCCCCACAAAGCAATCTTCGTGTTGAAGAAAAGCTCGGATGTGGTTTTGTTCGCCTACGTATTAGAGAAGCAGAGCGCAGGCAGGCACAACAGGATATTCGTTGCGTAGAAGATATTGTTATTGAGCTTCTTCGTAACAGTCGTGATGCTGGTGCTCATCATATTTTTGTTGCCACTACCAAGCAGGATACTATACGTACCATAACTGTTTTAGATGATGGGGTGGGCATTCCGCAATCCATGCATGACAAGATTTTTGAAGCCCGCGTTACTTCCAAGCTCGATAGCGTTCACAGTGACCACTGGGGGATTCATGGTAGAGGAATGGCGCTTTACGCCATCAAAGAGCAAGCACAGCAGGCTTATGTTGCATCTTCTCTGCCAGGTCTTGGCACAGCGCTTGTCGTACGGGTTAACACCGATAAGGTTACCGAAAAGCGCGATCAATCAAGTCGGCCGCTCTATCATGCACTTAAACAAGATTCGGGCGATACCCAATCTAGAACTCAAATAAAACAAGCGCCTACATCTGATTTTGAACTGGTGGGGCCGCATAATATTATTCGCACCTGCTGTGATTTTGCTCTTCGTGAGTCAAAAAATTGTGAAGTTTATTTAGGGACGCCTACCGAAATCATTGCCACGCTCTATACATTGGTATCTAAACGTACGGATGTACAAGACTTTTTGTTTGCTGATAGTTTAGATTCCCTTCCCATTATTGATCGTTTTTTTGCAGCAAGCGATTCACATGAGCTTATGGATGTAGCTCATCATTGTGCACTTGAAGTATCAGAACGAAATATACATCGCATTTTATCTGGCCATATTAAGCCAGTAAAATCACTTAGTTCGTATTTTCGTAAAACTCATCAAAGTACGCCTGCTCCCATTAACATCTATGATACCAAACGGGCTGTACACTTAACGCCTGAGGATAAAGCTCTGTTTGCGCGCAATTTGTCTTCAACATTTGATAAACTAGCGCAAAAATACTACATTGGCTTGGTGCGTGAGCCGTCAATCGTTATGCGAAATAATAAGATTATTGTGACGTTTGACTACGACGAATCAGATTTCGTATAATTTTGAAATATATCGTGCATTACCTGCTTAAATTCGCTAAACTACTATACGTGTGTTTATAGTTTATCTGATGTATAAATGGAGTCTCATCTATGGAATTTCTTAAGATCTCAACCAAATCGTCTCCTGCTTCTATTGCAGGCGCCATAGCAGGCATGGTAAAAGATGGTGTTCCTGTAAATCTGCAGGCAGTTGGTGCGGGAGCAGTTAATCAAGCAATTAAAGCAGTTGCAATTGCGCGAGGTTTTTTAATTCCTGTTGGTCTAGATATTTCATGTTCTCCTACCTTTGCAGATATTAACATAGAAGGTCACGACCGCACCGCTATAAAAATTGCCGTTTTGGTGCACCATATATCACAAAATACTACACTTTAACAATCAAGTATTTACACGCCTTATAGTCGAACAATATATTATTAAGAAAATTTTAGTTCCTCGGTGATGTTCACTATCACCTTATGTTACAAACACATGTAACGAGTCTTCAAAGCTTCAATGGAAAGGAATTTTGTGGCTAGAGCAAGCAAATTAGTAGGGAAAACGTATCTTATCAAAACCTTTGGTTGTCAGATGAACCTTCATGACTCTGAGCGCGTTGCCGGTCTTTTAGACGATTGTGGAGCAAATGAAGTCGCCACGTTTGAAGAAGCTGATATCGTTATTTTTATGACCTGCTCGGTTAGAGAAAAAGCCGATACACATTTGTATGGCGCAGTTTCTAATTTGGTAACGCTTCCACCTTCGCCGTGCGGTAAGCGCGTAATTGCTGTTGGAGGTTGTATTGCTCAGCGTGACGGCGCTAAGTTACGTGAACATGTTCCAAATGTTGATGTTGTCTTTGGAACCTCTGCACTTGCAAGCGTGCCCGAGCTTTTATGTGAAGCCTTTGAAAGCAACGATGACGAAGTATTTGTAGACACCATTGAGAAAAATCGCGGATTTTCAACTGATCTACCTTCAAAACGTGACCAAAGCTTTCATGCGTGGGTACCTATTATGACCGGCTGCAATAATTTCTGTACATTTTGTATTGTGCCATATGTACGTGGCCGTGAACGTAGTCGTGTTCTTGAACGCGTTGTTGATGAAGTTCGTCGTCTTAAAGATGATGGAGTTCGTGAAGTAACGCTTCTTGGACAAAATGTTAATTCCTATGGTAGAGATCTTTATAAAAAACCTTGTTTTGCAGAGCTTTTAAGAAAAGTGGGGGAGGTAGGCATCGAGCGTATTCGCTTTACGTCTTCTAATCCTAAGGATCTTTCTGACGAAACGATCGCAGCCATGGCCGAAACACCTGCTGTTATGCCACAGCTTCACCTAGCAGTTCAGAGTGGATCAACTCGAATACTTAAAGCTATGCACCGAAGCTATACCCGTGAGAAGTATTTAGAGGTTATTGACCATCTTAAGAGCGCAATGCCCGATATTGCACTTTCAACTGATATTATCGTTGGCTTTCCAGGAGAGACCGAAGAAGACTTCGAAGAAACCTTATCACTTGTGCGTGAAGTTGAATACAGTTCTGCGTTTACTTTTATCTATTCAAAACGTCCTGGTACCCCTGCTGCAAATATAGAAGATACCACACCACATGAAGTTATTCAGCAACGTTTTAATCGCTTAACTGATCTTATTGAAGAACTTGCTTATAAAGCAAATCAAAAGGAACTGCATACCTTAGTTACCTCGCTTGTCGAAGGTACATCAAAAAAGGATTCCCACGTTTTGGTTGGACATAGTCCAAAAAACCAAACTGTTCTTTTCTCGCTTCCCAAAGACGCGTCAGCTCAAGACTATATTGGCAAAATGTGTGAAGTCTATGTCGAAGAAGCAAAAACTTGGTATTTGCGCGGTAAACTCACAGGTCAGCCTAGGTGATGATCTATGGCGTCTCCCATTATTGCCATTGTTGGTCCAACTGCCTCAGGTAAATCATCACTGGCCGACACGCTTGCGCTCCATTTTAATACCCATGTTATCTCTGTTGATGCACTACAAATTTATAAGGGTATGAATATCGGCGTTGCCAAACTGCCGCCAGAAGAGCGCAAAGCTAAGCTTGACATGGTTGACTGTGCCGAACTTGAAGAAACATATTCAGTCCAACGTTTTCAACAAGAAGCACGCACGTGTGTGGAATCGCTTCGTATACATCATAAACAGGTAATTTTATGTGGGGGAACAGGGCTTTATCTCAATGCAGTTATAGATGATATGCACTTTCCTCAAGGCTCTTTTGAAAATCCTCAAAGACACTACTATGAATCTCTCGTTGAGGTTGAGGGTTCTGATTTTGTTTTTAAGCTTTTATGCAAACGCGACCCAGCATCTGCTGCGCTCATTCATCCTCATAATGTTCGTCGTGTTATTCGCGCGCTTGAAATGCTCGATGATGGTATTTCCTACGCTGAACATGTAAAGGGATTACAGCGTTTGAAACCATTCTATACGGCACGTATATATGGACTTTCCTGGCCTCGTGAAGAGCTGTACAGCCGTATTGAAAAGCGTGTTGACGCTATGATTGAACAAGGCCTTGTTGATGAAGTGGTTCGTCTCAAAGCACGCGGGCTCCAGCAGAGCAAAACGGCATCGCAGGCAATAGGCTATCAAGAGATTTTGTCCTATTTAGACGGAACTTATTCACTTGAAATGGCTGTTGACCTGATAAAACGCCGTACGCGTCATTATGCAAAGCGCCAAATCTCGTGGTTTTCCCGTGATCCGCGAGTTGAGTGGCTCGATTGTACAACGCAATCTTTAGATGATATGTGTCACAAAATTATTAACGATATAAGCTAAGAAGATTATATGGCTCGATTTTCATTTTATAACCCACATGAAAACAGTTCGCGCGCTCTTGTTGTTGCAGTTGAAACACCATCGGCTGCCTGTGATTTTACGACGCAAGAAAGTTTATCAGAACTTTCACATTTGGCAGAAACACTTAACATTACAACTGTTGGTAAGCTTGTCCAAAAGCTCGTTGCGCCTGTACACTCAACCTATATTGGTTCAGGTAAATTGCTCGAGCTTAAACATATGGCACAATCATTAATGTGCGATTTTATAATTTTTGATGATGAACTGAGCCCGTCTCAACAAAGTAATATTTGCCATGCTGTTGGAAAATCGTTTCAAGTTATTGATCGCTGTTCGCTTATCTTAGATATTTTTGCAGCTCATGCCACTACTAAGGAAGGCAAACTTCAAGTTAAGCTTGCGCATATGCAATATATGCTTCCTCGCCTTAAAGGAATGTGGAGCCATCTATTAGGCGAACAAACCCGTGGTGGTATAGGATCACGGTTTGGTCAAGGCGAAAGCCAGCTCGAAATCGATAGACGCCTTTCACGCGAAAAAATAGCCCATGTTAAACAGCAGCTTGCAGCATTAGAGATACAGCGCAAGGTGCAACGCAGTATTCGCTCATCTTCACCTTTGTATAAAATTGCACTCGTTGGATACACGAATGCAGGTAAGTCTACCTTGCTCAACCGAATAAGCCATTCTTCAACCTACGTAAAAGATGAATTATTTGCAACTTTAGACTCAACAACGCGTTCGATTACCCTTCCTGACACTCGTCGTGCAGTACTGAGCGATACGGTAGGTTTTATACAAAAATTACCCACTGAACTCATAGATGCATTCAAATCTACCTTGCTTGATGTTGTTTCAGCCGATCTCCTACTGTGCGTTGTAGATGTTTCATCTGCTCATGCAGAAAAGGAAATGAATGTGGTTCTCTCTATTCTCAACGACATTGGTGCAGGCTCAATCCCATATCTTATAGTGGCTAATAAAATCGATCGTATTGCATCAAACTCTTATGCTCACGCAAGCGAGCATGAAGTATCTCCATGTGTAGAGTATCTCACTCCTTCAAATTCATCTAGTGCTCACACGCAGCCCAACGAGCTTGCATTATTCAATTCAATAGACCCCACTAATGTCGCTTATATCTCTGCCGAAACAGGACAGGGGATAGAAACACTATTACAAATGATTTCTCATAAACTTATGAGCCAAGAGACATATATGGTTTTACATGTTGCGTACAAGGATTCTTCGTTTATTTCTTTAATTCATACGTATGGTAGAGTAGTACATGAAACGTATGACGAACAAGGTACTCAGCTTTGCGTATATGTTCCTCGTAAGCTTGTAGAGCGGCTTAAACCTTTTGAATTGTAAGTTTTTATGCGCTCCGACTCATACATAAAAATATAAGGACACATAAAAGCGGTTGATGAAGCACATATATTTGTAACGAGTGTCTTCCCATGAGTGCAAGAAGATTTTTAACAAATGTTAAACCGTAAAAAAGCAACGCACCGGGGGAGCAATGAGCAAGCGTAACTGACTCTTTGCACCTCCGCGCCGTTTGTAATGTCATCATATACGATTTGCTTAACCATCCTGCTAAAGCGCCGCCACTATATAAGAACAGATACGGAAAAATGGGGTAGTAATCACCTGATTGAAAATAGCTCGGAGCAAACCCAAATGCTGCAGTAATGTATGAGGAATATAAGTATGCAGGTAAACGCCACGTATACTGAAAGAAGCTTATATATCCGTGCGGTATATGATACGTGATTCCAAAGAGGCCAAGCATAACACAAAGCAAAATAAAAGTACCTACGTTGCCCGTAAACGAAGGCACAACTGCGCTCAGTTTTACGAATGCAGCTGTTTTAACAACACGTAAAAGCATGTATGATACAAGCGTAACAACAGCTGTTGACATACCTAAACAAAAAATTATGCCGAAATTAATAGGAATATCCACAGCCACTAAAGTTGTCACTACATAAATCATGAAAGCGCATACAAGATAAACAATACAGCGTTTGATCTTATGCACTGAGTATGAGCACATCATACCTGCAAGAAAAATAAACACCCATGCGATACTGTTACGCCATAGATCAATATAGGGAAAAACAAACCAGGTAAGCGATACACCATACAGCGATACCAGGTCATAAGACGCATGAAAAGCAATCATAGATACGAGTGAAAAACCTCGTATTACATCAAAAGCTTCTATGCGTTGAGAACCATGCACGCGCACGCCTTTATGAAATAACCGATCTGAACAAACCTGTTACCTTACCAATAATTGTTGGATGTTTAGCAATAATAGGCTTCATTGTATCGTTTTCTGGTTGTAAACGAATATAGCTGCTTTCTTTGAAGAAACGCTTTACCGTGCATTCATTATCAATCATCGCAATGACGATTTCGCCGTTACGTGCATCATGCTGTTCTTTTACAACAACATAATCGCCGTCAAAAATGCCAGCGTTAATCATAGACTCGCCTTGAACTTTAAGGATAAACGAACTTGAGTCTGAGCTTATAGAAGTAGGAACCGCAAGACGGTCTTCAATATTTTGTTCCGCGAGAATAGGTACACCGGCAGCCACTCGGCCAACGACAGGAAGAATAGTTACATTAAGCTCAACATTATCGTTTTCAACACTATGCTGTTCACCTTCGTCTTGTACAAGCTTGGGAAGTACAAGTGCGCGTGGTTTTTTAGGATCTCTATGGATGTAACCAAGATCCTGCAGGGCGTGCAAATGCATGTGCACGGTAGAGGGAGACGCTAATCCAACCGCTTCTCCGATTTCTCGCACTGAAGGCGGATAGCCATGCTCTGAAACATAGGAACACAGATAGGAATAAATTTGTTCTTGTCGTTTTCCAAGCTTTCTCATAGGACACGCTCCTCTTTTTGTAGTTAATTTAGTATAGCATGAACATTCTTAAATTACAAACATATGTTCTTAATTTTTATAAAAAAATTTTACCATACTGATTACAAGCTTTTCCTCACGTATATCCTATGACTCATTTTACGCAATAGCTTTTCTACCTGCGATTCTAATTAATGTCCGTCTCCTCGTGTATATATAAGTTAAGAAAAAAGAAAGGACAAAAGATGAGCATGTACACAACAGATTTAACAGAGAAAAACTTTCACGACCTTGAACGTATTAAGGCGCAGTCATTATCTTTGAGCTTAACAATTCTATTTTCTTTTGTATTTATCACAGGTTTTCTTATCAGCACCTTATGTAACAACTATCGATTAGCACATGATTCCACGCTTCTCAAAGCAAGTATTCCTTCGGCTACAATTGTTCAAAAAGGAGAAGGAATCGACTCACTAGTTAATGAATCTAACCTTAAATGCTTTGAGCGCTCGGCAATTGAATCTTGGATCATTTCATACAATAATATAGAAGGTTTTCGTTTACACGAAGGTCAGCGGATATATATACCCATGCAATTATCCAACTAATTTATGCATTAGCTTGCCCATACTATTCTCTGTACATGCAATAATGTCTAAATCCATACACAAGAACATACACTTTCATGAATTGTTTCGAGAATGTTTACGCTTAGAGTCAAAATGATTACCTCTGTAGGTGATAAACCGTTATTATGTTACATTGATATCGGAGTTTTAATCGTTAGGAGTTGTATGCACTGCCCAAAATGTGGATGTGATGTATCTAAAGTTGTAGACTCCCGTTCCTCTGAAGGAAACGACGCCATTCGTCGTCGTCGCGAATGTATAGGTTGCCAAACACGTTTTACAACCTATGAACGACGTGAGGAAATGCCCATTCTTGTTATTAAGAAAGATGGCACCAAAGAACCTTTCAGTCATGAAAAGTTGCGTCGTGGTCTTGTAGCAGCAACTATTAAACGTTCCATTGATCTTAATCGCATCAATCAGCTTATTGATTCTATAGAAACTGAACTACGCGATAACGGGAAAACAGAAATCACGTCACAAGAGATTGGCATGCGTGTCCTTCAAAAACTTATTGATATAGATAAAGTTGCTTACGTGCGTTTTGCGTCGGTATATAGAGACTTTAAAGATGTCGAAGAATTCAGCGAAGAGTTAAGGAGTTTATCGAATGAATAACCCTTCATCTGATACCATCCAACTTCCTATAAAACGCCTGCATGAAGATGTAATTCTTCCTCGATATGCATATTCAGGTGATGCAGGTCTAGATTTGTGTTCCTATATTGACCTTGTTCTTAAACCTTTTCAACGCTTCTTGGTTCCAACTGGTTTAGCTATTGCGATTCCAGATGGTTATGCTGGTTTTGTACAGCCACGAAGTGGTTTAGCATATAAATGTGGTCTTTCTATGCCTAATACACCAGGCCTTATCGATGCTCACTATCGCGGAGAATTGTTTGTGAGTGTCGTCAATTTAGATCCTCATAACGATATTCATATCTCAAAAGGGGATCGAATTGCCCAGCTTGTTATTCAAAAAGTCCCCGTTGTAGAGCTTGTTGAGACAGCTGAGCTTTCTTCTACCGACCGTGGCGATAACGGTTTTGGTTCCAGTGGTAATTAACCGGTAGTGTTTTCACTATCGGTTTTTTTATGTTTCTATAGGAATTCAGAAAGGATGGAGATGGAAACATTTTTTAAGGCAAGTGAGAGAGGTTCTTCTGTTTCACAGGAATGTAGAGCTGGTCTTACTACGTTTTTAGCGATGGCATATATTATTGCTGTTAACCCTGCAATTTTGGTACATGCTGGTATTCCTTTAAACGCTGCTATTACAGCAACCTGCATTGGTTCAGGCCTTGTAACCATTCTTATGGGACTTATTTCAAATCGTCCTGTAGCACTTGCAACTGGCTTAGGCCTTGACGCTATTGTTGCATTTACCTTGCCTCTTATTACTAACAACGATTGGCATACATCTATGGCAATCGTATTCATCGAAGGTATTGTCATACTTCTGTTAGTGTTCTGTGGTCTGCGCGAAGCTATCATGGACGCGATCCCTGTTTCATTGCGCCATGCAATCTCTGTGGGTCTTGGAATTTTCATTGCATTCATCGGTCTTAAAAACGGTGGTGTTATTGTTCCGAGCCCTGCTACCTTCGTTACGCTCAACAAAATTACCGATCCTGTTTTCATCGTTGGTGTTATTTCTGTTGCAGTAACGCTTGCATGCTATGCACTCAAAGTTAAAGGTGCTTTGTTAATTGGTATTGCTTTGGCGGTAATTGCAGGTATTCCTTTAGGCGTTACTTCGCTTCCTACGGGCTTTATTGCTCCGCTTGATTTCTCTACCTTTGGTGCTCCTTTTATGGTTGACGAAGAGGGGACTATGGGAATTGTAAAAGCACTTATCAATCCTGTTTGTCTTGTATGTGCATTTTCTCTTCTTATGTCTGACTTCTTTGATACCATGGGTACTGCAACTGCTGTTGCTAAAGCCGGAGACTTCCTTAACGAAGACGGTACCGTAGAAAATATTAGCGAGATCTTAACCGTTGACTCTGCAGCCGCGGCTCTTGGTGGTCTTTTTGGTGCATCCTCCATTACGACATTTGTTGAGTCTGCATCAGGTGCTGCAGATGGTGGTCGCACTGGTCTCTCTGCTATTGTAACAGGTGTTCTCTTTATTTTAGCGGCACTCTTTGCACCTATTATTTCGGTTGTAAGTGCTGCTTCTACCTGTGGTGCCTTGGTTTTGGTTGGTTATCTTATGATCAGCGATACCGTTGAAATTAACTGGAGCGATCTGTCAGAAAGCTTCCCTGCATTTGCAACCATTATCGGTATTCCTTTAACCTTCTCAATTTCTGATGGTATCGGATTTGGTTTTATCTCCTACATCATTGTTGCTCTCATTACGGGCAATGTTAAAAAGATTAAACCTCTTATGTGGGTTGCAGGAATTATGTTTGTCGTCTATTTCTTCCTGCTTTAAAAGTTGTTTTTTAACTTTATCGGCTAAATGTTGGTAAAGCTTAAATTTGTACGGTAATATGCGCGTGTTCTTCAAAAGTAGAGCATGCGCATATATCTGAAGAAAGGAGTGTTATGAGTACAGCAGACGATGCAAAAATCATCGGCGTAGATGATCATGTATCTGTAGCACGCGCGATCCCTTTAGGAATTCAACATATGATGAGTATGTTTGGTGCTACCGTTTTGGTTCCAGTACTTACCGGTCTTGATCCTAACTTAGCTATTATGTGTTCGGGTATTGGTACTATTGTGTACCTTTTAGTCACTCGTAACAAAATCCCAAGTTATTTGGGTAGTTCGTTTGCATTCATCAGCCCAATTATTGTTGCTACCGCAGCTACGGGAAGTTTGCATACAGCTTTATCAGGTGTAGTTGTAGCGGGTTGTGTATTCTTAGCGGTTGCAGGAATTATTAAAATTGCTGGCACCAATTGGCTTAACACCTTACTTCCACCAGTTTTGGTTGCATCAGTTATGGTTGTTATTGGTGTTGGACTTTCTGCAGCAGCTGCGCGTATGGCGCTTCTGGGGCCTGATTCTAAATTTGCAGCAGTAAGTGCTTGTATTGCAGGAATTACGCTTTTAGCAGCTGTAATTTTTTCTGGACAAAAAGGAATCATTGGTACGCTTCCTGTTCTTTTAGCAATTCTTGTTGGATATGTTGCGTCAGCATTTGTGGGACTTATAAATTTCCAACCTGTAGTTGATGCGCCATGGATCGGCCTTCCACCTATTCAGACACCTCATTTTGACCCACACGCTATTGTGTTGATAGCTCCTGTTGCAATTGTGGTAGTTATCGAGCACATTGGTCACTTACTTGCTGTTGGTGAAATTGTAGGCAAAGACTATAGAGCAATGCTTCCTCAATCCTTGGCTGGTGACGGTATTTCAACCTGTATCTCAGGTTTCTTAGGAGGACCTCCAACAACAACATATGCAGAAAACATTGGTGTAATGAGTGTTACACATGTTTTTGCAACTCAGGTCTTTTGGTATGCTGCAGGTTTTGCACTTATCGTTGGTGGTTTTTGTCCAAAAGTAGCTGCATTTATTGGAACAATTCCTGTACCTGTTATGGGTGGCGTCAGCTTGTTACTCTTTGGCTTGATTGCTTCCAATGGTTTACGTATGTTTGTTACCAATAAGGTTGATTTTGACGATAACCGCAACCTTATGATTGCTTCAGTTGTCATTATTTTAGGCGTTGGCATGGAAACAGCACAAATTAACATTCCACTGGGAGGCTATACCTTACCAGGAATGGCCACATCTACCTTAATTGGTATTGTGTTAAATGCTCTTCTACCGCGTCATACAAAAGACAAAGCATAAATGCAACAAAACACTTTCATTGAGTTGTAACAACTCATTATGACTATTGCGAGTGGTATTTAACTTTCGTCTTTGTACAGTTTCATAAACTCCAGCGTATGTATCAACATTGGATACCTACGCTGGAGTTTTTCGTTATTTGAGAAGCATTATTTATAGATGTAAGGTCCTTAAAATCATGCGTTCTTATTTTCATGTGTTTGTATAAGGCTTACGCTTGTCTGATACATCATGTGATATATGGGTATGTATACTGCAGTCATTTAATTGCACACATGAGGAGAAGGCATGAATACAACTACAACAGAACAAACTGAGCAACCCACGTTAAAAGATTTGGTTATTATCGGAGGCGGTCCTGCAGGTTTGTCTGCTGCTTTATATGCCCAACGCGCGCTTTTGGATATTGTAATTCTCGAACAAGAAGCGCTGGGCGGACAAATGATCGTTACTGATAAAATTGATAATTATTTAGGCGTTCCTCATATCAACGGTTATGAATTGTCAGAAATTATGCACAAACAAGTAAAAGATATGGATGTTCCGCTCTGTATGGAACGTGTTGATTCTCTAAAACGCTTTGAAGACGAACAGGGGCTGTCGTACTTCTTGGTACATACGTCCCGTCACTCTTTTAAGACTAAAGCTGTGCTCATAGCCTGTGGCGCTACTGCAAAAGAAGCCGAGTTTAAAGGTGAAAGCCGCTATACTGGTCACGGTGTTTCGTATTGTGCTACCTGTGACGCTATGTTTTACCGTGATAAACCTGTGTATGTAGTTGGTGGAGGTAACGCAGCATGTGAGGAAGGCCTTTTTCTTGCGCGTTTTGCAAAGAAGGTAACACTTTTGGTAAGACGAGATGTATTGCGTGCACAAGACGGCGTAATCCGTCAAGTTCAAGAAAATCCAAAAATGGTGATTGTATACAATACACGAATTAAGGAACTTGCAGGGGAGTCTGACGAAGGTTTTACATCTATCACATTAGAAAACACTAAAACTCGCTCAACTGAAACCATTACCTGTGAGCCTCATGATATTGGTGTATTTGTATTTGCAGGTAGGAAACCTATGAATCAGCTCGTAGGTCAGTTTGTAGATACCGATAAAAATGGGTTCATTAAAACTGATGATCATATGCAAACCCGCACCGAAGGTTTATATGCCGCGGGCGATGTTCGCGATAAAGTTTTGCGACAACTGATTACAGCGGCTTCAGACGGTGCTGTTGCTGCAACAAGTGCTGCAAGTTATATTAGAAAACTTAAACGCGCGGCTAAGACAAATTCATAAAAAGCCAAAGCATAAGTTTTATCATTTGTTTAAGCGTTTGTTAGTTAAATCAAGGTATAAACTGTACATGTAAGGCTTAGTACTAACGTCTTAACTAATTTTATACTAAAACATGATAATATATCTTATGTAAAGTAATGAAACAATAGAGGTTGAGAGGGATAGCTTCTCTTCCTCTTTTATTTCTTGAGCCATAGAGCGCAGATAAAACCTATGCACCATCGATAAAGTGACTGTCTAGTAATTTTTGAACCTTAGGTTTTGTTGTTAATTCTGTTTGGGTTATAAACGAACATAACAACTCATCACCAGCGACCAGTTTTGTATCACCTGTCGGCAAAATGGTCATTCCTTCTCGATTGATTGTTATAATGCGCATGTCCTGAGGAAATTTAATCTCTGCAAGACATTTATGCTCAACACTTGAATTAACGCCCACATGAAGCGTTTGAAACACCAACTCTTTTTTATGTGGGAGCTTTTTAGCAATTAGTTCTTTATGTGAATCTACGCGCATCATTTTCTGAATAGCATGTGTTTGCTCGGTAGAAATATTTTGTATCAGACGCATGGTTAAATGCTCATAAAATGGATCAACCTTACACATATTTGCACAGATATACGACACAATAGATACAATTGATACTGCTAAAAGTGCATTAAAACTACCAGTAAGCTCAAAGGCAAGAATAACTGCTGTAACAGGAGCGCGCACAACTGACGCAAATAATCCTGCAACACCCAACACAACAAAATTAACAATATAGATTTGAGGAAGTCCTAGATACGTATATGCAAAAGCACCAAAAAGACAACCTGTAAGAGCGCCCATTGCACAAAGAGGAAATAAGGTACCTCCTGGTGCACCAGAAGCAAAACAAAATGTGGTGAAGAAATATTTACCAATCAGTAATGCAATAATTGCAGGAAGCGCTAGATTTTGTGCACGAGATAGATATTCAAAGATTTTATCCCCACCACAGCATAACGCTGGAGCAAAGTAAATAGCTATAGACGAAATACAACTTGCAAAAATAAGTGGTAAATACGCATGAAATTTCTCAAGCTTTGCATAAAACGTTTCCTGAACAAAAAACATACCAGCATTATGCACAGCACCCAAAAGACCACAAAATACGCCAAGAAGCAGGATATACGCATAATATGCATGATTAATATTTTTAATAAAGTGAAAAGCTAAGACAGGCTGAACGCCAAGAATTTGAGACACCACAAAATCTGATGCAATACTTGAAATCATGGCAGCTATCAATAAAGCTGGCTTAAACTCTTTATGAATTTCTTCGAGCGCAAATAATGTGCCAGTAAGCGGTGCATGAAAAGCTGCGGCCATACCTGCAGCCGCACCACAGGTAATAAGAAGGCGTTTTTCTATGCGACGACGCCTAAAAAGCTTTGAAACAGCTTTGCCAACAACCGCTCCAAGCTGTACGCTTGGTCCTTCGCGTCCAAGCGACATACCTGCAAGCGAGCACATACTCCCCTCTAAAAATTTAAAAGGTAAAACTCGCCACCACTTCATAGATAGCTCGCCTTTTATTTCTGCATCAACATGTGGAATGCCAGACCCTTTAGAATGCGGTTCGCAACGGGTTAAGAAACATACTACACAGCCTAAACATACCGCAATGACAAGCCAAAGGATTATAACTAATGGCATCTCGTGCATATAATTATGCAGCCACATTACAAATTCTTCGGCTTTATCAAGGGTAATACGGTAAAGAGTTATAGTTAGTCCTGCTAAAAGACCAACTATAACTCCTTCAACAACAAGGTCAATTTGTAAACGCCTTGAAAATTGTTTATTAAGTTCATACAGTATAGAAGACTTTGACATAATGAACGATTGATTTATAGGATAGATCCGCCACCATAAAAACTACTAAATTTAAGGTATTCAGATAGAGAAACACACACAGGACCTCTTGAGCAGCTTGAATGAATAAATTGATCTCCACCAACATAGATACCTACATGATTACAATTGTCGAAAAATACAAGATCTCCGGCAACCAGTTGAGAAGTACTTGTCTTCCAGTTGCCCTTTGCTTTGATTTCGTCACTTTGCGTCCATGTGGTTCGGGTTATAGGATACCCAGCAAGACGGAATATGTATTGTGTAAATCCAGAACAGTCAAAACCGCCATTAGATGGATCACTACTACCCCAAATATAACGGTAGCCCTTTCCCAAAAATTGGTATGCATTAGCAACAGGACCGCCCGCATTACTGTATGAATGCGAGCGCGGAGCAGAAGGAGTAGATGAAGAACTACTCGTACTACCACCGCTCCTTTGGTTATCACTTTGAGGAGCAGAATTACCAGAAGCAGATGGCGCGTTATCTGAATTCTCTTGGATAGCACCCATCACAAATGCCGCTTGTGAATCAGTATTCTCTGCCTGTTTTTGAATAGCTGCCTGTGCTTCGGCGCTTAAACTATTGTAATAGGTTTGCGCTTCTTTGAGCTTTGATTGAATATCATCAATTTGAGCTTGAAGTTTTTTGCCCTGAGCTTGCTCTTCTGCTTGCTTTGTTTCAAGCGCAGTCTTCTGATTACTGAGCTCGCGTGATAAATCACGCACATTATCTATAGTACGTGCGTCTTCTTGGGAAACCGAATCCATATAGTGGATACGGCTTATAAGATCTTGCATATTAGTAGATCCCATAAGCAGCTCAAGCACCGATGAAACGCCAGATTTATAGCTACTACGGACGCGTTTACCAAGCGTCTCTTTAGCAGCGTCGAGCTTCTGTGTGGTTTCGGTTATCTCTTGTTCTTTATTAACGATATCTGTTGCAGTTTGTTGGAGCTGACCTTCGTTTTCATCCAAACTTTTCTGACAATCTTTAAGATCTGCAGCAAGCGAGTCAATTTTATCAGATGCAGCTTGTATTTCTGCAGGTTGTGCTGCATACGCAACAGTGATAGGAAACGATGAGGTTACAGTTAGAGCACAAACAAGGCCGGCAGTTACAGCTTTATAACCAAGCTTGGCATTCTTGGTAGTTAGTAGCATGTTAAAACCTTCCACATATACGGACTTCACAGTTAGAGTTCGTTTATTGAGCGTATAGATAGTAAAAGGATACTGTCTGACGTATCATAAGTCAAGCATATCGAGGTAAATCCATATTCTACCAGGTCAGAAAAGCCCATAAAATATCTTATTTCACCTGTACTAACGTAAACATTTCTTGAGTGAACTCTTGCTTAATAATTGAGCGTGGATTTAAGAATGCAAGCTCAAGCAAGAAGGCAAACCCAACAAGTTGAGCACCAGTTTTCTCTATGAGATGAGCTGTTGCTACTGCTGTTCCTCCCGTTGCAACCAAGTCATCCACAATCAGAACACGATCGTCTTTTGTAAGTGCATCTTTATGGATTTCAAGCTCGTTGGAACCATATTCTAGGTCATACGCCTCACGAAGCACTTCTCGCGGTAATTTTCCAGGTTTACGAGCAGGAACAAAGCCTGCATGGAGTTTATACGCAACAGGTGCTCCCAATAAAAATCCACGCGCCTCCGCACCGATCACCTTAGTAATGTGTTTATCAGCAAAGTGATCAGCAATGGCATCAACGGCAGCCGCAAATCCTTCGGGATTTCCAATTAAAGGTGTAATATCTTTGAAAACAACACCCGGCTCGGGATAATCTTTGATGTTATAGATAAGTGACTCAAAATCAAATGAAGACATATTTCTCCTTTCATAATGAAGCAATCAACAGAGCAAAGCATGCTCTATCCTTGGTTATCGCTCTTAGTATTAAACGTTTGCTGTATTGCTTTTCGTATCAGTTGATTTCGGATAGACCCTGTAAGTGACAAAATCTTATTAAACACTTTATCAAAGCGCTCACGATTTTGTTTTGTCTGCTGGACATCTACCCCACCAGCCTTAGTTGCAAAGATAACGAGTGCGTGTTCAAATAAAGCAGACTCACGGTTAGCAGCAATTACATATTGGCGTAAGTTCTTAGGGCCTATACTGTAATGAGTAAGTTCATCACATGTTTTAATAAGGTCAAAGTCTCTACTATCAACCAAGTCTCTACCATGAGGTGAGCGTTTAAAATGTATGAGTCCCGCATCAACCAACTGACGTGTAAAGCTAATAGAAACGCCTATTACTTGGGGAATTCTATCTAAAGGATACAACCTGTGAGAAGGTGTTAATATTTGTTCATCTTCCAAAGCAGTCACATCAGTACCACGAGTTTGCAATTCCTGCGTACGTTGCAATTTCTCTTTTATAACCGAAAGTGGCATAAATTTGTGCTTCTGCAAATAGAGTATGTCTTCTAATCGCTTTATATCATAACTTGAATAAACTCGATAACCCGTTTTGGTGCGTGCAGGATCAAGGAGCCCTTCGTTTTCAAGATAACGTATTTTAGAGATACTAATATCGGGATAGCGATCTTTAAGGTGAGCGACTACTTTTCCAATGGTAAGACAAGCTGTATCTGACATAACAAGCCTACCTGACACCAGCAGGGTTAGACAAGCTAGCAGGTTTATTGGTATGGAAAATCATACGAAACGTACCAATTTGAATGGTAGAACCATCTTTAAGAAAAGCTTTATTAACAATGGCTCCGTCGATCCATGTTCCATTAAGCGAATTAAGATCTTCAATAGTAGCGTAGCCCTGATTTAAAGACGTGAAGTCTATGCACGCGTGCTTCCTTGAAACAGTCATATCGTTAAGAAAGACACTATTTGAAGGATCTCGACCTATTGTAATGAATTGCGAATTTAACTCAAAAACCATACCTGTTTGAGGTCCCTTAACAATTGCAAGCGTAGGATATGCAGGTACTTTGTTATCAAACATATGTGGTGAGGTAACATCAGTTGTTGGCATACGAAAAATTTGTGTTGTGCCTGCGCTTGATGTTGTATTTGGTTTTTGTTGCATAATATCCCTTTCAAAAGATCTTCTTTACTATCATACAGCTAAATGAGGCCTTTTGACTAGAGTTATCTACAAGCAATACAGCCTATTTCAACACAAGCATTATCAGGTAAAGAACAAACATGCGCAACGTTGCGCGCAGGCGCAGGTATGTCAAAATACTTCTGCAAAACAGCGTCAATTTCAGGTAGATAGTCAAGTGAGGTAACAAAAATAGTTAATTGAGCTATATCAGAAAGCGTACAATTTACCTCATCTAAAAGCTTCATAAAAATTGCAATAATATTCTCTGTTTGTTCAGCTATGCTCAAAGATACTTGAGTGTAAGTTGAGTGTTGGTTTATATAAGAGAACGCGTGGTCTTCATCACCATAAATTCCCGTTTGCCCCGATATAAAGATAAGGCGACCTGCAGTTGTGGCTTGAGAATAAAAACCTTTGCTTTGGCTGACATCCGCCGAGCTAATAGCATACTTCATTGTTTACCCCCGAGCCTTTGTGGTTTGTAACTCGCGTGCTCCAATATAGGACGTATCAGAACGTACTAAATTATAGTTGTTTAGAACCCTAAACGTAAGGGTTAGTTTATCGTTACTGTTAACGTTAAGCTCATCTGGTAAGCCTGCGCAAAGATAATCACATGCATGTTGATATGGTTTAGGCTTAACATACGTAAAGGACAAGAAACTTCTCCACATAAGACGAGCATACTTTGCTGGTACAAACAACATATACCAGGATTGGCACGGATGAAGACATAAACACGTTATATGAGAGTCTAGGGAGATAACATCAACTCGGTGATTCTCAAAAATTGCACTATCTTGAGGTATATAATCAAGTAAAAGCTGATTTGCCGCACTTCCATAAAGTGCAATTGGCACAAGCTTATCGTTAAAGGTTTCTATATGTACATGGGCAAACGGCTCATAAGTATCTTGTTTTATATGCTGTACAAAATCCATCCACATGCTAAGCGTTTGTGAGCGTGCACTGGCGTCAAGAATAACGTATTCACTATCACCAGTACGGGCTATAAAAGGATATGAAATAACACTACCATCTCCCGATAAAACACAAGACAGACGCGTGTCCCCTATTCCAGCATGATCTGTCGCACTCAGCATGCTTATGTATGCCTGAGCATCCATACCTGAAAGAACACGATAAAAAACGCCAGACATATCAGTTATAAAACACTCGTGATCTGCAAGATCTTTGCTCTCTACTGTATCAGGAGATTGCTGCGGATAGGACGTAACATACTCACCACCCGCCTCATCGAGGCTAAAAGTTGCGCCTAATACCACGTGTTCGTCATAAAGAATTCCATGATGGGTCATATTGTATCCTTAATGTTTACTTCTCATAATTTTTAGACCTTGCATTATGTAAGTTATTGCGGCTACAGAAGAAAAAACAATACCAACATAGATAAAGAACATGCCCAAAGGTACACTTTGAGCGTTAATTCCTGGTAAAAATTCTAGGTTATAAAGTCCAAGTCCGTGAACGTATGGCGAACCAAACAGTGCGTCGCAAAACCCAAACATTAAACACGCAGTAGCAATTTTACCGATGTAAATAACATCAAGTGGTCGACGCTGATAACGCTGTAGAATAAGTGCACCACAAGCCATAACTGTATCTCTTAAAATCACAAAAACTGCTATCCAAACAGGTATTTCTTCTGTTATCACAAGGCCTAAAACACCAGTTGCAAGCAATACCCTATCCATAATGGGATCCATGATTTTCCCCAACCAACTCACCGTTTGCGTTCTACGCGCAACTTGTCCGTCTAAAAAATCGGTGACAGCAGCAATCATATAACAGATGAATGCAAGAATTCTATTAGTACGAGAAATAAAGAGGACTAAAAAAATAAAGGTAAGAATGAGTCTACAAAAGGTTATAGCATTAGCTACCGTATAAATTTGATATGAGGGGTTAGATGAAGTACCAACCGGTGCGGTAGAATCTTCGGCAACCATATAGTTTTTAACGGTAGACTTTGCGTGCTCTTTTGTAGTATGAGCTTGTGCTTTTATGGCATGCGCTGAGTGTGCAGCTTTATCCTTCAAATAGGAGGAAATCTGTTGATTATCTAAACCAGCCTTCATAAACGATATCCTTTACGATTTAATACTCGTATCTATTATAGCCTAGATAAATAGGTCTATGAATTTACAGTACAGATTTCTATTATTCTTTGCGAAGCTTATCACAATTTGTTACCATAATTAAAACTACGCGGGCGATTGGCTCAGGGGTAGAGCACTTCCTTCACACGGAAGGGGTCGTGGGTTCAAATCCCGCATCGCCCACCATTTATTTTCTTCCTTTTTACCCAGGTAAACATACTTATTTGCATGATAGCTAAATACGACCCGACCCATTTTTGTCCCATGATATTGAGGAATGGCTACGTAAAGATATTAAAAACTTACTGTTATTAGAAAATAATTGCTTAAATTTACGTGATTTAATACCTGATATAAATAATGGGCTTCGCTTATACCAGCAAAACCCATTTTGTCCTCGATGTAAGATCAAACACACTTGTACAAATATCTCGGCATGAGAGCAGCTTTGAACAGTCTTTTCATCAATATGAAATCGGCATTTTAGAGCAACATTAAAAGACTGTGATATAAAAATGCACCCAGCGTTGCGCCCATAAGTGGACCAACTACAGGGATCCATGCATATTCCCAATGTGATGTACCTTTATTGGCAATGGGCAAAAGCGAATGCATAATACGAGGTCCTAAATCGCGGGCAGGATTCATAGCATACCCTGTTGTTGAACCCAGGCATAATCCAATAACTAAAATAAGAATGCCTATGACAATTGGTCCAAGTCCGTGCTCAAGACGATTAGGTCCAAGACACAAAACACCAATGATTAGCACCGACGTAGATAATACCTCGCCAAATAAATTAGAAGGCGTATGACGAATAGCAGGCGCTGTACAAAAGCATGAAAGAATAGCATCTTGATTAGTGGTTTGCTTCCAGTGAGGATAAAAATGAAGCCAAACGCATACGTTAGCGCACATAGCACCCAAAAATTGCGCAAGAATAAAAGGAGGAACCTGCTCCCATGAAATCTCCCCTACATATGCAAGCGCGATACTAACTGCAGGATTCAAATGTGCCGGTCCAAAAATTCCCGCAACATATACCGCAAGCGTAATTGCCATCGCCCAACCAGTAGCTGTTTGCATCCAGCCAGTGCCATATGATTTTGTTTGCTTTAATTCAACGGAACAAATAACACCCTCTCCCAAAAGCATCATAATAAATGTTCCTAAAAACTCACCTATCATAGGTAGCGTAATCACGAATAATCGCCTTCTTTCCTAAGGGGAAACAATATGTCCCACATGTTTGACAAACGATAAAATTATACGTGAAAAAGTTTGATTTCTAGCGAAACGTATACAAAATTGAACCACTTCATTAGGTATACAAAAAATTTGTTTTAGAACTAGAAAAGTATGCTGTAAATTCCAAAATAATGGTGGAGAATACGGGGTTCGAACCCGTGACCTCATGGCTGCCAGCCATGCGCTCTCCCAACTGAGCTAATCCCCCATTACGGTCATCAAGACCTATTTATAATATCAAAACTTATAATTTCGTCAACGCAGAATTTTTATGCTTCAAAAATTATGCTATTTCTTCATGAGCACGAGACTCGCAAACAGATTGTATGATCGACTAGGCAACGAACTTAAAAACCTATAGAAGCCTCTAACCAAGCACTCACCATAAGTTTGTGCTAAGAAAAAAACCCAACAGGCTCTCTGTTGGGTTATATGTCTTATGGTGGGCCCAGTAGGACTTGAACCTACAACCAAAGGATTATGAGTCCTCTGCGCTAACCGATTGCGCTATAGGCCCGTAAATACTGCAGCAAAATCATTGCAAGTACGTTAGTAGAATACGCAAGAAAGCTCATTTTGGCAAGCATCAAATTAAAAATAGCTACGACTCTACGTAATTCACACGGGTTAAACAAGCCATTAAACGAGTCAAGATAAACGCAATGCAGACAACGCAGCGCGCTTAAACGCTCCAATAACGCTTATACAGCCGTTAGGTACTCTATGCCTGCAATCCTTGACGCTGAGGCACAATCTCATGCACAAGATGGTCAACAACCTCATCTACAGGCACTTCTGTGCGCTCACCCGTAGCGCGGTTTTTAACCTCAACACACGCATGTGCAAGAGCCTTTTTACCACAAACGACCTGATACGGAAATCCCATAAGATCGGCGTCATTAAACTTGATACCAGGTCGCTCTCCTCTATCGTCTACGATAACTTCAATACCTGCTTTAATAAGACCTTCAGCCAGACGCTGCGCCACAGGCCACACCGTTTCATCGTGAACATCCAACGGAATAACAGCTACTTCATAGGGAGCAACGGATACAGGCCAAATAATACCATGTTCATCGTGTGACTGCTCTACAACCGCTGCAAGTGTTCTGGAAACACCAATACCATAGCAACCCATAATAAAAGGCTTTTCGGTACCGTCTTCATCCATAAAGGTTGCACCCATTGCCTTTGAATATTTTGTTCCAAGCTGAAAGACTTGAGAAATTTCAATTCCACGCGCTGATTTAAGAGCAGCAGAACAACAAGGACAGCTATCTCCAGCTTCGGTAACAATGAGGTCTTGCCACTCATCAATAGAAAAATCTTTTCCAAGACAAGCATGACGAAGGTGATAATCTACTTCGTTAGCACCACAAATCCATTGACTGAGATCCTTCAAAGACGAATCAGCCACTACACGAATTCCTTGAGGCAAACCAACAGGTCCAATGAAACCTTTATGCAGCCCAAACTGTACAAGCTCTTCATCGCTCATCATGTGATAATCACCAAAAAGATGACTTGCTTTTACTTCGTTAAGGCTTCGATTGCCCGGAACAAAAACTACAATCGGGTTACCCGCTTCATCAACAAGCGCAAGAGCTTTACGCGTGAGACGAACATCAACCTGCAAAAATTGTGCCAGATCTTCAATAGTTTGACATGCAGGTGTTTTGATTTTTTCGCATGCGGCAACCTCATCGTCTAAGACATTTATTTGCCCAACTGCTGCCTCGGTATCTGCGGCATAATCACACGCGTCACAATAGATAAGCTCGGCTTCTCCTGCATCTGCCAGAGCCATAAATTCAACAGAGGTATCGCCACCTATCTGGCCAGAATCGGCAACCACTGGCACGGCGCGCAAACCGCAACGACGAGCAATTGTGGCATAGGCATCTTTTTCTTGCTCATAACATTCATGCAAAGATTCCTGATTGGCACAGAACGAATAACCATCTTTCATGATAAACTCCCGACCACGCATCAAACCAAAACGCGGACGACGTTCATCTCTAAATTTGTCCTGAATGTGATAAAGCGTAACAGGCAAATCCTTATAACTTTTAAGTTCATTACGAATAAGATCGGTAAACGTTTCCTCATGAGTAGGACCAAGCGCATACTCATGGTCGTGCCTATCGGTAAGACGCATAAGCTCTGGACCGTATGCACCCCAACGACCACTTTGATGCCACAATTCAGCATCGGTTAAAATAGGAGCAAGCATTTCCTGTGCGTCGATAGCTTCCATCTCTTCGCGAATAATGGATTCAATTTTTTGTATAGAGCGCCATGCCAAAGGCAAATACGAATATAAACCTGCAGCAGCTTTGCGTATCATACCCGCTCGTACAAGTAATTTATGAGAGGCAATATCGGCGTCAGTTGGGTCTTCTTTAAGAGTTGGTGCATAAAGTTTAGACATTCTTGCATAGCGTTTCAAAATAAATCCTTTCGCTACAGGTATATAACAGTGTTTAATTATACAAAGAAAAGCACAGGCGAACACGGTGACAATGTGTACAAGTGCATAACTTACAAAAATGTCGCCTTTAGGAGTTAGCACGAAGATCTTAAACCACGTACCAACCTAAGAAATAAACTAACCTGAAAAGAGAATATAATTACAAACAGTCGCCTGCTTAAAAACTTGCCTAGATAGTGTCTTGCATTATTAATAAATCACTATGGTTGTTGACTTTTAAACACCAACGCAAACATACTTATAAGTGACCAAATAAATAATATCCACGAGATAATAAAAGCGACGAGAATATACTCACTCGAAATAGTTAAACCTAAAGAATTGATGCCATACACACACATAAGCAAACTGCCAGCTGCCATAGCCTTTGCATCAGCAATAGCATACGGCCTTACATCTATTTTATCTCTCTCTTCCTTAAGCATGGTATTATAACCTGAAATCAGCATTAACCACTTATTTCTAAACAACTGAATGGATATAATAAGAAAAGAAATAGAGAATGAAAAGAAGACTAATGGTTCCATAGCACTCCTTAAAATACAAAATGAATTTCCACCCATCTTACGATGCACAACACTTAATATTAATTAACGGTAGTGGTGTCATTAGCAACAAGAAGTTTGTTGTTTACGAATATAGCTAATCGCTTAGATGTTGTCAAAATAAAAAACAAATAGAAATCACACAATTATTTTAAGGGCTTAATTTCAGACTTAAGACGAACACTAAGTATGACGCAAATATTCTTTTAAAACTTAATCGGACGCTTATTATATAGTTTTATAAGTTACGAAACAAAATCCTACATCTAAAATCAGACATCTTTTGACACGTCATAACCATAACGATCCTGAATCTCTTTAAAGAGTTCAGAAACAATGTTTTCGGCAGCAACACTGCGAATTGGTTTACCGTTTTGAAAGAGCACACCTTTGTCTTTTCCGCAGGCAACACCAATATCAGCATCACGCGCTTCTCCAGGACCGTTAACCGCACATCCCATAACTGCAACCGAAATAGGAGCCTTTAATTTTGCAAGTCGTTCGGATACAACGTTAGCCATCTCAATTAAATTAACTTGACAGCGCCCACACGTAGGACAACTTACCATTTCTGGAGTTAGTCGCCTCATGCCAAGTGAGGACAATAAATCCCACGCCACGTATACTTCCTCTACAGGATCTGCAGTTAAGGAAAGGCGAATTGTATCGCCAATACCTTGTTCAAGAAGAATACCTACACCCACACAATTTTTTACGGTACCCTGCCTTAAGCCTCCAGCTTCGGTAACTCCAACATGTAAAGGTATATCTGGCAACGCTTGTGACAAGTTTCGATAGGTTTCAAGCGTAGTGGGAACAGAGTGCGCCTTAGCAGACAAAACAATGTCATTAAATCCACGGTCTCTAAAATGCTCAACATAGCCTGTAGCAGAGGCAATCATTTTTTGAGAAAGCGTTAAATCATCACGTGTGTCAAATTTGCGATCTAAAGAACCTGCATTAACACCAATACGAATGGGAATATGAGCCTGTTTTGCAGCATCTATAACCTTGTCAACTTTTTCCATGGAACCAATATTTCCTGGATTAATACGCAGCGCAGAAGCCCCACGCTCGGCAGCTTCAATAGCTAAACGGTAATCAAAATGAATATCAGCAATAACAGGAAGCGGACTTTTGCGACAAATTTCTTCAAAGCCATCTAGATCACTTTTAAGCGGAATTGCAACACGAATAAGTTCGCAACCAGCATTCATAAGTTTGTTAATTTGTTCAAGTGTTGCAGCAGCATCTGAGGTCTTAGTTGTACACATCGACTGCACAGATACGGGTGCTCCCCCACCCACTGCAACATCTCCCACAAAAACCTGATGTGTTTTAGAACGAGCTTTCACTATACTATCTTTCTGTTGTAACCAAATTTTTAATGCACGTAGCACACTTTTTAGTGCACGTAGCTCACGCGCCTCTTAGATGACTTCTTGTTTTTACAGAAGCCATATCGTTTTATTACCCCTGAATAAGAGCTGCTATATCATTTCGCAGCGCAAAAACAAAAAGCAACAAAAAGAGCGCAATTCCAATGTAGGTAACAAACGTTTGAATCTTAAGTGGTACTGGTTTTCTAATAACTACGCCAATGATTTCAAAGAGCGCCTTACCACCATCTAAAGGAGGTATGGGCAAAAGATTCATACAACCAAGTGACATCGAAATCATAGCAGCAAGCATGAAAAACTGTTGAGCGCCCTCTTCTGCTGCACGGGCAGCCATCGTTGAGATTCCCACAACGCTTGAACTTTGTTGTACAGTTTGCACCGCATATTGAGGCATAATAAGCCTACACACAAATTGGGTAACCTGAACAGTATACGAAGTAGCAAACTGCAAAGATTGACCAATACTTGGATACACTACTTTTGTTTGGGCATGAATACCAAAAAGCTCATGAGGCTCAAGATGAGAAAAATCAACTGTTGAGCTGAACTGTTGCTCATCGTGCACATACTTCATTTCAAACGTGGCGCGGTCTTTCATTTTATCCGACAAAACGCGAACAATATCGGACCATGAGTGTACGAACTCGCCATCAAGTGCCACAATTTTGTCACCAGTAGATAAACCAGCATTTTGTGCAAGAGAATTTGCCTCAACACTACCTAAGACATTGGAATCAACCGTAGTAGTCACGCCTGCTAAGCTGAGTGTGGCAACAAGAACCACAAACGCAAATACAATATTTACGCATGGCCCTGCTGCAAGTGCTATAAAGCGTTTTATAAAACTTTTACCCGTATACGTGCGCGCTTTTTCGTCTAGAAAAAATTGGTGAGGATCAGAAAGCATATAAGCACTACCAGCAGGTTTTACCTTCTCGGGCAAAAAATGATGTCCTGTATCAAAAAGCGTTAACATCTGATCGTCACGTGCAACAGTGGTATATATAATGTTTTGTTCACTATCACCAGAATCGCTCGTCACTTTTTGTATCGAAGCCCAATCAGCCAACACAGCTAAAAGCTCATGCGCATATACAGTGCTACATCCAAGTGCCTCGGCACACGCGCCAGCTGTTGTGCGTCCTTGTGTATAAACAAAGGTAAGGCACTGCTCCAACAGTTCATCATCAACATGCGCCATGCCGCAGATACGTGTATAGCCTCCAAGCAACAAAGGAGTAATGCCAATCTCGGTTCCCCATCGTTTGAGCTTATATGACCATTTATATTTACAGGGCATGCCGATAAAAAATTCGGTCACACGCATCCCAAACAGGCGAGCAGCAATAAAATGCCCTGCTTCGTGAATAGCCACAAGAAATGACAAGACAACTGCTCCCCAGAATATAGGCAGTATAATTTGAAGGACTAACGTCATACATTCTCCGAAACTAAGATAGATAGGTTTGTGCACATGTGCGTGCCTGCGTGTCTACTTCGCGAAGTTGCTCAAGTGATTCAACAGGTGCAAGCTCACAATTTTGCATGGTTTGAGCAACAATACGTTCAATATCTAAAAATGAACAGCGACCTTCTCTAAATGCTTTATTAGCAACCTCATTTGCAGCATTCATAATACATGGCATGGTTCCACCCGTTTTACCTGCTTGTAAGGCAAGTTTTAGACAACCAAACGTTGTGGTATCAGGAGCTGCAAAACTAAGGTGAGAAATAGTTCGCCAATCGGGTAATTTTGTTGATGGCGTATCCCAACGATTAGGATAGCTGAGCGCATACTGAATGGGAATACGCATATCAGAAGGTCCAAGCTGAGCCTTTGTTGTACCATCTTTAAATTGAACCATAGAATGGATCATGCTTTGTCGGTGGATGACAACATGAATGTCATCAATTGGCAGTTCAAACAGACGTGTCGCCTCTAAGACTTCTAATCCTTTATTCATAAGTGTTGCCGAGTCAATCGTAATTTTTGAACCCATTTTCCACGTAGGGTGACGAAGTGCATCAGCAGCAGTAACGCTGCCAAGTTCATCACGCGTTTTAGCGTAAAACGGTCCCCCTGAACAGGTAAGCCAAATATCACTGAGCTCACGTAAAGACTCGCCTTGAAGACATTGAAAAATTGCACTGTGTTCAGAATCAACTGGGATAAGCTTCCCAGGTTTAACAAGCGGCATAATGAGATCGCCAGCTACAACAAGCGATTCCTTATTAGCATAAGCAAGTGTCTTGCCGCATTTGAGCGCGTGATAACCCACTTCCATGCCTGCAGCTCCAACAATGGCACACACAACAAGATCAATGTCGTCTCTTTGAACAATATCAAGGAGCGCTTGAGAGCCAAATTCGCACGAACACGTGGCAGGAAGATTATCCAGGATGGCATCATTTTTATGAGTTTCATCAACTACGACAACGTGCTGTGCGTCACATGTACGCGCAGCTTTAACGAGCGCGTCGCACGAATTGTAAACAGAGAGCGCAACGACATCAATTTTGTCGCGGTGTTGGAGGCATACATCAAGCGTTTGAGTGCCAATTGAACCCGATGAGCCCAAAATTGCCACACGCAAGCGCTTATGTTCATATTCATCAGATGAAGATGAACCAAACTGCTGAGAAGAATTTGTATTAAATAAACTCATATAAGACCACCTAAAACAAGCAAAAAATATGCTGCGGTGCACCCAAAAAGCATGGAATCGCTGCGGTCAAGCAAACCACCATGACCAGGCATTATAGTGCCAGAATCTTTAAGGTGCACCGAGCGTTTAATACGAGATTCAAACAAATCGCCTATAACAGAAACAATACCCACAACGAGACCGCAGATAAGAGCATATCCAAGTGAAATATGCACCAGTCCAAAATAATAAATACCAAACCACACAGCAACAGATGCGACAAGACCGCCATAAAATCCTTCGATACTTTTATGCGGAGAAATGGTAGGTGCAAGTGGGTGCTTACCAAAATTACAGCCTACAAAATACGCCGAAATGTCATTTGCCCAAACCGAGCACATAACTACAAGCGTTAAAACAGCAGCACTAAAATTTGGCTGGCTACATCTTAGAAGCACGATATGCGAAAAAAGCAATGACGTATACATGGGAGCAAAAAAACTCAGGGCGGTGTCAGCTATCGTAACATGCGGAGACGCAATATAAAGCACACTTAATACCAACGCATAAAGTATTGCCGTACCCAAAAGAAGCGTATACGAATTAAAAAGAGCTAATATTGGAAAGAGCAACGCAACGAATAACCCCACAAAATCATAAGGATTATAGTGCGCAAGCTTAATCATATGAAAAAACTCTGAACAACAAAGCCAGGCCATAGCTGCAATCGCAAATGCAGTACTCGTAGGATCTGCATAAATACAACTCACCACAGCTACCGAGTATAAAACACCTGAAAATACACGAAGTAAAAGCTTTTCGGTCCATGCACGAGCGCGTTGCGTTTTGAGCTCGCCTTTTTGTCTAACGGATTCTTTTTGACTGCGTCTTTCTTCGAGCTTTTTTATACCACGCTCTAAGCCAAGACCAGATGTAAGGCGCGAGCGCATCTCTTGCTCTGATTTATGAGCAGAGCCTCTTTTAGTAAAAACGTGCAATTTACTCACGAACGAACACCCCCAAATCGGCGCGTTCGCTCTTGATATGATTTAATTGCTCGCAAGAAATCCCATTTAGTAAAATCAGGCCATAACGTTTTGGTTATATAAAGCTCAGAATATGCAATTTGGTACAACAAATAGTTTGAAAGGCGCATCTCACCCGATGTGCGTATAACCAAATCAGGATCAGGAAGACCGCTCGTATAAAGATACGACGAAAGCACTTCCTCATCAATATCTGACGGCTTAAGTTTTCCATCTTGCACCTGTGTAGCTATACTTTGAGCTGCCTGAACAAGATCATAACGTCCACCATAATTTACTGCCAATGCAAATACCATGCCCGTATTATGCTGAGTTTGTTGAAGACCTTGTTTAAATACCTTACGCGTAGTTGCAGGAAGAGCGTCAATATTGCCAAAGAAACGCAAACGAACATTTTCTTGCGCAAAAAGAGGTAACTCCTTAACCAAAGTCGTAGCAAACAAGTGCATAAGCAGGGTAACTTCGTGCTGAGGACGTTTCCAATTTTCGGTAGAAAACGCGTAAACGCTCAGTACTTTAATTCCCAAACGAACCGAAGCGGTTACGATTTCTTTAAGCGAGGAAACTCCAGCTTTATGGCCTAAAGCTCTATCCAAGCCACGCGCCTGCGCCCAACGACCGTTTCCGTCCATGATAATGGAAACGTGCGAAGGCAAACGATTCAACGAAATATCAGATAAACTCGTATCGTCTGGCGGACAAGAAAAATATGATTCTAACTCTTGTGAAATAGACAACTAAATCTCCATGACCTCTTGTGATTTAGTTTTAAGCATTTCGTCGATCTTTGCTACAAACTCGTCTGTCAGCTTTTGGATAGCCTTCTTTTCACGATTGACATCGTCTTCATTAAGCTCTTCGTCACGCTCTGCTTTGTTATTAGCATCACGACGAGCATTGCGCACGGCAACTTTTGCATCTTCTGCATATTGTTTACATTCTTTTACCAGTTCACGGCGACGCTCTTCGGTTGGCTTAGGAAACGGCAAACGAATAGAAGTTCCATCATTACTAGGCGTTATGCCCAAATCAGAAGACTCAATAGCTTTTTCAATAGCTTTAAGTGAAGACTTATCCCAAGGCTCAACAACTAACATTGAGGGTTCGGGAACCTTAATGCCAGCAAGCTGCACAATTGGAGTAGGCTGACCATAGTAATCTACCCGAATACCATCAAGTACCTGAGGATTTGCACGTCCGGTACGAACCTTAGAAAAATTATTCTTAAGTGCATCAATACATTTATTCATGTGTTTTTGTGCTTGATCGGTATATGCGCTCATATATCCTCCTCATGTAGTTGTATAAGCTCCTACGATAAACTTTCCCACAATATAATACGTACTAAACCTACTTAGACACGTCTTCACAAACAACGGTACCAACATTTTCGCCCTGTAGTGCACGATCAAAAATACCTTTTGCATCAAGATTGAAGACCATAATAGGCATATGATTATCGTTACACAATGCAGTTGCTGTAGAATCCATAACTTGCAATTCCTTTTTAAGGACATCCATATAGGTAATTTTGTCGAATTTCTTTGCGTTGGGATTCTTAACGGGATCACAATCGTAAATACCGTCGACTTTAGTTGCCTTCATAAGAACTTGCGCCCCAATTTCGCAAGCGCGCAAAGCAGCTGCTGTATCGGTAGTAAAGTAAGGATTTCCCGTTCCAGCCGCAAAAATGGTGATACGGCCTTTTTCCAAATGACGTATTGCACGACGTCGAATATAAGTTTCTGAAACCTGATGCATTTCAATTGCGCTCATAACGCGACATTGCATATCGTTATGCTCAAAGGTATCCTGAAGCGCAAGCGCATTGATAACAGTTGCAAGCATACCCATGTTATCGCCTTGAGCACGATCCATACCTGCAGCTGCGCCAGAAAGACCACGAAAAATATTGCCTCCGCCAACTACAACAGCAATTTCGAGCCCTGCATCATAGGCTGGCTTAAGCTCGTGCGCTATATGCTGAGGAACAACAGGATCAATACCAAAGTCTTTATTACCCATAAGGGCTTCACCTGAGAGTTTAAGAAGAACGCGCTTATATTTGTAAGCCGACATAGTAAACCTTTCCATATAAACGTATATGCAAAAAAAGCCGCATATATCTGTGCATCACATGTAATGCATGTTTTTCTTATTTTAACAGAAGAGCACGCAAGCTCAGTAAGGAATGTACGCAAAGCAAAGAAGTTACAAAGAAATGAGCAAGAAAAACCCGACTTATCAAAGATAAATCGGGTTAATACTACGTATACAAAAGATGAGAGAACTTATTCTTCACCAAAAGCATAACGAACAAAGGAAACGATCTTGATAGAGTCATCACCAACAGACTTACCTACTTTTTTAGCAAGTTCAATAACGGTTACGCTTGAATCCTTAATGAATTCTTGCTCGCTTAAAACGCTTTCTTTAAAGTATTTCTCAAGTTTGCCTTCAGCCATTTTTTCTTGAATAAATTCAGGCTTGCCACTTGCTGCAGCTTGTGCCATGTAAATACTCTTCTCATGAGCAATAACATCAGCTGGAACATCTTCACGACGTGCGCTCACAGGTGCAGATGCCGCTACTTGCATAGCAACATCGTGAGCAAATGTCTTGAACTCTTCGCTTTCGGCAGTTTGAGGCTTGTCAAAGCTAAATTGGCAAATATCTGCAAGCTTGCCACCAAGATGGATGTAGCTGCTCAAGCAACCATCCTCAGCAACAACACGCTGAAAACGAGCAACTTTCATGTTCTCACCAATAACGTGAATCATTTCAGTTAATTCATCGGCAACGGTAGAATTATCCAAAGGACATGCTTTAAGAGCCTCAACGTCACTAGGATCATGCTGTGCAACACATTGAGCCAGTTTATTTGCAAAAGAAGTAAACTTAGGGTTAGTACCCACAAAGTCTGTTTCGCAGGTAAGCTCCAAAAGTGCACCAGTTTTACCGTCTTCAGAGACATAAGCAGCGATGGTGCCTTCATTCGTATCACGACCAGCGCGTTTAACAGCCTTTGCAACGCCCATCTTGCGAAGCACGTCTACAGCTTTTTCAATGTCACCATCGGCTTCTACTAAAGCTTTTTTACACTCCATCATAGGCGAGTCGGTCATTTCACGGAGTTGTTTTACCAATGCTGCGCTAATTTGTGCCATGATTTCTCCTTTATAGGATTAGAGTCTACAATACTACTACTCAGAAACAGATGCTTTATCTGAAGAATCTTCTTGTGCCTTTTCTTCTTGACTACCCTGCTTCATTTCTTCCTCAGAAATTTGTTCTTTACCCTTACCAGCAAGAACAGCATCAGCAACAAGTTCGCACATAAGATTTACCGAACGAATTGCGTCATCGTTAGCAGGAATACCATAATCAACTACATCAGGATCAGAGTTAGTGTCAAGCAATGCAACAACAGGAATGTGAAGACGATTTGCCTCACGAATTGCAATTTCTTCACGCTTTGAATCTACAATAAAGAGTGCCTGAGGAAGTGCGTGCATATCACGAACACCACCAAGATTGCGCTGCAGCTTTTCGAGTTCTTTGCCCAAAACGGCTTGCTCTTTTTTAGGAAGCGCAGCCATACGACCGTCTTCTACCATAGCCTCAAGCTCTTCCATACGATCGATACGTGAACGCATGGTTACAAAGTTAGTAAGCATACCGCCCAACCAACGCTGATTGATGTAGGGCATATCACAACGTTTTGCTTGTTCAGCAACTGCCTCTTGAGCCTGCTTTTTGGTACCAACAAAAAGAATACGGCCTTTTTTTGAAGCACAATTTTTAAGGAAAGTATATGCTTTATCTGCATTTACAACAGTTTGTTTAAGATCAAGAATATAAATACCATTACGCTCACCAAAGATATATGGTTTCATTTTTGGATTCCAGCGACGGGTTTGGTGTCCGTAGTGGCAGCCAGCTTCGAGAAGCGTACGAATATTGATCTTTACAGCCATAATAAAACCTCCATTGGTTGATCCTCCGTAAGCAATCATCCCTGAGCACTACTTTAAATTTGGCTGAATTTAAAGCACCAGAGCACACAAGTCCTGCTTACGTGTGTATTTTTACACTGTACACTTGCACAGCAACAATAAAGTATACCAAGCTCCACACGTTTTTTCTATACTTATTTTTAGCCACTACGCAGCTCCATATGTTTCGCATAACCGCTGAGAGCGTCCATGGGTCAAAGCGGGAAGCATTCATTTCAAGCACGTGTATGCCAATCCAAGATTACGCGCGTGGATTTGCACGCCGCGCAGCGTCTTTTAAGGCATTAACAGAAACATGGGTATATATCTGTGTAGTTGCTAGGCTTGCATGTCCTAAAAGCTCCTGCACACTGCGTAAATCTGCACCATGTGACAACAACTCGGTTGCAAACGAATGACGCATCGTATGAGGAGTTGCTATTTCTTGAAGATGACTTAAACGCATGTAATGTTCAAAGACGTATCTTAGAGCTTGATCACTCATGGCCTTACCACGTGTTGAAATAAAAACGTGTTGATTAGTTTGAGCTTGCGCTTGATTTTTTTGTTTAGATAACAAAACTGGCCGCGCGGTTGTCAGATACATATGCAAAATACGGGCACATTCGGGATATATTGGCACAATACGCTCTTTTGAGCCCTTACCAAAAAGCCTCACCTGCTTTGAATCAAACGATATATCAGAAACGCACAAATGAGCAGCTTCAGATATACGACAACCTGTTGCATAAAGTAGCTCCAAGAGTGCGCGGTCTCGTAAACCGCATACCGTATCTTCTTGACATGTGGCAAGTAACTTTTCAATAGAAGATTCGCTTAAAACATGAGGTAGTGTTTTGGGAATCTTTGGACTTGCCAGCGCTGCCGCAGAATCTTTTTTGGTGAGTCCCTTACGAACAAGCCATTTATACCACGCTCGAATAGCAGATAAATGTCTATTAATCGTACGCGAAGCGTAGCGAGCTGCATATAATTGTGCTAAATATGACCGTAGCTGTTTATGCGAAATATCTAAGAGATCATAGGAGTTTTTTATAAGCCAACGCACATACGCTTTAAGATCTGTTTCATATGCACGAGTTGTGTTTGGCGATAAATTTTGAGTGGTCATAAGGTGCTGTATAAACGATTCCATAAGCTGCTGCACATATGCGGAATATGAATCATCATCAGGTTTTATGCCACAAGCAGGTTTAACTTGTGAACAATTTATCTCTGTATGTTCGCTCGTTTTAGAAGATACACCATCACTCATACAACACTCACCCACATATATTGTTTAAAGTTGCAACATCTTGCACAACGTTTCCAACGAGAAGCTCAGGATGATTTTGAATGTAGGCACTAAGATCGGTTTCTGCACGAAGGGCGTAGGCTTTGTATCTATCTACTTTTGATTTAATTCTATGCTCAAGCACAGGCATAAGACCAAAATTAACATGCATCGGCTGATAGGTGCTTGTTTGAGGATTGGTTGCATAAGCTACAAGAGAGCCAAACGCACCCGTAACAGGTAGCTGTATAGAAGGATGATCCATAAGTTCGCAATAGGTATTAAGAGCTGCAAACAAACCAGAAGCTATAGCCTCTGTATATCCTTCTGTTCCTGTAATTTGCCCAGTAAGACGTATCTTGGTATGCGGAATCTTAAACGTAGTATCCAGGCATTTTGGAGCATCGACAAAAGAATTTCGGTGCATAACTCCATAACGGAAGAATTCTGCTTCTTCAAGGCCTGGAATCATACGAAACACACGCTTTTGTTCTCCCCAAAGCAAGTTTGTTTGGAAACCCACAAGATTATAAGCCGTTCTTTGAGAGTTTTCACTTCGCAATTGGCACACGGCATACGGTCTTGTAAATGCTGCACCAGAAGTATTAATGTGCAAATGGGGATGGTTTTTTGGATACGAAATTCCAACGGGTTTTAAGGCTCCAAAGCGCAGGGAATCAACGCCTGTTCTTGCAACTTCTTCAACAGGTTGACATGCCGAAAAAAGGTCTTTTTGCTCAAAGTCTTTTGAAATAGCTCGCTTTGCATTGATAAGCTCATGATAAAAGGCAAGATATCCATCCTTGGTAAACGGGCAGTTAAGATAGTCACCTTGTGCAGCTGATTGAGTGTCACAAGCGCAACTGTGCGCATACCGAGATTGCTTAAAAACAAGGTCAAAATTTATACTTTCGACGTCAACAATAGGAGCAGCAGCGTCAAAAAACGATAATGATGAAGAGCCAAGATAAGAAATAAGCTGATTAAAAAGAGCGTCAGAACAAAGAGGGCCAGCAGCAATAACTACGTTTCCTTGAGGAATGTCAACTACTTCTTGATGATGTATTGTTATAAAGGGATTTTGTTCAAGCGCACACGTGACCAAACGCGAAAAAACGTCGCGATCAACTGCCAGTGCCCCGCCAGCTGGAACTTGAGCTTGAAAAGCAAACTTCACCAGATATGAGCCCAACATTGAAAGCTCATGCTTTAATAAGCCCGCTGCGCTTTCTAATTTAAGACTCTTTAAAGAATTAGAACAAACAAGTTCTGCAAAGTTAGGACTATGATGAGCAGGGCTCATTTTTGAAGGTTTCATATCATAGAGATCAACATAGATGTGTCGAGCCGCAAGCTGCAAAGCACATTCGCTACCAGCTAGACCTGCTCCTATGATAGTTACGCGCGGTTCCATGTGTACCTTTCTCAAAATGAACTTATAAACTCATATCTTATGTATATAAGTTTAGCGTAAATTATTCCCAAGAAGAGAACCTACAAGCTATCTTCGCTCTTTTTCCCATAGTATAGATACGCTTGAGTCGTTGGGGAAAATCGACCATCAATTAAGCGTTTAACTAAACCTTGTGCTTCAAAATCGCCCAAGGTAGAAAGAATCGTTATAATCTTTTCGTCGAGCTGTTGCGCTAAATCGTCTGCACGCATAGGATTTGCAAATAATGCAGACATAATTTTACCTAAATGCGGCTTGAGAGATTCAAAAGTTAAACGTAGCGAATTGAAATCCAAACTAATGCGCTCCTCAAGATCTTTTTCTGAGGTGATAATCGCCGCTCCGTTGGCAATAAGTGCATTCGTACCATTTGAAAGTGGAGAAAAAATTGAACCTGGACAAGCATACAACATACGATTTAATTGAACGGCAGTTTCGGCAGTGCTCATTGTACCCGACTTATGATTTGCTTCACAGATAATAAGCACACGCGACAAAGCAGCAATGATCTTATTTCTTTTTGGAAATGCATAACGCTTTGGCGAAGATCCCCAAGTTTCAAGCGCAACAACACAACCTCTACCATCTTTTGCTTCTTCAAAAATGTCTTTTGACGAGGATGGATATACTTTATCGGCTCCACATCCCGAAACGATACAAATACTCCCCTTTGCATCAAGCGCAGCACGCAAGGCAGCGTAATCACAGCCTTTCGCACCACCTGAAACTACTGTTAAACCGCACTCCGCAGAAATACGTCCTGCGAGCTGTGCTAATGATTTTCCATAAGGTGTGGCATCGCGAGCTCCAATAATAGATATGCACGGTTTTTGTAGAACATCTGGATTACCTATTCCATACAAACGCTGCGGAGGATGCTCAAGGTCGTGTAGGGCACAAGGATAGTACGAATCTGCGTCCGTAAGCTCCCAACGTGCAGTATATGTATTCTGCACATGCGTACATGACAAAGCCATGTTGCACTCAGGCATACACACTTGTTGCGTTACTTGTGGCTCTATGGCGGCAGATAAGTTATTATCTATGTTCACACATCTTCTCATAAACTCCCTTTTCTATTCCTTAGCATACAAGCTTCCAGCATGTCCTCAACTTCAACGCGTTCATGTTCTGCCAAGTCTGCTATCGTTCGAGCAACATGTACAATACGCGACAAACCCCTACCCCCAAGTCCTGTTCTCAATGCTATTTGGTTAAGTTTAGATTTAGCTTCAGGCGACAGAGCTTCACGCGCAATACCTTTATTTTTTGATTGGTTGCCACCTGATTTTTGATCCATAACAGACGAAGCGCGCGAACATGCGCCACCTAAAGCGTCTTGTAGTTTCTCTTCACGTTGAGCTCTAAACGCACGAGCTTTTTCCACCATTGCTTGCATTTGGGCAGATGATAGACCTTGTACTCCATTAAGTATTTTTTGCGGTGAGGGACGTTGTATATCAATACACATATCGATACGATCAACTAAAGGTCCACTCAGCTTAGATTGATACTTTAAAATTTTTGCCTCGGTGCATACGCATTCATGATCACTATCACCTAAATATCCGCAGGGGCAAGGATTTGCAGCAGCAATAAACATAAACTTACCAGGAAAAACATACACTCCTTCTGCGCGAATAAGACGTACCTCACCTTCCTCAAACGGTTGGCGTAAGGTTTGTAACACATTCGAGGCAAATTCTGGTAATTCATCAAGAAAAAGTACACCCGTATGAGCAAGCGATATTTCTCCAGGTAAAACTGGCCTTCCCCCACCTATAAGCCCTGCAGTTGATATAGAATGATGCGGCGCTCTAAAAGGTGGAATTCCTTGAGAAAGCAAGTCTAAAGGAAGTCCTGCTACCGAGTGAATAAGCAAAGCTTCGTCTTTCTGTGCAACACTTAAATGCGGAAGAATCGAAGGGATACGTTGCGCAAGCATCGTTTTACCTGCACCTGGCGGTCCTATCATCAACAATCCATGATTGCCTGCTGCGGCTATCACACATGCACGTTTTGCAGCTTCTTGGTCTATGACATCTATAAAATCATAGGTATGAACAGGTTGGCTTAGGCGTTTTTTAAGAACCACCGCACTTGTATCGCTACATTTTCCCATAAGCCAAGGAATACCATTTATAAATTCGCTTAGACGCTGACAGTAAAGCGTATGCTTGGTATGAATATCGTTTACACTTAAAGCTGAACAAACCACCATTTTATGTAAAGCGCGCGCTAACTTATAATATGCCATATACCCTCGTATAGGACACACGCTTCCATCCAAGGCAAGCTCACCTATAAATAGACACTTTTCAATATCGGCTAAAGGCATCGAGTGCGTTAGATAGAGCAGTGCCACCGCAATTGGTAAATCAAATCCAGCTCCCGTTTTTCTTATCTCACCGGGTGAAAGATTGATAGTAATATGTTTTCTGGGTAAATTAACGCCTATGCTTTTAAGCGCACAGCGCACGCGAGAGCGAGATTCTAAAACCGATATATCAGGATTTCCCACAAGCGTTATCCCAGGAATACCACTTGAAGTAGAAACTTCAACTTTAACTGGAATTGCCTCTATTCCTCGCAGCATAGCCGTGTGAATGGTAACAGCCTCACTCATAAAGCCCGTCCCATTCAAATGCAGACTGTATATGTCTTAGCTGAGCATGTGAATCATCCAATATTGCCAACGCAATAACATCAAAACGTATGTTTTCGCACATAGGATAAGCAGTGTTATAACTACGAGCCAAGGCAATATAGCGCGATTGTTTTTGTTTATCAACAGCAATCTCGGGAAAGAGCTCCCCTGATTTGTTTTGCAAGCGTGTTTTTACTTCAACAAAAACGGTCTCATCACCTTTTGAGGCAATGATATCAACTTCACCATCTGCGCATTTCCAATTACGATCCAAAATTTCAAAGTCCTGCCGTTCTAAAAAACAACAGGCAAGATTTTCACCCAACGCGCCAAGTTCCTTGCTATTTAAAGTGTTAACTGCGGACTTGCGCGGAGTATCAACCGATTCGTTGGTTTTTTCTTTTGTCTGTCTCTTATTGCGTTTTGTAGTTTTTTTCTTGTGTGGTGCACAAGACTCGATAGGATCCGCTGAAGCTATCCTTGATTCAAAATGTTCCTTCATGCTGCCTTCTTTCCTGAAGCTTTGCCTAAAGGAAATTTTGAACCTACAAACATGCACAAAACTTGGCGCTAACTTGCAAAAAGCATATTTGTAGATAACTTAAAAAAATACTCGTAACAAAAGGAAAAATCGCATTACATAGATTCTTAAGCAACTGTAAAATGTTTACAGAATGATTTACGATGCACAGGGCTTAAACCATAGGTTTTAATCGCATCAATATGTGCTTTGGAACCATAACCTTTATTTTCAGCAAAATGATATTGAGGATAACACACATCCAAATCTTGCATAAGACGATCACGAGCAACCTTTGCAACTATTGATGCGGCAGCAATAGAGGCAATACGGCTATCACCTTTTATCAGCGTTTTCTCTTTGGGATGTGCGTGAATAGGATTGCCATCAATCAACACACAATCTGGTTCAACACCAGTTTGCAAAATAGCACACTTCATGGTTTCGCGTAGGCATGAAACAATACCAAATCTGTCAATATCCTCAGGACTTGTAAATGCAATTCCAACCGCACGAGCATGCGCGCGAATTTGTGTATCTAGGCGCTCACGTTCCAAAGAGGTAAGTTTCTTTGAATCGTTAAGACCCCAAATGTGAGGCTCTTGGGGAAGAATCACCGCAGCTACTGCCAAAGGTCCAGCAAGAGGGCCGCGTCCGACTTCGTCAACACCCATGATGGTGCCAACGCCACCCAATTCCTCTTGAAGCACATACATACTATTAACACGAGCGCGCTCCTTGCACGCAAGGTCATAGCGCTTGGTTGCTCTTGTAACTGCTGCTTGTACGCTCTTGCGCTCGTCATGTGCATAGCGCTCAATTACCGCATTGAGCTCCTCAAAAGGAGTCTCGCGCAGAACGGTAATAATATCTGAACATGTGAGTGTCTTTGTTTTACGCGCACCCTGTTCAATTTGTGTGTGAGATGTTACATTATCCATGATAAGCTTTCATGACGAACCTGGTACCTGGTACCTGGTACGCAATACATAAAGGGATAGACAAATTTTCGCGCTCATACCAATATAAAATATAGGCGATAACAAAAAAAGCCACCCGAAGGTGACTTTTCATGAGGCTTAGCTTAGCGTTTCTCGCGAATGCGTGCTGCTTTTCCAACACGATCACGTAGATAGTAAAGCTTAGAACGATTAACGTCACCATGACGTACAACCTCAAGCTTTGCAATCTTGGGTGAGTGAAGCGGGAACGTACGCTCAACCCCTACACCAAAGCTCATTTTACGAACAGTAAATGTTTCACGCGCGCCTGCACCGCTCATACGGATAACGTCGCCTTGAAACACCTGTTCACGCTCACGTTCACCCTCTTTAATACGATAGTGAACTTTAACATTGTCGCCAGGAATTACGTGTGGCAAATCTTCACGTATTTGCTGACGCTCAAGTGCTTGAATGTAATCCATTACACATCCATTCTCTAGAGGTGCCGACACATGTGAACGACACATAGCTATACATACAAACTGAAATACTACCGCACAATTTGGGTTCAAACACGATAAAACTTAAAAGCTACAGAAACCTTCGCAATATGCACATGTTACCATGATAGACGCGTACGTAAAATGTGTGCATTCTTACACAACACAGTTCGATGAAACACAGTTATCTACGTACTTGTTGTTTTAAGATATAAGGCTTAATACGTTGTTCAACGAACGATATACCTTGTACAGAAATGAATGCAAAAAACAATGAAAGCGCACAGCTTAAAAGAGCAACACCGTACCAAGAAATTCCAACAAAGAAATGTGCTACCAGTTGCTCGGTAGGAAATCCCCACAAAAAGATACTATATGAATAATCATGCTTCTGGCTGAAGTGCTCAAAAATGGGTTTTGTTCCCCATCCTCCCCATATGGTAAGGTAAGGAAAGAAAAGTAACATAGCAGCTAAGTCATGACCAAACAAGATGAGAAGAACACACAAAAGACAAGTCGCTAAACATAAACGGTGATCTAAAGGTACTTTATCTCTGTAAACCCAAATTTGAATACCAATATAAAACTCAAGTAATGCTCTGACAAAACTAAGCATCGTATAGGATCCAAACAAATAGTAAAGAAGTGCAATTACCACAACAGCAACGTTGAGAGCACGCATGTATGTGTGCTTAAAATGCGTGAGCTTATAAAGGCCAAAACAAAAGAGGTAACATATAAACTCTGCGGTAATTGCCCAAAGAGATGCATTTACCACATGGGGATACGGATTGTTCTCAAAGACTCCCGGTAAAGCATGTATGGGAATAAGACAAATATTCAGCAGATAGCGGTAGGTATCAGCAGATGTAACGTACGCTTCAAAAGAATACGTAGTGACACATAATCCCAGTATAAAAACTGAACAAAGCACGCAAAAAATTAACTCGGGGAATATACGCAATAGGCGGTTTTTGAAAAACTTCCTGACAGAAGAATGAGTTTCACAACTTTTTGCAATAAGAATCCCACTGATAAGAAAGAAAAACGCAACAGCAATACCACCGATACTTAAACGATTTTGCGTAATAACGTCTAAAGGAGTGCCAAGAGCGCCTGATCCTTCACTTACCGTAAAGGAATGCGAAAAAATAACAGAAAATGCAGCTATAAAACGTAAAAAATTAAGATTATTATGCCGTGTAAGCACACGCGTATTAAAAGGCAGATCTTGCATATATCAGTAATCCATATCTTTATATCGTCCCAGTTAAACTAGAAGGTGGAACAAAAAAAACGGTACAACCTTCATACAAAGATTGTACCGAATTTACACATCTGCTAACGAATGTGCACAGAATCAAAAGAACTGAACACTTTGCACGGTATAATACGCTCTATGTGAACAACAGCAACTATTTAACCTGTGCAGGTCCGCCATTAGAATTGATCTTAGCCTGCGCTCCTGCCAAACGAGCAATAGGAACACGATAAGGCGAACAGGATACATAATCTAATCCAAGGTCATAATACATCTGGATAGATTGAGGATCTCCTCCGGTCTCACCACATACACCACACACGATAGTTGGATTAGCTTGGTGACCACCCTTAACAGCTACATCAACCAATTTTGCAACACCTGAATCAAGCGTTTCAAATGGGTTACTCTTCAAGATCTTTTTATTAAGATATTGAGGAATGAATGCAGACTCAACGTCATCACGTGAGAAACCAAATACCGTTTGAGTAAGGTCGTTGGTACCAAAGCTAAAGAAGTCTGCATATTTACCAATCTCATCTGCTGTTACAGCTGCACGAGGAAGCTCAATCATACATCCAACAGGAATGTGGAGTTCAACACCTTCTGACTCGGCAACAGCCTCAACAACATCTTCAATTTGGCTGCGTACAAGCTTAAGCTCTTCAACGGTAGAAATAAGTGGAACCATGATTTCAGGACATGGATTGAATCCTTCTTTTTTAAGACGTGCAGCAGCTCCTGCAATAGCACGAACTTGCATGTCGTTAAGCTCGGGGTACACAATACCCAAACGGCAACCACGAAGCCCCAGCATAGGGTTAGCTTCTTGGAACGAATCAAGACGAGCAAGATGTGCACGCATAGCTTTAAGAGTAGTGTCGTGCTCACCGCGTGCTTCAGCATGTGCAAGCTGTACAGCCACCGCACGTGGATCATCCAAGAACTCGTGCAGAGGTGGATCAAGCAAACGAACGATAACATTTCTGCCGTCCATAGCTTTAAACATACCAACAAAGTCTTCGGTTTGAACACGAAGGAGCTGACCTAAAGCTTGCTGCTTTGCGCCATCGGACTCAGCCAAAATAAACGACTGAATAATTTGTTTACGCTCGCCCAAGAACATGTGCTCAGTACGATCCAAACCAATACCATCGGCTCCAAAATCAACAGAGAGTTGTGCGTCCGCTGGATTGTCGGCATTGGTACGAACACCGAAGATGCGGCCACGAGATGCATCACGGCGGACATCATCTGCCCACTCAAGAATGGTTTCAAGGTCTCCCGTAAGCTCGGGACGAGTTAGAGGAACCTCTCCGAGAATAATATCACCTGTTGTTCCGTTAATAGAAATGATATCGCCCTCATGAAGAACTACACCAGTACCACTAATTTCTACCTGCTTGGCTTTTGCATCAATACGAAGTGCCTCTGCACCACAGACACAAGGTGCGCCCATACCACGTGCAATTACAGCTGCATGCGAAGTTTTTCCACCATGAGAAGTTAAAATACCTTCTGCCGCAACCATACCACGCAGGTCATCTGGAGTAGTTTCCCAACGTACAAGAATGCAAGGCTTCTCGATATTGTGATAGTGAACCGCAGCATCAGACGAGAATACAACAGCACCTACCGCAGCACCAGGTGAGGCATTCATACCTTTAGCAATGACATCAACTTTTGCTTTTGGATCAAATTGTGGGTGAAGCAGTTGGTCAAGTTGCTCGGGCGCAACACGCATAATTGCTTGCTCACGAGTAATACGTCCCTCATCGACCATTTGAATGGCAACACGAAGCGCAGAAAGGGCGGTACGTTTACCAACACGAGTTTGCAGCATCCAAAGTTTGCCTTGTTCAATGGTAAACTCGATATCCATCATGTCGGCATAGTGATCTTCCAAGATCTCAAAAACATGGAACAGCTCTTTACCAGCTTCTTTAAGTGCAGGAACTTTTACCAAATCGGCAATAGGCTCGGTATTACGAATACCTGCAACAACGTCTTCACCTTGTGCATTAATAAGGAAGTCACCGTAGCGCTCGTTGGTACCATCGGCAGGATTACGCGTAAAAGCAACACCAGTTGCAGATGTTTCACCTTTATTACCAAAGACCATAACCTGCACGTTAACAGCAGTACCAAGATTATCATCGATCTTATTTTGCTTACGATAAATGCATGCACGCTCATTCATCCAGCTTCCAAATACAGCTTGCTCAGCAAGACGAAGTTGGAGATATGGATCTTGTGGGAAGGAAGCTTTGCCATCAGGCGCAACCTCAGGATGAGCTTGAGAGTCAACGTTTTTAGCGAAGATCGACTTAAAAGTCTGTGTAAGATCTTTAAGATCTTCTGCATTAAGTTCGGTATCTAAGCGAACGCCTTTTTCTTCCTTTTTCTCATTGATAGCCTCTTCAAACAAGTCACCATCAATACCCATAACAACGTTAGAAAACATCTGAACAAAACGACGGTAAGAATCCCATGCAAAACGTTCGTTATTAGTTTGCTTAATTAAACCTTGAACAGAAACATCGTTAAGACCAAGGTTCAAAACAGTATCCATCATACCAGGCATCGAAAAAGGAGCACCTGAACGTACTGAGACAAGCAGTGGATCTTGTGGATCGCCAAGTTTTTTACCCATGCGACGTTCAAGATCTTTACGAGCAACATCGATCTCATCCAAAACACCTGCTGGCCAGGTATTGTTATGTGTAGCATACGCAACACATGTTTGGCAGGTAATAGAAAATCCAGGAGGAACAGGAAGACCAATATTTGCCATCTCGGCAAGATTGGCACCTTTACCACCGGTTATCCATTTTGCTTCATTAACAGAAGCACCGGCAACTTCGGTAACGTTATTACCGTTTTCGTCATTACCAAAACGGTATACGTGTTTTTCAGCCATAAAACACCCCTCATTTCGCCTGTTCTTACACATCGTTATTTGACGTGTTTCTTCCTAACCTTTATACGTTTATGTGCTGATATATAATCTGCACGAGCATATAAACTGTTTATGTAACAAAGTTCATTGTACTTATTACACAACAAAGACCTTTGTCTGTTCGACAAGTGGAGTATTTTTTTCTGTAAATAAATCTATGAATACAAAATGTATAAATTACGCTATACTAAGAAGTGATTTCGCAATTTTTCCCTTAAAAATCCTTGCACAACATGCATATGTGCTTTTACGTAGGTCTAATAACCTCTAAATTTTACAGCTGTTTTTTATGAACAAGTGAGCGAATAAAATCAATCTCGGGCATATGAAACACCCAAGCAAACCCAAATGTAACTACAAGTGCAGGTATACCAGACAGTATGAGTACACCAAGCACTAACGCTAAACTAACAGTCGAGCGTGAGTCATATAACAAAGCACCATAACCACTCAACCAAAAAATAATTCCTCCAACCACAGCGCCCGCAAGACCACACATGAGCGAACGCACACAGGATAGAATAAATGACAAAAGTGAAAGTTCATGCAGTCTTGCAAAAAGCATAATGAAGGTAAGGATATCCACAACTACAAACATCACTGAGCTTGATAGAGCAACCATGCACAGTCCAAAAAGCGGCGTAAGGTATATGCAAAATGCTACCTGAATAAGTGATGCTACAAGAGTAGAAAATGCGTAATATTTCATGGTGCGAAGAGATGAGCAAATTTTTTGCAAATACATACATACACCGTACGCAGGTAAACTAACCGCTAATCCTGCCAAATATAAAGCGGTATCTTGTAGTTGTTGCGGATTAAATTTTCCTGCAGCCATAAGGTGGACAAGGGGTAATGCATACATAATAAGAAACAAAGAAAACGGTATCATTAAAAACAAGATTTTTTGCGTGCCCGTTTGTATACCTGCGCAATATGACCTCATATCATGTTTTGCAATATCATATGAGAGCTCGGTAAACATAGCTGTAGTTATAGGTACTGCAAGAATTGCATAGGGCAGGGTATACCAAAGACGTGCATAAAATGCTATGGATGCACCCTCGGCGCACACTGAAAGAGCTGAGCTTGTTTGCACGGATACCGTTACAAATGATCCAACCATAACAACTAAAGACGGAATGCCTATGGAAAGCGTATCTTTAAGTGCAGGATCTTTAAGATCAACGTGAAAACGCAAACGAATACCTTGCTTAATAAGAGAAGGAATTTGAAGCACAACTTGAATTAAAACACCAAGTGGATTACCAAGGGCTAATATAATAAGCGCTGCTACAGGGTATGAATTTACCAAAAATGCATAGGCTAAAAACGATGCAATCGTTACAAAGTTATTGAAAATAGGCGCCGCACTACTCCAAAAATAGTCACGTTCGGCGTTAAGAATACCTGAAAAAATAGAGCTCAATGCATAAAGCAATACTTCGATAACAAAGAACTTAAAGAAATATACAGCTAAAGCTGTATCAAAATCGCTTCGTGCTGAAAATGACTGAGTATAAACTACCTGCCCTGCAAAAATAAAACCAATGACGGTAACCGCCGCCATAAGAATAGCAACTATAGATGTTAAATTAGAAGCATATTCACTGGCATGGTGTATCCCCGATTTCTTTTTAACGCTTAAATATACGGGAAGAAAAGCAGTTACGAGCATTCCGCCAATTACCAATTCATAAAGCTGATTGGGCAAATTGTTAGCTACAGAATAGCAACTTGCAATAACAGTAGCACCTAGTGCATATGCCTGAGCCCAAGTTCTAATAAAACCTGTTATTCTACTTATAATAACGAGCACGCTGATGAGCGCCGCGCTTTTCCCAAGTTGCTGCTCTCGGTTTTGGGAGCTTACATCAGAAGAAGACTGCTTGTATGTTTCCATATAAACCTTTCAAACATATAAACCTTATAACATCAGTATCTAAAACATAAAGATCTATATGCACAAATAATCAAAATGCATCTGTCATGCTTATGCTTTTAACGCATCGTGACAAATATCTTCAAAATGGAACTGAAAATGCGTTTGTAAATCACGTGGATTAAGTTTAAGCGTAATACCACGTTTGCCGCCAGAAATCGTAATAAGATCAAACAATAATGCTGTTTCATCGATAATGGTATAAAATTCTTTTTTCATGCCAATAGGGCTACATCCACCGCGAATATAACCTGTAAGAGCTTCTAGATCTTTGACATGCACCATTGACAGAGATTTTTCTTGCGAAACTTTTGCAGCCTTCTTAAGATCAAGCTCTGCATTGACGGGAATACAGCATACAACATAGGAAGAGCCGCCATGAGTAGTAACCAACGTTTTGAAGGACGCGTCAACTTCGTTGCCTAATGATTGAGCAATACGCACGCCAACACCTGTTGAGGTATCTTCGTTGTGTGCATCATAGGTTTGAACGGTGTAACTCACGCCTTTTGTATCAAGTTCACGCATGGCATTTGTTTTTTGCACACGCGGCTGTTTTGTATGCTTCATCCAACGTCTTTCTATCTAACAAGAAACAGAAAAATCCATATGCAATTCCTACAATTCAGATTTCATTATAATACGCGAATACGTTCTTCATCTCATTTGCGAAAGTATCGCGTAAGAAATTATGCTTGGGCAGGTAAAACTCTTTTTAGATAGAGTCCTGTATAACTTTTATCACAGGCCGCAAGCTCTTCGGGCGTACCTGTTGCGATAACGTTACCACCACGCGCTCCTCCTAAAGGACCTAAGTCGATAAGATAATCAGCAACTTTGATAACATCTAAATTGTGCTCGATAATAACCACGGTATTGCCAGCATCTACCAATTTTTGCAGTACCTCAATAAGCATGCGCACATCCTCAAAATGCAAACCCGTTGTAGGTTCGTCCAAAATATAAAACGTTTTTCCCGTTTGCTGACGGTGTAATTCGCGAGACAGCTTAACACGCTGCGCTTCCCCACCAGAAAGCGTTGTTGCACTTTGACCTAAGTGAATATAGCCCAAACCAACATCATAGAGTGTTTGCAGTTTCCGCGAAATCTTGGGAATTGACGCAAAAAAGGCAAGAGCTTCGTGAACAGTCATGTCTAACACATCGCTTATAGATTTTCCTTTATAGCAAATCTCAAGCGTTTCGCGATTATAGCGCCTGCCATGGCAAACTTCACAAGGAACATAAACATCGGGTAAAAAGTTCATCTCAATTTTGAGTTGTCCGTCACCTTTGCATGCCTCGCACCTTCCGCCTGAAACGTTAAACGAAAACCGTCCAGCACTATAACCACGCGCACGACTATCGGGAAGAGAAGCAAACAGGGCGCGCAAATCGTCCCATAGTCCAATATAGGTAGCAGGATTAGAACGAGGGGTTCGACCAATAGGCGACTGATCTATATTGATAACTTTATCTATATAGGATTTATGCAGGCTATCATAGAGGCCCGAAAAACTTTTATACGCCCCTATACGCTGTTTTGAATGGTTGATTTCATGCGCTAAAAGCGGTGCTAAGGTATCTGTAACCAAAGAAGATTTGCCTGAACCCGAAACACCCGTTACAACGGTAAATGTTCCATACGGTATTGACACCTCTATGTTTTGTAAGTTATTTTCGGCAGCACCTGAAAGCGTAAACGCATGGCCTGTACCTGTTCGGCGCAGGCGTGGTACAGCAATTTTTCGTCGACCCACAAGATAGTCTGCCGTCAGCGAATGCTTTGCACGCATAATTTGTGAGGGCGTACCCTGAGCAATTACGTCTCCGCCCAACTCGCCTGCACCTGGTCCCATATCAATTACATAATCGGCAGCACGAATAGTATCTTCATCATGCTCAACCACAATTACGGTATTACCCTGATCGCGAAGCTGTTTAAGCGTAGTGATAAGACGATCGTTGTCTTTTTGATGAAGACCAATTGAAGGCTCATCCAAAATATAAAGCACGCCTGTTAATCCCGATCCAATTTGCGTTGCAAGGCGAATACGTTGCGCTTCCCCACCAGAAAGAGTAGACGCACTTCGTGCAAGCGTAAGGTAATCCAAGCCAACATGTACCATAAATTCAAGTCGTGTACGAATTTCTTTAAGAAGCGGACGGGCAATCGCAGAAAGTCGCTCGTCAAAATGAAGCGACTGCACAAAGGACAGAGCCTCAGCACATGAAAGGTCACAAAGTTGCTGGATATTTTTATCACCAACAGTAACCGCCAAGTATTCGGGCTTAAGACGAGCACCTTTACACGTTGTGCAGGGAACTTCTTTAATAAATTTTGCAAAATGCTGCTTCATAGTTTCAGAGGTAGTTTCTTGATACTTATCAAAAAGCACATCACAAATACCTGGAAAAGTTGTTTTCCACTCGTTAATGCGACCATCTTTTGTGTGATATCTAACAGGAATTTCCTGTGATCCTAACCCATAGAGCAACGCATGCTGACACGAATCTGACAAGTCTTTATACGGAGTTGCGGATGAGGCACCCATAAAATTACAAACAGCATCGAGGATCTGAGAATAATAATTTGAGCGCGCAAGAACACCACCAAAAACGCCTTCTGCAACCGATAACCGTGGATCTTCGATAATTGCATCAACATCAATGGATCGCTTACTTCCAAGCCCATCACAATCTGGACATGCACCATAAGGAGCATTAAATGAAAAATCTCGTGGTTGGAGCTCATCTATAGAGTGTCCATGAACAGGACAAGCCAGAGCTAATGAAAATTGCGCCTCAAATGCACTCTCATTCTTTGTCGTATCTGCATGTTGACCCGTCTGCTCACGCGCTTCTAAGACATAAAAAATAACGCGACCAGCGGATAACTTGGTAGCATTCTCACATGCTTCAGCAATACGAACCCGACTCGTTGTGCGTAAAACCAAACGATCAACCACAACGTCTATAGTGTGTTTTACCTGCTTCTTTAAGGAAATATCGTCGTCAAGCAGCATAAAAGTGCCGTCAATACGAACACGAGAAAAACCCTCGCGCCTTAAATCATCTAACAACTTAGTAAACTGTCCTTTTTTACCTATAACAACAGGTGAAAGGACATATGCACGTCGGTTAGGTGCTTGTTCAAGAATGCGGTCGATAACTTCGTCAACGGTTTGTTTTTTTATCACGCACCCACACTCAGGACAATGTGCACAACCAAGTCGCGCATATAACAGACGTATATAATCATAAATTTCGGTAACAGTTCCAACGGTAGAACGAGGATTATGACCGGTTGTCTTTTGATCTATACAAATTGCCGGAGAAAGGCCTTCGATAGAATCTAGATCGGGTTTATTCATACGACCTAAAAACATGCGCGCATAGCTCGACAAAGACTCAACATAACGCCGTTGGCCTTCCGCATAAATGGTGTCAAATGCAAGACTTGATTTTCCTGAACCTGACAGTCCCGTGATAACAACCAATTTATTGCGAGGGATGGTGAGTGAAATATTTTTTAGATTGTGTTCACGCGCGCCCTTAATCGAAATTACCCTGTCACTCATCAATATGCTCCCATGTTAAGCTGACTACCAAAATTCTATCTCAAAATTAATCTTAATGATATCAAGGATACCCATGTTTTGGCGCGGCTTACATGTGTTTATCTGTTTGAGGTAAAAAGACCGACCAATCAGGAGTTGCTGATAAAATGGTACCTACAAATATAGCAATGCAACAGATAATACTCATAAGATTAGGCATAGTAGCTGCATACAACGATGAAAAAATGAGAGCCCATGCGCAATAAGAAATATTGCAAGCCATCGCGCGTGCAGCACCTGTAACATCGATTGCTTTATAGTAAAACAAATACGACAAAGCACCTGCGACACCTGCGCCTATAACAAATATGCTGGCAGGTGCAACTGACATCTGTGCGACAAAACCCCATGCACCAACTAAAGGCAGCACAATTAAAGCGTAGGTAAGACTGGAAGTAAGCTCATGAATTAAAAGCGCTACATCGCAATCTAGATCTTGGGTAGACTGTAGCCCCCATGAGGCAAAAACAGCACCAGAGCCCCATGCAAGAACACAGATAAATGCTGCTGCAACACCAATAATCGTGTTTCCTTCAGCTGAACCTTGTGCGGTTTGTAAGCCTACCATAATAACACCTGCAAGCGCCACAAAAAGGGCAACAAGACGTTGAGTATTCATTGATTCCTTAAGGAAGAATACCGCAAGAAATGTACCAACCGCGGGATAAAATGCCGAGATAATTGCAGTTGGTGCCGGTCCTATATTGTTGATACTCGACATATACGCATTCATGCCAACAGGGCCGCTCATAAGAGCACCACAACATATGATGAGAGCTCCTTTTGTACGCAATGCCTGCAAAAACTGAGAAAATTTTCCGCGCGCAACAACAAGTGTAATCAAAACTAACACACTTATAATGTCGTGAACAGCCGCACACACCAAAGCCGCGTCAAGGGCACTATTAAACGGATGATACAAAAATGCAATACCTAAAATACAGGTATCTAAACCCCATAAGATACCGCTTAAAAGACCAAATTTCATATATGTCTCCCCTGCTTATGCCTAAGCACTCATGCATTCATAGCATCTAGGTATTCAAGAATACGAATATTGCAATGACTAGTTTTGCCAAGTTGGAGCAATGCCGCTTTCATACCAAGTTAAAATTTTATCGATATATTCGCTGGCATAGCGGTAGTAAATATAGAGCCACACATCAACATTTTCGCCTTCGGCCTCTTTTTCAAGCGACCAAATATACCAGCACCAGCCTGCAAAAATAACGTACGCCCAAAAATGTCGACGCTCTTTATCCGAAGCTTTTCTCCCAAAATAATAATCAATACATCTATTGGCACGTTCTTCGTCAAGCGAGCAGCATACACAAAATGTCCCAAAGTCATTGGCAATATCTGACATTCCTGCATATTCCCAGTCGATAAGCGTCATGGTGTCATGTTCGTCTAACAAAAGGTTAAGCATATAGAAGTCATTATGTGAAATGCATAAAGGATACCCATCAGCCTCTGTATACGATTTAAGTAAGGTTACTTTTTCTTTTAATTCATCGTAACCATAAATATCAATAGGTCCATGCTCTTTAAGAAGCTGCTCGTAGTGCAAACCTTCATCAAAGAAATCAAAGTGACGAGCAAGTTGTGCCGAGCTATCATGAAGCGTTCTACACATCTGCATAGCACGTTTAAGCTGCGCATCATCGGTTGGATCAAGTGCACGCGCGTTGGGTATAAAACGCGAAATTTTCCAACCCTTTTGTTCATCTTCATAGATAAATGTAGCGTCAAGCCCTAATTCGCGAGCTTTAAGAAGCGCCGCGCGCTCGCTTGTTCTATCGATCATTTTATCGGTACCAGCGCCTGGATGACGATACACATATTCTTTACCGCACACCGTAAAATGACAAGACAAATTGGTAAGACCCTGCTTAAGTGGATAAAATCCACCAATATCTTGTTTTGTGCACGAAAGAGTTTTACAAATATTATCAAATACCTCAGAGTCAACATTTTCCAAAAAATGAGGATCAAACGATCTTAAATCCTCAAGTGAGTCAAATTCTTTAATGTCGTCACTCGAATACAATTTTGAAACCATGGACAATTCTTTAAGATGATCAACATAAATATCCTCCCAAAGTTTATCTGCAGTCTCGGGTTTCGGGTATTCTGCCTGCAAAATATCAACAAATTTTTGTGAAAAAGCCGTATCAAAATACACATGACCAAGCATAATATCACTGTTATGACCACCAATAGTGACCTTGGTAATACGCCCTTGTGCCCCTGTTGTTACGCACCATTCATTTGTATCACCATCTACATGTTGCGTTGCGTAATATGCTCTGTAGACATAGCGCTCAAAGGGGTTTATAACAAAGTAATTATCAGAGGAACAAATAAAGGTGTTACTCAGGCGATCTTTGACATGCCATAAGGTTGAGTTATTATTGCGTGTTGCATAATCAGGATTCACTATAATATCCACGCCATATTTTTGTGCAAGATAGAAAAAACATTCCTTTTTATAGCCAACAACAACCGTAATATCTGAGATACCCTTTTCGAGCAGTTGCTTAATTTGGCGCTCAATAAGGACTTCGCCCTTAACTTTAAGAACACCTTTAGGACGTTCGTAGGAAATGGGTGCAAAACGAGACGATAAACCAGCCGCCATAATAATTGCATTGTGGACTTGGTAGGGCTTTAATGCAGCGCGACCCTTTTCACTTAGACGTCCATCTACAAGATATCCATCACGTTTTGCCTGCGTATATGCCGTATTTACTGAACCTAATGACATGTGTGTTATTTCGCAAAGCTCACGCTGGGTATAGAGCTGCTGGGAGCTTCCTTGCGCGCGCAAAATATAAAACATAGCTCTACTAAGACTCATCATCTGTCCTTTACAACTACGATACCAACATGGTATCCATGCGTAACGCTCTCTTGCGTTCATTTTTTAAGTATAGTTATAATTAATTGAACGTTCAATTATTTTATAGAGCAAACATAATCTGAACACAAAGAGGCCTGGATACGGAAGCAGGTCATAGTTGCATGATTTTACCGTGTCTTTGATCGATTGATCTGTTTCGTTTGTATAAATCCCGCAAGCGTAACGCATAGAAAAACAAGCGCTACGATTAACATCGCCGCGTCGTATATCATGACCGCACCACGAATTTTATAGGTACCTACCAATCCATATGCACAAAATGCAAACAAAGACGCAAGACCATACGCAGCAAAAATGTACTTTTGCATACGCATCGTTACTACAGCATAGTAAAGAATTATGCCACTTGCATTAAAAAGCCCACCAACAATGAGAAGCATAAGTTCAAGCTTATATGCTGCAAGTGGAACCCCATAAAGTGCACCAAGAACTTCGATTCCTAAAAACCATGCCGCCAAACAAGTTACAAATGTAGCCGCGCAAATTGCCATGAATCCTTTAAAAATGATCTGCGCAAAGTCTTTAATACGCGCTTGAGACCAGCACAGTGCCATATCGGTAAGAAGCGGCTTAAAGACAAAGCCACTTAAAAGATTGATAACTAAAGACGGCATAAATAAAATGGAATAGAGTGCCTGATAATCACGGGTTAAATACATATCTATTGCATATTTGGGAGCATTGGTGATATATACAAGAAAGAATGAGCCTATACAAAGTGGCAAACACGTCCAAAACAGTTTAAGTATGGACGCAGGCTTAAATGACGGACGAAGCGACACAAACTGTTGAGCAAAAGGAACATTGCAAAAGAAAAATGCAAACGCAGACAAAATAAAAGCGACGATACATGAGGAGCATAGATCTTTAGTGATAAACGCCGCGATACAAAAACCAAGCATACACGCAATAATACGTGCGAAAAACGCGCGCCCGGCAATGTCAAGTCTGCCTCTCTGCTGAAACATACCATGAAATACATCTTCAAACGCATCAAAGAGCTTAAGCAATGCTATCAACATAATGCTTAGTGCAACTGGTGTAATTCCATTCGTATAAAGTGTATATCCAACGATTACCACACACATAACAAGACAGCTTACGTAACGCGCGCCAAGGTATGTTGCAAACGAAAATCGTTCTTGAGAATCAGTTGCTTGGTAGGAGCGAATTTCAAAATGGCCAATCACTTGAAACTGTTGGGACAAGGCAAACGCAATCGCAAAAATACCCGCAGCTTCAAGACCTAAAATGCGTGTAGTCATAAGCAACAAAATTGCGCTGGAAAGTGCATTTGCTGCACTTCCCAGCGTATTCCATATATAATTTTTTCTCAGTTGTGCCTTACTTTGAGCTATTTCCACGCGTTATTCCTTAATGTCTTTATACGGTCCAAAGTCTAAACGAGACGGATAATGATTTTTTCGATCATTTTCGGGCGGTAATTGCATATAATCGCCAAATCCACGTCTGAGCATAACATCGTAAGCTTTAGGCAGATTAACCGTAATAGTTTCAAAGGGAGCACGGATAGCCGGATAAGCCTCCGCACGCGTTACCGCCCATGCATGAGGATCTCTGTCCATAAAATCAACGTAGGTTTCGCCTTGTTCATGTTCTGCCAGACGAGCATAATGCTCCCAACGTGCATGAATCCAGCGAGGCGAAACATGAAAAATTTTCATTGCCCAATGAGCCAGATAGCACACGACCAACACTAAACCTTTAAGCGGCTGAGAAAGCTGAACATGAGGTGCGGGCGTAGCGCGCAAAAAAGCGAGACGTGCAAAAAACCATGTCATACGTCTTTGACGCTCTAACGTACGCGGATCATTCGAGGGTTTATCCATTGCAAACAGTCCAATACCGATAGGATATTGAAAAGGACAATGTGCAAATTCCTCTGGAACGCAAAACGTATTCTTGAGTGAAAAATTAGCATTACAAGCAGGGAAAAACGGATCTGTTCTTCCGCTGACAAGCTCATAGGCTTCCCCCATTTCTTGTGGAGCCTCGCGCATAAAGCGTTCGTAGTCATCTCTAAAAAGGGCAATATCAACATCGTCATCCCAAGGAACAAAACCTTTATGGCGAACCGTACCAATTGCGGTACCACCATACACATAATAATCAATGTTCAGCTTTTGACAAATCCTATCAAATTCACCCAAAATCATCGTTGAAATGAGCTGAAGTTGTCTTAATTCATGAGGTTCATATTGTTTATACGACATCATACTTCCACTTCTGTAATAACCTGTAATAGTTATGTATGTACATAAGTTTTTTTGTTCATTTTATACTTTCAATTGTTATTATACTAGGTAAGTTTCTACAAAGCATAAAAGCAACCAAAGGAATACTGTGTATACATCTAACGACCATTGTTTTGTAATTTGCGCTTATAAAGATAGCCCCTATCTAGAAGATTGCATGCGCTCACTTAAAAACCAAAGTGTAACAAGTCGTGTGCTTTTAGTTACCTCCACGCCATCGCACACTATAGAACATCTTTGTTCACAATATGACATACCCTTTTATATTAATACCACCGATTCTCATGGCATAGGTGGCGACTGGAATTTTGCGTTATCACGTGCAACCACACAGCTTGTAACAATTGCACACCAAGACGACGTATATAAACCCCGTTATGTAGAAGAAATGCTTGCACATATAAATGCGGTCACAGATCCACTGCTGTATTTTTCGGGATACGCAGAGCTGCGCGGAACTACAGAAGTTTGTGACAATCGTCTGTTGGGAATTAAACGCCTCATGCTTATGCCGCTTCAATTACGTCCTTTAGCTCACCTCAAACTCATAAAACGCTTAATTTTAGCTTTTGGCAACCCTATTTGTTGTCCTGCTGTCACCTATGTTATGCATAAATTTACACGTCCTCTTTTTGAAACGAGCTATGGATCCAATCTTGACTGGCAAACATGGGAGTTTTTAAGTAGAAAACAAGGCACGTTTGTTTATAATCCAAAGCCACTTATGTGTCATCGAATCCATGAGGGCTCAGAAACATCTCGTTTAATTGAAAATAATAAACGCGAACAAGAGGACTTAAGCATGCTCAAACGTTTTTGGCCAACCTGCATTGCACGCGCCATCAACAAACTGTATGCACGAGGACAACAAAGTAACAAAAACTCGTAGTGCTATATTGTTGTCTTTGCCAATCGAATTATATGTCATACGTATTAATTTTTGGAGTCTACAACCTAAATCTGGGTTCGGAAGAATATAAGATGAGAATCAAAAACTCTTATTTCAATTGGAGGTTTGCACATGCCCGTTGCATCTATCATAATCCCATGCTATAACGCAAGTCTCTATATTTCTCAAACCATTGACTCGGCGTGCAAACAAACAGAACAAGACCTCGAAATTATCTGCGTTGATGACGGTTCTACCGATGACACGCTGTCTATTTTACACAAAAAAGCGGAACTAGACACCCGTATTAAGGTCTTCACACAACAAAATGCAGGTGAAGGACCTGCTCGCGAATATGGTCGAACGCAGGCTCACGGTCGCTGGCTTTATTTTCTTGACAGCGATGATCTTATGGAACCTACTCTCATTGAAAAAGCGGTCGCTCAAGGTGAGGCTACACGCGCCGATATGGTTATTTTTAAAACGCGTGAACTTGATAATCAAACAGGAGAGCTGCGCTCGTTTTACTGGTCGTTTGTTACCGATTGGCTCCAAGCACCTAAAGGAGTGAGCGAGTTAGTTGGAAAAACCGGCATTGATCGTATTGTATTAGATGGGATGAGCGGCGTATTTTCGCCACGCGAGCATCCAGAGCGTATCTTTAATTCCTTTCAAAATTGGGTCCATAACAAATTATTCAGAAAAAGTTTTGTTGACGCACGACATCTTGTGTTTCAGCCTGTACATAGAACTGCGGACCTTCTCTTTGTTTGCAGAGCGCTTGCCGAGGCGGATCGCATTGCGCTTCTTGACGAAGAACTTCACCAATATCGCGTTAATAACACCGCGAGTGCGCTGTTTACTAGCGATTCGTATCCCTTAGATTTTTATGAAGCATTTTGCGAGCTTAAAGATTCATTAGAAAAGCAAGGCACATGGACACTCTATAGAGATTCGTTTGTAAACTGGGTACAAGAAGGCGTTGCAATGAATCTTCAGCGTGCGCGTTCGTACGAAGGTTTTATGCAAATTGTTCATACCATGCGAGACGAAAATGGACTCGCGCGTTTAGGATTTTTGCAAAGCAGTAGAAGCACCGCAATAAATCCCGACCGCTGGGATAGATGTTATGCCATTTTGCATTCATCCACCGAGGAGCTTTTATTCCTCTACTTTTCGCTGGAGCGTGCCGAAGTTATGCGCACACAAACGCAAAACTCGCAACAACGCTTGGATATAAAACATGCCTATGAAACATGCCGTCCTATGCGTATTGGAAAAGCAGTGGCACGCGTTATCGATCGCCCTGGTATAAGCAATGCAGTACGAGTTCTTCATATAAAGAAACTATTTGGATTATAGTCCGAATAGGTCTTAAAAATGCAGCAAAACACAAGGTAGTGCGCACACGTTTCTAAAACGAAACTTTACTATCTCTTAAGAAAGGATGCGTTTTATCTTTTTCGGACAAAATAAGCTCTGATGGATCAAACGCTGTATCGCCTGATAAAGCAGGCCACTCAATGGCAATATCAGGGTCATTCCACATAATACCACCCTCATCACCTGGGTGATAGATGTCGTCACACTTATAACAAAATTCGGCCTCATCGCTCAAAACCAAAAAACCATGGGCAAATCCTTGAGGTATAAAAAATTGCGTATGATTGTCTTCAGAAAGAATAACGCCTTCCCATTGGCCATAGGTAGCAGAGTCTTTTCTTAAATCGACCGCTACATCAAAGACGCGGCCTTTTACCACGCGAACAAGCTTTGATTGCGGATGATGAATTTGAAAATGGAGGCCGCGCAAAACACCACGGCAAGATTTTGAGTGATTGTCCTGAACAAACTTGGTAGTAATACCTGCTTGTATAAAGTCGGGTTCTTTATACGTTTCCATAAAGAAGCCACGCTCATCGCCAAATATCTTTGTATTGATAATGAAAAGTCCATCAACTTTACTGCGATGAAAGACAAAATTTCCCTGTTCAATGCATGGTGATTCCATAGTAACTCCTTGATATAACCCGATGTATGAGCGCAGAGGCATTTACCTCTGGTGCGCTCACGAAACTCCTTTATTGTAACCCATAGAAAATGCGATAAACCTACTTGGCGTTTCTTCATAAATTCATAATAGATGAGCATACACGGCAAATTACACGTGCGTAAATAGTGTATACTCATGCATGTAAAAACACTTATGAGGAGTTTTATGTCAAAAATATTAGCAGTTGTTCCTGCTTACAATGAAGCCGCCTGTATAGAGCGAACTATTCGGGAATTAACGGCCAGTTGTCCTCAAATAGATTATCTCGTTGTAAACGATGGCTCAAAAGATGCAACCGCACTTATCTGCGAGCAGAACAAGTTTAATTACTTGTCTCTCCCCATTAACTGCGGGCTTACTGCAGGTTTTCAAACAGGTATGAAATATGCCTATCGGCATAACTATGATGCTGTTGTTCAATTTGATGCAGATGGACAACATATGCCCGACTATATTATGAGTATGTACGAATGCATGTGCGCTCAAGATGCCGACATTGTCATTGGTTCGCGTACCGGAGTTGATAAACCCACGGGCGCGCGCGGACTTGGATCGCGCCTTATTTCGGCGCTTATTCATCTTATAGCTCACATATCAATTCAGGATCCAACATCGGGGATGCGTATGTACAACAAAAAGCTTATACGCACCTACGCTCAAGCTTTTGACTTAGCACCAGAGCCCGACGCATTGGCATATTTTGCGCGACACGGTTATACCATTAAGGAAGTGCCCGTAAAAATGCGCGAACGACAAGGCGGCCAAAGCTACTTTGATATTGGTCATATCATTTCATACATGAGTCGTACCTGCATGTCTATCGTTTTATTTCAGTGGTTTAGATAACCTAAAACTTAAGCAAAAATATGCATGAAGTGGTACATACACTTATTGTATAAGGGAGAACTATATGTCAATTATCTTACGTATATTGTTGATCATAGGTGCTGTAGGACTTATGGCTGTTGTTTTACGAAGCATTAAAAAGTCACGCATACAGATAGAAGACTCACTTTTTTGGGTATCGTTCGTGGGAATTGTAGTTATTATAGCTTTGGTACCTGCTGTAATGATCTTTTTTGCACGCATATTAGGTTTTGTTTCTACCAGTAATTTTGTCTTTTTATGTGTAGTGGGTATCTTGCTTATCAAGGTCTTTACCTCATCTGTCGAAATTTCTCGCCTTAAATTTAGACTTAATCAGCTCGCGCAAGAAATGGCACTTGCGCAAAAGAAAACACGCGAAGACAACGAAAAGAAACTCCCCTTTGAAGAAATTGTTGAGCCATTTAAGAACACACGCATTTAATACGTAGTACCAATTTAAACGTATCAAATTATTGCAAGCGTCAAACTTTTGGCGAGATCTATTACAAGGAATGAGCCGATGACATCACTTCTTATTGCATATCTCTACGGACTTTTACTTCTCGTTATACCTGGGTACACACTCGGTACAACTCTGCCTATTTCAAAGGTATGGAGACTGATCTTTGCTCCTCTTTTAAGCGCAGCGCTTATATCTATAATTGGTGAAGTAGCCTATCGCTTAGGAATAACGCTTACCACATCACGTTTAGTAACACTTGCGCTTCTTAGTTCTTGTATGATTCTTGTCATATATACAGCCTATCTCGTACACACCAGTGGCGAGTCGCTTAAAACGATAGGTAAAGAAGTTATACGGCAAATATGCGTCCGCAATCCAAAGGACGCAGGCAGCACTCCAAAGACGTACTCAACACTTGCTCCTATTGACTGGCGCATCGCATTATTTGCGGTAGTTTTTGCAGTGCTTGTTGGCTGGGCTTGCTATGCACAACCTCTAGGAGACCCCAATCAAATTGGTACGCTGTGGGATATTATGTGGCATGTCTCCTCACCGCGCACCATGATTAAAACGGGGATTTTTTCCTCATTTAATACCAGTATGTATTTACCCACAGAAGCAAACCTTGCGCCTTTTGACGTTGTTACTAGAACCATGTATCCATCCATTTGGCATATCTTGGCAGCGTGTATATCTCAAGGCACAAATACACCAATTTCAATAGCTGTTCATGCGCTTAATTTACTGTGTATTACCTTCATTTTTCCTCTGGGCATTTTAGGATTTATGAAATGTATCATCCCAAATCGTCGCTTTGTTCTCATTGCAACTGCCACCATATCTCCATTCTTTTTCTCATTTGTTTGGTTTGCTTTAATCTACGGACCAATTTTACCCTTTGACTTTGCTCAGTGTATGATACCTGCCTTATGTTGCAGTTGGTTTTATTTGGTAAAAGGTTGGAAATCATCTCAAAAAGTACTTTTGATTTTATTGTTTATATTGTCATCTTATACGATGGCTTTCACACATACATCAGGAATTTTTACGGCCGCAATTATCCTATGGCCTTGGACTGCATGGTACCTATATCATCTCGACTCTCATTGCATAAACTGGTTTGGCAAAAGAATATCACCAAAGGTCGTCAGCTTTGTGTTCGTGTGTTTATGTGTTGCTATATGGGTAGTTTTCTTTTTCCTTATTGTTAAAGATGGATACTTACGAGGGTATAACTGGTATGCAGAAAAAGACATGCTGACAGCAATCAGAGATACTTTATTTCTCAACTTTGCGAATGGTCGTATTTATGTATATATTATCCCACAGCCACTCCTACCTGTACTTGTAGCAGTAGGCATCTATGCGACTGTAAAACGGACAAAAACCTCGTTTTTGCTTTTCCCATTTTTCTATTTTGTACTTACCACATTTTATATACAACAATTTGATTCGATCGTAAAAAGATTTCTATCGGGATTTTGGTATACCGATTTTGCACGTACGGGCTCATGTGCAAGTTTGATTGCTATCATGCTTGCTGCTCAAGGTCTAGATACCATTATTGATAAAGCATACAAGTTCATGCAAACTTCTAAACTCACACAAAAGATCAGCCGCGCTAAAAGTCTTCATACGCTTTGTGCAGCAGCTGTCCTTGCACTCTCGGTCCTATGCTTCTTTTTTCTTAAAAACCCAAGTAAAAACTATAATCAAACTGAGCCTTTTGAATATCGTAATCAAATCAGAGCCTTTTACACACACAACGATGATTTAAGCCAAGAAGAGAGAGCGTTCATGCTGAAAGTTCGCGATCTTGTTGGAACAAATACTACGATACTCAATAATCCCTATGACGGCTCATTGCTAGGATACGGGCTTTTTGATCTTAAAATTGTATATCGTCATCCATATATATGGTATGGAGATGAGCTCCATCATACGCAATGTTTGCGCACAAATATTATAAACTGGACAAGGAGCGCAGAGTTAAGACAGGCACTTCAAGAAACAGGAGTTCGCTACGTTATGAAGCTTAACAAGCCTGGACAAATTTCGTTTGGATGCCAGTATATACCTCAACAGTTTGCAGGCATAAATTCTATAAACGATACAACTCCTGGCTTTAAGTGTGTACTGGCCGAAGGTACCATGCGTTTATATGAGATAGACGATTCAGCGACAATTGCACAATAACTCAAAAAGACACTATCGTCTCCTTTTATATCTGGCAAAGTAAAAAAAATGAATACCTCCTCATAAAGACTAAAAGCATAATGAACCAAAAAAAATACTGCTCTCGTCCTTTATTCAAAGAACGAGAGCAGTATACATACGTATTTAATAGCCTGTCGACTTAGCGATTTTCATACATCTTTTTGTAGTAGCTTTGATACGCACCTGAGCAGACATGCTCGGTCCATGCCTGATGCGATAAATACCAATCAATGGTTTTAATAATACCGTCTTCATACGTTGTTTCTGGGTACCAACCAAGTTCATCTTTAATCTTGGTAGGCTCAATACCATAACGCCTATCATGACCTTTTCTATCCCCAACGTAGCGGATTAAATCTTCTGTGATTGCACGGTCTCCTGTGACGTTACGGACGTGCTCAACAATGGTTTTTACAATGTAGATATTTGAGCGCTCATTATGACCGCCAACGTTATAGGCATTGCCCAACCGTCCGCGTTGTAGCACCATATCAATTGCCTTGCAATGATCATCTACATACAGCCAATCGCGCACATTAAGACCATCTCCATAGACCGGCAATTCTTTATGGTGAAGCGCATTATGAATCATAAGCGGAATCAATTTTTCTGGAAACTGATATGGTCCGTAATTATTTGAACAGCGCGTCACAAGTGCGGGAAACTTATACGTATCCCAATAAGCGCGCGTGAGCATGTCTGCAGATGCTTTTGAAGCAGAATACGGGCTATGACCACACAATGGTGTATCTTCATGAAAATAGGTAGTATGTGCAGGATCTTTAGGACTCCCGTTTGGATTTACCTGATCTGGAATTGCAAGCGCACCGTAAACTTCGTCAGTTGAAACTTGTAAAAAGCGATGATCACCAAAACTTCCTTTATCATCAAGCCAAAGCTTCTTACAACAGTTAAGAAGGGTAACGCAGCCTAAAACATTTGTTTCGACAAAAATCTGAGGAGTCTCAATGGAGCGATCTACGTGGGACTCAGCTGCAAAATTTACCACATAGTTAGGTTTATAGGTACGCAGCACGCGTGAAACCTCATCAGCATTACGAATGTCCACACGCTCAAAGGAATACCGCGAATCATCTTCTATGGAACGCAGGTTTTCAAGATTTCCTGCATAGGTAAGGCAGTCCATGTTAACGATGCGAATATCGGTATAGTTACGCAGCATATAAAGGATAAAATTAGAGCCAATAAAGCCTGCACCGCCGGTAACCAGATATGTTTTCATGATTGTTCCTTTCACGTTTGCGAGGTTGCATGTAAACACATGCTGACAATAGTTAGTGCGCGTTCAAAGAGCTCTGTACATATTCGATATGTTCAAAATAGCTTGCCAGCGCATCTGACCAAGGGCGCATTTCGTTGCCTATGGTTTGTGCAAGATGTGCATTTTCTAAGCTTGAATAGCAAGGACGCTGCGCCGCTTGAGGATTCATGCGCTTATACTCTTGAGAGGTACATGCAACAACCTTACACGCAAGCTGCGCGTGCTTCATAATTGCCGAAGCAAAATCGAACCATGAACAAGTTCCTTCATTAGTCACATGATAAATTCCATAGGACTGAGTTTGAGCAATACGCAAAATCTCGTATGCCAAATCATTTGCAGAAGTTGGATTTCCCATCTGATCACAAACAACAGAAATCTGGTCATGGGTTTTACCAAGCCCAATCATGGTTTGCACAAAATTCTTGCCGACATATCCATAAAGCCAAGCAGTTCGAACAACAAATGATTTTGGATTTTGCGCCAAAACTAAAGCTTCGCCAGCAAGCTTAGTACGACCGTATGCACTTATTGGACATGGATAATCATCTTCGGTGCGAGGACGTGCCTCGGTTCCGCTAAAAACATAATCGGTAGAAACTTGAACGAGTTTTGCGCCTTGTTCTGCACATATTCGTGCAAGATTGAGAGGTCCTTGTGCATTGGCACTAAAGGCCGCTGCCTCGTGTTGCTCACATCCGTCAACGTTGGTCATAGCGGCACCGTTAATAACCAAATCATAAGGATCTCTGTCAGCAATATAGGCACGCACAGCTTCATAATCAGAAATGTCTAGATCTTCAAGATCGGCGTAATCAACATGTGCGTTAGCATATTCAGAAGGCACTGGCCCTATTTCGGCTTGTAAGGTGCTCAAAAGGCGTTGCAATTCACAGCCAAGCTGGCCATGTGAACCCGTAATAAGAATATGAAGTGGTTTCATTACTCAAAATCCTTTTCACTTGGTATGATTTTACCTTCGGCAACAGCTTTAAGATGCCGACCATAATCGCTTTTTCCGTAACGATCAGCACAGCATAACAGCTGTTCTTGGGTGATCCATCCATTCTCGTATGCAATTTCTTCGGGAACACTCACAGGTAAATCCTGAGCTTGTTCAACCGTACGTACAAATTGCGATGCTTCAAACAACGATTCCATGGTTCCCGTATCGAGCCAGGCAAAACCACGACCCAAAGTAACAACATCTAAACTGCCATCATCTAGGTACATACGATTAAGATCGGTGATTTCATACTCGCCACGGGCGGATGGTGTAACTTTTGACGCAAAATCAACTACGCGATTATCATAAAAATAAAGCCCCGTAACTGCATAATTGCTTTTAGGCACCAAAGGCTTTTCTTCAATAGACACCGCGTTAAAATGCTTGTCAAATTCAACCACCCCAAAACGCTCGGGGTCATCAACTCGATAGCCAAATACCGTTGCACGACCTTGTTGCGCACGCGCAGAAGCTTTGCGCATACGAAGCGCAAGGCCGTTACCATAAAAAATATTATCGCCCAACACTAATGCACATGCATCTGTCCCAACAAAATCTTTGCCTATAATAAAAGCTTGGGCAAGCCCGTCTGGACTTGGTTGTACAGCATACGAAAGAGATATACCAAAATCATCTCCTGTACCTAACAGGCGTTTGAAATTAGGTAGATCATGAGGCGTTGAGATAATCATGATATCTCGAATACCTGCAAGCATAAGGGTTGACAACGGGTAATACACCATTGGTTTATCATATACAGGCAAAAGCTGTTTGCTAGTAACGGTGGTAAGCGGATAAAGTCTTGTACCTGAACCACCTGCTAAAATGATACCTTTCACATGAACCCCTTACAGAAGTGTTCTCTTAAGTTATCTCAATGTATTAAGTCTAACATGAACATGCATGAACGTAAAAATCACAACAGTTGCAACATAGATACCATTGACTTCAGTAACAATTTTGTACGCACACGCAAAGAGATGTGCATGGTAATACTATTGAATCGATCGCTTTGCCTAAAAAATTATGTTCAAGTAGGGTATATTTTTAATGCAAGATAACTTACCACACAACACAGCATGCTCATACATGCAATAAAAGGAGTATTTGTGGCAGTCGATATTGATAAAGAGGCGCTCAGGCGCGAGGTAGCGCAAACCTTAGGTCACGGGCGTGCTCACGAACAACAGCTAAGATCACCTCAACTCTTTGAACTTACCGAACATGCCCATGTAAAGCATATTATTGGCGTTATATCGGGCAAAGGCGGCGTTGGTAAGTCACTCATCTGTGGAGCATCTGCAATTGAGCTTAAACGTCAAGGATTTAACGTAGGCATATTGGATGCAGACATTACAGGTCCATCTATCCCAAAGATGTTTGGGCTTTCTGGACAGCATGCCTATGGAAAAGACGACAAAATTATCCCTGCTCGCTCGTCACAAGACATAAAAATCATGAGCACCAATTTAGTTGTTGAACACGAAACTGATCCTGTCCTATGGCGTGGACCCATGCTTATGGGCGCGCTCAAGCAGTTTTTTGAGGATACTCTTTGGGGCAACCTTGATTATTTGCTTATTGATATGCCTCCTGGAACGGGCGATGTTGCCATAACGGTTTTTCAGTCGATGCCTATAGACGGCGTAATTATTGTGTCCTCGCCGCAAGATTTGGTACAAATGGTTGTTGGAAAAGCTCTAAAAATGGCAAAGATGATGCAAGTTGATATCTTGGGCATTGTTGAAAACATGTCATTTATAAAGTGCCCCGACTGCGACAAAACAATCTATCCCTATGGCGAGTCGCATTTGTTAGATACGTCACAACACTTTAATGTTTGCGCACTTGATCAGGTAGAAATCATGCCCTACATAGCTCAAAGTTGTGATACAGGATTACTAGAAACTACCCTACAAACAGGCCTTATACCAAAGACACTTAAGGTGTTAACTGATCTTGAAGCACAACAAAACTAAGTGCATAGCTACTATTGCTCCTATTAACCGATGCGGAGCTATATAAAAGCACAACTTTCGGTCTGCAAACATGTGGGCTGCTGTGATTTTAGGATACTACGTATGAAACATACCACTTGGAAAAAACCTTCACGACGCGCGCGGACGGCGCAACTCATCCAACAGGCTTATAAAGTCACGGCTCCTCGTAGCGCAGATGTTGTAATCGTAGGAGGAGGTGCCGCTGGTTTAGCGTGCGCCATTATCTTGGCTGAACATGGTATCTCCCCTTGCATTATCGAACAAAATCTAGAACTGGGAACTTCCATTCTTCCTACTGGTAATGGTGCATGTAATTTCTCAACAACGAGTCTTAATCCCTTAGGCTATAACAATCCACATTTTGTTGAGCAATCCTTTGGATCTGACGCACTTCAAGATATTTATGCGTTCTTTAAGCGATGCGGCCTCTTATGGTGTTCAAAAGAAGACCGACTTTATCCTCATTCGTTGCAAGCTTCGTCGGTGACCTCGGTGTTGCGAAGTACCCTAGAATCCTATAAGCACACTCATATATGCGGATGTACAGTTACTCGTATTGATCAACGAGATACGGGTTTTAAAATTAGCTATGAGAACTTATGGGATTTGCAAACAATGCAACGTGCAACTCACGATCGTATACGCAAAACGATTCTTGCACAAAGTGTTGTGATTGCATGCGGCGGAAAAAACAATCTGCCAAACCTTCCATCTCTACTATCAACAACAGACTTTACTCCCCTGTTATGTCCTTTGCTTTGCGCGGATGATCCACTTTTCGTGTTAACTGGATTACGCGCGCAAGCAAAATTATCTCTTGAACGCGCAGATAAGGTAATTTGGCAAGAAGCAGGCGAGCTTCTCATACGTGACTATGGCATATCGGGTATCGTAAGTTTTAATGCATCGCGATTCGCACGTCCACAAGATCGTATAATTGTTAACTTTTTGCCTGAATATACAACATCACAGGCTTACGAGCTTATCTATAACGCGCTTTTATCCTACAAAGAGCGCGTGCATAACGTGCATATGTCTGTAGCTGTAGTGCAAAAGACGTATACTGAGCGCGATCTAGCTTGTGCGCTTAGTGGCATATTTGCGCCCGAACTTGCTCAGTTTTTTGCAAAAACAAGCTTTATAAACCTCAACCAAAAGACTCAAAATTCTACCGATCTAAACACATATGCAGAGGCTTTACGCTTAACTATACAAAGCTATAAACTTAGGTTTATTTCAACTACTCAAACTATGTCAGCACAGGTACATCGAGGTGGTATTTCTAGTACTGATATAAATCCTCACACGTTGGAGGCTCATCATATCCCCGGCTTATACGTTATAGGAGAAGCGCTTGACATAGACGGCATGTGTGGTGGGTATAATCTCTCGTGGGCATGGAAGTCTGGCATAACGGCTGCTCAAAGCATATGCGCGTCATACAAAACTCTTAAGGATAAATAAACATGATTGATGTATCTTCACTTACCTGCAGTTTACAAACATATAAGCGTTGGCATGCCGATGAAAAACGCTGGGTCATTCAACAACTTTGCGCTATGTTTGGCATTTCTGATCATGAAATAGACAACTGCCTCATTATCCGAAAATCACTTGATGCGCGTCATAAGGGTGCTCTTACCATGCTGTATCATGTTCGGATCGCTCTAAAACAAGGAGCAGCCTATGAACAACAACTCATTGATACCTACAACAAAAATCAAACGGATGCAAAGGGCACGGCGCACAGTACCCGCGGCAATAAGAAAGGCGCTCGTAAAGGTCTCCACCATGAGAAAGTATCTTATGCACGAGTAACATATTGCGAAGCAAAACCCGCACCACAATTTCCAGCTTCGTGCAATCTTTCCCTCACCTCTCCAATTGTTGTGGTGGGAGCCGGATGCGCTGGACTCTTTGCTGCACTGTATCTTGCACACGCAGGATTAAAGCCGCTGCTTATCGAGCGCGGAGAATCGGCCTCCGCACGCATGCATTCAATACAAGACTTTATAGCTCACAAGAAACTTAATGCCAACAGCAATATTCAGTTTGGCATAGGCGGTGCAGGAACGTTTTCTGATGGCAAACTAGGAACTGGTACAAAAAGCCCGTTGCATAAGCTTATCCTAGAAACGTTTGTTCGTATGGGTGCGCCTGAGCACATACTATGGGATGCAAAACCTCATATTGGCTCTGATATCTTGCCACGTATCGTTACCAACATGGTAAAAGAAATAGAAGAGTTCGGTGGCGAAGTTCGCTTTTCTACCTTGATGACACGGCTAGAACTTAAGAACAAACAAGTTACAGGTATATGGCTCAGTTCAACGGCAAACGATACTCTTCATAGCGAAGAACACATTGCAACGAATCATGTGATTCTTGCCACGGGACATTCTGCGCGTGATACCTATATCATGTTGCAACGCGCAGGCATATATATGGAAAAAAAGACGTTTGCTATGGGAGTTAGGATTGAGCATTTGCAAACGGCAATAAATGCCGCACAGTATGGATCAAATCCTGCTACAAAAATTTTAGGAGCAGCAGATTACAAAATAGCTTGTCATCTTGGATCCAGAAGAAGCGCGTTTAGCTTTTGCATGTGCCCAGGTGGTTATGTAGTTGCGGCAACAAGCGAAAAACACGCGGTGGTGACAAACGGTATGAGCCTTTCAACACGCGAAGGAGCCAACGCAAACGCAGGCTTTCTTGCCAATGTATTCCCCGAAGATTTAGACAGCGCGGATGTTCTTGCAGGATTAAAATTACAAGAGGAATGCGAACAAAAAGCATATACCATTGCAGGCGAAACGTATCAAGCACCTGCGCAATTGGTAGGCGACTTTTTACAGCATCGAGCATCTACCGGCGCTAGAAGCGTTACTCCTACATATCCGCTTGGCGTAACATGGACCGATATAACACTGTGCCTGCCAAACTATATTACGCAAACCCTGCGCGAGGCACTGCCAGAGCTTGACAAAAAATTACATGGATTTAACTGTGAAGACGCTGTTTTAACAGGAGTTGAAACGCGTTCGAGTTCACCGCTTAGACTTACACGGAGCGAAACGCTTGAATCTCTTTCAACGAAAGGACTCATGCCTTGCGGAGAAGGAGCTGGATATGCAGGAGGGATCATGAGTGCAGCAACTGATGGCTTACGCGCGGCACAAGCGCTTATTCAACTGCTCACGTCATCAACGCTTAGTGATTGATTCCTGTTTTGGCTTAAGGCGCTTAAATGCTTAAGTCTTTAGTCCTTTAAGGCTTCGGGCGTTTGGAAAATTATGCCTTTAAAAGTTTAGACATGTAGTCCTTAAGGATCTGCATAAGATGTGCAAGTTCTGCACGCGCACCTTTACCGGTCAAAAATGGTATTCCGTTAATCACAGGCACATCATGGTATTGAGATGATTTAACAAGAGAAACATAAGCCACAGCATCTTTAAGCGCACAAGGTAAATCCTTAATTGGAACACACTGGATCTCAACATCAAATGAATGTTTACTACAAAATTGCATAAGTTTGGCTGCAACAATCTGCGAAGAAGCAACACCAGTTCCACACGCAACAACAATTTTTGGTTTCATAAACAGCCCCCTTATACCTTCTAGACAGATAAGCAGATAGAATACCATAAATTCTATCTGCTCTGCAAAGTGTTTGTGGCTGAAAAAAACTAGATGAACCACCTTACCATGTTACAAGATTAGTTTTTGATGAGTTCCAATGAACGTTGCAAATAAACGTAAAGAGCTCATCCAATTTGTGATCTTTAAGCAAATCAACAATTTTCTGATGGTCTTCATTAGCAGAACGAACAATTTCAAGCATTCTTTCGCTATGATTACTCACGTGCTCACGACGAATAAAATAACGTTTTTGCTGTTGAAGAAGGCTTATTAAACGCTCATTGCCGCAACGTGATACAAAATATTCATGAAATTTGCGCTGAAGCTGATCGTACTGCGAAAGAAGACCCCCACGAATTGCAAGATCCATCGAATCGATTAAAAATTGCAACTGCTGGTAATCACTGTCAGTTAAATGCTGTGCTGCAAGACAGGCAGCTTGGCCTTCAAGCGGTCCTATAATTTGGAAAATCTCAACAGCAGCCTGTTCATCAAATCCATGAACACGAAAACCTTTGCGAAGTTCGTTGTCTAGGTAGCCATCGTCAGACAGCTTGATAAGTGCTTCACGTACAGGCGTACGTGAGACGCCCATAGCATCACAGATCATTTGCTCACTTACGCGATCACCAGCGGTAATCTTTCCATCATTGATTAACGCGATAATATACTCGTATACATGATCATTAAGCGGTCTGTATTGATCCATGTTTCCTCCGTACTTTCTAATTAACTCTCATCGTGTTCAGTGAAATGCGTTCGTGTAGCTTTAAGCTTATGGAGTTTAATACTTACTACCCAAATAAAATCATATTTACACGGTAATGAGACCGACTTGTATATAGTGCATAAGAATCTTACACACCAAAGGGAACTTAGTATATATCAAATAGGGTGAATCATAATTTTATCATATTAATAACCTAAAAATTATAAAGACGACGACCACACGCGCACGCGTTTAAGCAGACAAAAAAATGATAATACGTGAGTTGTTCTTAGAAGATATACAAGGTGTCCGAAGCAATTTTGCTGCAATCATACATATTACTCAAAACTTGTTATACAAAGAACGTATACAACGCACAAAAACTTATTTCTTAAACCTACTACGCGCGCGACCAAAACTACTCTTTGAGCGAGCCTGTACTTTGAGACGGGCAAGTATATCATCAGCTGACAAACCTTCTAGAACGCTTTGAACCTCTACAATTTGGTCACGTAACTTGGCTGCACGTTCAAAGTCCATAGAAGCCGACGCCGCAAGCATTTCGTCTTGCAGTGCGCCCAAAATCTTGGCGACATCTTCTTTTGGCATACCCTCAAGCGACGAACAAAGCTGAGTTGCAGAATTTTCGCCTGAACTCTTTGAAGGTTGATGTGTTTCGTTGTTGTCAGAAAGCGTACCTGAGGCAGTATAGAAAACGCCGTCTTTACGCTGTTTGGAATCGAGCGTTTCATGTGCCGCTTGTATAAAACTTGTAACGTCCACCATTGATTTTTTGATAGTTTGCGGAACAATATGATGCTGAGCGTTGTAACGCATTTGCAACGTGCGCCTGCGTTTTGTTTCGTCTACGGCAATTTGCATAGAATCAGTCATACGATCTGCATACATAATAACTGAACCAGCTGCATTTCGTGCTGCACGCCCCATAGTTTGAATGAGCGAACGTTTATTACGAAGAAACCCTTCTTTATCTGCATCAAGAATAGCTACAAGTGAAACTTCGGGAATATCAAGACCTTCACGCAAAAGATTAATGCCCACTAAAACATCCAACGTGCCTGTGCGCAAAGCACGAATAATATCAATACGATCGAGCGTGGCGGTGTCAGAGTGCATGTAGTTTACCTTAAAGCCCTCGTCAAGCAAATGTTCAGTAAGATCTTCTGCCATATGTTTGGTAAGCGTAGTAACAAGTACACGTTCATGCTTTGTCACACGCGTGCGAATTTCATCGGCCAAATCGTCAATTTGACCACGGGTAGGACGAATTTCAACACGAGGATCTAGTAAACCTGTAGGGCGAATAACTTGCTCTACAACGTTTTGACTTACACTCAGCTCGTAATCGCCCGGTGTAGCCGATACAAAAACAAATTGCGGTATACGTTGCTCAAATTCGTCATAACGCAAAGGACGATTATCAAGAGCACAAGGGAGCCTAAAACCGTGGTCAACAAGGGTAATTTTGCGCGATCGGTCACCTTCATACATGCCTCTAATTTGAGGAACGCTGACATGCGACTCATCAATAATGCACAGCATATCCTCAGGAAAATAATCTATAAGCGTATAGGGAGCCTCACCGGGCTTGCGGCCATCCAAATGGCGCGAATAATTTTCGATACCCGAACAAAACCCCATCGTTTCGAGCATTTCCAAATCGTAGCTGCACCTTTGCTGCAAACGCTGAGCTTCAAGAAGCATATTATGTGCTTTGAGCTCTTGCACGCGCGCTTCAAGCTCATCTCTAATCGTAAGAATTGCATGATTTATCTTAGGCCGCGCGCTCACATAATGCGTAGCTGGCCAAATGGGAAGCGCATCATACTGCGAAAGCGTATCTCCGGTTACCTCGTCAAATTCGGCAATCATCTCTATCTCATCGCCAAAAAATGACACACGAATGGGATGTTCACCATAAGGAGTAAACACATCAACGCAATCGCCACGTACACGAAACGTTCCACGGATCAAATCAACATCGTTTCGATCATATTGAATATCAATAAGACTTCGTATAAAATCATCACGTTCAAGCGGCGTATTTTTGTCGATAGTAGGCGCAAGACCTGCATAATCTTGTGGACTTCCAATACCGTAAATGCACGATACTGACGCGACTACAATTACATCACGGCGCGAAAGCAAACTTGAAGTTGTTTGATGTCGTAATTTTTCGACTTCCTCGTTGATGGACGAATCTTTTTCTATATAGGTATCAGTCTGCGGAATATACGCTTCGGGTTGATAGTAATCGTAGTACGAAACAAAATAGACAACCGCATTATGAGGGAAAAGCGTTTTCATTTCACTTGCAACTTGCGCGGCAAGCGTTTTATTTGGCTCAATAATAAGCGTTGTTTTTTGCGTTTGCTCAATAAGGTTTGCCATGGTAAATGTTTTGCCCGAACCCGTTACACCAAGAAGCGTTTGATAACGCAGCTTGTCCTGCATGACGCCTTTGGTAAGCGCGTTAATTGCGCGAGGTTGGTCTCCTTTTGGTGCAAAATCAGCAACAACTTGAAAGGGTTGCTGCTGTTTTGAATGTCCAAATCGAACAAGTTCTGCGCCAAAATGATTGTAAGCACTCATCATGCGTCCTTTAAGAATCAATACCGTCGGGGTAAAGATGCTTATAAATTTCATAGGTCTGATTAACATTAGCCAGATAAATGCTGGTTTCGGCATAGGTTATATTTTTATGAATGGGATCATCACTGCCGTGCTTCCATTCTTGGACTTTGCCTGGACCTGCATTATAAGCCGCAACAACTTCATCTCGACTTGAAAGCTGAGACTGCAAATATGCAAGATACGCCACACCGTACTCAATATTATTCCGAGGATTAAAAAGATCCTGGTAGGGATATGTTTTTGAAGAAATTAAACCTTTGTTTGCCATATGCTGAGCAGTGTCGGGCAAAAGCTGCATAAGCCCAACTGCACCTGCCTGAGACTTAGCATCTTTATTCCAATTAGACTCACATTTGATAACCGCACACACAAGATAGGGATCAACACCATATTTTTGAGAAGCCTGTTTAATAATTTTTGCATACGGAACTGGATAGAACGTTTTTGCAATCTGTTTATCTTGGCTTAGATGAACAAAAAGAACAACAGCCGATATACCTATCACAAAAATAAGTGGTATTACTCTAAACCAGCGAAAAAACCGAGGCTTACCCATATTTACAATCCTTTACCAATCCGTTTCATACGGCTCAGATACCACGCTTTAACGTGCTGTTTAAGCATTGTTACCGAGCCTGCATTTAATATAAGCGTATCGCTCTTATGACAAAGCAGTGAATTTCCCACTTGTGCACGCATACGCGCACACATCTGTTCTCTCGAGAGCCCGCGAACTTGTGCATAGCGAAAACGTGCCTTCAAAGGTGCAATAAGAGCTAGTATTTCATCTGCTAAATAGCTCACTTCCGAAACTTTATTAATAAGCGGAACCTCAACTACGATCATCCGCTGAGACGATGAGGACTTTGAACACACACAAAGCTCTTGTATGCGCGACTTAAGTGCACAAAAAACAAAAGGATGTGTAATACGTTCAAGTTCTGCCAGTGTATAAGGATCACCAAATACCTTATGTGCAAGCGCTTGGCGGTCTATAGCGCCCTGAGACAGGATTTCTACTCCAAAAGATGTTACAAGCTGTTGGCGACATAGTGTATCTGAGGCCAAAATTTCGTGATACAACTCATCCAAATCAATACGCACAGCACCAAGTGTTTCAAGATAGCGCCCCACAAGCGACTTACCCGACGCGATTCCTCCGGTAAGAAATACGATATAAGGTGTTGACAAAGCGCTTTTCACCTTTACGATTTGCTCTCAAACGTGTGATTACACTTAGGGCAGGTTACGCGAATAATTCCCTTTCCACGAGGCACACGCATGTGCTGATGACATTGGGCGCAACTGAGGTGCTTGTAATCTTTTACTTCTTTCGCAAAAAGAAGCGGCTGAGAAATACACAGACGAAAAGCTCCTAGTTTACTTACCGCAGCATAAGATTCCTTACGACGTGCAGAAATGTTATAAGACATGCACCTAAACACGATGTAAACCACAAGAAGTACCATTAACCATGCAAGAAAGAACTGGTGAAACAAAAACGTATTAAGTACGAACAAAATAACGGCGATCTCAAGCAAGAACAGGGAAAGCTCATCCAATCCGTTGCGTCCTTGCAAAAAATCACCAATTTGTTGACTTAATGATTCTGTATTACGTGTAGAACGATTGAGATTTTGCATGCGTGCCATATTCCTACCTCATATATTGCAAGACCGCACAACCTTAAAGAGGTATGCAAAGCCTGTGCACAAAACTTTACAACTGTTAATACATCTGTATTGTACAACATTTTGGATGCTATTTTTACATCGTTTCCGCAAGATAAGCGTATACTTATTCCGTGTGGTAACACATGCATAAAAATTTTAGATTAAGGAGCAAAGTATGCCTTTAGTACATGTAGAACTTATCGAAGGAAGATCTGACGAAGCAAAGAAAAAGATGGCTCAAGAAATTATTGAGACCATACACACCTATGCTAACGCACCCAAAGAGCATATTCATGTGATTTTTAACGATATGAAACGCTCAAACTACTTCCATGAAGAAGGATCAAACAAGTAAAAACCAATCAGCTGTAACCAGCAGTTACATCACCATGCAGTTTGCGACCACGCGCAGAACAAGCGCAGTATGTATGAGACGCGTGCGGTTTGGCTGTACAGCTTCGATGTATGCAAAACTCCCGAGTGCACATTCGTTTAACTCACTATGAGTTGCGAGGCTGCTCGGGAGTTTCTATATATCTTTCGATATGGTATTCGAAATGCGTTTCATCACGTCCATTACGCGCAAAATGCTTTAGCTAAGGCCCAGCATCTAGAAACGCAAGTTCAACTAACCAACCAATTTTTGTACGTCCAAAGCAATCATAAGCTCTTCGTTAGTAGGAACAACAAGCACACGAATCTTTGAATCTGGTGCAGAAATATCGCGGACTTCCCCACTTCTCACAGCATTTTTCTCGGCGTCAATTTTAACTCCAAGCCATTCAAGGCGTTTGGCAACGCCCGCACGAACAGTTGCAGAATTTTCACCAATACCTGCAGAAAATGCCATAGCATCAAAGCCCTGCATAGCTTGCGCCATCTCTGCAATAAGAGCAGCGCAACGATAGTAATACATGTTGAGTGTAAGTTGGCAATCTTTATTTCCTTCTTGCGCACCTTGTTCAATATCACGAGAATCAGATGAAATAGCTGAGAGAGCCTTTAAGCCAGACTGCTTATTCATCATGGTATCAATTTCATCGATAGTATAATGGCCCTCACGCACAAGATAAAAGACAACAGCTGGATCAAGCGTTCCACAACGAGTACCCATAATAAGTCCGTCAAGTGGTGTTAAGCCCATGGTTGTATCAATGGATTTTCCGTCCTTAATTGCACAAAGCGACGCGCCCGATCCTAAGTGACAGCTTACAAGTTTATGAATAGCACCATCCGTGAATTCGTGAGCAGCTTTCCAAATAAAACGATGCGAAGTACCGTGCGCACCATATTTTCTAATATGTAATTTTTGGGCAACATCACGAGGCAATGCGTAGCGAGACGCTTCCTCAGGCATATGAAAATGAAACGAAGTATCACACACAATTACATTGGGAATAGAAGGAAACATAGTGCGGCAGATGTCAATTACATCGGCTTCAACAGGATTGTGAAGCGGTGCAAGTGGTGCAACTTCACGAACCCAACGCATATTTTCATCGGTTACAATCTGCGATTCGGGAATGTACCAACCACCCTGTACAACACGGTGTCCAATTCCTGCAACTTCTTTGCCCAAAGGCTTAATAATCTCAAAAACGTACTTGATAGCGTCCTTGTGCGTAGGAAGAGCAACGTTCATAATTTGCTTTTCGCCACCAAGCTCTTCGTGACCAATAAAGGAGCCATCAATACCAATACGCTCACAATTTCCTTTTGCAAATACCTCTTTGGTATCAGGATTTAGCAGCTGATATTTAAGCGAAGAACTTCCCGCATTAATCACAAGTACATTCATAGCGAACCTCTCAAGCATTAAATCAAAACGTTACAGACTCAAACATTGTTGCATATATTAGACAAAACAAACCCAACATAAAAGAGCTACATAAATTAAGCTTTTCCAAACGAATTTGAAAGCGGAGCTGCACCCAAAAGATGAATGTGTAGGTGGTGTACGCTTTGTCCTGCATCATCACCTTTATTAGTTACTAGGCGAAGCCCATGCTCTAGCTTGTAATGCGCAGCTATTTCGTGCGCAGCATGCACCAACGCAGATAGCGTATCAGCATCTACATCATCGAGTATGTCGGCATAGTGATGTTTGGGAACAATTAAAATATGAACTGGTGCTAGCGGATTTAAGTCTTTAAAAGCGCAAACAAGATCATCTTCATATACAAATTCTGAAGGAATTTTTCCTTCTATAATCTTGCAAAAAATACAATCATCTACTGTTTTCATAACAAGTCCTATTCATCTATATACGCAACAGACGGAGCAGCACAGGTATCGGATGTTTCAAGCGATTCTGAAGATGCATCTACAAGAACCTGTACCTTTTGTTCAGCATGCTCAAGTCTTTGACGAAGACTTTTAAGTAACTCTACGCCACGGCTGTAATTCTCAAGCGATGCTTCAAGCTCCAAATCACCGCTTTCAAGGCTACGAACAATGCGCTCAAGCTCAATAGATGCTTCTTTAAAGCTCATTGCTTCAACGTCTTGTGCTTGAGATACTGCACTTTTTTCTTCTTGGTTTGACATAACAGAACCTTTCTCTTGTGCGAAAACAAAGTTTTCGCTTGTACTCATAGGTAACTATCTGCTATCTAACAGACAAAATACACACCTTACGTAATGCTTAGCTCTTTGAAAGTTTATTGGTGGTGCAAATATCGCTGACAGATGCATGAACCGAACCAGTACCAAGCATAATAGCAATACGGTCTCCAACGTTAACATCTAAAGCAGACGAAACTACATGGCCGTCATCTGCTTGAACGATGCTATATCCGCGTGCAAGCGATTTAAGCGGCGAAAGCGTATCAAGTGCTTGAGCATACAAACTTAAAGCATGTTTGTACGGTTGTAGGAAACTTTCTCCTGCCTTATTAAAACGCATGAAAAGCGGCGTGGTCCGCTCGCGAAAACGTGAAATATCGCGTGGCATCGCAGCAAAAAGTCGCTCGGCTGTAAGCTCTAAAGATGTTTGTTTTTCGCTGATAAACGCATCAGGACTGGTGAGACACTTACGCGATGAAATATGGTCAAGATATACTTTTGTTTCGGCAAGTTTAGAGTGTATAACACGATTTGCGCTCTGAGAAAGACTTTCGATATTTGCACGCTGTGCTTTTAAAATTGCTGACATAGCTTGAGCAAGTCTTCTCTGACGTTCCCAAATTTGACCCTGTACCTCGTCAAAAGCAGGCGCAACCGATTCGGCAGCGGCAGTAGGCGTAGACGTTCTTCTATCAGAAACCAAATCGCAAATGGACGTATCGGGCTCATGACCGATTCCTGTAATGACAGGTATTGGAGACGCCGCTACGGCGCGCGCAACACTTTCATCGTTAAAGCACATAAGGTCTTCAAAGGAGCCACCACCTCTCACCAAAAGAATGGCATCGGGCTTTGCCTGCGCAGCTATTGCCAGTGCACGACAAATGGTAGCAGGAGCTTGAGCACCCTGAACAGAGCACCCTACTGCTTGTATTTCAACTAAAGGATTTCTGCGCGCAAGCGTTCTTTTAACGTCTTCGATAACGCTTCCAGAAAGCGATGTGCAAACAACGATTCTTGAGCAAAAACGCGGAATAGAGCGTTTGCGCGCATCGGACATCAAACCTTCGGCCTCAAGCTTTTTGGCAAGCTGCGCTACCTGCAGGCGCAAAAGACCTTCACCTGCAACATGAGCAGACGTTATAACAAACGAAAGTTTTCCGCTTGCACCATAAATATTAAAAGAACCACGAACCTCAAGCTGAAGACCATCTTTCATCTGAAAGTTGCAAGCATTGAAGGTGGATCGCCACATAATGACGTCCATGCTTGATTGTGCGTCTTTAAGCTGAAAGTAACAATGCCCTGAGCGGGCGTTAGGACCTCTATAACCACTTACCTCGCCATTGACACACAGAGAAGGCATGGTTTTAACACAGGACTGGGCTTGTGCAACAGCATCACATACAGAAATAGGTTTAGCGTTTTCCATATATCTTATCCACTCCTTATACAATGCTCTACATCGTCTTTTATACTGCAGGGCAAGTCATTACACACAAGACATGAGTGTCGAAAATCCTTAAGTTCTCCCCCAACTAATCGCGACTACCCCGTACACGGCTTAACATATAAACCAACTGAAGAATAGAAATAAGTGCAGCTGACACATAGGTAAGTGCTGCGGCAATAAGCACCGAACGCGCACCTGCTTCGTCGATGGGGGTACCAGCTTGTCTAAGATATGCCAGGGCTCTTCGCGAAGCATCTATTTCTACAGGAAGCGTAATAATCTGAAAAATCACAACCGCAAAAAAGAGGAGAACGCCAAACTGAACAAGCTGAATAACATTAAGAAAAACACCCATAAACAAAATGACACTCCAGCTGTTTTGTGCAAAATTAACCAAAGGCACGCATAACGAGCGCAACTGTGCAAATACAAAACCACGTGCATGTTGTACCGCGTGTCCTGCCTCGTGACAAGCAACCGCAACAGAGGCTACACTTGCTTGCGAAAAGTTAGCAAGGCTTAAGTGCAAACTATTATCGCGTGGGTCAAAATAATCGGTTAAGTCACCATCAACATGGCCAATGCTCGTAGAAGCACTACCTAAATCAGATAACATATTTTGCGCAATTTGCGCGCCTGTTAGGCTAAAAGATGTTTCGATCTGAGACCAACGTGCATACGTTTTTTTAATATAGGATTGAGATAAAGCACCGATGACCAGAGAAACAACGACTATACCCATATAGATTGGATCGAAGCCGAACATATATCCGTATAACATAAGTACCTCACAACATTAAAAACCAACAGATTAAAATATCTAGATTATTTTATACCACATCGCGCGGACATTAATGCAAAGCACCAACAAAGGGCACGTACACATTATGAGGCAAACCATGATTACCTTATAAAAGCTCAACCTTGCCATCTTTTACGGTAAGTCCAACCCGACCTTCCATAAGCGCCTGCAGTTTTTGCCCAATCATCTCAAAACGCCAGGAATCAGACAATTGTGTATCCGAAACACCACGTACAAAGGCGCATAAATCATCTCGCGTTGCCAAAAGTTGCGTTGCAACACCAGTTTTTTCAGACTGTAATCTTACGAGCGCATACATAAGATCAACAACACTTTCCATCTCCTGAGATGCACGTTCGTGACGTTTTGTAGTGGGATATAATTCACGAGGACACGCCACGCCCTTTTCGATTGCTTGCAAAAGCGTTTGTTTATCGTCAATAGAAAGCGTATCGACCGAACGAATGCGCTCAAGGCGCTCCATTGTTTTAGGTACGCTTTTACACAGATCGATAACAATTTCATCGGGAATAACCCATTTGCGTGGAATATCCTTATGTGACGCAATAACATCGCGCCAGATACCAATTTCTCGCGCAATGGCTAGCTGCTTTCTCGTTAAAGAAGAAATGCGACGCATATGAAGATATGCCTCTTGAGGTTTTTTAATCACATGATGCTCGTTACAAACCTCATGCATTTCTTCCAAAAACCATGCATAACGCTCTTTTTCTTTCAGTTCGTGTAAAAGCGTGTCATACATACGCGGCAAATAACGCACATCATCTGCTGCATATTCAAGCTGCTCTTCTGCCAAAGGGCGACGCGTCCAATCGGTAAGCGATTCGGCTTTTGGCAAATGCACATGACAAAGAGCATCAACCAAAGGCCCATAACCAATCTGAAAACGATGACCTAAAAATGCTGCAGCAACCTGCGTGTCAAACACCGGTTTTGGAAGGCACGAAAAAATATCATAAATAAGCTCAAGGTCTTGGGAGCACGCATGAAATATTTTAGTGATCTTTTTATCCAAAAACAGCTTACACAAATCAGTAAGATCAGGTATAGACAACGGATCAACCAGAACTATTTCTGAACGCGTAGCGAGTTGTATCAAACAGAGCTTTGGGTAAAAGGTTTTTTCACGCATGAATTCTGTATCAATTGCTAATACATCACTTTTTGTTGCACGCTCACAAAAACTGGCAAGCTGTTCATAGGTTTCTATATACAAAAGTTCCCGTCTCCTGAAGAATGAATTAACAAAACTATTGTAATATAGGTTACAAATTCAAGCGCCACTCATACGCTTAAAATCCTAGAATTTCTATGAGACAATCAATAAGCAACACTAATTTATTACAATAGATAAGAAAATAAATGTAATACCTACCAACATTGGCTCACAATTTACACAAAGAGGTGCTATGAAAACAATTCATGTTGCAGCAGCTGTTATCGAACACGACGAAAAAGTTTTAGCTGCAAAACGCCTACAACCTGTTGAGGATCACTATTGGGAATTTCCCGGTGGAAAAATAGAAGAAGGCGAAACTCCAGAAGCAGCACTGAGAAGAGAAATTAAAGAAGAGCTTGACATAGAACTTGGATCTATATGGCCACTTGATTGTATTGAATACGATGTGGACGATATCCATATTGTTCTTCATGCATTTGGCTGCCATTTTCCCTGTGGAGCAACCATAACGCTCGTGGCACATTCAGAATACACATGGCTTGAATATGGCGACTTACTCACGCTTGATTGGCTTGTGCCCGATAAACAACTTGCCACGTCTGTTGGACTTGCCTGGGGCGAACTATTTTACACCTCTCATGGTTGCTAATGAGCACATACGTAGAGTTGAACTAGAGTTAAAACTGTTTGCGCGACATGGTAAAACTCGACAACAAAAGTCAAGTTCACGTGAGACGCAAACCATCACAAAGGAGCACAAATGAGTAAAGCTGATAATCTGTTTATATCAATGTGCAAAGACATCATAGAGCATGGAACAACTACTCAAGGAGAAAAAGTCCGCCCACATTGGGAAGACGGAACAAGTGCTTATACCATTAAAAAATTTGGTGTATGTAATCGCTATGATTTGCGTGAAGAGTTCCCTGCTCTTACACTGCGCAGAACCGCACTTAAAAGTGCTATGGACGAGATTCTTTGGATTTATCAAAAAAAGTCAAACAATATTCATGACCTACATTCGCATATTTGGGATTCATGGGCCGATGAAACTGGATCAATTGGAAAAGCATACGGGTATCAAATTGGTGTTAAAAACCATTATCCCGAAGGTGATATGGATCAAATGGATAAAGTCTTATACGACCTTAAACATAATCCATATTCACGACGTATTATGACGTCAACCTACACCTTTGCTGATTTATCTCAGATGAATCTCTATCCTTGTGCTTACAGTGCAATTTATAATGTTACGCACGAAGAAGGAAACCCTCAACCAACCCTCAACATGCTACTCATTCAACGTTCACAAGATATATTGGCGGCAAACAACTGGAACGTATGTCAATATGCGATCCTTCTTATGATGGTTGCACAAGTTAATCATATGCAGGCAGGAGAGCTCGTTCATATGATTTCTGATGCACATATTTATGACCGTCATGTTGACATTGTAAAAGAACTTATTACGCGTCCAACATATCCCGCTCCCCTAGTGCATCTGAATCCTGATATTCATAACTTTTATGAATTTACAACTGATGATCTCATCGTTGAAAACTATCAACATGGACCTCAAGTTAAGGGTATTCCTATTGCAGTGTAGTGGTTGTGCTACCTCGTAACGTTACAAGCACTCAAAGTGAAATCTAAACCTATCAAAGGAAATGTAATGATTAAAGCAATCGTTTCTGTTACACAAGACTGGGGTATTGGATATAAAGGCGAGCTCCTTGTCCCCAACAAAGCCGATATGCAGCACTTTGTACGTATGACCACTGGAGCATGCGTTATTATGGGTTCAACAACATTTGAAACATTTCCAAAAGGCCCACTTAAAAATAGACGCAATATCGTCTTAGCGCAAACACATTCCTATGAACGCGAAGGTTTTCCAAAAACTACCTGTACAGAGCAAGGAACATCCGTGCAAAATTACGAGGTATACACATCCACCCAAGACGCACTCTCTCACATAAAGCCTGATGAGGACGTTTGGATTATTGGAGGAGCCTATACCTATCAACAATTTCTTCCTTATTGCACAGAAGTCGTAGTCACTAAAAACGACTGCATACGCCAGGCAGATGCATATTTTCCTAATTTAGACAAGATGGACGACTGGCGCATAACAAGCACCACAGAAGGCGGCATAACTTCTGAAGGTGTGCACTTTTTGTTTGTAACATACCAACATGTATAACTTTCACCTTTAACTTAAGCGTTAGAGTTTAGGTCATAATCGATAGGCGCGCCTTTTGCGCGCCTTTTTCTTACCCTTTTATCAGCGGCTTATATGTTCGTAGGTCTTTAAATTTTTCAAATATGCGCGTAAGACACAGCGGCTATTAACTAAACGACCTTCCTGTACAAGTGCAAGCACATGTTCAAGAGTGCACGCTACCCCTTTGCCAGCGCTCATGTTGCAAACTTCCATCACATCGTAGCCATTTATTGCAAGCTCTTTACAAGACAAAGGCACTTTCTGCTGCTTTATACACCAAAGCATATAACGTAGATCTTCAATTCGTATGCATGCATGAGTAGGCACTTTCATAAATGTACGGCAATACAGGCGCGCAAACGTCAACAGATGAAACATCTCAATATAAGGATCTGGACTTTTTTTCAATAAAAGATAGTGTAAACCAGAGATAAGCTCTTTTCGCATTGAGCACCTGCGAACATCATCCATGCAATTTTGTCTGCCACTATTTTGCGCCTTACTGTCACAACAAATGTATTCCTTTATAAGTTTATGCAATACTTCATGCTCTCTAATGATTCGCATGGTTTGCGCGCGTGGGACATTGAATCTTTCTAGGCGCTTATAAAAATCTTGTAATACCTGCACAGGTAATGCTTCTGATATGAGAAGCACCATCGAAATAAAACGTTCATCTTCAGGTATACAGCGAGTAATAGCTGTTTCAGCGTTACCATACTGTGAAAAATCACGGTCACCAAGACATTTATACAGCTCCTTAAATTCTGGGATGCACACCGTAAAAATTTTCTCATGCGTCCGCAGACTCCTAAAGAATAAACCTGAAGTTGAGAGTTTAATAATTTCTGAACCAATGCGCTCAGGGGCAATACGCAACAATTCGAGATAATGCCTGTCAAGTGCAGTTTGAATATCTCTATCGAGCACAAAATGTAAGGTAGCTTGAAAACGCAAGGCTCGCAGCATGCGTAGAGCGTCTTCTGCAAAACGAACATCGGCTTTGCCAACACAGCGCAATATATGTGCATGTATATCGTCTATTCCACCGTATACGTCCAAAAGCTTGCGCTCGTGATGATAAGCAAGCGCATTACACGTAAAATCACGACGCGCAAGATCTTTTTGGATAGAATCAACAAACGTAACAGAATCGGGATGGCGATGATCGCTATATGTTGTTTCGCTTCGATACGTTGTCACTTCAAAAGCATAATGATCCAGTACAACGGTAATAGTTCCATGCTTACAGCCAGTTCTAAAAACACTACATCCACTATCACAGAAGAGTCGCTCACTTTGTTGCCATGATGCAGAGGTTGCTATGTCAATATCATGAGATGGTTGCCTCATAACCATATCGCGCACCCATCCGCCTACTATCCACGCACTCCAACCATGCGATTCAAGAATGGTAAGAATACGTATTGCCTGATAAGGCACATCCCAATCGAAAGACATCTGTTCCCAAGAAGTGTTGTTATCATTGGTATGTTTTAAAGAAGTGTCCACAAAGATGTTTCCTTTTCAAAAAATAAATACGTAGTTTTACCGTATTGTATAAAGGTTTTGTATAATTTTACATCGTTGGATGTATAACATGATCAATTTATGAAATTCAAATTGTATTGCATTTGAATAAGGAGGCCATATGGCACAAGTAAGTTCACACAATACGCTTTCACCTGCATGGGCAAAACAACAAAATAAACATTTTACCAAACAACGAGCAAATAAAATTGCACGTAATGCTGTTACCTCCATGGACATTATGAGCGCAGCGCGCGACATTTCTACCATGAGAACATATACTGACACCTATGGAATAGCAATTCCTAAAGTAGGAGAAATTACCAACCAACGCCACAGCGGTCGTTGTTGGATGTTTGCATCGTACAATGTTGCACGCCAAGAAACCATGAAGTTCCTAGATGTTGATACCTTTGAATTTAGTCAAGCCTATGGAATGTTCTACGATAAGCTCGAAAAAGCAAACGCCACACTTGAATACATTATCTCTACCCGAGATAAAGATCTTGAAAGTAGAGAAGTTGAATATTTATTAGATGGTGTAGCGGCTGACGGTGGGTATTTCTTTTATGCTATGAACCTTATTCGCAAATGGGGCGTTGTTCCTAAAGAAGCTATGCCAGAAACTGCATGTTCTGAAAATTCTGAACAGATGGACAATCAACTTGCTCGACTTTTACATAAGGATATTTTTGAGTTGCGCACACAGGCAGAACAAGGAGCATCTGTAGAAACCCTTCACGAACTCAAGGATGAAATGCTTAAAGAAGTTTACACGTTCTTGTGTATTTGTCTTGGCAACCCACCCGAAAGCTTTGGCCTTCATATTGAAGTTGGTTCCAAATGTAAAGCTGATGCTTCTAAGATTCACGCTGTTTTACCAGAACCTCAAGATGATGAAAAGGATGACTCTCAAAAGTCTAAAGCTAAAGTTAAGGATAAAGCTAAGGATGAGGATGAGGAAAAAGACCATAAAGATCGCGTAACCGTTTTGTACGACACCAACCTAACTCCTCAAGAATTTACCAAGAAATACGTGCCTTTTAACCCCGAGGAGTACATTCAGCTTACTTCGATTCCATCATCCAAATTTGAATATAACAAGGTGTATCACGTTCAATTTGACGATTCTGTTTTAGGCGGATTTGCTGCACGTTTCTTAAATGTCGAACCTGAAGTGCTTGAGCAGGCAGCTATTAGTGCTCTTAAAGACGGACGTCCCGTATCGATGGCATGTGATGTTTGCCAACAATTCCCGCGTTATATTGATGACTTTAAGTACATATTAGCAACGGATACTGTTGACATGAATGGTTTGTTTGGGATCGATTTTGATATGAGCAGACCATCAATGGTAGATACCCATGAAACTGGTTTAACGCACGCTATGACGTTCCAGGGAGTTCAACTAGATAAGAAAGGCAAACCACAAGCTTGGAGAATCGAAAATAGCTGGGGTAAAGACGCCGGTAAAGATGGATATCTTATTATGAGCTCCGACTGGTTTAGACTCTATGGTGGAGAAATTGATATCGCAAGAAAGTATCTTTCTTCTCAATTATTGGATATTTGGGATAATGGAGTTGATATAGAAGTTATGCCATGGTCTAACATGGGACGAGCTCTGAATCTTCGTAAAAAATAGCGGTATAACAAGAATGGTGTTCTAACTTCTGTAATTGTTCTAACTGTTCTAGCTGCTCTAACTACTGTAACAGTATAAAATTACGAATGTATACGCGCACGGTTTTCCGTGCGCGTATTTATATCTCGTGAACATATCTATCGGTTATAAAGCCATCAATCTGACCACGCGAGAGATCTTTAAGTTCTTCTAAACAGCGCTTAGCTCTCTCATCTTGGGCAATAAAACGCACCGTAACCTGTATGGATGTTTCAAAAAGCGTATCCGCAATAGTTCCTTGATAGCGTGCAATACAACTTTGAACACTGCCGTATAAGGCATACGAGCATGAGAGCACAAGATTTTCTACTATACCCATGCTTACCAGTTGTTTTTGCATGCATGCATCTTCACACGCTTTCTCAATAGCCGTGCTGTAAGCTCGCTTTAGACCACCTGTGCCTAACAAAATTCCACCAAAGTAGCGCACAACTACTCCTACACAAGCTTGTAACTCATAATGTTGTAATACAGATAATATGGGGATTCCTGCAGTTTTAGAAGGCTCTCCATCATCACTAACATGAGATATGCCCTCAGGTAAAAGCCAAGCCGAACACACATGACGTGCATGAGGATGTTCTGCTCGTTTTTGTTCTATATATGTTTGTGCTTCAGACTTACATGTGGCGCGGCTGAGATAAGCTATAAATTTACTTGACTTTTCAGCATAGATGCCAAGCGGTTCACAACCAGCTTTTATCGTCTTAAATTCCTGCATAATCCCCTACGACACCACATAACATGTAAACATTACTTCTTAAAGCGGTCATCACCACCGTGAAGCGCGGCCATAACTTCCTGAACGTACTTCTCAGTATTTTGTTTAGCGTCCTCAAAATCGTACTCCATAAGGTCATCGAAACTAGGATCAAGACCCAAATCAAGCGGAGCCTGCGGCTGCTGACCATCATCAATAACCAAGAATTGATTAGATCCGACCGTTTGCGCAAGGTTTACGCACTGCGGTGAAAGCGCAAACTCAACCCAAAGCTTAGCTGCGTCTGGATGCTTGCAACCCTTCATGATGGCCGTAGCGCCAATCTCATATCCCGAACCCGAAGACGGCGTGATGAGGCTAATGTTAGTGTATCCGTTTGAAACAATTTGTTCAATTGCCTGACTTAAGAATCCAATACCAAGAATGCATTCACCCGTACCAACATTTTTAGCAGGACCCGCACCACTCTTTGTGTATACGGCGATGTTTTTATCCAGATCAACAAGATATTGAATTCCCTTGTCATGACCATATTTTTGAATTGCCGTATTGCAAATAAGTTTCGCGGTACCTGCTGTATAGTAGTTAGACGACCATATAAGCCCTTTATACTTGGGGTCAAGTAAGTCAGGCCAGTCTTTAGGAACGTCCAAATTAAGACGTTTTACCTCGTCGGAATTATAGAAAAAGCCCAAGGAACCCTTATAAATTCCATGCCACATATCTTGTGCATCTTTGTAACGCGAAGCCATAAGATGAGAGTCATTACGAGCTTTATACGGCTCGAGCAAGCCTTTTGCAGCTGCAATATTATAAGGATCGGTCGTACCACCAAACCATATATCGCCTGATGGATGCCCATTTTCCTCTTCGATTTTTGCCTGAACCTCGCCCGTTGACATACGTTGGAATTGAGCATCTATACCAAAGAGCTCCTTAAATTTTTCGCAGACAACCGCAAGATACGGCTCGTCACATGAACCATAAACAATAAGCTCTTTGTCTTTCTTTGCAGCATCAATAACATCTTGAGTTGCAATGCGCTCCAAATCACTGGACGAAGCACCGCCGTTTGAGCCTGCGCCTGAACTACAACCACCTAACAAGGCAGACAAAGAAAGAGCAGCTGAAGAAGCTAAAAACGACCTTCTCGAGAGAGTATTCATATCATCCTCAATTCTATTGACAAGGACATTCTCATCACAAACGTTTTGTGACATTACATGCACTATAACGCCAAGATAATTGCCGCCTTGGTAAATATTCGATAAATGGTATAAAATATGCAATGAAAGTAACTTTTACGTAATGGTCGAAAAAATATCCATTGACTTTAGATATAAACTGTTATACATTTCTTGTATCAAATCAGACTCCGTTTTCTCCGCAATGGTTTGTAACAAATGAGTGCCAAGTTTGTTTTGCAGCAGATTTAATTCAACTGTGCAGAGAAAACGTATGCCATGCGAAAAGCGCATAAAACTCCATTCAAACATACCTTATAAGCTGGCTCTAACACATGCGTATACAAGCATAAATCTGCCTAATTTTCAAAGAATTTATGGACATATTGCAGCACAATAACATTGCGCACTCAACAAATCCTCTGTCACTGTTATGCGAAAGGAGTGCGTTTTTTATGCGCCAACGTCCCGTAAAAGGAATAATAGGTAACCATAGAATTTGGTGTGTTTATGCCAAACAACTTTGTCATACCTTGCATTTTATGCTCAATAGATATGCCACGCATGTCCAAGCTTTATATGTACCTCGGTTTTTTATGAATCTACAGCGCCCTAAACAAGCAAAATATCAAACAATACTTCTAACAAGTTTCTTTGCATGCCTGCTGTTTGCAACATTTTCGCAGGCAAAGCCAATTAACTTAGCTGGTGGCGGTACGGTAGAACTTCATTCAGACGGTACAATTACAGGTACATGCTATCAAAAGTTTGACTTGCAAAATTATAAGAATAATCCCTGGTCGCTCGCTGAATTTAATGTTACTATGCCCGATGGTGTAATCATCAAAACGCAATGTATCAACCCAGACAGATTTGTTTCTGCCGATGGATTTTACTCATTCACAGGAGTTCCTGATGCAAGTGGAAAATCCTATGAGATAACTGTTCATTCGGCGGTATCTGCAAAATATGCAGGGTATGGAAAAGATGTAGACACAGGTTATGGGCATGGTAATATTGGGCAAAACACCTCTACAGCTGGCTGCCATCCAAAATGGTCACCACACATGACAGGCTGGATTGCCATTCAAAAAGCTAGTTCAAATCCCGATTGTAGCGACCATAATTCCATGTATTCCCTTGAAGGTGCGCAATATGATGTGTATGATACCCAAGGACAGGTTGTAGATACCATTACCACTGATGAAAATGGATATGGGTGTTCTCATGAGCTTCTGCCTGGCTACTATAAGGTATGGGAAAGAACCGCACCAAAAGGTTACGCACTTGACACTCAAGGACATGCTGTAGATGTCTTGGCAGGTGATACTCAAACACTGAATGTAGTAGATACCCCTCAAAATGACCCTGTTCGTATGGTGGTACAAAAAATAGACGCAGATACGCAAACTCCTACAGGCGAAGGAGCAGGAACACTTGAAGGAGCAGAATTTACCTTAAAGTTCTATCCTCGTGAAAGTGCAACAGGTGAGCCTGCGCGCACCTGGGTGCTTAAAACTGATAAGGACGGTGTAACATCACCTCGTAAAGCGTTGGTTAATCCTGAGATTTATCTAGCAGATGTTCCACAAGATATGTTTTATCTTAATAGTGATAATAAACCTATTATTCCCCTCGGCACACTTACCATTGAGGAAACAAAAGCACCAAGCGGCTATCTGCTCAATTCTCACGATGTTCACACCGTGCATATCACATCTGATAATACAAGCGAAGAAGAAGTACACAGCTATGTTGTTCCTAAGCATAATGAACAAGTACAACGCGGTGGCATTCGCATAGAAAAGCTAGATCAAGAGCTTATGAGTAATAAGACACAAGGTGACGCAACACTTGAAGGTATTACCTTTGCGGTTGTAAACTTAAACCCTCAAGCTGTTAAAACATCTTTAGGTGTATGTGAACCTCAACAAGTATGTGCTCGTATTACGACCACCAATAAAGATGGTCACTTTATAGCACAAACCTCTGATCAAGATCTACCTTATGGACACTATAGAATCTATGAGGAAAGCTCTAATGATTCATACTTAAATGATGGTTTTGAAGCTGAGTTTGATATTACCCACGATAAAGAACTAGTAAGTCTAACAGACGCTAACTCATGCGCAAAAGATAGCGTTGTAAGAGGTGGTATTAAGCTTGGAAAGATAGATAAGGAGCTAAACGTACACTCACCTCAAGGCTCAGCAACACTAGAAGGAGCAGAATTTAGCATTTATAACAAAAGCGCAGCACCTGTACAAATAGGTGATAAACTCGTAGCTCCTAACGAGCTTGTTACCACACTTACCACCGATGAAACAGCTTGTGCTGAAACTGATAAGCGTTTTCTTCCCTATGGAACGTATCTTATACAAGAAACCAAAGCTCCTAGAGGATATGAACTTAATAGTACATGGCAACGTCTTGTAAAAATCAGAAAAGATGGAACTTTGTATGACTTATCAAGTGAGAAAGAATCAGTAGATGATCAAGTAAACCGTGGTGATATTCGCTTAATTAAGCGAGATGATCAAACCCAAAAACCTCTAAGCGGTGTTATCTTTAAGCTCACAAGTAAAACAACTGGTGAAACACATCTGCTTATGACTGATGAAAATGGTGAAATTAACACCTCATCTGAGTTTGTAAAGCACTCATACATGACCAATCAAAATGATAGTGCATTAAACGCTGATGGTAGATGTGACGCAACTAAGCTTGTGATGGATACAGGTGTATGGTTTGGCGGCACACAAGACACTGAAGATGGAGCAAAGGTATGCGATACACTGGGAGCACTGCCTTATGATACCTATACCATTCAAGAACTTAGTTCACCTCAAAACAAAGGTAAAAAGCTTATAAGCTTTGATATACAGCTCACTCGTCCTCACTATAACCTGATTCTAGGAACGCTTAATAATAAGCCAGCTGAATCCTTTATCAGTGAACTTTTAAGTACTAACTTAAATCATAGTGCTTATACAGAAGAAAAAACTACCCTCACCGATACGCTTTCCTTTGAGAATCTAAACGTAGGTTCAAGCTATACGGTAAGCGGATACTTAGTAGATAAAGATACAGGAAATGTAGTACAAGACGCACAGGGTAAGGATATACGTGTAGAGAAAACCTTTACTGCACGTATGGCAGCTGATAGGGTAAAGCTTGTGTATACCCTCAATGCAAAGGGTCTTAATGGTAAAAGCGTTGTAGCGTTTGCTACCCTGAAAGATAAAGATGGAAACATCATCTTTAGTGAAAAAGACTTAGACGAGCCTGATCAAAGCGTAAGCTTTACTGATTCCCCAATGCCGCCTACTACACCAGACGAGCCGCCAACACCGCCTGTCACTCCACCTGATGAGCTACCTACTACACCACCTGACGAGCCGCATGCTCCCCTTGCAAAGACTTCTGATATGCTGCAACTTGGACTTGGGCTTCTAGCACTTGGTGCAGGTGTAGGACTTATCTCGTACGGTATATACCGCAAACATAAAAAGCGCGTATGAGTACTCCATACACGTGTTAGATAGGTACGCATACCATAAGACGGTGGTCACGAGATTTGTGACTACCGTCTTTGTGTTACTACTCATAGATGAGATCGTTAATGTTTACTCCCAGTGACCTTGTTCGGGGCGTGTGTGCCATTTATGATAGAAGAAATGTATCCAAGCCTACATACAAACTATACTATGTAAAGAGTGCCTCTGACATATTGCCAGAAACAACTTGAATAAGACATATGAGGCTGTTTTTTAGACAAACAAAACTGCTCATTATTTTCTCCATCGTTTTCTTCTTGCAAAGAATACCTAAACTTACAATACTCCCAGACTTTTGACGAGACATGGAGCAATTCCGTGTACATGCTACTTTTCTGAAAAAGATTCTGCTGACGCATTTCGTAATGTCAGTAGCAACAAAACAAGACCTGCACCCACGAGCACATGAGATATACCAGCAAAGCCCGTCAAGATCATCGAAAGTTGCTGTGAAATGGTACATCTCGTAACCTGAATTATGCCTCGCACAGCCATAGATAAAGCTAATAAGGGCAAGCCAAGATTATACACATACAAAAAAATACGAAACGTTTTGTTTTTCTCCAACGCCTGCGTGCGGGTAAATAGAGCTAATAGTAAAAATACAAACATTCCTAAAATAAAAAGATGCGTATGCACTTTACCTAAGCTTGTCACACCACTAAAATCACAGTATTTGGTAAACTCTCGATAAAAAACACCGCTGGCTGCAGCTGCTCCTGCATAACACAAAGTCAAATTAAAATATTTTCTATTCATAATAAAACGTCCTTTCTCTCCTTTTTCCAAGCTTTATAAGCAATTTGGACCATCCACAAATACGCACAAGTTTTTGGAACCATCAAAATTCCGATTGCAGGAAACGTCCCAGAACCAACAACTACCGGCAGATAAAAAGCAAAACTGAGTGCGATCGTCACCCAAAGATAACGGAAATCTGTATCTTTTTGCTGACAAGCGAAACGGTAAAACAAGACAAGTAACAGTAGCCCTATCAAAGTAAAAGGAATATTTCGATAAATCCCCCAAATTAAAGGAGGTTGTGAGCTTAGCCACTCGTTTTGTGGTAAAAGCACCAAGAATCCTCGCAACGCTACCAAGAACCAAACCAAAAACGTTAAACCCTTCTGCTGCTTAATCTGATACCGTTCACGCCAAACGTAGTAAAGCAAAAGATAGAATAACGTCATAGTCAGTGATGTGATCAATTTTCCAATACCCAAGGCAACTGGATAAGCTGCTGTACCTAAAGTATTCAAGGCAATTATCCTTGGCACCAAATGAAAAGTATCTCCTATACCCAAAACCAATGCCATAATCCCAAACAGACGAAATTGTTTGATATCACCAGCTGATGTAATTAACTTAAAACCTGCACAGATTACTACCGCCAAATACGTGGCATCAAAAATCGTTTCAAAAACAGCTTGCATTGTTCCTCCTTATAATATGAACGTTGTTCAATTTGGTGCAAAAAAAATTTTCTCCGTTATCCAAAAGGGAAAGCGGGAAAATTCTTATTTGCAATAAATAATTCGTCTAATTATCTCGATCAAAACCGTACAATTAAAATCTTTCTGCAGCATCAGAGACATCATATGCATAATAATAAAATCAACAAATTCATCTTCTGTAAAGATATCACTGAATACGTCAGGTTGTACTGCCTGATCGTTTTGCAAAACCTGCAGCATATTTGTTTTCATCTTTGCCAAATATTTTTGCATCGTCTTTTGTCCCTTTGCCTGACCTCGCGTAGAAAAACTAAGCGAATGGACCGTAAAGAAATTGGGGTATTTCAGGATTCCCAGCTTAAGATGCTCAAAGAAATTCGTAATATAACGATCAAAAGGTAAAGCCGCATGAGTTAATTTTTCACTGTTAAAAATATCATCCCAAACACTCTCGACAGTTGCCAATAGAAGTTCATCTTTAGAAGGGAAATAATAATACAGCGAGCCTAATGCCACATGACAGAGCTGCGCTACTTTCCGCATATTGACAGCAGCCAAACCAGACGTGGCAACAAGTTGACGACAAGCAGTAAGTATCTCTTCTCTTGAAGTTACCGCTGTATTCATGTTCACCTCCCTACTGAACATTGTTCAGTTTGCATAGCTAGAATTGTAAGACCACTGCAGCTCGTTGTCAATCCTATTTCCGAGACCTGTGATTACGATAACTAAAAATAAGGTCAACGTAATAAAAACGGTGGTTAATTACACACGTAAGTCGAACACTACCTAAAACAGCTACGTCTCTGAAAAATGCGTGACAACTACCGATATGTGCTCTTAAACCCTTTCATCATGTATAATTACAAGCATGTAAAAAACGTGCAGCAGGCATAATCAGCCATATGCATAACCTTAAAAACGCTTACATCAACATGTAAAAGGACACCATGGAAGTTTATCTTGACTACGCAGCAGCAACGCCTATGGATAAAGAGGTTTACGAGGCACAACTCCCCTACTTTACTCAGAAGTTTTACAACCCTTCTGCTTCTTATTGTGTAGCGCAAAAAATTCGGCAAGATCTCAATAATGCAAAGACGCATATTGCACAAACACTTGGTACAAAAAGCGCATCAATAGTTATGACGGCAGGCGCAACAGAGGCAAATAATCTTGCTTTAGCATGTGTAACTGGCCCCGTGATCTCTGATTCGCTTGAGCACGATAGTATCTTAGCATGTGTTAATCAACGCGAGCATACGCTGCTGCGCCCCACAAAAGAGGGTTTTATTACACCTGAGAACCTCCAACAAGCTCTTACGCCACAGACACAACTGGTTTCTATAGAATATGCAAATGGCGAAATCGGGGTAATACAGCCACTACGAGAGCTTGCTAAAGTTATCGAACAAGAACGTTACCGCAGGCTTGTTCATCATGAAACAACCCCTTTGTTTTTTCACGCGGATGCATCTCAAGCAGCTCTTACCTGCTCGGTTAATGTGTCCTCATTAGGCGTAGACCTTATGACCTTATCGGCGGCTAAAATTTATGGACCAAAACAGGTTGGGCTGTTGTACGTATCGCCAAATGTTGCGCTCAAACCACAGATTTTAGGTGGCGGACAAGAAGGCGGCATGCGTTCGGGCACCGAAAATGTTGCAGGTACCATAGCATTTGCCAAAGCTTTAGAGCTCGCTCAACAATATCGAACAAGTTCAGGACTTCAAGAACTTAAGCGCAATAGAAATTTTATGCAAAAACAATTAACTCGTTTATTCAAATGCGCGGTAATTTCGGGTCCACGCAACGATCGACATCGCTTACCCGGACTGTTACACATATCATTTCCCTATCTTGAAGCACGACGCCTTATCATTATATTGGAAAATATGGGTGTCTACGTTGCAACAGGCTCTGCATGTGCAGCTAGTAAGATGAAAATTTCCCACGTACTCAAAGCACTTGGAATACCAGAATACATAGCACAGGGATCCTTGCGAATTACCCTCGGCAAGCACACAACTCAAGAAGAAATAACCTATGCAATTTCTAGTATAGAAAAGGCAGTTAACTCTGAGATGCAGCGCCTTAACCTTACTGACAAAATCATATGCGAGAGAATGAATAATGAATCTGTCACATCACTTCATACCAATGCGTAAAGCACGAGCAGTTTTCAACGCATATGTTTAAACATATATGTTACAAGCAACATTTACATCAAACGCCTAGAACGGATGAACTTATGACAACAAATACACCACACGAGACAGGCACGCCCCTTAATACGCCTTCCCCGCTAAAACCTGAAGCAGATTTAGATACACTGCTCAATACCGTAATTACCTCGGCTCAAGAAATGCCTGCACGCCCTTCATACGCTCCTTTTGGAGCGCGTGTATATCTTGGTATGAGCGGTGGCGTAGATTCGGCATTATCTGCTGCCTTGCTCCAAGAATGGGGATATGACGTTAAAGCGATCTACATGCGCAACTGGTCGCGTGATTTACCAGGTTTTAAGTGCACATGGGCAGATGATCTAGCGGACGCAGAGCGACTTGCCGTTAAATTAGGTCTTACCCTAGAAGTGTGGGATTGCGAAAAAGAGTACAAAGAAACAGTTGTTGACTACCTCATAAATGCATATCAGCACGGATTTACACCAAACCCTGATGTGATGTGCAATCAAACGGTAAAGTTTGGTACCTTTGCAACGCGCGCCTTTGAGCACGGAGCAGATTTTATTGCAACGGGACATTATGCGCGCGTCTATACCGATAGACACAGCCACGTGCATTTGTTACGAGCAGCAGACGAACATAAAGATCAGACGTATTTTCTTTGGCGCGTAAATCCTTCTTTGCTTGAAAAAACTATCTTCCCTATCGGATCAATTGCGTCTAAAGAAATTGTTCGCCAGATGTGTGCTACACGCGGCTTAGGTATAGAATCAAAACCAGACTCGGACGGCATTTGTTTTATTGGTGAGGTAGGTATTCGCACCTTTTTACTTGATACACTCTCCAAACGTGCAGGTGACATTATTGAATGGGAAACTGGTAATGTTTTAGGTCATCATGACGGAGCATTTCTGTACACCATTGGCCAGCGCAAAGGCTTAAATTTAGGTGGAGGTCCTGCACGCTATGTTGTTGGTACCGATACCGAAAGAAATCGTGTATATGTTACTGCCAATACCAAATGTCCTGATTTATGGTGCCAAACCATGGTATTAGACGATGTATATCTTCTTAATGAATCAATCGACGAACACGCCTTATATCAAGTCCGTCTTCGTCATACCGGAAAGCTTCAAGATGTGCACGTAAAACTAATACATGATCATAAAATAGAGCTACATTTTGAAAGTGCTGTGCCAAAAATTGCTGCAGGACAAAGTGCTGTTATCTATCAAGGAAAAATTTGTGTAGGTGGCGGCATAATTCAAAAGCAACCCCTGCATCTTTCGTGGTGTTAAAAGAACATGCGGTAAAATATAAGCCTATTGAGCATACAGCTCCAAGGTCTATGCAATATGAAAACACACGAAAGGAGGTAATCTTGCAGCAGCCCCACGTAGCTCGTCAAAGCAAAACAACTCGTGATGTAAAAAATCGTGCACCAAAAAACGTTTCGATACGTGTATCGGCATCATCAAGTGTAAGCGAGAACCAAGAACAAGCAGAACAGCAAAGTATGTCTCTTGTTCGTAAGAGCTTACTATTTTTATGCGCTGTTGGAGTAGCATATCTTCTTTATTTAGTGTTTTCAGGTCAGCTAGACGAATTTATTGAAGCACTTCAAGGCGTTAACACCGATTGGGTTATATATGCCATGCTCTGCTACGTAGTTTACTACATTTTAGGTGTAAGTGCGTATATTATAGCAGTTATAAAAGATCCGCATTGTCCCGTTGGAATACGTGATCTTATGAGCGTAGAAGCGTCGGGTATATTTTTCTACAACTTAACACCTAATGGCGCAGGAGGTCCTCCCTCTCAAATTTTTAGACTGACGCGCGCAGGACTCTCAATTGCGCAAGCAGGAGCTCTTGAATATACACGTTTTATTATTTACGAAGCAGGCGAAGGTATATTTGCAGCCCTTATGATGCTGTTTAGAGGTCATTATTTCTTTGAAACCTATGGTGACGTATTTTACGTAGGTGCAGCACTTTTCCTCTTTAAAATTTTGCAGGTATTTGGCCTACTTGCCATTTGTCTTTGGCCGCAAAGCATCGCAAGAGTTGGCAAATTTGCACTTAAGATGCTATCTCATATAGGGTATTTTAGAAAAACAAGCCAAGCATGGTCAGCAACTTTTGAAGCACAGATCACAGAATTTTCCCACGGTTTTAAATCTGCTGCAAAGAATATTCCAGAGATGCTCCTCACACTTCTTATAACGCTCTTTCAGCTGGGTTGTTTATACGCCCTGCCGTGGTTTGTTCTCAAAGCATTTGGCTTACCCGCAGATCTTCTTACGTGCCTTGCCTGCGGTAGCATGCTTGAATTGCTCACCTCCGCTGTTCCGCTACCAGGTGGTACACTTGGTGCCGAAGGTGGTTTTGCATTTTTATTCATGCCGATGTTTGGAGTAAATACCGCTGCAGGTTATGTAGTTTGGCGTATGGTTGAGTATTTCTTACCTGTTCTTGCAGCTGTTCCATTACTGGGGTTGCGCTCCACACACCAAGCAACCATACATGCACGATGGACTCACCTAGAAAAACGAGTTAAACGTCTGGCACAAAGAGGCATTAAAGAATATACATCGCCTCACAGCGATGGAGTAAGAATTGCTATACACAGCAAAACAAAATCTCAATCAAAAAAGAAATCAAGATTATAGCATCAATAGTCTATAAGGTATTACACCGATAAGCTCTATAAACAGCCATTACACCTCTAGGAGGCGTAAACAAAATATATACCTTAAATTATTACCTTACACATGGATTAAAAGGAAATGGTGGGCGTTAGAAGATTTGAACTTCTGACCTCTTCCGTGTCAGGGAAGCGCTCTCCCCCTGAGCTAAACGCCCACATCAAACAAAGCACATCTTAGGGTAAACATATGTACGTAACACAACCCCTAACAACAGTGCGTAAGCTACTATAAATGAAAACGCGCCCACATGCAAGTAAAGACGCGCCTTATGTGTCTATTTTCAAAAGAAACATACAAACCAGGGTGAGTACGCCTTAAAGGTTTGTGCGGACACAAACCCTTTGACCTTACTTCTACCTTAGTAAACCATACCCATTGCCTCACGAACTTCCGCAAGCGTCTGTTCTGCTTTGGCACAAGCGCGTGCATTACCCTGATGTAAAACATCTTTAATGTAAGACATATCCTGCTCAAGCTCACGACGCTTTGCGCGAATTGGTTCAAAGTAGGAATTAACAGCATCAATAACTAAAGATTTAAGCGCTCCTGAACCTGCATTACCAATCTCTTCAGCAATTTCTTGTGGATCACGATTAAGGCAAATACCTGCCGTGGTAAGTAGCGCCGAAACACCTGGGCGAGCCTCAGGATCAAAGGTAATCATACGCTCGGAGTCGGTCTTTGATTTCTTAATAAGTTTTGCAGTTTGCTGCTCATCCATACACAAAGAAATGGCATTACCGTAAGATTTACTCATCTTGCGTCCATCTAAGCCCGGAAGCAGCGGCATAGACGTAAGTAAGCCATTTACCTCGGGGAAAACGTTGCCATAGCGCGCGTTAAAGCGATGAGCAATTTTATTGGTAGCTTCAATATGTGGAAGCTGATCGCGACCAACCGGAACAATATTTCCCTTGCAAAATAGGATATCGCAGGCCTGATGAACGGGATAGGTAAGCAGCAAGCCCGTAAGTGCATGACCAGAGGCTTCTTGTTCGGCTTTAACGGTAGGATTGCGCTCCATTTCGGCTTCGGTAAGAAGCGACAAGAACGGAAGCATTAACTGATTTTCAGCAGGAATAGCCGAGTGCGTAAAAATCATAGTTTTATCTGGATCGATACCACAGGCAAGATAATCAATAACCATGTTATACACATTATCAGCAATGTGCTCGGTGGTGTCGCGATCGGTAATAACTTGATAATCAGCAATTACAATATTGGTGCTAATCCCCATATTTTGCAGACGAACACGCTCTTTAAGCGTTCCAAAGTAATGCCCCAGATGAAGCCTTCCTGTTGGTCTATCGCCAGTAAGCATGGTATATGATTGCGGATGAACAGCAAGATCTTGCTGAATTGCATTACTTGTTTCTAATGCTTTCTCATAACTTTTTTCGTTGGGCATCTTAACACCTCACAACTTTACCTGACCATAGCTTATGCTTACAGAACACGCGCGTGGCATCTTCAAACAGATACAAAATAACCCGCCTCAATCAGACGGGTTTATGTTAGATCATTATATAAAATCTCGTTTGTAGATTACAAAACTATGCAGTACGAACGTGTACAAAATGCTTTGCACCTTTTACAAACTCAACTTTACCGTCTGCCAATGCAAACAATGTATCGTCTTTACCGCGACCAACATTCTCACCAGGAGTAATGTGAGTACCACGTTGACGAACAATAATCTGACCAGCCTTAATGTCTTGGCCACCAAAAACCTTGGTACCAAGGCGCTGTGCGTTGGAATCACGACCATTACGGGATGAACCCAAACCTTTTTTATGTGCCATAACTAACCTACCTTATACGTTCAATCAACTTAATCTTGCAACCCATAAGCCTTAAGCTTCGGTACTGTCTGCCTTTTTAGCAGCGGCAGAACGAGTAGTTGGTAAGCTTGACACAACAAGCTTAGTAAGGTTTTGACGATGTCCCTTTGTGCGGTGATAACGTTTACGTTTCTTGAGTTTAAACACAATGACCTTTTTGTCTTTGTATTGCTCAAGTACCTCACAGGTAACTTTTTTCTTTGATAACGTAGCGGCATCACAAATGGTTTTTTTACCATCATTGAGCATAAGAACGTCAAGCTTAACCTTGTCGCCAGGTTGCGCGTCGAGCTTCTCAACACTAATAATGTCGCCCTTGGCAACCTTATACTGCTTGCCACCAGTGGTAACGATTGCGTACATGTGCTAACCCTTCATTACAGTATCTGTGCAACAGCTCCCAATCTTACTCTAAAACCTGCGGTAAAGTCAATAAAGGGAAAGAAGACTTTTTATACAGCCGCATGGCAAGATAAGAACGTGCAGTTGAATGCACATTTTTTACCAAACGTATGGTTGTCTTCATAATAATCACAAAATAAAAAAACAATACTCTCCCAAATAGAGTATAAAAAAACGAGCAAGCCAATCTAAGAGCTTTTGATCTCGATATGGTGTTCTTTATCTTGATGATGCCTATCAGAAGACCACACATTATTATCTTCTGTTTTGTGCATATGTGAACTAAAAATTATCGGATACACAGAAGATGCGCAACTTATAGGCGCGGACGCACTATCAACTTGCAAATTTTGTAGACGATTGTCTAAAGCATATCTACCATGGACCTCGTCGTTGTGGTGTGAGGATAGGGATTTACCTGTATGAATTGTTTCTTGTGCTCCCGTGCTGTGCAATGCCGTACGGTGATTATGTTGTAGTACGTCAACAACACGTTTAACAAAATCTGAACTATGTAAAAGGACATATCCATGCCCCATAAGGGTAACTGTGCCATATGCAATGCAAGGTTTGATGACAGGCGAAAGCAAGGAAAGGCGCCTCGTAAGAGTGCGTGCAAGACTTCGACTTATAAAGCCTAAGCAGATAAGTGCTGCAGCGTTGTAGACCTTATGATTGGAAGCAGCATCAGCGTGGACTCCTGTGGCCGCAACATTGTAATCTGAAGGTACAGACCGCAAAGATTCACCTGTACTAGAATTTGAGCAATCCCCCACTACAGCCTGTGAATGTATGTAAGAAGCATCATGAGTCTGTGTAGGTTTTGGATACAAACGTGAAAGCTCATGCAAGAGCTTAAACTCTTCAGCAATCATACGCGGCATATCACCTAAGCGCAAAATCTTTGGTAAAAAAGGATACAACAACGAATGAGTAGATGCAATATCGGTGATTTTACGCCGATGACGATACACAATTTCGTGTGCTAAAGCCTGCTTAAACCATGGATATGCACGAACTAGTTGAGCCTGGTATGAAGCGTGATAACGCGCAAAATAATCTGAAAGCGTAGCTCTGCACGCATTGGACGTTTGTACAAGATATGAAACAACTTGCGTTTCGCAAGGAGCCCCACCTTGTAAAATATTTGATATTGCAGAAGGCGGACAGATTTCAGCAATACTTACGATAGGAACTAAAGTAGCATCGGCTTCTTGGATAAGATCTAAAAGGTGATGGGCGCACAAAGAAGAGCTTTGACCGGTGCTGCGATCGTTGGGATGGGTGCAAGAGGATTTTTCCTCGTCGCCTATAAGCAATAAAGCATCGCAATCATTTGGTAGATGGTCACCATCCAAAAGCTGCACGATCTCTACATCGCAAGTTTGAGGTGCAAGATAAGATTGCACAAGGTTAAACAAAGGTGCTGGCTGCAAATTATATAAAGCAAAAACAAGCCGTTTTGTATCCGTAAGATAAGGTGTATCCCCAGAAGAAAAATTTATGTTATTCATATCACAGCCATCCTCTTAGAACACGCAACACTTTTCTCTATCTTGCATATACAACGCTTGAGGCCTTGTACGCTTTTATGCAGCTTTAGGTCGATGATGCCAAACCGATTGGACAAGACCCACGCTTAATAACTGCGCCACCATAGAAGAAGAACCAAAACTTACAAATGGGAGCGGAATACCTGTAATGGGCATAATACCAATACACATGCCAACATTTTGTAATAACTGAAACGCCCACATCGTAGCGCACCCAACAAGCACAAGTTTACCAAAGGGAAGTTCAATTTTTTGCGCAAGCAGCAATGTTGAAAAAATCATAAGGCCAAAAAGCGCCAACAAAATACAAGAACCCACAAAGCCAAACTCTTCGGCAAGCAGGGCAAAAACAAAGTCGGTATGTGCCTCGGGCAAAAATCCACTTCCTGCCTGAGAAGCACCGCCAATACCTTTACCCCAAATGCCTCCTGATCCAACAGCAATTTTAGCCTGCTGAAGGTTGTAACCAAAACCACCTGGGTCAACCGTTGGATCAACAAAAACAATCAACCTATTCATCTGATACTGTTTGAGAATATGGGGCAAGCCTTCGGTCATCGAGCAAAAAATAACAACCGCTGCTAATAAAACGATAAGAGCAATTGTGCTCAATACCCAGGTTTTTTTTGCGCCAGAGCAAATAATAATGGCAGCACCAACAACCATAACAATAAGACCAGTACCAAGGTCGGGTTGGAGCAAGATCAAAATAAACGGTACGCACAAAATTGCGCAGAGTTTAAGGTAGTCTTTGAGGGAATCTATTTTTCCGTTGTACGCACTACCTAGTGATGCCATAAGCAAAATAACAACGATTTTAGCAGGCTCGGACGGTTGAAAACGCAAACCCAAAAGCGGCAACTTTACCCAACCCGTTAAACCTTTTGCTTGAACGCCTAATCCTGGTATAAGTGGTAGCAAAATGAGGATAACTACTAATACTAAAAGTGACGAGTTCATACGAGAAAATGCACGATAGTCGTATTTCCACAAAGCAGCTGCTAGAACAAGTCCAAATACAATTCCACCAACATGTCGTACAAAGGAAGCCTTTGGGATGCTAAGCGATGCAGTATAAATAATAAGCGCGCCAAAAGCAACGATCAAAAGTGCAGGAAGTAGTTGCATAAGATATAAAGGTCCATTAAATCGTCCATACGTAGACTTAAATCCTGCAAGTCGCGCTAACGCAACCGCTATAGATGATCTAAAACCATTTGAAGTTAGAGATGACCGCTTGGTTGCATGTGCTCCTGAAAATGCATTTCTTTTATGTGCATGAGCAAACTTATACAATTGTTTTGTATTCAAACTTTTTTTCATGCTCATCCTTAATACGCGCCTGTTGTATCGACCATAGTTGAAGTATCTGGTTCATGATAGAGTGCACCTAATATATCACGAACAACATACATCGCTCCATCGCTACCAAATCCGCTATTTTCTAGCACACTTGCTACAACATAACGAGGTTTATCGTAAGGTGCATACGCTATAAACCAACCAGTTGGTGTTTCGTGTGAAGTTTCAGCGGTACCAGTTTTTCCTGCAACTTTTTCTTTCATATTAGTAAAATGCGACGCCTGTGCTTGAGACTCTTCGTAAATTACACCATAGAGGCCTCTTTGTATCAAATCCATATATTCGTCTTTTTCGTCCACGGAAATACGTGTAGAACATTTATAGTCAATAATAGAGCCAGAATTTGAGGTCGATTTAATTGACTTCATGAGATGCGGCTGAGGTATGGATCCTCGATTTGCAATACCTGCATATACGCATAACATTTGAAGAGGCGTAACCAATAAGTCGCCTTGACCAATGGCCAAATTGGTGTTATCTCCACCTTGCCATGCCTTAGCGTCATCGGGATACGAAGCAAAATATTCACGTTTCCACGCTTCATCAGGAATACGGCCCTGAAGCTCGCCAGGTAAATCAATTTGAGATTTTGAACCTAACCCCCACTTTTTAAACATCTGTTGTAGACCATCTTTATTAGATGAATAAAAAAATCCCTTACCTACCTCATAAAAAACAACGTCACACGAATGAGTAATACCTGTTTGAAGCGTCATGGGACCATGCCCTGTATGCAGCCAACAATATTGCCCAAACGCAGCACCAAAGCCTGTCCAATAACCCGTACACATATAACTTGATTGCGGAGTAGCTATTCCTTCGTTAAGAGCAGCAAGCGCGGAAAGCGGCTTAATAGTGGATGCAGACGGATATTGGCCGCCTATACCTCGGTTTAACAACGGGTTATGGCTTGATTTAGATGAAAGCATGTCCCAGTCGTCACTTGAAATGCCGCCAACAAACACATTAGGCGAAAATGAAGGAGCAGATGCCATAGCAATAATTTCACCGTTGGTTACATCCATAGCAATTGCGCATCCACCAAAGCAATCGGGTTTTCCATGCTCTTGTAAACGTTTTATAGTGGACGAAAGTGAATCTTCAGCCGCTTTTTGTATATCAGCATCAAGGGTAAGTACCACGTCTGAACCACTTTGGGCTTCAACGCTGCTGCTATGATTAACAATATTGCCATCTGCGTCCACAAAGACAACTTGCTCGCCTTTGATACCTTGTAAAACGTTCTCATACGACGCTTCGATTCCCGATTGGCCAACCACATCACCAGGTTCATACGTAATCTTTCCTTCATCTTGATTATCTTGCGAAGCTTTAAGCTGTTCGGAAGTAATAACGCCGGTATAACCCAAAACTTGACCCGCAAGGCTGCCCAAGGGGTAAGAGCGCTGACTACGAGCTTCGATCGAAACGCCATCAAAAAGCGATGGATGCGCATTGATAAAAGAAACCACACGACGAGAAACATCAACCGCAATAACACGGCCACGTTGAAGACCTTGTGAGGAATCCTCTATTTTTAGGCGCAGTACCGCCTTTGGGATACCTATAAGTGCTGCAAGAATGTGCAATTCTGCCTCATCCTCAAGCACACTTTGTTCGGCAAGTACTACCAAACTTGGACGATTTCCCACTAAAACCGCACCATTTCTGTCTAAAATTCGACCACGTGCAGCATGAGTTGAGATAGAACGTGTACGATTTTTTTCTGCTTGTTCGGTATATGAAGACGATAAGATAACCTGCATATTCCATAGACGCATAAAAAGCGCACCGATAACAGTACCGGCAAAAATACCTGTAGCGTTAATTCGGGATTTGAAATGGGATGAAGGTGAATTTTCGCTTCCACCAGAGGCACGAGGCGTACCACCTCCAATATCAAGCGTAAAACGACGGGAAGACTTAACCTTAAGTAGGAAAACAGCCATAAGTGCACAAATTAAAACAGTGAGCAAAACAATTAAAATAACAACAAAATTCATTTTGGCACCCTAGAGATGAAGTTTGTGACTGCGCGTAGGACGCATCGATGCATTTCGTGAGTGCATTGATATTGCACCTGTTAGCCTTCGATATAAAAACGCCAATGGAATAAAAGCACACGAGGTTAATATAAACACTGGTAGAACACGATAAATGAGAGATGGTATAAAAGATGTGACCGAACCACATACAAACATAATAAGAAAATGAAGCAAACAGACCATAAGTGCAAGAACACTAAAAATTATCGATGACGTTGCTATATCTTCAAATAAATTAACATGTATTTTATCAACCACAAGATAGGCTACTATACTAAGCAAACAAGCCATAATACCAACAGGACCTGTGCTTAAAAGGTCAAAGAGCAGGCCGGCAATAAAAGCGTACACAATAGTTGTGTTATCTCGTTTTGAGAGCGCGCATATAACCGTAAAGATAAGCGCAAAATTTATCTGGCCTGAAGCCAAAACTATATCAGGCGCAAGTGCAACCTGAAGAATAAAGCAAATGCATGCAAAAGGAAGGATACGGTTTTTCTTTTGTGACGAGGAGTTTGTAAGCAAATTATTCCCCCTTACTCGAAGATGTTGAAGTGCCAGACGCGCTCGAATCTTTGGTAGGAGAAGACGACGCAGAAGACGAACTGTCGTTAGATTTAACAGAGGTGAAATCCTGATTAGCAACACTATCTTGAGCGTCAGCGTCAGAAATATCTTTATCAGTTGCTTTTTGTTCCTCGGTAAGAGATGTTACAACCAGCACTTCTTCAAGATTTTCGGTTGGAGAAAGCTTGGCTATATGAATATTGTAATAGAGTGATCCAGGTACCTTATCGACGGTGGTAATTTTTCCAAGTGGAACGCCCTTAGGGAAAATGCCACCCAAACCACTGGTAAGGACAATATCGCCCACATCTGCCTTTAAGTTGGAGTTGATAAGAGTTAAACGAATAGTTCCATCAACAGAACCTTGAACTACACCTTGAGCTCTGCTCGACTGAATCATAGCTGGGATACTTGATTTTTCGTCGCTCAGTAAGCGAACAACCGATGAAGTAGCGCTGCATTGTACAATTTGCCCAATTGCACCATTAGAATCCATAACCGGCATGCCAACCGATAAGCCTGAAGTAGTTCCTTTATCAATGGTTACGCAATCTTCCCATGAACTGTGTGAACCCGAAATAATGCGAGCGGCACATGATTGCAAATTATAGGTGCTTTTAAGCGCAAGAAGATCTTGGAGCCTATCCGTTGTTTTCTTTGCTTCTTCAAGTTCGCTGACACGAGCTAAAAGCTGAGCGTTTTCTTGCTTAAGCGAAGAAAGAGTCTCGTGAGTTGCACCAGCATTACCAAATGCAGTTGCTGCAGCTCTAATAGGAAATGTTGCAAGAGCGCCTGCATAGTGAATAGGAATGCAAATGGTACCTACAACACTACGTGCAATAGAAAAAGGACCTACGCCTTGTTCTCTAAAGCTGAATCCAAATAAGGTAAGTGAGCTTGCAAGACAAAATACAAGCACACGCAAGTTCAATGACTGCGATTGTTTATTAAGACCAATTTTTGAACGCCTTTTGTGCATAGGCATTACTTAACACTCCAATTAACTTGAGCTTTGAACAAAACCACCCGAGAGTGCATTTGCTTCCAAAACTTTAGCGCAACCATTAACAACATTTTCCAAAGAAGTAGGACTTACATTTACCGGAACACCTGTTTCATCGCGCAGACGCTGATCTAAACCGCGCAATAAACCACCACCACCGGTAAGTAAGACACCATAATACATAAGGTCACTTGCCAAATCTGGAGGCGTTAAGTCAAGCGCATCTTTAACAGTTTTGGTAACCTCATCCAACGGTTTATCAAGTGCGCGACGAATCTCTTCGCTTTCGATACGAACTGTTTTAGGAAGGCCGCTCATGACGTCGCGTCCGTTGACTTCTACATCAAGCTCTTCGGCAAGAGGAGCTGCCGAGCCAACTTTAATTTTAATATCTTCGGCTGTACGCTCACCAATAGAGAGATTATAGGCATCACGAACATGCTCGAGAATAGTTTGGTCAAACTCATCGCCTGCAGTACGAATGGATTGCGAGACAACAATACCACCCATAGCAATGACTGCCACTTCGGTAGTACCACCGCCAATATCTACCACCATAGATCCCGTAGGGTCTTCAATAGGTAAATCGGCTCCAATAGCCGCGGCCATAGGCTCTTCGATAAGGTAAGCCTGACGAGCACCAGCAGAAATAGTTGCCTCAAACACCGCACGTTTTTCAACAGACGTAACACCAGATGGCACGCACACAACAACGCTAGGACGAGGACTCCAAGGATATCTTTTAGTACCACGAGCCTTTTCTATAAAGTAACGCAACATCACTTCTGTAACGTCAAAATCTGCAATAACACCGTCTTTTAAAGGACGCTCTGCAGCAATTGAGCCTGGAGTTCTACCAATCATACGCTTTGCATCTGCGCCAACAGCTAAAACGCGATCTTCACTTTTATCAATAGCCACTACCGATGGCTCGTTAAGCACAATGCCTTGTCCACGCACTGCAACCAACGTATTTGCAGTACCCAAATCGATAGCTAAATCGCCTTCGTATTGTCCAAATAATGAATCGAGCAAAGACATAGTATTTCCTAACGAACAAACATTAACGTATACATCACTTAATGAGATGTCTTTTGAGCTTGTGCAGGCGAAGTTTTAGAGGCAAAAACAGCTTCTACACCATACACCTTCCACTGAAGCCCTTCGCGAACAAACGAAATTTTATAATCTTGTTTGCCGCCTTTTGAAAGGGAAGCAGTTGCATATACTAAAGACTCATTCATATTGCGATCTATTCCCGACACCGTTACAGCCGATGTACTATCGGGAAGCAAGTTGGATAAGTCATCTCGTTGCTTAGTGGTAAGTGATGATGCAATAAGATCGGTGTTAAGCGAACCTTGACTTTTAGATGCAAAAAGCTGCTCGGTAACCATTTCTTGAGTAGGCCAACCATAGCCTTTATAAAAGGCAAATGCTCCAACGCCGCCAAGAATAAGAACTAGCACCAACAAAGTTACTATAAACTTAAGGAACGTATGTTTGTGTTTCTTCTTTGCCTTTTGCTCTTTTTTATCTTTCTCTACAAGCTCGGCCTCGGAAAGCGAGAAAAAGCCTGTGTCTTCAGGAGATGGCATAAAGGTTCCAGATTTACCCGTAGGATCTAAAGGATCGATATTCACATTTCCATAACCTGCTTGAGCCAACATGGCATCGGTTTGCGAAGGTTTGGAACCCGTTATTGCAGCAACAGCCTTTTGCGCGCCTTCAAATGCAGCTTGGGCATCCGAAGACAACTTAAACGAGCCATCGGCAGTTGCTTTTGCAAAAGCGTCTACCGCTTCATTCATACGATTGGCTGCAACGTAAGCAAGTCCCAAATCTGAATACACCGCATTTTGGTCGTTTGCAGGAGACGAAAAGTCTAATGCCGTGCGATACGCTTCGATTGCGTCAACATAGCGCGTTAAAAGCATAAAACAATGACCAAGATGCTTAAGAGCAACTGCAGGTTGCGGGTTATTCTCGTCAATAGCAGCATTTCGATATGCAACGCCTGCATCACGTGGATTGTTAAGCTGCGTATATGCATTACCAAGTGCAAGATAAATTTTATAGGGAGTTTTATAGCTGTCGTCTTTTAAAGCCATATTGAGTACAGCAACGGCTTCTGAAGGTTTATTTTGCGCAAGTAATGCACGACCGCGATTGCACGCAAGCGATCCAACATGACCATAGGACGCATCGGTTAAAGCAAGTGCATAGCTTTGAGCGGCTGCGTCAAAGAGTCCTTGCTTCATATACGAATTACCAAGTAAATGATCTACAACGCCACAAGGCTCGCCAGCGGTTTTAGCGAGACGTAAAAAATTAACAGCTGCAGAAAAATTACCTTGTTTATAAGCTTGTTTTGCTTGTTCGAATGCCTGATAATTCACGATATCTCCTCACCTCACCTCTCACATTAAGCTTGTTTATGCTTAATGGTGATGTGTTCTATTACATCACCTTGACGAAGAGTAGGAATTACATCCTTGCCTTCTATAGTTGTTCCAAAAACAGTATATCCTGAATCAAGCATATGTTGCGCGCCCAAACAAAAATAAAACTGTGAGCCTGCAGAATTTGGATCTTGAGCGCGTGCCATAGCAAGAGCGCAATCGACATGAGAATTATGAGGGTTGGTTGAAAATTCTTCTTTAATACAATAACCAGGACCGCCTGTACCAGGCATACCGTCTTTCCCCATCGCACCTTGAGCTACTTCTTCGGAAGTCATATTTCTTGTGAAAGGACAGCCTCCTTGAATAACAAAACCTGGAACAAAGCGATGAAATTTAAGATTGTCGTAAAATCCTTTTGTTGCCAATTCACAGAAATTTGCTGCGTGAATAGGAGCACCTTCGCAATCGAGCTTTACACAAATCTCACCTTTACTGGTAGTAAAAACTGCGAGTTCGTCTCCTTGAAGTTGATACGTTGGAGTGTAAGTAGTCATATAATCCTCATTCTTTCCTCAAACTCTTAAGACAAGGCACCAATAGATGACAAGCGTTACGAGATGCCATACATAAAAGTTTATTGTCTATTTATTATAGCCTTAAATATTATCAAGTTGTTGAGCTATTCACATATTCGGCAGATGAATTATTTTGCAGGCTCGCGATAGGTGGGCTTATAATCTTGATAATGTTGGTCAAACATTGCTTTAAAAGAACTTGATGACGCATCATCTGATGTGGGAAATACCGAATTCACGCGCTGTTTACAAGACGGTTTTCCACAATACCTAAGTGCCGTACTCCATCCTTTTGTAAGCTTATCCATGTGGTTGCGCAGCCAATTTGAAAGCGTGATGAGTTGACTTCTATCTTTTTGATACGTACCGCTTTCCACATTAACAGCATTAAGTTGCTTAATCACATTGCTTATTTTAAGCGAAATATCGCGAGCGGTATCTTGTCCTTTTTTGAGATCTTCTCTTGAAGCCGAGGCGTAGCTATCGCGAAATTGCTTTTCATTATCTTCAACAGCTGTAGAAAGTTTACCTAACGATTCGTACGCATCCTTTAACTTATCGTAGGTGGCATCGTCGGCAGATTGGGTAACGTCTTCTTGAGCAACACTACTTCTATCTTGGCCTTGAAGTTCTTCTTTTGTTCCTGGAAATCCTGCATGAGCCGTATCTGCTGCTACTTTTGCTTTTGTATCAAATGCATTTGGATTCCAAGGGTGAGTAATATATAGCACCAACCCACTTACAAAAAGCACTGCAAAGCCCAAAGATACCATAAGAATACGTAAACGCGGCAGGTGATCACGTACGTCATCAAAACCATTACCACCTGGAAAAGAAGGTATCGCGCTTCCAATACGAGGAATAGTTGTGGTAAGATCGGCCTCGGATAATTCTTGCTCGATATCAAGGGCGCGGTCTGTAACGTGCGTACGAGGTGCGTGCACATCTACCTTTGAAGTAAACACATCACTCACAACAGGACAATTGCAATACGGACAGGCGCGCAAACCCGTTGGAACTCTACTGCCACAACGGGCGCAATACGACATTGATTGTTTTGGAAGTGTACGCGTGCAATCCACATCGGCACGACATGAAGGACACCGCAACGCAGATGAGGCAATATGTGCTCCGCAATTAGGACAAATCACAGCATACCTTTCTTTCCTTGATCAATCTTTGTATATTCATACTACCCTACTTAGCTAACGCGTAAAACAAGAAGAAAACAAAACAAATCCTACGGTGATTTCATTCTTAGATGATACGCTTGCAAAGGCAAAACTTTGTAGACATGGGCGCTTATTTTGAACCACGCTTAAGCGCGTCAAATGTTCTTGTCGAAGTTGCGCGCTTTACAAGGGTAAAAAACCCATCAAGTGCTTTATGTTCAACCGTTGCTTTATACAATGCATGAAAAAGTACAAGCCCGCCTGCCGATAAAAGAGCACATAAACCAAGTTCGGACATGCCCAAAACACCAATTCGCAAAAAGTCATGCAAGCACGTGCAACCTACAAAGACAAGTGCTATACACAATACAAGAACAGCAATACGAAGCTTATTAAGTGGCAACGATATTTTATAAATAAGCGCAATGCCAACCAATGCCATCTCTATCATACACAGCGTAGACATGGTTTCTTGAGGTATCTCAAACACGCGACATAAAATCATGGTCACCATAAGTTCACCAACAATTGCAGCTGAGGCGGGCAAACTTCTCTCAAAAACATTGACCACAAACGAACCACGAACGCGTTCGTGGTTTACCTCAAGTGCCAGTAAAAATGAAGGAACACCAATAGCTGCCACGTTAATCAATGACATTTGAATGGGGATAAACGGATACGGTGGAATAAGCAAACAAACCAGTGCTAACAAAGCAGAATACACAGTTTTAGTTAAAAAGAGTGCAGCAGAACGTTGCAAATTGTTGATAGAACGCCTACCTTCAGACACAACATCAGGCAAATGCGAAAAATCATTATCAGCTAAGACAAGCTCAGAAACATTACGTGCCGCAGCCGAGCCCGAAGACATTGCCACCGAACAGTCTGCTTCTTTAAGAGCTAGTACATCGTTTACGCCGTCACCAGTCATAGTTACGCAATGTCCAAGCGTTTGCAGGGCGCGTACAAGTTTGCGCTTTGCCGCAGGCGTTACGCGGCCAAAGATATGATACTTAGCAGCAGCAGCCAAAAAATCCTCATCGCGCGAAAGACTCGTGCAATCAACATACTCTTGAGCACCAGCTACACCAACCTCACCTGCAATATGAGAAACAGTTTTAGGATCATCACCAGAGATAACGCGCACATCCACACCTTCGCGTGCAAAATACGCAATGGTTTCAGCTGCACTTGGGCGAATTTCTTCGCGAATTGTTACAAAACCAAATACAACAATATCCGCACCAGTTCCCATGAGTGCTCCTTGTTTATCAAAACCTGGAGCACGACCAACGACCAATACGCGATGTGTAGGCGCAAACGTATTAAGCACATGCTGATATTTGGGATATTCATCGCGTAGAACAAATTGAGCAGCCCCCATAACAAGAGCTTCACCTGCTGCAGTTACACAACCAGAAAATTTAGTACGTGAAGAAAATGCAATAACGCGCGAAATTTTAGAAGGTTTAACGTTTTGCTGAGAAATTGCATGCATGAGCGCGCGAGCTGTTTCGTTAGAGGAATCTTTACCAGCATATACAATAGTTGCCAAAGCTTGCGTAAGATCGGCGCAAGCAGAGCTAGAATCATTTCCGCTAGCGTCACACATATGCGCTAACTCCATAGAACCCGTGGTAATCGTACCAGTCTTATCCAAACAAACAACATCTGTTCGCGCAAGGGTTTCTACACAATAGCTTTGCTGGACTAAAACCTGTTTGCGCGCCAACTTGGTAGTTGCAATGGCAAAAATGGTTGAGGTGAGCAAAACCAAACCTTGCGGAATCATACCTACCGTAGCTGCAACAGACTGTAAAATTGCGTCGTCGTAGGACCTACCACTAAAAAAGTAAATGCGCACAAACAAACAAATTCCTAAAGGAATCAGAATACAGGTTGAAAAGCGAATGATCATACGCACGGTATCAAGTATTTCGGAGCGAACGGGTTTAAGATATTTTGCCTCGGAATTTATACGTGCAGCATATGAGGAAAGTCCAACCTTAGTAAGACGTAAAACAATGCTTCCCGAGTCGACAAACGAACCAGAAAGGATGGTGCTCCCTGGCTTTTTCTCAATGGGGTTGCTCTCTCCTGTCAGCAGGCTTTCGTCCATAGATGCATAGCCCTCGACAACCACTCCATCGGCAGGAACTTGATCGCCGCGCGACAAAAGCACTAAATCATCGCGAACGATATCTTGAATACCAACTTCTAACACACGGCCTTCGCGGCGGACGCGCACGAGTTTGGTAGTAAGAATAGAAAGTTTATCAACTAAAAGTTTGGCGCGGATCTCTTGAAACACGCCTATCCCTAAGTTGAGCGCCACGATAACCATAAAAAGAATGTTTCTAAATTCATAGGTTGTAAGCACTAAAAATGCAAGAAACAAATTGACCACATTGAAAAGCGTCAATGCGTGTTTTGCAAAAATCTGAGGAATTGAAAGCGTTTTGACATCAGCGTTAACGTTACTTAAACCTTGAGATACTCTTTGTGCAACCTCGGCTGCACTAAGCCCTGGATTGGGTGTTTCATCAGCTATCGTAGATGAAGATTTAACACTCATGCACGCTCCTTATACACCTATACAAAAACAATTTGAATACAAAAACAACTTGATAACGTTTCATAACTTTGCACATTAGTTTGCACTAATATCGTGACATTTAAGAAAAATAAATAAATTACTAACAAAGTACGTATAATCAGGTACCATAGTGTCATGCAAATACGTCTATGTACGACAACGCGGCTCCATAGCTCAGTGGATTAGAGCGTTCGCCTCCGGAGCGAAAGGTCGCGGGTTCGAACCCCGCTGGAGTCACCATTTTTTGAGGTGATATAGGTGGCGCGTTTAAATCCACAACAAACAAGTTCTTCTACCTTTGCCACTCACACCTCAACACGTGCAGAAAAATCCCCACAAGACAAGCCGTCTACCTGTGAGCATACAACATCATTTATTCCTGGTGCCGTAGGAATTGTAGGACTTGGTCTGATTGGTGGATCGTTTGCAAAAGCACTCTGCCAAGACGCGCAAAAACTCTATCTCTTTAATAGAAATCAAGAGGTTATGAAGCAGGCATGTGCGGATTGTCACGCGCTTGCGCTTGATAATGAAAGCATATCTAAGTGCGAGCTTATCATTTTGGCAGCTTATCCTCATGCAAATGAAACATGGCTTGAGCAGCACGCAGACAAAATTTCACCAGATGCACTTGTCATTGACACAGGCGGCGTAAAAAGAACTACCTGCAAGCGCTGTTTTGCACTCGCACGCAATTATCCATGGGAATTTATTGGTTGTCATCCCATGGCAGGAACGCAATATTCAGGCTTTGCGCACGCGCGCGCAAACATGTTCCACCATGCTCCTATGGTGGTAGTTTTCCCCGATTTGTACAGCTCTAGACAACAAGAACAGTTGTGTTTGCGCCTACAAAAGCTCCTAGAATCGTGTAAGTTTGGAAGTTATCGCTGCACAAATGCTCAATTTCATGACCAGCAAATTGCATACACTTCTCAACTTGCTCACGTTGTTTCTAATGCATATGTTAAAAGTCCTGCCGCACAAGCGCACAAGGGATTTTCTGCTGGTTCATATAAAGACCTTACCCGTGTGGCAAGGCTTAATGCCGATATGTGGACCGAGCTCTTTTTGGCTAATAAAGATAATCTTTCACACGAAATAAGCCTTATGATTTCTCATCTACAACAATACAAAGACGCATTAGACACTGCAGATGAACACATGCTTCATCGTTTGCTCGCGGAAGGCGATGCTTTAAAGAAGAAGGCAGAACAATCATGAATAACCTTACCACTGTACCGGTATCAACACCTTCGCACTCGTATAAGGTGTATGTTGGCTCAGCTTTTTACGATTCCATAGGAAACTATCTCGTACCTCTTATGAAAGCTACCAAAATTTGCATCGTGAGTGACGATCATGTATATCCTCTGTATGGATCTTGTATTACACAGTCGCTTACAAACGCAGGTTATCGCGTATCTCATATAGTAATTCCTCATGGTGAAGCACATAAAAATATCCAGACACTCTCGTTTATCTTAGAAGAGCTTGCAGCAGCCGAACTTACGCGCGACGATGCAATTCTTGCGTTGGGTGGAGGTGTTGTAGGTGATATTGCAGGATTGGCATCTGCTGTTTACCTACGAGGAATTAAGCTCATCCATGTGCCAACCTCGCTGCTATCAATGGTTGATTCTTCGATAGGAGGAAAAACCGCTATTGATCTTAAAGCTGGCAAAAATCTTGCAGGCACCTTTACACAACCTGTTGGCGTTTTTGTAGATACGTCTGTTCTTGCTACCCTAGATCAAAAGCTTTTTTGTGATTCATGGGGTGAAATTCTTAAATATGCAGTTATTGCCGACAAAAACCTATGGCATCTCTTAACCACTCATAATCAGGTGGAACGCTACGGCAAAGAGCATACTCAAGGAACGTCTCAAGACCTACACCAACTTGGTGAAATTATTAAACGCTGTATCGAAATAAAAAGTTCTGTTGTAAGCAAAGACGAAACTGAAGGCGGTTTAAGACAGATTCTTAATTTTGGACACACCATAGGTCATGCCATTGAGGCAGCTATGAACTTTGAACAAGGGCACGGATCATGCGTTGCAGCAGGTATGTGCTGTATCGCACGCGCCGCCTCTCACGAAAATCTGTGTAGCGCGCAAACAATGAACGAAATTATTAACCTGGTAAGTAGCTATCAACTCCCAACTACTACCAATATAGAAGCAAATGTTCTCTACCACTATGCAACACACGATAAAAAACGTCATGGTAATTCGATAAATGTTGTTATCCCCCAAGAAATTGGACAGGTATATATTCAGCGTATGTCACTCGACGAATTTAAGGCATTTCTTTCGTATGCGCGCGCATAGCATAAGCGCTCGCCTAACTTATGCGTCTAAGCTTATAAAGCGGCGCAAAATGTCCGCGTCTTAGATACTCTTATCAACAACAATTACGCGGTCAAAAATGGCTACAAATCGAGTATGATGTAATGAATGAAAATTGATAAAAGTTTGAGGTTTACATGAATGTAGTTATTCAACCGCATGGTTTACAAGGTACCGTAAGTGCAATAGCGTCTAAGTCGATGGCACACAGACTTCTTATTTTAGCTGCCTCAACGTCTGCGATTGTAGATATTAATTGCTCAAGTACCTCGGATGATATACAAGCAACCATTGAGTGCTTAGAAGCGCTTGGTGCATGTATTACTCGCACCACCTTAGGATATCGTGTGCGCGGCATGTTTTTTGCAAGTCAAAGCTCTCTCGCAGATACCAAAGCTGCATTCACAGATAACTCAAGCGCAACAGGTGATACCCCAGTCATCCTCAATTGTGGCGAATCAGGTTCAACACTTAGGTTTATGCTTCCCGTAGTTGCTGCACTTGGAAAACATGCATATCTTGTTGGTCAAGGAAGACTAGCTACGCGCCCCCTTGAGCCTTTGTATTCTGAACTTTGTGCTCATGGGTGCTTCTTATCCGAGCAAGGAGCGTTTCCCTTAGAAATAAAAGGAAAGCTCTCAGGCGGTGTGTTTCATATACCAGGTAACGTTTCGTCACAATATATAAGCGGACTCTTACTGGCAGCAGGAATTGCACACCTTCATCTAGAAATTATCGTTTCAAAGCCGTTTGAGTCAAAATCATATGTAAAGATGACAATCGATGCGCTTCAACAGTTTGGAATCAACGTAGCACAAACGCAAGAATATGATGACCAAGGTCAGGAGTTTATACGTTTTAGCGTAGATGAACAAACACTGTCCTTGCCACGCCAGTCTTTAACCGTTGAAGGCGATTGGTCGGGCGCGGGCTTTTGGTTATGTGCAGCAGCTTTGGGTAATCCTTTGCGCATGAGTGGACTTTCGCTTACATCTTCACAAGGTGATAAAGCAATTCTGGCGTGTTTGGCGGCTTTTGGTGCGCGTACACAAAAAACTGCATCGTATATCGAAGTTGGATCAAAGGCGCTTAGACCCGCAACACTTCCGCTGGACGATATAGTTGATTTAGCACCACCTTTAGCAGCGCTTGCATGTTTTGCAAACGGCACTACCAAACTTACGCATGCATCACGCTTGCGCCTTAAAGAGTCCGATAGAATTTTAAGCATAACAACAACCCTGCAAAACATGGGTGCAGATATAAGCTCTGACGCTGATACCATCTACATTCATGGCCACGGTATGCTTACAGGAGGCGAAGTTGAGTGTTTTCGCGATCATAGAATTGCAATGATGGCAACTATAGCAGCTGCGTATGCTCAGCACCCCACCACGATACGTGGCGCCGAATGCGTGCGAAAATCATATCCAACCTTTTTTGAGGATTTTGTACATTTAGGCGGATATCTAGAAACAAAGGATGACTAATGCCCTCTCAATTTGGAACAACACTTACTGTTTCGGTATTTGGACAATCACACAGCGAAGCTATCGGATGCGTTATTAACGGCTTTCCTGCTGGTATGAAGCTTGATAGAGAACTTCTTGCCAAGTTTTCCGCACGCAGAAAACCAGGAGCCGCACCTTGGTCAACGCCTCGTCAAGAAGCTGATGAGATACATTTTGTAAGCGGACTTAATAAATCAGATCAAACATGCGGCGCGCCAATATGTGCTTTTATAGCTAATACCAATACGCACGCAAGCGCTTATAAACCACTTGAGCATATCTATCGCCCAGGACACGCCGATTATTCGGCTGATCAAAAATGGAAGGGCGTACAAGATATCTACGGTGGCGGACATTTTTCGGGAAGACTTACTGCTCCTTTATGTATTGCAGGCGCACTAGCAAAGCAATACTTAAGCTCAAAAGGCATACGCGTATATGCTCATATATCATCAATAGGTGATGTATACGATACGAGCTTTTGTGCCTTTGATACCACAGAAAACGGGCAACAGACGCTTGCAAACCAGCTACGCCATTTAGAGGAGCTTCACACGCAAAGCTACCAAACGCACAAGCAACACCTCAGCACGCTCAATGCAGACGCTGCCCAACAAATGCAAGAGCTCATTGAAGCCGCACATCGCGAGAAAGACTCCATTGGTGGAAGTATTGAATGCGTTGTATGTGGGCTACCCAAAGGTGTGGGCTCGCCTATGTTCGACGGTCTTGAGAACATGTATGCACGGGCATTATTTGGCATACCTGCAGTTAAAGGCGTTGAATTTGGAAAAGGATTTGAAGCTTGTACCATGCGCGGCTCTATGCATAACGATGCATATTTTTGGGATGAAACACATGAGCACGTGGTAACACATACTAATTTTGCTGGAGGTATGTTAGGTGGCATAAGCACGGGAAATCCTATATTGGTACACGTAGGCATTAAGCCAACACCTAGTATTGCGCGTCTGCAACATTCGGTAGATACGCAAAGTGGCAAAGACATAGATTTAGAAATCCACGGGCGGCACGATCCCTGTATTGTACCGCGTGCGTGCGTGGTAGTAGAAGCAGTGTGCGCACTGGTAACACTTGACGCTCTTATCAGCTATCCTGCAGGTACGTGCACACCCAACAACAACGCATAGAAGGATCACATGAAGGTAAATGACGATACACTCACTGCACAAAGAGATCAAATTGACGCAATAGATACTAAGCTTGTGCAGCTCATAACACAACGTTTAGACTGTGTACAAGCTATTGCCGCATACAAAAAAGAACACGGCTTAGCTGTACTTGATAACAATCGCGAGCGCCGTGTACTGGAGCGCATTGCCACCATGAGTCCGCAAGAGCTTATCGAGCCCATGCAAACGCTGTTTCAAATAATTATGCACATTGCAAAAATACGTGAGTACTCGCATATGAACTCTGAAACATCAGAGCTTGCGCATATAACCAAGGCAATTCAAAAAAACTCCAACCAATTGTTTCCGTCGTTTGCCCATGTAAGTTGCCAAGGAATTGAAGGAGCTTATCAGCAACTTGCAGCAGATAAGCTGTTTAAGCATGCAACACTTAACTACTATCCACATTTTGAAGATGTGTTTCAATCAATAGAAGACGGCGTATGTACCTATGGAGTAATACCTATAGAAAACAGCTATGCAGGATCAGTTAACCAGGTGTTTGAACTTATGCACCGCTATCAATTTTCAATTGTAAGAACATGCAGGCTTAAAATTGAGCACAATCTTTTGGCAAAACCTGGAAGTACACTTGAACATATTACGCACATCTATAGCCACGAACAAGCACTTGCTCAGTCTTCTCATTTTATTGATACGCTCAAGCATGTTGAAATTCACACGGTAAAAAATACCGCTGTTGCTGCGCAAATGGTGGCATCGTCACCAGATTCAAATTGCGCAGCGCTTGCAAGTAAAAACTGTGCGGAGATTTATGGTTTAGACGTGCTTAAAGAAGATGTTCAAGATAGCAGCAACAACTACACACGCTTTGCGTGTATTGCACGAAATCTCGAAATCTTTCCAGGAGCAGATCGCACATCGCTTATGCTGATAGCGTCGCATAAACCGGGAAGTTTGTACAAAATTCTTGCAACGTTTTATACCTTGGGTATCAATATTATAAAACTGGAAAGTAGACCAATTCCCAACCACGACTTTGAATTTATGTTCTATTTTGATATTTCGTGCTCACCTTTAGCTCCAGAGTTTGCTCGTCTTATGGAAACACTTACGCAGGAATGTGTTGAGGTTCGCTACTTGGGTAGCTATACGGAGGTTATATAATGGCTCAAAATACAACAAAAATTTATGGTCTGTTGGGGCGAACACTTAAACATAGCTGGTCGGATGTAATTCATAAAGAGCTTGGCTCGTATCCGTATACCTATTTTGAAAAAGAACCACATGAAGTTGAAGACTTTATAACTCATGGAAACTGGGATGGTATAAACGTTACCATTCCATATAAACGTGCTGCGTATGAGTATGCAGATAAAGCCGACGAGCTTGCCTGTCGTTTAGGCGTTGCTAATACGCTTGTAAAAAGAGATGGATGCGTTTATGCCTATAACACCGATGTGTATGGTTTTTCGTGGTTACTTGAACATTTTTGTACAACGCAGCTCAAAAGCAGCGTAGAAGACGTCATTGCTCAACGTGACGTCTTGGTATTAGGAGCAGGAGGCGCATCTCAAGCCGTTCAGGAGGCCTTGCGCGCCTATAATGCTTGTATTCATGTAGTAGATCGCGAGGGTGAACTCACGTATCAAACCATGTATGAACGCGTGCCCAACGCAGCGCTTATTGTGGGCGCAACACCTGTTGGTATGTATCCAAACTGCCCTGCTTCGTTGATAGACACGGGTGGACTTGCAAAATTCTCTCAGCTCAAAGGTGTTATCGATGTAGTCTATAATCCCAGCATTACGGGAATTTGCCTTAATGCAGAGCGCCTTCATATCCCCTACCAAACAGGGCTTCCTATGCTGGTAGCACAAGCTGCAAAGTCTTCGGAATACTTCCAAAATACGAGCATAGATACAAAGGTCATTACGCGTATAAGTACCAAGCTTATGCATCAACAAAAAAATATTGCCTTTATTGGTATGCCAGGCGTTGGGAAAACTTCTTGTGCGCGTCGTATGGGTGCTTCTACAGGACGTGAGTTTGTAGACTTAGACGAAGAGTTTGAGCGTCACTACCATATGCGTCCTGCCGATTTTCTCAAATCCTTTGGCGAGCAAGCGTTTAGAGAGAAAGAATCTAAGCTTCTTGAAACCTATGGCAAACAAAGCGGTTTGATTATTTCGTGTGGTGGCGGAATTGTATGTAGAGATAGTAATTACCAATACCTTCACCAAAATTCTGTGATTGTGTATCTCACGCGCCCCTTGACCTCGCTTTCAGTAAAAGATCGTCCATTATCACAAGCAAAGGGATTACAGCAACTTTATGAAGAACGTAAAGAAGCATACGAACGTTGGGCCGATGTTGTGCATAATTGTTTAGGCTCTGCACAAAAAGATGCACAAGCACTGATCAGTCGACTGGATATTGCGTAAAAGCTATATGGGGTTTTCTACATCAAGCTTCGCGCATCCTCTGTGAAGACGTGTGCGCGTAGCATGAACTTTTGCGCTTCTAAAAGACTTAACCTACGTTAAGCCTTTTATTTTGCGCGCTGACGTATAAACATCTTGCTAAGTCAGGCAAACATGAGAAGATTAAACATGAAGTAAGCACCAAGCTTTTCGTGTTCAAACAAACGGGGTATATCGTGACCAATGAAGAAATAGCTGCCTCAATTATTGCGTGTTTAGGTGGCACTGGAAACATTCAAAGTAATGCATTGTGTATGACTCGTCTTCGTATACAAATCATCAAACCTTCATTGGTTGATGAAGCAGGTCTTAACGATATATCAGGCGTTTTAGGAAGCCTCAAACTTGGCGATCACGGCATAGAAATTGTATGTCGGCCAACGCTTGTACAAGCAATTTTTGAGTCTTTCTCTCGCTTGACAGGGCTTTCTAATAATTTTGAGATCCGTACACGCGCACGCGGTGGTGCAACCCTTGATAATTCTGAGGCTCTCAAAGTTCAGATAAGCAATCCTAAAGCATCTGTTCAAAGAACACAGGCACAGCAACTTAAACCTATGCTTCATCAAACCACCTTTGATCCACACCATGTAAACCGTATGACAAGTGAAGCCGAAGAGCTTACTAAACTGTTGCTTGAAAACGATAAAAAAATTTCGCTTAATAAAATTGCACATAGAAAAGCTTTGCATACCCGCAATGTTAGCGATGCAAACGGAAAGCAACACAAGAAAACGCATACAGCGTCTAGTGAAAATGCGAGTAAGCGTGAGCCTAAAGATCATAATGCTTGTGCCGCAGAAGCACTACTTCCCTATCATATTTTAATTTTAAACGGCCCCAACATTAATATGCTTGGCATACGAGAGCCTGCGCTCTATGGGCGTAACTCGTATGAGCAGCTTATTCAGTTGTGCAAACACACGGCAAAAGAGCTTGGCTTTGCGTCGTGTAAATGCTATCAATCTAATCACGAAGGCGATCTTGTAGATATGATTCAGCAGGCGTATGGAAATTATCAAGGTATTGTATTTAACCCTGGTGCCTATACGCACACGTCTATCGCTCTTCTTGACGCGCTTAAAGCCGTAAATATTCCAACAGTTGAGGTGCACATCACAAACATAGACGAGCGTGACGAGTTTCGCAAAATTTCTTATATACGCGCTGCGTGTTTCAAAAGCATTATTGGTGAAGGTATAGACGGCTATAAGCAGGCAATTTGTGCACTTGCAACAAAACTTAGCAGTAATGCCTAGCTAAAATCGTACGTTTAAGAGCACATATCCCAAAATAAAACAGCCGATGACGCAGCAACGTTAAGCGAATCAACGCCATGTTTCATAGGTATCATAACCAGCTGATCACATGCATCGATAACAGGTGTTGAAAGCCCTTTTGATTCGTTGCCAAAACAAAGTGCACAACGCTTATAATGCGAAAAGTCGACATCGTGCACATTTAAAGCGTCCTTGCGTAATGCGGCACCAAAAACCGTATAATCTGCAGATGAAAGGCAAGAAAACACGTCATAAGGCCAGTTAGAATTAGCCTGTATGATTGGCAATCTAAACACCGTTCCCATAGAGGTGCGCACACAACGCCTGTTAAATGGATCGGCGCAGGTGGGCGAACACACCACAGCATCAATACCAAGCGCGCAAGCGTTACGTATAAGCGCACCAAGATTTGACACATCGCATAAGTCTTCCACCACAGCAATACGCGTATAAGAGTGCCAATCAACGGAAGCACTTGACAAAAGCGAAGGCCTGCGTACGCATGCATAATATCCACGACATACATTAAAACCTACAAGCTTAGACAAAAGCTCATGAGATGCAACATATATAGGCACATCGCCAAAAGCCTCAGGCGAGATGCTGCGCTCAAGATTGCTCAGATGCTTATCCCACACAAGCACAGATATGACGTCTACATGCAACTCAAAAACAGTTTGTAGCACTAAAAGTGATTCACAAATAACAAAAGAATCCCCTGGATGAGCAATGTTTTTAAGCTCGCGATTTGAAAGGCTTACATAAGGAGCAAGCTCTTTGGCGTTAAGGTTGGTAACGTGTTGAATATTCATGGTGCATAAACGTAATTCTAAAAGGGAAACTTGCCATTACCAAAAGGATTCTTGGCAGAGCCCATACCACCAAAATTTCCTAAATTGGGCAAAGACCCACCCATGCCTGGTGCACCAAAAGGATTAGCTCCACCAGATGAGACGCCCATCTGACGCATCATATCTTTCATCTGACGCAATCCACGCTTAGCACCTGCGCCACCTTGGGTAAGTTGACGCATTTTGCTCATCATCTTATTCATTTCGCCCCATTGACGAAGCAGCTGGTTAACCTCTTGAACAGTTCTTCCGCTACCTTCTGCAATACGACGTCTACGCTGACCGTTGATAATTTTTGGACGCAGTCTCTCTTGTTTTGTCATCGAATAAATGATTGCTTCGATCTGTTTGATCTGAGTTTCGCCCATGGTATCTCCGGCTTGGCGCAGTGCTTTATCGCCACCAGGAAGCGACGAAATAATCTTTTTAATGCCGCCCATTTTTGAAATCTGATGCATTTGATCAAGCATGTCATTCATGGTAAAACCCTCACGCAGCATGCGTTCAGCTTGCTCGTAATCAGACTTTTGAGCAACCTTTTGAGCTTGTTCGATAATACCAACAACATCGCCCATGCCCAAGATACGTTTTGCCATGCGATCGGGATGAAACACCTCAAGTGATGATGGTTTTTCTCCCATAGAAACAAATTTAATGGGTTTACCAGTTACTTCTCTAACCGATAAGGCGCCACCGCCACGTGCATCACCATCGAGTTTAGACATGATAACGCCGTCAAAATCAAGACGCTTAGAAAACTCTTGAACAACGTTCACAATGTCTTGACCTGCCATAGCGTCTACGACCATCAAAATTTGTTCGGGCTTAACAGCATGTTTAATATCTATGGCTTCTTGCATCATTTCTTCGTCAATTTGCAAACGACCAGCCGTGTCAACAATGACAACGTCTTTAAGATTGTCTATGGCATCTTGAACTGCCTCTTGAGCTACACGTATTGCATTAGCTCCGTCGCCTCTGTACACACGAACGCCAATTTCTTCACCAAGTGTTTGCAATTGGTCGGCTGCGGCCGGACGATGTGTATCACATGCTGCAAGTAAGGGAGCATGACCTTGGCTTTTAAGCAAATAAGCAAGCTTTGCTGCAGCCGTAGTTTTACCTGAACCCTGAAGACCACAAAGCATAATAATATGAGGCGTACGATGAGGTGAAAAGGTGAGTTTTGATTCGGTAGTACCTAAAAGCGCGGTAAGCTCTTCCAAAACAACCGCAACAACATTTTGAGCTGCACTCAACGATTGCAATATATCGGCCGTTAAGCATTTTTCTTTGCATGTTGCAACAAAATCTTTTACAACACGATAGTTAACATCGGCCTCAAGCAATGCCATGCGTATTTCTCTCATAGCATCATTGATATCACGCTCGCTCAACTTGCCTTTACCGCGCAAATGCGCAAACGTTTCTTGTAATCTATCTGAAAGGTTACTAAACACTATTTTTCCCCTTCGCTTGTACCGACTAAAGCAGCGCAAAATTCGTATGGATCAAACCTCTGCAAATCCTCAATCTGCTCGCCAACACCACAACGAACAATAGGCAGCTTAAGATCGTGAGAAATGCGCAGTGCAATGCCACCTTTTGCAGTGCCATCTAACTTAGTAACTATAATACCATCTAAACTCAACGATTCATGAAACTGTTGTGCCTGAACAAGTCCATTTTGGCCACAGGTTGCATCCAACACGAGTACAATTTTTACGGGCATAGAGGCACGTTTGCGCGAGATTGCAACAACTTTTTGGAGTTCTTTCATTAAGTCAATTGAGGTATGGAGCCTCCCTGCTGTATCAATAAGAACCAAATCGGTTGATTGCGCAGCTGCTTCTTCAAGCACATCATAACAAATACTAGCAGGATCGCTCCCTCGTTCGCGCGTTACCACGCGCACGCCTGCGCGCTTACCCCACACATCAAGTTGCTCAATTGCAGCTGCTCTAAAGGTATCAGCTCCACCAATCAAACACGAATGACCCGATTCTTTGCATACAAAGGCAAGTTTTCCAACTGTGGTAGTTTTACCTGCACCGTTAATGCCTACAAATACAATGCAGCCAGGATAGGTTGAAAACATATCGTAATCGATGGTATAAAACTCTTGTGCAAGACGATCAATCAGCGCTTGTTGAATTTGAGCAGCTTGTGTATACCCCTTTTGAGCAGCTAAATCACGAAGATCATCGCAGATACGCGCAGTAAGCTCTGCGCCCACATCCGCCATAACTAAACGATCTTCCAAATCGTCCCAAAAGTCATCATCAACGCAGGCGCCCATATAGAAAATTTCACTCAACGCTTCACGCGAACGAGCAAGTCCTGCTTTTAATCGCTCAGTAAAATTAAACATGTGATTCCCCTCTTACTTGTTAGTATGCGAAATACCCTCGGTCTGCAAAGCCTCACGTAAACGCTGGCTTACCACGTGGCTTACTCCATCGGCATGCATCGAAACACCGTAGAGCACATCCGCTTCCTCCATTGTTCTGCGTTGATGAGAAATCACAATAAGCTGCGTTGTTTTCTTAAGCTCGTCAATGGCATGTAACAGCTTAGAAAGATTTGCGTCATCAAGCGCTGCTTCAATTTCGTCAAATACATAAAATGGAACGGTACGGGTTTTATACACTGCAAACAACAGCGCAAGCGCACACAAGGATTTTTCGCCACCGCTCATAAGCATCATATTGCGAATTTTTTTACCTTGTGGTTGTGCAATTATTTCTAAACCAGCGTCTTGGATAGAATCTTGATCACACAGCTCCAAATGCGCTGATCCACCCGGGAACAAAATGGAAAAAATTTGTACAAAGTTTTGGTTGACCTGCTTAAACGTTTGTAAAAATTGTTCTTTCATTTTGTGTTCAATAGCACGAGTAATTTTTTTGAGCGACTGGCGCGCAGACTCAAGATCTTCAATTTGTGAGCTGATATACTCATAGCGTTTTTTGGTGGCTTCGTAATTCTCGGGCGCAGCCGAATTAATGGGCCCTAAAGTATTAAGCTCGGCTTCAATATGAGCAATCTGACGCTCACACAAACTTCTATCTTGAATATGAGGTAAATCAAGCGCATCGTCTAACGAATAACCAAATTCGGTAATCTGTGTAAGCGCATGTTTAACTTCAACCTCAAGGCGCGTTTGTTCAACACGAAGATTGGACTCCTGCGATTTTGCGTGTTCAAGCTCTGAAGAACTCTTATCAAGGCGAGCGCGTGCTTCAGCAACGGTTTTCTTAAGAGAAGCAGAATCCGCCTCGGCAAGCGTAGCTGAACTTTTAAGCTTTTGCGACCACGCCTGCACAAGCTCGAGTAACTGTTGATAGAGATTATACAGCGGCTCAACGCGATACCTCATACGATCAAGGGTAAACGCACTTTGCTCATACTCGCTTATGGTTTGACTAATAAGCGCAAGGTCTTTATCAATACGCGCGCTGCGTGCATCTCGATGGTTTTTTCGCTCCTGCGCGCGCGCAAGCTTAAGTTTAAGCTCGCTCACCTCTTTTTCAAGACGATTTTCTAAGCGAGATGTTTCGTTACGCAAAGAGACACTTTCCTCATATCTATCATGGAAACTCTCAACTTGGGCGGTAACTTCTTTAAGCTCGCTCGTTTGCTTTTCAAGCTTTTCGCGCGTGAGTTTATCGTCTGATTCAAACGATTGCTGTTTTGTTTTAAGGCGACTCAGCTGCTCTTGAGTAAGTTGCTGATTCTTTTGAATACGTTCGCGCTCACGCGCAAGCGATGACGATTCGCCGCTGAGCTGGGCGGTAGTTTGCCTAAGCGTTGCCACTTCTGTTGAAAGTGCAGATATTCGCTCATCAAGAGAGGAAATTGTGGCAGCACATGCATCTTGCTTAGTTTGGATATCTTTTTCTTGCTCGTTTAACGAACGGATGGTTCGCTTAAGAGCCAGCATTGAGACAGAAACGGTATGAATGAGCGAAACACAACGTCCATCGGCGTATAAACACGAGCCATCTTTTGAAATAAAGGTAAGAGCAGGATATTTTTTGTGCAGCTCATAGGCATGTTGCAAGGTATCGGCAAAAAACACGGTACCCGTAAGCGCAAAAAGTATGCTTTTATACGAAGCATTAACATCCAAAGCGTCAAAAAGCGACGAACCACACGCAGCATACATAGTGCGAATCTTGTCATGCGCTGTTTGTACATCTGTATCGGTGAGTGTGGGCATTGGATACAAAACAAGGCGTCCTTTTTGAGAAGAACACGAGGTCATCATATGTAATGCCGTATTGGTATCTTTGACGATGAGCATAGACAATACGTCAGACAAATAGGCTTCTACAAGCGTTTCGTACTCGGTTGGAACACGACACACATCTAAAAACGTAGCTAGAATATCTGGCGAAAATGTCTTTTTTACATAGCTTAGGCGCTGCGAAGCATGTTGAGCAGCCTCTACTTGTGAGGTCTTAGCAACAAGCTCGCCGCGAATCTTAAAGAGTTTGCGATCAAGCTCTGCCTTTTGCGTAGATGCTGCTGCTTTTTGTGCAGAAGCCTCATCCAATAAATGCTGTTTTTGAGAAAGTTCTTCGGTTTTTTCCTTAAGCTGTGTGCTTGTTGACGTCATTTTTTCATCGAGAGCAGCTTGTGCTTGCTCGTTTTGCTTGATAGTATCTTCTAATTCACCAAGGCGTTCAGAAAAAAGTGCGCGCTCGGTTTGAGTTCGTTTTAAGCGTTCTTCTAAAGTAGCAACAGAAATTTGTAAGGCATCACGCTGGCGCGTAGAGTGCTTTACCTGGTCATTTAAGCTGTTACACGTACGAGAATACTCCATGCGCTTAGATTTTGCTGACGCAAGCTGAGGCTCTTTTTCGGCAAGTGAGCCAAGATAAAACTCAATCTCACCATGAGACTCGGCTTGAGAATCCATCAACTCCTGTTTTTCTTTTAACAAATCCTGCTTGGTGTGTTCTTGCGCGCTCATGTTACGGCGAAGCTCGCTTAAATGCTTCACCATATTTTTGCCCTTCTCTTCAAGCAGGCGCATATCCGAATCCATACGACCAGCAATATCATGAAGACGACGACGTTGTTCACTTAAATCGCCTACAAACAAGCCTTTCTGTTCAAGCAAAACTCTATACGATTCCAGCGACTTTTGTGCCTCTTGTTTTCTAAATTCAAGGAGTTCGACCGATGCATTTGCCTCTTTTAACTCGGATGAAAGCTGCTCATAACGAGCTTTAAGCGCCGACAAATCGTCTACTGCGCACATCGTTTTACTACGCTGTAACACAGAAGTTAACTCACGCGCACGGTTTGCAACGCCCATTTGTTTTTCGAGGGGAAGCAGCTGTTTATGGATCTCACGTTTAACGTCTTTTATCCGATTAAGGTGAGTTGCCATAAGCTCAAGTTTTTTTTCGGCAAGTTTTTTACGCCGCCGATGCTTTGCAATACCTGCGGCTTCTTCAATTAAATCACGGCGATCCTGAGGCTTTGAAACTAAAATAGCATCAAGCTTTCCTTGCGAAATAATAGAATGTGTTTCTTTACCAAGTCCAGAATCGTGCAGAATGTCATTAATATCGCGCAGCCGCGCAGCAGCACCATTGATGAGATATTCGCTTTCGCCCGAACGATACATACGGCGCGTGATAGCAACATCGGCAAAATCAATAGGAAGTGTGTGATCAGAATTATTAAGTACGAGCGTTACCTCGGCAAAACTTACGGCATCACGCTTGGACGAACCTGCAAAGATAACATCTTCCATAGCTTGGGCGCGAAGATTGCGCGGGCCTTGTTCACCTAAAACCCACAGCATGGCATCGGATACGTTCGATTTACCCGATCCATTTGGACCCACCACAACGGTTAAGCCAGGGTCAAAAATCATCTCGGTTTTATCGGCAAAGGACTTAAATCCTTTAAGCGTTAAAGACTTAAGATACACAAGCTACACCTCTCACAACGATCAGTATCTCAAATGTAGCATAACGCTTAAAGCTCGTGCGCGTACAATGGTAAAGCGCATTAAAAAAGGCATATGTTTGTGAACTTGACAAGCTCACAAAAGACGTTATGCCTCATCATCAACGTCGAGCTTATCTAAAGCCGACAGAGCCGCTATACTTTGAGATTCTTTCTTGGACGAGCCAGTGCCCCTACCCATCAATTCACCATCTACAAAGACAGCAGAGGTAAACTGTGGAGCATGGGCTGGTCCTGTTTCGTCCTCAAGCTCATACACTGGTGCAATATGAAAACGCTTTTGGCAAACTTCTTGAAGACGGCTCTTAGGCGAAATAGGATGCTTTGCTAGTTCGGGCACCATGTACGGCGTAAGGGTACGGCGAATAAACTTGACCGTAGGCTCATAACCAGCTTCTAAATAAAGAGCACCAACCAGCGATTCATACACATTTTCCAAGGCGGAAGTAAATCCACGCACGCCCGTACCTTTTTCGGAATCACCAAAGATGATACATTCGCCTATGCCCAATTCCTCGGCAACCATTGAAAGTGTTTTTCCGCTTACGAGCGAAATTTTCATGCGTGTAAGTGCACCTTCATCCATACCAGGAAATTTTTCGAACATATCGGTAGCAACAATAGCTCCCAAAATTGAATCACCTAAAAACTCAAGGCGCTCATACGAAGCAGAAACGGGAAGCCCCTCTACTGCAGAAGGATGTGTAATAGCAGCTTGGATGAGCCTTTTGTTTTCAAAGGTGTACTCAATAATTTGTTCTGCATGTTTAATTCGCGCTTCAACAGACATATAAAGCCTCTTTAGTACCTATTGTGCATTAACAATAGCGTCTACCGCATCGTTTATAGTTTTTATATTTTGTAAAATATCATCATTAAGTGTAGAGCCAAATTCGTCTTCAAAAGCTGTAATAAGCGACAGAAGATCAAATGAATCTGCACCTAAATCCTTAAATTCTGTTTGAGGAGTTAAAGATTGTTTATCAACATCAAGTTCGGTACTGATAATGTTTGTAACCGTCTCAAAAACTTGAGATGAGTCCATATAAATCTCCTTATTACCTGTAAAATACGTACGCTAAAAAAGTTAGTTTAGCAAAGCCTAAAACTATATACGTTATATTTTATAGATAATAACGAGAAAAACATGCTTAAAAGCACGATATACATTTAAGATTCACGGACAAGATCAGAAGCAATTTTGCTGGCAAGATTACTTCTTATTGCATGAGCACATGCAAGTGTTCCATGTTTAATGGCTGCAACCGAAGTTGAACCATGACCTATGAGCACCGGTGCTTTAAGTCCTAAAAGCATAGCGCCACCTTGTTCTTCTCCAGATAAATCAACGGCAATACGTTTAAGTGCACCTTTTGCCAAAGAAAGTCCCACCGCATATCCAATATTTTGAGCAGCTTGGCCTTTAAGCTGCGTATACAAATACTTAACGGTGCCTTCAATCATTTTAAGAACAACATTACCCGTAAAACCATCGGTTACCACAACATCTACCTTGCCTGCCAAGATATCAGAAGATTCGCAATTGCCACTAAACCAAGGGCCTGCCTCAACAAGCGCTTTGTGAGCTGCAATAACAGCTTCGGAGCCTTTTGTTGGCTCGGTACCATTGGACAAAAGCGCCACAGACGGATCCTTGACATGCAAAATATTACGAGCATATGCACGACCCATATAAGCAAACTGTACAAGCGTAGCTGGACGTGCATCGGCATTGGCACCAAGATCAAGAAAAACTGTTTTTTTGCCGCTTAATCCAGGAACTGCATAGGCAATAGCTGGCCGTTTAATAGTACGAATACGACCGATTTCCAAAGTTGCAGCGGTAAAAATTGCACCCGTTGAACCAGCAGAAAAAAATCCCTGTGCACGGCCGTCTTTTACCGCACGGCAACTACACACAATACTGGAATCGCGCTTGGTTCGAACAGCAGTAGCAGGGTGCTCTTCCATACTAATAGTTTGCGTGCAAACCAAAGGCTGCGTACGCGCATGCGTAGCACAAAAAGGCTCTACAACTTCAGGTAATCCTGCAACAAGAACCTGAAGCTCGGGGTCACTGACAAGCGCCTGGTGAATACCTTCGAGAACAACGTCACTAGACTCGTCCCCACCCATTGCATCAACGCAAACTGTAACCATGGTCTACTCCAAACTTTGAGTTACGGTACTTTTCAAACACGCAAATGAGCACTGAACACATAAAAAAGAAAGGCCGATCCGAGTAAGGACCGACCTGCTCATAGGCTTTAGTGCAAAATTACTCGGTAACAACTACTTCGCGATCTTTGTAGTAGCCACAGTTAGAGCAAACGTGATGTGGAAGCTTAACAGCATTGCACTGAGGACATACTGAACGAGCTGCTGCTTCGAGCTTGCTGTTTGCTGAACGACGTGTATGAGTTGCGCCACGACCCTTTTTTTGCTTAGGAACTGCCATCATTAACCTCTCTTAAAACATCATAGCGTCAGGCGAATGAACTCCTGAGCGGCATCTATTAAAAATACGCAAGAATGTACTATACCATGTTTTATATGGTATACGCCTAACATTTCCTTATACCATCAGAAATTTTACATGTACTCACCATATAAACAAGTCTTATGCGCAAACATAACAAAATTATCACGTACCTAGACGCACCAAGTGCTGATAAGAGTGCGCTGTGTTGACGCGTGCGTGAGGTGCGTATTTAGCTAGCGCATTTGTACGCGTTCGCGCGCGTAGCAATCGTTAGCTCGCTTGGTTACTTGAGATCAGAAGAAGAAAGTAGCTTCTTTAATTTAGCAAGCTCTTGCGCATTATGAGATTGAGGCTCTTCTGACGCGTTATGTGCCAAGCGCTCTGCACAACGACATTGAGTGTAATTAAGGTTGCAACCGCACTCAGAACACAAACCTTTGCATTCATCAGAACATAAAATAACATAAGGCGTTTCCATGAGTAATACCGATTCAAGCGCATGCGTCAAATCAAGTGTGTTATCAGCAGACACAAGCTCAAAATCGAGTTCGTCTTCATCAGAAGATAAGGGCGTTTGCTCAGGCTCTTCAAATAAATAATACTGGTCAACTTCGCCTTCAAGCGTAAAGGCTGCCTTGTCAAGACAGCGATCACAGGTGCCTTCAACCGTGCACGAAAGGATACCCGTTACAAAAATACCTTGACCAGCATTCGTTAAATCAAGCGAATACTCAACACCTTGAGGCAACACAAAATGGTGCGCACCCAACGTATATGAGTCTTCATCAACATGACCTGTAAGATGCACCGAGCTTCCGCGCTGCGAAAGTCGCTCATCTAAAATTGCAACGGTTTTTTTCATAAGGTACCTAAAACACCTGCTTGAATACAATTACCACGTAACGTTATTAGATTGATTGCGGTCACCAGAGTTTTCATTGAGCGTTTGGCGCACGCGTGTTACGGAGTTGGTAAGGGATTTAAGATTTTCTTCTAGATGCGCTAAAACGGTATCAGCATATTCTTCTGCATTGTAGCGCGTGTCACGTTCGTATTGGTCTGCCTGAGCTTTAACTTCTTCGGCTTTTTGTTGGGCAATACGAACAATCTCTTGGTCACTTGCTAAAATAATAGCCTGTTGCTGAGCATCGGCAACAATAGAGTCAGCCTGTTGCTGAGCACGTTCAAGCGTTTCGTTTTCTTCTTTAACAATACGACGTGCGTCAGTAAATTCTTGGGGAAAAACACGACGAATCTCATCGAGAATTTCATAAACATCGTTTTCATCAACGATTTTTTTACCTTGACCAGCAGCAAACGGTGTTTTGGCTTCGCTTACCATTGACTCAAGTTCATTAACAAGACTCTCGATTTCTTCACCCGGCTGCATACTGGGCTCCTTTCAATCCTATGAATGATCAATAGGTTCACTTTAACTTCATTTTTGACCATACGTTTTTATCTTAACAGATAAAAGCATAAAACGAAGGGAGATTTTACCATATTGCATACAGTTCCATAAGCTTTACAACCCCAAACACAAATCGAGGCGTTTTCGCGCGTGGTTGCGTGCTATCTTTTCGCGCTAACCCTCGCGCTACCCTCTTACACGAGCTCTTGCGTTACTTGTCGCACAAGCTCTCGCACCATCTCTCGCACTACCCTCTTGTACGAGCTCTCGTCTACCCTTTCGCCTACTTATTATACAAGTGCTGTAAGACGCACGAAGGGACCATCATGCTTACATCAGCCCCCATACTTGCAATTTCGCGCACAACCGAGGACGAAATAAAACCGTATTTGGGGTTACTCATCACGTAAATGGATTCGATGTCGGGATTCATACGTGTATTGAGGTCGGATTGTTGCAGCTCGTATTCAAAATCGGTCATAGCACGCAAGCCTTTCACCACAGCTTGTGCACCAATTGATTTGACAAACTGAACAAGCAGACCTTCAAACGGATACACGTTTACATCGCTTAGGTGCGCTTCGTCAAGTGAGGCGCGCACCATCTCAACACGGTTTTCAAGCGAGAAGGTAGTACCCGTTTCGTTTTTACGCGCTGACAGCGCAACGGCTACACTTACCTGCGGAAACATTTTTCGTGCGCGGCGAATAACATCAAGATGGCCAAGCGTTATGGGGTCAAAAGTACCAGGAACTACCACATGAGAAATTTCTGTATTCATAGCACTCCTTTTTTTTCATGTGAATCAATATTTACCTGAATATCAACAAACGTTTCCTACAAATTATGTGCAGATACACGAAAAAGACTTACCTGCGTAATACCGTGAGTTTTCTCACGTACAAGTTCAAGCGTGGCAAAGTGAGTGTGGATACTTTTTTCAAGTGAGGTATGTTTTTCGTGCTCGTACACTACAAGCGCATGCAAATCAAGCATATGAGCCAAACTTAATGCATCAAAAACCTTACATACCTCATCTGGCTTATAGGCATACGGTGGATCAAGCAGTACACAATTAATTGGATGCACAATACGCTCAATGAGGGTGTGATTCATGCAATCACCGTACAACGCCGTAAACGTGTTTGGCTGACATCCAAGGTTTTGAGCGTTGGTTTGCAAAATCTTAAAGGCATTGCGATCTTTTTCGATAGAAGCCAAATATGCTGCACCTTGCGACATAAGCTCAAAACCCAAAGCTCCCGATCCTGCAAATGCGTCCAAAACGTACGCGCGCGCCAAGTCCAAATCAAACTCATGTTTAACCATAGACGCTATAGACTCACGCAAGCGCGAAGTAGTTGGACGCGTGACGTTTCGTCCCTGCAAAGTAATGAGCTCTTTACCAGCCCAAACCCCACTTACAATACGCATATGGTTCCTTTCAAGAGAGCTTCATGAGTTATTACGCTGTACAGATGACACAGACGGCGTAGGTACAAAGGTTCACAGTTCAAAGCGTTAAAACCCGATACCTTTAAGTTCTTCAAAATAAGCTGGAAAGCGCGCATGCATTTCATGCACCAGTGCTCGATGTTGGACTTGCGATAGATCAGGATCGCCGTCCAACAGCTCGCCCACATCGCGGTGAGCTGCCTCAATAAGATCCATATCGCGCACCATATCACAAACACGCAGCGTAAGCGTACCGCTTTGACGATAGCCTAAAATGTCGCCCTCGCGTCTTAGTTCCAAATCTTTTTGAGAAAGTTCAAAGCCATCAAAAGTGTTCTCCAAAATATCGAGCCTTCGTCGAGCTAAACTATGCTTTTTTGAAGCGGTCACCAAATAAACCTGCGCAGCAAGACTACCTCGGCCAACACGACCACGCAGCTGGTGAAGCGTTGCAAGCCCAAAGCGATCGGCGTCAAGGATAATCATAGCACAGGCGCGCGGAACATCCACGCCTACCTCAACAATGGTTGTTGCCACCAACACGTCAAGCTTATGCGCCCTAAATTGACTCATAACCCTATCTTTTTCATCGCTGTCCATGCGACCTGTTAAAAGGCCAATGCGATAAGCGCTAAAGCTACTACGTTTGAGAGATTCAAACGTTTGCTGTGCACTGTGCAGCGTCTGCGCGGAAGACTGCGCGTTGGGAGCAATGTCATCAACCGTGGTACGCGCGTCTTGGTTGTCGATAAGTGGACAAATAATATAAGCTTGCTGACCTTGCTCAATGCATGCAGCAACAGCGTCATAGGCCACAGATACATTTTCGTTTGCTAATACTTTTGTTGTTACTTTTGCCGTAGAAAACGGCTTATGTTTAATGAAAGAGCAGGTTAAGTCGCCGTAAAACGAGAGTGCCAACGTACGTGGAATAGGAGTTGCGCTCATGGCAAGTAAATCGGCAAACGGAGATTTTTGTCTAAGCGCAAGACGCTGATGTACGCCAAAGCGGTGCTGCTCGTCAATGACGATGTAGGAAAGCTTGTGAAATTGCACATCATCAGACAAAAGCGATGTAGTACCAAAAATGACCTGAACCGATCCTGTTTGTAATTGGCTCAGAATATCGGCGCGCTCGGACTTTGTTGTTGCGGACGTTAAAAGTGCCCACGATATAGACAATTTGGTAAGGAGCGTGCCTATTTTTTCGGCATATTGCTGAGCTAAAACAGAGGTTGGCGCAAGCATGGCAGCTTGCGTGAATGTGTCGGCGCAAACAGCAAAACCAAGGGCGCAAACAACGGTTTTTCCCGTTCCAACATCACCAAGCAACAACCTATTCATGCACGTTTTTGCCTGCATATCATGTAAAAGGTCATGAGCTGCACTTTGCTGCTCTGCGCTCAATTCAAAGGGCAATGCTTTATAAAAGTTTTTGAGGTGGCTTCCGTTAATGCAGTGCTGTATGGGGTCTTGAATATCCTCAACAGATGTGCGCGCGCGAAGGGCAAGCTGAAGAAAAAACAGTTCATTATATGCAAAACGGCGGCGCGCTGCGTCTTGTGCAGACATAGATGTTGGCATGTGTATCTGCTGGATAGCAGTTGAATATCCCATCAAACGATTACGCGCAAGATATACAGACGGTATACAGTCTACAAGCGGCAAAATTTTATGCAAACATATTTTAATAATGCGTCGATACCACGCAGCGGATAAGCCGTCGCACAGTGCATAAACAGGCAGAATATGCATATCAAGGCGGGCATTGGGTAAAAGCTCAAGTGCACTCTTATCTTGTGCATGGGCGTCCGCTGCATGAGTATCCGCAGCGTGGCCGTCTGTAGGACGAGCATCTGCTGCGTGAATAAGCTCAATAAACGGCGAATTCATGCACTTAAAACCATACGAATATTCTACTTTACCCAAAAGCGCAACAACGTCGCCTACATGGTAGGCTTTTGCAAGCCAAGGCTGCCTAAAAAACGAAATGCGCATGATACCTATGGTATCGGTTACGTACATCTCAACAATTGAGAGATGCGGACGTGGACGCTTAAGATTAATTCGATCAATAACACACGATATAGTAACTGTGTCATTTACAGCTGCTTCAAGAATAGAAACATGCCGCGAAAAATCAAGGTATCTACGAGGGATACGCAATATTAGATCGCGCAGGGTATGGATACCAAGATTAGAAAACAGCTTCGCGCGCGCAGGCGTTACATACGGCAACATGTCAAGCGGCGCGTCAAGCGCACAAGACGCTGCAAGACGCGGTGATGCCTCAGATATATGCAGTTGAGTATCCACAGACGCCTTATTCGAGCGAGAAAATCACAGGATAAAGCGGTTGCTCTCCGCGTTGTGGATCTACGTCAAGCGAGGGGAACTTATCTTCTATTTTTTCTACCAGATCGTCAAAGCTTGCTTGATCCATATCTTTACCAGCTAAGATAGTTAAGGTATCGCTTTCTTCTTCGTCCATCATACGAGCAATAACTTCAAGCGTTACGCTGCATACGTCGTGCCCAACCACATCGATGGAACCACAGGCAATACCCATAACATCGCCTACGTGGATAGGCGTACCATCAGACGCAGAAGAATCGCGAACAGCACAGGTTATCTCGCCATCTCTAATGAGGGAAAGTTGATCGGTCATTTGTGACACAAGTTCATCAAAATCTTTACTCAAATCAACGCAGAACATACAAGAAAATGCCTGCAGAACGCTTTTAGTGGGAACAACTTTTGCAACGCAAGAAGTAACTGCCTGAACAGCTGCTTCGGCAGCCATACGAATATTAGAATTGTTAGGCAATACAACTACCTGACGAGCATGGGTAGCCTCGATAGCTTTAAGGATATCGGCCGTAGAGGGATTCATGGTTTGGCCGCCAGAGATAATTTGGTCAACACCTAATGATGTAAGAATTTCTGCTTGGCCACTACCAGCTGCAACCGCAACAAAGCCTACGTCCTTTAACGGTGCATTAGAAGCAGCTGCCGCTGACGTTGTAGCTCCAGCGACAAAATCATCACCGTGAACAAGAACTTTGTCATCGCGGATGGCGTCTGTTCGTTCGTGAGCCTCTAGATCCATATTGTGTACAAACACGTTATATATTTGGCCGCGATGCAGCATGTGGCGCAAAACATAATCGGGACGATTAGTGTGAACATGAATCTTATAATCGGGATAACTTCCTACCAAAAGTTCGCAGTCACCTTGGGACGCAAGGAATTTAAGATGAGTTTCGGGGTTAAAGTCTTCTAAATCGGCATGGAACAAAAACTCGGTGCAATAACGATACTGAGAGCCTTCCCAATCTTCGTTAACGGCAATATCAACCGCATTTGATACGTGGGCTTTAGCGTCTTTGGTATCTTGGGTATCTTGGGTATCTACCGTAGTCTTAAAATTGGTAAGCTGCTGATCTTTACCGTTATAAGCATTCACAAAGGCTTCGATAAAAGTTGCAAAACCAAAAGCACCCGAATCCACTACCCCATTCTCTTTTAGAACAGGCAATAAATCGGGCGTGCGCGCAACGGATTCATATGCTTCAACCACAATTGCATCAAGGAGCTCTTGCTTGGTTGCGTGTTTTTGCTCAAGCTTATCGGCACAAAGCGACACGTCTTTTAAAACGGTAAGAATGGTGCCTTCAACGGGCTTTCTTACAGCCTTAAATGCAACTTTTACGCCATTTCGCAAGGCTTTTGCAATGTCTTCGACGCTTAGAGCTTCGTCCGTTGCGCCAACAAGGCCTTCACTAATACCACGCAAAATTTGGCTGGTAATAACGCCAGAATTACCGCGCGCGCCCATAAGTGATCCGTGCGTAATTGCATGAGCTATATCTTCCATCGACGCATCTTGAGGCAGGTCTTCCACCTCTTTTACCACGGTTTGAAGAGTAAGCGACATGTTTGTTCCCGTATCTCCGTCGGGAACGGGGAATACGTTAAGCTTGTTAATTTCATCGGCTTTGTTTGCAACCGCTTGAGCTGCAACGGGAAAGCAAGTACGAATCACATGAGAAATCATATCAGTGGAATTCCTTTAATTCATAGACGGTTATCCAATACTTGAGCAGGTGCGGGCGCGGTACGCGTGCACGTATTGCGCGCGGTTGGTGCGCTGGTACGGCGCTTGTGCGCTTTGCGATGCTTGTGGCGCTTTGCACGATTTTCGCGCTGTTTGCAGCAATACGCTCCAAGCAAGAAGTGCAAGGTCACCGCGAGCGACGCGGTGGTGCAACTCGTGGCGCGTAAGCACAGGCACGCGACGAACCCGTGCGTAAGGCGTGCAGCAGACGCGTTATTGCTGCAAGCGCACACCTGCAACACGCGGTCAGGCGCGCATGCCTTCAATAAATACACGAACTTCTACATCGCTAAGCTCGGCAATCTTTTTTAAGATAAATTGAGTAGCACTGATTAAATTTTTAGAAACCGAAACCAGGTTGACTCCTTGCTCAACAATGACGTGCAGCGATACAACTGGATGGTCGTCTTTAGTTTCTACGTCTACACCTTTACGTAAGCGATACATGGGTAAGAGATGCATTATGCCGTCTTGCTGGTCGAGAGCAGCCATTCCCACTACACCGTAGCATTCAAGAGCTGCATGACCTACCAAATCGGCAATGCAATCGTTTGAAACTTTAAGCGTTCCACAAACGACTTGTGACATACGAAAGTCTCCTCTCGTCTTAAGCATGTTTACATATAGCAATTGTAACGCATTCATTCAATAATCTTAAGGAACTATTTTTAAATAGTGGGGTTATAGGCTTTTACCTAAGAAATACCATATATTCTGCGTGGTTGGGCGCAAGCGTGGTTGGGCGCAAGCGTTGTTGGGCGCAATGGATCTGGCTTTTAGGGGTTTGGTGGGAACGTGGGCGGTGAAGTTGGCGCGCCGTTGCTGAGTGTAGCTTGGTGTCGCGGGTGGCTTGATTCCATGCCGTCTAGGGGCTGCGACGGCGCTTTCGAGCAAGGTTTTATAAAACATTCTGCTTAATATTCGAAAAAATTTTTGTAAACACTGACAGCTCTCTTGGACATAACTCACGAGAACTTTAACGTAGTTTTGCTATGCGCCATGCGTTTTAAGCGCAATATTCAAGCAGAACCTAAAAGTTAGTTAGGTCAAGTCCTAAAAGGTGTGTAGGGTCGTTCACGAAACCCGTTTCTACTGCCCTTACGTTCAACCGTTCTTTCAATAGCGCCACTATCTGATATATGCGTTCAACTTAGTTTTGGAAGAATACCTGTGTTTTATTTAGTGTTCGGCGTGAGTCTGAAATTAAACAAATTAAGCGAAATTAAGACCTGTACTCTTTCCAACAGCGTTGAGAGTATTGTCTTACATCAAGGGCTGTATGGGTTGATTTTTAATTGTATCATGATACAATTATGTCAACAGAACCTCTCCACGCTTAATGCAGTTCTTCTGCATGCGGACCACGGAGAGGGCTTTTTTGTATGAAAGAGTACACATATGAAATTGAAACCAGCCTTAACGTATAATCAACAAATTGCAAAACTGGTAAACGATCATCATCTAAAAATATCTGACACCAAATTTGCAGAAAAAATTTTAATGAGGGTCAACTATTACAGACTTTCTGGTTACGGCATCGGGCTTAAAAATACTAATAACAAGGAGTATTATCAAGATACTGTTAGCATAGAACAGCTATTTAATCTTTATTGCTTTGATAGCCAATTTAAAAATGATCTAATGCGAACTATCGAGCAAATTGAAATAGAACTTAGAACTCAGATTGCCTATTGCTTATCTATCAAATATGGTCCTGATGTATTGATGAGTGAGACTAATTTTGTTTACAAGACTAATAAACAAGGACAATCTATATACTCTATTATCATAAACAACTTAAATAAGGAAATTGAACGACAAAAAAATAAACCGTTTGTTAAACATCACATAGAAAAATATGATCGTCAATTTCCTATATGGGTTTCTGTGGAATTAATGTCTTTTGGGAGTTTATCTTCATTGTTTAGCATTCTAAAAGCTGAAGATCAAAAAAATATATCTCGCTATTACAATACTGAACCTAGATTTCTAAAAAACTGGATTTTATGTTTAGTAGAAGTAAGAAATATTTGCGCGCACTATACCAGACTTTACAATATGCCCTTAAAAGAAAATCCTCGCCTTTATAAAGAGAATCTCCGATATAGAAAGGAACAGAATAAAATATTTCCTGTCCTCTTAATCATTAAAAGAATGCTAAAGGCAAATGAACAGTGGTCTTCCCTTTTGAAAGATCTGAAAAATACGTTTGTCAAGTACAAAGGTTCATTTGAATTCGCTTTTATGGGATTTCCGCAAGATTGGGAAGAGATTCTTTAAGTGCTGGTCTAAATTACCCTAAATTTAAATTTAGGGAAGAGTACTATTCTATCTGCGAAAGAAGATGAGGAGACAGCCAAATATGCATTTCAAATTAATTAAAATAAACAAAGAGTGCGAATTAAAGCTTGTCGAATGATTAATGAATGAAAATTGACCCAACAAATATTTAGACAAGGATTTTGTTAGACTACTGTAAAAAAGGCTTTGGTTGTCATTGACCTGTTGTTTATAATGGTTTAAAAGGTAATTTATAGAAAAGATAGAGTCTAGCGTGAGCAGAAAAGTTTTACGAACTAAAGAAGAACTAGAAAGTATTTTAACTTCTGGTGGGTTAGAGTTAGCTGAAAGCTATGATTCTTCTAAAAGTTATCCTAAAAATTTATATCTACTTACTAAGTGCAAGATTTGTAACACTGAAGCACATTATCGTATCGCATACATTATAGAAAAAACTGATTTAGGTGAATCTGTCTGTAGAGCATGCTATTGGAATGCGTGGATGAGGTCGAGTCATCCAATTGTTCATATAACTTCGGGAAATAGTTTTAATGAATATAGCGCTATTGCGAAGGCATATGGATATAAATTGGTGAATGTTCTTAAAGATGGCTCTATAGATAATACTGACACTATTCTCCTTGTTGTATGCAGTAACTGTGGAAAACAAACCGTCAAGCGTAGTTCAGATATATCGTTCAAATGTTCCTGCCAAACACATCTTAACACTGCCGCTCATTACGCTCCAAAAATAACGAGAGAAGTTCTGGAGCCAGAAATAACATATATTCAGAAAACTTTTTTATCAATTAAAGAGGCTAAAAATACGTTATGTGCTGATGTGCCTGAACTATTGGAGGCATGGGACGATGAGAGGAGTCCATACGAAACGACAGTATGCCCCACCAATTGGAGTGGTATGTGTCCGGGGGATGGACAATATCGATTTAAGTGTAAGCACGGCCATCATCCATATGCTTATCCATATACTTATTTAGAATTGGGTTGTCCAGCATGTAGAAGCCAAGCAACTCGTGGTACTGGTCTGTTTTTGACAGATACGAATCCAGAAATAGCCTCTGAGTGGTTAAGAGAGAAAAACGGTGTTTATACACCTTACAATATAAGAGATAACAGCAAGAGATCAGTATGGTGGAAGTGTATGGTTTGTAGCTATGAATGGCAGGCTACTCCTAGGGATAGACAAAGAAAAGATGGGCAAATGTGTCCTAACTGTGGGAAAATTCAGGGATCAATAGCTTGGATTTATCCTAAATTAGCTGAACAATGGGACCCCTCGAATTCCGATAGCCCTTGGTGTGTTCGCCCTAGTACAAAACTAAATGTTCCACCTTTATGGGTATGTGAAAACAATCATACTCATATATATAGAGCAACCGTAGTTTCTAGAATCCATGGCGCTGGATGCCCTGAATGCACAGATTCTCATAAATCAAGAATTGAACTGAAATACTTTGATGCTGTTCAGAAAAAGATAAGAACAGCTCGTTCTGGAGCTAGATACAACTTTAATAATTTTTCCTATAATTGGTCCATTGATATCTCGTTTTGCATTCACGGTCAAAAATTTGCCATAGAATATGATGGCGAATACTGGCATAAAGGAAGAAGAGATGTGGATAAGCGAAAATCTTCAGAGTTATTGGATGCAGGGTTCATTGTTATAAGAATTAGAGAAGCTAATCTTCCATCACTGTATATTCAATCCCCTTCTTACTATGAGATTTTTGTGCCCGCTAATGATAGTGATTTTGAAAATAATAAAGAACGTTTGATAACCTGCATTACGCGCATTTTTACTGATCAAATGTAAGATGGTCTCCTTTGAGCATTAGAACAACAAAAAGCTAAACTCTGTTTAACTAAGAAATAGCACTAAGCCTTTTTGATCCAAGTGAACAGAGACACAAAAAGACAGGAAACCATCTAATTTACATTTCTAGTAACGTTATATGTAGTTTCAGGATCGTCTTCGTAGTAGTATTCTATTTTAACAGCGTCAAGATCACCACCATCAACTTGTGCAATTAAAATTTTAAAACTATCTCCGTTGCCTACATATTTAGGCATCTGATTATTGTTTATAAGTAAACCAGCAGCTTCTTCAGGAATCGCTTTAATTACTGTAACTAGTGAGTTACGTCCAGAAGTGTTGGTAATTTCGTAGCAAGCTCCTTCAACTCGGACGAGTTTACTCCAAGGTGATGGAGCTAGTTGTTTTTGTAACTCCAGTGCTTTCCGTGCGATTTTATTTGCTTCGTCAGCTTTTCGTGCTAATTGGTATGAAAAGAAAACAGCAATTCCCGAAATCACTAGTGAGGCTACAGAAATAAATAATTCGTTTGGCATTTTACCTCGAGTCTTATAAATGATTTACTAGCTCATCGATGGCTTTACTGAACTCAGCCAAACGATTTTCCTGATTAAAAAATGGCAAGCCGAGGAGTGTGTAACCATTACCAAGTAGTTCAGATATCTCGAATTTTTTCTGGATCTCACCTAAGAAATCCTCTTTCCACTTATCTTGCAACAGTAGTTGTGATCCTTTAGGCTCGATATATGTTTGAAATGTTTTTACTTCTGCAGCGTCTTTCTTTTTGATAAACAACATATAGTCAGGCTCAAAGCGTTCGCCTGCATCAAATGAATATATAGCAAGCTCAGGAATCCTTTCATTCCTAACGAGATAATATTCAAGGTTTTTTGCTTTCAGCTTTGGCTCTATCTGTTCGTTAAAGTACTTAACGAACAGCTTTTCTTCACTCGTCCCGTAGTTATCTGTAAAGACATACCACGTTTGACCAGCCACATTAAACTGATAAGCATCATTAGTACAGTCATTTTGTGAATCGCCATGACCGCCATTTTCTTGGATTGTGGTGAGGGAGATCTTTTTATCGTGCAGAATACTTTTCAGCATTCTTGGCTTAAAGACTGTACTGCCAACGAACTCTTGTTTAATATTTGCAATGTAAGAGGCAATTTGTCCCATCGCTTTTTTAGATGCTGCAAAGATGTCTTTACCAGTTAACATATCACCAGTTTGAGTAATTTCTAACATTGAATTACCTAAATAATCTTCGGACGTGAGGAACTCTTTGAGTGAGGAAACATTTGGATATTTATCTTTAATCACATCAAAGCGAAGTTCTGTATAGCAATCAGCAGCACCCGAAAGAATGTTATAGTCAACATCCTTAAAGAGCAGGGCTGTTATCTTTGCTTTGTTACTAGTTGCTTGTTTGTTTTCAATTTCCTTTTCCTGTTCATCCGTATCAAAAAGATTGACAATGCTACCAGACACTGACTTTTGTGTATAGCGATAGATTTTTGTTTTTAAGCTATCTTCAACAGTCGTAATTTCTTGACGTCCTCGAGGTAAGCGTTCGTTAGAATAGACATATGATTTTTGGTAAAATTCAGAAGACTTAAATTCCTCTTTTAATCGATATTCACGAGTAATTGGATTTTTAGGTTGAAGCCCAGTTGCAATAAGAGCTTGTTTCAACTCAGCAATGTAGCGCGAATCATTCAGACTATGGAAGAGCATGGTTTCCAGAATACGATAATCGTTCGTAAGGTCACCATCAAACTTACGCTTATATTTAAGGTCTTTGTCGCCTTCATATACAAACGGACAATAGCGCGCTCCACGACCAATCAGTTGAGCTTCTTTAATCGTATACGAACCGATTTTTCCAGCTTTACCGCTACCTTGACGACTATCATAAAGGCGTACAATATCAAAAAGATTTAATACATCCCAGCCTTCATTGAGCATATCAACAGCAAAGATAAGACGAATGTGATTATCTGTATCTTCGAGCGAGTTCACTTTAATTTGGTTAGCGTCATTGTCGTCTGAAGATCCATTCATGATGATGGTGTTATCTTCAGAAAAAGAGTTCTTAAGACTATGCTCCAGGTTTTCGAGGGTGTCATCTTTTTCCTCGAAATAAGCTATAGCTTTAGAAAGAAGCGGAATATTAGCACTTTGCAAAGCTTTAATCTCATAGCTCGTGAGTTCCTCTAATTTTTTGAAAAATTCGTCATGGAAAGCTTCAGACTCTTTAATCTTTTGTGACTTAAGCATAATAACTGGTTTAATGTTCAGTTTTAAGTCCGCAAAAAGATAACGACGATATTCGCTTAAGATAAGAGCAATAAGCGTACGATCCCAGAGGTTCGTATCGGTTGCAAAGTTTTGAAAATCCTTCGTGTAGCCACTCGCACGGAAACGTTCCAGTGGATAGTTATAAATGATTTTATCAGTATATTTTGCAAGTACGTTTTTATCTTTGAGATCAGCTGTCGCGGTAAATTCCAGTAGAACACTATCTTTATTGGAACTAAAGGCACGATTTACCGTGTATTCCCAGGTTTTTTCAGCATCTTCTTCAGTACTTGTCTTTTTCTTCGTATAAGAATTAATATGATGGCTTTCGTCCGAAATAAAAATGATTTTATCATTCTCAAAATCAGCATATGTCGGTGCGTTTTCTTTAGAAAACAACATATCTGTATGTAACTTTTGAGTGGTAGTAAATAGCAGCTCAATATCATCATCTAGCGCTGTATCACTAAATCTGTCTACTTTTTTCACTTTAATCTTCATGCCAAGATGGGAAAGATTATCAGCAAAAAGATACTTAGAGGAAAGCGCATTCAAAAAGTTTTCTTCCGTCTTTTTCAAAATATTCGTTTGGTTCACAAAGAAAAGAAACTTACGATAACCTTTTGTATAAAGATAGAGGATAAGCCCTGCCATCATCACCGTTTTACCAGAGCCTGTTGCCATGTGAAAAAGCGTATGAATCTGCTTATTCTTATGCAAAGCGTCTTTTTCAAAGTAAGTAACGAAATATTGGAAAGCTTCTTTTTGGTACTCACGCAAAACAATATTTTGAGATAAACTATGCTCAATAATATCGGGCATAGGCGCAAGCTCATTAATTTCTTTAAGCGTATCAAGTTTTTCATATAAGAATGATTCAGCCATGATTATGCCTCCTCATAGAAAGACTTCGTAAATGCTTTATCAGCATCACTTATTTGATATGTTTCATCATCCATATCAGAAGCATTAACGTATAGCTTGTTTTTATCTACAAGCTTGGATAGCACTTGCTTCTTTTCTTCTAATGTTAGGTTCTCAAAGTCTTTATCAGCATCAGCGAGTTCCTGCTTAGTAAGATAAGGCACAATACGCTCATCTGTGTAAATGGAAGCTTTTACACTTTCAATAG